>CASDTX010000066.1 GCA_949283695.1 uncultured Eubacteriales bacterium | reverse complement strand
TCCGTGTTTGCCCGCACCTGGGTGATCGGGATCTTTTCCTCCATCAGCCGCTTGGCGATCCTCATGGAACCCATCCCGTCCAGGGCATAGTCATAAATCTTGCGGATGATGGGCGCTGTTTCCGGGTCCAGGATGAGATGCCCCTTGTCCGCCGGGTCACGCATCAGGCCAAAAGGAGGCCTCCCGCCGCAGAACTTCCCCTGCCGGGAACGGGCCATGCGCCCGGCCAGTACCTTTTTGGAGATATCCCGGCTGTACATATCGTTCAGGATATTTTTAAAGGGCGTGATGTCCATCTCCTGGCGGGTCAGGCTGTCCACACCGTCCGTAATGGCAATATAGCGTACCTTGTGCTGGGGGAAAAAGATCTCGATATAGCTTCCGGCTTCGATATAATTCCTGCCGAGCCTGGACAGGTCTTTCGTGACCACGCAGCCTACCTTGCCCGCCTCAATGTCAGCGATCATGCGCTGGAAGGCCGGGCGGTTGAAGTTGCGGCCCGTATAGCCGTCGTCCACATAATACTCATACCGGAACATCCCGTTCTTTTCTGCGAAGTCCCGGAGCATGGATTTCTGGTTGCTGATGCTCATGCTCTCATTGTCGCCGCCGTCATCGAGAGAGATCCGGCAGTAGAGAGCGGTGATCTTTTCATAGACTTGTTTTTTCCTGCTCATAGCGTTCTCCTTCTATGAACAGGGACACGATACTATGATAATACCATGTCCCTGCCCCTGGTTCAACCGTTTTTACGCAGCTTCCTTCCCGGTTTCCCGGGTGTCCAGCCAGCCCTCGAAACGCTCGCAGGCCTGGCGCTCAATGATCTGTTCAAAGACCTCCTCCATGGGCTTCTCCCCGGAGAACTCCCGAACCACGATAAAACGTATTTTCTTGTTCTGATTTTTGCTTTTTTCCATAGACTGCCTCCATAGAATGGCAGGCCTGTGGGCAGCACCGGCAACGAAATCCGGCAACGAGCCTTAAAAAACCTGTAAACTACCGTCTGGCCTGCAAATCTTATTTTATAAATTTTCTTAAAAAATCTCGTTGCTTTCGTTGCCGGAGATAGAGATAGGTATTAGAAAATGCCTTATTTACAGGCTTTTTCCGCATCCAGACCGGAAAATCCCCGGCAACGAACCCGGCAACGGGCTGACAACCATCCCGGCAACAAACTGAGGATTTTATGCGATCCATTCCTTCGGAAGTTCCAACTGGCGGCATTCTTCCTCGCTCAGTTCCACAAATCCATCTTCGTTGCCGGGCAGTTCGTTGCCGGAAACGTCCCGTTCCCAGCCCCTCTGCCTGCCGTATCCGGTGAACATCCTCGGATTGGAGAATGGCTTCCAGCCCGTCACCACCGTATTCATGATCTCGTTGATATTGTGAAGCTGCCACCGCTTCGGCTCGTCATAGGTGTGGCCCAGCGCCTCCTGGAACAGCTGTTTGGAGCAGACCATGCTGCCGGTGTAGTGTTCCAGGAATCCCGGGATCTGCCCGGCCTCCGTGTCCTCCGGCATGAAATCCTTCTGCACTTCTACAAGCTGCCGCTGGATGGGCTTGCTGAACTTCATAGAGTAGTGGCCGCTGCGGTAAATCGTCATGGCCTCCGCCCACACCTGCAAAAGATAGGCTCTGGAGGCGTCCTCGTCCTCCAAAATGTGAACCTCCGCATTCTCAGGGTAAATCATAATCGGCAGGAACCGCCGGTTCCCGGCCCGGTCAAGGGGCAGGAAGTCCAGGGTGTTGGAGGAACCGCCGAACACACACTGCCGCAGCCGGTCTTTAGGCTGGGCCTCGTAGGGCGTTCGGTAGGTTTCCTTCTGGCGGCTGATAAAGGAGCGGATCTCCTCAATGCTTTTGGCGCTGCTGGTAGCCAGCATCTCCGACATCTCGATGATCCAGTGGCCCTGCAGCTTCAGATACACCCGGTCATCGTCCAGTTTTTTCAGGTCATCACTGAACCACTCATCCCGGATCGCCAGCAGGCGGAAGAAGCTGGATTTTCCGGCCCCCTGGCCGCCCACCAGACAGAGCATTTCCTCGTATTTGGAGCCGGGAGAAAACACCCGGCGGATGGCACCCAGCAGGAAATGCTTCAACATTTCCTCTACATAGTCGCTCTGGTCTGCACCAAGGAAATGATGGAGGCAGGAGCGGATGCGGGGCGTCCCGTCCCACACGAGGCCGTTCAGCACGTCCCGGATGGGATGGTAGCAGTTCTCATTCGCTACAATGGACAGGGCTGCCGTCATTTTCTTCTCGCTGGTCAGACCATAGTTCTGCTCAAAATAGAGAAGCAGGTACTTCACATCCGTATCCGTCAGGGAGCTGGTATCCCTGCGCCAGCCCAGATCCCGCACGATGTCCACCCGGCCCGTCAGGAGGTTCAGCCGGATGGCGTCCCGCAGCAGCGGGTCATGGCAGAACACCGTCCGGCAGTTGCCGATGGTGTTGGCGGGCTGGCCTTTCTCCGTGACGGTCAGGCTTTCCCGCACTTCAAGAGTGCTCTGCTCCGGCGCTAAGGCTTCGGCTGCGCTCATAACAGCCTGCCGGGTGGCTGGCGGCAAACTCTGATAATCTCTTTTCAATCTTCCTCACCTCTTTTCCGTGCTCAGCGACAATAGATGCCCGTTCCTCCAGACTGCCGGACAGGAGAATATCCAGCAGATGCTCGATATAAAGCTTTTTCTGTAATGCCTCCACAAACAGCGGGTTCCATGTTTCCTCCGGCATCTGTGGGGCGTATTCCTGTTCCCAGCGTTCCAGCAGATGCAGGTAATCGCACAATACCCGGAAACATTTCTGCTCCGCCTGCCGGTAGCGCAGTTCCTCGCTGATTTTTTGTTTGACCGGCCTCCTGCGGGGCGGGTCATGCCCTTTGGCGTCATAACGGACAGAGAAATCCTCCGCCAGCTTCAACGCCGCCTCCTTTCCGCTCAGGCCGAACAGACGGGCGGTAAAATCGATCACATCCCCGTCCGCCTGACAGCCGAAGCAGTGGAACCGGCGGTCCACCTTCATGCTGGGATGCCTGTCATCATGGAAGGGACAGCAGGCCATCCCATTCCTGCCAACCTGCACCCCGTAATACTCCGCAGCCTGCCTTGTGGTGACAGACTCCTTCACCGCTTCAAACACATTCGATTTTCTCACCTCCAGACTTAAGAAAAGGCACCCGGTTTCCGCAGAAAACAGATGCTTCATAATTCCATATCGTTTTTCTTTGCAGGGGCGGTCCGCCCCTCCCGTTCCCAGCGCTCCCGGTTCTTCCGGTCAGCGTCCGCTTTTGCCCTTGCCAGACGGTCTTTTATTGTCTCCCTGGCTTTTTCTTTGATCTGTGCCTTCCCGGCCTGTTCGGTCTCCGGCTGCATGAGTGTTTTCTGGATGTTTGCCAGGGCATTCTGCATGGCATTTTTGATCTTCTTGATCACTTCATCCAGGCGGGCGGCGGCGTAGTCACGCTCCTTCTTCGGTGCTTTGCGCTCCGGCGAAAGCACCCACTTCTTTGTCTCCTCGATCAGGCGGATATCTTCCTTGTGGGTTTCCTGCCGGACCGTATCGGCCACCACCTCCACCGCCTTGTCATAGGCTGCATCGGAAACATCATCTAACAGAGTTTCCACGTCTTCGATTTTGAGCGTCAGTTCTTCCAGCTTCTGCTCCTGGGCCGACAGCTGTTCCTTCTGCTTCATCAGGATATAATCCTGCTTTTCCAGATACTCCCGCCCGCCGTAGGACGGCTCCTGTTCCAGGTGCAGCCCATGGCGCTTTGCTATCTCAAACAGGAGTGTCCGGCAGACCGCATCAAAGGTCTGCTTCCGGTTATTGTGCCTGCCTTTTGGCTTCTCCGGGTGCGGCAGGGGGATACCCAGTTCCTCCAGCGCCTTCTCCTGCTGGGGACACAGTTCTCCGTAGCGGTTCCCACAGTCAAACACATGGCGCTCATGGATATGGGGCGTGGCCTCGTCCAGATGGAGCGCCCAATCTAAGATGTGGACATGGGAGCCGAAGCGGCGCTCAAACTCTTCCTGGAATTCCCGGACAACCGTAAACAGTACCTCTGGCGGGACGGAATCCTCTACCGTACCGATCTGGTAAAGTGTCTCTTCCGGGCAGGTCTTTTGATTCTTTCGTAAATCCTCCACCGTGCGGTTGCGCTCGGTGTGCCGGGTTTTCTCATTCCGGGCGTTCTGCGCCGCCACATGGTCCGAGTAATGCTCGTAATAATACATCCGCTCGATTTCCTCAAAGCTGAAATCCGGCTGCTCCGGGTTCTCCCGGAACGCATGGAGGGTGAAGCCACGGTAGCAGTCCCAGTAGATGTTCTGCTGGGCCCGCCCAGCGTCAATGTGATCGCTGTTCTCCACATCGAACCGGCGGTCATTGTGGCGGGGATTGTAAACGCCATGCCTGCCGGAGCGCCCGTTGTGTCGTGTCAGTTTCAAACAATTTCCCTCCTTCCTGCGAAGATGTTCCGGGGCCGGGGAAGGGCGGCGGAGCCGCAGATCCTGCGAAAGTCTGCGTCAGGTAATACCCAGTACAAGTTGACGCAGGCATCAACTTTCCCTGGGCCAAGGTTTTCCACCTCTGGACACCGGAGGAAAGGCTCGCCGCCTCTCCACGCCGCACAGGCGCTGCCGCCCTGTACCCGGCCAAAGGGCGCTGCCCCTTGACTCCAACAAAGGGCTGGCTGCCCTCTGTACTCCCGCCGGTGAACCTGGCATCCACCCAAAGAGCGGTGCCCGCCCGTTTCACCGGTTCCGTATCCACACCGCTGCGCCCATAAGCGGGATCTGGATACGGAATACGCCTGCGGGGATTGCCGGTCAAAGTATCGGATACAGGCCCGCTGTTTTTCCCGTAAATGCCCCGAAATCATGCGGTTTTCTTCCCTGGTGTCAGGACCTGAAAGCCGTGTTCCCTGGCGTAGGCGCTGGCGGCAGCTTTCCGTTCCTCACTGTAGGGCGGCACCAGCCGGATGGACAGCCGGGATTTGTCCAGCACATAGGCCACGCCGCCCTCCGGTGTGCTGCGCTCCAACCGGCACAGCAGCGGATAGTTCCGGCTGAAATCGGCAAGCCTGCGCTTCAGGCTGGCGTTGAAGGTATAGATACTGGCAAGGCGCTCCCCCTCATTCCAGTTGATGATGGTTTCCTTCTCATATTTAGACAGCTTTGTCATACATTCCCTCCTCATAATCCGTAGTGGTTTTCAGTACACGCAGGCTGCGCTTGAGACGGCGGCACTCGTCCATCTCCCTGCGAAGATGGTGGTAAAAAGCTTCATACCAGCTTTCTCCGGTCTCCGTGTCTATCTTCCGGGCCAGACCCAGCATCCAGCGTTTGGCTTCCGGGTCAACGGCCATGGCTGCCAGCCACTTCAGCCGGGTCACCGTGTTATTGCGGCTGGGGCAGCCGAAAGCATACAAAATCTTCTTTTCTTTCCTGCTCAATGTCATAATGATTTTCCTTCGTTTCTTTGCTGCGGGGACATAGGCCCCGCATGATAAACTTGTTGCTGTGTGCCGGTCTGCCCGCAAGCCGTTCCTGCCCGGAATCTCTCCCGGCGTATCGCCCCCTTTGGTGCGCTCCCGTCATGGCGTCACTTCCCCGGAGGGCATATCCCCTGCGCCCAGTCATTCAGTTTTAAGGTCCTGTATCTGTCTTACAGGAACCATTTTACCGAAAAAACCGGGCTGCCTTCCTATGTCCAAGACGTTGGAAAACCTCCCAAAATTCCTATATTTCCACGCTTTTGGAATCGTGCTATAATGGGTGTAGCTATTTCAGGAAAACGTAAGAGAGGGGGCATTGGATGCACTATAAACTGACGATCCCGGAAAGGCTCCAGGACCTGCGGAAGGAAAGGCATCTGACACTGGAACGGCTGGCGGAACAGACCGGCCTGTCCAGATCGGCGCTGGGGAAATATGAGAGCGATGACTATAAAGACATCAGCCCGTTTGCGATTGCAACGCTGGCGGAATTTTACGGCGTATCCGCTGACTACCTGATGGGGCTGACGGAAAATAAAAATCACCCAAACACAGAACTTCAGGCCCTGCATCTGAGTGACGATATGGTGGAACTTTTGAGCAGCAACAGGATCAACAACCGGCTCCTCTGCGAACTGGCTACGCATCCGGGCTTTCAGCGGTTCATGACGGACATGGAAATTTTTATCGACCGGATCGCTGATATGCGGGTGGAGCAGATGAACCTGGTACTGGAGGCAGCCCGGCAGACTGTCCTGGATAAATATGCCCCGGGAGAAGACGATCTCTATGCACGGACGCTGGAACTGGGGCAGGTGCAGGAGAACGACTTTTTCAGCTATGTCCTGCATGAGGACCTGGACAGCATCGTCCGGGATATCCGGGAGGCCCACAGGAAAGACAGGACCACCGCCGATGCGCAGCCCTCGTTGGAGGATGTGAAAGGAAAATTTGAGCAGGCCGTGGGGCAGGGCAGCAATTTGGAAATGTTGATCCAGGAGTTCTGCGATAAGCTGCAGATCCCCTTTGAGAAGATCTCTTCGGAAGATTTCTCGGCATTCCTGCGGATACTAAGCCTGTCCCGGATACTCAAAAATCCCAACAACATGCGGGGAAGAGCTAAGCCACAGCCGCACTATGCATCCAGGCGCAAGAAACAAAGGTAACAGAAAAGCCATCCACCGTTAAAAGTGAATGGCCTCCGTGTTTCCCGGTTCTGGACCGGAACTATTTGTTTCTATCCCGCAGCTTCACCTGCTCCCGGGCTTCCTGCTGGACGAGCAGCCCTGCTGAAAAACCGTATTTAAAGTGGCTTTCGTTTTCCTCGCACTGGATGATTGCCTCCTGCGTCCGCAGTTCTTCCACCAGGTTATAGTCTTCCTTGTTCAGCCGTTCCGATAAGGTCTCCATCAGATCGGCACAGGCTTTGACTGCCCGCCTGTATTCCTGCGAATCGGCAACCACCGTTTCGCAGGGATAAAACCTGCCGTTATACATTTCTTCCAGGATCATGCAGCCACCTCCTTCAGACGAAGACCATCTCAGAGAAGATGATCTCCTCTGCCCGGCTTTGGATGCTGTTCATGGCTCCTACCCATGCAAGCGGGTCACGGAATTTCAGTTCCTCGGTGATGCCTTCTGCCGCCTGCATCTGCGAGATAATACACGCCAGACGGTCAGCGGCCTGGTCATTCAGGTCGGCAAGATACGTCCAGAGTGTCCCTGACAGAAGCAGTTCATTGTACCTGCCGGGACGGTGTTCTTTCAAAAATGCCCTGTGGATCCGTCCCCACCGCCCGATGGGACGGCTTTCCTCTGGCAGCTTCAGGTCTGGAATGTAGTAGTCTCCGACAAGGACATAATCCAGGCCGTTGCTGTCATCATGGATACGTATGTTCAATTCTTCCATATCGACCTCCTGTATTCGTTTTTGTACAAATCCAGTTGATCGTGTCCCTGTCCATCCGTTATTCAAGGCAACTGAACTCGTCACCATGAATTATGGCATATCTTTGATGGCTTTATTATATCTGTCTCCGTGATTTTCCATATACAAATACTGGTCATCGTGTATCTAATCTGGTCATATTCTGGATCTTGCCGAATTAACATCCGCCAACGCTATTTTTGACCCCTTCGGTTCTTATTTCCCGTCTGAGCCTCCCGAATCCTTGTCCCTGTCTTCAGACGACGCTCTGCCCGCCATAACAGAGACGCAGCTTGGCAAAGAAGTCTTCCATCGTCAGTCTCCGGTCGATCTGGTCAAAGACCCAGATCTCTTTCCCATCCGGGTTCTCCTCGTAGGTCATATCATCACGGATATGGGGCGCACGGATCACGTGATATCGCCTGCCCGCTGCATTTTCCAGCAGCACCGATACCGTCGGCTGATCCCCGATTGACCACAGTTCCCCGTGCGGGAAATCCATCCTCAAAGGAATCTGTCCATAGAATTCATTGATCTTAAGCATAACATCCACAATGTAGGCTCCCACTTTCCCGCACGGTTTGACTCTCGATATCACCTTGGACAGCGAAATATTCATCCCTGCATAAATATTCATTGGAACCTGCCATATTTTCACAGGTGAATCAAAGAGTACCTGCGCCGCATACACATCCTGACGCAGATTCGGCTCCTCTCCTCCCGCCGGATATGCACCGCCTCCGATCCATATGGCTGCTGTGATCCGCTCTGCAATACGCGGCTCTGTCAGATATGCAGCAGCAAGATCTGTCAGGCCTGCCTGCAGCGCAATGTACAGTGGTTCCTCGCATTCCCGCATCGCTTCTCGTATCATGAATTCCGCCCCCTCGCTGAGCGGCGGTCTGTCCCGGTCTTCGATAAAATCCGAAGCTCCTTTCAGAATAGGCACATCATCAATCTCCATCCGTTCCAGCAGCCTGCGCCCTGCTTCATAGCTCTGCTCCATGCTGGTCAGACGCTGCGCCTGCATAGCCGGATGTGTACTCTGCCGGAATTTCCACTCGAAATTCGCCGCAATAATCCCCCGCACATCTTCACTTGGGGAGAGCAGATGATGTATCACGGCGAAGTTATCATCCGCTTCTGCAGCAATGTCCGCATGTACAATCACCCGTTTCTTCCTGTTATCCGGAACACAGAATCCAAGCCGTTCCAGTATCTGTTCTCTCTTCATTGACTTTCCCCCTTTTACTCTGGTTTCTTTACTTTTGAGAGCGCCTGATTGAGCTCCACAACCATCTCCGGTGTCACCACACTTCCCGCCATCTTCAGCAGTGCAATCAACGACTGACGTCCCATCATCTCCTGAACATCCGCCGGCATCTCCACTTCCTGGGCCACATCGCCGTAAGCCTCCGCAGCTTTGGCCATGATCTGATCCACCGCTGCTGCCGCCTCCGGGCTCTGATACAGGTCGTTCATGCAGTCTTCGATCGAATAATATCCCTCCCGCTTCTCCATGTCCGGACGATCGAACCAGTTAATCACCTCATGCCCAGGGCATACATACTCCGGGTTCGGTTCGGCCGCACGGCGGATCTTCATCCGGTCTGTCAGTTCCCCGCTTCTCACTTCAATCTCATGCTCGCCGCTGATCGGAACCTGGAAGCAAAATACTTTATCCCCGGCCTGGGTCTCCCTCTCCTCCCCGTCCACATACAGGGTCACCTCAGGCTGGTTGGAATACATTTTGATCTCTGTCTCCGCTTCCGTCCGGTCCACATATCGCCTTCCGCACAGATGAACAAAGGGTTCATCCGACAGGTACGCCTTGTATATATAGAAGGCGTCCTTCTTTATCTTCCGGTCAAATGTAACAAGCCCTTTCTGATTCTGTCCGGGCTTGCCGCCCTCGCTGCGTCCGTCCGCTCCGAAGTCAAACATGTTCCACACATGCATGGCCCAGATATACGGACGCTCTTTCCACATCTTCAGCATGTGTTCGTGATAGAGCGCCTGATAAGATTCGGTGTAATCCCCTTTCTCCGGTTTCGCACTCTGGTACTGCGGATTCGCGTCCGCGCCGTACTCGGACAGGCCGATGACCGTACCCGGATGTTCCTCATGGAATCGGTCGAACCACGCCTCGTTATCCTCCATAGAACCCACATACCAGCCGTAATAGAGATTGTAGGAACAGATATCCGGCAGCGCAACCAACTCTTCTTCTGTGTTCAGCATGAACACATGCGCCATTGCAGTCACCCTTGTGGAATCCAGCTTATGGCACAGATCATTTAAGATCCTGTGATTCTCCACCAGATCCTCAGATACGCCTCCTGTGGCCGTGATCTCGTTGGACAGGGCCCAGCAGATCACGGACGGATGATGATAGTTCTGTACCACCAGCTCGGTCATCTGGGAGACGGTGTTGGCCCGTGCCTCCGGCAGATGTTCTGTGATATAAGGGATCTCTGCCCACACGATCATTCCCCGGCGGTCTGCCAGATCATAGAAATACTGATCATGCTGGTAGTGGGCTGCCCTCACCGTGTTCGCCCCCATCTCCATCATGATCCGCAGATCCTCCTCATGCATCTCCGGTGTCAGCGCATTTCCCGCACCCTGACGGTCCTGATGACGGGCCGCGCCGCAGAGCGGATAGGGTTCTCCGTTCAGGAAGAAGCCCTTCTCCGGATCAATATAGTATGTCCGGCAGCCGAATGTCGTCTCGGTCTCGTCCGACGCCAGGCTGTCTCCTGAGAGAACTGCCTTCAATGTATACAGATATGGATCCTTCTTCCCGTTCCAGAGATGAACATCCCTGAGAACCAGTTCGGCAGAGGCATGATCGCCCCGGATCTGTACGGATGTTTCCGCTGCCAGATTGCGCTCTGCATCCATGATTTCCAGCTTTGCCTCCGTACCGTCCGCGGTATTCTCTGTCCAGATCTCCACCGCGATTCTCGCGTCTTTCCCCTCGATCTGCGGCGTTGCTTTCACCCCGCTTCCGCCGTAATATCCCAGTGCAAAATGCGCTTTCGGCACAGTCAGAAGATACACGTCTCTGTAGATGCCCCCGTAGAAAGTGAAGTCAGCCTTCTGCGGATATACAGTCCGGCACGGACGGTTGTCCACAGCGACCGCGATCACATTCTCCTCTGCCAGATATTCTGTAAGATTTACCCGGAATGTGGAATATCCACCATCATGACTTCCAGCCAGGCGGCCATTCACATACACTTTCGCAGACATCGCCGCTCCGCGGAATTCCAGCCATACCTCCTGATCTTCCCGGGGACGGATATCTCCTTCTTTCTTCACATACCAGCAGGTTCCGCGGTAGTAATCATTGCCTCCGTCCTGTCCGTCCGCCGCATTCCATGTATGCGGCAGAGTTACACGCTCTCCCGCAGCATCCGCCGCAGCCAGAACTCCTGCATCTTCCTTCAGAAATATCCAGTTATCCACATATCTTCTGCATTCTCTCATACTGAGTCCTCCATCATTCATCTTCCTGCATTTGCTCTCTGATATACTAACGTTCATTATATAGGGCCGCTGCAGATTCAGATGGATAAAGATTCGTTCTTGCGTATAAATAATAATTCCGTCTCTGCAACAGAACGAATTCAGATACAAAAAAAACGAATCCAAGCCCCCGGACACTGGCATTTTCTGTCCTTCTCACTTATAATAAAACACAGGTAGTCATTGCCTCCGAGAACGGACCGGCAGACAGATGATTACGATTCAAAATGAACTTCGGAAAAGGAGGCTGCACATTATGGGATGGATCCCTTATCAGGAAAGACTCAGACTTCTGGCCGGCGCAGTCTATAATGCCGCTGAGATCGGCATGTGGTGCTTCGGGCCGGAGTATGAGCTTATCTACTCCACCTGTCCTTATGAAAAGGAATTCCTTATGTTTCTGGAGTTGGGGGACTGTCTGGAATTTGTGCGGAGGCAGAAAGGCGGCTGCAGCCGGCCGGCGATTCTAAGCGATTCCAGGGGCCTTGTCTGGGTCGCGGAACATACATACGAAGAGGGGAATCCTTGTCTTCTCATCATCATGGGCCCGGTGTTCTTAAGCAGTACCTCTGCCAAAAGCATCGAAGATGAGCTGCGCAAGCTGGATTTCTCCATCTCTGCGCGGAAACAGCTGATGAGAGTTCTGGAGAAAGTGCCTGTCGTCCTGCCTTCCATGCTGACCCAATACAGCTCCATGCTCCACTATATGATCACAGAAGACCGGGTGCTCCCGAGAGATTTCCTCTTCCAGAAGACAGATGTTAAACCAGAAACAGATGATTATGACGAACCGGATGAAAGCATGGATACCGTAGATTCTGACCGGGAGATAAAGGGAGAACGGCTTCTGCTGCAGGCTGTCAGAGAGGGGAATCTGAACTTCATGCAGGTGAAAGAGGACGAGGCAGACTTCGGCGGCAGGCTCCTCTCTCACACAGGCGACTCGATCCGGGATGCCAAGAACACGGTTCTGATCTCCTGTGCTCTGTGTACACGGGCCGCCCTGGAAGGCGGACTTTCTCCCAAGACAGTGAAAGCACTCGAGAAACGGTACATCTCGCAGATCGAACAGTGCGATACGCTGAGCCGCCTTACTGCGCTCTATCACGATCTGCTGAAGGAATGCGTCCAGAGAGTCCACGACCTGCACCAGAGCCCGGATGTCTCCGCCTCTGTGCAGGAATGCTGCGACTATATCCGCGCCAATGTGCTCAAACCGCTCTCCGTAGAGAGCATCGCCAAAGAGATGGGCTATACCGATTATTATTTCACAAAGAAATTCTACAAAGAAAAGGGGATCCGGCTGACAGACTATATCAAAGAAGCGCGGATAGAGTATGCGAAGATCGCACTCATTACAACGAAGAAGAGCATCCAGGATATCAGCGACTCCCTGCATTTCGGCACAAGGAACTACTTCAGCAAAGTATTCCGCGATATCGTGGACGTTACCCCGGCAGCCTACCGGGAGAGAATGGGCGGAACGATCGAATGATCTGTTTGCCCGGGATTTTGATTCGGCGTTAGCGTCGGTGGACAAGGGGCAGCACTCGCCAAGCCGCGTAATTTCCACCCAACTATAACAGGTGGTGATATCATATCACCACCTGCTGAAAACAAGCATATCAAAGAAAGCGGTCAGCCTCTAAAGGACTAACCGCCTGTATACAACATAAAATTCAGTTCTCTTTCAGTTTTCCGAAAATGGTCTCCTGATCCGCTTCCGGTTCCTCAGCCACTGCTTTATAGATCCTCTCAATTACCGGAATCTCTTCTTCCAGTTCATCCGCCATCTGCTCTAAAGATTTCCCACGGAGGAACTTCTTCTTCACTATGCTGATCAAAGTCAGCATCTGTCCCTTTTCCATGCCCTTTTCCATGCCTTCTTCTACACCATCCGCGTAGAGATCTTCCAATGCCTTACACATATCGATGTGATCCTCCTTCCCATTTCCTGCCATGTGCTCCTTCATCACCTTCTCCGAGTGAAGGAATTCCCGGTAAGCCTGATAGGTCTCACGGTCTATATTTCCAAAGTATTTCCTGTTCTCGTTGATGTACTTCTTAAGTTTCTCTTTGTCTTCTCTGTATTTTAGCATACCGAATGTCTGTTGTAAATCAGTACGGAAGCAATCCGGCATAGCGATATTCCCCGCGTCTACCAGATTGATATGATAGTTGGGGATATATTGTCTCATTAGGCTTGCATTCCCGCTGCCGCTGTCTCTTCCGACTCCGAACATCCCATGCAGATCCACTGCCCCGTCCCACTTTTTCACATCATAGTAGAACACGATGGTAACCACCGGATACAGCCGGTCCTCTTTCGTAAAACGGGACAGATACCCCTCCCCCGTCAGCTTCTTCCGATCCCGGGGGCTTTTCTGCTTCCACAACGCTTTCATCTGATCCATATACGTCAGGCTGTCATTTAACATGTTCCGTACCGGCATCGCATAGTGCACCTTGTTCTGCGTCTCACAGGCAAGGACAGCAAGATCGACCTCGTTTCTCCACCTTTTTGCGATATCCCGGTACCGTTGAATTCCTTTCTCCTTCCCGTCTTTATCCGTGACGATGATGTCCGCTTCCCGGTCCAGAGGCTCCAGTTCCCCCGGATGGATGATCTGTCTGCCGCCAAACAGAGCTCCGTTGAACAGGTCGGCAAACCGCTCATTGTCGCTGAGCCAGTTGTTGACTGCTACATTCGCTTTTCCCATAGGCTTCTCCTTTCATAAAACCGCACTGTATAACTGAACTGTTTACATCAAAATGTGGAATCTCCGGCGAAATGCCATGATATAAATTGAATTATACTGCCAAAAGCAGTCTTCCTGTCCGGACAGCGGAACTATAGAATGATTTGTTTGCCCGGGATTTTGATGCGGTGTTACAGCCGAAGTATTTGCCCCCAACTATAACAGGTAAGGATATCTTACCACCACCCGCAGGAAAGGCCAATAAAATTTCCATAAAGAATTATAAACGATCTTTTTAGCGTCGGTGGACAAGGGGCAATACGGTCGATGAAGGACAAATTGAAGCCCCTTTGTCGTTACTTTCACTCCGCGTACGTCTCTGTACGCGTCGTTCAAGTGCCTAAAAGGGGCTTCAATTTGTCTCTTCACGACTCGCAGACCTCAACCGCAGGAATTTCGGCGCTTTTCAAGGCAGACGATTGAGGCGTACTGGACGTACGCCGATTGAGGATAACGCTGAAAATCGCCGAAATTACGCGGTTT
>CASDTX010000065.1 GCA_949283695.1 uncultured Eubacteriales bacterium | reverse complement strand
GCGGTTGAGGTCTGCGAGTCGTGAAGAGGCAAATTTAAGCCCCTTTTAGGCACTTGAACGACGCGTACAGAGACGTACGCGGAGTGAAAGTAACGACAAAGGGGCTTAAATTTGCCCTTCATCGACCGTATTGCCCCTTGTACACTGACGCTAATTTGCATTCTGCCAGAATATGCTGCTATAATAATGCTGCACTCCTTCGCAAAAGGAGTGCAGTGTTGGTGCAGGGGGAGAATCCCATGGAAAGAAACACCAGGCGGAACAGCCAGAAGCTTTGACGAATTTCGTGCAGGAGGATTGGATATGCAGGAGAGAATTGCAGATTGCATAAATATGTTAGGAAGATTTTGCGGGCCGAGAGACCTGCCGGAACTGACAGGAGCAGCCTTAAAAAGCAAATACAGCATGGAACAAGCTGACGTGATGGTTCTGTTCGGCGGCAGCATTCTATGCGGAGGCGATGTCCTCGCTGACGCGATGATAAAGAATGTGGCGAAAAAGTATATCATCGTGGGCGGGGCCGGCCATACGACGGAGACATTGCGGATGAAAATGCGGGAAGAATACCCAGCGCTTGAAACCGCCGGCCGGTCAGAAGCCGAAATATTTGAATCATATATTGAATACCGCTACGGGCTGCACGCTGATTTCCTGGAGTGCAGGTCAACGAATTGCGGCAACAATATTACTTATTTATTGGAACTGTTAGAGAAGAATCAAATCCCGTTTCAATCCATCATTTTATGCCAGGATGCAGCGATGCAGCGCAGGATGGGAGCCGGGCTGAGAAAATATGCTCCTGATATCGAAATCATTCATTTCGCAGCTTACCAGGCAAAGGTTCTTTTAAAAGATCAGGAACTGCAATATGAGAAAGCCATTTGGGGCATGTGGGATATGGACCGGTACCTTACCTTGCTGATGGGAGAGATCCCCCGGTTATCCGACCGGCCGGATGGGTACGGTCCCAAGGGCAGGAACTATATAGCACATGTTGACATACCGGCAGAAGTGGAAGACGCCTTTCTGGAATTAAAAGCAGAGTATGGAGATATCGTAAGAGAAGCAAATCCAGCTTATGGAGGATAAAGGAGAATTGTTATTTTTTGAAAGCTGTTCCTGTAATTCGGTAAGTTGTTTTTGCAATTCTTCATTTTCTGATGTGAGTTTTTTCAAGGAAGCATCATTTTCCTGCTGCTGTTCAATTTGTTTATATGTATCAGAGACAGGAGCTATCAGGCCATTATGCTGATAAAGGATACGGTTGACACTGCCTGTTCGGATATCATTCAGTTTCAGGCGTGTTGCCTCTTGTCCACCGACGCTATATACGATTTTCAGAAAAAATCCACTGGTACTATGTACAAAATGATTTTTCTAAATCAAGCTTTTCCAGGTGTTCTCCAAAAAATATTATAAAAATTAGCACTCACCTCTTGACAGTGCTAACAATAGGTGCTATAGTACAGCTAGAACAAAGGAGGGAGCTGAAATGAGAATCACTCCGATTCCTGGTTCTTTATACTCAACACTCCGGATTGTTTCCGTGAAGTGCTTAATAATATAGAACAGATTAATTCATATTTTATTTTTGGAAGGAGATATGACTTATGTTAATGCCGAGTATTTTTGGAGAGAATTTATTTGATGATGATTGGATGGAGTTCCCGTTTGAGAGAGAGTTCTGGGGAAAGAAGAATCCGCTGTACGGAAAGAATGCTAAGAACATGATGAAGACAGATATCCAGGAGCATGAGGCCGGATATGAAGTGGACATTGATCTGCCGGGATTTAAGAAAGACGAGATCAGTCTTGAACTTGAGAATGGATATCTGACGGTATCCGCAGTGAAGGGCCTGGATAAGGATGAGCAGGATAAGAAGGGCAAATATATCCGCAGAGAGCGTTATGCAGGTGCAATGCAGAGAAGCTTCTATGTAGGCGATGTGCTTACGCAGGAAGACATCAAAGCGAAATACGAGAATGGAATCTTAAGCATCAGCATTCCGAAGAAAGATGCCAAAGCCGTTGAGACGAAGAAGACCATCTCTATTGAGGGTTAATGACGAACGGCAGATGATAGACGGACTGAGAAGAAGTGAAGAAACGATAACAGAAAAAGTCTCCCGCAGCCGCGCGAAAAACGCGGCTGCGGGAGACTTTTTCTGCGGGAGTTGTTTTGCTCTTCCATTTTCTGAATTTCCTGTTATAATGTAGAGCGGAAATTGAGAGAAATGGGGAACAGAAGATGAAGAAGACCAATGATTTCGGCAGGGATTCGATCCCCCTGCTTGTACTGAAGATATCCGTTCCATTTATGATCGCGCAGTTTGTCAACGTATTCTATAGTATTGTGGACAGAATCTATGTGGGAAATATACCGGGGACAGGGGCGGATGCCCTGGCCGGAGTCGGGGTCTGCGCTCCCATTGTTACGCTGCTGTCCTCCTTTGGGACCCTGTTTGGGATCGGCGGATCTGTGCTGTTTTCCGTGCGGCTTGGAGCTGGGGATGAGAAGGGGGCCAGGCGGCTGATGGCCAACAGCTTTTCGATGCTGATCGGTGTTTCCCTGGCACTGACGATCCTGTTTCTGCTGTCCAAGGAGTGGCTTCTGCGCTGCTTTGGCGCCAGTGAGGTGACGTTTGTCTATGCGGAGACCTATCTGACGATCTATACGGCGGGAACGTTTTTTGCCCTTCTGGCGATGGGGATGAATTACTTCATCACGGCGCAGGGATTCCCGGTGCTGGGGATGATGACCACATTAATTGGCGCAGTGATTAATATTGTGCTGGATCCGGTGTTTATTTTCCTGCTGGATCAAGGAGTGGCAGGCGCGGCTATGGCGACGGTGATTGCGCAGATGTCATCCTGTGCGTTCGTGCTGCTGACCCTTCGCAGAAAGAAGATGAAAGTACCGCTGGGGATTGTGAAGCCGGAGATGTCTGTCGGCAGGCGGATCGTGCAGATCGGTTTTTCGCCGTTTCTCATTCTTGCAACGGACAGTATTATTATCATTGCTTTGAATGCGGTTCTTCAGCACTATGGAGGGCAGGAATACGGGGATACTTTGATTACCGCAGCGACGATTGTCCAGAGCTATATGCTTCTGATCACCTCGCCCATGCTGGGGATTACGGGAGGATCTCAGCCGCTGATCAGTTATAATTACGGTGCGAACCGGCCGGACAGGATCCGGAAGATCTTCTTCTGGGTATTGATGCTGTGCGTCTGTTTCACATCCATTATGTTTGTGATTTCGAGGATTGTCCCGCAGTATTTTGTATACATATTTACGGATCAGCAGGAGTACCGGGAGCTGGCAGTGTGGGGAATTCAGGCGTTTACCCTGATGATCATACCGTTAAGTTTCCAGTATGTGTTTGTGGACGGCCTGACAGCGCTTGGGATGACGAAGACTTCTCTGAGCCTGTCTCTGATCCGGAAGTCGATGTACTTCGCGGCAACCTGTATCCTGCCGCTTTTCTTCGCGGCAGAGTCGGCGTTCTATGCTGAACCGATCGCGGACGGAGCGGCGGCGTGCATCTCTTCTTGTGTGTTCTGCTTCATATATAGAAGATACTTAAGAGGCGAGGGAAGACTGAAGGATATCAAGATCTGAGAAAAGAAGATTCAGAATGATACAAAAAGGAGCCCGGAATGCGGATCTGATCAGGATTCTGCATTCCGGGCTTTTGGGATTTCGTACAGCGTTTCGCAGATAGCCCGGCGAAATCATTTATCCGACCTGGAGTTTCTCGATTTGTTTCTGGAGAAGCAGGCCAACGGCGTCGGACATTCGCCTGACATTTTCGATCCGCACAAAGTCTTCTCCGTAGATGCTCCGTGCGGCTTCCGGGCTGCCGTCTTCTCCGTTTAATATGGCCATGAGCTGGATTCCGCTTCGTCTTAAGCTGCGGGCTTCTGCTGCGGTATCCTGGATCCCTGCGCTGCCGGAGTAATCCCGGGGAGCGAAATGCCGGTTTTCAGGATCCGAAGGAATGCTGCGATCGTCATTGGGACTGGCGTCTGTCAGTACGATGAGGAGCCGGTGATTCGATGGTGAGTCGGCCATAAGTGCGTCCATGCCCTTCAGAGCCAGCCCGTCACGGTTCCAGCCCGCAGCGAAGTAGCTGAAGATCTGGTCCTGCCGCTCCGGTTCCTCGTACCCGCAGAACCGGCGGATCACGGTGTGTCCGCGGAGGCTTAAGAAAGAACTGACCTGGACCGGGATCTGGCAGAGGGCCAGGCTCCGGGCGATGACATAAGCCTGAGCGGCGATGATTTCCTGCACCTGCAGGCGGGAAGCTGAGGCGTCCAGAAGGAGATCCACCGAGAAATCGGGATGCTCCTCGCGGAAAACGTCTGTGAAAATCCGTTCGTCGTCGAGCTCTGCGGCACGCCAGATCTCAGCCGGAGCCAGGAGCCCTGTACGGCTCAATACCTTCAGCGGCTGCGGGTAGACCAGAAGTGCGTTGCGGATCTGCTGTGAGAGCCGGCTGATGCTGTTCTGGTAGAAGTGGAGTTTCTCCTGATAGTGCGTCCGGTTGCGCTCAGCCTGCGCCTGGGCCCCCTGGATGGTTCTGCGGATGAGCGGGTCTGCCGGGGCGTCGGCGGGGCGCTGCCCTGCGGTGAAGTAGAGGTGGCAGCCGGCATGGCGGCCTGTGCAGAGAAGCCGGTCGGTCTGCTCACTTTCTTCCCGGCCCAGAAGCGGCAGTCCGAAGCAGTTCTCGATGTAGATCCGGTTGTTCTCTTCCTCGGCGGCGGAGATCAGACGGGCATGATTCGCCCGGCGGGCTGTGATCTGGCCCCCGCCGTCAGACGCTTTGCCGAAGAGGAGATCCTCTGCCCGCATGATCCGGGAAGGAAGGATCCGCGTGAACGCTTTGGACAGGGTGCTTCTTAGTCTGCGGAAGAGGAGGTTCTGTGCGCCGTTCTTACGGAAGTGGAAATAACGGCGGAATACCTGGCAGGTATGCTCCGCGATCTCCCGGGCATCCCAGTCGCCGCTGTAGTTCAGCTCCTCGAACAGCTTCCGCTCCCAGGGATTGAACAGCCCCGGATCCTTCCCAAGGACCGTGCGCCACCTTGCGGATTGGAGTGCATATACCAGACTGTTCTGGGCCATCCACTGCTGGCGGGACTTGGTGAACTGGCGGCGGAAGAAGGCATCCGCACAGGCAAGGCGGAGTTCTGACAGGACCGGCCGCTCCCGGACTTCCCGCTCGAAGGCGCAGTTCTCCAGCCCGATCCAGAGGATCCCGTCCAAGGTCTCTTTCAGCAGCGCCTGTCCGACGGTGTCAAAAAGTTCGTCCATGATCTGAGGATCGTACCATTTATGTACATATCCAATAATCGAATTCATATAGAAGTCCGGCTGTCCGTCTGAAGTAAATGCCATGAATACAGGCTCAAATCCGTATTCTTCCGCGGCAGTCCAAATCATGTTGAGCGCTCTCCGGCGTACAGCTAGACCGTTTTCTGCTATCTTCATTTTCTGCTCCTGCCTGTAATGTGTCTGCGATGTTAGGAAAACAGGGAAGCACTTTCTGTCTTCTTTGAGATCCGGGAAGCGATGATATCTTTGACAAGAGACTGCTCGTAGCTGTCAAAGGTTTTATTCGTAATTCCCATATCCAGTGCAGGCTGCGGGGAAAGGCCCCGGTGCATCAGCCGGATCGAATCCAGAAGTCCCCGCAGGTCAAGAACCTTGGGCGTGAGTTCGCCGTTCCTGCATTTCTTCTCGATATCCATAAACAGGGCCGAGAACTGGCGCGCGGCGTCCCGTTTCATATCAGGGAATTCCCGGCGGAGCAGCTTCTCCAGATTGTCCTGGGTGATCTCCGGCATGTGAATGACCATGAATCTGGATGCCAGCGCCTCGTTCAGATCCCGGGTTCCTGCATACCCGTAGTTCATAGTGGCAATGAAGCGGGCTGCGGGGTGAACGGAGATCGTGTCGTAACCGGGGACACTGATGATCCGGCGGAAATCAAGCACAGAATGAAGCACGGCCAGCGCCTCATTGCGTGCCATATTGATCTCGTCCAGAATACAGAAGCCGCCAAGAGAGGCGCACTGATAGACCGGGCCCGGACGGAACACGACCTGGCCGCTGCGGAATGTATCCGTTCCGATCATAAAAGAAGCGTCCATATTGATATGGAAAGACACATTGTAGGAGGGGCGCCCAAAGAGGGCGGCCAGATTTTCCGCCAGCACATTCTTGCCGGTGGCTTTGGAGCCGGCCAGAAGCAGGTTCTCCCCGCAGAGCAGCGCCTCTGCTGCCTGCTCCCACACCTCCTTCCCATAATACATATACCGGGGACGCGCGTTCCACTCCTGGTGCCCTGCGGGATAATCTTCCCGGAACTGTGTGATTCCTTTTATAATATGTTCATCTACCTGTTCTTCTCTTAAAAATTCAAGCATGATTCTACCTCACATTTGCCTGCTGCACTTTTCCCTTCTCTGAACCCGGGCGGTACAGTCCCTGTACAGAGAGGAGAATGTCTGTTACCAGTATAGCACCGGTTTTCAGAATCGCAAGGGCTGCCGCCGCTGTTTTGCACATGAAAAGGCGCTCTCTGCGTCTGCCTTAAGGCCGTCTGCCCCTTATGCAGCATAAAGCAGCGGGCCTTAAGCATACGTGTAAACGGCAGCAGCCTGCATAAGGAGCGTGAACGGCAGCATGCACTTATGGTTGCGCGATTGCGGGAAAGTCTTTATAATGATGAGGGTAAACGTGGGAAGACAGCGTTTAAAAGCAGCCGTACAGCCTTCCCCATCTCTGATGAATGTACGGTGATGTTGAAAAAGCACGAAGGAGAACGCAGATGATTAAAGTAATCGCAAGCGACATGGATGGCACACTGCTCGGAGAAGACCACAGGCCGGCGCCTGAAACCCTTGACGCGGTGCGGGAAGCGTGCAGGGCGGGCATTCGTTTTATAATCAGTACCGGAAGGAATTTCCCGGGAGCGATGGAAGAACTGAGCGGCACAGGGCTGGTGTGCGACTATATTGTCAGCAGCGGCGCGGAGGTGCGCGGACCAGATCAGAAGGTTGTGATCACCCATCCTATGAGCATGGAGCTGTGCGCCCGGATGTACGAGATTATACGGAACTACCCGGTTTCTCTGATTTTCTGCACACCCGGTTCTGACTATCGGATCGGAAAACCGGAGGAGATCGAGGAGAGCATTGTCCTGCAGCTTCATGATTTCCACATGGATCTGAGCAGGGAAGAAATCCTGAAGAGCCGTCTGTACGCGCAGCTGAAGGAGCGGACAAAGGCCGCCGCGGACCTGGATGAGATGGCGGCAGCAGGAGTTCCGGTGTACAAGCTGTTCTTGTTTGCGGAAGATACGGAAATGCTGGGCCAGATCAGCCGGCAGCTGAGTCAGAACCCGGATATCGCGGTTGCGTCTTCCTTCCGCACGAACCTGGAAATCACGGATGTGAAGGCACAGAAAGGCCCGGTCCTGAAAGAGTATATCGAATCCCTCGGATATCAGATGGGCGAGGTGATGGCGCTGGGAGACAGTTTAAACGATCTCTCTATGCTGTCTATGGATTTCGGAGCCACTGTGGCAATGGGAAACGCGGATACAGAAGTGAAAAAAGCGGCAAAATATATTACAAAAACCAATGCAGAACTTGGCGTGGCCTACGCGATCCGGGAACTTCTGAAACGGCAGAGCCGGACCGGGAACTGACCCGGATGGCTCAGGAACTGACCGGGATGGATCGGGAATGGACTGCGGGACAGGGAAACAGGCAGGGAACAGCCGGTTCTGATGAAAGCGGCGGAATCGGCAGGAAAGAGGAAAAGATAAAGAGTTGGAGCAGATTATGAGATTGAGAAGCAGACTTGCAATAACATGTGCAAAGGCGACAAGCAGCCTGATCAGGAAAATGAACAGAGGAAGCGGGGTGACGCTGCCCGGATATGTGGCGCGTCTGATTGATCCGGGGATCTTGAAGGAGATGGCCTCTCAGGTGCGTGGGAAAACGATCGTGACCATGGGCACGAATGGGAAGACCACGACCAATGCCATCCTCTGCCGGGCTCTGGAGAGTGAGGGAAAGAAGGTCATCATCAACCGGACCGGCGCGAATATGCTGAATGGGATTATCTCTGCCTTCGTTCTGTCTACAGACAAGAAGGGGAGACTGGACGCAGATTATGCCTGTATTGAGGTGGACGAGATTGCGTCCGTGGGCGTTCTGCCGAAGCTGGAACCGGACTGCGCGCTGCTGACGAATATTTCCAGAGATCAGCTGGACCGGTTCGGAGAAGTGGATATCACTTATAATAAATTGATGACCGCGGTGCAAAGTGTGCCCAAGACCACACTGATCATCAACTGTGATGATATCCTGTCCTATTCTCTGGCGGAGAACAGCGGGAATCCGTATGTCACATATGGAATCAGTGAACAGATTTTTGACGATATCTCCCGCTCAGAGATCCGGGAGAGCATCTTCTGCAGGAAATGCGGGAAGAAGCTGGAGTATGATTTCTTCCACTATGGACAGCTGGGGATCTATCATTGTCCGAACTGCGGATGGGAGCGTCCGCAGCCCGATTATTCGGCGGAGCAGATCGAATTCCATGAGGAGCTCTATTCCTTTGAGATGGACGGCATGAAGATCCATTCCACAGCCCGAACGCCTTATAATATTTACAATACCCTTTCCGCATATACCGCGTTGAAGACCATGGGAGCCGGGTATGCCGGATTCAAAGAGATGATAGAAGCCTTTGATTATGGAAATAACCGGGAGAGTATCTTCTCGGTCGGCGGAGCGAGAGTTCAGCTTCATCTGGCCAAGAACCCCATCGGATTCCAGCAGAAGGTTTCCCTTGTGCTGAAGGATCCCAAGCCAAAGGATCTTGTGATTCAGATCAATGACACCTACCAGGACGGAGAAGATATCTCCTGGCTCTGGGATGTGGATTTCCAATATCTGGCTGACAGCAATGCACAGCGGATCATTACTGCGGGCACAAGGCGTTATGATATGGGACTGCGGCTGAAATACGAAGATATTCCCTGTGAGACAACCACGGATCTGCGGGCATCCATTCTGGACTGCGTGCAGCACGGGACGAAGAATCTCTATGTGATTGTGAATTACTCCGGGCTGTACCGGACGAACCATCTGCTTACCGAGCTGGAGAAGGAGCAGTCTGTCTCAGCCGGGACAGGCGGGACGGCCTGCCGGAACCAGGACGGGCCGGCAGATCAGGAGCACAAGAAAGCAGAAAAGGACAAGAATGGGGAAACAGATAAGAACGGAGAAAAAGGCAAGAAAGACAAGAACAAGAAAGGGGGTGCCCGGGCATGACGAAGCAGAAATTGACGATCGGACACTTATACCCGGACCTTCTGAACCTGTACGGAGACCGGGGCAATATCCAGTGCTTCCGGAAACGTCTGGAATGGCGGGGGATGGAGGCAGAGGTGATCCCGTTCCTTTCGGGGGACCGGATCGACTTCTCGAAGCTGGATATCGTGCTTCTGGGCGGCGGATCGGACCGGGAGCAGGAGCTGGTCTGCGGATTCTTAAAGGACATTCAGGCAGACTTCAAAGCTTATGTCGAGGACGGCGGCGTGGTGCTGGCAGTGTGCGGCGGCTATCAGCTCCTCGGGAAATATTATAAGACAGACAAGAAAACCATCGAAGGCCTCTCCATCCTGAATATTACGACAGAGTGGCAGCCGGAGCGTCTGATCCGCAATATCGTGCTCAACAGTCCGCTTTTTAAACAGCCGGTGGTCGGGTTTGAGAACCACGGAGGCCGGACCTATATCGGAGATCACACGCCTTTCGGCAAGGTGTTCTACGGATTGGGGAATACCGGGAAATCCGGATATGAGGGCGTGGTGTATAAAAATGTGATCGCTACTTATCTGCACGGGCCTCTGCTCCCGAAGAACCCGCAGGTATGTGATTATCTTCTCGAGCGGGCGCTGAAGCGCAAGTACGGTTCGGACGTATCACTTCCGCCTCTTCCGGATGAAATGGAACAGAAGGCGAACGGCTATATTGTGAACCGCTACAGTGACAGAAAATATATTCTGAAGGAAACTGTGAAAAGACACATATAGAAGGCGGTGGGCGTATGGGATATACGTATGTAATGTCTGACCTGCACGGGATGGGCAGCCTTCTGGAGAGAATGCTGGAGAAGATCGCCTTCTCGGGAGACGATATGCTCTACATTCTGGGCGATATGATCGACCGGGGGCCGGAGCCGGCAAAGGTGCTGGATATCGTTTCGGCGGCAGAGAATATCATTGCCCTGAAAGGGAATCACGAGGATGAGTTCGTAAACTGGTATGAAAATGAAGCAGAACGGGCGCTCCGGCGGTATTATTACAACACCTATGAGATTCTGGCGCACAGCAGTGAGACCAGAGAGCGGCTGCCGGAGTATGTCCGTTTCATGAAGAAGCTTCCGCTGTACAAGAAGCTGAAGAAGGACGGCGCCTGCTATCTGATGGCACACGCGTCCACGGAGGAGCTGCTGCAGGTATGGAAGCGGAAAGAGCGTATTCTGTGGGATACTTCAATGGTGGACCGGAAGAGAGGAATACCGGGATATGTCTCGATTGTGGGTCATGTCCCGACTTTTATTATCCGGGGGTATCCGGGCAGCCCGGCCAGAATCTGGCACAGTCCGGATCAGAGGCTGATTGATGTGGACTGCGGAGCGGCCTTCCCGGACATGG
Organism: uncultured Eubacteriales bacterium; assembly: GCA_949283695.1. Lineage (GTDB taxonomy): Bacteria > Bacillota > Clostridia > Lachnospirales > Lachnospiraceae > Mediterraneibacter. The sequence continues at coordinate 32,925 of CASDTX010000065.1, read as the reverse complement.
GAGGACGGCTCGGATGTCTGTGCCTGGAGACCCGGGAAGAGTTCTATGTTTCGGCAGGAAAAGAGGATGAGGCATGAGAATTCATTATAGAGAGACCGAAGACGGGATTGAGATTGTCCGGTGTTTTGGCGCGGATCCGCAGATCGTTCTGCCGGAACAGATCTGTGGGAAGCCGGTGGTCCGTGCGGCAGCGTATGCGTTCTCAGACCGGAAGGGACGGGAAGAGGATGACGTGCAGGTGTATGAGAGCGAAGATGCACGGCTCTTCCGGCAGCAGGAGCGGCTGCTGGCAGGAGAGGTGATCGAAAGCATTCAGCTCCCGGATCCCATGCGGGAGGTGGGCAGATATATTTTCTATGGCTGCAGGAATCTGAAGAGACTGGCATTTTCAGACGCTCTGACCGAGATCGGAAGCGGCGCGTTCACCGGATGCCGGGGGCTGAGCAGTCTGGAAGTACGCCTGATCAGCGGGCAGCGCTCCTGTGTGTCTGAGATTCTGGGGGACCTCTGGCAGAGAATGGATGTGGCGTTTTACAGCGTTCCGGAGATTGGATTGGAGTTCGGCCGGGAGGCCGGCGTGGAGTTGGGCTTGAAACCCTGTACGCATTCGGCGGCGCGTTTGGCGGCGCGGCTGGTATTTCCGGAGCATTACGAGGAGGCCGTGGAGAACACGCCGGCCCGTATCCTGTTTACCCAGCATCACGGCTCGGGGAATAATTACAGGCAATGCTTTTATAATAAGGAGATGGATTATCGAAAGTATGATGAGTTGTTCTATGTGGCAAAAGCCCATGACAAGATCAGCGTACTTCTGGATCTGGTGTTTGCGCGGCTGATGTATCCCTGGGAGCTGACAGAATCAGCCGGGCAGATGTATGAGTCCTTTGTGCGGGAGCATGGAAGAGAGGCGGCGGAATATGTGACGGATGCGGCGCACTCAGATGCAATGCGGGAAATGTCCAGGCGGAACCTGTGGAATCGGGAGACGCTGGATGCGGCCATTGAGCATGCGGCTTCTGCGAGAAAGCAGGAAGCACTCAGCTTCTTGATGAATGAGAAGCACAGGCTGTTCCCCAGACGAAAGCGGGACGAACGCGTGCTGTAAATACTGCACATGCTGAGTATGAGGGATCTGCGTTTCAAATAAGGGACCTGTGTTTCAAATGAGGGATCTGTGTTTCAAATAGAAGGAGGCAGAGTGTGGAGTACAGAGAGGAAAAGAAGAGAGATGAGGCGGCAGAGGCTCTGGAACGAATCGGGTGTGACATTCTGCGGCTCTGCAGAGATGAACTGTATGTTTCCATGCGGTTTCTGGATGTCGCGCTGAGCAGCTTCCGCTATCAGATGGACGGGCAGGTATCTCCCTTCGGAACGGACGGGAGGGTGATTTATTTCCACCCGCAGCAGCTGGGGGGACTGTACCGGGAGAATCGGATCCTCACCAATCGGGGATACCTGCACATGGTGCTGCACTGTATTTTCCGGCATATCTTTAAGCCCGCTCCGGGGGAGCAGGACTCAGGTGCCGCCCAAGGGAGCCGGCCGCCGGCAGAGCGTTACTGGAACTTAAGCTGCGACATCGCCGCAGAACATATTATCGACGGCTGCGATCTGCGGCCGGTGCGGTATTCCAGGAGTCTGCTCAGGCGGGAGACTTACCGGCGGCTCCGGGAGAGCGGACATGTACTGAACGCGGAGCGTGTGAGGAAGCTGCTGGCAGAGTGGGATCTGACGGAGAAAGAACTGACCATGCTGGAGGAAGAGTTCTATGTGGACGACCACAGATACTGGAGCGGCAGGGACGAGAAGCAGCCGCAGGATCCGGAGCTTTCCCGGCAGTGGAAGGATATTGATGAAAAGATGGAAACAGATTTGGAGACATTTTCCAAAGAGGCGGCGGAACATGGGGGAGGCTTTCTGGATGAACTGCGTGTGGAGAACCGGGGCAGGCATGATTACCGGGAATTCTTGCGGAAGTTCTCTGTGTTTCGGGAGGAGCTGAAGGCGGATCAGGATACATTTGACTACGGATTCTACAGCTACGGACTGTCCCTGTATGGGAACATGCCGCTGATTGAGCCGCTGGAGACCCGGGAGGTACGGAAAATAGAAGAATTCGCGGTTGTGATTGATACGTCCATGTCGTGTTCCGGAGAACTGGTCCGAAGATTTCTGGAGGAGACCTATGATGTGCTGACGGAAGAAGAGAGTTTCTTCCGCAAAGTGAATATTCATATGATTCAGTGTGATGAGAAGGTTCAGCAGGATGTAAAGATCACATCCGGAGAAGAATTGCGGCAGTATATGGAACATCTGAAGCTCTATGGGGAAGGAGGAACGGATTTCCGTCCGGCGTTCGAATATGTGGATGAGCTGATCCGCAGCGGAGAGTTTGTCAATCTGAAGGGGATGATCTATTTCACGGACGGATACGGTACCTATCCCAGCAAAATGCCGGCATACCGGACCGCCTTTGTCTTCCTCGAGGACGACTACCGGGATGCGGAAGTGCCGCCGTGGGCCATCCGGCTGATCTTAAGTGAAGACAGTCTGAAAGAGAAGTAAGAAAGGGGAGGAATTTCAGTGAATATAAAGCGAGCAAAACAGGAAGTAAAAGATGCTGTTGAGGCATATCTTTTAAAGGATGCATATGGGGAGTACCGGATCCCTGCGGTCCGGCAGCGTCCGGTCCTGCTGATGGGGCCGCCGGGAATCGGGAAGACACAGATCATGGAGCAGGTTGCCAAGGAACTGCAGATCGGCCTTGTGGCATACACGATTACCCATCATACCAGACAGAGTGCGGTAGGTCTGCCGTTTATCCGGGAGAAGGTGTACGGAGGGAAGGCTTATTCTGTGACGGAGTATACGATGAGCGAGATTATCGCCTCAGTGTACGAGAAGATCGAGCAGACGGGGATCCGGGAGGGAATCCTGTTCCTTGACGAGATTAACTGCGTCTCTGAGACACTGGCGCCGGCTATGCTTCAGTTCCTGCAGGGGAAGACCTTCGGGACGCATCATGTGCCGGAGGGCTGGATGATCGTGGCGGCAGGGAATCCGCCGGAATATAATAAGTCCGTCCGCGAATTCGATGTAGTGACGCTGGATCGTCTGAAGAAGATCGATGTGGAGGCAGATTTCCCGGTGTGGAAAGAGTATGCTTACCGGCAGGGAATCCACCCGGCGGTGATCTCTTACCTGGAGCTGCGCAGAGAGAACTTCTATCGTGTGGAGAACACGGTGGATGGGAAGCGGTTTGTGACAGCGCGCGGCTGGGAGGACCTGTCAGAGCTGATCCAGGTATATGAAAGCATGGACAAGACGGTGGACCGGGATGTGGTCAGCCAGTATCTCCAGCATCAGACCGTGGCAAAAGATTTCGCAAATTATCTGGAACTGTACTATAAATACCGGTCTGATTACCAGATAGAGGATATTCTGAACGGGAAATGGGATTCATCGGTACTTCAGAAAATCCAGGCAGCGCCCTTTGACGAGCATCTGGGCATCATCAGCCTTCTGATCGGAAAGCTGAGTACGCTGTTTCGGGAGTGCTATGACTATGACACCAGTGTAGCGAAGCTGTATGAGTATCTGATCTACTATAGAGATAATCATTCGGTTATGATGCTGGACGATATCAGGAGGATGGCGGAGAAGGATCTGGAGGAGCAGAAGAAGGCAGAACTTCTGACCAGGGAGCAGGAGCAGATCCTGATCCGGACAGTGGATACGCTGAACCGATTCGCCATGGAGATCAAAGGAGAACTTTTCGCGGGGGATGAAGCCTTTGACGAGGTCAGAGACATGTTCGGAAGGGAAAAGACGGAACTGCAGCAAATGACAGAGCATACAGAAGACGTGTTTGACAATGCCTTCCGCTTTATGGAAGAGGCGTTCGGGGAGAGTCAGGAGATGGCGGCATTCGTCACAGAATTGAATGCCAACTACTACAGCGTATGGTTTATAAAGGAGAACGGAAGTGATCTGTACTACCGGTACAATAAGGGACTGCTTTTCGAAGAGAGAAGCCAGGATATCCTGCGCCAGATGGATGAGGCAGAAGGGATGCTCAACCGGGGGATCAAATCAGTTCAGCCCGCGCCATTCGCAAAGCCGCACTGACGTGCGAATTGCGGCTGCGCCGCTTCTTTGCTCATGAACTGGCGCTCAGCACATCTGCCTGTCAGCCGCCGGATTCTTATGCAAGCATAAATCCGCCTTCTGACGCAGATGGCTGAACTGAAACGGGGATCAAATAGTTCTTGTTCGGGGGATTCCTTCTTCCGGGAAATGTGATATACTGAGGTTGTCTGCGGCGGGACGCTGGAAATACCAGCCTGACCGCGGCAGCAGCTGTGTGAGGTTTGCCTGTCCGGCTATGGCTGCGGCAGGAGAAAGTGAGGTCATGAGAATGGATGTAAGACAGATGAGAAATGAAGCACTCGGGAAACGTGTGGTGAAGGCTCTGGAGTCACGGAATATGGAGGCCTACTATGCGGCGACAAAGGAAGAGGCCGTGGCAAAGGCACTGGAACTGATCCCCAAGGGGAGCACTATCAATATGGGCGGATCGATGTCCGTTCGGGAGGTGGGGCTGCTGGATGCAGTCTGTTCCGGAGATTATGAGTTCTATGACCGGGATCAGGCTTCTACGCCTGAAGAGAAGCACGAGATCGCCCTGAAGGCATTCACCTGCGACTGGTTTCTTGGCAGTGTGAACGCGATGAGTGAAGACGGGGTGTTCGTCAATATCGATGGAAATGCCAACCGCGTGGCAGCGTATGCCTTCGGACCCAAGAATGTACTCCTTATCGTCGGGATGAACAAGGTCGTGAAGACCGAAGAGGACGCAATGCACAGAGCACGGAATGAGGCCGCGCCGATCAATACGCAGAGATTCGGCATTGATACACCGTGTGTGAAGAATGGAAGCTGCTTTGACTGTAAGAGCCCGGACTGCATCTGCTGCCAGATCATGGTAACCAGATTCAGCAGAATACCGAAACGCTTCAAGATTATTCTTGTGGATGAGAATCTGGGATTTTAGACAGCGGGCTGAACTGTTGCGTCTGCAGCGGTGATCTACATAGGAAGGAACATGGAGTATGGCAAGAAATGATAAGAAACTTTCAGACAGTGAGATCAGGAGGCGCGCGGCGCGCAGAAGACGCCGCCAGGCCAAACGGGCGGCCCGGCAGGAAGAAGAGATGAATCAGCTTCCGGAGCAGGGGCGCGGTTCTGACACTCCACGCAGAAGACGCAGGACGAGAGGAGGCAGACGAGGAAGAAGGAATCAGCAGAAGAAACGCACGGCATTTAATATCGTATCCGGCGGGGTTCTGATCGCGGCTGTCTGCGTATTCGTATTTTCTCTGTATCAGCTGGTAAGTATGCTTGTACCCTATTATTCCGGCGGGAAAGAGTACGATGAGATCAAGGATATCGCCGTGACTGCGGATGAGAACGGCAGCGGCTTCCGTGTAGATTTCGATGCGCTCTACGCGGAGAATCCGGACACGGCGGCCTGGATCCGGTTCGACGAGCCGGCGATTATTAACTATCCGGTCGTAAAGAGCGCGGATAATACGGAATATCTGACAAAGACATTCACAGCCAACGATAATAAGCTGGGAGCGATCTTCATTGATATGAGAAACAGCTCTGATTTCTCAGACCGGAATACCTTCATTTATGGCCATCACCTCAATGTAGGCGGTGAGATGTTCTCGGAACTTCTGGAATATAAAGATGAGTCGTTCTGCCGGGAGCATCCGGATTTCTATATCTACACACCGGACGGCAGAGTGCGGACGTACACAGTCTTTTCGGCAGGGGTAGTGGCGGATACAGCGGATAATTATGACCTGGAATATGCGTCGGACGAGGAGTTTGAGACGTATCTGAATCTTTGCAGAGAAAGCTCCAACTACCAGGTAGATGTGGAGCTGAATGCGCAGTCCCAGATCGTGAGTCTGTCTACCTGCACAAATGTGCAGGATGATGAAAGATTTCTCGTACAGGGTGTGCTGACCGCTATAGATTAAGGGCTGAGAAGGGCGAGTCGGACGGAACAGTCCGATTTGTACAGAAATGGTGAGAGAGGGAAGAGATGGCAGACAGATTTGACGTAGGAGACAGAATCCGAATGAAGAAACCCCACCCCTGCGGAAGCTTCGAGTGGGAGGTGCTGCGTACGGGCGCAGATTTCCGGCTGAAATGCGCGGGATGCGGACACCAGATCATGGTGCCGCGGAAACTGGTTGAAAAAAATACCAGGCAGATTACGAAAAAGACTTGAAACATCCGGTCCCTTATGGTATCATGAGTAATCGTGACATGCTGACAGATCTGTTCTGATCAGTTTCATAATTCCTTGTTCCCGGACAAGAGCCGGGGGCCAGAGACCATAAGGAGGTGCAGGACCATGAATAAGTATGAATTAGCTGTTGTTGTGAGCGCAAAACTCGAAGACGAAGCAAGAGCAGACGTTATCGAGAAGGTGAAAGCTCTGATCACACGTTTCGGCGGCAACGTAACAGACGTGGACGAGTGGGGCAAGAGAAGATTCGCTTACGAGATCCAGAAGATGACAGAAGGATATTATTACTTCGTACACTTCGAGGCTGAGACTACGGTTCCGGGCGAAGTGGAACAGCGTATCCGCATTATGGACAACGTACTCAGATATTTATGCGTGAAACAGGAAGCATAAGCGGAAAGAGGTATGTATGAATAAAGCGATTTTAGTAGGACGGTTAACAAGGGATCCTGAAGTCAGATATTCCCAGGGAGACAATGCGACAGCTGTTGCAAGATACACAGTTGCCGTTGACCGCAGATTCAAAAGGGACGGCGAGCCGACAGCAGATTTTATTCCGTGCGTAGTGTTCGGACGTTCCGCTGAGTTCGCAGAGAAGTATTTCCGTCAGGGAATGCGGGTTTCTATTTCCGGCCGCATTCAGACCGGAAGCTACACGAACAGGGACGGCGTGAAAGTATATACGACAGAAGTGATCGTGGAGGAGCAGGAATTCGCGGAGAGCAGAGCTGAGAGCGAGGCAAACAGATCCTCCTATCATCAGCCGGCTCCGGCACCGGCGCCGAGCGCACCGGCAGGGGACGGATTTATGAATATCCCTGATGGCATTGATGAGGAGTTACCGTTTAACTGACCTGAAACACTTTTGTGAAGAAAGGAGATTCATCATGGCTTACGAGAAGGGAAGCAGACCAGAAGGCGGCTTCAAGAGAAGAGGCCCGGCACGCAGAAGAAAGAAAGTATGCGTATTCTGTGGAAAAGAAAATAACGAAATCGATTACAAGGACGTTGCAAAGCTGAAGAAATATGTTTCTGAGAGAGGCAAGATTCTTCCGAGAAGAATCACAGGAAACTGTGCAAAACATCAGAGAGCTCTTACAGTAGCAATCAAGAGAGCAAGACATATCTCTCTTATGCCGTACGTTCAGGACTAAGCCTTATCAATAGGTTGTTTGTGAACATGCATATCCAATCTCCTCTAATAGAGAGACTGGAAGCAATGACTTTGAATCATCGGAAACCGCCATTACACATGTAGTGGCGGTTTTTCTTTTAAATATCCGGAACAGGAAGCGTTCGACGATTCTTTCCATCCCGAAATTCTTTAGGCGTCATATTTTTTCTCAATCTGAATGTTTTCGTATAGTAGCTTGAACTGTTAAAACCACAAATGTTAGCAATGACATTAATCGGCCAGTTTGTGGTTAACAGAAGTTTCTCACTTTCTAATATGCGATAATTGGTAATGTAAGTAAAGATGGAATCCCCGGTGTATTTTTTAAATGCTCTGCAGCATTCATTTTTGCTTAAATTTACATAACCCGCAATGTCGTCCAATGTGATCTGCAAAGAAAAATGATCGTGGATATAGGACATAATTTGTTTGATCCGTTCGTTGTCCTTCTGAGAAACGAGACATTTCTCGTTTGCCTGTTGGTTCAAATGCAAAAACATGATTTTCCATACGGACAGCAGGGAAATCTGAATATCTATTTCATATCCTGAATTTTTGTGAATGTATGATAAATAAATTTGTCTTAATTCTTCTAGAATCCTTCTGCCGTGTGTATCTGCGTCAGAAAAAACAAAAAAAGAAAACATGCTGTTGTGAAGAATCGGATAAATATATTTTTGGGCAATGATGCTGTCAGCATAATTGCTGAGGAAAATCGGTTTTACATCGATACAGATATAGGCTCCGGAATCTGCGTCATCAGAATCTGCCATATGCAAGATATTCGAAGAGATAAATACTCCCTGTCCTTTTTCTAATAATACAATCTGGTTGCTGATGTGAAATTTGACAATGCCTTTGACAATATAACAGAATTGCAGTTCTTCATGCCAGTGCCAGGGGATAAAACCTAAAATATTCTTTTTTAATTCCTGTTCATAGACAGCGATAGGGAACGCTCTGTTCCCGTGAGATGTGATTTCTTTCTTGTCCTTATTCAATGGGATGTTATATATTTGCATATTTTATCCAAATCTCCGTCCTGAAATTTATAAAAAGGGAATATGAATCAATATTGTTATACTATTTATCAATATAATAATACTTTTATTGTTTTGCAGTCAATATAATAATATTACAAAGATCGTACGTACATCTGAAAAACAAATGAAAATTAAAAGGAGACTAAAAGTGAAAGGTAAAAAAATCAGTGCTTATTTTCAACGCTTATCAACCGCGTTCTTAATGCCTATTTCAGCTTTGTGTGTTGCATCTTTGTTTATGGGGATTGCATCGATTTTCCTCTGGCATGATACGCTCAGACAAATGTTTCCGATTTTAGCGTCGCCCGCAGCACAATATTTTGCAAATGTTTTAAATGCAATAGGCGGCGTAATCACAAATCATCTTCCGGTTTTGTATTGTGTTTCTATTGGATATGCTATGTCGGATGATGAAAAAGGTGTAGCAGCTTTTGCGTCACTGGTTGGATATTTGGCATTTAATATTGGGATGGGAACATTGATTTCCGCATTCCCGGCTATGGTGGAGAGGCTTCCGGTTGGTGCGGTAGGAGAAATTCTCGGTCAGCAGACGGTTAATACAGGGATTCTCGGCGGGATTCTGGTCGGAGCTATTTCTGCGTTACTGCATAATAAATGTTATAAATGTCATCTGCCTATGGCGATTTCATTTTTTGGCGGGGTACGATCAGTACCAATCGTAACAGGCATTTTCTTTGTTCTGTTAGGACAGCTGGTTCCATTTGTCTGGAGCTATGTTTCAAATGCGATTAATTTACTGGCATCTGCAGTTTCTGGCGCAGGAATTTTTGGACCATTTTTATATCAGTTAGGAGAACGATTATTGATTCCTACAGGATTACATCAAATCTGGAATACAGTAATCCGTGATACTGCGGTTTCCGGACAGTACGTATTCCCTGAACCATATGGTGTGATCGAAGGGGCCAGAGCAGCATGGAACGCATTTATGGCAACCGGCTATATGCCAGAAGGAACAAATCTGCCGGAAATGGTTAAATTCCTTCGAGGAGGACAAATTTCTCATATGGTATTCGCAATGCCGGCAGTCGCTTATGCGATGTACAAATGTGCAGATGATGATAAAAAATATACAGTAAGACCACTGCTCATTACTGGTGCATGTACCGCAATTATTGCAGGTATATCAGAACCGCTTGAATTCTGTTTCCTATTCGCGTCTCCATTGCTGTATGTAATTTATTCCGTATTCTGTGGATTGGCGTATATGGTGCCTTATCTGTTAGGTTCAACACTTGGTGGTACGGAGGGAAGTGTCATGGGCTTGATTATCTTTGGATTTTTAAGAGACGACGCTACCTGGTGGATTAATGTGATTGTAGGAATTGTCCTGGCAGTTGTTATGTTTGTGGTGTTTGTATGGTTTATAAAGAAGTTCAGCGTAAAAACACCCGGACGAGGCGGAGACTATGATCAGCAGATGAAATATGTCGGCGAGATGGAAGGCGTTGATGTAACAAATCCTGAAGCTACAAAAGCAAAACTGATCATTAAAGGCTTAGGCGGTGCGGAGAATATTGTTGCAGTAGAAAATTGTATGTCCAGGCTGCGTGTTACCTTAAATGAGGAAGAACACGTAGATGAAAATATCTTACAAGATACTGGCAGCATGGGGATCATCAGAATTGATTCAACGCACATTCAGATTGTATACGGGACAAGTGTGGGATTGATTAAAAATGCAGTATTAAAGGAGCTGAAAAATAAGTAGTTTTGCATATAGATAGGAGGATGGCTATGCGTCAATTTTCAGTCGTGATTGCAGGCGGAGGAAGTACATATACGCCGAGTATTGTTGTAATGCTTTTGAATAATACTTATCGTCTGCCACTTAGAAAAATCAAACTTTATGATAATGACCCGGAGCGTCAGGAAGTTATTGCGAAAGCATGTGAGATTATTATCAAAGAAAAAAATCCGGAGATAGAATTTTTGGCTACGGCGGATCCTGAGGAGGCATATACGGATATTGATTTCTGTTTGGCACATATCCGTGTCGGAAAGCTGCCAATGAGGGAGTTGGATGAGAAGATTCCATTAAAATATGGTGTGGTCGGCCAGGAAACCTGCGGGCCTGGCGGAATTGCATACGCAATGAGATCCATCCCTGGTGTTATTGAAAATCTGGATTATATGGAAAAGTATTCTCCGAATGCATGGATGCTCAATTATTCAAATCCAGCTGCAATCGTTGCAGAAGCAGCCAGAAGACTCCGGCCAAATTCAAGAATTATCAATATTTGTGATATGCCGATTGCCTGTGAAGAACATATGGCAGAGATCGCAGGGATTCCAGATCGGAAAGAAATGGATGTTCGCTATTATGGATTGAATCATTTTGGCTGGTGGAGTGATATTCGTGATAAACAGGGAAATGATCTTATGCCGAAGATTCGCGAATATATGCGGGAACATGGATATCTTTCTCCGCAGCTGCTGGCGCAGGGGAATGAACAGAGCTGGTTAGACACTTATGAAATGGTGAAATATTTTATGGATCTCGATCCAAATACGATTCCTGAAACTTACCTGAAATATTATTTAATACCGGATATGGCCGTAGCACATTCAAATATCGAACATACCCGCGCAAATGAAGTAATGGAAGTGCGCGAGAAAAAAGTTTTCGAGGCTTGCAGAGAAATCACCCGCAGCGGGGCTTATGAAGGAATGAAGGTAGGGCTTGACAGTGATGAAAATCATGCCTCATTTATCGTAGATCTGGCACATGCACTTGCGTTTAATACAAAAGAAAGAATGCTGCTGATTGTAGAAAATAATGGTTCGATTTCCAATATTTCTGATGATGCGATGGTTGAAATCCCGTGCTTGGTTGGAAGCTCCGGATACGAGCCACTTACAATCGGAAAAATCCCAACATTTCAGAAGGGCATGATGGAAGAACAAAATGCGGTCGAAAAGCTTGTTGTAGAAGCATGGATAGAACATTCTTATACAAAATTATGGCAGGCATTAACATTGTCCAAAACAGTGCCAAGTGCAACGATAGCGAAAAAGATTTTGGATGATCTGATTGCTGCAAATAAAGATTACTGGCCAGAATTACATTAGTAGGAGTTATCAATGGAAAATGAAATGATTTATGATGAAGATGCACTGCTGCGCTTTGTTCAAAAGGCAATTCAGACAAGAAGTTATTCCAATGAAGAAAAAGAGTTTGCAGAATTAATGGTGCAGGAAATGAAAAAGCTCGATTATGATGAGGTCTGGATCGATGCTGTAGGAAATGTAATAGGAAAAATGGGGTGTGGTGAGAAGATCATTCACTTTGACGGACATATGGATACTGTGCAGGTACAGGATGAGACATTATGGGAAGTTCCTCCGTTTTCGGGGAAAATCGTAGATGGAAATATCTGGGGCCGCGGAAGTGTTGATATGAAGTCTGCTCTGTGTGCAGCTGTTTATGGCGCCGCAGATGCAAGAGACAGAGGATATTTGGAAGGAAAGACCATTTATGTTACAGGAACTGTATGTGAAGAGTATTGTGATGGAGAGAATTTAAAATACTTCTATAAAGAAGCAAATCTAACACCGGATTATTGTATCATATGCGAGCCAAGCGATAACGTGATCACTTTAGGACATAAGGGAAAGGCGCAGATTCGAATTAAAAGCCATGGAGTATCTGCACATGGTTCTGCACCTGAAAAAGGGAAAAACGCAGTGTATGAAATGGCGGAGATCATTAAGCGTGTTGAAACACTGAATAAGCGTTTACAGAAGAAAGGACACCCGCATGGTACAATTGTGTTGACAGACATTTCCTGTGTGAGTGCGTCATTGAATGCAGTCCCTGGTGAATGCACGATTTATTTGGACAGGCGGCTCGCGCTGGGGGAGAAGCTCGATGACGTGAAGAATGAAATGGAGGAGCTGATCGCCGGAAAAGATGCGTCCTGGGAAGTAGGGACACTGTATCATACAACTTGGACCGGAGCAAAACTTGTCTATGAACCCATGCATGATCCATGGAAGATTGATGAAGACAGCCATTTGTGCAAAGCTCTCCGATGCGCTTATAAAGAAGTGTATGGACGTGAGGCAGAGTCCTATGATTTTTGGGATTTTGGGACAAACGCGATTACGCCGATTGCTATGGGAGTACCTACGATTGGATTTGGACCCGGAGAGTATAAGCTTGCACATATGAGAAATGAACATTGTTCGGTGAAAAAGATTCAGGAAGCAAGAGATGTTTACAGCAGACTATTAACACACATATAGGGGATATCGGCTGAAAATATGTTAGGAGAATTTTCTTAAAGACAGTGCTATATTTGGGTGCTTAGATCACAGAGCTGGTTTCACGGGTAAAACCGCGGGATCAGCTCTTTTTGCGCCCCGCTGCAGGCGGAGAATCCTATGCGGCAGAAATCTCTTTTGTTGGAAAAGTTATTGACATATGCTCATAAAGTCGTATACTGAAAGTAGTGTTTCGGTGAAGGATAACAGGAAGAAAGGAGAAGCGTATGGCGAGACCGCAGAAGCACAGATGTATCTGTTCGGTACCGGAAGTGTCAGGGTTCTTGCCGAAGGGACGGAGCCCGGATGGCAGTACGAATCTGACATATGATGAATACGAGGTGATCCGGCTGCTGGACTACGTGCAGATGACCCAGGAAGAGTGCGCCAGAAGGATGGATATCTCCCGGCCTACAGTGACCAGAATCTATAATCAGGCACGGCAGAAGATGGCAGACATGCTTGTAAATGCGAGAGAGCTTACCATCGGCGGCGGGGATGTGACTGTGTGCAGAGAGATGAAGCCGGAATGTGCGGGTGAGAAGCACTGCTGTCATCGGAGCAAAGAACTGTCCTGCGGATGGCGGGAAAGCAAGGAACCAGAATAACAGAAAACAGGAAAGAAAAAGAAAAGAGGAAAACTCATGAAAGTACTGATTATCGGCGGTGTGGCTGCCGGAACGAAAACGGCGGCCAAATTAAAACGGGAAGACAGAAGCCTGGATGTGACAGTGATTACGAAAGACCAGGATATCTCCTATGCCGGGTGCGGGCTTCCGTACTATGTGGGCGGCCTGATCGAGGGAAGAGATGAGCTGATTGTGAATACGCCGCAGAAATACTCCGGTCTGACGGGTGTAGAAGTGCGGACAGGCAAAGAGGCTGCAGCGCTGGATGCACAGAAGAAAGAAATCACTGTGAAGGATACGGTATCCGGGGCGACGGAGGTCTGTCCGTACGATAAACTGGTGATCGCTGTGGGGGCATCGCCGGCGGAGCTGCCCATAGCGGGAAGAGATCTTCCGGGAGTATTCAAAATGAGAACTCCGGATGATGCAGACGGGATCCGCACTTATGCGGAGGAAAACAAAGTGAAAAAGGCAGTTGTGATCGGCGCCGGATTCATCGGCCTTGAGGCGGCTGAGAATCTGAAGGCAAGAGGAATCGATGTGACAGTGATTGATTTCGCGCCCCAGATCTTACCGAATATCCTGGATCCGGAGATGGCAGCCTATGCCAAGAAACATCTGCTTCGGGAAGGAATCCGTGTGATTACCGGGACGAGCGCGGAAGCAGTTCTGGGGACGGATCAGGTGACCGGAGTGAAAACATCGGCAGGAACCCTGAACTGTGAACTCCTGGTGATGGCGGCGGGAATCCGTCCGAATACAAAGTTCCTGGAAGGGACAGGCATTGAGATGTTCAAGGGGACGATCCTGGTGGACGAGCAGATGAAGACCAATCTGGACGATATCTATGCGGCAGGTGACTGTGTGATGGTGAAGAACCGCATCACAGGGAAAGCACAGTGGTCACCAATGGGATCCTCTGCGAATCTGGAAGGCCGTACCCTGGCGCAGGTTCTTACCGGGACGCAGAAGTCTTATCCGGGTGTGCTGGGCACTGGTGTAGTGAAGCTGCCTGGCTTAAATATCGGGCGCACCGGACTGACAGAAGAGCAGGCGAGAGAAGCCGGGTATGATGTAGAGACCGTCCTTGTACCGACAGATGATAAGGCCCACTATTATCCGGACGCGTCCTTCTTCATCACAAAGCTGATTGCGGACAGACAGACCCGGAAGCTGCTGGGAATTCAGGTGTTTGGACCGGGCGCAGTAGACAAGATGGTGGATATTGCTGTTATGGGCATGAATATGGGCGCAGTTCTGGAAGATTTTGAAAATGCAGACTTTGCTTATGCTCCGCCGTTCTCTACGGCGATCCATCCGTTTGTGCAGGCGGTTTATGTACTGATGAATAAGCTGGACGGCAGTCTGGTGAGCATGACTCCCGCAGAATATGCGGCGGGAAAAGCGAAGGGATACCGTGTGGTAGACGTTCAGCCGGAACCGGCTATTCACGGAGCATTTTTCGTCAACCTGGCAAAGGTAAACGGCGAGATCGAAGGTCTGGATAAGAAGGAGAAGCTTCTGCTCGTATGCGCAAAGGGCAAGCGGGCTTACTTCCTCCAGAACAGGCTGCGCTACTATGGATATGAGAATACCGTTGTGCTGGAAGGCGCTACGTTCTTTAACGATGTAAAGGCAGAAAATACAGAAGCAGCAGTATCCAAAGAAGAAGAGACCCGGGTGAAGGCCCTAGGTTTCCTGAAAGATAAGAGAACGCCGGATAAGTTCAATGGCCGTGTGATTACCAGAAATGGCAAGATCACCGCTGAAGAGGCGCGGGCTGTGGCTGAGGCTGCAGAGCTGTACGGAAGCGGCCAGGTGACGCTGACGTCCCGCCTGACCATGGAGATTCAGGGTGTGCCCTTCAATCAGATTGAACCGCTCAGGGAGTATCTGCTGCAGGCAGGGCTTGAAACAGGAGGGACAGGATCTAAAGTACGGCCAGTGGTATCCTGCAAAGGAACCACATGTCAGTATGGTCTGATCGATACGTTCGCACTGTCAGAGGAGATCCACGAGAAGTTCTACCACGGCTACAGAGAGGTCAAGCTGCCTCATAAATTCAAGATTGCCGTGGGCGGATGCCCGAATAACTGTGTGAAGCCGGATCTGAATGATCTCGGCATCATCGGCCAGCGGGTACCCCAGATTGATCTGGAGAAATGCCGCGGCTGTAAGGTATGTCAGATTGAGAACGGCTGTCCGATCAAGGCGGCCAATCTCTCGGACGGCAAGATCACCATTGATGAGACCGTATGCAACCACTGCGGACGGTGTGTCGGGAAGTGTCCGTTCCATGCGGTTGACAGCTACACCGACGGTTATCGGATCTATATCGGCGGACGCTGGGGCAAGCGTGTGGCACAGGGACGCTACCTGGAGAAAGTATTCACCGATAAGGAAGAGGTTCTGGCAGTTGTGGAGAAGGCGATCCTTCTCTTCCGCGAGCAGGGGATCACAGGGGAGCGGTTTGCCGATACAGTGGCAAGACTGGGATTTGAGAATGTCCAGGAACAGCTCTTATCCAATGATCTGCTGACAAGAAAAGACGAGAACCTAAAGGCGCAGAAGCATTTGAAAGGCGGAGCGACCTGCTAGTAGTTCCTTTTATTTGACGTTAGTAAACAGACTGAGAACCGTGAATTGGCGCGGCTTGCAGGGATCCTTATTTGGAGTTCCTGCCGGCCGCGCAGTTTCTTTGTCCTTTTCACCAGAATTCAGTTGACATTACAGAATAGATGTTGGATAATCATAGCTGACAGTTGTAATACAGCATACAGAAAGAAAAATTTAGAATTGTGGAGACAGCGATAAGACGTTGTGGAGGAAGGATGAGGTGAGAAAATGGGAATTCAGCCTGTCAAGAAAGTGAATGTGGGGGAGCAGGTGTTCCGGCAGCTCAAAGAGATGATTCTGAAAGGGGAATGGCCGGCTGAGAAGAAGATCCCGTCAGAAAATGAGCTGGCGGAGATGCTTCATGTGAGCAGGATTACGGTCCGCCAGGCGCTTCAGAAACTAAATGCGCTGGGACTGATAGAGACACGGCCCGGCGAGGGCTCCTTTGTGAAACAGCCGGATGCGGGGGACAATATGAACGCCCTGATTCCGGTAATGTATCTGGGGAACCAGTCGCCGAAGGAAGTGTTTGAATTCCGGCAGATCATTGAGACAGAATCTGTAAGGCTGGCGGCAAAGCGCGTGTCGCGGCAGGATATTCAGGCACTGCGGGATACGCTGCAGAAGATGATCTGGTGCAGGGACCACTCGGACCCGAAGGGCTTCAGCGAATCCGATCTGCAGTTTCATCTGCAGATTGCTCAGATCACAAAGAACTCCCTGATCATCAGGATCAACAGCATCCTTCAGGATGTACTGGGACGTTCCATGGATGAGGTGATCAGCAAAATGGGCTGTGAAAACGGGATCTACTATCATGAGCAGATCATAAAAGCCGTGGAAGCGCATGACGAGGAAAAAGCGGTTCAGCTCATGAAAGAACATATAGAGAAAAACTATAAGTTCTTCTGAACCCGGCACAGCCAAAGGCCTGCGCGGCGCCTTCCCGGCACTGCCGTCCCGCGGAGGGGCATCTGCCGCTTCGTGCGGGTTACCGGCTGTTTCTCTGCCGGTATTCCCTGGCGCTGCAGCCGGTGAGCTTGCTGAAATACGAAGAAAAATATTTATAATTCTTATAGCCGACCATTTCGGCGATCTCATAATATTTATAATCCGTTTTGGTGATCAGTTCTTTTGCCTTTTCGATGCGCAGATAGTGAAGATACTCCTTGAAGGAATAGCCGGTGGCCCTCTTAAATATCCGGCAGAAATAACCTGGAGAGAGATATACCACCTTTGCTACGTCTTCCAGATGAAGATCATCGGCATAGTGTTCTTTCATGTAAGCAAGCGCCGGAGGCATCTGTGATGACGGGGCAGCTTCAGAAGGCGCCGCAAGAAAGAGACTGCTTACAAGTTCCAGCAGTTCGAGGGGCGTTTCAGCCTCATGGATCAGGCTGTCAAACTCTTCTATGTTAATCTCATCTTTCCGGACAGAACTTGCAAATATAACGAGACGAAGTGCAGAATCGAGAAAGTCCTCCCGCAGTGCTTTATGCGTTTTCATGAACTCGTAATACTCTTTGAACTGAGCTGCCAGTTCGTCTGTATTTCCGGAAATCATGGCTTTCATAATATTTTTTTCATGATCATATGGTGTGATTTTTTCGCTGGTTTCGAATCTTTCCGTGGGCGTAATCATAATATATGGGACATCCGTGTTCCAGAAGCACCGTGACAGTGTCTGCTGCAGGAGCTGAAAGGCAGGGGGCAGATCCTGGTAAGACTGAATCCCGGTCATTACTGCAATGAAATTGCCAAACACAAAAGGCTGTATGGACGGAAGGAGCTGCTGCATGGACAGAGCGGTAAATTCATTCCGGCTTGTGTCAAGAATTAGCACAGCCACGTGGTTTTCGATAAAGAAGCACAGAGGAGAATAGCTGCGGAAGTATTGAAGTAATTGTCCCACGGCATATTTCTCGTCGGTACAGCTGCATTGGATTAATGCAAAGGCAACGGGAACATGACTCAAATCGAGATCCAGGTCGGTACATTTCCTGGAAAAATGAGAAAAAGAGACCTCCTTTTTGAGATATCTGTGGATCAGAGTCGATTTGATCAGCATCTGATTTTCGTTAAAAATCTCCTGAATCTGATTCATTTTTCTGCTGTGGAGACGTTCCTCTTCCAGCTCGGATTTTAGTTTCAGAACCGCGTCCAGTATTTCCTGACTGTCTGCATTTTTCACGAGAAATCCGCTGACCTGAACATCGATTGCTTCTTTTAGATTATGGTGTGTGTCATAGGCAGTCAAGACAATAACCTTTGTATCGGGCAGCGTTTGATTCAGCTTTCGCGTCAGTTCGAACCCATCCATGACAGGCATAGAGATATCAGTCAGTACAATGTCAGGGCGTATACGCAGGGCGATATCCAGTGCTTCAGCACCATTCGAGGCCTCGAAGACTTCAAGGCCGTGCTCCTCCCAGGGTATGGTGTAACACATTCCTTTTCTGATAAAATCTTCATCATCAACAAGTAATAATTTCATCGTGCATCTCCTTTTCTCATTTATCAGAGGTTACTGCTGCGTCATTGGATAAAGAATTTCGATCCGTCTTCTGCTGAGCAGGTTGTTCTTCGTTCGCTGACGCTATGATCGGCTGGGTGACCCGAAATACAGAGAATTTCCCGTTCAGATAGCAGGAAAGCCCGTAGTTTTGTCCATATTTTAACCGGATGCGCTCATTTATATTATAGATTGCCAGCCCGCGGGACTGGACAGGCTTCGACGAGAGCAGCTGCTGAATTTCAGAGACATTGACAGGAATTCCGTTATTGGAAACTTCATAGATGAGATCCGAATGGCAGGGGTAAATGTTTATCTTTATTATGCCGTCCGCAGATTTACTCAGCCCATGAAGAATCGCATTTTCTACGAGGGGCTGCAGAAGGAAGCTGAGAACCGGCAGACTCAGAAGTGAATCATCACATATCGTAGTAAATCGGATTTTCTCCCCATAGCGGATTTGCTGGATGGTAATATAGCATGTCAGATGTTCCAGCTCGCGCCTCAGAGAGACCATATTGTCATTGCCTCCGGGGGCCAGTGTCATGCGCATCATTTTAGAAAGATTGGAGACCATAATACTTGTAGTCTCGGAATCTCCCATCTTAGACATCCAGTAGATCGTATCAAGGGTATTGTAGAGAAAATGCGGGTTCAGCTGTGCCTGAAGTGCGTCCAGCCGGGACTGTTTCAGGCGGAGTTCGCCCATGTACACTTCGTTATACAGGAATTCCAGCCGTTCAGCCATATGATTATAATTTTCTGAAAGCACCTGAATCTCGCGGCAGCCCTGAACCGGGATGCGGTCGGAAAACTGTTCCTTGGACAGGGAGGTCATGTGCTGGCCCAGTTTTCTTAGAGGAGCTGTAATCAGTCTCGAAAAGTAAAAGGAGAGCAGAAGCGTAAAGAAGAAGACAAGGATTTCTGCTGTTCCAATCGAGAAACGAAATGTCTGCTTGATACTGCTGAGTACTTCCGGTTTCGTGATACTGTATAAAATCAGGCCATTATTCAACTGATATGCAGAGATAATACGGTCCGCTTCGATCCAGCTGCTTTCCTCTTCTGCTAACTTCCCGGCAAGGGTACGATATGAAAATCCATTCTGCGCATTGGAGATGTGATTGCCTGCGTCGGTCCATATAGCAAGACTGTCCTGCGGCGTTTTAATAAAATATGAGATTTGCTCGTCCTTTTGAAACTGCTTCATGATGTCTTTCAATCCGGAACTGGTAACAGCGAGTTTAATATAGCCGATATATTGAGACAAGTCCGTAGGGTTTTTAAGATGGCGCAGGAGATAAATATAATCATGGGCTGAAGTGCAGTGCGAAAAATCCCAGTAAGGCTGAGCGTCCAATCCCTCCAGATGCGCATAATCAGACTCGTTCAATTTCACATTACTGCTGCTGATAATGCTGTCACCGTCTTCTGTATAGAGTCCGATATCATGGATATGCGTCATATACCCATAAGGGAGCGAATTGAGGGCATTGGCGGCAGCCTGTTTGATCAGTTTATATTCAGTGAGTGTTTCCGGCCTGCCGGCGGTAAGGTAGGAACGGAGAGAATCTTCCATCATCGGATATAGAGAAAGTTCCAGGGCATTCGTAAAAACTGCATCAATATTATTGCCGATCTCATTAATATTTGCGGTGTAGATCGTCTGCAGATCCCTTTTCGTATTTCCTGTAAAAATACTGCTGGTGATCGTAAAAATAATAAAAAGCGGAAGAGTAACCAGGCAGATAAACAGCAGAATGATCTGCTGATGCATTGAGATTTTTTTCATCATACAGCAAACTCCTTTGAAGAGATTTTAACATTTGAAAAAATAAAGCTCAATGCGGCCGTCGGAAAAAGGCAAATTTGAGAGATGAAAATCAAAATTAAGGGATAATCAAATTCGATTCTGGCAAGTCCGGTTCGATGCGCAGCGAAAAAGCAGGATATCGAACACAAGGATGCGGGTTTTTTGTTTAAGGTCCTCAATTATATAATCATAGCAACAAAAACGAAACCGAGATAAAAAAGGAGGAAAGCGTATGAAGAAAAGAATGGCTGCAATTGCAATGGCGACAGCATCGACGCTGTTGTTCTCTGCCTGTGGAGGCGGAGGAGACTCTGGAGGCGAAACAAAGAGCGAAGGAAATTCCGGAGGACAGGTAGAGCTTGTGGTATCGCACTATCGACTGGAGGAAGAGCGGGCAAGCAATGATCTTGCGGACGCATTTCTGAATCTGATTGAGAAATTTGAGGAAGAGAATCCGGATATAAAGGTTACGCAGCAGTCCATGTCCCAGGCAGATTACTCAACGAAAATACAGGCACAGGCAGCTGTGAATGAAATGCCGGATGTATTCATGATTAAGGGATCCTGGATGTCCAATTTCGTTGAGAACGGCGTGGTGATGCCGCTGGATGAATATCTTGACAGTTATGAATATAAGGATAAATTCAGAGAAGGCGCCTTTGACGCAGCTACGAAAGACGGAAAGATATACGGGCTGCCAGATCAGCTCTCCCTGACCTCTGTCGTATTCTATAATTCAGAATTGTGGAAACAGGCAGGATACGAGGAATTTCCGACTACGTGGGATGAGATCTTTGAAGCAGCAGAGAAGTTTAAGGAAATGGGAATTTCGACATTTTCTCTTGGTAATAAAGATAAATGGGTATCAGAATCCTGCCTGCTGTCAACGATCGGGGACAGATATACAGGGACAGAGTGGACAGAGAGCATTATTGCCAATGATGGAGACGCGAAGTTTACGGATTCAGAATTTGTCGACGCTCTGGCTCTGCTTAAGAAGATGGCGGATCATCAGTTGTTTAACGCGGACTGCAACACCATATCAGATGTGCAGGCTGCAGAATATTATTCTCAGAAGCAGGCCGCAGCGACTGTTTCCGGGCACTGGGAAATCGCGGCAATTGAATCGTTTGCAGATGAGGAGGTGCTTCGGAATACGAAGGTGGCGCTTCTGCCGAATATCGACGGTTCAGAACCGTCCAGTTTCTCAGGGGGATGCGGATGGTATATTGGAATTAACAGCAATCTGTCCGGAGAGAAACTGGATGCGGCCATAGACTTTCTCTTCACTCTGGAAGGTTATGAGGCAGACGCATATACGACGGAGACATACGGTCTGATTAAGCCCAGCATTGTTGACGATGTGGATATGTCGAAGTTTTCGCAGCTGACACAGGATTTCGTGGAACTGGTAAATGCTTCAACATTAACGCCGACCTATGATCTTCAGATGGACGGTGCCGTAATCGAAGTGATGAATACAGGACTGCAGGATCTTCTGAACGGGACGAAGGAACCGGAGACTCTTGCGAAAGAAATTCAGGCAGAACAGGATAAGCTGTAGCAGACTGCCGGGCATCTCCGGAGGAGGTGCCCGCAGATTACGACGAGGAGGTGGCGAATGGGCTATTTGAAAATGAAGAAGAGCAGCATCATGCTGTGTCTGCTTCCGGCAGTTCTATGGTACAGCTTCATTATTCTCATTCCGGTTCTGCTGGCATGCTATTATGGATTCTTTGATTGGAGCGGCGGGGTGAATAAGGCTTTTGTCGGTATACAGAATTACGTGGATGTTATCAATGATTCCGTTTTCCGACTTTCATTGAAGAATAATCTGTTTCTCATCCTTGTGTGCCTGATCGGCCAGCTGGGAATTGCCTTTCTATTTGCATTTATGCTTAACAGCCGTCATATCCGGATGAAAAGCCTGCACAGAACAATGAGTTACTTCCCCGCGGTTCTTTCTGCTGTGGTAGTGGGATTTATCTGGAGTTTTATCTACGACTATAATTATGGACTCTTGAATTCGTTCTTAAGGGCAGTGGGACTGGAAGATCAGGCCCAGGCTTGGCTCGCGAATGACAAGATCGTGATGATTCTTGTGGCGGTTCCACTGATCTGGCAGTACATAGGCTACTATATGATCATCATTATGTCAGCAATGTCTTCCGTGGATCCCCAGATCTTTGAGATGGCTGAAATCGACGGCGCAAACGGATGGAAAAAAGCGGTGTATATTACGCTGCCGCTTATTAAGAATACACTGATTGTGTGTGTGACATTATGTATTGCGGGAAATATGAAGATATTTGATCTGATTTATTCGCTGACAGGCGGAGGCCCGGGAAATTCCAGCAGCGTTATGGCGATGTACGCATATAAGACATCATTTCTATCCTATAAAATGGGATATGGGAGCGCAATGTCTGTGATGATTCTGCTGCTCAGTTTTGTGCTGGTAGGAGGAAGTCAGCTTATAATGAGACGTGCAACAAAGGAGGAAGAATGAGAAAAAGAAAAATACATTTTGTTTCTATGATTCCGAATTTCATATTGATTCTGTTTTCTATAAGCTGCATCTTTCCGGCAATATGGCTGTTCTATTCCTCATTGAAAGAAAAGACGGAATTTTACAGCAGTCCGGCGGCCCTGCCTGAACATCCGAGCTTCCGGCACTACGTATCCATCCTGACCCAGAGCGATTTCCTGACCTGGCTTGGAAACAGTATACGGAACAGTATGCTTTCGCTTGTGTTTATTCTGATTTTTGGTTTTACTGTCGGGTATTTCCTGTCCAGATATCGATTCAGGGGCAGAAATGTTCTCTATGGTTATTTCCTGATTGGAATGCTGGTTCCGGTTCATGCACTGATGGTTCCGATGTATGTGCTGTTTACCAAGACAGGTCTGAATGATAACTGGTTTACGCTTGTGCTGCCGTATACAGCCATCAGTATGCCGATTGCTATATTTTTGGTGGAGAGTTATGTGAAATCCGTACCAGCTGAAATCGAAGAGGCGGCGGCAATCGACGGCAGTTCCAGGCTGCGGACGATCTATACAATCGTTCTTCCTATGTGCCGGCCGATTCTTATTACAATTGGGATTATACAGTTTTTTTACATATGGAATGAATTTACGTTTTCGTTAATTCTGATTGATTCATCGAAATGGATGACAATACCGGTGGGACTGACGCTGTTTAAAGGGCAGTTTTCTACGGATTATCCGAGGATGATGACGTCGATGGTTCTCGCCATCTTCCCAACGATGATGATTTACTTTTTCTTCTCCAGGCAGATTATTAAGGGGATGGTCGCAGGAGCAGTAAAAGGCTGACAACAGAAAACAGCGGGAAATAAAACGAACAAGGAGGAAACAACATGAATCTTCTGAATCTGAATGACAACTGGGAAATGTGTGAAGCTCCATTAAAATGGAATAAAGATTTCCTCAGCGTTATTATGCAAAGAAAAGACGGGTGGCATGAATGCAGCCTGCCGGTGGATGTACGGATGCCGCTTCTTGAGAAAGGGCTGATCCGTGAGCCGCTGAAAGCGGATTACTGCTATGAATCCGAGTGGATTGAGAAACGGTCCTGGTGGTTTCGGAAATGCTTTTCCGGAGAAAGCATAGCAATGAATTGCGATATAATCGAACTTGTTCTGGAAGGATTGGATACCAGAAGTGATATCTTTCTGAATGGACATTTTCTTGGGACACATAGAAGTGTGCATTATCCCTTCGTGCTTGATGTGAAAGATTTCCTCCTTCCGGGGGAAAATGTGCTGGCTGTGCGAGTTACCAGCGGAATGGAAGAGATCAAGGAGTCAGATGTAGCAGAACTGGATTATGTGGTCAGCATGGAGACGTACAACGGACGGGAACGCAGGGAGGATGACCGGCGGGCGTTCGTGAGAAGGCCGCAGTTTACCTGCGGATGGGACTGGGGGCCGAAAGTGGCAACTATCGGCATTACCGGTCATGCATTCCTGCGCGGTTATCAGAAGACTGCAATCCGGGATGTGCTTATCGAGACCGATCAAGTACTGGCAGGAGAAGCCGGCACGGACGCGGTCCTTAAGGTCTGCATAGACGTGGAGGATCTGAATCTGATCGGGTCTAAGGTCTGTGATGTGAAGATCGAGATCAGCAGAAACGGCAGAGCGGCTGCCGGTCGGGTGCTGGAGAACTGTCTGCTGACTTCCGGAGTGAATTATATCGACACGGAGATCACGGTTCCGAATGCAGCACTTTGGTGGCCGAACGGATATGGGGAGCAGCCGCTGTATGACGTAAGGATCAGTGCGGTCTGCGAAGGGGCAGAAGAAGTATGGCCGGAGTTCCAATATGGCATTCGGAAGCTGGAGCTGGATACAAGCCCGCTGGAAGGAGATCATCGGAGATTTGAGTTTCGTGTCAACAAGGTCCCAATTTTCTGTAAAGGAGGAGACTGGATTCCCAATGATTTTATCTACGCCAGAGTCCCGGAGCATAAGTATCATGTCCTGACCGATGAGGCCGTCGAGGCCAACTTCAATATGATCCGGATATGGGGCGGCGGTCTTTATGAGCGGGATCTCTTTTATGAGCTGTGTGATCAGAAGGGAATTCTGGTGTGGCAGGACTTTATGTTTGCGTGCTCGACGTATCCGGATCATCAGGATTGGTTCCGAGATCTGATGCGGTATGAGATTGAATACCAGACAAAGCGTCTTAGAAACCACTGCTGTATGGCGCTGTTCTGCGGGACAAATGAGGTCCACTGGATCTTTAACCCGATTGATAACCCGGGGAAATGGGGATTTGATTTTACGTACCGTGAGCAGCACGGACTGTATATAGCCAATACGATGGCAAAAGAAATTGTACGCAAGAATTGTCCGTCCATTCCATATTGGAACAGCTCCCCCTATGGCGGAGAAACACCGAATGCAGATACAGTGGGAGACATTCATTGGTGGAGAAACGCGCTCATGAGTCCGAAGATGGAGGAGCGGATTGAAGTAAAGGACTATGACAAGATCCAGGCGAAATTCGTCTCGGAGTATGGGTATATCGGTCCGTGCTGCCTGGAAAGCACAAAAGAATATCTGGGTGATGAGTCCCTGGACCGAAACGGAGCTCTGTGGTATCATCATACGAATGTGTTCGAGAAAGGCACGGTAGATACTGCAATTACGAAAAATTATGTGGATCATCCGGAGAAGCTGTCGATAGAGGATTATATTCTGTACGGAGGAATGGTTCATTCTATGATGTACAACTATTCACTGGAAGCTATGCGGTTCAAACAGCAGTGTTATGGAGCGATTTTCTGGATGTACAATGATGCATGGGGAGAAGTCGGGTGGACCATCGTCGATTATTATTTACGGCGTAAGATCCCGTTTTATGGGGTGAAAAGAGCATTGGCTCACCGCAAGTTTACCATGCGCCTTGTGGATGGAAGTGTGGTACTGCAGGGGATAAATGATACACCGGTTCCGATTACGGTGAACGGCAGGTTCGGGTATGTATCTTTTGATGGAAAGACAGATTTGACAAGAAAGGTGACATTTGAGCTGAAGCCGTTTTCCAGAGAGTATGTACTTAAGGAGGCGCCTGGCAGTTATGATCTGCTGACAGGGACCTATATGCTTTACGTGGATTCAGATGAGATCGATAATATCTGGCTCCGGACAGAGGACAACCGGCGGATGAAGTATGAGAGAAGCCAGATCACAGTACTGTCCTCAGAAAAGGAAGGGGAGGACCGAAAGATCACGATAACAGCGGATGGCTATGTGCATGGCGTGTATATAAAAGGAGATCTGGACTGCGATGATAATTATTTCGATCTTCTGCCGGGGGAGAAAAAGACTGTCACAGTGAAGAAGGCTGCGGACAGGAATGTGGAAGTATGCAGCGTAAGATAGTGCAGAACAGGAGGCAGAGTAAGACGATGAAGAAGGAAGTGTATGAGAAGATCAGGGAAAGGGCTCTGGAATATTACCGGAGAGCAGGGATCATCCTGACACCGGAAGAATGTGAGAGAATCGAAGTGGCAGATTTTGGCCTTGACGACATCGAGAGGATCGGACTGATTC
Source organism: uncultured Eubacteriales bacterium (assembly GCA_949283695.1). Lineage (GTDB taxonomy): Bacteria > Bacillota > Clostridia > Lachnospirales > Lachnospiraceae > Mediterraneibacter. The sequence continues at coordinate 6,437 of CASDTX010000065.1, read as the reverse complement.
TTGTTACCTATGTAAATACGAATCGGTGCTGCGCAAAAGAGATGGTACTCCTGCCAGGCATGACATGTCCGGAACATGCACATGCGCCGATTCCGGAAAGGGGATATTCAGGGAAAGAAGAAACATTCCGATGCCGCTATGGAACTGTTTATCTGTACATCGAAGGAGAAGAGACGGCAGACCGGAAGGCAGCGATTCCTTCCGGTTATGAAACGACGTATACAGCGTTTCATGAACGGATCCTCGAACCGGGGGAACAGTATACGATGCAGCCGAATACAAAACATTGGTTCCAGGCAGGACCTGAGGGAGCGGTGATATCAGAGTTCAGTACGCCGAGCTTTGACGAATATGATATTTTTACAGATGCAAAGATCAGACGGCTTCCGGTGATTGAATATTGAGAATAGCTTGAAAGAAACGGCCGCGGATTCTATGGGTAAAAGCAGGAATCCGCGGCCGTTTCGCTGTCCGAGAGCGTCTGCTAATGAAAATAAACAGTGGCGTCAGCCACAATAAGCACGCAGTGCGGTTTTACGAATACTGGGGGCTGAATGCTGCGTTTATCTGTGAAAACCTGTTTGCGTCACTATGATACATCGGGCGGATGTGATAAAATAAAAAGATCAACGGGAAAAAGGTGGAGCAGATGAGGATAAAGTGTATTGCCCTTGACTTGGATGGTACGACGTTGAACAGCCGGGGGCATTTGAGTGAAAGAAATAAGGCTGCAGTCGAACGGGCTCTCAGGGAAGGAATACAGGTAGTGGTTGCCAGCGGAAGGTCACTTCATTCCCTGCCGGAGGAGATCCTTAAGATTCCGGGAATCCGCTATGCCATTACCTCAAACGGCGCCGCAGTGTACGATCTAGTGGAGAAGAAGTGTCTGTGTCAGTATAAGATGACGCAGGAATCTGTGGAAGAGATCCTGGCCTGCATGGAAGCGGAAGATGTGGTGTTTGAGACGTTTATCGACGGAAAACCGTATGCAGAGCAGGCGTATGTAGAAGAACCGGTCCGGTTTGGAGCAGCGGAACGGGCGATTCCTTACATCCAGAAGACGCGTGAGCCTGTGGAGGGGATGCAAGGGTTTATAAAAAGTCACCGGACGGAGCTTGACTGTATTGATGTTGTGGTAAAAAGTGAAGAACAGAAGCAAAAACTGTGGAAAATTCTCGAAAAGCGGGCAGAGGATGTGTATATCACTTCCTCTGTGCGCCAGCTTTTAGAAATATCTCATCGAAAAGCAGGAAAAGAATCTGCGGTAAAGTTTTTGACAGAGCTTTTGGGGATCGCGCGGGAAGAGCTGGCTGCGTTTGGAGACGGGCATAATGACAGCGGACTTTTGCGATATGCGGGGATCGGGTTCGCTGTGGGGAATGCATCTGCGGAGTGCATGGATGCGGCGGATCGGATTGTATCCTCGAACGACGCGGACGGAGTTGCCGAAGGCATAGAATCCATATTGTCCGTGCTGTTGGAACAGCTGCAAGACTTTTAATAGTAGAATAATTTTTGAAAAGATGTTATAATAAGACGTTGTAACAAAACCCCCATACATTTTCAACAAACTATTATGAGTTGCATTATGCGCAGCCGCGGTCAGTATGTCAGTGCGATTTTGCAAATGGCGCGGGCTGAAGGTTACTTTGTATATCTGCCCGGTGGAAGGCAGCTGCGGATGAGGTGAAATCACAATGAAAAAGAAAAACAAAATGCGTTTAAAAGGGCAGCTTCGGATGTACATGAACTGGCCGCTTATTATGACGGTTCTTTTGGCGGCGATGGACCTCTGGCTCTATATGATCGACAAAAAAGCAGGGGTCATTATGACGTTGTTCATTCTGATTTATCTTGGAATCGCGGGCGGGCTGTATTTTTACAACCGGTCTTTGATTCTGGCTGACCTGATTCAGTTCTCAGCGCAGTATAAGGGGATTGAGAATACTCTGCTGAAAGAACTGGCTGTCCCTTATGCCATCGCAATGGAGGACGGGCGGATCTTGTGGAAGAACGATGCGTTCGAAACACTGCTGACGGGAGCCAGGACGGAGAAGTATTTAAACCGTATGATTCCGGAACTGCACACGGGTGTGTTCCCGAAAGATGATATGGAGCATGTGGACCTGGAAGTGACCTACAAAGACCGGAATTATCAGGTTGAGCTGCACCGGGTGTCTGTTCAGGGATTTAGTGACAGGGAAGAGCTTGTTCAGATTCCGGAAGAGGAAGAATTTTTCGTTACGGTTGCGCTGCAGGATGTGACTGAACTAAATGCTTACATGCGTGAGAACGAAGAGCAGCGTATGGTGGCAGGTCTGATCTATATTGACAACTATGACGAAGTCATGGAAAGTGTAGAAGAAGTCCGCCAGTCTCTCCTTGTGGCACTGATTGACCGGAAGATCAACAAATACATCGGTGATGTGGACGGCATTGTGAAGAAGATGGAGAAGGACAAGTATTTCATTGTCCTTCGGAAAGAAAGCTACAAAAAGATTGCGGAAGACAAGTTTTCCTTGCTGGAGGAAGTTAAGCAGGTCAATATCGGAAATGCCCGTTCTGCGACTCTGAGTATCGGGCTTGGTCTGAATACTGCGACGTATGCACTGAGTTATCAGTATGCCCGGGTGGCCATCGATCTGGCGCTGGCCCGGGGCGGTGACCAGGCGGTGATCAAGGACTGCAACGGCATCTCTTATTTCGGCGGCAAGAAAGAACAGACAGCGAAGAATACCCGTGTGAAGGCCCGCGTGAAGGCGGAGGCGCTCCGAGAGTTCATTGTAACAAAGGATCAGGTCATGGTAATGGGCCATAAGATCGGGGATCCGGACTCATTCGGCGCCTGTATGGGTATCTACCGTGCGGCGGTGAACCTGGAGAAGAAGGCTCATATTGTAATTAATACGGTCACAGAGTCTCTGCGTCCTCTTTATGATGAGATCGCTGACAGCCCGGCCTATGAGGATGATATTTTCCTTACGTCAGACCAGGCGCTGGATTATATTACAGACAACACGATGGTGATCGTTGTGGACACGAATAAACCGCAGATGACAGAGTGTCCGGAGCTGCTGAAACGTTCCCGCATGATCGCAGTGCTTGATCATCACCGGCAGAGCAGTAATGTGATCGAAAATGCGGTTCTTTCATATGTGGAGCCATATTCTTCTTCCACATGTGAGATGGTGGCGGAAGTACTCCAGTATATTGTAGATGACATTAAGTTCCCGTCTGTAGAGGCAGATTGCCTGTACGCCGGTATTATGATTGACACGAGGAACTTTATGAACAGGACGGGTGTGCGTACATTTGAGGCTGCGGCATTCTTAAGACGCTGCGGTGCAGATATCACCCGTGTGCGCAAGATGTTCCGCGATGATATGGCTTCTTATCAGGCCAAGGCTGAGACCATGCGCCGCGCGGAGGTCTATCGTCAGGAGTATGCCATCGCCCAGTGTCCGAGCGATGTGGAGAGCCCGACGGTTCTGGCCGCTCAGGCAGCCAATGAGCTGCTTGATATCAGTGGGATTAAGGCGTCCTTTGTCCTTACGGTTTATGACGGAAAGATCTATCTAAGCGCCCGGTCCATTGATGAAGTAAATGTACAGATTATAGCAGAGAAGCTGGGCGGAGGAGGACACATCAATTCTGCCGGCGCACAGTTTGATCATACGAATATCGAGGAAGCAATTCAGGCGTTAAAAGCAACGATTGATCAGATGATCAAGGAAGGAGATATATAGAAGATGAAAGTGATTTTATTGCAGGATGTGAAATCTCTCGGGAAAAAAGGTGAGATTGTAAATGTAAATGATGGGTACGCAAGGAATTTCATACTCCCGAAGAAGATGGGAGTGGAAGCGACAGGGAAGAATCTGAATGATCTGAAGCTTCAGAAAAACAACGAGAAAAAGGTGGCTCAGGAGCATCTGGAGGCAGCGAAGAAACTGGCGGCAGAACTTGCCTCCGGCCATGTGGAATTGTCGATCAAAGTAGGAGAAGGCGGGAGAGCGTTTGGCTCGGTATCCAGCAAGGAGATCTCGGCGGCGGTCAAAGACCAGATGAATCTGGATGTAGATAAGAAGAAAATTCAGTTAAAAGAGGCCATTAAATCACTGGGAACTCATATCGTTCACGTGAAGCTGCATCCGGAAGTGACGGCAGAACTGAAAGTAGTCGTGAAGGAAGAAGCGTAGGAGTGAAGATCCTGTATGGAAAATATTGAAGCGGCAATGAAACGGATACCGCCCCACAGCATCGAAGCAGAGCAGGCGGTGCTGGGGGCGATGCTGATGAATAAGGATGCTGTTCAGGTGGCGTCAGAAATGCTTACAGGTGAAGACTTCTATCAGACCGCCTACGGAATTCTGTTCGATGCTGTGGTGGATCTCTTCCGAGAAGGGCGTCCGGTGGATCTGATTACGCTGCAGGAGCACCTGAAGGAGAAAAACGTGCCTCCTGAGGTCAGCAGTATGGAGTATGCCAGAGAACTTCTGGCCGGCACACAGACTTCCGCTAATATTAAGTATTATGCGGAGATTGTGCGGGAGAAGGCGGTTCTGCGCAGCCTGATCCGGATCAATGAGGAGATCGCCAATGCGTGTTATCTGGAGAATCGTCCTTTAGAAGACATCTTAAATGAGACAGAGAAACGGGTATTTGAGCTGGTGGAACATGGAAACTCTCAGGAATATGTTCCGATTAAGCAGGTTGTTCTCAACGCACTGGACGTGATTGAGAGAGCGTCGAAGATGAAAGGGACTGTGACCGGAATTCCAACGGGATTCATTGATCTGGATTACAAGCTCTCAGGACTTCAGCGTTCAGACCTGGTGCTGATCGCAGCCCGTCCTTCCATGGGAAAGACGGCATTTGTGCTTAATATTGCCCAGCACGTAGCATTTCGTCAGAATCTGGCGGTGGCTATCTTCAGCCTTGAGATGTCCAAGGAACAGCTGGTAAATCGTTTGTTTTCCCTGGAGTCACATGTAGACGCGCAGGTCTTAAGAACAGGAAACCTGACAGATACAGACTGGGAAAAGCTGATCGAAGGAGCAGGTACAATCGGCAAATCTCGTATGATTATCGACGATACATCGGGAATCTCGATCTCGGAGATGCGCTCCAAGTGCAGAAAGTATAAGCTGGAGCAGGGGCTGGATTTGATCATTATTGATTATCTTCAGCTGATGAGCGGAAGCGGCGGCAGAAAGAATGAGAGCCGCCAGCAGGAGATCTCAGAGATTTCGCGTTCTTTGAAGGGACTGGCGAGAGAACTGAATGTTCCGGTGATCGCACTGTCTCAGCTGAGCCGTGCGGTGGAACAGAGAACTGATAAGCGCCCTATGCTTTCAGATCTGCGTGAATCCGGAGCAATCGAGCAGGATGCCGATGTGTGTATGTTTATCTATAGGGATGATTACTATAATCCAGATACCGAAGATAAAAATATCGCAGAGATCATTATTGCGAAACAGAGGAACGGCCCGATCGGAACCGTGCGCCTTGCGTGGATGCCGCAGTACACACGGTTCGGGAATGAGCTTCGGCAGCAGTAAGCTATGTAAATATTTTTCTCAATTTCATAATAGGACCGCCTTTGGCAGCCTCCTTGCGGGTATTCTGCTGCTGGCGGATCAGAGTGTCCAGTCTGCGGAAGTGTTCCTCCTGCTGGCGCTCCTTGGCCTGGAGAAGAAAATCAATTTCATGAACAACATCAGTAGTTATTGTGCTGCTGATGTTGTTTTGCAATACAGAGTTATTTTCCACCAGCGCTTCCCGGAGAACGTCGCCCACAAGAGCACGCATCTGTTCCACCTTCTCAAGCGGGATCATAACTTCGCCGACTTCCTTCAAGACGGTCGCAGAGGGAACGGCAGTACTTGCGGAAGCAGGAGCCTGAGCAGCAGACGGGGGTGTCTGACCGGCAGCCGGCTCGAGAGTACTGGCCGTGTCCGGAGTATTGCCGGACTGTACCGCGGCTTCCCCGGCCTTTACCTTCAGGCGGGTCGCCCTCAGCTCAGGAATCAGCGGCTTCAGTTCTCTTAAGAGCATTCCTTCATCCTTCAGTTTCTTAATACAGCGGAAGAGCTGGATGTCATCTTTGGTATAATATCGATGGCCCATTTCCGTACGTCCGATCGTCAGGCCGAGTTCCTCTTCCCAGTATCTCAGTACGTGAGACTCCACATCGACCTGCTTCGCAGCTTCGGAAATCATGAATCTGACTTCACCCATTAATATTTATACCTCCTTAACCTGCGGGTTTCAGCCGGGAATCACTGCAGTTGAAAGCAGTGGAGATGCCTCGGCCTTAAAGACATTATAGCACAGAGGGCAGAGGGGAAAAGGAAGAATCGTTCGTCAAAGTATAACAAATTGTGAAGGAAGTGTGAATGGTGACAGGCACCTTTGCAAAGGTGCCTGTCACCATT
>CASDTX010000064.1 GCA_949283695.1 uncultured Eubacteriales bacterium | reverse complement strand
GGCCTCCTAATGTGTTTTTATTTACGTAACTGGCAGGTCACGTTTTTATTATACACATTAGGAGTTTTTATATCTGAATACATCGCTAAAGCTTCTATTGAACCACGCGACTATCGCGTGGTTTTCCTTGTACAAAAAGAAAACACGAGAAATAAATTCCCGTGTTTTCAATACTCTTCACTGCGAAGATTGTCTTCTACATTGTAGCTTTATAATAATTGATCAGACATCCGTCAAGTATAATCTGTCTCTCTGCATCAGTCAGATCTCCAAGCCTTAAGTCGATCTCTTTCAGTTCATCGCCGACAACATACGCCTTGATTACTTCTGCCTTATCTTCTACAGCTTTCCTTACATCCGGCACGAAGATATAATCCCCGTTCTTGAACGGAAGAGCCTCGTGGTCCGCATCTGTCAGGAACGGAAGCATTCCCCAGTTAATAAGGTTCGAACGATAACGCTTCGTAGCGTACTCAACAGCAATATTGGCCCAGCCGCCGAGCACCTTCTGGCAGGAAGCTGCCTGCTCACGCGCAGATCCGTCTCCCGGCTTCACTGCGAAGATCGTACTTCCGACACCGATATTTCCCTTTCCAACTTCCGGATAAGCCTTCTGGATTGCCTCCATCACCGGCTTCAGCTCTTCCAGTGCGTCAAGCGGACATGTTCCTGCCTCAATCGCTTTCTGCGCTTTCTGAACCTCTTTCGCGCGGCCCACATACGCAGGATCTTTCCTTGAGAGCGCGAACTCTGCAAGTCCCAGCGGGTTGGAACGATAGGATGAGGTCTCCCCGGACGGAATCAGTTCGTCTGTGGTTGTAACCGGATCATGTATCTCAGATACAACTTTGACGATCAGGTTCTCCGGCAGCGCGGACATCTCCGGCCAGTCTTTGATGTTCGGTCCGAACTGGATCTCCACGTCCGGATCTGCCGTTCCGTGGCTGTCGAATACACGGTTCGCATAAATGTTGCCGTCAAAATGATACTTCTGTCCTTTATACTCCACATCCATTGCCGTAGCCGGAGTCAGGAATCCCTTATTCGCCGCTGTCGCTGCAATGGAGCGCGCATCCATCAGTGCAACGGATGAAATCTGTCCGCTCTGAAGCTTGCTTCCCTCGCGGTTCGGGAAGTTTCTCGTTGTATGGCGGATAGACAGTGCGTTGTTGGCCGGTGTGTCGCCTGCGCCGAAGCACGGTCCGCAGAACGCGGTCTTAACGACGGTTCCTGCTTCCATCAGATCTGCTACAGCCCCATTCTTCACAAGTTCCATATAGATCGGCATACTTGCCGGATATACACTGAATGTAAACGCGTCAGAACCGATATTATGTCCCTTGATGATGTCTGCCGCTGCACAGATATTTTCAAATCCGCCGCCTGCACAGCCTGCGATAATTCCCTGCTCTACATAGAGTCTGCCGTCACGGATCTTGTCCTGGAGAGAATATTCTACCGCGCCGTCCAGACTTACAAGTGCTTTCTGCTCTACATCATGAAGAATGTCCTTTAAATTTGCATTGAGTTCGTCGATGGTGTAAACATTGCTCGGGTGGAACGGCATCGCGATCATCGGTTTGATCTCGCTTAAGTTCACATAGACACAGCCGTCATAATAGGTACATGCGCCCGGGTTCAGTTCTTTATAATCTTCCCGTCTGCCGTGGATCTCGTAGAACTCTTCCACCTTCTCATCTGTCGTCCAGATAGAAGACAGGCAGGTCGTCTCTGTGGTCATTACATCAACGCCGATACGGAAATCTGCGCTCAGCTTCTTGACGCCCGGTCCTACGAACTCCATCACTTTATTGTTTACATAGCCATTCTTAAAGACTGCGCCGATGATCGCAAGCGCCACATCCTGCGGTCCGACACCCTTCGCCGGCTCACCGTCCAGATAAATGGCAATCACACCCGGCATTTTAATATCATAAGTCTTATTGAGAAGCTGCTTTACCAGCTCCGGTCCGCCCTCGCCCATTGCCATGGTTCCAAGCGCGCCATAACGCGTATGGCTGTCAGAGCCGAGAATCATCTTCCCGCCGCCTGCCAGCATTTCGCGGGCGAACTGGTGGATCACTGCCTGATGAGGCGGTACATAGACTCCGCCGTACTTCTTCGCACAGGTCAGTCCGAACATGTGGTCATCCTCATTGATCGTACCGCCCACAGCACAAAGGCTGTTGTGGCAGTTTGTCAGCACATACGGAATCGGGAATTTCTGAAGTCCTGAAGCTCTCGCTGTCTGAATGATCCCTACGAATGTAATATCATGAGATGTCAGCTTATCAAACTTAATCTGCAGGTTCTTCATATTTCCGGACGTATTATGCGCCTGTAAGATGCTGTACGCCATCGTATTCTGAGCAGCTTCTTCCTTCGAAAGGGGAACCTGTACATTGCCTGTATCTTCCACTAGCTCGGCGCCGTTTAAGAGGTAGACGCCGTTATCATATAATTTGATCATATGTAACCTCCTTCTTTCCCTGTCATAACGATCTTCTTGCAACAATCTTCTTGCTTTAGACTGCCTCATCAGATACGACTCCGGCAGAACTTTTATTATTCTATCATATTTCGGCACATGAATACAATGCAAATTGCCTTCCTGTGTCAAAATCCGTACAAAAAGGACGGTCTCTCTGCGTTCCCCCGAAACGATTCGCCTTACTGCCCGTCTCCAAAATACGCCACAATCAAGTCTACCATCCGGTTATAGCTCTTCACGCCGTCTGCCTGTCCGTTTGCCTTCAGATAGGTATCATTCACACGGTCCGCCGTCTCGGAGATCATCCCTTCGTAAGAATCCCAGAACGCATGGTTCGACGCCAGATCTTGCTCCGCTTTCTCATCCAGCAGGGCCCGCACTTCCGCCCAGCTCTCATTGTCTGCCCGGTAAAGCGCATTCATACAATAAACCCATCCGGACAGATATCCACTGTAGCGGAAATCCGCCCGTTCCGATCCTGTACAGGCCAGAAAGGCGATAAAATTCGCCTCCTGTTCCTGCATGAATCCCCGCAGATGGGAAAGCTCATGACAGGCCGTAAACGGAATATTATAAGCGGTCATATCCCCATTATAATTCGCTTCTATCGTAAAAGGAGAATAGATTCCCGTCAGTCCCTGATACGACAAGAACTCTGAGAGCACCAGCTTCTTCGGCTCAGGATAGTAGCCCTCCAGGGATTGGAACTCTTTCGCCAGACGTTCCATGGCCTCAACGGCACCTTCTCCCTCCGGCGCATCCAGTTCCATCACTCCTTCGCTGTCCCTCTGCACGGAACCGCTCAGGGCGTTCACTTCATCTGTCAGCCAGACACAGATCTCCTTCAGCTCTTCGGCCGTATAATCTGCAGTCACAATTCCTTCTGACTCTGAGAAAGAGTTCCTGTGGTAGTTGATGCCGCACCCTGCTGTATAAAGGAACGCCAGAACCGCGACTGCCAGAATCACGTAAGAAAACCAGCGAAAAAGCCTTCTGCCCGCGCCCTTTTCCCGGATGATCTTCCAGAACAGGAAGAGGACAGATCCCATCAAAGCAGCCAGAACCGCATACATACATAACTCCGCCAGGGAGAACGGCAGCGCTCCCGCAGCCCTGCCCGGGCCGGAAACCAATCCCGGATAAATCACGTCAGAATACCATTGTGCAAATCCGGGACTCTTCACGGAAAGGATCATCACCCCGGCGCTCACAGCCAGCAGAACTGCCGCCGCTGCAATCCTTCTTCTCGAGTTTCTGTCTGTCTTGTTCGTACTTCTCGTGTGCCTTTTATTTTTCATCCTCTGTGCTCCTATAGATGCTCCTCCCCCTATCTTCGGATTCCGTGTTACTATTTTTCCGATATTTTTTTGATTATGTCGATTGATGTCGAACATACTCAAGATTTATGTAGTATTATCGAATTATACAGGTTTCCAAATTTTTCCACTTACAATAGTTTGGATTATAAAAGAAAAGGAGGATCATTATCATGATCAATCACGTCCAGCACCTTCTGCTGAGCCTCGGCATTCAGTCTACTTACCTCGGATACCACTACCTTTGCTATGCCCTGTCTCTCTGTATGGAAAATGAGGATTACCTGATATCCGTTTATAAAACTCTGTACGTTGATGTAGCTGCCCATTTCAAGACCACCCGGTACAATGTCGAGCACTGCATCCGCACCGCGGTCAGCCGGTGCTGGTATAATGGAAACCGTGATCTTCTCATACAGATTACAAAATATCCGCTGAATTGTAAACCTACAAACAGTGAATTCATCGATATCCTGTATCATCATCTGAAAAACTGATTTTAGACGCATCAATCTTCCAAGCCCGGCAAATATCAGCTCCTGCAGGCATGTCTGCCGCTTGCCGGGCATAACGCACCATAACAGGAGCAGGCATCCTTTTTCATTTCAGGATGCCTGCTCCATATTCATTCCGGCTGCAGAATGATTGTCCGTCTGCTGATCGTTTCACACTGCTCTTAGTTTTCTTCGTTCTTTGCTTTCTTATATCGAATGAGAACCACTGCCTCCAGCGCGATCAGGACTGCCGCCAGCACTGCGTCGATCCCATACACCAGTTTCATCCAGTCCGGTGTGATGCTTCCCTGATAATCTTCATACACACCGCTGTTTACTACAGTATAGAGTACGTTCTTGCAGGCGTTCCGCATCGCATTGACAGAAGTGGCGCTTGTCGTATCTGTCATAATGGCCTCGCTTCCAATCGTTGCAAGCATGATGTCGCTTCCGCCGCGCACGGCACGGTCCGCGTCCATATAACCATAGTTTCCGAAATAATCGGTGAGTACCATGCCGCGGAATCCCCATTCTTCACGGAGAATTTCATTTAACAGGGCCGAACATCCGCCTGCCCATTCGGTACCGATGTAAACGTAAGATGACATCATTGCCAGGGGCCTGCCGTCTGAATTCTTAACACATTCCTCGAATGGCTTCAGGTACAGTTCTCTTGCCGACTGCTCATTGAGCCATGTGCAGCACATCGCATTCCGGTTCGTCTCCTGCTCGTTAAATGCAAAGTGCTTCAGATAAGGATAGATATTGCTGGCAAGCGCTGCCATCATCTCAGCCTCCGCCATCTCCGCGCTGAGAACACCATCCTCTGAGTAATACTCAAAGTTTCGTCCTCCGAATGCGCTTCTATGGATATTCATGGACGGGCCGTACCAGCCGCTGAAACCAAAGTCCTGAAGCTCCTGACAGATCCCCTGCGCGAGCTCATAAGCCAGATCTACATTCCACGTCTGTGCCACAAGCACCTCTGCACAGTATCCGGTTCCAAAGCTGCTGGTCATGAAAGAGTTCACGCCTGCCGGTCCGTCTGTATCCAGTGTGGAAAGCTTTTCTATGGAATCTACTGCCACCGTCTGGAATCCGCCCCAGCCGATCAGTTCTGTCATCTCATCGATCTCCATCTGATCCAGCAGTTCTTCCCACCTCTCATCTTCATAGTCCGCCCCTCGCAGGTCGTACAGCGTCAGTCCGTTGTCCGCCCCTGTTGTGGGCATCTCGTCATCCGGGTTATTATAGTCTTCGGGATCGTATGTTCCATTCGCCAGCAGTTCTCCGTCCAGAGAATAGCTTGCCGGAGCTGCTGCCGCGGTCTCAAAATTAGCGAATCCGTCCGCTCTGGAGAGATAGGTAAGATCCCCCTCTGCAAACTGAAGCCTGTTTTCTGCTGCCGCTGCATCCGTAGATCTCATATTCGACTCGTCGTAAACAATCTCCTCCGGCACCTCGTAGGTTCTTTCCTCTACTACGGTATGGCTGTCCGTCCTCAGACTGATCCCATAAGTTCCCTGCTCCAGCACATAAGCCCCTGTGCCATAGGTATCATAGGAGGCCATGTCTTCTTCCGCAAAGGATAATGTCAGCGTCTGGGATTCTCCCGGTTCAAGAAGGTCTGTCTTATCAAAGGCAATGAGATTCACACTTGCCTTCTCGATCCCGCCGTTGGTATAGGGCGGTGTATAATAGAGCTCTGCGGCCTCTTTTCCAGCAGTATTCCCGGTATTTGTGACGGTTACATCTACAGAGATCTCCCCGTCCGATACATGCAGGTCTCCCATCGACTGTGAAAATGTTGTATAGCTCAGTCCATAGCCAAAGGGATACTGCACTGCAGCGTCATAATCAATCAGTCCTTCTTCCGCCGCTGTCTCATAGAACCGGTAGCCCACATAAATTCCTTCGGTATAATTCACAAATGAAGCCACGCCGTCAGCCGCTTCCCACGCTTCTTTCGCGGCAGATGTCACATCTTCTACATTGTCATAAAGGAAGCTTCCCACATTATTGTAATAGGGCACCGCTGTCAGATCGTATACCCACGTATCGACCGTCTTCCCGGACGGATTCACCTCTCCTGTAAGAACTTTCCCCAGTGCAAGAAATCCCGCCGCGCCGGCTCCCGCGCAGAGTACAACACCTTTAATCTGCTCATATTCATCTGTCCATCCCATTTCCATGGTATTGGCGCCGTTATAGACGACAACTACATTTTCAAACTGAGAACACACCATGTCTACCAGGTTTCTCTCGGTCTGGCTCAGCTCCAAATAAGTCTGGCCGTCAGTGAAGTCCACATAGTCATCCGAATTATTCTGATAGGATCCGTTCGTATATTTCGTTCCCTGACTCCATGTACCGTCAAGCACTGCTCCCATATCATGAGGCAGATCAGCGCCCTCGCCTCCGGGCCTGCCCAGGACGATCAGCGCCGTGTCTGAAAACGCCCTTGCATTTGCCATCAGTTCCTCACTGTATTGATCTGCCGGCGGCTCCGGAAGTGTCCACTCCTGCCCGTCATTGATCGAGATTACCGGCCGGTCCGCGCGATACTCGGTGTACATATCCGACAGTTCCGTATTCAAGGTAAATCCCGCGCTCTCCAATCCGTCTAAGATGCTGACCGCAGTAGATACATCAATCGTGCCAGATCCTGTGCCTCCGTATACCGGATTCGTGGACGCCCAGCCGAATACGTTCAGGTTCCCCGCTTCCATGGGCAGGGCATTGTCATCGTTCTTGGCAAGAATAATACCTTCCGCCGTAACCTCTTCAACAATCTCCCTCGACGCCGTTACTGTCTCGTCCCGCAGCGTTCCCATCTCAGACATTGCCGCCGTAATCGTATTTGACATAGGCCCGAACAAAATCATGTTCACGGTCACCGCGACAATCAGCAAGAATGCCAGAACCGCCTGCGAGCGGATCATTCTCTTCTTCGCCTTGTGCAGTTTCCTGACTGCGGCTGCCACTGCGATCATCGCTGCAAGCGCGATCACAATCACAGCCAGATAGCCTGAAATCTGCTGAACGACACTTACTACATCTTCCCATGCAACTGTAATATTCATCTTTTTCCCTCTCCTTTCTATTGATGAAACAAACATCAGCGTACAAGAGCTTCTGTTCTTCCTCTCTTTCGCTCACCGACGCTAGCGCAAGTATAGCACGAAAAAAAATGACCTCCTCCGATAAGTGGGAATCGGTCATTTTCCTGTTATAATCGGTTATTGCAGCCGAATCTGTTATTTCCCGTCTTCTGGGAGCACGATGTCGAGAAGAAATCTGCCGTCGCGCACCCGCATCAAGATCTGCCCCTGATATTTCTTCACAATATAGCAGATACTGCGCACACCATAGCCATGGTTCTGCTGATCTGCCTTCGTAGTCACCGGAATACCGTCTATAAACCGGGGGTGGTCCGGACAGGTATTTTCTATATGGATATGCACCATCTGCCCCTGGCGGTTCATCCGCAGACTGACGCACCGCTTCTGAGGGATGGATTCCTTCTGTGCGCTCTCAATCGCATTGTCCAGCATATTCCCGAACAGCGCGTAAATATCCGGCGCTTCCATAAACCAAAGAGTCCCTCCGTCCGCCATACAGCTGAACGTGATCTCATATTCATCGCACAGCAGCGTCTTCTCTCTGAGAATATAGTCCAGTGATTCACACCCGGTCTGGTAGGACGCATCATAGATCGACACAGCCCGGCGCATCTCATCAATATACTGGTGCCGTTGTTCCTTGTCGTCGATCTTTGTCAGAAGCCCCATCTGATGCTTCAGATCGTGGCATTTAATATTGATAATATCAATGGCTTCCTTCGAACTCTTCTGCTGCGCGTAGGACATCTGCAGCATCTGTTCCATGATTTCCCGCTCTCTTGTCAAACGGTTCTCCCGCGAAAAAAAGAACTCGATCAGAATCACCAGAACCGCGCAGACCATACTATATAACGGACAGATCACCTGCCCCAGCAAAGACTGCCGCCAGATACCGGACAAAGAATCCGTAATCCCGCTGAGCACAATGGCCGTAAACAGAATGACCATCGCCAGAATGATGAGCCGCTTATCCTTCTGCTCCGCCTCCGTCTGCCTGCGGTTCTTCCGTATGACAAAGAAATACACCAAAGCCGCCGCCAATATGTACGGCAGCAGACGGAACAGGAGATATTCCGGGATCACACCAATCACCTCAGCATCCATCCAGGTTATATATTGGACGATCTTGGTCACTGCGAATGCGATATGCTCCGTGGCATATCCGCCCACCCCGATAAAAAGCGTCTCCTCAAAAGAAACATCAAAGCAGGCAAAAATCACACCAAGGGAAAGTCCAAAAAGAAGAATCCACAGCGCAATATAGGTCGCCATCAACGGCCCCGGCGACAGAATCATCTTGTAGTACGCCGCAGCTGACAGACTGTAACAAACCGCAGAACAGAAAAGACGGACCGGGAAATCCTTCCTCCGGGGGATGCCGATCAGGAAAACCGCCTCAGAAATCAGGAGCTGGATCGTAAACCGAAAAATCGAAATAAACTGCATCTGATCCATAATCCTATCCTCCTACATAATCCATAAACTTCTGTACAAATTCCTTTTTCAGCCTCCGGGATACGGGAAGTGTCTGCCCGGCTACAAGAACCGTATCCCTGCCAAGCTTTTCTACATAAGAAAGATTCACCATACACCCGGACATACATTCCGCGAACATCGTTTCATCCAGTTTCCCCTTCAGTCCCTGGATGGATCCTCTCTCCCTGTATTCCCCGCCCCGGACATGATAAATCAGGTTATTCCCTTCTTTCTCCGCGTAGAACAGTTCCGCAGCCGGGATCCGCACGATCTCCTCCCCATTCTTCAGAAGCAGATACCTTCTCTTCCGCCGCGCGGAAAAGTCAATGGCCCGTTTCAGCTTATCTGCAAAATTATAATAATTCACAGGCTTTACCATGAAATCCACGGCATTGACTTCATATCCGCGTATGGCATACTGAGCCATATTCGTAATAAATAGGATCGCCGCCGAGCCATCCGTCCTGCGGATCTCACGCGCGGTTTCCAGTCCGTCCATCCCGGGCATCTCAATATCAAGAAAGATAATGTCATAATCTGCCCGGAATCTTTCAAGAAATTCCACACCTCCGGAAAATAACTCCGTCTTCACCTCTGTCCCCGTGTCCTTTTGATACTGCTCTATAAAGGAACGGAGCCGCTCCCGGTCTCTTCTGTCATCGTCAATGATCGCCGCCCTCATATGTTTTCTTCCTTATTTCTCTATCGTTCCCTTTATTTCTACACGTTTAATATAACACCCTTTCCGCATGAAGTCGAATCCCTTTTTCCACAGACTGCGCTCCCGCCTCACAGGTCTTCTCCGCAGACTGCCGCTCCCATCTCATAAGCCTTCTCCATGGCTTCTGTTCCTTCCACATCTCCCGGCCGGTCGGTTCCGAAGCCGAATACATAGCCGCCCTCCCGGTTGCCTGCTCCCCGGAAGCACCCGATGTATTTACGGAAGCTGTCGATCATCGTGGTCATATACTTCTCTTCCGGCGCCTGACCCGCAGAGAGCAGACAGAACGTCTTCCCTTCCAGCGCCGCCTCCACCGCGATCGTGCGGTCCAGCGCCCGCTTCATCAGTGCGTTCCACGTATAGAAGTAGACCGGCGCAGCAAACGCGATCACATCCGCCTCTTTCATCTTCTCACAGATCTCCTGCATATCATCCTTCTGCACACAGATGCCGCCATTCTTTTGGCAGGCACAGCAGCCGAGGCAGTCTTTGATTTCTTTTTCTTTCAGATAGATCTTCTCTGCCTGACAGCCTTTTTCTTCCGCGCCTTTCAGGAACGCGTCGCTGAGCCGGCTGCAGTTTCCATTCTTTCTCGGACTTCCCATCAGAACCAGTACTTTTTTCGCCATTGTAAGCTCCTCCTATAAACACATCTCTAAAATTCCCCTGACATCTTCCTTCTCCAGACCGATCCATGCATACTCCAGGCTGCCGGTCTGTACCGCGTGCTCTGCCATCTCCTCAAAACGACTGTCATCGATCCCCACACTGTTCAGTGACATGGGAATCTGTAATTCCCGGAAGAAATGTTCCAGGGCGTCCGCAGCCTGCTCTGCAAGGATGTTCTCATTGTCCCCCTCCATTCCCCAGACTGCTTTCGCAAAGTGGGCGAACCGGGGGATCGTAACCTCCGGTGCTTTCTTCATCACATGACGCATCCACCGGGGCGTCAGGATCGCAAGCCCTACGCCGTGGGTCAGATCATAGTGGGCAGAAAGCTCATGCTCCATAGCGTGTACACCGAATACTGCCAGCTGATTTCCGTTGCACAGGGTTGCATTATCCGCGATCGAACTCCCCCACATGATCTGGGCGCGCGCCTCATAATCCTCCGGCTCACAGACTGCCACCGGAGCGTATTTGATAATGGTCTTCATCACAGCCTCCACCAGCAGATCTCCCATGTAAGTGCTGGCCGGGACAAAATACTGCTCCATCAGATGTGACAGTATATCCGCGCAGCCCGCAGCGGTCTGGCTGGCCGGAACGCTGAACGTATAAGTAGGATCCATAACAGACACTTTCGGCATTAGAACCGGCGCGCCGAATCCCAGCTTTTCCTTTGTCTCCGGGTTGGAGATCACCCCGCCGGTATCCGCTTCGCTGCCGGTGGCCGCAAGAGTCAGCACGGTCGCGATCGGCAGAGCTTTCTCAATCGGCTTCTGCATGGCGATCATCTCCCACGGATCGCCGTCGTAATAAACTGCAGCCGCGATGGCTTTGGAACAGTCGATCACACTCCCGCCGCCCACGGCCAGGATTACTTCTATGCCGTATTGACGGCACAGCTTCACTCCCTCCCGCACACTGTCGATCCTCGGGTTCGGTGCAACGCCAGAGAGGACATAGACCTCATAGTCCCCCAGCAGACTCATCAGCGAGTCATAAAGGCCGTTCTTCTTAATGCTGCCTCCTCCGTAAACAAGAAGAACTTTCTTGCCATACTCTGACAGAGCTGCGGGCAGATTCTGGATCTGGTCTCTGCCGAAAAGAACATTTACACCAATACAAAAATTAAAATTCTCCATACTTAAAATCTCCTTTCAAATTCTGTTTATGTTATAACTTCTGTTTCCCCTTGGCTCCGTCAGGGCCGGCCTCCGACCGTGCTGCCTGCACCAGCGACTTCTCCATCCATACGCCGCCCCGGTATCTCCAGAGGGCAAAGCCTGCCGTGACCAGCCAGGTAAGCCCGGTAGTCAGCCAGATGCCCCATATCCCAATAAACGGAATGGCGGTCAGGGCAACGGCGAATCCGATACGCGCCGCAATCTCCACCATACCGTTAAGAAGCGCATAGACAGAATCTCCCGCTCCGTTCAGCAGGAACCGCACGACCTGGACCACTCCCAGAGCCATGAAGAACAGGCTGGTGATCCGGATCCCGCTGTGCGCCAGCGAGATGATATTCTGATCCGGCACAAAGATCCCCATGATCCCTCGTCCGCCGATCCAGAACAAAGCCAGCAGAAAAACGGATACAACAGCGCTGATCCCCATCGCAGAGCGCATCCCCTCTCTCACACGCCCGGTCTTCCCGGCGCCCATATTCTGTCCCGTGTATGTAACCATAGCGCTTCCCAGCGCGGAGTAGATCTGCTGCACCATCGTTTCCATCTGGGTGGTGGCTGTAAAAGCTCCGATCGCGTCAGCGCCAAAGCCATTAACTACACGCTGAAGGACAATGCCGGAAATATACATGAGCGAATACTGGAAGCCGGCAGGGATTCCCATTCTTAAGGTCTGGCGCAAAAGCACACGGTTCGGTCTGGCATATTTTAAGGCTTCCTTAAACTGCGGCACTTTCCGGAACGCATAGACCATACAGGAAAACGCTGCCACTGCCTGGGAGAAGACCGTGGCAATGGCTGCTCCGATGACACCCATGCCGAAAGGGACGACAAAGATCAGATCCAGAACGATATTCAGCACACTGCAAAATACCAGAAAGATCAGAGGTGTTTTGGAATCTCCCAGCGCCCGCAGGATGGAAAAAGGCGTGTAGTAAGCTGACACTGCTGTCAGACCGCCCATGTATACCAGCATATAATCCACAGCATCTTTCATCAGCGCCTGAGGCGTATCCAGAAGCCTTAAGACCGGTTCCGCCGCTAAAAGAGCGATGGCCGTCATGACGACTGCCGTGATCACATTGATATAGGCGCCGTTGGCGATGGCGGCTGCTGTGTTCTTCTCATCTCCCGCCCCGAAATATTGTGAGACCACAACCCCTGTGCCGATGGCAGTTCCCATACACATGGACATGAACATCATCGAGAGCGCATTGGTAGAGCCCACCGCAGAAAATGCGTCCGCTCCGACAAACTGCCCCACGATCACCCGGTCCACTAATGTGTAGACCTGCTGAAACAGATTGCCGATCAGGAGCGGAACAGCGAAACGCACCAGCAGCTTTGCCGGACTCCCCTTTGTCATATCGATTGCTTTCGCCATATTTCACCTCCTGTTATCATCCTTACTTTTCATCGATTAAATATTGTATCTTTTCAGTATTGTACTGTATTCGGACTATTTGTGCAAAAAAATAAGAGAAGAATGAACTGTCCCGAAAGAAGCTTTTCCACGGAGGGAAGGACTCTCTCTACTCCTTCCCTCCGTGGAGCATCGCAGACCGAAATGCATCATGATAGATACGGATTCCCTCCAGCAGTGTCCTCCGCTGTTCCGGCGTAAGATACTCCATAGCCTCGCGTTCCGCCGTTCGGATCTGCGGAATGATCTGATCTGCAAACTCCCGTCCTGCTTCTGTCAGATGGATCGTCTTGATACGCCGATCTTCCGGCAGTTCCTCCAGCGTGATCCATTTCTTTTTGTAAAATCCGGTGACGATCGTATTCACAGTTTGTCTGGGAAGAAACGTCTTCTCACAGATGATCTTCTGGGTGCAGTCTTTGGTGGTCGTGATCAGGCTGAGGATATACAGACTTGTATAAGGGACATTCACACTTCTCGCATAGTCCTCATAGATCATATTTAAATCCTGCCAGGCGTCACAAAACTGACGAACCTGGTCTTCAATCCTCTCCTGTAGCATGAAATTTCCTCCGTATGCTGTATTGTCCGATTACAGGACTATTTTAACATGAATTTTAAAATTGTCAAGATGACAACACGGATTTCCTTTATAGACACGATGACAATAAGACAGTTTCAATCCACGCAGGAAGCGACGCAAAAGAGGAGGAATTTGAAAAACTTAACGCCAGTTTCAATCCACGCTTCCACGCAGGAAGCGACGACCGTTAATGAATTTGTCTCGTAGTTCCTGACAGTTTCAATCCACGCTTCCACGCAGGAAGCGACAGATTCCGGCATCCTCCTTCTCTGGTTGGAAGACGGAGTTTCAATCCACGCTTCCACGCAGGAAGCGACTATCCACTTCATCGTTGGCTTATGCAGCAGATGGTTTCAATCCACGCTTCCACGCAGGAAGCGACTCGGTTCTGTGCCAATATAGACAGGAATATACACTGTTTCAATCCACGCTTCCACGCAGGAAGCGACACCTGACATGATAGTGGAATCATTCACCATAAGTTGTTTC
>CASDTX010000063.1 GCA_949283695.1 uncultured Eubacteriales bacterium | reverse complement strand
GGCCTCCTAATGTGTTTTTATTTACGTAACTGGCAGGTCACGTTTTTATTATACACATTAGGAGTTTTTATATCTGAATACATCGCTAAAGCTTCTATTGAACCACGCGACTATCGCGTGGTTTTCCTTGTACAAAAAGAACCCGGATCTTCAGCGATCCGGGTTCTTTTTATCTTCAGTATTTTATCTCTGCTCATTCAGACAGGCTTATTTGCCTGCTGCTGCCATAGCTGCATTAATCTTCTCAACAAGAAGACCGCAGTCAATGCCATGTACCATTGCTGCTTCTTCCAGAGACTCCATCTGTGATGCCGGGCATCCCAGGCAGTGCATGCCAATCTCCATCAGAATCGGAGCAGACTCCGGAAAGATGTTCAGCAGTTCACCGATTCTTGTATCTTTAGAAATCTGTGCCATTTCTATTTCCTCCTTAAATGATTGATATTCTTCAGTGGATTTTATTATAATCCCTGTCAATTAAATTATCAACTGTGTTTTCTATTTTATACAGATCTTATTTTCCTGTCTTTTCTGAATTTTCTGACTTGTCACTTCTGTTTTTTTCGTTTTTTTGAATACTCAAAAGTCAATAATTAATCCGATCTTTTTCGACAATTCTACATTTTCATGACAACTCACCAAAACGTTCGTTCTTTTTTTGCCTCTGAGTAATCCACCAAAAACATATGTTTTTGTGTGGATAATGTGGATAACTTTGTGGAAATCCTCACTTTTTCCACTTTTTTCAGGGTTTTCAATGTGGATAAGTTGAAAACTTTCCCACAGCCATTTTCGACGTGTTTTTACAAATAAAAACATTTTTGTGCATTTTGCTTATTTCCGCGCCCATTATGTCGAAAACGGGAACCCCGCAATCCATCTCCGAAATGCAGTTTTCCCGTTTTTTGATTCAATATCTAATATTTAGATGACACGCCTGACTGCAATGATATCTGTATAGGTCGCACTGCAGATTCCAATCCCATCTGCCTCGTTCATGGCATTAACGATCGTCCCATCCCCCATGTAGAGCCCGACATGGCCGTCATAAAGGATCAGATCTCCCGGCAGCGCATCCTCATAGCTGACCGCGTACCCCGAATTCACCATATCATATGTGGTCCGCGGCAGGCTGATGCCAAAATGTGCATATACTGACTGGACAAAGCCTGAACAGTCTGCTCCGTCCGTGAGGCTTGTCCCGCCCCACACATAAGGATTCCCGATGAACTGACACGCATAGTCAATCACAGCCTGTCCTGCTGATACCGCAGTGCCGAAAGCATATTCTGCTGCCCCCGTACTGCCGCTGCCGTCCGCAGAGTAATCTGCTCCGGAGACCGCAGAAGCCCTGGACGGATCAGCGGTCACTGACGTCTCCGCGGCAGCAGTCTCCTGCGCTGCGCTTTCCTCCGCGATTCTGGCTTCTTCTTCCTCCTTTGTCTCCCCATAAGAATAAGAAGTCTGTTCCTCAACATATTCGCCCCATACCCAGCCGTCTGTCTCTCCCACTTTGACCGGATACCAGCCTTGGGATGGTTCTCCCGTCACTTCATACTGTTCGTTCAGCCGCACCTGGGTTAAGATCTCTCTCTCTGTGCCCTGCCCCTGTCTGACATTGAGGACATCCGCTGTGACCGTGACGGTGTGATTCTCGTATTCTTCTGCGTACTTTTCTGCCTCCGAGCCTGTAATCAAAGCATCCGCAGGCACATATCCTTCCGCAGATCCTGATCGGATCTTTGTCCAGCCATCCAGATATTCCAGCACCTGGGCGGCAGACTCCTGATATAGTTTGCCCACCCAGTCACTGTTCTCATCCGGGGCACTTCTGATATAGGTAAAGTCCTCCGTATCAGAAAATGCCATATTCAAATACTCTCCCTCTTCTGTTGGTACCAGATAGAGATTGATGTTCTCCTTTACTTCTGTCTCATAACATTTCTCCAGTACCGATTCAATCCCTGCTGCCTGTATAAACGGCTGTTCCTCCGACGGAACGGCAGCCGAAACCTCAGACGCACTCCCCGGGATTATGATCATTCCCGCGATTGCGGAATAGATCAGCTTTTGCCTGATGTGTGTTTTTACCATATAAAACCTCCTTCATCTTATGCCTTTATCTTTTGTAGGAAGCCTTAAATGTTACACATTTGTTAATTTTGTTACGCTATTATTATATCAATGTATGCCCGATCTGTCAATAAAATCCATTCCTCTTCTATTGACAATCCACGACACCCAATTATGATTCATGAAACGCCGCTGCAAGGACTGCGGGACATACTGATCACGTAAATTTCTTAATTATTTTGTAACATTTTGACGATAACTATACTTTCCTATTATTAACAACTGTTTATCAGCAGCAGTTCAGCCCGCACCATTCGCAGAGCCGTACTGACGTGTTAATTCCGGCTGAGCTGATACTATTTCTCAAAATTTTTCTCAAAAAGCTATTGACAAATTGACCTGCAAGTATTATATTTTAATTACAGTAATCGTTACTATTATTGTTTTAAGAAGCATTCTCAATTAGAAAGGGGGATTCCCATTGGCAGCTTTAAAATATAGTCGGCAGCGAGAATCCATCAAGCATTACCTTTCAGAAACAACCAGCCACCCTACCGCAGATGAGGTATACATGCATGTGAAAAGGGAATTTCCGAATATCAGTCTTGGCACTGTCTACAGAAATCTGAATCTTCTGACTGATCTCGGGGAAGCGGTTAAGATCTCTACGCCTGACGGCGGAGACAGATTTGATGGAAGAGTGGAGCCGCACAATCATTTTCTCTGCACAAGGTGCGGACGATTACTGGATCTGGATATTGATATGAAAAGCGTCCAAGATGCCACCCGCAAAGCGGCGGAGAATTTCGACGGCATTATCACATCCAGCACCACTCTGTTTTACGGTGAATGCAGTGACTGCATTAAAAAGTCATAAAAATATATTACAAAGAAAAGGAGACAAGTATCATGAAAAAATGGGTATGTACAGTATGTGGTTATGTTTATGAAGGAGAAGCAGCACCGGCTGAATGTCCGGTATGCCACGCACCGGCTTCCAAGTTCCAGGAGCAGTCAGGCGAGATGACATGGGCTGCTGAGCATGTTGTAGGTGTAGCTCAGGGCGTAAGTGAGGACATCCTTGCAGACTTAAGAGCAAACTTCGAGGGAGAGTGCTCCGAGGTTGGTATGTATCTTGCAATGGCAAGAGTTGCTCACAGAGAAGGTTATCCTGAGATCGGTCTGTACTGGGAGAAAGCAGCTTACGAAGAGGCTGAGCATGCTGCTAAATTCGCTGAACTGCTGGGCGAGGTTGTTACAGACAGCACAAAGAAGAACCTGGAGATGCGTGTAGAAGCTGAGAACGGCGCTACAGCAGGCAAGTTCGATCTTGCAAAACGCGCGAAAGCTGCAAACCTGGACGCAATCCATGACACTGTTCACGAGATGGCAAGAGACGAGGCTCGTCACGGAAAAGCATTCGCAGGACTTCTGAAGAGATACTTCGGCTAATCCGAAATCTGAAGAGGCACTTCGGCCAATCCGAAAGCAGAACCATCTGATTGCCGTAAGATCAATATTTGAGAACATTGAGAGACTGTCTTTGAGAATTTAATAGGATATTCCTAAGGCAGTCTCTTTTTTAACCGATACAATTTGTGCAGGACAGTCCCGGCCTCATCACACCGGCCGGCTGCTGCGCAGAGCCATACTCATGATTAATAATTTCATATTAAAGGAGGCACACACTATGTCCAAATATGCTGGAACAAAAACAGAAAAGAACCTGATGGAAGCTTTCTCCGGTGAATCTCAGGCGCGCAATAAATATACGTACTACGCTTCCGCTGCAAGAAAAGCCGGATTTGTACAGATGGCGAATATCTTCGAAGAGACTGCCAACCAGGAGAAGGAACATGCAAAGATGTGGTTCAAAGAATTCCACGGCATCGGAAACGTAGAGGAAAACCTGGCAGATGCTGCTGCAGGCGAGAACTATGAGTGGACCGATATGTACAAGAGAATGGCCGAAGAGGCTGAGGAAGAAGGATTCGCAGAACTGGCTGCAAAATTCCGCGGCGTAGCACAGGTAGAGGCTGCTCACGAGAAGCGCTACCAGAGACTGCTTGCACACTACCGTGAAGGAAAGACCTTCAAAGATGAGGCTCCGCTCGGCTGGAAGTGCGGAAACTGCGGATATATCTATGAGGGCGACGAAGCGCCTGAAGTATGCCCGGTATGCGCTCACCCAAGAGCTTACTTCGAGAGAAAGGCTGAGAATTACTAAAGCGGAACCGGGAGAACCTGTTCGTTCTCCCCTTCCCTGAAATTACAGAAGCAATCAATCAAACCAGTCTGCTGAAATGATCCGAAGCAGTATGTTTGATTGATTGCTTTTTTCATTCTCTTAATATTAGCGCCGAAATTATGCGGTTTGAGGTGTGCTGCCTCTTGTCCTCTGACGCTGTCCCGTCATCAGCCAGACAGCTTTCTAAAACGGGCCGTAGCCGATTCCATAAGCGACCATAACCAGTGCGAATGCGCTGATGATAAATGCGAGATAAATCTTCCAGCAGAACTTCAGCCACGAGCCATAGTCAACCCCGCACATGGAGAGCTGCACAAGCGAACTTCCCGGCCAGAAACTATTGGTGATTCCGTCCCCGTACTGATACGTAAGGACGAGCACCTGCTGGTTGATATTCAGGATCTTTCCAAGCGGCTGCAGGATGGGCATGACGATAACCGCTTTGCCGCTGCCTGAGACGACAAGGAAGTTAAACAGGGTCACAAACAAGAATATGATCAGCAGTGCAAGCACAGCGCTTCTGTTCTCCAGAAGCTGCGACATCGCATGCACGATCGTATCCATAATGCAGGCCTGGTTCATGAGGACAACCACGGACTGGGCAAGTCCTACCGCAAAAGCAGCTGCAAACACTCGCACCGCACCTTTGCAGAAGAGCTGGCACGCTTCGCTGGGACCGATCCGGAAGATCACAGCCAGCAGCATCCCCATGATAATGTAGATCGCCGCGATCTGTGGGAAGGACCAGCCAAGGCGGATACATCCGAAGCCCTGTATGATAATCGTAGCCAGAAATACCAGAAGCCCCAGGACTTTCTGCAGATTCATCTCTTCCATCCCCGCCGTATGGTCTTCTTGCTTCAGATTCATATACTCTTCACTCATCAGACTGGCTTCCGGATTCTTCTTTATCTTGCGGCAGTATGTATAAAGTCCGATCAGGCCGATCACATAGAACACTGCCAGTCCAACCGCCCGGAAGCCAATTCCGGAAAACAGCGGAAGCCCCACGATCTGCTGAGCCACACCTGTCGTAAATGTATTCATCAGCCCAGAAGTAAATCCAACCGTGCTTCCCACAATTGCAAGGGCCGTTCCCACCATACGGTCATAGCCGAGAGCGAATCCGATGGTCACCGCCAGCGGATAGAACGGATAAGCAGCCTCTCCATAGCCGAGTACGCCGAATACAACGAAAATTGTATAGAAGATACAGACAACCGAGAACTCTTTCCCTTTGGTTTTCTTCAGAATGGCGTTAATGCCGGCGCCGAAAGCACCGCTGGCCTCCAGAAGATAGATGACTCCTGAACAGATAAAAAGGGTTCCCATGATGGTAGCGCCGTTTACGAAGCCTTTATAAACGGCTTCGAAATAGTTCATGAATGTAATCGGCGTTTCGTTCTCCACATAATGGAAGGTGTCCGGGTCTATAACAGTGATCCCGGCGGCATCCTCAATCCTGTCGTACGTCCCGCTGGGGATGAGATAAGAAAGCAGAACGACAAACAGCATAATCAGAAGCAAGATGATAAACACATGGGGCATGTGGAATTCTCTGCCCTTTCCTGTCCTATTCTTTGGTTTACTGCTCATTTGAATGGTTCTCCTTTCCGTGTTCCTTTAACCATGATACTGCTACATTGGCATGGACGGCTGCCCCGATAGGAAGCACCTCTTCATCCAGAACCATCTGCGGGCTGTGAAGGGGCGCGTTTCCTTCCTTGCCGGCGCCGATAAACGCAAACATTCCCGGCACTTCCTTTGTCACATAGCCGAAGTCTTCTGTGCCTGTCATGGGCGGGATCTGATGAACATTGTCCGAGCCGGCGATCTCCTGCATATGGGGGACCAGCTCCCGGCAGAGCTGTTCGTCCGAGTATGTACACGGCGTGTGGAATACGATAAGGTCATATTCCCCGCCCCAGGCTTTCACATAGTGGTCGATCACTTCCGGGATCCGTTTCTTCAGATGCTCTGCCGTCGCCATATCCAGGGTCCGAAGACCGATATGGAGCTCCGCCTCACCGGGGATGATATTGACTGCCGTGCCGCCCTTCGCCACGCCGCAGGTCAGGGCAACCATCGCTGCCGGATCCGCCTCTCGGGTGGCCAGCAGATTGACCGCCTGATAGACCTGATTCATGATCATCAGCGGATCCACACACAGCTGCGGCTGGGAACTGTGGCCACCCTTTCCGTGTATTTTCAATATAAAAGTATCCAGGGAGGCAGAATTCACTCCGGCCGCATACCCGATCCTGCCAGTATCGTCTGTTGTCTGCACGTGAAGTCCAAACGCCGCGTCAGGCCTGGGATCTTCCAGTGCCCCGTTCTCCACCATAAGTCTGGCGCCGGCTCCGGTCTCCTCACCAGGCTGAAACATCAGCTTCACCGTGCCTTCCAGGCGGTCTTCCATATCCTTTAATATCTGTGCTGCTCCAAGCAGCATCGCCGCATGGCTGTCGTGACCGCACATATGGCTTCTGCCGCTGCATGAGCGGAATTCCAGATCATTGTCCTCCTGAATCGGAAGGGCATCCATATCCGCACGAAGCAGGATACACGGACTGCCGTGCCCGATCTGCGCGGTGACACCCGTCGCTTTCTCCATCCTCGGGAATCCCGCCTCAACAAAATCTTCTGTCAGCTTCCGGGGCATGGGGCCTCCGCACTCTTTCCACGGGATCCCCATCTCATCCAAACGCTTCTTAATATATGCACATGTCTCAGGCAGATCGGTCCCGATCTCCGGAATCTGGTGAAGATTTCTCCGATCCTGTATGATCTGCTCTTTGACTGCATGGGCTCTTTGCCTGATTTCTTCCGCCCAGGGAACCACTGCTCCCGCTCCTTTGTAACTGCTCATAACTATTCTCTTTTCTCTGAATCCATCGTCTAATAATTATAAAATCGTGTTGCATAAATATTCTTCATACTAACATTTTTTCCGCAATTTTACAAGAATTTTAAAGAAAAAGGAGCATATCGATTTGACATACTCCTCTAATATCTGCTGTGGGTTTTAAATTTTATCCGCAGGCTGCCACATCCGGCGGTAGGTCTCATTCATTTTCGCTCTGATCTCCTCGTATTTCTCATGAATCTCAGGGTGCGGCACATAGACCTTTTCCGGCGCTCTCCCGCAGATCTGCGCGTAAGCTTCTTCCAGATCCGGATAACAGCCCAGCGTGCAGGCCGCCACCATCAGCGCCCCTGCGGCAGTGCTCTCTTTCTCTTCCGGACACAGAATTCTTCTCCCGTAGATCTCTGCCTGCATCTGGTTGAACGCCTCGCTCCGCGACAGCCCTCCCCCGGCAGAGATCTCATGGACCGGCACATACTTCTCAAACGAACGGATATTATTGCTGATCTCCATACAGATCCCCTCCAGCAGAGCTTTCAGCATATCTTCCCTGGTCGTGTTCAGCGTCAGGCTGCAGAACAGGGCCGAAGCACTGCTGTTCCAGTCCGGTGTGGACCGCCCCTGAAAGTACGGCAGCGCCATACAGCCTCCGGCCCCCGGCGGGATCTCCGAAAGAATCCGGTTCATCTTGCCGTAGAAACCGGACTCACCGGGATAGAAATTCCTTCGGAACCACTCCATAGCGGAGGTGCAGGTCAGAACATTGGCTTCCAATATGTATGCCCCCGCATCCGAAGATGCATTGCACACAACATCATTCTCCAGATGATCAGGAACCTGCCTGCAGGCCGTGAGGAGGAACCCGCCGGTCCCCAGTGTGAGCGACATCTTGCCTTCTTTGATCACACCCTGGCCGATCATCCCGCACTGCTGGTCGCCCCCGGCGCTGATCACCGGTATTCCCGGCGGCAGCATGCTCTCCGCCGCGAACTTCTCCGTGATACAGCCCATCATACTTCCGGGCGGCTTCAGCTCGCACAGCTTTTCTTCTTCTATCTGGAACAGATCCAGCAGGTACGGATCCCACCTGCACTCGCGCAGGTTCATCAGATGCGACCGGCTTCCGTATGTATAATCTGTGCAGAATTTCCCCGTCATATGGAACAGAAGATATTCCGGGATTACCGCCAGTTTCCACGCCTTCTTGTAGATCTCCGGCTCATTGCGCTTCAGCCACCTCATCTTCGTCCCGGAGAAGACCGGGTTTACACGGGATCCGCTGTGCCTGAAGATTTCTTCATTGTATGCTTCCAGCTCCTGACAGATCGGTATGGCTCTCTGATCCTGCCACATCTGCGCCGGACCAAGCGGGGTTCCCTCCCGGTCCACCGGGATCAGGGAAGACCGCTGCGCTGTCAGGACCACCGCGTCCACGGTCTGCTCTTTGGGAAGAGCGCGGCGCATGATCTTCTTTATGATCCCGGTCATGCTGTCAAGGAGTTCTTCCGGATCCTGTTCGACCCGGCCGTTTTCTCCTGAGACGACCTGGTAGACGGCTTTTTCTGACTGCAGGACCTCTCCGTCCTCTGTGAAAAGGATGCCGCGCATACTCGACGTCCCCGTGTCTAATACAAGAAAATTCATCCGCTGCCTCCCTTAGAAAATTCGTCTGCTGTTTCCGTCATGTCCTTGCGTCCCATCTGCCGCAGAATACCGACTCCTCATACTGTCCCTCAAATGCCTCTTCTCCCGCGATCTTCTTCAGAAGATGATCGATCACCGGTTCTGTCGGCGCGTAGGCATTGATAAATGTCTTCGCCATCGGCACGTCAATCAGGTGATTCGTATAGTTCAGCGAGATCACAACTGTGGGCACTTCCTGCACGTACCAGGGAATCTCCGTCGAATGCTTCACGGACCATTCCAGGCGCACATTGTTGGCCTGCGCGTATCCGCTCATATTGATAAACAGAAATACTGCGTCATACTTCGCCTTGAACTCTTCCACACTGCCGATGAGAACGGATTTCAGCAGGGTCTCTTTGCTGATTCCCTCTTCCAGCACAAGGTCATAGTAACTCCTGTGCATGGTAACCTCATATCCGTACGCCTCCATCTTGCTGCGGATCATGTCTTTCACCGGATCTTCCTTATTTCCCCGGAAGATCGGCGGATTGCTGACCACGATCACATAGGCCCTCTTATGCGTCTCCGGAGCGATCGGAAGCTGGTGCTTCGTATCCTTTACCAGAGTGATGGTCCGCTTCGCGGCCGCATCCGCCAGAGCGGCATGTTCCGCACAGTGAACAGCCTTCAGCCCGTCTTTGGGCGGAATGAGGGTACCGTTCTGCTTCTTCTCGTGAAGCTTCAGTTTCGCTTTGAGCCCGAGAATTCTTGTGACCGCCTCGTTCAGCCGTTCCTCCGTGATGATGCCGCTTCGGTAGCCCTCCATCATATATCCGAAGTCTTCGTCAATGTCGTTAAAGAACAGGAACATATCACAGCCGGCTGCAATCGCTCCCGGCACCTGCCGGCTCCGCGGCATGGCGCCTGTCATCCCGGCCATATGCGACGCGTCTGTCACGATCACGCCGTTAAATCCGAGTTCGCCTCTGAGCAGATTCTGGATGAGTACCGGAGACAGCGTCGCCGGAAGGATCTCATCATCCCGGACCTCCGGATTGTATTTCCTCTCATAGGACGGCAGCGCGATATGTCCCGCCATCACTGCGTCGATCTCGCCCTCATCAATCAGTGTCTGATACACCTTTCCAAAGGTCTCGGCCCACTCTTCGCAGCTTAGATTATTGGTTCCCATCACAAGGTGCTGATCCAGTTCTTCCACACCGTCTCCCGGGAAATGCTTGGCACTCACAGCCAGTCCGGATCTGCGCATTCCCCGGATATATGCCAGGGAGTTTTCGATGACTTTCTCTGTCTGAGAACTATACGCGCGAGTATTGACGACGGTATTTCTCCAGTTGAATTTGATATCGCAGATCGGCGCGAAGTTCCAGTTCACGCCGACTGCCGCCGCCTCAACGCCGCTGACATAGCCCACGTCCTCGGCGATCTTATCATCGCCGGAAGCGCCGCAGGCTGCCGCGGTAGCGACATAGGTTCCGTCAGAACAGGCACCGTTTCCTCCGCTTTCGCAGTTGCACGCGATCAGCAGAGGAATCTTCGCGCATTCCTGATAGTACCGGTTCTGTTCATAGATCCGTTCTGCACTTTCATTCTCATACCGGCATCCGCCCAGGTGATAATTCTGGATCAGATTCTTCTCATCTTCCGGATCCTTCTTGCGGTCCAGCATGATGAAAAGCTGCCCGATCTTCTCCTCCGGCGTCATCGACGCCAGAGTCTCTTCCACCCATTGGATATCTCCATCCGTGAGATAAAACGGTTTTGCTTTTAAATCTACCATATTCTCCCTCTTTCTTTGTAATTATCCTTTGACCGCGCCGGATACCAGGCCTTCCTGGAAGAAGTTCTGGAATGCACAGTAGATGATAAAGATCGGAACCACGGAAATCACGGACGCTGCCATGATCTGCCCGTACTCTGTTGTATACTCTGAACAGAGATTTCTCATTCCAAGCTGAATCGTATACAGATCCTTGTCACTTAAATAGATCAGCGGTGCCAGGAAATCATTCCATGTGGCTGTAATCGTCAGGATCGCCAGTGTGATCATCGCCGACTTGGACAGCGGAAGCATAATCCTGGAATAGATGCCGAAATGTCCCAGTCCGTCGATTCTTGCCGCCTCGATCAGTTCATCCGGGATTCCGTCGAAGAACTGTTTAATCAGGAATACACCCATCGGGGTAAATGCCTGAATCAGGATCAGCGCCAGATGCGTATTCACCAGCCCCATCTCTTTGATAATGGAAAACTGAGGAATCATAACAACCTGGTACGGCACCATCATGGTCGCCAGGTAGAGAATAAACAGTTTATCCCTCTCCGGGAATTTGATTTTACTGAACGCATAGGCTGCCAGAGTACTTGTAATCACCTGAAGCACGGTAATGATGACCGTCAGCTTCACAGTATTGAAAAACAGCACCGGATAATTCGATCTCTCCCAAACGTTCGTATAGTTCTCGAAATGGAACACTTCCGGGATCCATTTAATCGGGAATGTAAAGATCTCCAGGTTTGTCTTAAACGACGCTGACAACATCCATATAAACGGGATCAGCATGGTCACCGTGAGCGCCACAACAACGAAATATTTCAGCACTGTGTATGCCACAGTAGCAGGGGTAGTCTTTTTCTTCATAATTTCACGCCTCCATCTGGTTCTTGCCATCTGCTTAAGCTTCTGCCCGCTTATTATGGTAGAACTGAATCAATGTAACGATCAGGATCATCAGGAACAGGATCATTGCTTCTGCTGACGCATAGCCGAAGTTATAATTCTGGAACGAATCTTCGTAAATCTTCAGCACCAGCACGCTTGTCGCCCTTCCCGGGCCTCCTCCTGTCATTACGTAGATCGGAGTAAATACCTGGAATGAATTAATGATACACATGATCATAGCGTAGAATGTTACCGGCCGGAGGTTCGGTATGGTCACATAAATCAGTTTGTGCCATGCATTGGCTCCGTCCATGGTCGCAGCCTCGTACTGGTCCTTCGAGATCCCTTTCAGGCCGGCCAGATATACGATCATATAGTATCCGATTCCTTTCCAGATAATCATGATCATAACCGCGAGGAGCGCTTTGTCCTGATCTGCCAGCCAGATCGGCGGATTCTCCACACCGAAGGTCTGAAGCAGTGCGTTGATGGGGCCCTGTTTTGCGTACATGAACTGCCATACAACGGTAACTGCGATGATTGACGCAATGTGGGGGAACAGCATAATCGCCCGGTAAACCGGCGCACCCTTAATGCCATTGTTCATCAGCACGGATACCAGAAGCGACAGAATGATGATGAACGGAACGGTTCCGATCGTGTACACCAGGGTATTGATCAGTGAGATCCGGAAGCTCGAATCGTTGAACATCCTGATATAGTTGTCAATCCCGATAAAATCCATCTTCAGGTTGCCGTCATAGTTGGTAAAGCTGTACGCCAGCGCCATGATAACCGGTATTAATGTAAAAATGAAGAATCCGATAAAGTTCGGTGCAAGAAACAGATAGGCGTGCGCCCTGTTTCTTCGGACAATCGCTGCACTTGTTTTTTGTTTTTTCTTTTTTTCTCCCATAAGATACTCTCCATACTCTGTTTAGGAAACTTAAACTCCGGGCTTCTCCTCTGTACTGACTGGCAGAGGGCGCGCCGGAAGCCGCGGTAAGAACGACTTTCGGCACGCCCTCTGCCGTCTGGATCTGATTCTTTTATTTATTCAGCGTTTTCAATCAATTCTGCTCTCTGTGAGGTCAGATTCTCCACAAACTCGTCCGGAGATTCGTTGTGCGTGATCACAAGCTCCATCTCCTGCTGCCCTGCTGAGATAATCTGGCTGAATATGGTGTTCGGCTCGCCGAATCCATGTGTTGTATTGTTTGTAAGAGCCTCTACGGATGTCTCATCCAGCTCAACGTTCTGCAGATAAGAGTCAAGAACCGTGTCATTCATATAGCCCGGAATCAGGTTGGTTGTAGCCAGGATAGATGCTCCTTCCTCGCCGCATACGAATTTCAGGAACTTGTATGCCGCATCCTGGTTCTCTGTCGCCGCGCTGATACACAGCGGAGTTGATGTTACGAAGCAAGTCTGCTCTGTGCCTTCCCAGTATGGGCCCTTCGCAACGCCCCACTCGAATCCGAGATCTTCCTGGTTGTTTAAGTTCTGTACGAACCAGGATCCGTCCCACATCATCGCCCATTCTCCGGTGCAGAAGTAGGTCTGATCTTTATTCATAGACGTTGCTTCTGAGTATTCTTCCATTGCGCCGCTCTCATACATATCAAGGATCCAGTCACAGGCTTTGGTCGCACAGGACAGATCCGATGTCGTAATATCAAATCCTTCCATTGTCCCTGCCACCAGCGGGAAAATGAATCCCATCTTCGGCTGGAAGGAGAATCCGTAGATTCCGTCGGCGGTGTTTGCGCTGATCTCTTTCGCTGTCTCAGCCACCTGCTCCCATGTCATGTCATTCGTCGGATAATCAACGCCTGCCTCGTCGAAGAGGTCCTTATTATAGAAAAGCACCCAGTCGTTCGTCCGGAACGGAAGCGCGTACACATCGCCGTCAAAGGTCATCTGCTGCTCAAGAACGGTTCCATACGGTGCCAAATCATATCCGTCTTCCTCGAAGAGCGGCGTCAGATCCATGCAGTATCCCTTGGAATACAGTCCGGGAAGAGCTGTGTTGGATTTTGCAAAGAACAGGTCGATGTCGTCCCCGCCTGCCAGCATGGTCGTCAGCTTGGTCTCATAGTCCGCGTTGGGGCTGTTCACAACCTCGATCTGGATGTCCGGATTTGCCTCCTCGAACGCCTCGATAATCGGATCATAGGTTGTCGGGCCGTCCACATCGTAGTCCCACAGGGCCAGTCTTAATGTTACTTTTCCGTCATCCCCGGCGCCTCCTTCCGAGTCGTCTGAAGACTTTCCACAGGCTGTAAGCCCAAGAATCATCGCGCCTGCCAATAATAAGCTTAAAACTCTCTTTTTCATGTTATCCTCCTTTTACTTCTCCTTTGTTTCTTTGTTTTCCTGTTCAGATATTCAGTTTTCTGTCCCGGCCCTCCCTTCTGAATCGTTTTACATGCCTTTCTCACTGTTTCTGCCTGCGCTGCCTGGAATCACTTGTGCGTTTCCGATAGTTCCAGGATTCTATACGCGCACCTCTCGTCAGTGATCAGCGTATCCAAAAATCTGCCGTTCAGAGCACCCAGTATGGCTTCTGCCTTGCTCTCTCCGGATGCGACACAGACAACCTCTCTGCATTTCTTCACATCCCCGAGGCTGACTCCGATCATCCGGTCAGGCAGGGATGTGGGCAGTTCATTTCCGCTGATATCGTAGAAATGTCCCGCAATATGTCCTACCGCGCCCTGGTGCTCCAGAGATTCCAACGTCTTAACGGTCAGATAATTGCTCCATGACTTGTAAATAATCGAACCTACGCTTGTCAGAATCACGTCCGCGCGCTCAGAAAGCATCAATACTTCTCTGATGTTTTCTTCTTCTACCAGTTTCTCTTTCAGTTCCCGCTCCCTTACAAACAGCGGCGCGTAGATATATCGGTATTCCCCGCCGTATGCAAAGGCCAGATCTCTGGCAAGTGCCATTCCGTCCCGTTCCGGACTTCTGACGCTGGCCACGCCCATGATCGGAACGACGGTGATCGGAATGTTCTTCCTGGTATTTCCGCTGATGTTCTGTACCAGCTGATACAGTGTGTTTCCCCAGGAAATCCCCACTGTCATTCCGGGTTTAACAATCGAATCGAAATAATAAGATGCCGCTTCTGTCACGCACCGGAACCCATTCTCAACGCCTGAAGTCTTCAGAGAAACAATACGGATATTCTGCAGTCCGAACCGCTCCTTAAGCTGCTGTTCATAGTCCAGATTCCTTTCGCGCAGTTCCCTGATATTAATCTCCACGATCCCAAGCTCCCGTGCCCGCTTCAGCATTCTTGACACTTTCGATCTGGATGTATAAAGCCGCTCTGCGATCTGTTTCTGAGTCAGTTCTGAGTTGTAGTACAGATTGGCCACTGTCGCCAGGATATCCCACTGTTCCTGAACACTCATCGCCTCATAATTTTCAATATTTTTCATTGGTAAATCCACTCCTTTTCCATACATTCAGTCGGTCTCTCTCTGCCTTACAGGAGCGAAAGGGATTAACAGCACAGCCGGAATCCCGGGCATCTCTATACTATACTTCACGCTTACAGACACGAACGGAATGGAATATTCTGAGGTGCCTCGAAGCAGTCCTCAAATCCCCGTCTGTGATGGTACGCATTCTTATTCTGATCTGTCGGATAGACATACTTTCCGCCGACTTCCCAGAAGAACGGATGGAACTGATAATCCAGACGGTCTTTCTTCATCTCATAGAGAACGCGGATCTCATTGACGTCCGCCATGAAGTTCGTCCAAACGTCATAGTGAATGGGAATCACCACTTTGCACCGAAGCGCTTCCGCCATTCTCAAAATATCGCAGGAAGTCATCTTGTCCGCCATTCCCACCGGATTCTCTCCGTAGGATCCGAATGCCACGTCAATGTCATGATCCTTGCCGTGTTTTGCGTAATAGATGGAATAGTGGGAA
Source organism: uncultured Eubacteriales bacterium (assembly GCA_949283695.1). Classification (GTDB taxonomy): domain Bacteria; phylum Bacillota; class Clostridia; order Lachnospirales; family Lachnospiraceae; genus Mediterraneibacter. The sequence continues at coordinate 66,853 of CASDTX010000063.1, read as the reverse complement.
TCTCCGCTGTGATAAATATTTCCTCCCGGTGTCTTCACGAGATAGTTCACTGCCTTGTCATCCATATCTGTCGGGCAGATTCCTGTGAGTTCTTCTCTGTTTTCTGTCGTATCGTCCGTTGTCACAATGCAGGTACGGTCAAATGAATCCAGTACAACGATCTCAATATCTTTGATCTTGATCACGTCTCCCGGCTTCACGGTAACGCACCGGTCTGCAGGAACGCCCCATTTCTGCCAGAGTTCTACGGATTTCTTCGGTCCGATAAAAGGTACCGGAATCTCCTTTCCGTTCTCATCGACGGTCGTCATCCCGGTCTTGATCACGTGGGACGCATACTCCGCACTCATATGATCCTGATGATAATGAGTTGCCAAAACCGCGTCAACCTGCTTCACTGCAAACGGATCGATCACAAAGGGAATGGCCCGCAGATTGGGCTGCATTGCTCTTGCGCCGCACATATTCGCCATCTGATGCCCCGGCGCCATCTTGCCGTTGCCGTGTGTTCTCTTGCCGTTGCCGCACCAGAGATCAATCGTGATGTTGCAGTTGCCCGGTGTCTTAAACCAGATGCCCGTACATCCAAGCCACCACATCGCAACCGTTCCCGGCTTCACCTCTGTGTCCTCAATCTCCTCATTCAGCCAGGTTCCCCATTCCGGAAACGTGCTCATAATCCAGCTCTCTCTTGTAATGTCGTCAATTTTACTCATCTTCCATTCTCCTATTCGTTGTCATTCTGTCCGTAGTAGGCATTGCTCCCGTGTTTCCTGTAGTAATGCTTATCCATCAGCTCCTGGGGCGCCTGCCGCACCCGGGGATTGATCATCTCTGTACGGGCCGCCATCTTCGCCACCTCTTCCAGCACGACCGCATGATGGACCGCGTCCTTCCCGTCTTTCCCCCATGTGAACGGCCCGTGGTTCTTGCAGAGTACGGCCGGCATTGCCTGATAATCCTTGTCTTTGAAATACTCGGCGATCAGAACCCCGGTATTCTTCTCATAGGCTTCCTCAATCTCTTCTCTGGTCAGGTTCCTGACGCAGGGGATCTCCCCATACATGTAATCCGCATGAGTGGTTCCATAGCACGGAATCCCTCTTCCCGCCTGGGCCCAGCTTGTGGCCCACGGAGAGTGGGTATGAACGATTCCGCCGATTTCCGGGAACGCCCGGTACAGTTCGATGTGTGTGGCCGTATCCGAGGATGGATTATATTTTCCCTCGATCTTATTGCCGTTCAGATCCATAAGAACCATATCGTCCGGCGTCAGCCTGTCATACTCGACCCCGCTGGGCTTGATGGCAAAATACCCGGTTTCCCGGTCAATTCCGCTGACATTCCCCCAGGTAAATGTCACAAGGCCGTATCGGGGAAGATCCATATTGGCCTCATAGACGCACTGTTTTAAATGCTCCAGCATATGTTGTCCTCCATTCAGAATGTATACATCGCGATCTCGTTCATCTCACGGTTGGCAGCAATCAGCACATCTTTCCCGTCCGCCTGATACCCGTATACATTGGCGGGTCCGCAATCGTCGTCCAGGGTCCGGAACCGATAGGCTTTCTTCTCCTCACACCAGGAAAACATCAGCAGCCGTCTGGCCCCTTTTCTATGTCCGATGACCGCCGCCGGGCGGCCGCCGATGGTTCCGCTCCAGATCGCATGAAGGAACTCCGCGCGCTCGGGATAGGTGTAATCCAGGTCGTAATGTCCCTCGTTCTCTCTGTAAATAGAAAGGGTATCTCCGTGGAAGGGAGAAATCACGATCAATTCTCTGCTTCCGTCGCCGTCCAGATCAATCATCACTGCGTCGCTGGCCGGCGTATCGAGAAGCTGTATAACTTCCCATGACCCATCCGGGGATTTCGGCGGAAAACACCGGAATACGCCGTTCTCACTGCACACAACGGAAGACTCCTCTCCATCCTCAGCGACTTTACAATACCCGTGATTCTTCAGCATTCCATCCTTTAATACTGCCAGCGGAAGCTGGTGATCCTCGTCAAACGCCGAGAGATCTTCCGGAAGCCGGGCCACATAGATCTTCCCGGGATTGGACCAGTCATCTTTGAATTCGTGGCCTGATTTGAGCGTACATGCGATCAGATAGGTTTCCCCGCCGCTCTTCAGGATATCGAACCGATGTACAAACGGCAGATCCACAAGTGTGGTCACCGTCCATTTCCCGGTTCCGTCAGGCACGGCTCTGATGATCTTCGCTTCTTTTGAATCATTCGGAGAATAGAACTTATGAGTCGCCAGGAACTCTCCGTCAGTTCCCGGAACCTGCACCATGGTCATAACGCCTCCCGGGCCGTCCCATACCGTGCATTCTTCTTTCCCCTGTGCATCAAACAAGATGCACCTGTCTGTCTTCTCTGCTGCTACCAGAATATGATCCTTCCCCTGATAATGCAGGGGTGCGATCGAGTAGCACTTCTCCAGTTCCGCCAGCACTTTCTTCTCCATAACACCCTCCTTTCTCTACATTCCCGCACGTCTCATCTTCTCTGTCACGAAGCGGTATGCATCCTCAATCTTTTCCTCTGCTTCCTCCAAAGTCTGCTCCCGGCTGTTGTCAGCCCACATCTCAATCAGGAACATTCCCTGGTAATTCAGCTCTTTGAGTTTCTGGAAGATCTCTTCAAACCGGACCTGCCCCTCTCCGAACGGAACCTCTTTAAAGATGCCCGGCTTCGTCTCTTTCACATGGATTGCCACAGTCTCTGCGATCCCAAGCTCGAATTCTCCGGTTACATCATTGCTGAAATTGCTCAGATTCCCCATATCCGGATAAATCTTGAAATAAGGGGAAGGTATTTCCTTCAGATAGTGCATGGCTCTTACGATCGTCCCCACAAACGGAGTGTCCATGATCTCCATCGCCAGAACAACACCGGCCCTGGCCGCCATGGCGACGGCCTCTTTCATCCCTTCGAGAAAGAGTGTCTTCGTCTCCTGGTCTGAAGGCTCGTAATAGACGTCATACGTCGCCAGCTGGATACACCGGATCCCAAGTTTTACTGCCAGGATAATCGCCTTCTCCATGATCTCCATCGCCCGTTTCCGGATCTCCGGATCTTTGCTGCCGAAAGGATACCTGCGGTGTCCGCTCAGACACATGGTCTGAAGCGTCATCCCCGTCTGCTCCATGGTTCTGCGGATCTCATGAATCTCTTCATCTGTCCAGTCCAGCCTTGCAAGCCGCTCGTCAGACTCGTCGATGGATATCTCCATATAATCAAATCCGGCCTTGCGGGCTGCCGTAAACTTCTGTTCCCAGGTAAATGAGTTCGGCAGCGCTTTCTCATAAATGCCGATGGGATTTTTGTGAATATTGTACATTTTCCCTTCCTTTCCTCAAAATATTGCTGTTTTCTTGTGAAATTAATCTATCACACCGGAAAATCATTTTCAGCTTTTCGGTGAATTTTGCACATTTGTGCATTTTTAGGGTTACCGTTCACGTGCCCTTATCGGAGCGGCTGCTGCAGCCAGAACTTTATTTTAGCGGTTATGCCTGACAAATCGGCTGTGTTCTGATATGATAGTTGATAAAGGAGTGGAAAACTAAATGAAGCAATCTGAACAACATATTTTTATCAATGGGAAAATCTTTACCTCAAATAAACAGCTTCCCTATGCAGACAGTATGGTCACCGAGAACGGCCGGATCCTCTGGATCGGCCAGGAATCGGACATGCCGGAAGATTACCGGAGGATACCGGGATATCGACCTTCGCAGATGCAGGAAGGTCCTTCCGCCGAAACGGGTGCCTCCTCTGTGACAGATCTGCAGGGCCGCAGGGTCATCCCCGGCTTTGTGGATGCACATATGCATCCGGTGATGCTGGCGGACTTCCGCAGGCAGATCACCGCCATGCCCCCGCAGATCAATTCCATCGAAGATCTGGTACAGGCAGTCCGGTCCCGCCGGGAAGAACAGGGCCCCGGGCAGTGGATCCTGGGATGGGGATACGATGAGCAGGGACTGCTGGAAAAGCGTTCCCCCACCCGTTATGACCTGGACCGCGGCTGCAGCGATGCCCCAGTCTCCATCATGCGCACCTGTGCCCATATCCGCTGTGTCAACAGCATGGCACTGAAGCTGGCCGGCATCGACAGAAACACCCCGGATCCCCCGGGCGGTGAGATCGAGCGGGACGCAGATGGGGAACCTACGGGCGTGCTCAAAGAGAATGCCCGCAATCTGCTGGCTCACCTGCTGCCGATGGAGACACCGGAGAAGAAGGTGGAAAACCTGCTGGAACTGGGAGAAGTTCTCACCGCCCAGGGCATCACCGCTATCTGTGATATGGGGAATCTGGACGAAAGCGACAATTTCCCGATCTATGAAGCCGCTGCCAAGAAAGGGTTCCGGCAGAAAGTCGGGGTGTATTATATGTGGGATTTCTTCGCGGACAATCCCCGGTTCCAGATCCCCGCGGACAGGATGGACCGAAACCGCCAGATCTTCGCCGCCGGCCTGAAACTGATCGGAGACGGAAGTATCTCCGGGCGGACCGCCTGGATGGACCGCCCTTACCGCGGTTCTGACGATGAATATGGTATCTCCGTGTGCAGCAGCCATCTGATGGAGACTGCGATTGCATTCTGCAAGGAACACCACTGCCAGCTATCCATGCACGCCATGGGCAGCCGGACAATCTCGCGGATGGTGAACCGGGCCTGTGAGGAAACCGCCTGGACACCTGCTCCCATCCCCTATGTACGGGTGGAGCATGTCACAGATCCGCCGAAAGACGCAGTGGAAAAAGCCGCCCGGCACGGGATCTCGTTCCTCTCTCAGCCGATCTTTCCCTATGCGGAGAGCAAGAGCTATCTGACCAATCTGGGCAAAGAATGGCTGAAGCAGTGCTATCCTTACCGGTATATGCTCGACCAGGGCGTACTGCTGGGATTCTCCACAGATGCTCCGGCTACCTTCTGGTCAGATCCGTCAGATCCCTTCCCGGGACTGAAGCTCGCGGTCACGCGCACTGCCGCTGACGGGACTGACTGCGGGAAGGATCAGGCCGTGGATATCCAGACCGCGGTGGAGCTGTACACACGGGGCGCGGCACTGGCCGCAGGCTTCCCGGATATGGGCATGCTGGCCCCCGGATACCGGGCGGACTTCGCTGTACTCAGCGAGGATCTCCTGTGTATTCCGTCCGACAGGATCGATCAGGTGAACGTCACCGAAACTTACATCAGCGGGAAACGCGTCTATCAGCGCGAATCCGCACAAGCACAATAACAGACAGAAAGAAGGATTGAAGGATGTTTCATTTACCAGAATACAGAGAACCAGATTTTACAGAAGAGAAGTTCACAAAGGCGCCGGACGCCATGTGGGAAAAGGTGACCGTAAAGGGCACAGCCCCGGAGAACTTTCACAGTACGTCCATGTTCCCAGAGTACTTTAAGATCGACGGCAAATGGACGCTGGCCAAAGAAAGCCGCATGGATTCCAGTGTCGTAATCTGCGATGGCGGAGAGCTCAAAGTCGTCGAAAACCGCAACCTGGAGATCGGAGATAAAGTGATCCTCGGGCGTACCGAAAACGCGGAAGAAGGCATCTATCTGCACAGTACCGGGTTCGAGGATCCGGAAGAAGCGGGCGGCGATCAGTTCGTGTTCCGTCAGGGCAGAAGCCGGGAGACTTCTTATGCCCGGGACTATGACCGTCTCTTTGAACTGCTGAAATACGAGAAAGAACACGGCAGCATCCTGTGGGTCATGGGGCCGGCCTTTTCATTCGATGCGGACGCGCGGCGCGCCATGCAGGCCATGGTAGAGAACGGCTATGTGGACGGCCTGATGGCCGGCAACGCACTGGCAACTCACGATCTGGAAGGAGCCATGTTCCACACCGCGCTGGGGCAGGATATTTATACCCAGAAATCACAGCCCAACGGACACTATCATCATCTCGACGTCATCAACCGGGTACGAAAGAGCGGCTCCATCGCGAAGTTCATTGATGACTATCAGATCAGCGACGGCATTATGTACAGCTGTGTCAAGAATCAGGTTCCTTTCGTACTCACAGGATCGATTCGAGACGACGGTCCTCTCCCCGAGGTGATCGGGAATGCTTATGACGGACAGACCGCCATGCGGGGCATGGTGAAGAAAGCCACCACGGTCATCTGCCTGGCCACCATGCTGCACACCATTGCCACCGGCAACATGACGCCTTCTTACCGTGTGCTCGAAGACGGCACCGTACGTCCTGTGTTCCTTTACACAGTAGATGCCGATGAGTTCGTGGTCAACAAGCTCCTTGACCGGGGCAGTCTTGCAGCCACCACCATTGTCACCAATGTGCAGGACTTTATTATGATTGTGGTAAAAGGTCTGGGACTGATGTAATGATCCGCGGAAGGAAAGGGACAGAACGAAAGAATCTTCTATAAATTAAGGATGATCAAAGCAGCCGCTCTTCAGCTGTCTGCCTTGATCATCCTTAATTTCTGTGCTCTGGTCAGCCGCTTCACTTCCCACTCCCGGCGCATGGCCTCCTCCCGGGTCTCAAACTCCTCATAATAAGCCAGCACAACCGGCCTCCGGGATTTGGTATATTTCGCTCCTTTTCCAGAATTATGGTCTTTGATCCGCTTTTCCAGATTGTTGGTCCATCCGGTATACAATGTTCCGTCACTGCAGCGTACAATGTATGTATAGTTCATCTCGCTCTCCATCCTGCCGTCAAAATGGTACCCGTTCAGCCCGCGCCATTCGCAAAGCCGCACTGGCGTGCGAACCGCGGCTGCGCCGCCATGCCCGGGGGCAGAACGGCACAGGTATATCTTAACCGATCCCCGCAGATTTCTCAACAGAAAAGGAACAGGCAGCCGGAGAATGCACCGGGCTCCCCCTTCCGTCTGTTCCATCTGTTTCGTCTCCTTCCCGGTTACTCCATGAAAGATTACTCCATGAAATTCATAGGGTCTACAGGATCTCCGTCTTTGAGGACCTCGAAATAGAGATTCGGTCCTTCGACGCTGTAATATTTCGTAGGTTCGTTCAAGTTTCCTAACATATCACCCGTATTTACATAATCACCGACAGAAACCGGCACATCTGTGAGCTGTCCGTAGACGGCAGAATAACCATTTCCCATATCCAGGGTCACGGTAGTCCCTGTCTGCGCCGTCTCATCGATCTTTGTGACGATTCCGGCTGCGGAAGCGCCGATCGTCTCTCCCACTTCTCCTGCGATGATCATCGCCGGATTATACTGATACTGCTCCAATGTCTGGAAGAATACGGTCTGATCCATGCTGTATCCCATGATCACCGCGCCGCTGGCCGGCCATGCGAGTACGCTGTCCTCACTAAACCATACGTCTAATGTATCTGCCCCTGACATTGCCGCGTCTCCGGGATTCTCCGCCCCGCTGTCCTGTCCGTCGGCCGAACTGCCGTCATCTGAAGCCTGTCCCTGCGCGGTTTCGTCACTGTCATCAGAAAGAGAACCGGATGCATCGTCATCGGTGTCTGACGGATCATCCGCCTCCGGAAGCAGGATGTCATCCGCTGTCGTCTCTTCTGTATTCTCTTCTGTAAGCTGTTCTGTCTGCTCCTCAGCTCTCGCTGTCTGCTCTTCGATATTCTTCCGGTAATTGTTGAAGGTATAAGCGCCTACCAGTCCTATTACCGCCACGAAGCAGATCACCACGCTGACCGCAGCACCTTTTCCTTTTAAAAAGGACGGTTTTTCTTTGTTATTCATTATCATCACCTCTGACTGTATTTTTGCCAGAAAGTGAATGTATTATTCTGTAAGCAGGAAAGATTTGTTGTTCAGAACAGATCTGTCTCCGGCATATCCGTGCGGAGCTGGGTCCCCTCGTAAAAAAAGGCCAGGATCTCGTCGCAGGTCTTTCCCTCCTCTGCCATCTGCTCTGCCGTCCACAGGCTCATCCCCAGTCCGTGCCCTTTCCCTGTGGTAGTAATCTTGATCACGGTCTCCTGCCCGGCTCCCTCTTCTTCACTGCTGTCCTCCTCAGCAAACGAAAACGCACTGGAGGGCAGAGACAGCGCGTCCCGGAATAAATCCCCCGTGCACACGGTCTCTCCGATCCGAAGTTCTTTCACATACCCCGCAGAGTCAGCAGACAGGATCTCAAAATCCTCAAACGAATACCCTTGCTCAGCCTGCTCCCCGTCCGCTGCCGCCACGAGAAACTCCCGGCACAGCTCCTGGATCTGTCTGCAGGTGAATGCCGCTGTCTGGATCTCCTCGTCTGCTTCCTTGTCCAGCGGACATTCTCTCACCGCGATGTAGGGGTATTCTTCGGTCCCCAGCACCTCGGCCGCGCTTCGGGTCTTCCCGATACTGGACTGATGAAACGGAGTCCAGGCATAGCTCTCGCCATAGACCAGCACAGTATCATCCGTCTGCTCCACTGCGTCTGTGTATTTCTGATAATTGGCCTGAAACTCCCCCTGTCCCCACTGTTTCTGCAGCTGCGCCCGGGACAGCCAGGTCTCCGTCAGTATCTTGTCCTGGGACTGCTCCAGCTCCCGGTAGATCTGGGTACGGATCACAACTGCCTGGGCCTTCATCGCTTCCGGCGCAGTATCCTCAGGCACGTCCCGCGCCAGAATCCCTGCCAGATATTCTGTCCAGTCCACCTCCGCGATCCCGTCTGCCTCTTCTGTATCAGGGACACGTACCCTGACATAAAAGGCTCCTCCGCCATCTTCTGCTGCTATATTTACACCATTTACAAATACGGAGATAATATACGGAAGGAGGATGAGAATCACAAGAAAAGCCGCCAGCGTCTTAAACTTCTGCTCGATCCTGTATCGCTTCATAACAAACAGCCCTCCATATCACTCAGTATATGAAGGGCTGCCTCTTTTCAGACCTGTATGGCAGGTTCTGTCCGTCATTCTATTGTCTCAGGATGCTTCTCCTCTTCCGGAACTTCCGCCGGATGCGGCTCCGCAGGAGGAACCGGTCTTTCCTCTGCAGCCGGCACAGGTGTCTCCTGTCCGGTGCCGGGTGCCGGCGGCTCCGCTGCTGGTCCATGCTCCGGCTCCGCTGACGGGATCGGCGGCTCCGCAGGGGGAACCTGCGGCAGAACCGGGCCGCCCGGATACACCGGCATCACCGGCGGCGGTCCGAGCTTCGGCTCCCTGCCCGGGATAAAGTCACGATTTCTCATGATAAACAGGCAGATCGCTTCGTACAGCGGAAGCAGCACTGACAGGACCGCATGTACGAGCCCCATGTTATGGGTCGTAAATCTCTCATAGATCTGCAGATTAATGAAGATCCGGAATGTCATAAATGCTGCATTATATACAATGATCAGAATCAGGAGCAGGGCATACAGCATCACGATCGTCAGTATGCCGACTCCGAATCCTCCGCCGAGGATTCCGAGCACAGCCGCAAGGACCACGATTCCGACAAAGATCCCTGTTACCACGTTAAATGCGATCGGCAGCACCAGCTTCCAGATCCCCGGATTCTTAATGGACCGGTTTTTCAAAACGATCTCTCCGGCCAGTTCCCCGTGGAAATAATCTCGGGCAAAGGGGATGAATGCCAGCCACGGATGCTCTTTCCCAAGCCGTTTCCCGATGGTGTACAGACCGATGGAATGAAAAATATAACTTGTCAGTGTAAAGATCAAAACTACCGTCAGTACGATCAGATAAATCGACAGAATCGCCGCCGCGACCGAATCACTTATGCCGCTGTGATATGTCATAGGAACTTCGTACTGATATCCATAATCGTAACCAAAGTCCATCTATCATGCCTCCTATTCTTCCTGTCCGGACGGAACTTCTACTTTATCCAGATGCCAGATGTCCTCTACATACTCCTCAATTGTTCTGTCTGATGAGAATTTGCCGCTGCATGCAGTCTGCAGCATTGCCATGCGTGACCATCTCTGCTGGTCTCTGTACGCTTCCTCTACTCTTCTCTGCGCATCTGCATAGGAGCGGAAATCTTTCAGGATGAAATACATATCCGGCCGGTCTGTGCTCTGGGTATTCAGCAGAGAGTTATAAAGGTTTCTGTACATATTATGATCGCCGTGTGAATACGTGCCGTCCATCAGCTGATCAACCACCCGCTTCAGCTCCCAGTCATTGAAGTAGATGTCCTGTGGATGGTAGCCGCCGTGGTTCTCGTAGTTAATGACCTCTTCTGAGCTGAGACCGAAGATAAACGCATTCTCAGCGCCGACTTCCTGAACGATCTCGACGTTCGCACCGTCCATGGTTCCCAGTGTGGGAGCGCCGTTCAGCATGAACTTCATATTTCCTGTACCGGATGCTTCCTTGGATGCCGTGGAGATCTGCTCGCTGACATCCGCCGCCGCAAAGATAATCTCTGCGTTGGATACGCGGTAGTCTTCGATAAATACGACTTTCAGCTTGCCGTTAATGCTGCGGTCATTGTTCACAACATCTGCAACGGAGTTGATCAGCTTGATCGTCTCCTTTGCTCTTAAATAACCTGCCGCTGCTTTCGCTCCGAAGATGAAGGTTCTCGGGTAGAAAGAGATCTCCGGGTGTTCCTTAATCTGGTTGTACAGATACATAATATGCAGGATGTTCAGGAACTGACGCTTGTACTCATGGAGACGTTTTACCTGTACATCGAAGATGGATCTCGGATCCACGTCAATGCCGTTGTGCTCCTTGATATATTTGGCAAGTCGGATCTTATTCTGATACTTGATCTGCATGAACTCGCGTCTTGCGTTCTCGTCCTCCACATAAGGTTTCAGTTTCGCGATCTGGGACAGATCTGTGATCCAGCCGTCGCCGATCTTGTCTGTGATCCAGTCGGAGAGCAGCGGATTGCCGTGTGCAAGGAACCTTCTCTGCGTGATTCCGTTCGTCTTATTATTGAACTTCTCCGGCATCATCTCGTAGAAGTCTCTCAGCTGCTGAGTCTTAAGGATATCTGTATGGAGTCTTGCAACACCGTTTACAGAGAAGCCGGCAACAATCGCCATGTTCGCCATGCGCACCTGGCCGTCCATAAGAATCGCCATCTTCTTCACTTTGTGCTCATTGCCCGGATACATCTCGCGGACTTTGATCAGGAACCGGCGGTCAATCTCCTGCACGATCTGGTAAATACGCGGAAGCAGGCGTGAGAACAGGTCGATCGGCCATTTCTCGAGAGCTTCTGCCATAATTGTGTGATTCGTGTACGCACAGGTCTTCGTCGTTACATCCCATGCTTCCTCCCAGGTCAGGCCTTCCTGGTCAATCAGAAGACGCATCAGTTCCGGAACCGCTACTGTGGGATGGGTGTCATTCATCTGGATGACCACTTTTTCGTGAAGTCTGCGGACATCGCTGTGTTTCTTTTTATATTTCGCGATCAGCGCCTGAAGACTTGCAGAGATGAAGAAATACTGCTGTTTCAGACGGAGCTCTTTGCCTGAATAGTGGTTGTCATTGGGATAGAGAACATCTACGATCAGTTTCGCAAGGTTCTCCTGCTCTACCGCCTTGTGGTAGTTTCCTCTGTCAAACTCATCCAGCTTGAAGTCCGTGATCGCCTTTGCGTCCCACACGCGGAGGGTGTTGACCACATGATTTCCGTATCCTACGATCGGCATATCATACGGGATCGCAAGAACCGATTCATAATTCTCCTGGATAAAGATGTCCTTTCCGGTTGCAGGATCCCGCTCGAAACGGATATTTCCTCCGAAACGGACCTCTTTCGCATACTCTTCTCTGCGCAGCTCGAAGGGGTTGCCTTCCTTCAGCCAGTCATCCGGAACTTCCTTCTGGTAGCCGTCCACAATCTTCTGCTTGAACATTCCGTAACGGTAGCGGATACCGCAGCCGTACGCCGGATAATTCAGTGTCGCGAGGGAATCCAGGAAACACGCCGCCAGACGGCCCAGTCCTCCGTTGCCGAGCGCTGCATCCGGCTCTTCATCCTCCACAACGTTCAGGTCAATTCCCATCTCCTCCAGGGCTTCCTTCACGTCCTTATAAGCGGTCATATTGATCAGGTTATTTCCCAGCGCACGTCCCATCAGGAACTCCATGGACATGTAGTATACTGTCTTGGCGTCTGCCTCGTCATAAGCCTTCTGTGTCGCGAACCAGTCGTCAAAGATCACGTCCTTCACCGCGTAGGACACCGCCTGAAACACCTGCTGCGGGCTGGCTTCGTCGATTGTTTTTCTGTATAAAGTCCTGATATTGTCCTTTACTGTCTGCTTAAATGTTTCTTTCTCAAATCTTTTGCTGAACATATATTAATTTCCTTTCTTCTCCACACCCATTATAACTGCTTCGCCGTTGATCTTCCATTCCTTTGTATAACCGCACGGTTCTGCCTTTATAACTTCATCAGCCAGCACCTCGCCGCTGATCTGTGCCGCGTATTTTGCGAAGACAGCCTCTGCCTTCTCTGTTCCGCTGTATGTCACGCAGATCCGGTCCATCACCTCGAAGTCTGCTTCTTTTCTCATGGTCTGAACCTTGCTGATGATCTCGCGGACAAAGCCTTCCTCGAGAAGCTCCGGCGTCAGGTTCGTATCCAGAACAACCGTGATGCCGTTATCATTCTCAGAGACATAGCCCTCCATCTGAGCGGTATCAATGAGCAGATCTTCTTTAAAGAGCGTGATCTCCTGACCGTTCACATCCAGTTTGAGTGCTCCGGTTTGATTGACCTCGTCCATGGCCGCGTTTCCGTCCAGGCCGTCAAGAGCTGCCTTGATCCCGCCTAACATTTTACCATATTTGGGGCCGACTGTCTTTAATTGTGGTTTAAAAGTATATGAAGTAAAGTCTCTTACGTCGTCCGTAAACTTCACATTCTTCACATTCAGCTCATCCGCGACGATATCCTGATAGAAATCCGGCAGAGTAAAGCCGGCTTTCACGAACATCTGGCCGATCGGCTGACGGTTCTTGATATTGGATGCATTTCTGCAGGCACGTCCCATAACGACCAGTTTCAGCACGCTGTCCATGTTCTTCTCCAGCTCTGCATCGATCTGATCCTCGTTCACCTCCGGGAACATACACAGATGGATGCTCTCCGGCGCGTCTTTGTCTATGCCGCGCACAAGGTTCTGATAGATCTCCTCTGTCATGAACGGAATCATCGGAGCCGCTGCCTTAGATACTGTCACAAGTGCGGTATACAGGGTCATGTATGCATTGATCTTATCCTGCTCCATACCCTTTGCCCAGAAACGCTCGCGGCTTCTTCTTACATACCAGTTGCTCATATCATCCACGAACTCCTGAAGGGCGCGCGCTGCCTCCGGGATCCGGTAATTGTCGAGATTGTCGTCCACAGCTTTTACCATTGTGTTCATCTTGGACAGCAGCCATCGATCCATTACCGAAAGCTTGTCGTACTCTAAGGTATATTTTGTGGCGTCAAATTCGTCAATATTCGCATAGAGAACAAAGAACGCATACGTATTCCACAGGGTTCCCATGAACTTTCTCTGTCCCTCTGTCACCGCCTTGCCGTGGAACCGGTTCGGCAGCCACGGAGCACTGTTGATATAGAAGTACCAGCGGATCGCGTCCGCACCGTATTTCTCCAGTGCATCGAACGGATCGACTGCATTTCCTTTGGATTTGCTCATCTTCTGGCCGTTCTCGTCCTGCACGTGTCCCAGCACGATAACATTCTTATACGGAGCCTTGTTGAAGATCAGCGTAGAGATCGCCAGCAGGGAGTAGAACCATCCTCTCGTCTGGTCCACCGCCTCGGAGATAAAGTCCGCCGGAAACTGCTTCTCGAAGAGCTCTTTGTTCTCGAACGGATAGTGATGCTGAGCGAACGGCATCGAACCACTGTCAAACCAGCAGTCAATTACCTCCGGCACTCTGTGCATCTCTTTGCCGCATTTCGGACACTTGATGGTAACCGCGTCAATATACGGACGGTGCAGTTCAATGTCATCCGGGCAGTTGTCGGACATTTCCTTAAGCTCTGCAATACTGCCGATCGAGTGCATGTGTCCGCACTCACACTCCCAGATATTGAGCGGAGTTCCCCAGTAACGGTTCCGGCTGATGCCCCAGTCCTGCACATTCTCGATCCAGTCGCCGAAGCGGCCTTTGCCGATGCTCTCCGGGATCCAGTTAATTGTATTGTTATTGGCAATCAGGTCCTCTCTGACAGCCGTCATCTTGATAAACCAGGACTCACGCGCATAGTAGATCAGCGGTGTATCGCATCTCCAGCAGTGCGGATAGCTGTGCTCGAACTTCGGCGCGTCGAAGAGCAGTCCTCTCGCGTCCAGATCCTTCAGCACTTCCGGATCCGCCTTCTTGACAAACAGCCCCGCAAACGGCGTAGACTCTGCCATATTTCCCTTCTCATCGACGAGCTGCACGAACGGAAGACCATACTTTCTTCCCACATTCGCGTCGTCCTCACCGAATGCCGGCGCGATATGAACCACTCCGGTACCATCTGTCAGTGTTACATACTCATCGCATACCACGTAGAACGCTTTCTTATTCTGTTTCGCCGCAGCGTCCGCCGCGCACTGGAACAGCGGCTCGTACTCCTTGCCTTCCAGTTCTGTTCCTTTATAAACTTCAAGCACTTCGTATGCAGGTTTCCCTTCTTCTGCCAGCTTCCCGAGCACTGTGTCAAGCAGCGCGCAGGCCATGTAGTAAACATTGCCGTCCGCGGCTTTCACCTTCGCATAGTCCTCCTTCGGGTGCATACAGAGCGCCAGGTTGGACGGCAGGGTCCACGGTGTGGTCGTCCATGCAAGGATGTATGCGTCCTCATCCTTTACCTTAAACCTTACAATCGCAGAGCGCTCTTTGACATCCTTGTAGCCCTGCGCAACTTCCTGGGCAGACAGAGGCGTACCGCAGCGCGGGCAGTAGGGCACGATCTTAAATCCTTTGTAGAGCAGATCCTTATCCCAGATCTGTTTCAGCGCCCACCACTCAGACTCAATAAAGCTGTTGTGGTAGGTTACATAAGGATTCTCCATATCAGCCCAGAAGCCGACTGTTCCGGAGAAATCCTCCCACATCCCTTTATATTTCCATACGCTTTCTTTACATTTGTCAATAAACGGCTCCAGACCATACTCTTCGATCTGATCCTTTCCATCCAGGCCCAGCGCTTTCTCTACTTCCAGCTCGACCGGGAGGCCATGGGTATCCCATCCCGCTTTTCTCGGGACCATATAGCCCTTCATAGTACGGTATCTGGGGATCATATCCTTGATGACACGTGTGAGCACATGACCGATATGCGGTTTGCCGTTCGCTGTCGGCGGACCATCGTAGAAGATATAGTCCGGACATCCTTCGCGCTCTTCGATACTCTTCTCGAAGATGTGGTTCTCGTCCCAGAACTTTTCCACTTCTTTTTCCCTGCCGACAAAATTCATATCTGTGGGAACTTTCTTGTACATCTTGATTTTCCTTTCTATAATATCATTGAATCAAAACCGGGAGAGATGGGGCTTTCTGCCTATCCGAAAAAAAGGCTCCCGTCCTGTAAAAGGACGAAAGCCATCACTCTCGTTTCAACCACCTGTTACAACATACTCGGGCATCTTTGCCCTTCATATGCGTTCCCCTAACGCGGGAACCGACGTCAGCCCTTACTCTGCATCCATTTCAGAGACTGCAGCTCGGGAGTGATCTTCGATCATCCGCTACTGATACCGGGCTTGCACCGTCCCCGGCTCGCTGAAACGTTCGACGGATATCTACTGTCTCCGTTATTGCCTTTGCTTTTGAAATTATACAAAGGCTATTATAATAAAGAACCCCCTGATAAGTCAAGGGGTTTCAAATATGTTACTTTAATTTTCAATTTCAGTTTCTTCCCATAATCCTGTCCATTTCGGGATTAATATCTCCAATCACCCTGCCAGAGGAACAATTGATTTTCCGATTTTTTAACGCACCAGAAAAAGAATTCCAGTCGTACTTTCTGCCCTCTGCTTTTGTCTGCAGCTTTATATCTGTTGTATAATTATTTCTATAATATCCATGCATGTCAATTTTCCTCCGCTTTATATTTTAATTGTTTTTGCAATATATTGTCAAGACTGCGGCCAACAAAATTGTAGTTTTCATATACAATTCTATATTTGAAATAAATTTGAGAACCAAAAACGAAACGGATTCTACTTTTTACTTTTAGAGGAACATGATAAGATAATGAGAAAAGCAAATGACCGAAGAGGAAAAGACAGATAGATGATTAAGGCAGGTGAACCAACAGTGACCCAACAGAAGAAGAAATCTTTCCGTCCCATCCCGGGGCTTAGCCGCGAAGCCGAGGAAGAGCAGCTTCGCAGGATCACAAAAATCGCGCAGTGCAATCTCGAGAAGACGGAAAAGGACGGTGCAAAGTTAGCAGAAGAGCTCCATGAACTGATGGAAACTTACGGAACCAAGGATAAGGAGGCTCTCTCTCTTTTCCACAATACCCAGTCCCAGCTGCGGGAAAATGAGCGGGATCTTCTGCGCTGCCGCAAGGCACGGAGCAAACCCTATTTCGGACGGATTGATTTCCGTGACCCGAAGATTCCCTATGCAGAATCATACTATGTAGGACGGGTCGGCATTGCCGAAAACGGATCCGACCCTGTGGTCATCGACTGGAGAGCTCCCATTGCCTCTGTGTATTATGAAAATGGAATGGGGCGCTGCAGCTACACTGTGAAAAATGAAGGTTCCTGCGAGATTGATCTGAAGCGGAAACGTACTTACGAAATCTCCGGCGACCGTCTGATCGATTTCTTTGATTCTGATGTGGTGGCAAATGACGAACTTCTGACCAAATATCTCGCCAGAAACAAAAGCGCTGTACTCGGAGAGATCATCGCCACAATCCAGAAAGAACAGAACGCAGTCATCCGAAGATCTCCGAAAATGAACCTCATCGTCCAGGGAGCCGCCGGATCGGGGAAAACAACTGTGGCCATGCACCGGATCTCTTATATCCTGTATAACTATGAAGAGGAATTCCGTCCGGAAGACTTCTATATTATCGGAAGCAACCGCATCCTTCTGAACTATATCACCAGTGTGCTCCCGGATCTGGACGTATACGGGATCTCGCAGATGACGATGGAGCAGCTGTTTGTACGCCTGCTGTATGAAGACTGGGACCCAAACCTTCACTCCATCCGGCATATCAGCAAGAAGGAAGAAGCCGCCCGAATCAAAGGCAGCTATCAGTGGTTCCATGATTTGGAGCAGTTCTGCCGCGATCTGGAACGGGCTTCTATCTCTGAGAAAGAAGTGGTTCTGGAAAACGGCGTCCTGATCCTTCGGGCATCCACGATCCGCAGCTGTCTTGAAGACCATCCCCTCGTCTCCATGCAGGGCAAGATCAACATGCTCAATGCAGCTCTTATGGCCCGGCTGGAAAACGAAATAACCGGGAAAGATATCGCCTATCCCCCGGATGTGAGAAAGGAGCTCTGCAAAAAGTACCGGCGGCATTTCGGCAGTGACGTCTGGAAAGGATCTATTTACCAGATCTATGATGAGTTCCTGAAGACACAGGCAGCGAAAGGACTGAACTTCCCTGTTCCGGATCACGAGTTTGATCTCTACGACCTGGCCGCGCTTGCCTACCTTTATAAGCGCATCAAAGAAACAGACGGCATCCGCGAGGCAAGCCATGTGATCATAGACGAAGCCCAGGATTTCGGCATGATGGCGTACGGTGCCCTTGCGTACTGTCTCCGCGGCTGTACGT
Source organism: uncultured Eubacteriales bacterium (assembly GCA_949283695.1). Classification (GTDB taxonomy): domain Bacteria; phylum Bacillota; class Clostridia; order Lachnospirales; family Lachnospiraceae; genus Mediterraneibacter. Next base: position 49,110 of record CASDTX010000063.1, on the reverse strand, counting down.
ATACCGTCATGGGAGACGTCTCACAGAATATTCATTTCGGCTATGGGCTGAACGACTGGGAAGATCTGAAAGCCCTGATCCTGGGCGGAAACCCACGGAGCTTCTGCGTGCTGAAGAAAAGTTACCGCAACACCGTGGAGATCGCAGACTTCGCTGCTGAGATCCTGCGGCACGGAAGCTTTCCTGTCTATCCGGCAGACCCGATCAGGCGCCACGGCAGTCCCGTCTGTGTGACAGCATGCGAAGATACGGAATCCCTGAACCGGCATGTAACTGCAGCGATCCGGCAGTGGCAGTCAGAGGGTCGAGAAACCATCGCCGTGATCTGCCGGGATGAAGAAGAGGCCTCTGCCGTAAAGGAAGCGCTCAGCAGAGAGCTGACGCTTGCAGACACCGATCCCGAGACCGCCAGGTTCACAGAAGGGATCATGGTACTTCCGGTCGAATATACGAAAGGGCTTGAATTCGACGCCGTGCTCCTCTACTGTCCTTCGTCTGACAGCTATCCCGCGCAAGACGAGTATGTGAAGCTCCTTTACGTGGCAGCGACCCGGGCCCTCCACGAGCTGGCTGTGGTTCACACGGGGGATCTGACAGACTTGATCGCCAAACCGGCGCCAAAAAGGGAACAGAAACAGCTGCCGGGAACATCGGAGCCTGAGTCTCAAATAGCAGGAACGGCGGAACCCAGGGTTCAGATGGCGGGACGCAGAACAGCTGAGCCAAAGCGAACGGCAGCTCTTCCGGTCAATCCGTCGCCCCATCCCTTCGGCTCCATCCCTGACGGCAGCCTGCTGCGCCAGGGGAACGCCGCCGGCAGTGCTCCTCCGGCGGATCTCTCCATCCGGGAGATCAAACGTACCAGGCACTCCCTTGATCTGTTCAGCAATGCCGGTGTCCTCCGTCTGACCCCTGTGCATGAGTCTGTCATCCGGGTCCAGTTTGCCGCCGGAAACACGCCTCCCGCTCCCGGGCACTGGGATTATGGCCCGGAGAATCGCTGCACATGGACCGCGCGGGCAGGAAAAGCTCTGGCAGAACTTACTGCCGGGCAGATCATCGTACAGATTGACAGAAGAAGCGGGGCTATGCGGTTCCTGGATCAAACAGGAAGAAAGCTCCTGACTGAGTCAAGAGCTCTCCCCCGGCGGATCGAACACGGACAGAAGATCCGGACATGGAACTATTTTGACTGGTTCAAAGAGGAAAAGATCTCCGCCAAGGGAATCCTGGATCAAGACCGGGAACCCCTCAGCAACAAAGCCCGCTACATCAGTTTCGGCGGAAAGATTCTCCGGATGCCTCTGATCGTGTCCAAATACGGATATGGCCTGGGGATCGCGGCAGAAGAAACTGTCCTGTGCTGCGGTGTTCCTTTATATGGAACCTATGTGTACACAGAAGGCCCCGGGCAGATTGATTATTATTTCCTGTATGGCGGAAATGATGACGGCATTCTCAGCCTTTATAAAGAGCTGCAGAAGCACCGCCTCATTCCTCAGCAAGGCGCTCCAAAGCCATTCTGACAATCTCAATATTGACCTTCAGCGCCGTGCTAAAGGCATTTTCATCGAAGTCAAACTTCTCCGTATGCGCCGGCGCGATCATTCCCTCCTCCGGGGTGATGCCCCACCAGTAGTAGCTTCCCGGCACCTCCCGGAGGAAATATGCCATATCGTCTCCGGCCATCAGCGGCTCTGCCCGCTTCACATGTTCAGGGCCCAGCACATTCTCAGCCGCCTGCCGGACAAGCTCTGTCATCCGCTCATCATTGATGACGCCCGGGTAGCCGCGCTGATAGTCCAGTTCTGCAGTTCCTCCGTAACGTTCGGCAATGGACCGGGAAACGTCTCTGATCAGTCTGTGAATTCGCTCCCCGGTATCGTCGTCGAAGAAACGTACTGTACCGGTGATAACGACCTGTCCCGCCAGGATATTAAATGCGGTTCCCGCATGAAACGTCCCGAAAGAAACCAGGCCCGGCTTCAGCGGATCGATCTGTCTGGTCATCTCAACTTCAATGGCAGTTACAATTTCTGCGCCCACCATAATCCCGTCCACGCCTTTATGCGGGGCGGAGCCGCCGCCCCCTTTGACGTGAATGGTCAGGGTGAATGAATCCGAACCAGCCAGGAACGGCCCGGCAAGGACTCCGATATCCCCGGTCTTATTTTCTGTCGCGTGATGCAGTCCGAAAACCGCTTTTACCGGAGGGTTGTCCAATATGCCCTTTTCGATCATTTTCAGAGCGCCGCCCGGCGGAAGCTCCTCTCCCGGCTGGAAGATGAATTTTATCACTCCGGCCAGTTCTTCTCTTCTCTCCGCATAATACTTCGCCAATCCCAGCAGAAGCGCTGTATGCCCGTCATGCGCACAGGCGTGCATCACGCCTTCCTTTCTGGAAGTCCATTTGGATCCGCTGTTTTCGCGGATCGGCAGGGCGTCTATATCCGCCCGGAACGCGATGGCCGGGCCCGGACCAGCCCCTCTCAGAACCCCAACTGCCCCGGTCAGATCCGGCCAGCGGATCACTTCCAGGCCGAACTCCTCCAGCTCCCTGCAGATCAGCTCTGTGGTCTCATATTCCTGCATAGAGAGTTCCGGTTCCTGGTGGATCCTGTGCCTGATGTCTGCAACATAATCCAGCAGTTCCTGTGTTATACAGCATTCCCTTCTTTCCATAATATGTCCTCACTGCTCCTCTTTCTTCTTTCCCATCACCTTACAGTAAATGAAATATGCCGGTACAGATGTCAGCATCAGAAGCAGTCCGTTGATGATCTGCTGCGGATCCACATTGCAGACAAGGATAAATGTAATCACTGCCGCCAGTATGGTCGTAACTGGGTATCCCCACATCTTGAACGGGCGTTCCAGTCCCGGCTGCTTCTTCCGCAGGACAATCAGAGAAAGGCAGATCACGACTTCCCACATACGGCTGACGAAGGTTCCCATCATCAGCAATGTCATGAAGTTCCCGGTCCACACAAACACGATCGCCACAACCGCATAGATCAGAATGGCAACATAAGGGGTCCGATATTTGGGATGCGACTTTCCGAAGAACGGAAACATCATCTTATTCTCCGACATACTGTAAGCTACACGAGGCATCCCCAGCAAAGCTCCGTTGACAGCCCCGAAGATCGATATCATTGCCCCAAAGGTAACCAGACTTGCGCCTACGCCGCCGAAAATCACCTGCGCCGCCGCACTCACCGGAGTGTCAGAACCGGCCAGGTCCGCGAAGCCGACAGAGCCCACACACGCGATGGTAAGCAGCATATTGATGACAATTACGATGCTCATGCCAATGATCGTCGCCAGCGGCAGGGTCTTCTGGGGATTCTTGATCTCTCCGCTCATGTAGGAGAGGGTATAATATCCTCCAAATGCCGTCAGTGCCGGTACTGCCGCTGTAAACGCACTCCCCCACTCCACAGACTCGGTCGTCATGGTCGTAAAGTTCTCCGGACGGATCATAAAGATACCGCCGATAATCACGATACAGAGGACCCCGATCTTCGCCACGGCGAAAATATTCTGAACCGCAGAGCCGCTCTTTACTCCGAAAACATTTACCAGCGATAATACGATAATCACGATCGTTCCCACAATTCTCTGCTCCGTCACGCCCAGATTCAGCCCCGGAAAGAGCACTCCGAAATTGCTCGCAAACGCAGTCGCCATCATAGCAATCGTGGCCGGGAAGTTCCCGAAGAACATGGACCAGCCGTACATAAACGACGGACCGTGGCCGAACGCCTCATCAATATATACATAGGAACCGCCTGCCTTCGGCAGATCCGGTGCCAGCTCAGCATAGACCAGCGCGCACAGGATGCCGCAGACGCCCGCAAGGATCCAGGCAAGCATATTCGGGCCGAAAGATCCTGCTGCCGCCGCGATTTTGCCGGGAGTTGTGAAGATTCCCGATCCGATCACACATCCAACCAGAACTGATACCGCTGAAAAGAGTCCCATCTCACGCTTTAAGCCGGAACCACTGTTATTACCGCTCATAGATTTCTCCTCCTTTTTATTCTGATAACATCACAGCGTGCTGTCCATTGTACGCGACGCTGCTTTCCATCCTTACTTCACCGTACAGGACGCCAGTGCTTCTTTCATCGCCTTTTCCGAAAGCTCCTGTCCGAGTCCGGGCCGATCCGGTATGGCGATTCTTCCGTTCACCGGCGCATAGTCATAGAGTCCCAGATCGATATTCATCCGGGACCGATTGATCACGTGATGCTCGTGTATTACAAAATTCGGGATCGATGCTTCCATATGCAGCGATGCGGCAATCGAAATCGGACTTCCGCATACATGGATCTGCACACCCACATCAAATGCGTGCGCCATATCGCAGATTTTCTTCGCTTCGCTGATCCCGCCGCAGGTGCCGATATCCGGCTGGGCGACCTGAATAGTGTCATCCTGGAAGAACTTCAGAAAGCCCCAGCGCCCGAAAATACGCTCACCGCCAGCCAGCGGAATCCTGCTGCCGCTGCGGATCACCTTCATAACATCGGGGTTGAGCGGCGTGGCAGCTTCCTCGAGAAACAGAATCCCATATGGTTCCAGCACTCTGCTCATCTCCACCGCAGATACCGCGTCCGTGCGGGCGTGGTTTTCCACAATGAGATCTACCTGGTCCCCCACAGCCCGGCGTACGGCCTGAGCCCTGCGCTCAATCATTTTCCGGTGCTGAACCGGAATGGGCCCCCTCAGGAATCCCACACGGCCGCCCGCGTCATCGAAGGTAATAAAGTTAATCTTCAGGGCGTCGAACCCTTCCTCCACGGCTTTGCGGCAGGCGTCCGCAAGCGCCTCATCTGTCACAGCTCTGCCCATATTGCTTCCCCAGCCAAACTGAAGCTGGCTCGCATAGCAGCGCAGGTTCTCTGATAGTTTCCCGCCCAGCAGCTGGTACAGAGGCACGCCCAGCGCCTTGCCCTTGATATCCCACAAGGCCATGTCGATGGCGCTGATCGCGGAAAAGACGATCACACCGCCTGCCTGCGCCCAGAATGTCTGCCGGAACAGCCGATCCCACACCGCTTCATGAGCCATGGCGTCCATTCCGATGATGATGGGCGCTATGTCTTTGATCATGGCATAGGCGGCCGGTGCTCCTGAGTCAAACCCTACCGAAGCTTCACCATATCCGCTGATCCCTTCATCGGTATTGACACGGCAGACCACCGGTCTCCAGTCAGCGGTGCCGCAGTTCAGCAGAAATACATCTACAGATACAATCTTCATGTCATCAGCTCCTTTGCTTTCGTATTTTGCAGTTCACAAAAGCGTCTGCCAAAGGACGGTCTGCCTCTCATGCAGGCATGAGCCAGCCTGCCTTCTTCAGACGCGTGAACCGTGATATAAAAAGTCCTGGCCAGGAACGTTTTATCCTTTCTTTCTTGTCAAATTATGGGTAAATTGATAAAATGATGGTAGCGTCGGTGTACAAGGGGCCTATCGTCCCAGAAAGGAGATGCCTTATGTCAAACGCCACTTCTCTTCAGCAATATGCTTATGACTATCTTAAAAATATAATTATCAGCGGTCAGCTGGATGAAAATAAGCTCTACTCTGAACGTCAGCTGTCTCAGGAGCTGAATATATCCAGAGCTCCCATAAGAGACGCACTTCAGAGATTAAGTCAGGAAGAATACGTTGATGTGCTGCCGAAGCGCGGATTCCGGATTCACTCCCTGACAAAGAAGGATATTATTTCCATGCATCAGATGCGCACCGCCATCGAAAGTTTCTGCCTTCATCAGTACGCCTGTTACCCAGATTCACAGCAGACCCTTCAAACCCTGGAAAAGCTTAAAGAAAACGTCAGCGCTCAGGAACAGTATCTGAAATCCTCAGATGACATATCCTCTTATGTTGATCTGGACTGCCGGTTTCATGAGCTGGTTGTCGCCGGCATCGAAAACGCATGGTTTACAGAAGCCTTCCAGAAATATGTCCGCCAGCTGCATACAATGACCAAAATGACCCTCACGGAATCCGAACGGATCCGCCGTTCCGTAAGCGAGCACGTTGATATCTGTCACATCATTGAAGCAGGCGACACTGCCCGGATCAATGACTGGCTGCAGCAGCATATCTCCTCACCCACCAGAATTTCTCTGGGCCTGATCCGTTAAAAATAATCGAATCTTATGCGGCCGCACCGGCAAACGGTGCGGTCTTTTTTTACGAATCAATCTGCGTTATAATCTTTCCGTCGCTCATCTGGTATACCAGTTTTGTTTTATCTTATCACCAACTGGTATACCAGTCAATTCTTTCATGGATCTTCGGATATTTTTACAATTATCATTCTTTCTTTTTGTGCAAAACAGCAATGAACTCGATAAAAGAAAACTGCGGCCGGAACGTATCTGTTCCGGCCGCAGCCACTTATTGTCTATATCCTATTTTCTTGATTGGACGGCTTCTCCCTTCCACCCGGCATACCTTCTGTCCCCCGGGAAGACACTACAGCCTCTTTACGAACAGGGCCCGGATCGCGTTGAGCACCGCGATGATCATAACCCCCACATCCGCGAAAATGGCAAGCCACATATTGGCGATGCCCACCGCGCCGAGCACCAGGCAGATCAGCTTAATGCCGATGGCGAACCAGATATTTTCGTATACAATGCGAAGGCATTTTCTTGAAATGCGGATGGCCTTGGAGATCTTCATCGGATCATCGTCCATCAGAACGATGTCCGCCGCTTCGATCGCCGCATCCGATCCCATGGCGCCCATAGCGATACCGATATCTGCCCGGGAGAGAACGGGCGCGTCATTGATCCCGTCTCCCACAAAGGCCAGTCTGCCTTTCTCCGGTTTTTGTTTCAGCAGTTCTTCGACTTTTGAGACTTTATCCCCGGGAAGGAGCTCCGCGTATACTTCATCGATTCCCAGATCTTCTGCCACCCGCCGGGCCACTTTCTCCGAGTCTCCGGTCAGCATGACCGTCCGCTCCACACCGGCCGCTTTCAGTGCCTGCACTGCTTCTTTGGCGTGCGGCTTTTCGATATCCGAGATAACGATATGTCCCGCATATTCGCCGTTGACTGCCATGTGGATAATGGTTCCCGCGTGGTGACAGTCGATCCATTCCACACCCAGTTTCTTCATCAGCTTTGTATTGCCTGCTGCCACCGGAATGCCGTCCACCCTGGCCGTCACTCCGTTTCCGCTGATCTCCTGGATCTCGGTCACACGGCTGCGGTCAAGTTCCCGGCCGAATGCCCTCTGCAGGCTCTTACTGATCGGGTGGGAGGAAGCACTCTCAGCCAGAGCCGCGTATTCGAGCAGCTGCTCCTGTTCCAGTTTATTATGATGGACCGCGTTTACCTCAAATACACCCTGCGTCAGAGTGCCGGTTTTGTCGAATACCACATATTTTGTCTGAGAGAGTGTCTCCAGATAATTGGATCCCTTTACCAGCACGCCTGCGTTGCTGGCGCCGCCGATGCCCGCAAAGAAGCTCAGCGGAATACTGATCACAAGGGCACACGGACAGCTGATGACAAGAAACGTCAGCGCACGGTAAATCCAGGTTCCCCATGCTGCCGGCACACCCATGCCGAACATCCGTACCAGCGGCGGGATCACGGCCAGCGCAATGGCGCTGTACACAACTGCCGGGGTGTAGATCCTGGCAAATTTGGTGATGAAATCCTCGGATTTTGATTTTCTGGAACTTGCGTTTTCTACCAGGTCCAGGATTCTGGATACCGTGGATTCTCCGAACTCTTTCGTGGTCCGAATCTTAAGCACGCCTGTCATATTGATGCAGCCGCTGATGATCTCATCCCCTTCCCGGGCATCCCGCGGAAGGCTCTCCCCCGTAAGGGCGCTTGTATTCAGAGACGAACTTCCCTCAATAATCACACCGTCGATAGGCACTTTTTCCCCCGGCTGCACGACGATCACCGAGCCGATCTCCACTTCATCGGGATCGATCTGCTCCAGCTTCCCGCCTGTTTCAATATTCGCGTAATCCGGCCGGATATCCATCAGATCGCTGATATTTCTGCGGCTCTTGCCCACCGCGTAGCTCTGGAACCACTCACCGATCTGGTAGAACAGCATTACGGCAATGGCCTCTATATAATCCCCGTCTTCATAGACCGCAATGGCCATGGCGCCGATTGTGGCGATGGCCATGAGCAGACTCTCGTCAAATGGCTGGCGGTTTCTGATTCCTTTGAATGCCTTGATCAGGATATCATACCCGATCACCAGATAGGGAATCAAGTAAAGCACAAAACGGGCCGCCCCGCCAAAGGGGAGAAAGTGAAAACCGATCAGAAGCGCCGATGCGGCTGCGATTCTGATCAGCATTTTTTTCTGCTTTTTTGTCATCGCGTATTCCTCCCTTCTGTAAAATCACTTCTTTTTCGAGTTCCTTTTATAAATTCATTCTATTAAATATATGCTTAATCATTTATTTGTATCTCATGGGCTTCCCCGGAATCTTCTATAGATCCCGGGGAACCAGATCCTGTCAGCGGTTCGAGGCACCCTGCCCCTTTTCTGACAATCACAGAACGTTTCCTGCTTAACAGATCGTTTCCTGCCTACAGAAAGATCTCGCAGTCGTCTTCCACTTTCTTACAGTTTCTGCGCACTTCCTGCATCACTGCCTTTGCGTCCTGGCCTTCTTCAAACTCCACATTCATCTTCAGGGTCATAAAGTTGACAACAGCGTCCTTCACTCCGGCTGTAGCTTTCGCAGCCTGCTCCATTTTATTCGCACAGTTTGCGCAGTCAACATCAATCTTATAAGTCTTTTTCATCCCATTTACCTCCTCCGGGGTTGTTGTTTACGATTAAATGATTATTTAATTGTTGACTATAATGTACTTCTGATTTTATAATTAGTCAAGAGCAGTGCGGATACTATTTCCGTTTGGGCGAAAAATATTTCTGATTGGAGCAATGACCTATGAATGAACAGAAACTGCCCCATGATCACGGGCATAATAATGTAGAAAGCATCCGAAATCATCTGCCGGAGGAGGCAGAGATCGCAGGCGTATCCGAAGCCATGAAGCAGCTCGGCGATCCCAGCAGACTGCGGATCTTCTGGCTTCTGTGCCACTGTGAAGAATGCGTCCTCAACATCGCTGCCATTGTGAATATGAGCAGTCCCGCGGTCTCCCACCACCTGCGGATCTTAAAGAGCAGCGGACTGATCGTCAGCCGCAGAGAGGGCAAAGAAATGTATTACAAGACCGCAGATACGGAACTGGCGCAGATGCTGCATCATATGATCGAAAAACTTGGCAGGATCACCTGTCCCAAAGAGGAGTCATTCTAATGGAAAAACCGCTGTGTACGATTACAAAGAAACTGGAAGACGTAGCGGCCGGAAGCTGCGTCGAGATACTCCACCGGCCCGGCCGGGCAAACGCTGTCCGGACAGTATCCGCCAAGGATGTCCCCGCCGGCGCCAGACTGAGATCTGAGACCTTTGAACTCTACCCCGGCATTGAACTCTCTTTCCACTGCTATCTGGCGGATCAGTTCCATGTCTGCCACAGCCACGGCGTCTCCGTGCTCTCGATCGATCACTGCCGTGCGGGAAGGATCGGCTGGGAGATGCAGGGAGGCTTAAGCCTGTACTTCGGAAACGGGGATCTGTCCTTTCATTATACGGATAAATGTTCGGATTCCGTGATCACACTTCCCCTGGGATACTATGAAGGGCTCACTGTCGCCCTGGACCTTGAAGTTCTCGGAGACAGCGCCCCGGATCTCTTAAGAGAGGCGGGTGTGGACGCCTCGGCCCTCTGCCGGAAATTCTGCGGGGACAGGGAAACCGCCGCGCTTCCCGCCAGCAGCCGGATCGAGCATATCTTCTCCGAGGTATATGAGCTGCCGGATCAGATGAAGCTGCCCTATCTGAAACTGAAGTGCCAGGAACTCCTGATGTTCCTCGATATGACGGAACCAGCAGCAGAGAACGCCCTGGACGCCCACTACTCCGAGCAGGTAGCACTGATCCGGCAGATCCACGGCCGGCTCACCGCGCATCCGGAGAAACGATATACCATCGACGCCCTTGCGAAAGAATATCTCATGAATACGGCTGCACTGAAGAGTGTCTTCAAATCCGTCTACGGCATGCCGGTAGCCGCGTATATGAAGCATTACCGCATCACAAAGGCAGCGGAGCTGCTGCGAAACAGCGACCAGAGCATCGCCTCTGTAGCCCGGGCGGTGGGATATGAGAGCCAGAGCAAGTTCTCCGCGGCCTTTAAAGAGATCATGAATATACTGCCCACGGATTACCGCAGGCAGTACACCGCATATAAAATCTAAAATTTCCCTGGGAGACAGCAGAAAATAGAAAAGTTGGAACGAATCTGGTAACATCCAGAAAGGCAGTGTGTCAGAAGACGATGCACTGTCTTTTTTTGCTTTCCGGCGAGAAGCAGGCACACAGAACGGGGCGGACAGGAACTTTTTCCTTTGGTCCGTCAGGAAAGGAGGAACTATTGACAGCAGCGCATGGTTCTATCCGTGTCACCAGCCGTGAGCAGAAAAAAAACATCCCGGAAGCCCTTAAACGGTGCGGAATGAGGGAATCCACGTTTTACCGGAGGGCAAGGATGTACAAAACAGCGAAAAAATAAATTGTCAAATAGTACACTTTATAACAGTAAAATTACAGATAACATTATACTTCATGATTCCTGGAAACGCAAGCTTTTTTTAGTTTATCTGGGAGAATAATCTTGCTTTTCCAACATTTGGAAGAGGAATGGAAACAGATTTCGTCAACAGTCATAAAGTGTACTATTTGACTGGTATCCCTTCATAAGAGATATCTTGTAAATCAAAGAAGGTGTTACGTGAAAGAATATAAAAGACCGGAATACCACTTTGTCCGTAATCCAGGCGGACTGAGCGGCAGCGAACTTGCAAAGCTGTCCGATGACGAGTTATCCAGACATCTCAGCGGTGACAGTTATCAAAGGGAAAAGAAGAACTACCGGATCAAATCGGGGTACATAATCAGGGAAATCGCCGGAGAATATGCGATTGTCCCGGCCGGAACGGAATGTGAAGCCCTGCCGGAGAACACGGTGACGGCCCCAGACAGTTCGGCAGTTTTTATCTGGAAGAGTTTTGAACAGCCCAGTACTCTGGAAGATGTAGTCATCCGGGGAATGCTGGAATATGGTGTGGCAGAAGATAAAATGCGAAGCTCAGTAGAAAGCTTCGCAGCAGATGCATTGGAATGTAAGATATTAGAGGAGGTAAACAAATTATGAAAGAGGTATATGAACGCCCAATGATAATGGTAGAAGAATTTACCGTTAACAGAGCGATTGCTGCATGTGGTGATGAGGTGGATAAACCTATTGTGTTCGATTGTATGATTGGTCCGCAAACTGATACTACAAATGTACTTACAACAAGTTGTTCCAGAGTGGCAGGAACGACAAGCGCGACACAAGCCTTGGCATCGAATTCTTTTAGCCATTCTAATCATTCCGGAGGGACATGGGGAAGCTCGGGAGGAAATCGTACATATACCGCCCCATCTGGTGCGATTGGACTGCTCTACTACTGTTCAGCTGGTGGCACAAGTTGCTTTAGTGTGGAGAATGGCGTGCTTACACATACGACAAATCATAGCAACGGTTTTGGCGGCGGTCATGGTGGTCATGGCGGCGGCACAAACTATCATGTTCAGATTGCACCTTTATACGGTACAAGTATTGAAGAAGTAAATGTAGGAAGCTAATAGATTATATGGAAATTAAGCAATGAAAAGGAGGGTGGTCCGACTGCCTTCCTTTTGTTGTCTTATGCATGATGCGGAAAGGGTGTGAAGTGATATGGATATGGCCGATGAATTCCGGGAGACCTATAATGAGTTTTTATTTCGAAAAGCAGATTCCATGAATCTGCCTTTGATGGGGACGATTGAGCTGACGCCCGTCTGCAACCTGGATTGTAAGATGTGTTACGTCCGTCAGAATCAAGAGGCGGTTCTTGCGCATGGCGGATTAAAGTCGATCGATTTCTGGGAGAATGCGGTTGATCAGGCCATAGAAGCGGGGATGCTGTTTTGCCTGCTGACAGGCGGCGAGATTTTCACCTATCCCGGCTTTCGTACACTGTATACGAAACTGAAGCAAAAAGGAATCCATATCGTACTCAATACCAATGGTACGATGCTGGACCGCGATACGGTGGAGTGGCTGGCAAAGGAGCCTCCGCGCCGTTTGAATATTTCTCTTTATGGAGCTTCGCCGGAAACTTACGAACGCTTAACCGGACGGCGTGACGGATATGAGCGGGTAATACGGGCATTTTCTCTCTTAAAGGAATACAATATCCCGTTCCGTGTCCACGGAGTACTGGTGCCCTCTATGATGGACGATTATGAAAAGATGAAGGAGATCTGCAATCAGTTTCAGGTTCCGATGCAGCTTTCTTATTATATGTTTCCGCCTCTGCGGAAAGAAGCAGAGAAACCTGTGGAGCAGGAACGGTTTACTCCTGAAGAGATGGCAAAGACAGCGCTGCGTTACCGCAGAGATCAAAGCGGCGGGGACAGGAAGATCTGGCGGGACTTTTTGGAAGCTGCCTGCAGGGATATCGAACATCCGGAAAACCACCGCCATTATGGAGATCCGCACATGCATTGCCGCAGCGGCGTCAGCGCGTTCTGGATCAACTGGAAAGGGGAAGTGTCTGGCTGCGGTGTGGCGGACGATGATATCCACAGCCTGGAGACGGAAAGCTTTGCGGATGCGTGGAAAGCAATATCACGCTATACGCGGGAAGTCCAGCTTTCTATAAAGTGCAGCACCTGCCGGTATCTTGGCATCTGTCCTGTCTGTGCCGCCGGAGCATTGTGTGAGACCGGAGCGGTTGACGGGGAGCCGGAATACCTGTGTGAATTCTGCCGCCATTATTCAGCCCTTCTTCAGGAGGAACTTGCACAGCTTAGGAAAGCGGAGGGATCCCTATGAGCAGCGAAGCCTATTACCGGATCGCAGATCTTGTACTGCGTGTGGTGTTTGATTTTGTTTTCCCGGCACAAAACAGTTATATGCGAGAGTTCCTTGTGGAGCCGTGTGAACCGGATTATACATTGACATTCTGCCAGACGGATAATATCCCTTCCTTTCTGGAACAATATCCTGTTTTCGTCGGGGAAATCGCCAAATTCCACTACTATCAGGATCCAGAAGGGATGGAGGCCTGCTTTCATATCCATGATGGATATTATCATGCCGTTACCATTCTAGGAGCAGACAGCGGTGTCTGCCATTATCTGAGTGTGGAATGGCTGAAAGAAGAAATTGAGCGGGGAAATCATCTGGAGAACTTTTTTTGCATTGAAAAGCTTCTGATGAGATTTGACGCCATGGTCCTGCACAGCTGCCATATACAGAAAGACGGGCAGGCGATTCTGTTCACAGCTCCCTCCGGCACGGGAAAATCAACACAGGGGGATCTGTGGCGGATGTACAGAGGCGCGGAGATTATTAACGGAGACCGTACCATCATCCGCAAAAGAAACGGCATCTGGCATGCTTATGGGGCGCCGTTTTGCGGTACCTCCAATATCCATCTGAACCGGCAGGCGCCGATCAAAGCCATTGTGGTCCTGCGGCAGGCGCCGGAAGATCACGCCGAACGAATTTACGGGCATCCAGCGTTTACCGCAATATACAGTGAATTAACAGTGAACAGCTGGAATGACGCATTTGTGCGAAAAACCTTGAATTGGGTCACGGAATTATCAGATGAAATAAAGATCTACCGCTTTCTGTGCACGAAAACTCCGGGAGCTGTAGATACATTAGAGAAAGTTTTATATGAAAGCCCTGCATTGGAGTCTGTGCAGATGAGAGAAAGCGGAATATGATCCGCACAAAAAAGATGGGAGAAATCAGAGATTATGAAAAGAAATAAAAATTTTATCCTCCGAAAAGTCGCCGGGGAATCAATTCTCGTTCCGGCCGGAGAGGCTACGAAAAATTTTAACGGGTTATTTTCGCCTAATCGGACGGCAGTCTTTATTTGGGAGCATATCGACGAAGTAACTGATACAGAAGAAATGGTCAGGCTTGTATTAGAGCATTTTGATGTGGAGGAAGAAACTGCCAGAACGGATGTCGAAGGACTGATCAAAGAGATGAAATTATTGGGATTCGTAGAAGAGTAACAGCCGGAAACAGATCAAGAAAAAGGAAAAGGACGGTATTTCATCATTTATGACAGAGATCGAAACCATTGCCCATAACCTGGGAAAGACAGGAATGACGGCAAAAAAAATCGCCGATATCCTGGAAACGGATGTTCACATTGTAACAGTGTGGCTGCATGAGGCCGGAATTGATCCGAGTGATTATAAAGGCAGAGATTACCAGCGCCAGATGGATGGGATCGCAGCGGCAAAGGCCAAAGGCGTGAAATTCGGACGGCCGAGAGTGGAGCCGCCGGACGATTTTCCGGACATTGTAAACGCACTGGAGAATAAGGCCATCACTACAAAAGAAGCGCTGCGGCGAAGCGGCATGGCGGAAGCCACCTTCTACCGCCGGCTGCGAGAATATAGAAATACTAACAGTAAAAATATTTAAGATGTTTTCTTTTTCGATGATGAATGCCAGATGTTGATGGGGGTGAGGTTTTGAAAGGAAAAGATCTTACCGGACAACGTTTTGGAAAACTGACTGTATTGGAGCCTACAGACCAGCGTGTGCGGGATGCCGTGGTATGGCGCTGCCGCTGTGAATGCGGAGAGGAACTGTTCGTGGAAAGCCGCCGGTTAAAGCCGGGCGCCATTTTCAGCTGCGGCTGCGAACCCTCTCCCTATGATGGAATCAAAGATTTAACGGGACATCAATTTGGGAAACTGTTGGTCAAAGGCCGCTCCGGGAATAAAGCCAGGGACGGCAATCCTCTCTGGCTCTGCCAATGTGAGTGCGGGAAGGAAATCGAGACGACAAAACGAAGACTGATTACCGGCGGAGTGAGAAGCTGCGGCTGTGGGAAAAAGCCGCCTTTAAAAGACTGGATAGGGAAACGTTTCGGCGCATTGACGGTACTGTCTTATGCCCGCAAAGAGAACGGATTCCATTTCTGGCACTGCAAATGCGACTGTGGAAAGGAACTGGATGTACGCCAGTCTCACCTGCAGAACGGATGGACAAGAAGCTGCGGATGCCTGCGTCAGCCCCAAAATAATCTTCACTATGAAAACGGCACCTGCGTGGAGATGATTCAGCCTGGCATTATGTATAAAACAAATACCAGCGGAGTGCGGGGCGTTTACTACAGCAAGAAACGCCATAAATGGATCGCCCAGATTATGTTTCAGCAAAAATGCTATTACCTGGGCGGCTATGACCAGATTGACGATGCGGCGGAAGCCAGAGCCGAAGCGGAAGAAAAGCTTTTCGGGGATTTCCTGAAATGGTATGATACGGCGCATCAAAAATCGAAAAATGTTCCGAATAAGATCGAAACTGACAATGCTACTAAAGTTAAATAGAACGGGGCTGCTGCATCAATGATTAAAAAATCATAGATGCGGCAGCTCCATTCCTTTTCGATTCATCATCCGGCACACTGGCCGTATCAGTGCGGCTTTGCGAATGGCGCGGACTGAACTGTTATATATCCAGAGCCGCATGGTATCCCCAGTACACCGCATTGGTAATGGTGGATACTTTGGCTGCGTCTCCGATCACCGCCACATAAGGCGCACTGTCTCTGAGCGCATCCACGGCGCTGCTCCGTGAGCGCTGTCCGAGAGCGCAGATCACGGTCGCTCCCGGAACCATAACCCGTTCTTTGTCCTTTGTCTCACAGAGCACGCCCTCTTTCGTCACTTCCAGCCCTTTATATCCGGTATAGACCTCCGCGTACTTCCCGATCTCTTTCAGGAGAAGGGGACGGTGCCTCACATTTGCGTCCGGTGCAAGTTCATCGCGCATCTCAACCAGGCGGACCTTCTTCCCTTCCATTCCCAGATGAATGGCGCACTCGCACCCGGCCAGACCGCCGCCGAAGACCACGACTTCATCTGTCACCTGCTCTTTCTTCAGATAATAATCATTGACGATTACCACATTGCCGCCGTCCAGCCCTTTGATCGGCGGGACAAGCGGTTCCGAGCCGACAGCGATAATCAGGGCATCCGGCGCTTCTTTCTCCACGTATTCCGGCGTTACTTCCGTATTCGTAAGGATCCTGACCCCGGCCCTCTCTGCCAGCAGCCGATAGGTCCCGGAGAGCTCGTACATCTCGTGCTTAAACGGCAGCGCCTGCTCGCTCTTCAGGATGCCGCCCACCTCCGACTCTTTCTCACAGAGCGTCACATTGTGTCCTCTTCTTGCCGCAGTGTAAGCTGCGTACAGGCCGCCCGGACCGCCGCCCGCCACAAGGACGTTCTTCTTCTCCCTGGCGGGAATGATCTCATCGCCCTCCAGTTCACGCCCGATCAGCGGATTCACCGTACATCTGCGCGTAGACGTCTGCGCCCGCTCTGCCATACAGGTAAAACAGCGGAGACATTTCACGATCTCGTCCTCCCGGTTTTCCATTACCTTTCTCGGGAGATAAGGATCCGCCAGAAGGGCCCTGGCCATATAGACCACATCCGCTTTGCCGCCGGCAATGATCTCTTCCATCTGCCGGGGATCATTGAGCGCGCCGATGGCGGCCACCGGTACGGAGACATGCTTTTTGATCTCTGCGGCAAGATACACATTACAGCCGTGCTCTTTGAACATGGACGGATGGGTATCTCCGAAGCCCCGCTGGTATGTGCCGGCAGAGACATGGAGCAGATCTATATAGGGCTCGATCTGCTGCGCAATCCTGCCCCCCTCTTCCAGGTCATAACCGCCCTCGAAGAGTTCGGAGCCGCTCATTCGGAATTCGATGGGGAATCCCGGGCCGACTGCCGCGCGGACTGATTTCAGCACTTCCACAGCCAGACGGCAGCGGTTTTCCAGAGACCCTCCGTAATTGTCCGTTCTCTTGTTGAAATACGGCGACAGGAACTGATTGATCAGCCAGCCGTGGCCGCCGTGGATCATCACCATCTCAAACCCGGCCCGTTTCGCAAGTCCAGCAGCTCTTCCGTATGCTTCCACGATCTCTGCCAGCATTTCCGCGGAGAGTGCCTTTACTTCCACGCCGTCCGGTCTCACCGTATCCGACGGTCCCCACTGATGCATGGATTGCTGCCGGCTCTTGTCCGTCATATAGGTTCCTGCATACATGCCCGAATGAGACAGCTCGATACTTGGGATGGCGCCGTGGCGGCGGATCGCATCCGCCGCATATGTGGCTGAAGCCAGCGAATTCAGAATGGATGTGTCGAGATGGTACGCGTGAGACCCGTCTGTCTTCGGGTGCACCATCAGTTCGCTTACCGTGACAGCGCCGGCCCCGCCCTTTCCCCTGAGCTCATAGAAAGCCGCGGACTTCGGGCCGATGCAGCCGTCATTTGTAATATCTGTTCCGCCCATGGGCGCGGAGAACATCCGGTTTCTGAATGTCACCCGGCCCAGGGTAATCGGTTTGCATAGATTCGGATAGTTGCGGATCATGCCGTCTCCTCTCTTTCTCAGGTCTGTCACCTGCCAGTCTGAAGTTTCTTCTTCCAACAGAAGCCTCCGTAATTATTTCACACCTTTGCTTTCATTCTCTGCGATCATTTGAGGAAGCTTCTCTTCCAGATCATATTTCGCCAGAATGATGAGCATGATGATGAACATCGCCAGCGGGATATAGATATTAAGCGCATAAACCGCTGTCTTCACTCCCTCCGTCACAGCGCCGCCTGCTGCCACTGCGTCAAATCCGCCTGCTGCCAGCACCCAGCCGATCGCTGCGCCTCCAAGACCTGAACCGATCTTTCCGACGAAACTGTTGGATGCGTTTGTCATACCTGTGATCCTCACACCATAGTTTTTCATATTGATCTCAGACGTATTGAGTACCATAGCCGGCAGAACAGAGATCAGCGGGATCGTCGCATACATCACGACAGAACCGAAGATCAGGGTAACCGGTACGCTTGCCGGGAAAATACATCTGACGACACATCCTATGATACCGATAACGCTGGCAATTTTCGCTGTTTTTGCAAGTCCGAATTTCTTAATTACAATGCCGACTGTCAGGAAGCCGATCACAGACGGAATGATATTAACTGTATTAATGATACTGTAGAATCCCGGGTTTTCTACGATACACTGCGCATAATAAATGGGGGCAGCCATAATCATCGCGTACATAATATTCATACAAACTCCGAACACGGTGATCTTCACCCAGTATGTATTTTTCAGAAGCATGCCGATCCCTTTGAAAATAGAGATCTCTTTCTCTTTTGCCTGCTCCTGCTCGTCTTCGTGAAAACGTTCGTTAGCCCCTTTAAATGCTACAAAAAGTCCGATACCGGAAAGCGCTGCCATGATCACTGCAAATTTTACCCATGCTGCCTGGTCGCCGCCAAGAGCATCTGTGATCGGGATCAGACTAATCCCAAGTCCCACACCGATCGCATATCCGACCGCTGACCTGTATGTACCCATTTTCCCTTTCTCTTCACTGCTCTTCGTCGTATACGCCATCATTGTATAGAAGGGTACTGCAACTGCAGTGTAGCAAATCGCAGATGCAAAAATATTCGTCAGGAGCGCATATCCGTTCTGCATTGCAGGCGATCCTGCCGGTACCGTAAAGAGCAGCACAATGGCAAGCACTGTAGGAACAAGCATACGGAGCAGCCATGGTCTTGCCTTACCGTATTTTGTGTTTGTATTATCAACAATCTTCCCCATAACCAGATCCGTCAGAGCATCCACAATCTTTGCAATCAGGAGTACCGTACCGACTGCTGCTGCAGACATGCCGACTTTATTGGTATAAAAATATGTCATCTGCCCCGCCAGAATCGTGATCGTATTCAACGGGAACTGTCCAAGAGCATCTGTAAAATAATTCCCAGCGTGCATCACTTTCTGAACACCGTTTATATCTTTTCCCAGTTCTTTTTTCATTCTTCTCTTCCTTCTTTCTTAATTCATTGTAATGTTGAGAGGGAATCCGTCATATATCCCCTGCAGCACATAATTCATATGCCGCAGACAGATGATCTCACTTTGCCGTGGCAAGCACTGCGATTCCTTCTTTCCCCGGGAGATTCAGCGCTGTTGTCCCGGAGGCATTTTCTGCGATTACCGTCGTTGTCATTTCCCATACATCGATCATTTCTATTCTGTAGTTCCGGTCTTTCGGCAGCTCGATCGTCGTCTGCGCGACGCACTGCCTTGCGAAGTATTTCAGGAAGACCTCATCTTTGCAGTGCCCGTAATACGTGGTTTCCTTTGCCGCCGATATCTCTCTGTCTTCGTCTGTAGCTGACAGATACAGACGCTTAAACCCTTCATTGGGATCAGCAAGCGTCCCGGCGGTCAGATTGATCTCCGTCAGATCTACATCTACAGGCTCCTGCCACGGTTCCAGATGGCCGGGCAATGAATACAGGATTTCTTTCAGGAAGCCGATCCTGGGTACGCTCTCTCCTTTTAACACACCGCCTTTTGCCCACCAGAGCACCTCGTCCCCAGAGAGATAGGTTTCTCCGTGAGTTACGTACGCTCCGAGGGAAACGCCGCACCAGAAGCGGTTTACCATTTCAAAGGCAGAAATATTGCCCCACGGCATAAAAATATTGCCTTCATAACAGCACTCATCGTAAATGAGCGGCTTTTTATACCGCTCTCTCCAGACAGCCGCTTTATACATTCCTGATGACTGCACACTGCAGTGGGTTATATTGCCGCGTGCGAAGTCATAGAAATGAACACAGTTGTGGTTGCTGAGCAAATGTCCATACGGATCTTCCTCTGCCACATATTCTTCGATCTCATACCAGTCTTCTATTGTCCTGTTAAATAACAGATCATACTCATTGGCCAGACTCCACCAGATACACGGATACGCGGCCAGCCTGCGGATGGCATAATCCAGATAAATTTTCCATTCGTCCATAGTCAGGAGAGAAAATCCCCATCTGTCATATGAGTGGAACAAAATCAAATCTGTCTCAATCCCCATCCCGCCAAGCTGTTCTACGACAGCTTCAAAGTGCTCCCAGAACTTCATGCACGGCCGGTTCACATCCCAGTTCCCCTGCCCGTCCTTTTTAAAAGGAAAGAACTGCGGCTCATTCCTGTTATAGAGATAATGCTTTGGGAAAATGCAGTGGCGCACCTTATTGAACGGGGACTCTTTCAGCGTATCCATGGTCTGCGCGATCAATCTCTCCGGCTGATGCGCCAGCGCATAGACAGTTGTGCCAAAAGGAAGATATGTTGTCCCATCCTCATAAACAAAATGCATCCCTTCTGTCCGGACCATTCCATGATGTTTATTGTCAGCAGGAACACACGCTTCTTGCCCGGAGGCCTGGATCATCCCCGTCACTTCCCACTCATACACACCTGTTTGCCGAGGCAGAAAACGCACTTTATACGTACCGCTGCCTGCATAAAATCCCTTCACCGTCCAACTGTTTTCCTCGCAGCGGAACCTGGCCTGGAGATCCACTTTAACATAGGACCCTTCTGGTTCCTTTCCCTGAAAGGTCAGTTCAAACATCTCATACTGCCGCATGCTAATATCCTCCTTCTAAAATTCCTTCCGATATGTATTCGGCTCCCGTCAGATACAGGCTGAATACCTCCCTATTCTTCATAAAATCTCATATCTCCCCATACGTCCATCAAAAGTCTCCGGTCAAGCTGTCTTACTTTCGATTCACGGTCAAAGATCATCACCGGAGAAAGATATCCTGTAACCTTCGGCCAGAACTCTCCAGGATCACCATTTTTTACGAAATTGATCCATGGAGTCTGAATATCTGATGTCAGTTTCTCAAATGTCTCCTGACTCTCTCCGTCGAAGACGAAACGACTGAACTCGTGATCACGCACACCGAACACGCATGGCAGTTCGAATGCATGTGAGGCCTTCCATCCCGTCTTCTCTCCTGACTTCGAGACAAACTCAAACCGATACATCCATACATCTGCATACTTACGCTGTGCGTCTGCCACTTTCACCGACGGCATCTGGAACGCATAGTCTGTGGCAAATTCGATGAACGGATCATTGGAGGATGAATGATAATAATCGATCACTGACGGCAGTGCGTCCGCATGATTGTTCTTCTCAAACATCTCCGCGATCATTGACCAGCAGTTAGGGAATCCTGTATTATCCGGATGGACGAACATGGTTCCTTCATGCATGTTCGTTCCAATCATAAGCTTTACTCCTTCTGCGCTGCCATTCCTGATGGCGTCAATGGGTCGTTCCGGCATCAGATCATCCTGTATCGGCCCGGGCAGGAATATGCCCGGATTCTCATACTGGTGCTTTGACGCTACATAAGAATTCCCCTTCTGAAGCTCAAACGGATCTATGGTACGCAGTTTTGGCAGGTCTTCTTCTGTCCACCCCATCCCTTCTATGAACAGGTCAATATTCTTCCGCGCCGTCTCATGCGTCATCACGCAGTTTGGAAGAGCACTCTCCGCGATCACTTGCTGAAAGCATCCCCTGACACTTGGAACCGCGAGCATATTTACTACAGAGGCGCCTCCTGCTGACTCGCCGAAAATGGTCACACGCTCCGGATCACCTCCGAACGCAGCAATATTCTCATGCACCCATTTCAATCCCAAGATCTGATCCGAGAGACCGCAGTTGCTCTCAAAATCCTCACAGCCGGGATAAGTCGTGAAATCATAGAACCCCAGTACATTCAGTCTGTACTGCAAAGAGACATATACAATCCCCGCCTTTACAAACGCATCCCCTGCTGTCAGCGGGTCAGATGCGCATCCCGTATTGTAGCCGCCGCCATGGATCCATACCATGACCGGAAGATTCTCACCTTCTGCCGGGCGCTGCACATTCACGGTCAGACAGTCTTCACTTCCTTTACAGGTCTCCCCGTCAAGCTGCACGGACGGCGCTCCGTATTCTTTTGCCTCAAAGATTCCTTCCCAAGATGCGGCAGCGCGGGCTCTTTTAAACCGCAGTTCTCCGACAGGCGGTCTTGCAAATGGGATTCCAAGGTATTCGATCTTGTTGTCTCTTAAGTATCCTTTGACTTTCCCGGCAGTGGTTTCCACTACATAATCGCTCATATTTCCACTCCTTTCTCTTGTTTGTGATGTTACTATAATACAAATATATTATTTTATATGTCTTTATTTTGCTTATTTTATACTTTTATTGTCTCATTCACTACTTTTTGCATACGCTTTCCCGCGACCTTCCTTCCCACCGCCGCGAGATCCGCTGTACTGCCGGTCATTTTCTGAAGGACATAAGCTTTCTTCCTCGGACGGCATTCATTCCAGGGCTCCTGGAAATACCCGAAATAGACTTCTGCCAGCCCGCCGATCTGGTTGTCCTCGATGCCGGCTTTCTTCAGCATCCCTTCTTCTGTCAGCAGACGGAAGTTATAGATTGTGCGCACATACGGCAGTTCCTGTGCAAGCAGGAGCAGCTTTTCCGTATACTGCGCCGTGCGCTCTTCCCGTTCTTCCTCTCCGCAGTCTGTGAATCCCACTTCCGTTAAGATCACCTGCTTATCCTGGTCGCCGTACTTGCACATTACGCGGTAAGCGGCGTCATTATAGTCTTTCCACAGATGGTCCGGCTCGAAGATGTTAAGGAACAGATCCTTGTCCTTCTCATGCTGGTTCGTACTCATCTGATAAGGATGCCATGCCAGCAGGTCGAAATAATCATCCGGATCTGCTGACCAGAATCTGCCGGAGGTAATCCGTTCATACATCTGATCCAGTGTCCAGGCGATGCCGTACATGGGCGGCAGATAATCCGGCAGGCTGCCTCCCAGCCACGGCGTGCTTAAGGCCCACGAACAGCAGGTCACCTTTGCGTTTGGATTCGCCCGCCTTACGCCCCTGGCCGCAAAGTACATCATATCCACAGCAATATCCATCTTCTCATCGGCTGTGAACGGATGAGACATATCGCTTTCAAGGAACCCGTCCGGATGGAGAAACGCATTTAAGTTCCACTCATTCCCGATCTCCCAGATCGCTACCTGGGGAAAGAGCGACACCATTGTGTACCAGGACTGTTCCAGCATCTGAAGCGCCTGCATGTAGAGGCTCCCCTCATTTAAATCTCTGGCCGGCATGGCATGGCCGGTGCGCTGGCGGCAGCCCTCCGGCAGGAACCACTCATGACTCATCCCCGTCACCTCAAGATCCAGTTCCGCCGCCCGGCCAAGCAGACGGCGGTGCGCTTCCACTGCCTCTTCATTGGGCGTCACCGGGTCTTTGAGCACCTCTGTAAGGTGCATCCATGACCGGTAGGCAGTACACCCCAGCGCCTGCACCAGTTCCAGATATTCCTCCGCTCTGACCTGCGTATCTCTCTCTCGCTGGATCAGAGGCTCCCCCATTCCGAAAAATCGTTCTGATCTCATCACTTCTTCCTCCGTTTCTTTCTGATTGCTTCCGAAATCTTTTTTGTTATGGTGTTATCTGACTACTTCGATATTCTGAGGAACTTCATAGTCCATTCTGAAGGCACCGTTCTCGATCTTCCATGATACCTTCACTTCTCCCACCGGTGTTATTACCTTCCCGGCGGCAGAGGTCAGATAGCCGGGAACCGGCGCGATTCTGACCTTCTGATAGCCCGGTGCTGCCGGACGTACGCCCAGGGTAATGGTTGGCAGCTCGTAGAGAATCAATGCTCCCCACCCGTGGCATTCGCTTCTGGCATACGCCTCTGCCTCCACGCAGGTGGTGCAGCGTCTGGCAATCATATTCCGCCAGGTCTCCCAGTATTGATCTGTATATTCATAGAGACCGGCTTTTTCCAGCGCCCGGAACAGATAGAAACGCATGGCCACAGTACACTGTGTATAGCCGTCCTCTTCGATCGTCGCCAGAAGATTTCTGCGCCCCTGCTCCAGATCCACCGTATCTGTGAGCAAGGCGAACACCTGGCAGTGCTGGCTGTACTCATCAACGCCCGGTCCGTCCTGAATCATGCCGCTGTTTCCCACGCAGTATTGCCGGACTGCTGCCTGGACATCCTGGGCACGTTTTGTGAGTCCTTTCGCATCCTCGCTTCTTCCCAGATAGTCCATCAGCTTCGCCGCGTGCTGCAGTCCGTAGATATAGAGGAGACTTTCCATGGTAATCGGCCCTTTCAGACCAGCTGCGGGCATTCCGCTGGTGTCATTCCACTCCTTTGCCCAGTCGATAAAGGACCAGAATCTGGCGTTCATATTTATGCCGCCCACCTTCTCCACATATCCTTCTTTCGTCAGATGACGCCCGAAGAAATGAAGGATCTGTTCCACCGCCGGCAGATGATCCGCCACAAGCTCCCGGTCTCCGAAATACATCATGTGATCATAGATCATGAGAATATAGTAGATGGAAAATCCCGGTATCACATTGGGATTGCAGTTCGGATAAGAGCAGTTCAGAAGTCCGTCGTATCTCTGAGATCTTCTCAGGTCATCCATGCATTTCCTCGCCAGCCTGTCATCCGCGCTGACCGCGTAGGTATAGAGGATCTGCGTCCTGGAATCCATAATATACTGAAGCTGTTCATAGAATGGGCAGTCCTCGTAAGTCTCGTGCATACACAGCCGCAGGGTACGCTCGCTGATTTCCCAGATATTCTTCAGGCTCTGATCCGAAGTTTCCACACAGGTCTCTGTCTGCAGCGGATACCCCGTCTCTTCATAATCCAGCCGCCGCAGCGTCAGCGGTTCCTCCTTCGTCCGGATCTGAAGCCGCAGGAAGCGGAAGGTACGGAACCAATATGGCTCGTATACTTCCGGCCTTTCTTCCGTGCCGAACCCGCCGACAGTATAGAAGTCCTCATATCCCTGCAGATGCCCGTTCTCCTGATCCATGCGGTCTTTCTTCACCGGAATGCGCTCCGGTCCCTCGAACCTGTCCTGAACATAGGCCTCGGAATATAGCAGATTCATCTGCGCGTCCGCTCCGCCGGAAACTTCTGCCCGGATGTATGCCGTCTTCTCCACACCGGCATGGAAGACCACAGTCTCTTCCGTATGCGCCGGGATGACAAGCGCCTTCTCCCTTGTTAGAAAGGCCAGCCAGTCCCCTTCGCCATGGCAGGACCGGCGGATCTCCATCACATGTTCCAGCTGTCCCTTCTTCCGGTAGAGAAACGGAATGCTGCGGGGAGTCAGATTGCCCGGACTCACGGCCTCGGGTACCTGCATTCTCAGATACGGTCTGGCCGGTCTCCACCCGCTGTCATCGTACTCCTCCGAGAGCCAGCCAAACAGCTCCGGACTGCCCGCAGCGCGCTCGTGGACGATCAGAGGCGCGAACCGCTCTTCCTCCCGGCAGAAAGAGATATTTTCATCCTTTCTGCACCGCCATTCCCCATTTGCCGTAAGATCACAGACCGTTCCATCTGTATCCGTGATTGCTCCTTTCACATAGAGGCCGGGCACCGGCGTGCGGAACATGCCGTGATTGCCCGCGGACGGATCCTCCGGATACCGGAGCACACGGACCGCGATGATGTTTTTCCCCTTCTTTAAATAAGGGCAGAGATCGATGGTATCGCAGAACCAGATCTGACGGTCTCCTCTGCTCGGCCCCACCTCGATCAGTCGTTCATTCACGTACAGTTTATATCGGGTATCCGCCGAGATGCGGATCATTCCCGCCGCCGGATCTGACATCAGCTCCGCGGTCCTGCGGAACAGTACGATGCATGCACGTTCCTTATCCTGCGCGCTCCACTGGGGATCCCATATCCATTCTGTGTCCTTCCTATAATCCTGCATGGCTTCCACTCCTCCATTCATTGAACGATTTCTGTCTGGCTGATCTGTTTCCAATGCTATCAAAAAAGAGATCAATATCATATCGTTATTTTGACATTTATGACATGATATTGATCTCTATTCCTTTTTCTCATAAAATTCCAATGGTTTATACATCTCTCTGTACTGCCGCGGGGTCATGTGCTTCTTCTCTTTAAACACCTTTCCGAAATAACTCTGGGACGGAAAATTCACATACTCCGCGATCCTGGGAAGGGACTCTTCTGAATAAATGAGAAGATTGGCCGCGCGCTCGATCCGGACCTCTGTCACATAGTCCTGGAACCGCATCCCCGTCTCCTTCCGAAACAGCCGGGATAGATAACTGACACTGATCCCGAGACTTTCCGCAATCTCTTCCAGATAGATCTTCTCCCGGTAATGCTTCTGGACATAATCCCTGCACTGCTCCGTGTAGCTGGATGTATGCCGTTTCGTCCGCGCTTCTCTGACCCGGCGCGCCAGTTCCTCAACCGCATGATTCCGATAGGTAAGGATCTCCGTCGCATTCGTGCACTCCGATCCTTTGTTAATGTAGAAGCCGCTGACCCGGTAGGCTACATACGGCATCACTCCGCCCTCAATGGCCGCCCGCGCGCACAGGGTAGCCGCTATGACAAGGACATTGCGCCAGTGCTCGATTTCGCGCTTCCCCAGCCTGCCGATCTCCGGGTCCATCTGCTTCGAGATCCGGACCGCCTCTTCCACATTTCCTTCCCGCACCATATCCAGCAGCCGCCGCTCCTCCTGATAACTGTGGCGGTATATGTCTGCGTCCTCTTCCTTGATCTCGAATCTTGCCCGGGCATTCTTCTCCTCATCTTCCGATATCGCGGACAGCCGGTTCGCCTCCACAAGACAGCGCTCCGTATAGGTCCTGCCGGTGAGCCGTTCTGCCAGCATTCCCGCGGTGAGGAAGACATCCATCACCGGCCGGTAATGCAGCCCTTTCTCCCATCGCTCTTCGATGCCGTATGCGTGGTAGAACCGGTGTCTCTCTACCCGGTTCATCCCCACAGCCGCCATGGGGCCGGCCATACAGTATTCGTCCGCTCCCATGCGGATACACACAAAATAAACTTCATAATCGTCTTTGATAATCACAGGCAGTTCCATAGAATCTGCCGTCTCTCTCAGACGCCTGCGCAGAGCTTCGTTCCTGCAGAGCGGATTATACTGAGGATTCTCCTCATAGGACGTGATCCTGCCCTCTTGTTCCGTGATAATCCCTGTGTGCAGAAGCTCTGCGATATGTTTTAAAAAATAAGTCCGATCTTCTATTTCCGCCACCTCGCCTCCGGATTCCGGCATGGATTACCGATACCGTCCGTTCCGGTCCCGGACTCCGCGCTCTTCTCTGCCGGATCTCATCTGCCGCCTCTGCGTTCCGGCAGGTCTTTCGCTTCGCCAGTCAGCACTCCTCCCGGAATTCTGAATCCGCTGTCTCCGTCTCGCCATAGCCATCCGTCTTCGTCTCTGCTTTACAATCCGATACCTGAGAAGCATGAGCAGGAACACAATCAAAACGAAAATCGCCACGCCCGCACAGGTCAGCATCCGGGTCAGGATTGCCGCTGTTTCCTGCTGCGGGTCCTTCTCCGCCTTCTGCGCGGTGCCGTCCGCGGCGTCAGACTGCGGGGTCTGGGCGTCCTCTGCTTTTCCTGCAAGAGCCTCCTCTGTCAGTGTGACATCCGCACTGCCTACATTCTGCCCTTCATAATAATAAGTAACCGTGCCTTCTGCCTTCTTCTCGTCCGTCACCGTGATCTCACTCTCCAGAGAAGAGAACTCCACGCCGGCGGGAAGCAGCACATAAGCATCTGCATCGTCGTAGGTGAGAACCTCGTCCGGCTTCTCCTGATCACTTAACAGCGTCTTCGTAAAACTGCTGTATGCATAATCGAACATCGCCCGGGTATCTATATACACATCCCCGTCATCCTGGAGAATCACTGCCGCGAGCCGAAGGCCGTTGTTCTCGGCCATCGTGACAAGGGTGGTCCGTGACTGGTCCGTATATCCGGTTTTCCCCCCGGTACAGGATTCATAATAGTAATAGCTTCCCGGCCAGAGCATCTTATGATTCTGCTGGAATGTTCTCGTCTCGTTCACAAGATTGGTGGTCCCGATCGTGTATTCCAAGGTCTGCGTAACCGTGCGGAATTCTTCAAACTGATACACCGCTGACGCGATCAGCGCCATGTCCCGGGCCGTCGTATAATGCTGCTCGTCATGCAGTCCGTTGGCATTCACCCAGTGCGATCCTGTACAGCCCAGCTCCTGCGCCCGGTCGTTCATGGCCTGAATAAACGTCTGATAATCGCCGTCCATTTCTTTTCCCACGTTCTCGGCAATGGCATAGGATACCTCATTGGCCGAAGCCAGAAGCATCCCGTACATGGCGTCCTTTCTGGTCAGGATCTCCCCCGGCCGCATGCCGATACTGGCATCGCCGTATTCCAGGAAAGAAACACTGTCATCCGAAAAGTACACCTCATCCTCCGGCTGGGAGTTCTCCAGCGCCACCAGCGCTGTAAGAATCTTCGTAATACTGGCCGGATAATGCCTGTCGTCAGCCTTCTTCTCATACAGGACAGCCCCGCTGTCCATATCCATCACAATCGCGGAATTGCCGTACACCTGGGGGCCCTGGGGCCAGCCCTCGATCTGATTCGTATCTGGTATTATATCATAAGATGCCTGCAGCGCCTCCTCGTACGTCAGCGTTCCATCCTCAGTATCATCCGCATACGCCGTGTAAGCAGATGTCAGTACAGACGTCAGCATAAGCGCTGCTGCCATCAGCCGTTTTACAGTTCTTTTCATATTATCCTCCGATCATCCTGATGATCTCCTGTCCCTTACAGACGTCTTTAATTATAGTCAAACAGGAGTCCGGTTGCAAGAACTGTTTCGCGCCGATCCCGGCAGAAAACAGAACTGCCGCGAAAGCAGAAGATGAAACTCTCTCTCCTTTCGCGGCAGTCCTCTATCCGATCTCAAACAGCTGAATCGCTGCTCCTTCTGCCTGCACGCAGATCCTCTCTCTCTCCGGATAATACCGGGTCGTGAATACATACCTGCCGTCATTGACGAAAACCTCAACCGAAGATACGTCTGCCAGGATTCTCACATGTTCCACATTCTCCATGGCTGCGTATCGAAGCCCGCGCCCGCCGGAGACCGAAGCTTGATCCTGATCCGTGAACCGCATCTCGAATCGTCCGTCTCTGTATTCCAGTACCAGCTCCTCCCCCAGCACAGCCCGGAACCGGCTGTCTTTGATATCAGAAATGATCAGGTCATATGCCGCATACCCCTCCGCTTCGATCCTGTCATGTGCGGATCTTACAGATTGTTTCCGGGCATCCAGCTCCCGGACCGGGCGCTGGCAGACCGCTCCGTCCTTCGCATATACTTCTCTTGGAATGGTGAAGCAGTGCTGCCATCCGTCTGCGGTCGTCCGGTTCGTATACTCCTCACAGTCCGGCATACCCATCCAGCCGATCTGGATCCGTCTGCCGTCCTCGGTCTCGAAGCTCTGCGGCGCGTAATAATCAAATCCATAATCCCACAGGCGGTACTCAGACAATCCGTACTCCCCCAGGATCTCTCCGTCCACCTCGAAATATCCGGACTGGTAGACATTGCGGTCTTCCCACTCTTCCCCTTCCAGTCCCTGAACAGAAGCCGAGAAGATCCGGACACCGTCCGTCTCGAAATAATCCGGGCATTCCCACATATATCCGAATGGCTTCTCTGTTTCCACGCGGCTCCTGAACTTCCATTCCGTCAGATCCGCAGACTCAAAGATCAGCGCCTGCCCGATATCCTCCTTCGTCCGCGCACCCTGGAGCATGTAATAGGTTCCCTGTTCCTTCCAGACTTTCGGATCCCGGACATGAAGGGTCAGATCAGAAGGATAATCCGCGTTCGTCATGAGCAGCTTCTTCCTGCTGAAATGCTGTCCGTCGCTGCTTGTCACAAGGACGGTATTGGCCTCCCGTCCGCTGTTGATATAGTCATAGTCTTCCCGGTCTTCCAGTTTGACATTTCCCGTATAATATATGTACATCTTCCCGTCTTCTGTCAGTGCGGATCCGGAGTAGACCCCGCTGCAGTCGAAGGGCTGGTCCGGATACAGAACAACACCCTGATATTCCCAGTCAATCATGTTCGTTCCTGTATAATGCCCCCACACCTTGACTCCTCCCCCGGGATTCAGCGGGGAATACTGGAAATATGCATGATAGACTCCCTGAAACTGGCAGAGCCCGTTGGGATCATTCAGCCAGCCCACTGGAGGCATCAGATGGAACTTCTGACGGAATCTCGTCTGCAGGCCTGCGCGCTCTTCTTCCTGTGTGATCAGCTTACTCAGATCTTTTGCCAATGTGCTCATCCTATACTCTCCTGTCTGTCACGGCCCGGCAGAGATTCTTTTCTGTCCGGGCCGCGGATATTCTATATTCACACTTCTATTTTGCAATCTCCATGAGCTTTCCGCCCGCTTTGACCTGTCCGGGCTCTGCTTTCTCCACTTTGCCGAACTGGTCTGCGTTGGTCAGTATGAACATGGTCGTGGCAGGATAGCCCGCCTCTTTGATGGTATTCAGATCCGCTTCGATCAGCAGATCTCCTGCCTTCACATGGTCTCCGTCGGAAACCTTCTTCGTGAATCCTTTTCCATCCATTTTCACAGTATCTACTCCCACATGGATCAGAAGCTCTCCTCCGGCCTGTGTGGTCAGGCATACCGCATGTCCGGTGTCAAAGATATTGATCACTTCACCGTCACAGGGCGCAACAATCTTCCCGTCTGAAGGCTCAACTGCAACCGTTGTTCCCAGCATTTCTGATGCGAATGTAGGATCGCTCACCTGAGAGAGGGGAACCACCATTCCATTTACCGGGCTTCCCAGAGTTTCTTCACTTTTTCCTGCTTCCTCTGCCTGGGCATCCGCCTCCGGAAGTGCCGCTGCGGAATGATTGTCTGCCGCAGATGGATCTGATGCGGTGCCTGCGCCGGCAGCCTGGGGCGCCTGATCCTTATAAAGTGCGAAGGAAATCGCAAACGCGACGCCCACTGCAATGATCATCTCGATCAGGTACTGTACCGGCTGATCCAGACAGAGCAGGATTCCGAAAATACCGGTCACACCGGTTCCTCTTGCGCCCAGATGTACGATCGAAGCATAGAGCGCTCCGCATCCGCCTCCGATACATCCTGCGATGAAGGGCTTGAAGAATCTTAAGTTCACACCGAAGATTGCCGGCTCTGTGATTCCCATAAATGCACTCAGAGAAGACGGAAGCGCCAGGGATTTCACCTTCTTATCCTTGGACTTCAGAGCGACTGCCAGAGCCGCTGCTCCCTGTGCGATGTTCGCCGCACTTGCAAGAGGCAGCCAGTATGTAACCCCATACTCGGCAATCTGTCCGATATCAATGGCTGTATACATCTGATGAATACCTGTAACAACAGTGGGCGCGTACAGGGCACCCATTACAAGGCTTCCAAGTCCCAGCGGAAGCGTCAGCAGCCACTGAATTCCATCCAGAACTGCATTCTCAGCCCACACGAAGACCGGTCCGATCACTGACAGAGTCAGGTAGCCTGTCACGAAAACACTTACCAGTGGAGTTACGAACAGATCCAGCACTTCCGGTACAATCTTGTGCAGTCTCTTCTCAATCACCGAGAGCAGCCAGACTGCAATTACAACCGGAATGACGTGTCCCTGATATCCTACCATGTCGATCTCATACAATCCGAAGAATACGGACTGTGTCTGCTGCACGCCTTCTGTTGCTACAGTATACGCGTTCTGCAGCGCCGGGTTGATCATAATCATACCGATCACCGCGCCCAGATAGGGGTTCGCGCCGAAGGCTTTCGCCGCCGAGAATGCGATCAGGATCTGCAGGAATGTATACGCTGTGTTGCTGAACAGATTGGCAAATACATAGATCGAACTGTTCGTGTCCATATTCAGGAAGCCGTTGTTAATCATGAAATCCAGAGAATTCATGATTCCCATGAGGAAACCGCTGGCCACGATTGCCGGGATAATCGGGACGAAGACGTCGCCCAGAAGCTTGATTGCCCTCATGAACACGTTCTGCTTCTGTGCCGCAGCCTCCTTTGCCTCTGCCTTGGAGCTGGCCGTGATTCCTGCGATAGAAATAAAATCGTCAAATACTTTATTCACGGTTCCTGTTCCCAGGATAATCTGGAGCTGTCCGGATGCCTCGAACACTCCCTTCACCCCGTCAACGTTCTCTAACGCCGTCTTGTCTGCCTTGCTGTTATCTGCGATCACAAGGCGGAGACGGGTTGCACAATGCGCGGCTGATACAATGTTCTTGCTGCCGCCTACCTTATCCAGAATTTCCTGCGCGGTCTTTCTGTAATCCATAATAACTCTCCTTCCATTCAGAAATCTGTAATCGATTTCATATTTTCTGTCTAAATAATACCTTTACAGGCAGTATTTGTAAAGTGGGAATTTTCACTGATTTTGCGCCCGCATTTTTGTCTATATTGCACTATAATAATGGAATTTAAAAGAATTTTAATCAAATGCAAACCTCGTTTTTCACCTTTAAGGCCCCAAATGATCAACCCTTATATTGTGAAAACTCTGCTCAGAAAATAAGAAATCGATATCATATTTATCGACAGAAAAGCGGTTTTCTCCCTAAGAAGATCCGCAAGAGAAAGAGAACCCTTAAAATGTGTTCCACTTTAAGGGTTCTCTTTCTCTACCACCCGGAATCCGAGTTTCATCTCAATGGGGATCTTCTCCCCTCTCTCAATCACATCCAACAGCAGCTCCGCCCCGCGGATTCCGCTCGTCTTGTAGCCAAAATGCACCGTGGGAATGCCTCCGGTCACGGCTTTGAGCAGCTGGTTATCACCAAACCCAGTCACTTGAACCGGCGAGCTGCTCAGAATATACTGCATCCGGCCGCCTGCGTTTTCCGCTTCCTTCGGGATCTCTCTCCGGCTGTGGGAAAGCAGGGCCTCAATGGCTCCCGCCGCAATGGTATCGGTCGCGCAGGATATGACCCGGATATCCTTCTTCTCTTCCAGAAGTTCCAGCGCGGCCTGGTATCCGGAATCCATTGTGAACTCGGCCTGTCTGATATAATCCTCACTCAGCTCGGCTCCGGCTGCCTTCATACCTGCGCAGAAACCGTCCATGCGTGAGATTCCTACCGCCTTATCTTCTCTGGTAACCCCAATATAAGCCACCTTCCCGCCGTCAGCCGCCTGCGCCGCAATCCTTCCCATCGCCTTTCCTGCCCCATAATCATCATGGTAGATACAGTTGGCATATTTGGTGTACTGGCCCACCACTACCACGGGAACCTTCGTGCTCTTCAGGAATTTCCGGTGTTCACCCGTGATAACCGTTCCGATCAGGATGATCCCGTCCACCGGATAATTCTCAAACAGCTTCAGATAGGTAATCTCCTTCTCCGGATTATTGTCCGTACTGGCAAGAAGCATCTGATATCCCCGGCGGGAAATCACCTGCTCGATCCCGGCAGTTACCCTGCTGATCGACTCCGAATTAATCTTCGGCACCACAACGCCCACAAGACACGCCTTCTTCGTCCGCAGGATCCGGGCCTGCGCAGAAGGCTGGTAGCCGGTCTCCTGGATTACCTTCTTGATCTGTTCTTTCTTCTCTTCACTGACGTACCCGCCGTTTAAATATCTTGATACAGCAGCGCTGGACACCCCTGCAAGCTGCGCGATCTCCTTTATCGTCATCTTCTTCTACCACTTTCGTCTCTGTTCGTGAATTACCGTCCGGATTACGCTCCTGTTCCCGGAACGCAGTTTCCTTCTGCTGCAATTTCGCTCCTGTTCCCGGGATGCAGTTTCCTTCTGCTGCAATTTCGCTCCTGCTCCCGGGATGCAGTTTCATTCTACTACATTTGACAGGCAGGCACAAGATTCATTCCTGTACCGTTTATTCTTGTACCGTTCATTCCTGTACCGCCGGATCCGTGAACAGGGGTTTCCGTTCCCATCCGCACTGCCCGGAAGGCTGCGCCGCGCGCGTCTGACGTCAGACGTCAGCCTCCCAGCGCAGACACTGCAGTATTTACCGCCCCTGCCAGAATCATTACCAGGATCGGATTCATCCGAAACCTGCGCAGCAGCACCAGTGCGGCGGCGAATATTGCTGCCATGAGCCAGTCTGTCTTCGCGAGTTCTATCGTTCCCTGGCTCCCCCAGAATGCCGTGATCAGGATCGACACTCCGGCTGACGCGATCAAAGCGACGACAGCCGGTCTGAGCGTGGCCAGAATCCCCTGAAGGACATCCATGTTCCGGTACCGCATATACAGCTTTGCCAGCAGCGTCACAATGATGCAGGACGGAAGGATACATCCTGCGGTGGCAGCCAGCGCACCCGGCAGTCCGGCGATTTTGATCCCTACAAATGTAGCGGAGTTGACCGCGATGGGCCCCGGGGTCATCTGCGAGATCGTAACCAGATCCGTAAACTCTTTCATGCTGAGCCAGCTGCGGCTCGTGACAACCTCTCCCTGGATCAGCGGCATCGCGGCATATCCGCCGCCGAAGCTGAACAGCCCGATCTTAAGAAAACTCCAGAACAGTTCCAGACAGATCCTCATCTCTTCTCCCTACCTTTCCGCATCCCCGTTCTCAGCAGTCCGATTCCCCCGCAGACAAGCACGATATAGATCACGTTTACCCCGAACAAACAGGCCGCTGCAAACGCAAGAATCATAACCGCTGCAGACAGCGGATCCTTCCCCCTGACAACGCCCTCTGCCATCTCAAATACCACTGCCGCAATCACGGCGCCTACTCCGGCCTGCATCCCCTCCAGCATCCGGCTGATCAGGAAGCTGTCCTGAAACACCTGATAAAAGACCGAAATCAGAGAAATCACAAGAAACGGCGGAAGAATCGTGGCAGTCACCGCTGTGACGGCTCCTGCGATTCCCGCCAGTTTATATCCGGTCACAATGGCCCCGTTCACCGCGACGGCCCCCGGAGACGACTGGGCAATAGCGATCAGATCCAGCATTTCATCCTCCGCAATCCAGTGATATTCGTCTACGAACTTTTTCTTCATCAATGTGACGATGACATATCCGCCGCCAAACGTAAATGCGCTCAGATACAGAGCGGAAACAAATAATTTCAAAAGCACATTTCTTCTTTTCTCCATGTTGATTCACCTCCGGATCGTTCCCTTTTACAGTATAGTTCTTCTTGATTTATATGTATAATACTATTATTCTATAAAATATATAATATTTTCATTATATAGGAGGGTTCCTCTATGACTCTGCGCCATATGAAAATCTTTGTCTCTGTATTCCGGCACAGCAATATCACCCGGGCAGCAGAAGAGCTGCACCTGGCTCAGCCTTCGGTCAGCACTGCGGTCAGGGAACTGGAGGATTATTATGGAATTCAGCTGTTCGAGCGAATCGGACGCCGCATCTCTCCCACCGAATGCGGACGGGAATTCTATGGATATGCACTGCACATCGTCTCGGTATTTGAAGAAATGGAGACCAAGATCCGCAACTGGGATACTCTGGGAACGATCCGCATCGGTGCCAGCATCACCATCGGAACTCATCTTCTCCCGCCTCTGCTGAAGAAATATCAGGAACGCTTTCCCGACCTTCGGGCCGAGGTGACGATCCGCCAATCCGCGGCCATTGAGCAGCAGATCCTGAATAACGAAATTGATCTCGGGCTGATTGAAACCCAGCCGGAGCATCCGGATCTTCTCCCGATTCCATTCTCCAAAGACGCTTTATGCGCCATCCTTCCCCCGGGACATCCTCTGACAGCATATGAGGAAATCACGCTGGAGCAGATGGCACAATTTCCCTTCCTCATGCGGGAGAGGGGCAGCGCCGGACGGGAGATCCTGGACGCCTGCTTCGCGGTCCTCGGCATCAGCGTCCGCCCGCTCTGGGAGAGTTCCAGCACGCAGGCCATCGTCCGCGGGGTGGCCGAGAACCTGGGCGTAGCTGTACTTCCCCGCCTGCTGGTTCAGAAAGATCTCGAAGAAGGGACCGTCTGCACCGTCCCCCTTGCCCAGCCTCTGTACCGTGATCTGAACCTCATCTATCACAAGCGGAAATACCTGACGCCGAATATACAGGCTTTCATGGAGTTACTTTTATCTGAAGGGAAAAAGAGGTTCCTCCAAGAATACAAAAAGAATTAAAAAAATAGCATATACTAAAAGCGCCAGCAGAAAGGGGTTGATGATATGGCTGGAACAGGTAGTAGCACTGCTTGCAATGGGCGAACCGCTGCCGAAAAAGAACCGCGATCACGATTTGTCCGGCGATTGGGTCGGCCACCGGGAATGTCACATACCAGGCCCTAAATAAATCATTGTCCAATTGAGTGTAAGGGGCTGCCGCACGAAAGGATGAAATAAATCATCATTCGTGCGGCAGCCCCGTCTGAATCCGTTTTCAATTTATCATCACAAAAATAAATTTAATATGAGCAGTTCAACCACGCCAACACCGGCCATAATCATGGATACAGCAGTCTTGCACCTTAGCTGGTCTTTCATCTCTGACAGACCGAACATTCCATTAAATACCCAGAACCCGCTGTCGTTAAAATACCCAAAAGAAAACGCGCCGATACAACATGCCTGGGCAAGAATTACAGGAGCAATTCCAAGTGCTCCGAGAAGCGGCGCTGTCAATGAAGCTGCCGTTGTAATAGCAACTGTCGCAGAGCCCAGAGCGATCCTCATCATTGCGGCAATGATCACCGGGATCAGAATTGCCGGGATCGGCCAGCTTACAACCATCTCACCAAGGACATCACCAATACCGCTTACTTTTACAACATTTCCCAGAGCACCGCCGGCACCGGTAATAAGCATAATAATACCAGTATCTTTTATACTCTCATTCATAATCCCGATGAGTTCTTTCTGACCCATCTTCCCGGCCAGTCCATACACAGCAAGTGTTGTTCCGATGCTCAATGCAACAATTGGTTCTCCAAGGAAACTTATCACATAATATAAAATCCCACTGTCAATAGAGGTAAGACCGATTCCTGTTTTCAGAAAGATCAGAATCAGCGGAACGACAATCGGAGCTACGGAAGGAAGCAGTCCCGGCAGATCTTTATCGTTCATAACAGAATCCAGCTCATTCAATTTCTTAATATACTCTGCTTTAAACTCTTTTCTGTCATAGGTACCGTCTATATTGGGAATCTGATAGATTTTCTTCCCGATCCACTTGGAATAAAGAACGGATACGATCAAAATCGGTATGGAAAGCCCCGCGCCGACCAGTATCATCTGCCCTACATCTACGCCCATCATTCCGGCTGCGGTCAGCGGTCCCGGAGTCGGAGGCACCATGGTGTGGGTACATTGAAGTCCGCACGCCAACGCCAGCGCTAATCCGATCACTGATTTTCCAGTCACTCTTGACAAAGCTTTTGTCAGCGGACGGAAAATTACAAGTGCAGAGTCCGCAAATACCGGTATTGAAACAATCCAGCCGGTCACACCAAGCGCCCATTCTTCCTTCCCGCTCCCGATGAGTTTAATCACACTGTAAGCAAGGCGCTCTGCCGCTCCTGTTTTCTCCAGGACACCTCCCAGCATAACACCGAGGCCAATAATGATCCCGGTACTTGCCAGTGTATTTCCAAAGCCCGACGAAATGGCCGAAACTGCGTCAGCCGGTTCCATGCCGCCAACTAAACCTGCTACTGCTGCTGCAAGAAGAAGTGCGATAAAGGTATGCGTCTTCGTCTTCATTACCAATACGATCATCAAAGCGATTCCTAAGAATAAGCCCATAAGCATTTGAGTTTCCTGATTCATCCTCTTTTCTCCTTCCTACAGCTGCGAAACATCAATCACCGCTCCGGTATCTGCTGAACTGACCATTGCAGCATATTTCGCCAGTGCCGGCTTTCTCGGTTTCACAATCGGTACCCAGTCTTTTTTTCTCTTTTCGAATTCCTCTTCTGATACATCAATCTTCAAAGTCCGGTTGTTGATATCAATCTCGATCTCATCTCCATCCTGAACAAAAGCGATCGGACCGCCTGCAGCCGCTTCCGGAGAGATATGACCGATGCATGGTCCATGCGTCGCGCCTGAAAATCTGCCGTCTGTGATCAATGCACAATCTGTATCCATTCCTCTTCCCATGATCAACGCTGTTGTTGACAGCATCTCTCTCATTCCCGGGCCGCCTTTTGGTCCCTCATACCGTATAACAATAACGGTTCCTTTTTCAATGGTATCCGCGCTGACCGCAGCATCTGCCTCTTCCATGGAATTGAATACCCTTGCTTTTCCTTTAAAATAGTACATATCCTCACGGACACCTGACTGTTTTACGACAGCCCCTTTTGGCGCAAGATTTCCATACAAAACGGCGATTCCGCCTTCCGGCTTCTGTGGACTTTCCATCGTTCGAAGCACGTCGTCCGGACAGACGCTTACCTTCTCCAGCTGTTCTTTCCATTGTTTTCCTGTCACAGTAAGTACATCGCTGTGCAGCCGTTCTTCTATTGTTTTCATAACCGCAGGAATACCGCCGCTGGCATCCAATGACACGATCGGATACTTCCCGGATGGCTGCAGATTACAAATAAACGGTACTTTTCTGCTGATCTCATCGAAATCATTCAATGTTAATTCCACTCCGGCTTCATGGGCAATCGCCATGAGATGAAGTACCAGATTCGTGGACGAGCCTGTGGCCATTGCTCCGGCTACTCCGTTTAATAGAGTTTCTCTCGTTAAGATTTTTCTGGGAGTCAGCCCTGTTTTCAGCATTTCCATAACCTGTCGGCCGGATGCTTTTGCGATTCTTTTTCTCTTATTTGAAACTGCCGGTGCTGTACCAGCTCCCGGGAGTGCCATACCAAGCACTTCTGTAAGCATACACATGGAATTTGCAGTTCCCAGATGCGCACAGCTTCCCACAGTCGGAAGTGCCGCTCTTTCTGCTTCTTTCATTTCCTGTACGGTTACTTTTCCTGCTTCTACACGTCCCGGATATTCTCTTAATTCACTGGAGCAGAACAGAGGATTTCCCCCCACGTTCCCCGGCATCATGGGCCCTCCGGGAACAATAATTGCAGGGATATCCAGTCTTGCTGCCGCCATCAGCATACCGGGAATAATCTTGTCACAGCCGGGAAGCAGGACCATAGCATCGAAATGATGGGCTTCCGCCACCATTTCCACTGAGTCCGCAATCAAATCTCTGCTTGCCAGTGGATAGCACATTCCTTTATGCCCCTGACACAGACCGTCACAGATCGCTATCGTTTCTGACTGTCTGGGTACTCCGCCCGCTTCAATAACTCCTTGCTTTACATAGTCTGCAAGCTCCCTCAGGTGTACATGTCCAGGAACCATCTCACTAAACGATCCGATCACCGCAACAAATGGTTTTTTCATATCCTCGTCGTCCATTCCCGCTGCATAGAGAAGAGCCCTCTGGCCTGATTTCCCAAGTCCGTTTGTTAAAGTACTGCTTCGGTACTTGCTGTCCTTCACTTGAAATTCCTGTTCAAGATTCACTTTCTCCTTCCTCCTTTTCCATCCCTTGCTTCTCGTTGGTGTACAAGGGGGCAGCGCCGCTTCAGCCTTATTCCCCCTTGCTGTACACCAACTCCAAGTTCATAATATCTGCCTTTTTACAATAAGTAAATTTAATAGTTTTAATACTTCTGTTAATTTTTCTAATTTTATTCGTTTTTACGCTTGATATTTCGTATGTTGTAGATTATAATTTAGCAAATATACACAAAGGATATCGCTTATGAATTTAAAAGAAATCGAATACATTGTTAAAATTGCCGAAGAAGGAAATGTTACTCATGCGGCAGAAAAATTATTTATTACTCCATCCGCATTGAATCAACAGCTTTTACATTTAGAAAAGGAGATCGGAACACAATTATTCCAAAGAATTCGGACCGGATGGATCCCCACAGAAGCAGGGAAAATATATCTAAACGGGGCTTATGAAATTTTAAGAATAAAAAAAGAAACCTATCATCAGCTTCAGGATACCGTAAACAACCAAAAAGGATTTTTAACAGTTGGATTTCCGCCAGAACGAGGATCCCATATGTTTACACACGTTTATCCAGTCTTCCACAAAAGATATCCGGAAGTCATTGTAACTGTCAAAGAAACCCCAGTCCGTTCTCAGCAGAACCTTATTGCAAAGGGAGAAATTGATATCGGTTTTTTAACACTTCAGCCAAACCAGCAGACTGGCGACACTTATCTCCCCATCTGCCAGGAAGAGCTTATCCTTGTGGTGCCGTCAAATCATCCTGCCGGCAAAAAAGCCAAAAAAAATAAAAAATCCAAATATCCCGAAGTTGAATTAACTTTATTTAAAGATGACACTTTTGCTTTAATCTATAAAGATTCTACAATTTATGAATGTACCAAACAGATTTTCCGCGAAGCCGGATTTACCCCAAATGTGTTATTTGAGACCAGCCGGGCGGCTACCATATTGACAATGGTCTCTTCTGAACTCTGCTGCAGTATCGTACCGGATTCAGAATCCATGGAGCACATAAAAGGGGTAACATTCTTATCACTGACTACGCATCCTCATTGGAACCTGGCAGCTTCATATAAGCGCGGAAGTTACCTGAGCAAACCTGCTGAATACTTTATATCATTGGCCAAACAATACTGGAATGGATTGTTATAATCCATCGTTTTCAAACAGTAAAACAAACAGGACCGGAAACCAGCCCTGTTTGTTTTACCGTTTATTTTTTGAATTCATCAATTTGGCTCTGCAGCCAGTTTGTCCACTCATTCATCCCCTCTCCTGTTCTGGCAGAAATAGGAATGATC
Organism: uncultured Eubacteriales bacterium; assembly: GCA_949283695.1. Lineage (GTDB taxonomy): Bacteria > Bacillota > Clostridia > Lachnospirales > Lachnospiraceae > Mediterraneibacter. The sequence goes on along the minus strand of CASDTX010000063.1, from coordinate 8,253 downwards.
TTCAGATTCGGATTGCGCATGAGCGCGTACTCCTTTAGTTTCTCCAGATCAAAATCGAAATACGGAAGTACATCCATCTTATTGACAAGCAGTACGTCGCAGACCTGAAAAATAAGCGGATATTTTAATGGTTTGTCATGTCCTTCCGGGACAGAAAGAATCATAACATTTTTCGCCGCCCCTGTATCAAACTCAGCGGGACACACGAGATTTCCCACATTCTCAAGAACGACCAGATCCAGCCCATCTGCTTTTAGCTCCTCGATCCCCTGCCGTGTCATCTCCGCGTCCAAATGACACATTCCTCCGGTATGAAGCTGTATCACTTTTGCGTTCGTCTGTGAGATGGTACGTGCATCTACATCAGAATCAATATCTGCCTCCATGATTCCGATCTTCATTTTATCTCCCAGAGCGTCAATGGTCCTCATCAATGTTGATGTTTTCCCCGCTCCCGGAGAGGACATTAAATTAATAAGAAATGTCCCCTGTTCTCGTAATTGCTCTCTTAACTTTTCTGCGTCACGATCATTATCCTCGAAGATACTCTGTTTCACTTCCAATACGCGAAACGTCTCCATTTTCATCCCTCCAACTGATTTTGTTCTCTTATGCTTCCGGATTCTCAGCGCCGATGTATAAGGGGCAGCATGCTAATATTCTATCTGGCGTATCAGCATCTGATTTCCGCCAAGAATCATCTTTTCACTGCTTCCACAATTGGGACAGATGCCCCGGTGCTTCATGATATTATATACCGCATGACACTGCTCGCAGATTCCGCGCGCTTCTATCATATCCAGTTTTAAAACCGCATCCTTCAAAACAGGGAACTGCCCCGCTACATACGGGAAATACTCCTCAAAAACATCCGGCAGTACTCCTGTCAGTTCTCCGATCTCCAGCTCGATCGCATAAATTCGTTCGATCTCATGTTCTTGCGCAAAGCGGGATGCCGTTTTTGCAGTCTGATAAAGCAGTCCTATCTCATGCATGAGTTTCTTCCTTTTCCTTCATCTTGCCTGCGAGCAGTTCTTTCCGCCTTGCAATCTCCATGCCGACATCCGCCCCCAACCGCTCTCTGGGCACAGGTGTACAGTCAAATACCTTTTTCAAATGAATTGCGTCAAACTTGCAGCGGGTTGTGCACACACCGCATCCCAAACACATCCCATGATCCACATGCGCTTTGCCGCAGTGCAGACAGCGGCTGGTTTCCTTTCTCACCTGCTCCGGCGTGAAGATTTTTCTGTCATCCATGAATGTCAGTTTCTTCTTTACATCGATCTCTGCCTTTTCTCGCTTCGCGGTATCATACTGGCTTAAATCGAGCTGATCTGCATCCATATATGTATGATAATCAAGCCTGTCACGTCCTCTTCTGAGGTCATGTCCCCATACGAAACGGTGAAGTGATTGAGCGCCCTGCTTTCCTGCAGCGATCGCGTCAATCGCAAATTTAGGCCCTGTATATACATCGCCGCCGGCAAAGATATCTTTTTCTTTTGTCTGATAGGTGAAAGGATCTGCTATGACTGTCCGGTTCTCTCTGATCTCTACTTCACTGTTCTTAAGCAGCCCGCCCCAGTCTATCACTTGGCCCGCGCATGTGATGACAAGATCCGCCGTCTCTTCACACGTCTCTTTTTCGTCATACTCAGGACGGAATCTTCCTTGTTCATCCAATGTATTCAAACATTTTTTGAATTGTATTGCTTTTACTTTTCCATCCTGCCCGGTTATCTCTTTCGGTCCCCATCCGGGACAGATCTGAATCCCCTCTTCCTCTGCCTGCGCGATTTCATCCGGAGACGCAGGCATCATCTCCCGGGATTCCAGACAGAACATCCGGACACTGCCGGCACCGCATCTGACCGCGGTCCTGGCGATATCTACAGCAACATTGCCGCCCCCGATCACAACCACATTTCCGCCTGACAGATCCTTCTCATCAAACGCGGCCCTGCGCATGAAATCAAGACCTGTCATCACGCCGTCCGCATCTTCTCCCGCAATGTTAAGCCTTCTGCCGGCCTGTGCTCCGATTGCCAGATAGAACGCTTTGAAACCATCCTGTCTTAATTCTTCAATTGTACGGTCTTTTCCGATTTCTATACGAAGGCTGAATGTCACGCCGAGTTTTCTGAGTACGTCAATCTCCGCGTCTATAATCTCTTTCTCCAAATGGAAGGACGGAATTCCATAGCGAAGCATACCGCCAAGCTGGCCTTCCTTTTCGAATACGGTCACATCATGCCCTAAGACTGCCAGATAATACACACAGGAAAGACCTGCCGGTCCGGAGCCGATGACTGCGATCTTATGGCCCTTATTGTGTATCTTCTTCGGCACATAACGATTCTCTTCCTTCAGTTCCTGCCATGCGACAAATTTCTTTACTTCGTCAATCGCAACCGCTTCATCCAGACTGCCTCTGGTACATACGTGCTCACACCGCCGGTTGCAGATCGAACCGCAGATTGCCGGAAATGGGTTGTCCTTCTTGATCAGTTCCAGAGCCTCACGATATTTTCCGCGCGCCGCAAGCTGCATATATCCGGCAATGCCGATATGGGCCGGACAATTTGATTTACAAGGCGCGGTTCCGGTCTCTGACCACGTGTTTTCTCTGTGGAGCAGGAAATCCGGATCATGATGCTCTGCTCCCCAGATCAGTTCATTATGTGGATTTTTACTGTCTTCATAGACAATTTCTCCTGAGATTTTATCCGGCAGCTTTTGCCCCAGCCGGACCGCATTTGCCGGACAGACTTCGGTACAGCTGCCGCATGCCATACATTTTGTCTCATCCACTTCTGCCACGAAATTCGAGCGGCACAGACTCGGGTTATGGGAATACATTGCCGCACGGATCGTATAGCATGTCTGATAGTCACAATTGCAGATATATTCGATCGGCATTGTGCCATTCGCATTACTGATATTGTGGACAAATCCCCGCTCCTCTGCCTGTTTGATTTTCTCCAGGAACTGCTCCTTCGTGATTTTTTTCCCTTTTCCGGTGCGGATCAGATAGTCTGCGAAATGTCCGATGGAAAGGCACCACTCATAATCTGTCTCCCCTGCCGCTTTGCCCCGCTGCTCAGACATTTTTCGGCACACACATTTCGATACCGCATAAATATCCCCACTATTTTCTATCAGCGTTGATATTTCTTCCCAATCCGCCCTGCGTGTTTCATTCTCAATCGAAGCCTCCACCGGAACGACGCGGTGAACCCCGTGATTACTCATAGGCAGGTACGGACCATTCGTCGTTGACGACTCTGTTGTGTAATGGGTAAATGCCACCGTCATTTCAGGGTACTTCTGCATCCGCCAGTCATTTCCCATAGCCTGCTCAAAACTGCCGACACAGAAAATAGGAAGCGTGACTCGTTCTACCCCTTTTTCATCTGCCCAATACTCAATAATTCCGATGTGGGCTAATTCATCTGCCATAAGCGCAGCTTCCCGGACCGTCATATCAGCCTTCGCCGCCAGTTCATCCATATACAGCGGAACTCTTAACTTAAAATTCAGCAGAAAATCCACCTGATCATCACTTAACTGCCTGTTCCAGAAAATATACGCCCAGCTGTCCGCTCCCTTCTCCATCTCCCTGGGATCTATATTTCCGATCAGCTGTATTAAATTTGCACGCGGCTCTTTCGGAGCATATTTCATGTAATCCTGCATCAATTCCCATTCTTTTGGTGTGAAATCCTCCTTTTTCATCCTTCGGCTCCTTTCTTCATTCTTGTACTGCTGATGAAATAAACACATCATCATTCATCAGCGCGTCCTGTTTAATTTCAATCATATCAATCCGCTCTTTTTTCCTCCATATATTTCACACACAAAACCGTATTGTCTTATTATGCATCATGCACTATAATAAGCACATAACAGCAGTCGGGGGTAATCCTATGTTCTTTTGCGATTTTATAGAAAAGATTTCCTTGAAAATCAGTGTAAATACAATCAGTAATCACCTTCATTCCGAAATATGCAGTATTGGATTTCTAGATGGAAGGGAAACATTTTTCGCAGACACAACCTTATACTTTGGTTATCATGAACAAATAAAAACCGGGCAGTATCCGCCGCAATGTATCCTGGCAGCAAAAGACTGTTCCGCATACGAAGATCTTCCTCTTTCTGTATCCGAACAGAACGAACAGAATATAGCGTTAATAAGCAGCGATGATCTCTTTTTTGTCGTCAATGAAGCTCACAGAAGCATCTCCATACCGGGGAATGAAGGGATCTATCGCACCCTGCTCAGCATCGGTATGCGCAATTATGATTCCATGGAATACGGTACCAATACTGCCGCGTCTTTTGTCGGAAATCCCTTATTTCTTTTTGGCAATGATATGAATCTGATCAGTCATTCCACAATCTTCCCTATTACGGATCCCTTCTGGCAAAGCGTCCTTTCCAACGGGTATCTGGCTTACGGATATTACGCCACTTTTTTTGACACCCAGAAGCACTCCCTGCTCCCCGGTGAACCGCCTTTCGTATTGTCGCTGCCTGAGTCCTCCGAAAGGCTCCTTGTACAATACGTCTTTCTTAATAAAGATTGTCTCGGCATGGTCATCATGCCTGAACAAAATGAAAGTATTTCTTCCCTCCACATGGAATATCTGCCCGTTATCGCACGGGCAGCAGCCGAAATCCTGTATCACTACACGCCTTATCTCATCTCGGGAAGAAACATTTATCAAAGAACTCTATACGACATGCTTGCAGGCGCTCCGCGGGAACAGCTCGCTCTGCGCATGAAAGGAATGTATTTTCCCAAATATATGTACTGCGTCTGCATTCCCAGAGAACAGCCGGATACATCAATCTCCCGCAAATTCCTTTATAAGCACATTGCCGCTGCCTTCGCGAAGAAATATCCCGAAATGCAGATCGTATTTTATAAAGGCGGGATCACCGGCATCATGCAGCATGAGAATCCTTCTGTCTCTGAGATTGCGCTTTGCGATTATTTTGGCTCTTTTGCAGAAGAATACCGCCTGCATATAGGATTCTCAGACGTTTTCACGGATCCTTTGGATTTCCCGCTTTACTATCAGCAGGCTTATTATGCTGTCGCGAACACCGGCTCCTCCCATTTGCCTTCGGAGAATGGCTCTTGCGAACTGAGGATCCACGCTTACCGCAGCTGTGCCCTGTCCTATCTGGCAGGCCTTGCAGAAGACGCTGACGCGCGGAAGATGTTTTGCCATCCGGCCCTGTCCATTCTGAAACATTACGACTGCCAGAATTCCACCAGTCTGTACCATACCTTAAAAGTATGGCTTAACTGCGGGTGCAGCATAAAAGAAGCTTCTGCCCTTCTTTACATCCACCGGAATACGATGAATTACCGGCTCAGCTGTATCCGGGAAATGACAGGGATCTGCTTCGATGACCCGCTGGAAATCAGCCGGTTGATTCTTTCCTTTATCATTGATGAAAACAAACTGTAAAAACGCCAGTATTGGAATCAGAATCCCATCTGGCGTCAAAGTACAAGGGAGAGGAGAGAACAAGCCTTAGGCGGGGCATTCCCGCCGCCCTCTGCTGCATCAATTGTGCCCCTGTGACACGTTTCACGCCTCGTATTGCTGACGATTTTCATAGATGACAGGCAGAATGTCCTCCGTCCGTCCTGTTTCCTCAATATTGTGACGAACCCAGTGCTCTGCAGTCTTTTTGTTGTAAATAAACGGCATAAGAAGCCAGTTAATCAGCCAGCCGATCACGGGAATGCGACATCCCATTTCTGTCTCGGCATAAAAAGAGCAGCCGTCTTCCTCCTGGGCATAGAGGTGTGTGATATGCCCGAAGGGGATACCGGCAATCATAATATGAAACGTAAATTCTTCGTTATTCAGCACAGTTGTATGCATCCGTGTATGTACGTGGAAATGGGTCTCGTTGAACCGTTCCTCAATCCTGCTGTCCGCGCCCTCCAGAAATCCGTGGTTAACTGCCCCGTTCCTGCCATTTGTCAATGGTGTGACAGCTATATGATCTCTGTGATGCCAGAGGTGATAAAGGGGAATTTCGGGACCGCTGAAATCCTTCCCGTTCCATGTCGTTGAACGAGAAAGATTTTTGAACCACCAGCAAATCATTTCAGGAGTGACGTTTTTTACATTGTCGTGATCAATTTGGACGAGAACCGTTCCTTTCCAGGATCTGCTGATGTCGACCCATTTTGCAGAGCTTTCGGGCTTAAAAGCAAGTGTGCCGGCAGTTTTCAGAGCCTTGCGGGCGAGACGGTGGTTTTGGCGCAGCTTAGCGTTCATATGTACGGATTTGAACATGGCATTTTCTTCCTTTCTTTTATGATTGTTCCAAGACTGATGCAATATTTTTTGATTTATTATGAGACTATTGTAACATAACTATATTTATGTTACAATAGTCTCATAAATATAGGACAGGAGGGCACATTTTGTTTCATATTAAAAATGATGCACGATTCTTAAAATCTTCAGAAATGCTGTATCAGGGGCTTTGTTCCTGTATAAAGCGGAAAAGCTTTGATGAAATCACCGTATCGGACATTTCAAAGGAATCCACTGTCAGCAGGGCAACCTTTTACAGGAATTTTGACTGTATAACGGATGTTCTGTATTGGAAATGCGACCAGCGTTTTTCTTCAGTACTGCGGGAATGTGTGGACCACACGGAGTCCACGGAAGATCGTATGGACTTTCTGCTGCAGATTTTTCAGCGGTGGATGGAAAACACAGAAATCCTTGAACTTCTGATCCAGATAAAACGGATTGATATCATTTATAACTGTTTCAGAGCCAATGCACACATTATTACGGATCACATAAAGAATTATCATCTGTATGACAGTGCAGAATGTGACTATTACATTTATATCCGCATAGGTATATTTATTGGGATTGTACAGGCATGGCTGGAACACGGCAAGCGGGAATCCGCTTCAGACATTGTCAGTATCCTCGAGCACCAGGTGAATGATACCCTTGCAGGCGGCACGATTCTTTAGAACTATATGTGAAATACAATACTGGAATGTTTTCTGATTGCCGAAGGGAAGAAGGTATCCCCTGTAGAAGTTAAATCCGGGAACTACCGTTCCCATTCTTCCCTGGATAAATTCCGAAAGCAGTTCTCATCCGTCATTGGAAACTCATATATTCTCTATACCAAAGACGTCATGATCAAAGATGGGATCATCCATCTGCCGCTGTACATGGCCGAACTGCTCTAATCCCTTAGGGCTGTCCTGAAAACGGATTTTCCCCATAAAGCATATGCTGCAAGCGAAAGCAGAACTTTCGCTTGCAGCATATAACAGATTTAAAAATAACTATTTTGTATCATTCTTTTTCTTCCGGATCAGAAGAACGATAACACCTGCGCTAACCATTGAAACCATCAACAAACTCCACAAAACAAGATCACTATTATCCCCTGTCTTAACATTCGATACAGATGTTTTCTTTGCGTCACTTTCAGAAGATCCTTTGTTACCATCCGCTGAATTTCCTGAATGATTCTCATTTCCGCCTCCTGACGGCTTTCCACCCTCTGGTTTGTTATCCGGCTCATCTTGAATATCAATCGTTTTCTCTGTGACATAAGATTCGCCGTTAAATTCAGCCACTGCCGTATACGTTACAGTTCCATCTTCATGATCTTTTGATGTTACTGTGCATTCCACTATCTGCTGATCATCTCCATCCATACATGTAAACATAGCTGTACAACTACTGTAGTCATCCGACCAGGTAAACTTCGGCTCCCCGTACTTATGTGTGTGGTCTTCCGGTTCTTCTGCTCCACAGTATGTACATGTGCCGTCCTCATAAGTATGCGGTTCTGTTGCTGTGTCATCTCCTACTTTGCACATTTTCGTATGTGTTCCGTCTCCATTATCCGTATACTCATAGGTATGACCGACTGCAGATATTGTCTCTTCCTTCGTATCGGTATATGCTTGGTCCTCAAATGCTGCCGTAGCTGTATAAACCGTCTTTCCATCTTCTGTACAAGTCGGATCCGTTGTCTCGCTGGTTACTTCACATTCCAGTTTCTGTTCATCCCCACAGGATTCACAGATAAATACTGCTGTACAGGTCTTACAATCTTCAGACCAGATAAACTCTGGTGTTCCGTATGCATGGCCGGATGCAGGAATTTCTTCCTCTTTCACATCTATGTACGCTCTATCTTTAAAATCCCCCTCTGCAGTATAGACAGCTTTTC
>CASDTX010000062.1 GCA_949283695.1 uncultured Eubacteriales bacterium | reverse complement strand
GCCACCAGGTTTTGGCAAGTGGATAAGTCAGAAAGAAAAATAAGAAATGTGGATAACTTATTTTTTCAAGGAATTTTGAGATTTGTGGCAGGCAGAAGTATTTTTACCATTCAAAACTGAAGCCCATGAAGCCTGCTTTACAAATATATCCTGCTGTGATATATTATAAAACAGGCTTTTTGAGCGAAAGAGGAGGATTAGAGTAATGCAGCCATATGGAGTAAACCAGCTGAGAAAAATGTTTTTAGAGTTCTTCGAGAGCAAGGGACATCTTGCCATGAAGAGCTTTTCCCTGGTGCCGCACAATGATAAGAGCCTTCTGCTTATCAATTCGGGCATGGCGCCGTTAAAACCTTATTTTACCGGACAGGAAATCCCGCCGAGAAAGCGTGTGACAACCTGTCAGAAATGCATCCGTACCGGTGATATCGAGAACGTGGGAAAGACTGCGCGCCACGGTACTTTCTTTGAGATGCTCGGCAATTTCTCATTCGGAGACTATTTTAAAGAAGAAGCAATTCAGTGGACCTGGGAGTTCCTGACCGAGGTGGTCGGTCTGGATCCGGACCGCCTGTATCCGTCTGTCTATCTGGATGACGACGAGGCGTTCGAGATCTGGAACAAGAAGATCGGCATCCCGGCAGACCGCATCTTCAAATTCGGCAAAGAAGATAATTTCTGGGAGCACGGGTCAGGCCCCTGCGGTCCCTGTTCAGAAGTATATTATGACAGAGGAGAGAAATACGGCTGCGGGAAACCGGACTGTACGGTAGGCTGTGACTGTGACCGTTACATGGAGATCTGGAATGATGTGTTCACCCAGTTCGATAATGACGGAAACGGCAACTATTCCGAGCTGGAGCAGAAGAATATCGATACGGGAATGGGACTGGAGCGTCTTGCTTCCGTTGTACAGGACGTAGATTCCATCTTTGACGTTGATACTATCAAGGCACTCAGAGACCACGTATGTGAGCTTGCCGGCAAAGAATATGGCAGTGATTATAACAATGACGTATCCATCCGTGTCATCACTGACCATATCCGTTCTGTGACATTTATGATCTCAGACGGGATCATGCCTTCCAATGAGGGCCGGGGCTATGTGCTGCGCCGCCTCTTAAGACGTGCCTGCCGCCACGGAAGACTCCTGGGCATCCACAAGGGCTTCCTGCCTGAGCTGGCTCAGACAGTGATCGACGGATCCAAAGACGGTTATCCGGAACTGGAAGAGAAGAAAGAGTTTATCCTGAAAGTCATCGCCAAAGAAGAAGAACAGTTCAATAAAACCATCGATCAGGGACTTGGGATCCTCTCCGACATGATTGCCGATATGGAGACAAAAGGCGAGAAGATACTTGACGGCAGTGAGGCATTCCGGCTGTACGATACCTACGGATTCCCGCTGGATCTGACGAAAGAGATCCTGGAAGAGAAGGGGATCGGTGTCGATGAAGAAGGCTTTAAGAACTGCATGGAAGTGCAGAGAACAACTGCCAGAAATGCCCGTGAAGTCACGAACTATATGGGCGCTGACGTGACGGTCTATGAGTCCATTGACCCGAGCGTGACAAGCACATTTGTCGGCTATGAGAATCTGGCATGGGAGTCCGGCGTGACAGTCCTTGCGACAGAGACAGAACTTGTAGAGGCGCTCTCAGAAGGACAGCAGGGAACGATCTTTGTCAATGAGACTCCGTTCTATGCTACAAGCGGCGGACAGGAGGCTGATACAGGCTATATCCGTACCCCGGAGGGAGAATTCAAGGTAGAAGATACGATCAAGCTCTTAGGCGGCAAGATCGGCCATGTGGGTGTTATGACGAAAGGCATGATCAAAGCAGGGGATACCGTATCTCTGGAAGTAGACGCGAAGAAGCGTGCCCTTTCCGCGAGAAACCACAGTGCGACCCACCTTCTCCAGAAGGCGCTTCGCACCGTACTGGGAACGCATGTGGAGCAGGCCGGATCCAGTGTCAATGAAGACCGGCTGCGTTTCGACTTCACGCATTTCTCGGCAATGACAGCGGAAGAGCTGAAGAAAGTCGAGGAGATCGTAAATGAGCAGATCTCGAAAGGCCTTCCGGTTATCATCAAGAATATGCCGATCGAAGAGGCGAAGAAGACCGGAGCTCAGGCGCTCTTCGGAGAGAAATACGGCGATATCGTGCGGGTTGTCAATATGAGCGATTTCTCCATCGAATTCTGCGGAGGAACTCATGTGAAGAACACCTCTGAAATCATGGCCTTCAAGATTCTCTCTGAGACAGGCGTTGCCGCCGGCGTACGCCGAATTGAGGCGCTGACTTCGGACGGTCTGATGAAGTATTACGCAGAACTGGAAGAGAAGATCCGGAACGCGGCTCATCTGCTGAAGACAACTCCAGACAATCTCTCAGATAAGATCAGCCATATGATGGCAGAGAATAAGGCGCTCCACAGCGAGGTAGACAGTCTGAAGAGCAAGATGGCACGTGAGGCTGCCGGAGACGTGATGGATCAGGTAAAAGAAATAAAAGGTGTGAAACTGCTCGCCGCACAGATCGACGGAGTTGATATGAACGGCCTGCGTGATCTCGGAGATCAGCTGAAAGAGAAGCTGGGCGACGGCGTTGTCGTGCTGGCATCCGGCAGCGAGGGCAAGGTGAACCTGATGGCAACCGCAACCGACGGCGCTATTAAGAAGGGCGCTCATGCGGGCAGCCTGGTCAAGGCAATCGCAGGACTTGTAGGCGGAGGCGGCGGCGGCCGGCCGAATATGGCACAGGCCGGCGGTAAGAACCCGGCAGGCATTCCTGATGCACTTGTAAAGGCGGCTGAGGCTCTGGAAAGCCAGATCAAAGAATAAGCAGGCTTTATCAACTGCGGAAAACTCATCTTTTTGCTGATTTTGGTGAGTTTTCTGATGAAAATAGTTGACGGAAAAGAAAAATATGCTATAATCTTGTGTAGTGCAAAAAAATACCCGATCAGTCGTATTATGCACAATACAAGGCTGGAGGGGAGGTTAGGTGTGAGACTATGTCAAATGTAATCGTTAAAGAAAACGAGACGTTAGACAGCGCTTTACGCAGATTTAAAAGAAACTGCGCAAAAGCTGGCATTCAGCAGGAGATCCGCAAAAGGGAACACTATGAGAAGCCAAGCGTAAGACGTAAAAAGAAATCTGAAGCTGCTAGAAAACGTAAATATAATTAATTTGTGCACTTCGAGCAGGGTACCATACGGTATCCTGCTTTTTTTCTCAGATAGGAAATCCCGCTGAAAGCCGCTCAAAAAGCGCATCTTCTTAGGTTTTCTGTCTTTTTTGCAGTATCCAGACTGCATTTCCTTCAAATTCACCCTACTAAAGCGTTAAAACTGTAAAATAATGAAATTTTTCATTGACAATTATTCATACAGCTTTTAAAATAGACCCGTAGACAAAGATGTCTGTCATGCGGGCAGATTTTTCTTCCCGCTAGTTTTATTTTAGGAGGTAATTAAGATGTCATACGTTGATGAGGTAATTGATTTAGTCGTGAAGAAGAACCCGGCTGAGCCGGAATTCCATCAGGCAGTCAAAGAAGTACTGGAGTCTCTTCGTGTAGTGATCGAGGCGAACGAGGAGAAGTTCCGCAAAGAAGCACTTCTTGAGAGACTGACAGAGCCTGAGAGACAGTTTAAATTCCGCGTGCCGTGGGTTGACGACAACGGACAGGTACATGTAAACACAGGATACCGCGTACAGTTCAACAGCGCGATTGGACCGTACAAGGGAGGCCTTCGTCTTCACCCGTCTGTAAATCTTGGTATCATCAAGTTCCTTGGATTTGAGCAGATTTTCAAGAACTCCCTGACAGGCCTTCCGATCGGCGGAGGAAAAGGTGGTTCTGATTTCGACCCGAAGGGAAAATCCGACAGGGAAGTTATGGCATTCTGCCAGAGCTTTATGACAGAGCTCTGCAAATACATCGGCGCTGATACAGATGTTCCGGCAGGAGATATCGGAACCGGCGCAAGAGAGATCGGCTATATGTTCGGACAGTACAAGAGAATCCGCGGCCTGTACGAGGGTGTTCTGACAGGTAAGGGCTTAAGCTACGGCGGATCCCTGGTTCGTACAGAAGCAACAGGATATGGTCTTCTGTATCTGACACAGGAAATGCTGAAGATCAACGGACTGGATATCGCAGGCAAGACCGTTGCTGTTTCCGGTTCCGGAAATGTAGCAATCTATGCGACAGAGAAAGCGCATCAGCTGGGTGCAAAGGTTGTAACAGTAAGCGATTCTACCGGCTGGGTATATGATCCGGAAGGAATCGATGTTGCAGCGCTGAAAGAGATCAAAGAAGTAAACCGTGCAAGACTTACAGAGTACAAGAAATATCGTCCGAATTCTGAGTATCACGAAGGAAGAGGCGTATGGTCTGTGAAGGTTGACATCGCGCTTCCGTGTGCTACACAGAACGAACTGCATCTTGAGGATGCGAAGATGCTCGTTGAGAACGGATGCATCGCGGTTGCCGAAGGTGCAAACATGCCGACTACAATGGAAGCTACAGAATACCTGCAGCAGAACGGTGTTCTCTTCGCGCCTGGCAAGGCTGCCAATGCAGGCGGTGTTGCTACATCTGCTCTTGAGATGTCCCAGAACAGTGAGCGCCTGAGCTGGACATTCGACGAGGTTGATGAGAAACTTCAGAATATCATGGTAAATATCTGCCACAATATGGCTGCAGCAGCTGAGAAGTACGGCTTCAAAGGCAATTATGTGGTGGGTGCAAATATCGCAGGATTTGAGAAAGTCGTTGATGCGATGACCGCACAGGGAATTGTCTAGGAATTGTTTTTCATCCGGTCTGACCTGGTTAGAAATGTAAAAAAAAGGTGAAATCCATTGACAGATGCAGGGAAATCAACTATAGTTAAACCCGTAAAAGGGAGTAACTGGCGTCCATTCCGGACGTTTGCGATGTCGTCAGTACGATGGATTTCCCATCCGTGTCGTGATTAAACAGTGAGACTTTTATTGCATTACATACCAACAGTGTGCAATAGGAGTCTCGCTTTTTATTTTACAGAAAAGATTCCTTTTCACGGGACTCCAGAAGCCGTTTTCGGACGGCAGAGAAGAGCGCACTGGCAAGACAGAGGAGGAGATGTATATGATGAATTATTATCAGCTATCCAGCGAAGAGACGATGCGGGAGATCAATGGATCTGCAGCGCCACTCACCGAGGAACAGGTGAAAGCCAATCAGGAAAAGTACGGTCCCAATGAATTGGTAGAGGGAAAGAAGAAAAGCGTGTTCCAGATCTTTCTCGAGCAGTACAAGGATTTTCTTGTGATCATCCTGATTATTGCAGCGATTGTATCCGGCCTTACAGGCGACGCGGCGGCAGCTGTCGTGATTCTGGTAGTCATTACGATGAATGCCGTTCTCGGAACTGTTCAGACAGTGAAGGCTGAGCAGTCCCTGGCCAGTCTTAAGAAACTGTCCGGACCGGAAGCGAAGGTTCTGCGCGGGGGCAGCGTGGTGCAGATTCCGTCTTCAGAAGTTACGGTAGGTGACATCGTCATGCTGGACGCGGGGGATTATATCGCGGCTGACGGACGTTTGATTGAGGCTGTAAGCCTGAAAGTGGATGAAAGCGCGTTGACCGGGGAAAGCCTTGGGGTAGAGAAAATCACGGAGGTCATTCCGGAAGCAGAAGTTCCTCTTGGAGACCGGATCAACATGGTGTATTCGGGAAGTTTTGTCACATATGGGAGAGGTTCTTTCGTCGTGACCGGAATCGGGATGGACACAGAGGTAGGCAAGATTGCCAGCCTTCTGAAAACCACATCAGAGAAGAGAACTCCGCTGCAGGTCAACCTGGATCAGTTCGGGCAGAAGCTCTCGATTCTGATTCTTGTATTCTGTGCCATCCTTTTCGGGGTCAGTATTCTGCGTGGAGATGATATTGTAGATGCGCTGCTGTTCGCTGTGGCTCTGGCCGTGGCTGCGATTCCGGAGGCACTCAGCTCGATTGTAACGATCGTCCTTTCCTTCGGCACACAGAAAATGGCGAAAGAACATGCGATTATGCGAAAGCTCCAGGCTGTCGAAGGGCTTGGAAGTGTGTCGGTGATCTGCTCCGATAAGACGGGAACACTGACACAGAACAAGATGACCGTCGAAGATTATTATGTCGATGAGGCCTGTATTAAGGCAGAGACTGTGGATATCAGCGATCCCTCCCAGAGCCGGCTGCTGATCGCCAGCATGCTCTGCAATGATTCGAAAAATACGGACGGAACAGAGATCGGAGATCCTACCGAGACGGCTCTGATCAATCTGGGAAGCCGTCTTGGACTTGATGCGGAAGCTGTCCGGGCGAAGTACCCGCGTGAAAGCGAGAATCCCTTTGACAGTGACCGGAAGCTGATGGCCACCAAACACACGATGGAAGGAATCCCGACCATGATCGTAAAGGGCGCCGTCGACGTACTGTTAGACCGGATGGATCAGATCCAATGCGGCCCGGAAATCCGTGAAATGACTCCTGCAGACCGCAGAAAAATCGAGGCCCAGAACCAGGCATTTTCAAGACAGGGCCTGCGTGTTCTGGCATTTGCTTATAAGGTCGTGTCCGACGAGCTGGAACTGACACTTGACGATGAGTACGGACTGACCTTTATCGGTCTGATTGCAATGATGGATCCGCCGAGAGAAGAATCGAAAGATGCGGTAACAGAGTGTAAAAGCGCCGGCATCCGTCCGATTATGATCACCGGAGACCATAAAGTCACGGCCGCAGCAATCGCGAAACGAATCGGAATCCTCAGCGATGAGTCTGAGGCATGCGAAGGCGCAGAGATCGATAAAATGTCTGACGATGAGCTGAAACAATTCGTGGAAGGCATCTCTGTATATGCCCGTGTATCGCCGGAACATAAGATCCGGATCGTGCGCGCATGGCAGGATAAGGGAAATATTGTGGCGATGACCGGCGACGGTGTAAATGACGCGCCTGCACTGAAGCAGGCCGACATCGGAGTTGCCATGGGAATCACCGGAAGCGAGGTATCCAAGGACGCTGCCGCGATGGTCCTGACAGATGACAATTTCGCAACCATTGTAAAGGCTGTTGAGAACGGAAGAAATCTTTATCGAAATATCAAGAATTCGATCCAGTTTCTTCTCTCCGGAAACTTCGGGGCAATCCTGGCTGTACTTTATGCTTCGATCGTGGGTCTGCCGGTTCCCTTCGCGCCTGTGCATCTGCTGTTTATCAACTTACTGACAGACAGCCTTCCTGCAATCGCCCTGGGAGTGGAGCCGGGATCAAAAGATGTGATGAAGGAGAAGCCTCGTCCGATGAACGAGTCGATCCTGACGAAAGATTTCCTGATCAAGATTGCCACAGAAGGACTGTCCATCTGTGTGACAACAATGGCTGCATTTCTGATCGGATACCATGGAGAAAACGCTCTTCTCGGAAGCACAATGGCTTTCGCCACACTGTGCTCCGCAAGGCTGTTCCATGGATTCAACTGTAAATCCGACCGTCCGGTTGTATTTACGAGAAGGCTGTTTGATAACAAATGGCTGATCGGTGCATTTCTGCTGGGAATCGTTCTGATCACAGGCGTGATTATGATTCCCGGGCTGCATGTGATCTTCCAGGTACAGACACTGAGTCTGACTCAGCTGCTCATTGTATACGGGCTTGCTGCAGCAAACATTCCGATCATCCAGATCCTGAAAGGGATCCGCCTGCTGCTTCAGAGGGGGAACTAATCAATTTCAAAGGAGGACGGAAATGAAACAAGTACAGAAACCAAAGAAACCACTGATTTTTTATTACCTGATTGCATTTATCGTGCTGATACTCCTTAACTTCCTGCTTGTTCCGAGTCTTTCAAACCGGAACATTCATGAGGTGGATTATGGTACCTTCCTTGACATGGTAGAGGCGAAGCAGGTCTCTACCGTCGAGCTGGACGGAGATACGATCTATTTCACAGACAAAGAAGAGAAGCCGAACTACTATGAGACGACCACGTTCGATGATCCGGGTCTGGTGGACCGGCTGGATGAGGCTGGATGTAAGTTTGGACGGGTGGCACAGCAGGCCATGAATCCGATCTTAAGTATCCTGCTCAGCTGGGTCCTGCCCGTGGTGATCTTCTGGGGTCTGGGACAGCTTCTGACAAAGCAGCTGATGAAGAAGATGGGCGGCGGCGGAGCCGGCAACCCGTTTATGTCCTTTGGAAAGAGCAATGCAAAAGTGTATGTCCAGTCCACGACCGGAATCACGTTTCATGATGTGGCCGGAGAGGATGAGGCCAAGGAGCTTCTGACAGAGATCGTGGATTTCCTTCATACCCCACAGAAATATCAGGAGATCGGGGCAGTATGCCCGAAGGGCGCCCTCCTGGTCGGACCTCCCGGAACCGGAAAGACTCTGCTGGCGAAAGCAGTCGCCGGGGAGGCACATGTGCCCTTCTTTTCCATCTCGGGTTCCGAGTTCGTAGAAATGTTTGTCGGCATGGGAGCGTCAAAGGTGCGTGATCTTTTCAAACAGGCCAATGAAAAGGCCCCCTGTATTGTCTTTATCGATGAGATTGATACCATCGGTAAGAAGCGAGACGGACAAGGATTTTCCGGAAATGACGAGCGTGAACAGACCTTAAACCAGCTGCTCACAGAGATGGATGGCTTCGATGCCTCCAAGGGTGTCGTCATTCTTGCGGCGACCAACCGTCCGGACAGTCTGGATCCTGCGCTTCTGCGTCCGGGACGTTTCGACCGGCGGATTCCGGTTGAACTGCCGGACCTGAAAGGAAGAGAGGAGATCCTGAAAGTCCATGCCCGCAAAGTAAAACTAAGCGACAATGTAGATTTCAATGCAATTGCCCGGGCAGCGTCCGGCGCATCCGGCGCTGAACTTGCCAATATGATCAACGAAGCAGCGCTCCGGGCAGTAAGAGAAAACCGGAAGTTCGTCACGCAGGCAGATCTGGAAGAAAGTATTGAAACCGTGATCGCCGGCTATCAGAAGAAGAATCAGGTACTCTCATCCAAAGAACGGCTGATTGTATCCTACCATGAGATCGGCCACGCTCTGGTGGCAGCGCTTCAGACGAATTCCGCGCCTGTCACAAAGATTACCATCATTCCCCGTACCTCCGGGGCATTGGGCTATACCATGCAGGTTGAGGAAGAAGAGCGGAATCTAATGAGCCAGGAAGAACTGACGAATAAGATCGCCACATTGACCGGAGGAAGATGCGCGGAGAAACTGATCTTTAACTCCATCACAACAGGTGCTTCGAATGATATTGAACAGGCGACGAAGC
This sequence comes from uncultured Eubacteriales bacterium, assembly GCA_949283695.1. Lineage (GTDB taxonomy): Bacteria > Bacillota > Clostridia > Lachnospirales > Lachnospiraceae > Mediterraneibacter. The sequence goes on along the minus strand of CASDTX010000062.1, from coordinate 48,634 downwards.
TGGCGCGTGCGATGATCACAAGATTCGGCATGAGCGAGAAGTTCGGCATGGTGGCTCTGGAAACACAGGTCAATCCTTACCTGGGCGGTGACAGCAGCCTGAGCTGTTCTCCGGAAACCGCGTCACAAATCGACGAAATGGTTGTGGAGGCTGTAAAAGCCGGATATGACAAAGCAATGCAGCTCTTAAAGGATCATCAGAGCAAGCTCCATGAGCTGGCCAAGTATCTGTATGAAAAGGAGACCATTACAGGGGATGAGTTCATGCAGATCCTGTACCGCAAAGAGATTCCGGAAGACATTGTGAATGCTGAATAGAGGACGAAAGAAGGGATTTTGCAGATATGTCCAGAAGAAGAGTCCCGCGGAAGGGGACGCAGGGAAGAATACCGCAGAGGAAGCCGCTTCGGGGAGATTCCCGGCAGCCTGAGGAAGTGAGAGACAGAAGAATACCGACAAACCGATACCATCCAGATTACCGCCAGGGACTGACCAGCCATCAGGTACAGGAACATCGTCTGCATGGCTGGGTGAACCGGTCGGTAGAGCCGCCGTCCAAGACGACGGAAGAGATCATCAAAGGAAATGTATTTACATACTTTAACCTGATCTTCGCTGTGCTGGCTGTTCTGCTCTGCCTGGTCGGTTCCTTCCGGGATCTGACATTCCTTCCGGTTATTATCGCCAACACACTGATCGGAATCGTGCAGGAAATCCGGGCCAAAAAGGTTCTGGATGACCTGACGATGCTGAACGCGCCTCATGCGACGGTCGTGCGCGACGGCAAGTGTTCTGTGATTGACGCAGAACAGCTGGTGCTCGATGATATTGTGATCTTCAAGGCAGGAAACCAAGTCTGTGCAGACGCGGAAGTTGCCGCCGGAGAAGTTCAGGTCAATGAGTCTCTTCTGACCGGAGAGGCTGATGAGATCACGAAACGCAGAGGGGATAAGCTCATGTCCGGCAGTTTCATCGTTTCCGGACAGTGCCATGCAAGGTTGGAGAAGGTTGGGGAGGATTCCTATATCTCCCGGCTGACTCTTCAGGCGAAGGAAATGCAGGAGGGCGAGCAGTCTGAAATGATCCGCTCCTTGGATAAGCTGGTGAAATATGTCGGAATTGCCATTATTCCGATCGGACTGGTATTGTTCTCTCAGGCCTTTTTCATCCAGCATGACGGTTTTCGTGACAGTGTCACAGCCATGATCGCGGCGGTCATCGGCATGATTCCGGAAGGGCTTTATCTTCTGGCAAGTGTAGCGCTCGCATACAGCGCCATGCGGCTGGCCAAGAAGAAGGTTCTTCTGCACGATATGAAGTGCATCGAGACTCTGGCCCGGGTAGACATGCTCTGTGTGGACAAGACCGGTACCATCACGGAGAATACCATGAAGGTGCAGGCTCTGATCGAGACGGAGCAATATCATGCGGACGAGATGGATCCACTGAACGTGATTGTCAGCGATTTTGCTTCTGCCATGACAAAAGATAATATCACCATGGCTGCTATGAAAGAATATTTCACTTCGCCGTCCGGAAAGAAGGCGGTGTCAAAGACCGGATTTTCTTCTGCGACAAAGTACAGCAGTGCAGCCTTTGAGGATGGGGTCTATGTACTGGGCGCTCCGGAGTTCGTCCTGAAAGAAGCTTACGGGAATTATGCAGAAGAGATTACCAAACACGCTTCCACAGGCGCCCGTGTGCTTGTGTTTGGAACTTATGACGGCGATATAGACGGGAAACCCCTGGATCATGGGATTACGCCTCTTGGATTCATCCTTATGGCGAATCCGATTCGGGAAGCTGCCAAAGAGACCTTCGAATACTTTGCCGAGCAGGGCGTGGAAGTGAAAGTGATCTCCGGAGATAATCCGCTGACTGTGTCCCGGGTGGCGCAGCAGGCCGGGATTCAAAACGCGGATCGTTATGTGGATGCATCCGAACTGGAGACAGAGGAAGAACTGAAGGACGCACTCCTGTCCAATACAGTCTTCGGCCGTGTTAACCCGAATCAGAAGCGCCAGTTCGTGCAGATCTTGAAGGAGGCCGGCCACACAGTGGCAATGACCGGAGACGGAGTCAATGACGTACTTGCACTCAAAGACGCGGACTGCAGCATAGCCATGGCGTCCGGAAGCGACGCGGCGGCGCAGGCATCTCAGCTGGTACTTCTGGAATCAGACTTCTCCTGTATGCCGGAAGTCGTTCTGGAGGGAAGAAGAGTGGTCAACAATATCCAGCGTTCGGCCAGCCTCTTCCTGGTGAAGAATATCTTCTCCTTCCTGCTGAGTGTGATCTCGGTCGTATTTATGTTCAGCTATCCGCTGGAACCGTCCCAGGTCTCTCTGATCAGTATGTTTACCATCGGCGTCCCGGCTTTCTTCCTTGCATTAGAGCCAAACAAGAATATCATTCAGGGCCATTTCCTGACCAATGTCTTTCTCAAAGCTCTGCCAGCCGCTGTGACAGACGCACTTGCCGTTGGAGCGCTGGTCATTTTCGGAAGGACTTTCAGTGTGAATTCTACTGATATTTCCACGGCTGCAACTATGCTGCTCGCGATTGTCGGATTCATGATACTGTATAAGATCAGTGCTCCGATGAATAAAATCCGCGTGGCAATTCTCGGCGGCTGTATCGCCGGGCTTCTGTTCTGCAGCGTGTTCCTGAAGGATCTTTTCGCGATTACCGGGATGACGACAGAGTGTGTGATGCTGTTCGTGGTATTTGCCATCGCAACAGAGCCCGTACTTCGGTATCTCACCCTCCTGGTAGGAAAGCTGAGATTCTATTATCTGAGGCTTCGGGGACGCGCTCCGGAAGAAGCGGGCAAAGACACCCTGTGAACAGCTTCCATTACAAAAACATCTGGTACAAAAATATCTGAGCACAGCTGAAAAAAATCTGATCAAAACGCAAATGTACAAGGAGCAGCATCGTTCCTTGTACATTTGCGTTATAGAGCTATTGTAACAGTTCAGCCCCAATGTCATTTAGTTTAGCTTAATGAATTATTTAAGAGCTTGATTCTTCAGGCTCTTTTTCTATTGAATCTTAGGGTGTCACTCAAAAAATCATTTTTCCCCAAATATTTGTTGACAAATCCTCTGATTTGTGCGGCCGCTTTCGCTGATATCCTTTTGTGAAAGAAGCGAAAGCGGCCCTTGTAAGTAATCAGAAACATTTATTTACTTACAAGGAGGTCATATTATGTCATTTGCCGACTATACAAAATCGCTTCTTTTAAACGATATTTCATCTATGGCTCGCAATCCCGATCCTTTTGTGAAACATCCCGGCAGGGATTTCACTCGAAGCAGAAAAATTTCCATGCAGGATCTTTTGGAATTTTACATTTGTATGGAAAGCGGAAATCTCCAGCATGAGTTATTGAAACATTTTGATTTCCGCCCCGGTACAGCCACTGTTTCCGCTTTTCATCAGCAACGCAGCAAGCTGAAACCCGAAACTTTCCTTTTCCTGCTTAAACAATTTAACAGCCATTTTCAGCCGCAAGTTTATAAAGGTTCCTACAGGCTGATTGCCTGTGACGGTTCGGAATTTAATATCTCTTTGAACGAAAAAGATGCTGATTCCTACCATCCGCCAAGCGGAAAATCAAAACGTGGTTTCAATATGCTCCACGTCATTCCCCTGTATGATATTTTGAGTAAGTGCTATGTTGATGTTGAGTTGCAGCCTATCCGCAGGAAAAATGAATTCCGGGCATTCTGCAGCCTGATGGACCGCTTTGAAGCCAACGATAATACAAAGCCTATCTTTATAGCCGACAGAGGCTTCTGTTCCTATAATGTTTTTGCACATGCCATTGAAAATCAGGTCCACTTTTTGATCCGAGCCAAGGATTCTTATCTCTCCAGGCTGCTGGAGGAAGATATTTCCGGCAGGGAACTGGATGTTTCCCTGCAAAGGATTTTTTCCCGTACCCGGTCGAAGAAAAAGATGCTGCATCCGGAATGTTCGCAACTATACAGATATGTCTGTTCAAACGTTGATTTTGACTATATCTCCAAAGAAAACCCGGAATATTCCATGCGGCTTCGCGTTGTCAGGTTCCAGATCGCAGAAGACACCTATGAAAATATCATAACCAATCTTCCGGAGGACGAATTCCCTCCGGAAGAGATCAAGACCCTTTACAATCTACGCTGGAATATAGAACTTTCATTCCGGGACTTAAAACAGACAATCGCAACCGAACAATTCCACTGTAAAACCAGGGAATACATCGGTATGGAAATCTATGCCCGTATGATCTTGTATAATTTTTGCTCTTTCATAACCGCATGCATCGTGATTGACAAAAAGAATACAAAGCATATCTATCAAGTAAACTATTCTATGGCGATCAAAATATGTCATGAATTTTTAAGCAAAGACAGAGATTCTCCTCTGCCTGTTGAAAGTTTGATAGGCAGGTATGTCCTGCCCATCAGACTAGGAAGAAAATATGAGCGTCGTAAGCGTTTGCAACCACCAGCCCGGTTTGCTTACCGCTTTATATAAGCTTCACCATGATTATTATACCCTTCTTTTAGACGGAGTGAAACCGTCTTTTTATGCTGCGCAAAAATAAATATCCCATTGTTTTTGAGAGATACTCCCGAAATCGATGGCTTTTTCTGAGTGAATTTTTACACATGTTTCTAAAAACCATGGTATCAGGCCTCTTTGTGGGAACTAAACTAAATGACATTGGTTCAGCCCGCGCCATTCGCAAAGCCGCACTGACGTGCTAATTGCGGCTGCGCCGCTTCTTTGCTCATGAACTGGCGCTCAGCACATCTGCCTGTCAGCCGCCGGATTCTTATGCAAGCATAAATCCGTCTTCTGACGCAGATGGCTGAACTGATACAAAAAATTAAGAATTTTCTTCTTCTCTTTCTTTCTATTGTGTGATAGTATTAATACAGTGGTGAGAAACTCATCTAAAGAAAGGAAAGGAAGAAACTTATGAAACTGGAAGTAAAAGACCTGAAAAAAAGTTTTGGAGATAAAGAAGTACTCCACGGGATTTCTTTTTCGATCGAGAGCGGAAAAGCTCTTGGACTTCTGGGCCGCAACGGCGCGGGGAAAACAACGACGATCCGCATCCTGATGGATGTCTTCCGCGCCAACTCAGGCAGTATCACTGTTGATGGGAAGCCGTTTCATCCGAGGGACTTCCGGATCGGATATCTTCCGGAAGAGAGAGGCTTATACCCAAAGAAGGGCGTGCAGGAGCAGCTGATGTACCTGGCTGAACTCCGGGGAAGCAGCCGGTCCGAAGCCAGACAGCAGTCTGAGCGGTGGCTGAAGCGCCTGGGTGTCTCAGAGTATGCACAGAGAAAACTAGAGACGCTCTCCAAGGGAAATCAGCAGAAGGTACAGCTTGCGCAGACACTGGTCTGCAATCCAGATCTTGTGATTCTGGATGAGCCTTTCAGCGGTCTGGACCCTGTGAACTCGCAGATTCTCAAAGACGTGATTCAGGAGCAGATCCAGTCTGGGAAGCTGGTGATCTTCTCCAGTCATCAGATGGGCTATGTGGAAGAATTCTGTGAAGACATTGTGCTGATCAATCACGGCGATATTGTGCTGTCAGGGAATCTGGACCAGATTAAGCGGGAATACGGGCGAAACAGACTGACGATCGGTCTGGGGCCGGATTATCAGGAGCCGGAACAGACGCTCAGAGATTATATGGGCGATCTGATCCGAGTCGTCGGAAGCCGCAAGGATCAGGTGATCGCAGAGATGAAGGACGGCTGCACAAGAGAGCTTCTGCTCAGAGAATTGCTTGAAAGGGAACTGATCCCTGAAGAATTCGGCAGCTATGAACCGTCACTGACGGAAATATTCGTGGAAAAGGCAGGTGACCAGTGATGAAACAATTCTTGACCGTCTTGAAATTCGAATTGAGCAACTATTTTAAAAATAAGAGCTTCCTGCTCACAACGATCCTGCTGGTAGTTCTGGCAGCAGGAATTATCGCTGTTCCCGGGATCATCATGGGCGCGGACAAAGGCTCTGACTCCTCCGAGAACGGCATTTCCTCAGCAACAGCTGCTCTCTATGATGTAAATGAAAGTATTGATCCTGCATCTTTCGCTGCGGCAATGGGAATGGACATCGACTGGATCGAGTGTACAGATGAGAGTCAGGTAGAGGACGCAGTAAACGAAGGAAAGGCAGAAGCCGGATTTGTAGTCGAAGATCTGCTTCACTACACCTATGTGGTGGAGAACCGTTCTATGTCTGACATGCTTCAGGGAGCGTTTTCCCAGGCAGCTGTCATGACTTACCGTTCTCAGATACTGGCAGAACAGGGACTGGATCCGGCAGAGATAGAAGCACTCTATCAGATCCAGCCGGAATCGGAAACACAGATACTGGGAAAAGACAGTGTCAGCAACTATATGTATACATATATCCTGATTATGGTTCTTTATTTCCTGCTGATTTTCTACGGACAGATGATCGCAACTTCCGTCACCTCTGAGAAAAGCAACCGTGCGATTGAAATCCTTGTCACAAGTGTGGACAGCAACAGTCTGATTTTCGGGAAGGTGCTGGCCGGCGCCATTGCCGGGCTGATCCAGTGTGTGCTGATTCTCGGAGCCGCGGTGGGAGCGTATCAGATCTTCCGCGAGAGCTGGGACGGACTGCTGGATAATATCTTCGATATTCCTGGTCAGGTATGGGCCGCGTTCGCTGTGTTCGGCATGATGGGATATCTGCTGTATGCATTCTGCTTCGGAATGCTGGGAGCTCTGGTGTCAAAGACCGAAGACATCAGTAAGGCATCCATGCCGGTGCTGATGATTTATATGGTGTCATTTTTTATCGCCATATTCGGCATGAATGACAGCGACGGACTGCTGATGTATGTGGCTTCGTTCATTCCATTTACATCAAGCAATGGAATGCTCATCCGAGTCGCCATGGGCAGTGTGGAGCTCTGGGAAGTCCTCGTATCCGGAGCACTTCTCGCCGTATCCTGTGCGGCAGCCGGCATTCTGGCTGCCAAGATCTTCCGTTTCGGAACCCTGATGTATGGGAACCCGATCAAGTTCACAACGGCTCTTAAGAAGATCCGGGAGTAATACATATTTTCATATCATAGAACGCAGGCTGTATCAAAATATACGGTAGCGTCAGTGTACAAGGGACAGCGCGCCTCAAACCGCGCAATTTCAGCGATTTGCAGCGTGTGTCCCCGTGCACTGACGCTATGCTTTTTTTCTCTCATACGATTACAGTTTTTCATTAGAATTGAGGAAAGAATCCAGAAATGTTATACTAGGGAAAGATGAGACATAACTGAAGGAATCTATGAAAGAATCGAGAGGAAATCAGAGTAGATCATAGATTTGGACCGAATCAGAAAACGGATCGGACCCGCCTGACGGATCCGTCAGAAAAAGGAGAAACAGACAGACATGAATCTGAAAGTATTGAATCGAGACATCATCAAATATATCGCCATGTTTACCATGCTTTTGAACCATATCGGAAATATTTTCACAGAACCGGGAACACTTCTGTCAACGATCCTTGTGGATATCGGGTACTTTACCGCGCCGGTGATGTGTTATTTTCTGGCGGAGGGATATCACTATACCCGCTCGAAGAGAAAATATGCAGAGCGGCTGGCTGCCTTCGCCCTGCTCTCGGAGATCCCGTTCTGCCTTGCCTTTTCTCAGCTATATACAGGGGAGAAGATCATTTCTTTTTGCGGCTTTAATATGATCTTCACCCTGCTGCTTTGTTTCGGTATTCTGTACGTCAGGGAAACGGTGCCTAATGAGTTGACGAGAGGCCTGCTCATTGCCGGACTCTTCCTTCTGTCCATGTTCTCAGACTGGGCGCTTCTGGCACCGATGTTCACCCTGCTGTTTGCACGAGCAGAGGGGAATGAGCGTAAGATTCGGAATGCATTTGCCGTCGGCGCAGCAGTCTTTGCTCTCCTGAACTTTGCGCCTGCCTCTGGGGCAGCTTCAGTCATCCTGCAGCTGGCTTCTGCGGCGGCGTCTGCCCTGGGCATCCTGATTGCCGGAATCGTGATCGTGTATTTCTATAACGGAAAGCGGATGGAGCGGGGCAGAGTGTTTTCAAAATGGTTTTTCTATTTGTTCTATCCCGTACATCTGCTGCTTCTGGGGATCCTAAGGATCAGCATATTATAAAGGAGGTTTTCCGGAATGAAGTTCTTCCATCTTTCGGATCTGCATATCGGTCTGAAACTGATCAACCGAGATCTCAGAGAAGATCAGGAATATATCTTGCAGCAGATCGCAGACGCTGCCGCTAAAGAGCGGCCTGAGGCTGTGATTGTCGCAGGGGACATCTATGACAAAGCGGTTCCCTCCGCAGAAGCAGTCGAACTGTTCGATCAGTTTATCTCCCGTCTGACAGCCTCACTGCCGGAAACATCTGTAATGCTGATCAGCGGAAATCATGACAGCGGTCCCCGGGTGAATTGTTTCCGCAGTGTGCTCGCCCGGCAGAACGTGCATATGATCGGCCTGCCGCCCAGGACAGAGGATGAATTTATCAAGAAAGTCATCCTGAAAGACGCATACGGAACGGTGAATTTCTATCTGCTGCCGTTCGTAAAGCCCTCCATGGTCAGACAGATCGTGGGGACGGATGAGAGCGGGAGCCCTCTGTCTTACGATGAAACTCTGCGCCGTCTGATCGGGCGGGAAGCGGTGAATCCCGCAGAGCGGAATGTAATCGTAAGCCATCAGTTCTACCTTCCCGCAGGAAAGCAGGCAGAGGAGGTGGAGCGGATGGATTCTGAGATCCGCACCGTGGGAAATATCGACCAGGTTTCCGCTGATGTCCTGTCTTCCTTTGACTACGCCGCCCTTGGGCATATCCATAAACCAATGAAAGTCGGAAGCGAATCGGTCCGCTACTGCGGGACACCCCTCGCCTGTTCCGTCAGCGAAGCAGGACAGCAGAAAGGGATCCTCCTGACAGAAATGATGGAAAAGGGAAACGTACGCACTACCGTCCTGCCCCTGAAACCGCTCCGTCAGGTGCGCGTCATCCGCGGAGAGTTCGAAGAAGTACTTCGTCAGGCTTGTGCGGACTATGTAACCGTCGTCCTTACAGACCGGGTGGATCTGGATATTCTTGATATGCAGGACCGGATCCGCAGTGCCTTCCCCTATCTTCTGGAGATCCGCAGAGAGAGCCGGCGGAAGGCAGATTACTGTACAGAGATGGATGCTCCGGAGGCACTTGATCCTTTCGAACTATGCTGTTCATTTCTGAAAGACGTAGATGACGAAGAGAAAGAACTTCTGAAAGATGTGATATACTCCGTACAGGAAGGGGGACAGAGATGAGGCCGTTGAAACTATCCATGCAGGCTTTCGGCTCTTACGGGAAGCTCACTGTCATTGACTTCGAGAAAACGAACCAGAATCTGTTCCTGATTACCGGAGATACCGGTGCAGGGAAGACAACCATCTTCGACGCGATCGTGTTCGCGCTCTATGGGGAGGCAAGTTCCAGCACGAACCGAAAGGACGGAACCGAACTACAGAGCCAGTTCGCAGACTGGTCCGTAGAACCGTATGTGGAACTGACGTTTACAGATGGCTGGGGCGCGGGCAGGGAAGAATATACGGTTCGGCGCACTCCGCGCCACATCCGGCCGCTGAAACGGGGGACCGGCATGAAAGAAGAAAGCGAGTCCGTCTCCCTGCTGATGCCGGACGGAACCGAGTATCCCCAGAAGGAGACCGACCGGAAGCTGGAAGAGATTATCGGACTGACGAAACATCAGTTTATGCAGGTTGCCATGATCGCCCAGGGGGAATTCATGGAGCTGCTCCGCGCGAAGTCGGATGATAAGAAAGTGATCTTCCGCAGGCTGTTCCACACAGAGCTGTATGAAAAGATCGTGGAGGAACTGGCTGCCAGGAAGAGAGAGAAGCAGCAGGAGATCGCCAAGCTCCGCACCATATGCCAGACAGAAGTCTCCCATGTACAGATTCCGGACAACTATGAGAACGCGGAAGAACTTGCCGATCTAAAAAAACGGATTCTTGCTGCTGACCGTCTCTCCGTCTCAGATCTGGAACAGTTTCTTGACCGGCTGGCCGCACTCTGTAAAGAGCTGAAGAAACGCCAGGGCCATGCCGCGCGGCAATACAATACGGCCAATCAAGACTATCTCAGGAAAAGAGATGCCTATACCGCCGGAATGCAGCTTCTGAAGCGGTTTGAGGAGCTGGATCATGCCCGGGAAGAGCTGGCCGCCGTGGCGGCCGAAGAAGAAGGAATCAGCCGGGCATCTGTCTTGATTCTGCAGATCCGAGCAGCCTATGAGATCCAGGCAGTGTACCAGCGATATATGGATTCAGTCCAGTCAGATCGTGAGATCAGAACCCGGCTTGCCGAGCGGGAAGCAGCCCTGCCCGGACTGATCGAAGTCTGTGAGCAGACCGCGCAGCAGGCAGCGTCTGAAGACCAGATACTCAAACAGGAGATCCAGTCTTTCACCCAAGTCTCCGAGAAGGTGAAGAAAGCCCGGGAGATCTTCCAGAAGCTTCAGGAAACCAGGCAGGCTGCTGCCAAAGCCGAAGAAGACTGCAGGCAAGCAGAACGGAGCGTCCGGGAAGCACAGAATCGCATGGCTCAGCTGGAAGAAGACGAGCGGGAAGGCCGGCGTCAGGAGGAAGAACTAAGAGACGCCAGACTCCTGCTGGAACGCTGGCAGGCACGCTGTGCAAGAGCAGCGGAACTCCGAGCGGATCTGTCCTCGGTCAGGAAACTGGAACAGGAAACAGCCGGGCAGCGATGGACTCTGAACAAGGCAAGATCCGAATTCACCGCCGCCAGCACCGCTTACGAAACGAAAAATCAGGAATATGAAACCATGCGTCGGAACTTTCTCAATGCGCAGGCAGGATTCATCGCCAGAGAGCAGCTTCGGCCAGGGCATCCCTGTCCGGTCTGCGGTTCACTCCAGCACCCGCATCCGTGCAGGATCGCCGAAGACTTCCGGAACCTGAGCCGTGAGTCGCTGGATGAGCTAGGCAGGACAGTGGAGCGTTGCAGAGTCCGGCAGGAAACAGCGGCTTCTGCCGCTCATTCTGCCGCTGCGATTCTGACAGAGAAAGAGAAAACGCTGGAAAAGGAGCGGGTGAAACTTGAGCAGAAGCTGAAAGAATATGCTCCCGGTCTCTGGGACTCCCGAGGTTCTGCGGAATCCCTTACACTGATCGATGTGGAAGCGCTTCTGACCGCACGGGATCAGGCACTCCGCCTGGAAGGAGCATCCATCAGCCGCAGCGTTGGGGAACTGGAACAGGTTCAGAAGTTTCTGCAAAGCGCCGGTGAAAAGAGAGCGTCACTTGCGAAGGCAGCCGAGACGGCGGCTCAGTCTGCGGCAGACGCGAAGACCGCACTGGCTGCCTGTCAGGAGAAACGGAACAATCTGGAAGCATTCCAGGAATATGAGACCGCGGAACAAGCCGAACGAGCATTTGCCCATGCCTGCGAAAGAAAGATCCGTGCCGAAAAGGCCTGCAAGGCAGCCGAACTGGCCGCACAAAGGGCAGTCGCAAACAGGACGGAAACAGAGACTCTGATCAGCCGGTATCGGGCAGAACTTCCAGAGCAGGAACGCACCTGCAGCTCCAGAAAGATCACCTATGAAACGCTCCTGTCAGAGAAGGGATTAACAGAACCAGGATGGAAGGAACTTACCAAGAACTATCTGCTGGAAGAGGCAGATCTGCTTCAGCAAAAGGTGGATCTTCATCATCGCAGGAAAGCAGCTGCTCAGAGCCGCTATGATACGGCAAGCAAGGCCGTGAGCAGCGAAAAGCGGCCCTTCCTTGAAGAGCTGAAGCAGGCCAGAGATGAGGCAGAAGCCCAGGCACAAGCTGCACAGGAGGATCTGGAGCGGGAGCGGACATATGATCAGGCAGATCGGCCGGTCTATGATTCGCTGAAGCCGCTTCTTGAAAAACGTGGGAAAATCATGGCAGAGCATCGGCGCCTGGACGATCTGTATCATCTGCTGTCAGGAAATGTAACCGGTTCCCGCATGGATATCGAAACCTATGTCCAGCGGTATCATCTGGCGCGGATTCTGCGGTCGGCCAACCGGCGCTTCGAGGAAATGTCTGCCGGCCAGTTCGAGCTCCGCATGATCGATGCAGAGAAGGCAGGAAAAGGGAAGAACCGGGGCCTGGACCTGATGGTCTACTCAACGGTGACAGGCAAGGAACGGGAAGTCCGCACTCTGTCCGGCGGCGAGTCCTTCATGGCCGCACTTTCCCTCGCACTCGGCATGGCGGACCAGATCCAGGAAAGCGCGGCTTCGGTCAGCCTGGATATGATGTTTATAGACGAAGGATTCGGATCTCTGGATGAGCATTCCCGGGATAAGGCGGTTCGTGTGCTGCAGAACATGGCGGAGGGATCTCGCCTGATCGGCATCATCTCCCACGTAACTGAGCTGAAGCAGGAGATCGAAGATCAGCTCATCGTGCGCAAAGACGAGGAAGGAAGCCACGTGAGATGGCAGATCAGCTAGTACATCGTGCAGCAAGCTGGCACATGATCTGCTGCCAGAGATACGTTCAATACAGAAAGGAGATTACGATGAAAAAAATCAGGAAACTCACGGCAATCCAGCCGGTGTCTTTTCTGCCGGAAGGCAGAGAGGCTGTAAATGCATACTGTGACCAGGCGATCTTCTACGATACAGAACCGCAGAGCGACGAAGAAATCATTTCCCGCATCGCCGACTCAGACGCAGTCTTCGTCAGTTATAATCGGCCCATCGGAGAGAATATCTTATCCGCATGTCCGGAACTGAAGTACATTGGTATGTGCTGCAGTCTGTACTCAGCAGCCAGTTCAAACGTGGATATTGCGTATGCGGCTGCACACGGGATCAAAGTCACCGGGATCCGGGATTACGGGGACGAAGGTGTCGCCGAATATATCACGGCGGAACTGATCCGCAGACTGCACGGGACAGACGGAAGCGCGCCTCTGCTCGGCGAGAGTTCCGAAGTGTCCGGCATCCGTGCAGGCATCCTCGGTATGGGAGCCACCGCCCAGGCCGTTGCAAGAGGACTCTCTGCGTTCGGCGCAGACATTTGTTATTACAGCCGTACAAGGAAACCGGAGCTTGAACAAGAAAAGGGATATCAATATCAGGAACTGCACGAGCTGCTCCGCAGCTGCGATGTCATCTGCAGCTGCCTGAGCAAAAATGTGACACTGCTTTACGAATCGGAATTCGAGCTGCTGGGGGAGAATAAGATCCTCTTTAACACATCTCTCAGCCCGTGCTTTGACCGGAAAGCAATAGAGAACTGGCTGAAGAAGCAGAATACCTGGTACTGCTGTGATACATTGATGGGCCTGGGAGACAGCTGCCTTCTGGAATTCAACAATGTAAAGTGTCAGAAACGACCGTCAGGAATGACCCGCCAGGCAGTGAGGCGGTTAAATGAAAAAGTGCTGGAAAATCTGCGCGAATACTGTCAACAATAGGACAATCAGAAAAATACTGTCAATCAGAAAGATGATACACGCAAGGAGGGACTCATGCTCAGAATCAGTCAGCTGAAACTGCCGGCAGAGCATACGCCGGATCAGTTAAGAAAGAAATTACTGAGAGCCGCACAGATCAGGGAACAGGATCTGCTGGGATTTACGATCCGCAAGCGATCCCTGGACGCCCGCAGGAAGCCGGAGCTCTATTACGTATACACGATCGATTTCACCGTGTCTCACGAAGCCTCTGTTCTCCGGAAATCGGGAGGCAGGATTCAGAACATCCGGGAGACTCCATACCACGCGCCGGAACACGGGAACCGTCTGCTGGATGCCAGCCCGGTAGTGATCGGAAGCGGCCCTGCCGGTCTCTTCTGCGCATATCTGCTGGCAGAAGAGGGATACCGTCCGCTGGTAATCGAACGGGGAGCCCCGGTGAGGGAACGGAAGGCGGACGTGGAGCGATTCTGGGAAACCGGAGTTCTTGATCCGTCCTCCAATGTCCAGTTCGGCGAGGGCGGAGCCGGGACATTCTCCGACGGGAAGCTGAATACACTGGTCAAAGACCCTGTTGGCCGGAATCGCTTCGTACTCGAAACGTTTGTCCGTTTCGGCGCTCCCGAGGAAATCCTCTGGGAACAGAAGCCGCATATCGGAACCGACATTCTCGTTCACGTAGTAGAAGCTATGCGGAACCGGATCCTGGATCTGGGCGGCGAATTCCGCTTCCACAGTCAGATGATAGATCTGCGGCCGGACAGGAAGGAAATTGTCGTCATGGAAAAGGGCCGTGCAGAAATCCTTCCGGCAGGCGCACTCGTTCTCGCACTTGGGCACAGCGCCCGGGATACCTTTCAAATGCTGTATGAGCAGGGCCTTGAAATGGAATCCAAAGCTTTCGCCGTAGGGGTCCGCATCGAGCACCCGCAGTCCATGATAGATGAAGCGATGTACGGGCGCAGGAGCAGGGGCGCCCTGCCTGCCGCTGCTTATAAGCTGACGGAGAAGCTGGATAACGGCCGGGGCGTCTATACCTTCTGCATGTGTCCCGGAGGCTATGTGGTAAACGCTTCTTCTGAAGAGGGCCGCCTGGCCGTAAATGGGATGAGCTATCACAACCGGGCAGGAGTCAATGCAAACAGCGCCGTAATCGTTACGGTCACCAAAGAAGATTACGGATCAGACCATCCGCTTGCCGGTGTGGAATTTCAGAGGAAACTGGAACGAAGAGCATGGGAAGAGGGGCAGGGCTGTGTCCCTGTACAGCGGTTTGAGGATTTCTGCAATGACCGGACCGCAGAGATCTCCCGCCAGATTCTCCCTCAGATAAAAGGAAGCTTCCGCCCGGGGAATGTCCGCAGGATCTTTCCGGAAGAGCTGGCTGATTCTCTGGAGCAGGGAATCCACGGTATGGGGCGGAAGATCCGGGGATTTGATCAGGAAGATGCGGTGCTTTCCGGCGTGGAGAGCCGGACCTCCTCACCGGTCAGGATTGTGAGAGGTGAGGATTTCACCGCCTCTCTTCCCTGGGTGTATCCATGCGGGGAAGGCGCCGGATATGCCGGAGGCATCACCTCTGCGGCTATGGACGGCCTGAAAGTAGCGGAAGCCATCATCCGCCGCTACTGTTCATAGAATTTTAACCTGTAATCTCTATACACAAAAAATATTTTGTGCTAAAATAAATCGTTGTATTGTATCATCACGCCGATCAAAGGATCACGATATGAGCAAAAGCAATACGATCAAAGAAATGTACCGCGAAGACCGTCCTTATGAGAAATGTGAACGTTTCGGGGCAGAAAACCTGACAGACGCAGAGCTTCTGGCAGTTCTTCTGCGAACCGGAACCAAAGGGGAGAATTCTCTGGAACTGGCGCGCAGGCTCCTTCACCCAGATCTTTCGGGGAAGGGCATTCTGAATATTCATCAGTGGACGATGGACCGTCTGATCCGTATCAAGGGGATCGGAAAAGTAAAGGCGGTCCAGATACTCTGTCTGTCCGAATTGTCAAAGCGCATGGCAAAGTCAGCTGCCTTAGAGGGTCTGGATTTCTCCTCACCACAAAAAGTTGCACAATACTATATGGAAGATATGAGACACAGGAACAAAGAAGTCCTAAAGCTTCTTCTCCTGAACACGAAGTCCCGGCTGATCGCAGAAACAGACGTTTCTGTGGGAACTGTAGACACAGCGCTGGTGTCCCCGAGAGAACTGTTCCTCGAGGCGCTCCAGAAGAATGCGGTGTCAATCATTCTTCTGCACAATCATCCGAGCGGCGATCCGGTGCCGAGCAAAAACGACGTGCTCATTACCCAAAGGGTGTGTGAAGCCGGCGAGATCATCGGCATCCGTCTCCTGGATCATATTATCATAGGAGACAACCGCTTTGTCAGTCTCAAAGAGCAAGGGTTCTTCCGGGGTGTAAGGGAGTCGTAAGTTACAGGGGTTGGAGTCATGATGTTGGGGAATGTTTATGGACTTGATCTTGGCACATATGAGATCAAGATATTTGACAAAAAGAAGAATCGGATATGGCAGGAGAAGAATGCCATCGCCATGAAGAACAAGAAGTATATTCTGGCCGTAGGAAATGAAGCATATGAAATGTACGAGAAGGCACCCGAGGGGGTATCTGTCGTCTTCCCGATGCGAAACGGGGTAATCGCACATTTTGATGATATGCAGTACCTGCTGGGGAGTCTGCTGGAGAGGGACAGAAGGCTTTCCTGGAGGTCCGAGTACGTGATCGCCGTTCCTACGGATGTTACAGAGGTCGAGAAGAAAGCTTTTTTTGACCTTTTATTTCACTCGGAGGCAAAGGCCAGATCTGTCCGCATTGTAGAGCGCGGACTGGCAGACGCAGTCGGGGCCGGCATTGATGTGATGGAAGAGAAAGGAATCTTTGTCGCCAATTTCGGCGGTGAGACAACCGAGCTTTCCGTCCTCTCCTCCGGCGGAATGGTATTAAACCGTCTGCTCAAGGTCGGTGGTGAAGACTTCGACCGTGCCATAGCCGGGCTTGTGCGCCACAATCAGGAGTTTCTGATCGGGCGTCTGACCGCAGAGCGCCTGCGGAAAGAATTCGGGGTCTTTGAGCAGAGCACCAGCACGAGGGCGACCGTGTACGGCCGGGATCTTGTCACAGGTGTTCCGGCACAGACAGAGGTTTCGATCAGCCTGGTGCGCGCGGCCATGAAGGAACCGCTGGAAGAGTGCATCCGCGCCATCCGCTCTATGATCGACCGCACGCCGCCGGATGTGCGCCGTGTGATCCTGGAGCGGGGAATCTGTCTGACCGGCGGAATGGCCAATCTGAAAGGCCTTTCTACATACTTAAGAGAAAGCACAGGACTTCCCGTGCGGACCATGAATAATCCGGAACTCTGCGCTGTAAAAGGGCTCCAAAAGATCATATCCGACCGGGCATATTACAATAGGCTCACATATTCCATGCTGGGCGAAGATTATAGGTGGTTAAGATAATGAATAGAAAAAATCATACGTCTCATACAAACAGATATCTGCTTCTCGGGCTTTCTATCTTCTGTGCGCTGATGATGGTACTGTCGTCATTTTCAGACAAGGCGGCCGGTCCATTTAAAGTGCTCGCAAACGTGACGGTGATCCCTCTTCAGCAGGGGATCAACCAGATCGGAGGATGGATGGGCGACCTGAAAGATAATTTTGCCACGTTAAAGCAGCTTCGCTCAGAGAACGAGAAGCTCCAGGAACAGGTGGATGCGCTGTCAACAGAAAACAACTATCTTCAGGAAGAGCAGTATGAGTATGCGCGTCTTCTGGAGCTCTATAAACTGGATCAGAATTATGCGGAATACGAGAAGACTGCCGCTCATGTCATCGGGAAAGACTCTGGGAACTGGTTTTCTACTTTTACCATTGACAAAGGCAGCAACGACGGGATCGAAGTCGATATGAACGTACTGGCCGGCAGCGGCCTGGCCGGAATTGTGACAGAAGTCGGACCTACCTGGGCAAAGGTCCGCTCGATTATCGACGATTCCTCTAACATCAGCGGAATGGTTCTGTCTACTTCGGACACTTGTATTGTAAGCGGCGACCTCTCTCTTATGAGTACAGGACAGATTGCCTTTGATTCTATGGAAAATAACGATCATGTGGTTGCAGTCGGGGACCAGATCGTCACATCCTATATCAGTGATAAGTATATGCAGGGGATCCTCATCGGATCTGTAAGCGAGATCAATGTAGACTCGAATAATCTGACACGTTCCGGATATATTACGCCGGCTGTGAACTTCAAAAATATCCAGGAAGTGCTTGTGATTACCCAGACGAAAGCGGAACTTACCGGAGCGGACAAGAAAGAATAGGGAGAAATAATCTATGAAATTGATGAAAATCCGGCGCGCTGCAGTTACGGCAGTCATTATCCTGGCCGCATATCTTCTGCAGTGTACTGTTTTCCCGTCACTTGAGATCGCGGGAATCAAACCGAATCTTATGCTGATCGTGACCGCTTCTTTCGGATTCATGCGCGGGTCACGGGAGGGAATGTTGGTAGGTTTTGTGTCCGGACTGCTGATCGATATTCAGTCCGGCGACATGATCGGCTTCTATGCGCTGATCTATCTGATTGCAGGATTTATCAACGGACTGTTCGAGCGGATGTATTTTGACGAAGATATTAAGCTGCCGCTGTTTTTGATTGCAGCAAGCGATCTTATATACGGATTGAGTATTTATTTTCTGACGTTTTTGCTGAGAAGTGATTTTGATTTTTTGTTCTATTTGAACCGTATCATTGTTCCAGAAGCGATCTATACCATTGTGATTACGCTCGGCGCCTACCCGCTGCTGCTGTATATCAATCACAAACTGGAAGCAGAAGAAAAAAGGAGTGCAAGTAAATTTGTTTAGAGAGATCATTGACCGAATCAAAGAAGCCGTGGCTTATATCATGCAGTCCCGGCTTGTAGTACTTATTGTCGTATTCTGTCTGTCATCATCCCTGCTGGTGGGACGTTTGTTCTATCTCCAGATCGTGAAAGGCGAGGACTATCTTGAGAACTATGAGCTGCAGATCCGCAAGACAAGAGAGATTGCTGCCACCCGCGGCAACATTTATGACAGGAATGGGGAACTGATCGCCTATAACAAACTGGCTTATTCCGTTACCATCGAGGATACAATTCCCACCAAGACAGATGACGATGAGAAAAACGAAATCTTAAACAGGATCCTTGACCGTGTCCTCCAGATCGTGGAGGCAAACGGAGATTCCGTCATTGATAGTTTCGGGATCATTCTTGATTCTTCCGGGAACTATCAGTTTGCGGAGACGAATGAAACACTGCGGCTCCGCTTTGTGGCGGATGTCTATGGGAAGGCATATACAGACGATCTGACCCAGGATCAGAAAGAACAGTCCGCGGCAGAGATCATGCATTATCTCTGCGATAAGCGTTACGGGCTGGATGATGAGACGGAAGATCCTGTCTATATCCTGAAGATGGTGAACATGCGCTATGCAATGGGGCTGAACAGCTATCAGCAGTATCTCACCACCACACTTGCGTCGGATGTAAGTGACGAGACTGCCGCAGCGATCATGGAGAATCAGGACTCGCTTGCCGGAGTAGATATTGCGGAGGATTCCCTCAGAGTTTATCCGGATGGGGAATACTTTGCCTCGATTATCGGCTATACCGGCCCCATGTCTCAGGATGAGTACGACAGCCTTGACGCAGATGAGAAAAAGCGGTATTCCCTGTCTGATATTGTGGGGAAATCCGGCCTTGAACAGACATTTGACAGTGTGCTTCAGGGGGAAAAAGGGGAAGTCACGTTCTACGTGGACAACCTGGGCAAGGTGACAGACACGGTCAGTCAGAAGGACCCGAAAGCTGGAAATAACGTATATCTGACCATTGATAAAAATCTTCAGATCAGCGCTTATCAGCTGCTTGAGGAGAAGCTGGCCGGTATTATCCTGAACCGGCTGCAGAATGTTCTGGACTATGATCCCTCCACAGCGAGCGACACGAAAGAGATTATCATCCCGGTAGGGGATGCCTATCATGCGTTCATCGCAAACGAAATTATTGATATGAAACAGTTCGGAAACGAAGATGCCGGTCCTGCGCAGCAGGCAGTTTACGCTGCATTCCAGAGCAAAAAGTCTTCGATCATCTCCGAGCTGATGAACCAGCTCCGGGATCCAAATGCACCGGCATACCGCGATCTGTCCGATGAGATGAAGGCGTACATGGACTATGTCTGCGATACCGTACTCAAAGAGAGGACCTCCATCCTGATGTCGGATGCCATTGATTCAACGGATGAGACCCAGATCGCATGGGCAAAGGATGAGACGATCAGCCTGTATGCTTACCTGAACTATGCAATCTCAAAGAACTGGATCGATACGTCGAAGCTTGAAGGAAGTGCATATTCCAGCTCGGATGAAATCTATCAGGGAGTTCTTACATCTCTGGAAGAATATTTGAATGATGCAAGTGAATTCGACAAACTTCTCTATGAATATCTTATAAAATCAGGGAGTGTGACAGGCAGCCAGATCTGTGCCATCGCATATGAGCAGGGCGTACTTCCCATGGACGAGTCCGCATATAACGGGCTTCTCAACGGAACTACGGATGCTTACGGATGGCTTTATAACAAGATCGAAACTCTTGAGATCACACCGGGCGACCTGGCGCTGGAGCCCTGCTCCGGCGGTATTGTGGTAACCGATCCGAATACCGGAGACGTGCTGGCCTGCGTATCCTACCCGGGATATGACAACAACCGGCTGGCGAACACCATGGATTCAGCCTACTACAATAAGCTGAACACCGGGCTTGCCAATACATTTTATAACAGAGCCACACAGGAACTGACGGCGCCGGGTTCCACCTATAAGATGGTGTCTGCGACGACAGCGCTGGAAGAAGGCATTATTAATTCAGGCACTGCAGTCTACTGCGGAGGAGTATTTGACGAGGTTACGCCAAGTCCGAGATGTTGGATTTATCCGGGCGGGCATGGCTCTCTGAACGTGGTTCACGCAATCGAAAACTCCTGCAACGTATTTTTCTACCAGGTCGGATATGACCTGAGCCTGGATGCGGACGGGGATTATGACAGCGATCTTGGAACGGACAAGCTGGCCAAATATGCTTCTATGTTCGGACTGAACGAGACATCCGGACTGGAGATTCCGGAGGCTGAGCCTCATATGTCAGATGAATACTCGATTCAGTCAGCCATCGGTCAGGGAAATAATAACTTTACGGTAAGCCAGCTGAATCGGTATGTGACCGCCGTGGCAACCAGCGGAACCGTTTATGCCCTGACGCTTGTAGACAAGACGACAGACGCTTCAGGGAATCTGATCCGGGATTACCAGGCGGAAGTTACATCCACAATGGATGAAATCCATTCTGAGACCTGGGATCTGATCCACCAGGGCATGGAACTGATGACTGCCAGCTCAAGTACATTTACAGGGCTTGATTTCTCCATGGCAGGAAAGACTGGTACAGCGCAGCACAATGAGCTTCATGCGGACCATGTTCTCTTTGTGGGATATGCGCCGGCGGAATCTCCGGAGATCTCCATAGCCGTCCGAATCACATATGGCTATAATTCCGGCTATTCCGCGGAGATCGGAAGAGATATCGCAAAGATCTACTTTGATCCGAATCAGGCATCCGAGCTGATCACAGGAAGCGCCGCAGATCTTGGTGCAGGAATTGTAGGTGACTAGTGCGTCAGTACAGCAGGCTGCATGAAGAGATGGGGGATGATGAATGGACAGGCTGGTAACGATCCGGAGCAGCCGGTACGGGCTGGACATCGAGCTGGATCCGGAGGCGGACTTCAAGACTCTCCTGACAATTCTGACTGACAAGTTCAGAGACTCTGCCCGCTTTTTTAAGAACGCCAGGATGGCGCTCAGTTTCAGCGGGCGCGTCCTGAACCGGGTTCAGGAAGATCAGATTCTGAGAGTCATAAGCGAATATACACAGATCGAAGTGCTGTGTATCGTTGAACAAAACGACAGCAAAGAACCAATGTACAAAAGCATTGTAGAGCGCGCTCTGGACGATATCTGTAAGAAAGAGGGGCAGTTCTACAGAGGAACTCTGGAGAGAAGACAGGTCCTGGAATCTGATTCCAGCATTGTGATCCTGGGGGATGTGGAGGCCGGGGCTCAGGTCGCGGCCAGGGGCAGTGTTGTGATTGTGGGAACACTTTACGGCTCTGTTCACGCAGGTGCCGCCGGAGACCGAGATGCTTTCGTCGTGGCACTTTCCATGCAGCCCAGACGTCTCTGCATTGCAGATATCGAGGCAAAACGCCAGATTGTTTATCAGGAAAGCCTGACAATCAAAGGCCCTAAAATAGCCGTTGTGGACGGGAACCATATCTATCTCGATCCACTTACAGAATAATCTGAAATGACGGAACAGCAGGACTTCAGAATAGACAGATCACTTAGTAGGAGGAAAAAAGCAGCATGGGAGAAGTTATAGTCATTACATCAGGTAAAGGCGGTGTCGGCAAGACGACAACGACAGCAAATATCGGGACCGGACTCGCGAAACTCGGGAAAACGGTCGTCGTCATTGATACGGATCTGGGACTTCGGAATCTGGATGTGGTACTGGGTCTGGAAAACCGGATCGTATATAATCTTGTGGATGTCATAGACGGGAGCTGCCGTTTAAAACAGGCACTGATCAGAGACAAAAGATTTCCGGAACTCTGTCTGCTTCCCTCGGCCCAGACCAAAGACAAATCCAGCGTATCACCAGAGCAGATGAAGAAGCTGGTGGACGATATGCGGGGAGAGTTCGACTTCATTCTTCTGGACTGTCCTGCCGGGATTGAGCAGGGATTTCAGAATGCCATAGCCGGGGCAGACCGCTCCATCGTAGTCACAACCCCGGAAGTGTCAGCAATCCGGGACGCGGACCGGATTATCGGCCTTCTGGAGACATCGGGCATACGGCAGAATGACCTTCTGATCAACCGGCTGAGGATCGATATGGTAAAGCGCGGAGACATGATGTCCGTTGATGATGTAACAGAAATACTGGCCGTAAATCTTCTGGGCGTGATACCGGATGATGAACAGGTCGTCATCGCTACCAACCAGGGAGAGCCGGTAGTCGGTGAGGACTGCAGGGCCGGCAGGGCTTATATGAATATCTGCAGAAGACTGACCGGTGAAGAGATCCCTGTCGAAGATTTCACGAAGCCGGAAGGATTTTTCGGAAAGATCACTGGTCTCTTTCACCGAAAACAGGGGGAGAAATAGATGCATACACCTTCTGTGCCCATCGCACGCGAGCGTCTGAAAAACCTGCTGATCTCAGATCGGATTCAATGTACGCCGGACGCGGTGGACAGGCTCTCCAGTGATCTGTATTATACAGTGTCAAAATATATGGAGATAAGGCCGGAGGATTTTCATATCGAAATCACCCGGACAGATATACATATTCAATATATGGGAGAAAAGAATTGAAGCATTTTTTTAAATATCTTAAGGCTCATTACAATATAAGAGATTACCGTTTCAGCCTGGCAGTCCTGGTGATCGCGCTTTCTGTCATAGGCGTCCTCATGGTGCGAAGTGCCCGGCCGGATCTGATGAACACCCAGATTATGGGTGTGGTTCTGGGAATTGCGGTTATGATTGTGATTTCACTGATTGATTACAACTGGCTGCTGAACCTGTACTGGCCCATGTATATTCTGAATCTGATCCTGCTGGCAGCAATCAATATCCCAGGTCTTGGAGTAACAGTCAACGGGGCAAAGCGATGGCTGGATCTGGTCATTATCCAATTCCAGCCCTCAGACTTGACGAAAATACTGATGATTCTGTTCTTCGCCAGATTCTTATCAGACCGGGAGCAGCAGATCAATCGCCCGAAAGTAATTCTGCAGGCTGTTGCGCTGATCCTTCCTTCGCTGGCACTGATTGTCAGCCAGCCGAACCTGTCAACAACGATCTGTGTGGCAGGATTATTCTGCGCGCTGCTGTTCCTTGCGGGATTAAGCTATAAATTTATCGGGACAGTACTGGCCATCTCAGTTCCGGCCGTCATAATCTTTCTGGTAATTGCCGTGCAGCCAAATCAGCCGCTCCTTCACGACTATCAGCAGGAGCGTATTCTTGCATGGCTGGAGCCGGAGAAATATGCGGACGACGAATCCTA
Source organism: uncultured Eubacteriales bacterium (assembly GCA_949283695.1). Classification (GTDB taxonomy): domain Bacteria; phylum Bacillota; class Clostridia; order Lachnospirales; family Lachnospiraceae; genus Mediterraneibacter. The sequence continues at coordinate 24,878 of CASDTX010000062.1, read as the reverse complement.
TCAGCAGCTGAATTCAGTTATGGCCATCGGCTCCGGTCAGCTATCCGGAAAGGGCTATAACAATGATGAGACGAATTCTGTCAAGAACGGAAACTTTGTCTCTGAGCCCCAGACCGATTTTATTTTTGCTATAATTGGTGAAGAATTAGGATTTGTGGGTTGTTGTGTTGTTATATTTTTGTTATTATTAATCATTATAGAATGTATTTTGGTTGGCCTGAAAGCGAAAGATACAGGAGGGCGCATCATCTGCGGCGGGGTGGCCGCACTGATAGGGATCCAGAGCTTTATCAATATCGGTGTGGCTACATTAATTCTTCCGAATACCGGGTTGTCGCTTCCCTTTGTTAGTTATGGACTGACTTCCGTTGTATGCTTTTTTATGGGGATCGGTTTTGTACTGAATGTCGGCTTACAGCCTAACAAATATCAGTAAGGAGAGGATTCGATTATGAATATCGGACTGATCGCACACGATGCGAAGAAGAAACTGATGCAGAATTTCTGCATCGCATACCGCGGAATACTCAGCAAACATGAGCTGTATGCCACGGAGACAACAGGAACTCTGGTAGAAAGTGTAACGAACTTAAGCATCCATAAATTTCTGCCGGGACATCTGGGAGGGAAGCAGCAGCTCGGGTCTCAGATCGAGCATAATAACATTGATCTTCTGATCTTTTTCCGCGATCCGCTGGCACCCCGTGCCCACGAGCCGGATGTGAATGATATCGTAAAACTGTGCGATATGTATAATATCCCCATCGCCACGAATATTGCGACCGCAGAGGCGCTGATCCTCGCGCTTGACAGAGGGGATCTGGACTGGCGTGAGATGTACCGCTAAGACCGGACAAGACGAATCAACAAGACAGGATGGTAGTTTAGTTTGTGAAAGGACAGAATAGCAGAATCGGGAATAAAAGAAGAAAGAGGGGCCGCAGGCATCCTGCGAGAAGAGCCGCGTTTTTGATCAGTCTGACAGCTGTCATCGGCCTGGGAGCAGCCGGAGGCATTCTGATATGGGATCAAACCAGAGATTACGTAACTGGCTATGAGAAGGAAGTCTATAACCGTCAGATCTATCAGGGCGAGCTTCTTGCCACGGATCTGTGTGTGGCATCCGGAGAGGTCAGTCTTGACGGCTATCTGCCGGATACATCTCTTCATGCAGCAGGGCTTTTTGACCTGGAGCAGGAGAAAGTACTGTGCGGGTATCAGATGTTTGAACGTCTCTACCCAGCAAGTACAACGAAGACGATGACTGCCTATGTGGCTTTGAAATACGGCAATCTTGACGATGTAATCACCGTCAGCGAACACGCCACAGATTTTAACTGGGATGAATCTGTATGCGGTCTGAGAACCGGAGATACACTGACTCTGTATGATCTGATCTGCGGACTGATGCTGCAGTCCGGCAATGATGCGGGAACCGCCATCGCAGAGTATATTTCCGGCAGTGAAGAGGCCTTTGCTGAGCTGATGAATACAGAAGCCGCAGCACTGGGCGCGACGGGCACACATTTTGTAAATCCCCACGGGCTGCACGATGAGAACCATTATACGACAGCATATGATCTCTATTTGATCTTTCAGGCGGCACTTCAGAATGACACCTTCAAAGAGATCATTACTCTGGATACTTATACCGCCTCACTGACCGGCTCCGACGGCACAGTGCGCGCAGAAGAGTGGGAACCTACGAATTACTATTCGGCCGGCGCGGCAGAAGCCCCGGCCGGGATCCAGGTACTCGGAGGTAAGACAGGAACAACGGATGAGGCCGGAAACTGTGTCATCCTGTACGATATAGATTCCGAAAACCACCCTTATATTTCTGTCATCATGGGCGCTCCGGATAAAGATCTCCTTTATGTACAGATGAATGAGCTCCTGACAGCCGGGATCTTAAACAGCGGCGGACAGAATAACAGCTAAAAACAGCAGCTAAAAAACGGCAGCTGATAAAAACAGAACCTTCCGATCCATGGATACACGTGAACCGGAAGGTTTCTCTATGTCCAAATCGTTTATTCTGACATGTCTCTGATCCGGCCGAACAGACTGATCAGATACAGGCCGCACAGACCGACAACCGTATAGACTATTCGTGAGAGCCAGCTTAAGTTTCCAAAAAGAAAGGCTACCAGATCAAATTTGAAGATTCCGACCAGCAGCCAGTTGACTGCCCCTATGATCACGATCGTCAAAGCCGTGTTATCAAACCATTTCATGTGATTTCCTCCTTTTATGCTTTCAATGCTTTTATTATTTCCACAAAAACTGGAAATATACGCGGGAAAATGTTATACTGTTTAAGTTATAAATCACAGGAGGTGCTGCCTGATTTTGTCATCGAAAAAAGATAACTCAACAAATTTAAAAAAGTATAAGTCAAGACGTGAACTGAATCTTGGGATCTTTCTGTTTGCAATTGTCTTTGTTTACCTGATTGTGACAGTTATCATGTATTTCACGGGAGATTCCATTTCTGCCTATGAAGTTCGCAGAGGAAGTATTGTACGGGATAATTCCTACACCGGCCTGATTATCCGGGAAGAGACCGCTGTCAGCGCAGAAGCAGGCGGGTATGTCAGCTACTATCAGAATGAGAATACAAAAGTAAAAGCAGGCGCCAATATTTACGCGCTCTCTCAGGAGAAACTGGACACGGAGAGCACAGCAGCAGATTCAGCAGCAGGACAGAGTCTGAACACGGAAGTTCAGTCCGGCATCACTTATCAGATTCAGAATTTTAATGAAAACTATAATGCAAATGATTTTTCCTCTGTCTATTCTCTGAAAAACGAGATCAGTACGTCGCTTCAGGACGCCTTCAGTACAACCCGGATGGACCAGCTTGACGCGGCCATAGCCGCAAGCGGCCTCGATGTGACGTCTTATCCTGCCCTCCGTGACGGGATTGTCGCCTTTACGGTAGACGGATACGAGTCTCTGACGACAGATACATTCACGGCAGACAATTTTGACCGTTCTGCCTATGAAATCACAGCTCTGGCAGATCAGATGAAAATTGCGGCCGGAGATCCTGTTTACAGGCTCATCACAAGTGAGAACTGGCACGTGCTCGTCCAGATGGACCGGGAAACCGCCGAAGAGCTCAGGCACGACGGGATCACCAGCATTAAAGTACGGATTGATAAAGACAGTGAAACACTGTGGGCGGATTTCTCCATCATTGAAAAAGAAGGCGATTTTTACGGCTGTCTTTCCTTTGATAATTCGATGATCCGTTACGCAGAAGACCGGTATCTGAACATTGAACTGATCCTGGAAGATGAAACCGGATTGAAGATTCCGAGATCCGCTGTGGTGGAGAAGAAGTTTTATGTCATTCCTCAGGAATATCTCACTTCCGGCGGCAGCAGTTCCTCCGACAGTGTCCTGGTTCAGCAGTCTGACGGAAACGCCGAGCTTCACGATGTTACGATCTATGATGCCTCAGAAGAAGGGGAAGTCTGCATCAATATGGATACACTGTCAGAAGGAGATGTACTGATCAAACCGGAGTCATCCGAGACATACACAATCGGGAAGATCAAGACACTGACAGGGGTCTATAATATTAATAAGGGATACGCTGTATTTAAAAAGGTGAGTATTCTGTGTGAGAACGACGAATATTATATTGTCCAGGAGGGCGAGGCCTACGGATTGTACAATTATGATCATATCGTACAGAACGGGGCAGGCGTCAGCCAGGATGACGTCGTTTTTCAGTGATTGTGCATCAGCAAATATTTCAGTTGGGAGGAGAACAGATCATGCTGAGAGAGAATCTGCAGGAAACAGAAGCAAAAATCGCGGCGGCATGCAAGAGAGCCGGGCGGGACAGAAAAGAGGTGACACTGGTTGCGGTCAGCAAGACCAAGCCGGTCTCTGTGCTTCAGGAAGCATACGGACTCGGGGTGCGTGTCTTTGGAGAGAATAAGGTCCAGGAGATCCGCGACAAATATGAAGTTCTGCCAAATGATATCGAGTGGCATATGATCGGGCATCTGCAGACGAACAAAGTAAAATATATTATCGATAAGGTGAAGCTCATACACTCTGTAGATTCCCTGAGACTGGCGGAGACCATCGAACGAGAGGCAGAGAAGCACAACTGTACAGCTGATATCCTTCTGGAGGTAAATGTTGCGCAGGAGGAGAGCAAATTCGGACTGAAAACCGAGGAAGTTTTACCCCTGGCAGAGAAAATCGCACAGTTTTCTCACATAAATCTGCGGGGACTTATGACAATTGCACCATTTGTTGAAAATCCAGAAAAAAATCGTACAATTTTCGCAGATTTACATAAATTATATGTTGACATGAAAGAAAAAAACATTGATAATGGTACTGTCAGTATACTTTCAATGGGGATGACCAATGATTACCAGGTCGCAATCGAAGAGGGAGCCACCATGGTCCGGATTGGGACAGGGATCTTTGGTGCCAGAGATTACAGCGGACAGGGAGCTTGAGATTACAAGGCTGTGCCTCTGGAAAAGAGAGTATAAAATAATAAAATTGTGCGGGGTTTAAAAGCGCAAGATAGGAGTGTATAAGATGGGTGTATTTGATAAATTTCTGGACATCATGAAACTGAATGACGATGATTATGATGATGAGTACTACGGCGAGGACGAATTCCTTGATGATGACGAGGAGTATGAAGAAAAGCCGCAGCGCCGTTCTCTGTTCGGAAAGAAAAATACAAAAGAAGAGAGTTTCGATGATTTTGACATGCAGGAGGAGAAGAGTTCTCAGACCGCTGTGAATAATAAAGTAACGCCAATGAGACATCCGGCCGTAAAACGAGGCGGAAATATGGAAGTCTGTGTTGTAAAGCCTACTTCCGTAGATGATTCCCGTGAGATTACAGAGACGCTTCTGGCAGGCCGCACGGTGATTCTGAATCTGGAAGGTATGGATCTTGAAGTTGCACAGAGAATCATTGATTTTGTATCAGGTGCAACATTCGCCATCAGCGGAAATCTGCAGAAGATCTCGAATTACATTTTCCTCGTGACACCTACGAACGTAGATATCTCAGGTGATCTTCAGGATCTGCTTGGAGGCTCCATGGAGACGCCGAGTGTGAAAGGAAGATATTAAGGCGGTATGCAGAAGACAGATCAGGAAAAAGACGTCCAGATTCTGGAGAAACATTTTATTGACTTGTCAAGGGCTGCATACCAGCGTGATATCATAACCTATTCGGATTTTCTTAATCTGAATGAACAGAATATGTTACATATGCTGCCAAAAGACAGGCTGTATACACGGGTCGTATCTTTTGGCGGCTTTTCTTTGGCAGAGCGTCAGATGGCGGCATTTATCCCTGAGGCTCTTTATTTGCGTTGCGGCAAAAAGGACCTCACCCCTGAGGAGATCGAATACCCTTTCTCCCTTCTGAAGATTGCCCCTCTGAACCGGAAATTTGCCGAGGAACTGAGCCATCGGGATTATCTGGGTGCAATGCTCAACCTGGGAATCACGCGCGCGAAAACCGGGGATATTCTGTGCAGGAAGGAAGATGCGCTTGTGTTTGTACACAGAGATATGACTCCGCTGATGATCGATGAGCTGACGCGGGTCAGACATACTTCGGTCCGTGTCTCGGAGATCTTCCTCCCAGACTTTCATTATACGCCGGAATACGAAGAAATCCGGGGGACTGTGGCCTCTGTCCGGCTGGACAGCCTGCTGGCCCTGGCATTCTCTTCTTCCCGTTCCAAGCTGACAGGATTGATCGAGGGTGCCAAGGTGTATGTGAACGGGAAACTGGTTACCAGCAACGGCTATGAGCCGAAAGAAGGGGACATCGTCTCCGTGCGCGGGATGGGGAAATTCCGGTACGAGGGTGCCGGAGCGCGGACCCGGAAGAACAGGATCAGTGTCGTACTGAAGCGGTACGCCTGACTTCTGCCCGCGGAAGTCAGTGAATCAGGGCGGAAATCAATGAATTTAGGATGGAATAGACAATGACAACTCAACAGACATCAAATACCGCAGGAAAACTTAAGGCGTATGCCGCAGCCTTCGCAGGCTTTGCCGCCGCGCTGTTTATTGATCAGCTGACAAAGCAGCTTGCAGTCCTGGCTCTAAAGGATCAGGCCCCCTGGGTGCTGATTGAGGGAGTCTTTGAACTGCGCTATCTGGAAAATCGCGGAGCCGCATTCGGTCTGATGCAGAATATGCAGTTCATGTTCGTCATCGGTGCGCTGGTGATCTGCGCAGTGATTGCATTTCTGTACGGCAGGATTCCGCAGACAGGGCGCTATCTTCCTCTGCGGATCTGCGCGGTGCTCCTTTGTGCCGGCGCAGTAGGGAATATGATTGACCGGGTCAGGCTGAACTATGTGATTGACTTTTTTTATTTCCGGCTGATTGATTTTCCGATCTTTAATGTGGCAGACTGCTATGTGGTAGTAGCCTGTGCCGTATTTGTGATTCTGATTCTCTTTTTCTATCAAGATGAGGACTTCGCGTTTTTCGGCAGATCCGAAAAGCAGTAGTCATCACACACAGCGGAACGCTGTTAAAATATCAGGATCAATCATCAGTCAAGGAAGGTAGGATCGTAAAGAGATGGAAGAACGCTCTCTCAAAGCCGGCCGTTCAGGGGAAAGGATCGACAGATTCTTAAGTGAGGATCTGGAGGACCTTTCCCGTTCTTATATCCAGAAACTGCTCAAAGAAGGCCGCATTCTGGTGAACGGAAAACCGGTGAAGGCGAACTATAAATTGAATGAAGGGGATGAAATTCTGGTAGCCATACCGGATCCGGAAGTTCTGGATATCCGGCCTGAGAATATTCCCCTTGATATTCTGTATGAGGATTCGGATATCCTTGTAGTGAATAAACCAAAAGGAATGGTTGTACACCCTTCGCCGGGCCATTACAGCCACACACTCGTGAATGCGATTCTCTGGCACTGCGGAGACCAGCTCTCAGGGATCAACGGGGTCCTGCGTCCGGGTATTGTACACAGAATTGATATGGATACCACAGGCTCTCTTCTTGTCTGTAAGAACGACCGGGCTCATCAGATCCTCGCTGAAGAGCTGAAAGAGCATTCTATCACCAGACGCTATCATGCGATTGTATGCGGAAATCTGAAAGAAGATTCCGGAACGGTAAACGCGCCGATCGGGCGCCATCCTGTGGATCGCAAGAAAATGAGTACCAAGTCTTCAAATGGGAGACACGCAGTGACTCATTACCGGGTGCTGGAGCGTTTTGGCGATTATACTTACATTGAATGTGAACTGGAGACCGGCCGTACCCATCAGATTCGTGTACACATGGCGAGCATCGGGCATCCGATTCTGGGAGACGCTGTGTACGGTCCCGCCAAATGTCCTTTCCGCCTGGAAGGGCAGACGCTTCACGCAAAGATCCTGGGAATCCGCCATCCCACTACCGGCGAATATCTGGAATTTGACGCGCCGCTGCCGGATTATTTTCTCGCACTTCTTGAACGGCTGAAGAAATTATAATTTTAGATTGTAAATAGACAATGCATTGGTTATAATAGTCATATGATATGTGAAGCAGCGGATATTTTTTATGCAATATTACAAATCCGTGTGTTCTGCAGACAAATCAAAAATTGTCAGACATAAAGGAGTGTGCATTCTATGAAAACAAATACGATCATTACCATTGGAAGAGAATATGGCAGTGCAGGACGTGAGATCGGCTACAAAGTAGCTGACGCTTTTGGCATCAAGCTTTATGACAAAGAGATGCTTGCCCGCGCAGCGAAAGAGAGTGGGATCTGTGAAGAGATTTTCGAGAATCACGACGAGAAACCGACGAACAGTTTCCTGTATTCTCTTGTTATGGATACATATTCCATGGGATATTCCGGTAATTCTTATACCGATATGCCGATCAATCACAAAGTATTTCTTGCACAGTTCGACGCCATCAAGAAGATTGCCGATGAAGGTCCGTGCATTCTTGTCGGCCGGTGCGCAGATTACGCTCTGGAATCCTACAAAAATGTAGTCAGTGTCTTTATCCATGCCGATTTAAACGCAAGGATCCGCAGAATCGCAAGACTCTATGATCTGACAGATGCAAAGGCGAAAGACCGGATTCTCAAAACCGATAAGAAGCGCGCCAGCTATTATAACTATTACACGAATAAGAAATGGTCTGACGCGTCCAGTTATGAGCTCTGCCTGACCAGCTCAGAGCTGGGAATTGAAGGCACAGCAAAGGCAATCATTGATTATGTAACGCTCAAAGAAGGAATTCAGAGAGAAAACCGCCGTATATAGCGGCGATAGAAGTGTCTGATACGGAACGTTCCTCCCGGTATACAGATCCAGATTTTCTGTATACCGGGAGATCTTCATACTCCCAAGCAGCGACGGATCTGCCGTTTACGAGTCCGATCCTGCACGTACTCTTGGGCAGGGCACAGTCCAGCCGGAGATATTTCCGGTCAGAATGGCATGAAATAACCGTTCACGGGTTCCCGGATGTTCTGTATTCAGCTGCTTCAACAGTTCTTTGGCATACTGTCGTTTGGTATATCCATCTACCGGACATTTGCTTTTTACCACTGGAAGATGATATTTATTTTTAAATCCAATCACTTCCATTTCATTTACAAACATCAGCGGCCGGATCACTGTCAGATCCATCCGATCCAGATACGTTCTGGGAGAGAAGGAGTAAAAGCGCCCTTCAAAGATCAGAGACAGCAGCATGGTCTCAATGATGTCGTCCTTATGGTGAGCGTAGGCGACTTTATTGCAGCCCATCTCCTTAACCGCCTGATTGAGCGCGCCTTTGCGCATCTTTGCACAGAGGGAACATGGATTGGACTCTTTTCGCACCTGAAAGAGGATCTCATAAATATCAGAGGGAACGATTCTATACGGAATTTCCATCTCCCTGCACAGTGCCTGAATCGGACTCAGGTCAAAATCTTCAAATCCAAGATCTACTGTCACTGCGCTGAGTTCGAATTTCTTCGGATAGAAGCGTTTCAGTCCATGAAGCGCGTAGAGAAGGGTCAGGCTGTCTTTCCCGCCTGAGATCCCAACCGCGATATGATCACCCTCTTGAATCATTGTATATTCATCAACTGCTTTTCTTGTATAGCTTAATAAACGTTGTAACTGCATGGCCGGTATATTCCTTTCTGATTAAAGTCAACAGCGGTCTGTATCGTGACTTATATATTATACTGACCACATCCGGCAAATACAAGAAAAATATAAAGGAGTTTTCGTTATGAATCAGGATAGACTGCCACAATTTTATGACCAGGCGGAAGATGTACGGCGCAAGTTCATACAGGCGCTGCCTGTCATTGTCTTTTTTCTGCTTCTTTTTTATTCTGTGATCTTTTTCTTTGGCATGCAGTATACCATGGTCGTCTCTCTGGGGACCTTGTTGTTTCAGGTAAATTATAAAAAGCAGCACACTGCAGGCTCTCTGTGTGTGCTGATTGTTCAGCAGCTCGTACTGGTTGTGCTGGCGTATATTGCGACATGGAATCTCTTTCTCTGCATTGTTCTGAACCTTGCAGTACCGTTTATCTTGATTTTTGCAAAGACATCACAGTTCAATCAGCTTGGATATTTTTCTACGCTGATGACGTTTACGTTTCTTCAGTTTATGCCTGTGGACTGGAAAGGATTTGTGGTTCAATTTGAAGCCATGTGTTACTGCTGTGCAGCCGTTTTTCTTGCGCTGTCGGTCTATTCCAGCCTGAACCGCAGAAAGTCCCAAATCGGCACGGAAATGAGCTGTATGAGGCTTCTCGGTACCATCCTGGAGAAAAATTTAGACAGTCTGGATATCAGCAGTGAACTGAATGAGCTGTTCTCCCTGCAGCGCAGGTTATATCAGGAAGCCTACAATGAGCGGGGCAGGAAGCATGTGGTCACCGCCCAGGGAAAACTCAAATATATGTTTGCCATTCTGATTCAGAGAACCGCATATTTTGTTTCCACGCAGAACAGCATCTTTCCTCCGTCAGACGAAGAGAGCAGACGTTATGCTCTTAGCATGGGAGAATATATGAAGAAGGCAGGAGAGATCGATTTCCTGTCAGGAGCTGATACGAAAGAACTGAAACGGGAAGGGCGGCGTCTGCTCCACAGGGCAGAGCAGGGCCGTACCGATTTCTATCGGACGGTTTCGAACTTCTTTCGGATGTACCTGTTTATTCTCCATCAGGCGGGCAAGAGCGATCAGGATATTCTGGATGAGCATTGGGAAATGCCCGCCAAACAGAAGCTGAAAGAACGGATCCTCTACCGGATGCGCCCGGACACGTTTGAGATGCGGTTTGCGCTGAGAATGAGCGTGGTTCTGACTGTGGGACTGGTGTTAAATATGACCTTTGACGAAGGGCATTCTTACTGGTTTGTCATGAATGCCTTCCTGCTTCTGCGGCCTATGTACGAAGACAGCAAATACCGGATGCGGACACGCTTCCTAGGTACAGCGGCCGGCTGTCTTATTATTACGTTGATTCTGCCGTTCTGTACGACCGTACCGGCCCATCTGGTATTTGCAGGGATCATGGTGGCATGTATGTATACTGCGACTCCCGGAACAATCATCCATGCGGTTTTCGTCACTTGTTTTGCACTGACCATGACCACACTTGCAATGGGCGGAAACTCTGTTATTTTCCTGCGGCTTGCCTATGTTGCGGCGGCCGTGCTCTTTGTCCTTGTAGTGAACCGGTTCTTATTCCCGACCAGTATGGGGAGTCAGATGCGCTATAATTTCCAGATGCTCTTTCATATGCACCACATGTATCTGAGAATCCTGGAGGACGCGCTCACGAACCCTCTGGACTACTGGAGGATCTGTGATGCGCAGATCCAGTATCACATGGTGCACGCACAGATCCGCGAGGATTATCCGAAGTTAGAGGAAGACGAGCAGGAGCTGAAATATTTCCAGAAGATTCTTTCACTCACCTGGCGGATGGCCTCAGAGATCCAGCAAATGTTCTTTCATGTCAAGCATAAAAAACGCGGGACCGATGCCCGCAGGATTATGGAGCAGTATATCTATTACTCAGACTACGTACTCAATCAGATCCAGGATATGCTGCACCTGAAGAAAGAGAAGCGGCAGAAGAATATCGAAGGCATGAAATACCAGCGCTATATCGAAGGAGAGCCTGAACTGTCCACGCTGATGACGCTTTACGCACGGAATCTGTCCAGGCTGTATGTCCATGTGCTGAGGAGACACCAGAAGTAATCTGCCGAACTTCAAGATTCTCCACCCAAGGCTGCTGGCTGCGGAGTCAGCATCAGACTTCGCGGAGCTTCACGGCTCCGGCAGCCTGCCTCCGGCGGTTCTCATCGATCGCGGCATAGTGTTTCTTTGTAGTGTTGACATCTTTATGACCCAGCACATCTGCTACCAGATAGATATCCCCGGTTTCCTTGTAGAGCGCTGTCCCATAGGTGCTGCGCAGTTTATGCGGCGTGATCTTCTTGTTCGGGGTCACTTCTTTGGCATATTTTTTGACCATATTTTCTACTGCCTGCACACCCATACGCTTTCTCTGGGTAGAAAGAAACAAGGCATTCTCGTGGCCCGGAAGTGGGAGAGCAGCTGCTCTTGTGGTATAGAGATAAGTCTTCAGCGCGTTCTCAACCTCCTCACCGAAATACACAACCATTTCATTTCCCCCTTTGCGGGTAACCTTGATCCCGTTATTCTTGAAATCTACATCCTGAATATCAAGCCCTACACATTCAGATACACGAATACCGGTGCCCAACAATAACGTCAGGATCGCAAGATCGCGGTTCTTTGTCTTTTCAAAATAAGCCTTTCGCTGGCCAGTGAGATCATCACCGCCGTGCTCCACATAGTCAAGCAGCTTCACGACCTCATCTGTATCCAGCCGTATGATCGCCTTTTCATGAAGTTTAGGCATATCAACGAGAAGCGTCGGATTGTTCGCAATCGCCTGTCTCTTATAGAAATATCCGTAAAAGCTCCTGAGCGCGGACATCTTGCGCGCAAGCCCTTTTTCTGTATTTGTGATCTGCTTGTTTTCCTCGTTTTCATAAACCTTCAGATATTCCTGATATTCCTCGATGTCTGCAGGCTGGAGCCGCTCCAGATCGTCAAGTGTGAACTGGTCCACAGTATAATTCTGATAAAGCGGATTATTCTCCATTAAAAAATGAAAGAAAACACGAATATCATACGCATAAGAGATCCTTGTCCTGGCTGAGGTTTTCGGCTCCACCGCACGGAAATAATCTGCTGCGAACGGAGGAAGCGTTTTTAAAATCGACCGAAGACGCAAGGTATTGTCTATATATTTCTGTTCATGATAGGTTTTTGATTTCTCCATATGATTCAGCTCCTGAACGTGATTTTCGAGCAGCAGTTCAGCCATACTGTGTGCCGGACTGTTATTCGAAGGTATTATAGCATATTCGTTCATTTTATGTCTAGATCTTTTCGAAAAATCAGTATTTGTCGTATAGATTAATATTCCATAATAAAATAACCGGAACGGAGACTTTTCTCCTGTTCCGGTTTCTTGGGAGTGTATATATCAATACATTAGGGATGTATATTGATACCTTTCTCATATTGGTACTCTTGCACCTATTTATTGTCTATCTACATCTGTTTATTATCTATGGGAGCAGCTTCGTATCTTCATATTGGATAATCAGATATTGGCCTGACTGAATATCATCAGATTGCAGATTGTTAATGTCTTTGAGAACCTGTACATATTCAGCTGTGGAATTATATGCCGAAGTCATCGTTTCTTCTGCAATCCCCCAAAGTGTATCTCCGGGCTGTATCTCTATGCTTTTGTAATAGGTATAGAGTGTATCTTCTGAAGGTGTGTTTCCATGTGCAGAAACAAGGAATACTCCGCATGTTGTAGAAGCACACAATACCATGATCATTCCAATCGTAATGTTCCGGAGCCGTCTGCGGATTCGAGCTCCTGCTGTATGCCTTACTGAATGTTCGGATGTTCTTCTGTCCTTTCTCATAATTGACTCCCCTTTTCTGTGAAACTGAAATTGTATACATGTATTCTCTTGTTCGAATATTCGTTCGCCAAAACATCTGTTCTGTTTTGTATTATATAACACGAACATTTGTTTGTCAACAGGATTTCCGAACATATTTTCGCAACAAATGTTTGCTTTTTTGCATTGGGTATGATACTATTGAAAAAGATCAAAAATCGGAGGCAATTATGGCACAGGGAAAAATAAGTAAAAAACAGCAGGAAATACTGGATTATATCAAATCACAAATTCTCCAGCGAGGTTTTCCGCCGGCTGTGCGTGAGATTTGTGAAGCAGTACATCTGAAGTCCACTTCTTCTGTTCACTCGCATCTTGAAACACTGGAGAAGAACGGATATATTCGCCGTGACCCCACAAAGCCGCGGGCGATTGAGATCCTGGATGATCAATTCAATCTGACAAGACGTGAGATGGTTCAGGTCCCGATTATCGGGCAGGTGGCGGCAGGTCAGCCCATCCTGGCGCAGGAAAATATTGAAGACTATTTCCCGTTTCCGGCTGAGCGTATGCCGAACCGGCAGACGTTCCTCCTGAAAGTAAAGGGCGAAAGCATGATCAACGCAGGGATTCTCAACGGAGATTATGTCCTTGTAGAACAGGACGCAACTGCTTCAAATGGCGATATGGTGGTGGCTCTCGTCGACGACGGCGCAACTGTGAAGACATTTTACCGGGAAGAAGGGGTTTTCCGTCTCCAGCCGGAGAATGATTTCATGGATCCGATCATTGTAAAAGAGGTTGCAATTCTGGGAAAAGTGATTGGCGTAATGAGATTTTTTCGATGATTGAAAATGAGGATTCGATTTCGATTCAGAGGCAAAGAAAAGGAGCATATCAAGCAGCTGAGGCAGAGTGATAGGCTCCTTTTTCATTCGCTTATTTTTGAGAAAATTTCTTGAGAAAGTTTGGAGAAAGACTTAGTTCATTAAGTCTTCCGGAGAGATGTCTTTCCCATCTTTCCAGATTCTTTCCAGATCATAGAAAAGACGGTTCTCCTTATCAAATACATGCACAATAATATCGCCGAAATCAAGCAATATCCAGCTTCCGGACGACTGCCCTTCTCTCTGTTTTAAATGATATCCGGCCTTATGCAGCTCTTCCTCTACACTGTCCACAAGTGCACTCACCTGGCTGCTGCTGTTTCCGTTGGCGATGATGAAGTAGTCTGCCAGAACAGAGATCCCCGCGATATCGATGATCTTGATATCTTCGCCTTTCTTGTCACTGAGCGCCTGATAGGCGATGCGCGCCATTTCTTTTGACTGGTTCATTTCATTCCTCCATTCTCTTTCTGCCGGCGGATCCTTATCCTGCCGGCGCGTCAGGTTTCAATGTGATCTGTGTTTCTTTTCTCCGGATGATAGTATTCACAGGTGCTTACTGTCATGGGATCTACTGGGTTTCCGCACTCTTCCAGGTAAAGAACCGTCCGTTTGGCCGACAGATACACTGCCTGGTCAATGTCCTGGAAAACGATGCCCCGGATCTCTTGGAGTCCCGGTATCTCCTTCCGATTGGGCTCAATATAGTCTGCGATGTAGATAATCTTCTCCAAAAGTGTCATATTGGGCCTGCCCGTCGTATGGTACGTAATGGAATCCAGTATCTCCGAATCCTTGATGCCATATTCATGTCTGGCCAGATAGGCGCCGGTCTTAGCGTGGATCAGGGCAGGCATGGAACGCTCGGATTCTGTGAGCGGGATCTGATGTTTCGCGCAGAATTTCATCTGGTCTTTCGCAGAGCAGTATTTCCCACAGTCGTGAAGAAGCCCCGCCGTCAGTGCCTTCTGAATATCAGCTCCGTAGCACATGGCGAGAGACGCCGCGGTATACATCACGCCGATCGTATGCTCATACCGGTCCTTTTTCAGTTTCTTTGAAAGTTCTTTTTTTATCTCAGCTAATCGTTCGGTCATACACTCCCACTTCTCCTTTTGCTCTTTTATAAAGCCTGTGTTCGCGAATATACTGAGCCACCCCGTCCGGTACCATGTAGCGGACGCTTAAATCCCTCTCTGCTCTCCTGCGCAGCGCTGTGGACGAAATCTCCACAAGCGGTGCCTGAAGAAGCCGGATTCGGGCATTGTATGTTCGCTCCAGATAGGCGATCTGCTCTCTCATGCTTCCTGCATCCTTATCGTCACGCATAGCGGCCAGGATCACGCAGTTTGGAAATATTTCCTCAAAGCATTTCCATTCTTCGATGGAAAACAGAGAATCCGCGCCCAGAATAAAATAGAATTCATTCTCCGGGTAACGGCGGCGGAACTCCTTCAGAGTACTGTAAGTATAGGAATGTTCTGCAGACTCTGTTTCATAGAGATTCAGCCGGAAATGGGGCGTGTCCGCGATAGCAGCCTTCACCATCTCGATCCTGTGGTGAAGCGCTTCTTCTGTATTCGCCGTCTTTTTGTGAGGCGGATTTCCGTTTGGCAGGAACCAGATCTCATCCAGACCGAAATCTTCATATGCGAATTCACCCAGAAGAAGATGTCCGATGTGGATCGGATCAAACGTTCCGCCCATAATTCCTATTTTCATTTTCGTGTCACCTGTGATTGTCATTATTTTATTGCGCCGTTCAGCCATCTAAGCAGTTCCTCCATACAGAATGCGGCTGAACGGTTCCATTCTCTCATTTACATAGGGAGGTGAATCTTCTTTTTGTCATCCTTCCCCTCCCGGTAAAGGACGATTTTCTTCCCAATCACCTGTACAATCTGAGACCGGGTGCGCTCTGCGATGATCTCAGCCAGTTCACGTGGATCATCTGCACAGTTCTTCAGAACACTGACTTTGATCAATTCCCGGGCCGCCAGGGCTTCTGAGATTGCTTCTGTCAGGCCTGGAGTCATGCTGGATTTGCCTACCTGAAAGATCGGTTCCATCGTCATCGCAAGACTCTTGAGATAGGCTCTCTGCTTCGTTGTCATAGGCTGCTTCTCCTTTATGAATTCTACTTATAATAATCAAACTGAAGACCGTACATCTTCACCGTGTCGCCTTCCTGGATCCCCTTGGCCTCCAGCTCATCCAAAATACCTGTCTCTTTTAAGAATTTCTGGAAGAAGGCAAATCCCTTCTCCGAATCCAGGTTCGTATAACCGAGCATTTTCTCAATCTTCGGGCCTTCAACAACATACATGCCGTCTTCTTTCTCTACGGTGTAGGGAAGCTCCTCGAAGATCAGCTCATCTTCCGGGAAGAATTCCTGTTCAAATGTCACCGGCGGCATATCAATCTGTTCCAGGCGGGTGCTGACATAGTACAGAAGCTCTGACACCCCTGCCCCCGTAGCACCGGAGATCGGGAATACCGGGATTCCCTTTGGCTCAAATTCCTGCTTCAGCCGCTCGATCGGATCTTCTCCCGGCTCATAGATCAGGTCTGTCTTATTGGCCGCGATTACCTGCGGACGCTCCGCAATCTCCGGATTATAGGCTTTCAGCTCTTCATTAATCTTATAGATATCATCCACAGGGTCTCTGCCCTCGCTTCCGGCCGCGTCTACAACATGGATCATCAAACGGGTGCGCTCGATATGACGCAGGAATTCATGTCCAAGTCCGACCCCCTGGGAGGCTCCTTCAATCAGCCCCGGGATGTCCGCCATGACAAATCCTTTCGCCCCGTCCAGATCCACCACGCCAAGATTCGGGCTGAGTGTGGTGAAATGATAGTTGGCAATCTTCGGCTCCGCGTTGGTTACCCGGGAAAGCAGCGTAGATTTCCCCACATTCGGGAATCCGATCAGTCCCACATCAGCGATCACTTTCAGCTCCAGCTGCACCTCCAGCTCGCGGGCCGGCTGACCGGGCTGTGCGTATTTCGGCACCTGCATTGTCGCTGTGGCGAAGTGCTGATTCCCCAGACCGCCTTTCCCGCCTTTCAGAACCACCTGCCGGCGGTTCTCACCGGACATATCTGCAATCACTTTCCCGGAGACCGCTTCTTTGATCACCGTTCCCTCCGGGACATGCAGGACCAGGTCTTTGCCGTCTTTTCCGTGGCATCTGCGCTTTCCTCCGGGTTCGCCGTCCCCTGCGGCATATTTGCGCCTGTGACGGTAATCAGACAGCGTATTCAGTCCTTCGTCCACCTCAAAGATCAGGTCGCCTCCTCTGCCGCCGTCTCCGCCGTCCGGTCCGCCGTTCGGCACGTACAGCTCCCGGCGGAAACTGCAGTGCCCGTCCCCGCCCTTACCGGAACGGATATAGATTTTCGCTCTGTCTGCAAACATATCGTTCTCCTTTTTCCTTTCACGAAGTGTTACAAAAGCCCCAGACAAAAGTCTGGGGCTTCGTTCTGCCTGTTATGTGAGTGAAAAGTTCCGGCCGGACTTTCCTGTACTTCTCAGCCAGATTATTCAGCTGCAGGATAGATAGAAACCTGTTTCTTATCTCTTCCTTTTCTTTCAAATCTCACAACACCGTCTACCAGTGCGAACAGAGTGTCATCTCCGCCGCGTCCTACGTTCAGACCCGGATGGATCTTTGTTCCGCGCTGTCTGTAGAGGATGTTTCCGGCTTTTACAAACTGTCCGTCCGCTCTTTTCGCGCCCAGTCTCTTGGACTCGGAATCACGTCCGTTCTTTGTAGAACCAACTCCCTTTTTATGAGCAAAAAACTGAAGATTCATTTTCATCATGGTACTTACACCTCCTTGAAAATAATGTCAATGTATGGTTCATATTCCTCGCTGGCTTCGATTTCTTCCAGACCCAGAAGCATAGAATCCAGCAGCAGTTCGGCATCATGTGAGGGAAGCTCTTTGAATCGGAACTCAATGCGCCCGCTCTCTTCCTCAGAGACACAGGTGGTCTCGTCTTCCGTAAAGTGTTCGATCGAGTTCAGAGCGTTGATGACAAGGGCGGATACTGCGGCACATACGATATCCTGACCCGGATCTTCGTATCCTGCATGTCCTTCCATGTCAAACCCTGCATATTCATGCCGTACGGTCTTATAAACAGTTACCCTGATCATTGGTCATGCGCTTATGCGTTGATCTTGTCGATCTTAACAGCTGTGTACTGCTGTCTGTGACCATTTTTCTTATGGTATCCAGTTTTTCTCTTATACTTGTAAACAATGACTTTCTTTCCTTTGCCGTCACCGATTACGGAAGCTGTAACTGTTGCACCTTCAACCGTCGGATTTCCAACAACCAGCTTGTCGTTGTTCACTGCAAGCACCTGGTCAAATGTATAAGTCTCTCCAGCTTCAACACCAAGTTTCTCTACTTTAATGATATCGCCTTCAGCTACTTTGTACTGTTTACCACCTGTTGCTATAATCGCGTACATATGGCACCTCCTATTATCATTACTCGCCAGCTTTGGTGTCCGCAGATACGGAACTTAAAACCTCGCTGTGCGGCATACTGTTGTAGTATAGCATATGAATTTCCTGGAAGTCAATACTCTTCCGCCAACTTTTTCAGCTTTTCATAGCAGTATTCTATGATACTTTTCCTGGTTATGATCCCAATGAATTTCTTCTGGTCGTCAACCACGGGAACAAAATTCTGGTTCATAGCCTTTTTGATCAGATCCTCCATATCGGAGTCCGCAGAAACAGCTTCGTAATCTGCTTTTCTCGGAAACTCACGGATAAAAATCGTTTCCGCTTTCTTCAGATTCAGGTCCGTATAGCGTTTCATCCCCCACAAAAGATCCCCCTCTGTGATTGTGCCTACATACTCTCCTTCCCGGTTCAGCATCGGTATAGAGGCATATTTATGGTACTCCATCGTCTCAAGTACCTGACGGAGAGTTCCATAATCATGTACATACGCCACTTCGTTCTTTGGCTTTAAAAAGAACAGGATATTCATTCTGTCTGATCTCCACCTTTCTCTGGTCTGGTGACTTCCATATTCTTAACTTGGTTCTTTATGAAATCGGAATTAAATCTGCGTCAGCACGAAGATCTCGTACAGCGCACGGATCGCATTCTTGAAGTCTTCATGCTTTACGCCGACAATAATGTTCAGCTCGCTGGATCCCTGATCGATCATCTTTACATTAATATGTGCATGAGCCAGTGCGGAGAAAATCCGTCCCGCCGTTCCTCTCGTGGATCTCATGCCCCGTCCCACAACGGCTACCAGTGCCAGGTCTGATTCCAGTTCGATGTGATCCGGGCTGACCGCTCTGTGGATATCCGAAATGATTTTCTGCTCCTTTTCTTCAAAGGCATCCTTGTGCACAAAGATGGTCATGGTATCGATCCCTGACGGCATATGCTCGATGGAAACTCCGTTGTCCTCAAATACCTGAAGCACCTTCCGGCAGAATCCCACCTCCGAATTCATCATCGCTTTCTCAACTGTAATCGAAGCGAAACCATCGGTTCCTGCGATTCCGGTAATCGTATATTTGGGCTGTCTGCATGTACTCTCAACGATCAGCGTCCCCTTATCCTCCGGCGCGTTCGTATTCCGGATATTAATCGGAATCCCAGCCTTTCTTACCGGGAAGATCGCGTCTTCATGCAGAACACTGGCTCCCATGTAGGAGAGCTCACGCAGCTCCTTATAAGTGATAGTTTCGATGGATCTGGGATTCTTCACAATTCGCGGATCTGCAATCAGGAAACCGGAAACATCCGTCCAGTTCTCATACAGATCTGCATGCACCGCAAGAGCTACCAGAGATCCTGTGATATCAGAACCGCCGCGGGAGAACGTCACCACAGTCCCGTCAGCTTTTGCCCCGTAGAATCCCGGAACAACCGCTGTATGCATATCCTTCAGTCTCTCAGAGAGCAGCTCGTCAGTCACTTCATCATTGAAGGAACCGTCCTCGTTAAACCGAACGACTTCTGCCGCGTCCACAAACTCAAATCCAAGGTAACGCGCCATAATTTTGCTGTTGAGGTACTCACCTCTGGACGCAGCATAATTCACGCCAGCCTGTTCGCGGAAGTTCTTCTCTATGATCTCAAAATCCTGATCCAGAGTGAAATTCAGATTTAATCCGTCAATGATCTCCTGGTATCTGGCTTTGATCTCTGCGAGCTGTCCGGAGAAGTCCTCTCCTTTCTCAGCCGTCTCATAGCAGGCGTACAGCATATCCGTCACCTTAATGTCACTGGAAAAACGCTTGCCAGGCGCGGACGGCACTACGTACCGCCGGTTCTCGTCCGCATGGATGATCGCCCCTACCTTCTTAAACTGTTCAGCACTTGCAAGTGAGCTGCCGCCGAACTTTACTACCTTCTTCATCGTCTTTCTTCCTCGTCTTTCTTCTTCGAAATGTACAGTCCGCGCCCCTTTGGGCACACTCTCGGTTCCCTATTATAGCTCTTCCTTCCAAGGTTGTAAATGATAAATTTCAATCGCGGCAGTTCATGAGCAAAGAAGCGGCGCAGCCGCAATTCGCACGTCAGTGGGGCTTTGCGGATGGCACAGGCTGAACTGATACGTTCTGTCTCACAAGGCTTCTTGTTCCGAAAGAGGCCGGCGTACCTTCTTCCGGGTTATCTCTACCAGTCCCAGAGCTGTGATATCTGCAAGAGAAGTCTGAATGGGATCTCTGGCCAGACATGTGCGGAATTTATGAAGGAGTTTCTGGGTATTCTCTTCGGATTCCATATTAATAAAATCTACGATAATGATTCCTGAAAGATTCCGCAGGCGAATCTGGCGGGCCGCTTCTTCTGCTGCTTCCAGATTGACCTTCATGGCACCTTCTTCACTCCCGGTTCTGCTGCCCGCGCGCACTGCGGCTTTCCCGGAATTCACATCAATGACTGTCAGGGCCTCCGTCGGCTGGATCACCAGATACCCGCCTGTCTTCAGCCACGCACGCTCTCGCAGTGCCTTCTCGAGGGCCTCCTGGGTGCTGTACAGCTTATCCAAAGGGAAATCCGGATTCTCATATAGTTTCAGAAGGTCCAGCTTTTCCGGCAGTTCGGTGCGGAAGAATGCTTGTATACGAGTATACAATTCTTTGTCGCTGACAACGATCTCTTCCATTCCATCCATATAGCCATTTTTCAGATCCAGGATATAAGACGGCGGAGCAGATTTCAGACAGGAGAAACAGACTCTGGAAGGGGCGGTTTTCGTCAGATCCTCATACTCTCTTTGCAGGGTCTCAATCTCATCAGCCACTTCCTGGAAGGGGACATCTTTTGCATTCGTGCGCACAATCATCCCGTAGCGTTCGTTTTTCAGCGGGCTTAGCCGTTCCTTATATTCCTCCCGCAGAGCCTTCGGAATCTTAGAAGAAACGCCGATCCTTGTATTTCCGTGTGTCAGTACCGCATATCTGCCGGTAAAACTTAGATTGCTGGTAACTGTCGGGGCTTTCGTCTTCACAGCCTCACGGCTGATCTGAACGACCAGCTCATCTCCGATACAGAGCTTCTTCTGTCCGGATTTGTGTGTAAAAAGAGCCGTGTCTGAATCTTTCAGATCATAGTAGCAGTTGACGCCTTTAGAAATCTCAATGAAAGCGGCGCCGATATTGGGGACAATGTTCTTCACCTTTCCGATATAGACATCTCCCAGGCGGTGCGCACTCTGCCTGCTCTCATCGGCCAGAGAACTGTGAATCTCTACAATATCCCCGTCTTCCATATAATAAGTACGTATTCTGTTGTCCCGTTTCTCAATCAGAATCTTTCGCTTCACACTCTTCTCTCCCTTCTGCCGAGGTCCTACGATGCGATCTCTGTTCCAAGCGATTCCAGGGACACCAGAGAGCGTGCACCGTCTATTCCCACATCTGCGTACAGTTCCAGTCTGTGATAGGCAAAAGAGATCCCGGCTGCCTCTGTCTGCTGCATCAGGCCTGCATTGCACAAATCAGAAAGAAATGTCTCGATCACAAGATCCGGTTTCAAGTTCTCCGAACTTCCAGCAGCAAGCCGGAGGAAGACGGAGTCCCCGCGCAATTCCCAGTCATAGATGAGCGGACGGATATCCACTTCCCGTTCGCTGCGCTTCGTTTGCTTTACCACACAGATCTCCTTCTGAGAGAGAAAGCTCTGAAACCGTTCCTTCCAGACGCCGGGGAGCTCTCCAGACTTCACAGAGACGAGATAGTCTGCCCCTGCCAGGATCGTCATACCTGTCATCTTCTTCTCTTCCGAGATCTGCCGGAAACTGAGGACTTCGATGCCTTCCACGCCGGCTTCATTCATCCTTCGGACAGCATCCGCTGAAGGAACCGAAGCCGTCAGTTCGATGTCAAAGTACTCGCCGTCACTGGTAAGACCGATGCCAAGAGGACTGGCAAAAGACATAATCATATGCGGACTGTAGCCGCCCGTAAATGCGATCGGTATCTCTGCGCGCCGCATTACTTTCTGAAAATAGCGCATCACATCAAGATGTCCGATAAAACGCAGCGCCCCATATTTTCTGAACTTAATTCTTGCTTTCATAACAGACACCTCCCCCAAATGACGCCGCACCGCAGCCAGAACACTGCATCCGGCAGTTTGGCGTCACGGTTCCTTCCATTGCGCGCTCCCATTCCCGGCGCAGGAAAGCACGGCTTACGCCGATATCAATAAAATCCCACGGGAAAAGTTCGTCTTTTCCACGCTCCCGCAGATTATAGAAGGAGATATCCACACCGGTGTGTTCGAATGCCTCCATCCAGCGGGAATAATCAAACGTCTCCGTCCAGGAATCAAACAGGCATCCCAGACGGTAAGCCTCTTCAATCACTGCTCCGACTCTCCGGTCGCCCCGGGCCATAACGCCTTCCAGAACCGTGGTCTGAGCATCGTGCCAGTTGTACTTCAGACTCTTGCGGTTTAACTGGGCCTGGAATTCCTCTTTCACGATGGACGCTCTTCTTGTATATTCTTCCGCCGGAACCATAGACGCCCATTGAAATGGGGTAAAGGGTTTCGGCACGAAGAAGGACGAGCTTGCCGTAATCTGACACTTCCCGTTCCTGTTCTCCTTCGGAATCTCATAGTATCTGCGTGCCACACGATCAGACAGCCGCGCGATTTCACGCATGTCCTCCTCCGTCTCCGTGGGAAGTCCCAGCATGAAATACAGCTTCACTTTATTCCAGCCGCCCTCGAAGGCCTGTCCGGCACCGTCCAAGATATCCTCCTCTGTCAGACCTTTGTTGATCACATTGCGCATTCTCTGCGATCCGGCCTCCGGCGCGAATGTCAGACTGCTCTTGCGGATGTCCTGAACCTTGCTCATCACATCCAGAGAGAAGGCATCGATTCTCAGCGATGGCAGCGAGATATTGATTCCCTTGTCTTTGAACTCCTCGATCAGAAATGTCACCAGTTCTTTTAATTTCGAGTAATCGCTGGAACTTAAGGAACTTAAGGATATTTCTTCATGCCCGGTATTCTTCAGCATCGCGCGGGCGTATTCTTTCAATTGCTCCACATCACGCTCCCGGGTCGGACGGTAGATCATTCCCGCCTGACAGAATCGGCAGCCCCGGATACACCCTCTCTGAATCTCCAGGACCACTCGGTCCTGTGTCGCTTTGATAAACGGCACCACAGGCTTCATCGGATACGGACAGTCCGTGACATCCATCACCACCTGCTTCCTCACAGTCTCCGGCGCATGCACATTGTTCGGCGTAAATGATTTCAGCGTGCCGTCTTCATGATAAGAGACGTCATAAAACTGCGGCACATAGAGTCCTTCGATCTGTGCCGCCCGTTCTAAAAATTCTCTTCTCGTCTTCCCCGACGCTTTCCATTCTTTGTAAGAGTCGAGAAGCTCATCGTAAACCGTCTCCCCTTCCCCGATATAGAAAATGTCGAAGAAGTCTGCCAAAGGCTCCGGATTGTACGTGCATGGCCCGCCGCCGATCACGATAGGATCTTCCTGCGTACGGTCCTTGGCGTGGAGCGGGATCTGACTGAGTTCCAGGATCTGAAGGATGTTCGTATAACACATCTCAAACTGGATCGTGATTCCCAGAAAATCAAATTCACGCACCGGATCCTGGGATTCCAGGGCAAAGAGCGGGATCTTCTCCTCCCTCAGCACCTTGTCCAGGTCCACCCATGGGGAGTATACCCTCTCACACCAGACATCCTCTCTGCGGTTAAACATATCGTAAAGGATCTGAATGCCGAGGTGGGACATTCCGATCTCATAGGCGTCGGGAAAGCACATCGCGAAGCGGATATCGACACTTTCCGGATCCTTCATGACCGAGTTGACCTCGCCGCCGATATAGCGGGCAGGCTTCTCGATTTTTAGTAATATTTCATCATTTAAAGCTAATTTTCTCATTCTTCAACACCTTGGCGACAACTGTCCCAAACAGCTGATTTTTGATACAAAGTAGGGGCGTTGGGACGTTTTGATACGATTTTGCAAAAAAGGACATAGCATCCATCACGCCACAATAGATATTGAATGTGGTCATTACAGATTTATGCCCCAATAATTTACTTACATCTTCAAATGAAATCCCTTTTTCAATCAGCATTGCAGCAAACTGGTGCCGTAATGTATGAAAGGAAATAGGGGAATACATGCATAGTTCATTGTACTATATGATTTTTGATATGTCAAAGTGTTATTTAGTAAGCCAGTTTTGAATGGTAAAAATACTTCTGCCTGCCACAAATCTCAAAATTCCTTGAAAAAATAAGTTATCCACATTTCTTATTTTTCTTTCTGACTTATCCACTTGCTAAAACCTGGTGGCCGAATTTTTTCTGTTTGTGGATAATTCAGTTCTTTTTCCTCTTGGCAGGCATCACTTCCTTTGCTATACTTATCTCAGTTGAATGGCTGGGTGATTCCATCAACTGAGAATATATCTTCTTTTGTTAG
>CASDTX010000061.1 GCA_949283695.1 uncultured Eubacteriales bacterium | reverse complement strand
GCGAACGTCGTCGTCTTGATACCGCCCGCCGTACCTGCCGGAGAACCGCCGATAAACATCAGGATACATCCCAACAGCCTGGAACTCTCCGTAAGCCCCGACTGGGAGACCGATGCGAATCCCGCAGTACGGGTCGTCACCGACTGGAACGCAGATGCCAGCACCTTCTCCGGGACGCTTAAGTCTTTCATCGTCTCCGGATTGTTGAACTCCAACAGGAAATATCCCACAGTACCGAAAACGATCAGGAACGCCGTCATTGTAAGTACGATTTTACTCTGGAGTCCCAGCCTTGTAAAGATTCTTCTCCTCGCGCCTTTCTCACCGGCGCCTTTCTTCGCTGTCACGAAGATATCGTGCCATACAGGAAATCCGAGACCTCCCATCACGATCAGGAACATCGTTGTCAGGCTCACCAGCGGTGAATCTACATATCTCATAAAACTGCTGTCCCCGATAATGTCGATTCCCGCATTACAGAATCCTGAGATGGAATGGAAAACGCCGTACCAGATGCCTTTCGCCAGTCCGAACTCCGGTACAAATTTAAATGAAAAAAGCACTGCGCCGATTCCCTCTACTATGAATGTTCCTCTCACAATGCGTATAATAAACTTCACAAGTCCCGACAGCGTATCCAGACCATATGCCTCCTGAATCAGGATCCTGCCCTTCATTGATATCTTTTTCCCCAGCAGAAGAAAAAACAGTGCCATACATGCGATCACTCCCAGACCTCCGATCTGGATGAGGATCATCACTACCACCTGCCCGAACAAGGTATACTGTTCTGCAGGTACAACTGTGACAAGTCCGGTCACACAGACCGATGTCACGGATGTAAACAGCGCATCGATAAATTCGATGGGCTTCTGATTACAGATTGGCAGCCACAGGATTACGCCGCCCAAAAAAATCACTCCAAAAAAGCCCAGGGCTACAATCTGCATTGTATTCAGTCTGACTCTTCTGGGGCTTTTTTCCCGTCTATCCATAACATCCTCCTAATATATGCAGCAGTCCGGTCATCAGGGATGGACTGTTACAAACATTCACGCGGATTTTCCCTGTCCGCTGTGCACTGCTATATTAACACAGGCATATGTAAGATTCAATTTAAGGATGTGGTTCTGCACATTTCTTTGCGACTTCTTAACTGTAAAGCATCAGTGTAACTTCCCTCATACTGCGCCCAGTACTTCCACTTCCCCGAACGCTTTCAAGAACTTCTTTCTGCCATATCCCCTGAACTCAGCCTCTATCATCATATCGTCCTCTGAAATCAGGATGCCCTCGCCGTATTTCCGGTGTCTTACCCGGATTACTTTTGGCTCTTTCTCCTTCTTTTGAACAGATTCCCGCTTCAGACGGATCTGTTCCTGTACCTGTTTTCTCAGCTGATGAAGATCACTCTTTCTTCCGTCTCCGCCTTCGCTTGCACCGCTCCTTTCACTTTCCGTCTTTCCCGAGCCCTCACGGTTCAGAAGCTGTTCAGGGATCATGCGCAGATACCGGCTTGGTTCTCCGACAGCTCCCGGTTCACCGGGATTTGTATACCAGGACAGCTCCAGATTATTCTCCGCCCGCGTGATACCCACAAAGAACAGGCGCCGTTCCTCTTCCTCCTGTTCAAAATCCTTACACCTGAGAGGGATCATACCCTGGTTGACTCCGATGATAAATACCGTATCAAATTCCAGACCTTTTGATGCATGGAGCGTCATAAGATTCACCTTGTCCGGCGATGCCTCCCGGTCTTTCTCATCTGGTTCTGTTTTCATTCCGTAAAGAGCGGAGCTGTTGATAAACTCGCGGACTGCCGCAGTGAGGTTTCCCTGGCCACTTTCCATCTCCTTATTACAGGATGCGCACATTTTCTCCAGAAAATCCATTACAAGGCGCTCATTCTCCTGATATCCGGCTGATGAGGGGTGAAGCGCTTCTCTCAGTCCGAAGTAAGCAAAAAGCTCCCCGGCTGACACACTTTCCCGCTTTCCTGTCTCCTCTGAGAATTCCGTCATCCGGAGATGCATACTCTCCTCACCGTACTCCGGATCTGCGAGAACCTCTGCTGCCATCTGCGTGTCAGCCGGGTTGACTGACACACGCAGCACTTTCACCAGCCAGTTCAGGACCGGAATATCTTTCAATGTCTTTTTCACTGACAGCTCATAAGGAATGCCATATCTGTCAAATACCTTTTCCAAGATTCCGGACTGACTCTGCAGTCTGTAAAATACAGCGATCTCCCTGTAGCTCTTTCCGTTTCTGTGAAGCGTCTGTATCTTCTCTGCAAGGTACTCTGCCTCCTGAAACGGGTCATAATGGTTTCGTACCGTGATCCTCTGTCCCTCTTCCCTGGTTCCCTGAATCCTGTTTCCAAACTGCAGGAAACGGTTTGCCGCTGCAAGGATCGATGCATTGGACCGGTAATTTACCGGAAGAGTCAGCTCCTTCGCCCCGAAGCGGTGCTTGATCAGGTAAAACATATTGTCTCCTGTTCCCCGCCAGCTGTATATGACCTGATTCGGATCTCCCACAGCAAAAATCTTCGCCGGCTCTCCTTTCCCGCTCTCGCGCATGGCTTCCAGAAATTCAATCTGCATTGCATCACTGTCCTGTACTTCATCCACAAGTATCCACGCCGGCCCGCCACTCCTGTCACTGTCCTCTTCACTGTGTTCTCCCCCCGGCTCCGCGTTCTTTAACCGCAGAAGCTCTGTGCTCACTCGCAGAAGATCGGCAAATGACATCTTGTTCTGCCGCTTCTTCTCTTCTGCCAGAAGCGGATAGAGCCGGTACAGGTCATCCCGGTACCGGCTCTCCGCCTTTCCTGCCAGCCAGTTCTGATACTCCTGCTCCAGCCGCTTTTTCAGACGATTCTTATATTTAACCTTAAGCCCGTGCTCCTGGATGATCTTCATTGCCAGATCCGTCTCCTCATCCGGATCCATGACTGTAAATTCTTTCGTCCATCCGGCTTCTTCTACCGGGAGACTGTTTTTCAGCATCCTCAGTGCGACACTGTGGAATGTCCCGAAGCCCTGTACCTGATCCGGCGCGATGTCCGGTTTTATCTTCCGCAGACGTTCCACGATCTCATCCGCTGCCTTGTTTGTGAAAGTCAGCACAGTCATCTTTTCAAGAGGTACGTTCCTGTCCAGATGCAGGTACAGGATCTTTCCGATGAGCACTGTCGTCTTCCCGCTGCCCACATTGGCGTTCACCACACATGCCGGACTCTCGTCTAAAACCGCCGTCTTCTGATACTCATTTAACCTGTAAAATTCTTCTGTATGCTGAAATCCTTCCTTCTGGTACGATCCAGCCGCCTGCTGAAATTCATTTGTCTGCTCACTCATGAAAGTCTGTCCTCATATCTCCGCCTTAATTTACCTTTTATCTTATCCGCTCTCTCCCGGTTTTCCAGAACCTGCACCTCAATCCGCATATCCGACGGGCAGACTGCATGGTACCGGACTGTATTCTCCAGCCCCCGCATATTATCAGGATCCATAAGCCACTCCTCATAAAATGAACTTCCCACTGTCAGGATCAGCCGGTGCCCGTTTACTTCGACCTGCTCCACTGTCCGCAGGAAGGCGCCGCCGCTTTCCCCGTTCTGCGCGACACTGTCGCAAAATGCATCCCACTCCAGCGGGAGTCTATAGAAAGAAAAGCCTTTCTGAATAAACGGACGGGATTCCTCAACCTGCTTTCCTTCAAATTCCGGCGGTTCACTCTCTTTGAGCAGGTTCTTAAGTCCCCACAGCACCATCTTCTTGTCCAGATTATAATCTCCCACACATGCCGGGCAGCCGCTCTCGCAGGAACAGCCCTCCACCATGCGGATGGCATTGTCAATGATCTGTGGTACCAGTTCATAGATCTTTTCAGAATATCCTAATCCGCCCTCATATTTGTCATAGATATAAAGAGAAACCACCTGTTCTTCCCTTCCATCCGGTATGACCGCATTGTTTGAAACCACTGCATCGATATCGTCCCGCTCGGTCATAGTCGTCATCATCGCCGCATTTTTGACCGCATAGCACAGCCCCTCGAAATGGTCGTTCAGCACCAGTTCTCCCATACGGTTCGGCACGAGCAGACTGCGGTAGATTTCCGCTACACTTTTCGGAATATCAATCCACGTACTTTCCGTGTCATACGATTTCTGAAGAGGCTGCGTCAGATCCACATACCCCAGATTCTGATGATTATGGAACTGCAGCTTCTTATACATGGAAATCACTTCGTTTACATTGATATCGCCGAAATGGATCCTTGTCCTTCCCATGTCCTCTTCCTGAAATGTCTGCAGGATGCGTGTCTCTTCCGTCCCGGACGGAACGGTATAATAGTTTCCGTCAAACGGCACCGCCTCAGCCGTCCTGCTGACCAGATCCAGCTTCAGGACCTCATACAGCACGCCCTCATGCATGTACACCGCACCCGGATGCAGTTCATGATAAGCCTGAGACTCATCCATCTCCGTCACTTCCCTGCCGGGACCTTTCGCCTGCCTTCGCCCGCCTACAAACTCCACGTCATCTTTCACGATCAGCTTAAACCGGGTCTTGTCCATATTTCTCAGACTGTAGTCCCCTGCCGGAAATGCAGGTCCCGCCCATGCAAACCGTCCGGCAAGACTCTTCACCTCATCCGCAGACATAAGCACAGGAATCACCTCGCCCAGATCCGGGAACAGCGCGGCATCATCCAGGGACAGCGGCATCTCCGCTGCCGCCGCCCGTATATGAGCCAGCTCGATCAGCAGGTTGTCCGGATCAACGATCGCATTTTCACTTTCCTGCGAGAACAGCCACTCCGGATCAATGGCAATGTACTGGTCAAACGGCTGATTCTCCAGGATCAGATAATTGATGCATTTCTTCGCCTCTTTACTTCCGCTGCCTCTTCCGGCACGTCCGCTCTGCTGCCAGAAGGAGGCTCTCGTCCCCGGATAGCCGACGATCACTGTGGAATCCAGACTTCCGATATCGATTCCCAACTCCAGCGCATTCGTAGAGACAAGTCCTGAGAGCTCGCCTTCCGTCATCTTCCGCTCGATCTCCCGTCTCTCCAGCGGTGTGTATCCGCCACGGTATCCTGCAATCTTCCCGCTGTCTCCATGGCTTAAAACCCCCGCCGCATCCAGCTTGTCCCGGGATTCCTTTAAGATAACCTCAACATTTCTCCGGCTTCTGCCAAATGCAATAAAATGTCTGTCTTCCTCTACCAGCTCCGGGATCAGGTCCGCCGCAACTGTTGACGCGGAACGCCTGCCGAAGATCTTGTCATTGCTCCCCTTAATCTCCGGCGGCTGTATGATCCGGTACTCCTTCTCCGGTGCCGCAGATCCGTCCCTGTTGATCAGCACAAACTCCTCCCCGCAGATCCGCCCCGCGAGCTCTACCGGGTTTGCAATGGTAGCCGAACTGCACAGGAACTGGAGCTTTGACCGATAGTAACCGCATACCCGCTTCATCCTGCGGAAGATATTGGCCAGATGAGCGCCGAATGCCCCTCTGTAGCTGTGAAGCTCATCGATCACCACATATT
>CASDTX010000060.1 GCA_949283695.1 uncultured Eubacteriales bacterium | reverse complement strand
TTTGCAAAAGTGCCTGTCACCGTTCACATTTTATTCACAGTCCGGGATTCCAAGTGTTGCCATCATCACTGCTTTAATGGTATGCATCCGGTTCTCTGCCTCATCGAATACCTTTGACTGTTCTGATTCAAATACCTCATCCGTGACTTCCATATCTTCGATGCCGAATCGTTCTCCTACTTCTTTGCCGATCTTTGTCCTCAGATCATGGAACGCCGGCAGGCAGTGAAGGAAGATTGCGTCTTTCTTTGCATTTGCCATCACATCCTTTGTCACCTTATACGGCCACAGTTCCTGGATCCTCTTCTCCCATACTTCGTCTGGTTCCCCCATAGATACCCACACATCGGTATAGATCACGTCAGCATCCTTTGTTCCTTCCTTCACATCTGAAGTCAGTGTGATTGTGGCGCCTGATTCTGCTGCGTATTCCCGGCACTGAGCGACCAGTTCTTCATTGGGGAAATAATTCTCTGTTGTGCATGCTACGAAATCAAGTCCCAGCTTAGAGCACGCTACCATCAGGGAATTTCCCATGTTATAGCGGGCATCGCCCATATAGACCAGCTTCAGGCCTTTCAGCTCCCCGAAATTCTCGCGGATTGTCAGCATATCTGCCAGCATCTGTGTGGGATGATACTCGTTTGTCAAGCCATTCCACACCGGCACTCCGGCATATTCTGCCAGCTCCTCCACAATTTTCTGGCCAAATCCGCGGTATTCGATCCCGTCATACATACGCCCGAGCACCCTTGCTGTATCTTCAATACTCTCTTTCTTCCCCATCTGAGAACCTGTGGGGCCAAGGTAAGTAGTTCCCATGCCCATATCATGTGCCGCCACCTCGAAGGAACAGCGTGTACGAGTACTATCCTTCTCGAAAATCAGAGCCACATTTTTCCCGTGCCAGTTATCCACCGGGATTCCTTTTTTCTTCTTTTCTTTCACATCCGCAGCCAGATCGATCAGATACGTAATCTCCTCCGGTGTAAAGTCTTTCAGTGTCAAAAAATTCCTTCCTTTTAAATCCATCATTCTATCCCTCTCTATCTTTATTAATATATCTATGAAACCTGGCAGATCATATTTTTCAGCCAGATACTCACTCACATTCTCCGCAGATTCGCTTTCCGAAATACCGCCTGCAGATTCCTGCTGATCGTCCAGCGCTCTCGCTCCAATAGCGTACAGCCGCTCGTATCTCTTCCGCACGATCCTCCGCAGTTCATCGACGGTGTAGATTCTGTATTTCGGAACTCGCAGAAACTTCGCGGCGGCCTCCAGCATTCCCAGATACAGTTCCTTATCGGAAGCTGTTACCGGAAGTTTCAGTACGACTGCAAGTGCCCGTTTCTCCATCTCGGTCATATCTCGCATCCTGCGCTCATACCATTCGTCGAAATGTTCCTGCTCAATATAATAAATGATCCCTTCCAGCCCATAAAGCATCCGCTTCGCATCATAATATCCGATCTTCATATTCTGCCGGCTTCGTTCCTGGTCAAACTCGATGATGCTCCCCAGCTTCACTCTGGGACCGATCTGATACAGCTCTCCTTCGTCCGGCAGCCGGACTCTGGGCTCTCTCCCCGGCCCGTAGATGCGGATCTCAATCAGATCTTTGTACCCTCTCTTTATCAGACTGTCTGCGGGGACATTGTTTACGATGCCGCCGTCAATATATCGTTTGCCGTCCTCCATAGGCTCATTCTTGAAGCCCAGCAGATAAGCACTTGCCAGAAGGAAATCCTCCAGCTTTCCCTCCGGGATATC
The DNA here is from genome assembly GCA_949283695.1 of uncultured Eubacteriales bacterium. Classification (GTDB taxonomy): domain Bacteria; phylum Bacillota; class Clostridia; order Lachnospirales; family Lachnospiraceae; genus Mediterraneibacter. Next base: position 11,285 of record CASDTX010000060.1, on the reverse strand, counting down.
TGCGATACTCAGTTCCAGTTCTTTCAGATCCGTGAGGGAAAATGTCACCATGCAGAATTCCTTCCCGCAGCAGCGGATCTTCTCCTCGTCCACTGCCTCATGAATCAGCCGGCGCAGCGGGGTAACATCCACGCCTCCGGCCAGAAAGATCTGCCGCAGCTCTGTCAGGATGTCCCCCAGTTTCTGCTCCCCTCTGAAGAACTGCTTCATCCAGTCATCATCCACTGACATCACCCGGGAAAACTCCATCTCGCTCCAGATTTGCTCCGCTTTACTGATATCATCCATACAGATCAATGCCCCGTTCAGGGCACCTACGGAAGTACCGGCCACAGCGCTGATACGCACGCCCGCTTCCTTCAGCGCTTTCCACGCGCCGATCTGGTAAGCCCCTCTGGCTCCGCCGCCGTCAAGGACGAGTCCATATTCTTTATTCAGATCAAGTAATGGTCTCATCTGCATCACCCCCGGTCTGCCAACAAAGGAACTTGAGACGCTGTCCGATATCATTTCTGTGCAGCACACTAGCCAGTATACACGCTTTTGTATAAAAATTCAATATTTTTGCATAATTTTACATTTTCTTAGTATTAGTTTTACCATCTGCGTCAGAAGACAGATTTATGCTTGCTTAAGAATCCGGCGGCTGGTCGCAATGAAAATGGTCACCTGCTTTCTCATACTTCCCATCCCGCAGCAGAGTCTCAATCACACTCAGATGATTCTTCATGTCATGCCGCATCCTGCGCACGGTCTGCTGGTTGTTCTCGATCTCCTGATAGTAGAATTTCTGATACTGCATGGATGCAAGCTCCATCTCTGCCCGTACGATCTTCTCCATATAGGTACAGAGATAACAGCATCCCATACTGGTGATCAATGTGGCCACGCATGCCGGCCATGCAAGATAGGAATCCTCATACGTACATTTATAAATGATAATAATAATTCCGACAAACGAAGTCAGGGCAATCACCGCCAGCACAAGCCACATCCTTCTGGTCAGCATCCGGATTGCTCCCGGCACCCAGGCTTTCACAGACCGGTAGATCAAGTACCAGGCCGGAACTTTCAGACACCGCATCAACAGATAAAGCAGGGTCTGCCCTGTGTCGGACATTTCTTTATTAAATAGATATTTCCAGATCCACTGACCGATATCCTGGAATAAGAAAGCCAGCGCCATCATCGCCGGATAAACAATCAGCGCGGCAGTGAGTTTCTTATACCATTCGCCCTTATGAAACAGAATCAGGATTGGCAGAAGCCCGAGCAGACTCCCGACAGTACCTGTGATTTCTTCCGCGTATACAATCACATTTCCCACCATTGTCAGACACAATATCTCAGCCGCATGCAGGATCCTGTTCCGGAACCGAAGGGGAACGAACTCCCTCAGCACCAGGAAGACCAGCACGCCATGCATCAGAAGAGACCCATCATCAATCATAAAAGATAACCAGCTCATGTTCCTTACTCCTACTGCAGCATATATTTGGCAAACGCCGCTGAAAGACTGTTCTTGCAGGAACGGCTGACCGGCAGCGCTTCTCCGTCCACGACAGCTGTATTCTGCTGAATGGCCTGAAGATATTTCAGATGGACCAGATAACGGTTATGAATCCGGACAAACGACTCCGGAAGCTCCGTTTCCAACTCACTTAGCTTTTCATAAAATGTATATTCTCTGTCCGTGGTTACCGCATGGATCATGCGCCGGTCGCTGGCAAAATATTTCACAGAAGAAAGCGGAAGCCGAATACTCCCCTGCTTCTGCTCGATCACATAATACTTCTCCGCTTCTGCGTCCAGCGCTTCCAGCGCTGTGTGCAGAACTGCCGTGATCTTATTCGGATCATATGGTTTCAGAATATAATTCAGCGCTCTCACTTCATATCCCTGAAAGACGAAATCTGCATAAGATGTCACAAAGATAATCTCCATCTGCCGCTTCATCTGGCGCAGCCTCCGCGCTGCCGTCACGCCGTCCAGCCCTTTCATCTCGATATCCAGGAAGAGAATCTGGCAGTCTGTTTGCTCCAGACCGGCAATCAGCTCCTCCCCACTGGCGAATTCACGAATCAGATAGCGGATCCCGCACAGTTCCAGTTCTCTGCTCAGGATTTTTCTAAGGTCGCTGCGGAAGACCTTTTCGTCATCGCAGACCGCAAGCTCTAGCATGATGCAATCCTCCCTCTGCTGCAGGTATATCATTCACGGAAAGATTATACCACCAGAGTCCGCATCAGGACAAGTAGCGTCGGTAAAACGGCGGCAGATGCAGCACTGCCGCGGTTCTCGGGAACACCATCCGCAGAACCGCACTGTCCTGCAGAACATGACAAAATCCATGTCAAACTTGACATTACGCTCTGTTCAGCCGAAACCCGTTTTTGATTAAAATAGATTCCAGAAGAACCGAGAAAGAGGAGGACATCAAAATGCTGAAAGTACAACATCTTTATAAAAGTTATCAGACAGGCAGAACGAAGTATGAGGTTTTAAAAGACGTATCGTTCGAAGTAGAAGAAGGAGAATTTGTCGCCGTTATGGGACCGTCCGGTTCCGGCAAAACCACCCTTCTAAACTGCATCTCCTGTTATATTCCCCATGATAAAGGGACGATCTCTCTGAAGGACACAGATCTGTCCAAGCTGAATGAGACCCAGATCGCAAAGATTCGGAACGAGAAGCTAGGCTTCGTATTTCAGGATTTCATGCTGCTGGACGGGCTTACCATCCTGGAAAATGTCTGTGTGCCAAAGGTCATCCGCAGAGAACCGTATAAGCAGATGGAGGCGAAAGCTGCAAAACTGCTGAAAATGTTCGGGATCCAGGAGATCTCCGGGAAATATCCGGCAGAGATCTCCGGCGGCCAGAAGCAGCGCACCGCAGTGGCGCGGGCCCTGATGAATGATCCCCTTCTGATCCTTGCCGACGAACCTACCGGCAACCTGGATTCCCGTTCCAGCGAGGCTGTGATCGGAGCGTTCCTGGAAGCGCAGAAGACACTTCATGCAACCACCTTCATGGTGACCCATGACAGCTTCTCCGCAAGCTGGTGCGACAGAGTCATCGTCATGAAGGATGGGAAAATATTTGCGGAACTCGTGAGAAATGGCAGCCGCAAAGAATTTCTTGATGAACTGCTGACGGTATTAAGAGATCTGAATGGTGGTGAATAAAAATGACAATGCGAATCCTCTGGAAAAAATTAAGAAAAAGAAATAAAGGCGATTACCGTCAGTTCCAGTTCAGCACCGCGTTTGCCGTCCTGCTGATCTCCTCCTTCCTGATGCTTGTGTGCAGCCCTCTGATCCAGGACGCGCTCCCTGAAGGCGGAGACTCTGCCAAGCAGGTATGGTTAAGCTTCGGCGCTTCTGCACTGGGATGTATCGTGTTTGTCCTGTATGTAACGAGACTGTTCCTGCGGTATAAGAGCCGGGAGACCGGTATCTTCCTTGCTCTTGGCGCAGAGAAGCACATGCTGAAACGCTCCCTGGCCGCAGAACTGGCCCAGATGACTGCCGTCTGTTCCGCTGTCGGAATCCTGCTCGGCGGAGGAATCGCTTTCCTTACCGGAAATCTCATGGAAATACTGGTTTCCGATGTGTACGACGGAGAATTCCGATTTACACTGAGCGGTTTCCTTCTCTCCGTCGGATATGCATTTCTGTTATTCCTGCTCATTCAGTTTCAGGCAGGACGGGCAATGAAGCGCACCAACATTATAGAAGTGATCAATGAAGCGCGCCGCCAGGAACCGATGAAAAAATCTGTGTCCAAAGCTTATTTGGTCAGCGGGATTGTCCTCACGCTCGCAGGGATCTCCGGAGCGGTCATCCTGCCCCAGATCACAGCTTATACTGCGGGAATTTTCCTTGGCACCTGGACGAACGGTTTCTATCTCGCGGCAGTATTCGGAGTCTACCGTGCGCTCGTATACGCAGTATCCAGCCATCAGAGGGGCAGGAATCCGCAGAAATATTATAATCATCTGATTGATTACGGTATGATGAAATTCCAGGGGGTATCCGTGGTCAGAAATATGCTGGTCATCACACTGCTGCTCTTCGGTGCATTGTATTCCATTTCTTATCTGCCCATGTATCTGACAGCCTCTGCCTCCGATCAGGGCTATGAGGCCGAATACTCCTATCGCTATCTCAACGACGCAGAGGAACCGACAGAGCAGGAACTCCGTCAGCTGGCGAAGAACCACAGCCTGTCCATTACCAACTACCGGGAAGGCACCTTTCTTCGTATCTTTGGCAGCGGGACCGAGCGTGATATGGGTGACGACAATAAACTGCTGGAAACCTATTATGAACGATATGCCCAGTATGACGTGACAGGGGGATCTGAATTCGAGAAGCTGACCGGAATCCGGCTGGAGATTCCCTCCGGATCTTACTACCAGATCATCGGGGACAGCGCTTACGAGAACATCTGGGATCAGTTCGGAGACATGGATCAGCTGGATCTGGAAAATGAGGGGATCTCTCTGCCTTTCTCCTATATCGACACCGTTCACTATGAGGCTCTGAATATCAGCGGCGACAAAAACATGGGAGCTGCTTCCCGGTTTGTGGTCAGTGATTCTGATTTCGAACGTCTGAAGGAAGGGCTTGCGGACAGCAGGCTGGAAACGCAGGTGCTGTTCGACACGGATGGTGAGACAAAAGATAAGATTGCATTTTCTCAGGAACTGTTCCAGGAATTTGCTGTGAGAATGTCCGGCGGAATGGATGTGCTGACTTATTATAATGCCGCAGAAGCAGAAAGAAGAGGCGCCGAGTATACAGATATTTATACAGGAGCAATTGTAGATCCGGAGAATCCGCTCAAAGCCACAGACTGGCAGTTTGCTCCGCTTATGGTTCCGCTGAAGGATCAGCAGCTCATCATGGAGCTGGCCATAAGGCTTCTGATATTTGCCTATATTTTCATCATCTGTATTGCTGCCGCAGGTGTCATCGGCTATACCAGGAGCCAGAGTGTGGGACTGACGAACCGGCAGGTCTTCGAAGACATCCGCCGTCTGGGAGCGGATCTTCCGTACCGGCGGACCCTGATGCGCCGGCAGCTGCAGAAAGTCTTCGTACTCCCCACAGTTCTCGGAATCGGACTCTGTCTGCTGTATGAGTCGCTCCTGCGCTGGAATAATGACCGTCAGATCACATCCGGAGAGATCGAATCTCTGCTGGTCACCGCAGTGATTGCAGCGGCGGCTGTGGGATTCCAGTACTGGGTATACAGAATGTCTGTCCGGAAGACCGCGCAGCTTCTGAACCTGTAGTATGCGCGGTTCAGACGGGCAGGATCCCTCCAGACCGGATCCTGCCAGAGAAGTCTCTTTCACGGAATCCTATCCGCTGCTCCTGGTACCGCCCAGCCTGCTCCTCACACTCATTTCCTGCGCCGGCAAAGAAGCGAATGCTGTGCTTCTCATGGAGCCCTTCTTCCCGGCGGATCTGACCGCATATCTGATGCGGGTGCTGGACGGCAACGGTCCCGGCAGTCGCTCCCGTCCGCCCCGGGAAATGCCGTGCACGGCTTCGAATGCTGCTCCCGCTGCTCCAAGCGGCAGTCATGCAAATGCAGATGAAGTCTTTCGGACTGCTGCCGTACAGTTAAGCCGGCTGTCCATTGACACGCAGCCTTGTTTTTCCGCTTTCCGCTATTATCAGACCCGGGAGAAGCTGCATCTGCTCTCCGTGGCATATACTCCGGAAACCCAGGCTGTCTGCAGACAGGGCGGACTGTTCCGCTATCATCCGCACGGATACGAAAAGGCAGAGATTTGCTTCTGGATGCATCCCTGCCCTAGTCAACACCGCAGCTGAATCGCGCCGGTTCATTTCTGAATCGCGCCGGTTCATTTCATTGGTTGTTTTCGTTGGTTGTTTTCCTCGATTATTTTCGCTGACTATTTTTCTTGATTATTTTCGCCGCTGCCGGCTCACCTCAAACATGAGCACCGCAGCGGCTACTGCTGCGTTTAAGGACTCTGCCTTCCCCTGCATGGGGATCCGGATCCGACAGTCTGCGCACTGCGCCACTTCGTCCCGAAGTCCGCTGCCTTCATTTCCGATCAGAAATGCCGTTCCGCCAGTATAATCCTCCTCATCATAGGCATTCTTGCCCTCCAGGTGCGCCGCATAGACCGTAAGTCCTGACTGCTTCAGCTCTCCGACTGCCTTCGGCAGATCCTCCACATAAAGAAACGGCAGGCGGAAGACCGCCCCCATCGTCGAGCGGATTACTTTCGGATTATAGAGATCCACACAGTCCCGGCTCAGAAGGATTCCGCTCGCGCCGGCTGCTTCCGCTGTCCGGAAGATGGTGCCAAGATTGCCCGGATCCTGAAGATGATCCAGTACAAGAACATGAGCCCTGCTTCTGTCTTCTCCGATGATCTCTTCCAGCCCGTACTCCCGTCTCTTAACAACAGCCAGAATTCCCTGCGGAGTCTTGGTGTCTGACACGTGGGCGAATACAGGATCTGCAAGCAGTTCCAGGGGACAGACTTCTCTCAGTTTCTCAATCTCATCCGGTCTTTTGGCAGCAAAAGTCTCTGAGACATAGATCTTCCTGATTCGCCTGCGCCATACCTCGTCTGCTGTCAGCTCCCCGGCCATGCGCGGGCCTTCTACCAGGAATACGCCTTCCTCGTCCCGGGCGCGGCTCTTCTTCATCAGTCTGATCAGTTCCTTTACCTGCCCATTCGATGTACTCGTGATCATGATCAGTTCCCCTTTCTATGGAAATTTCGTATCTCTTCCAGCCGTTCTGCCGTCCGCTTCTCCTCCCCCTGATCTGTCGGATGATAATAGATCCGGTCTTTCAGGCTGTCCGGCATACACTGCATATGAGTCAGCTTTTCTTCTGTGTCATGGGCGTACTCATACCCTTTCCCATACCCCAGTTCTTTCATCAGACCGGTCGGAGCATTGCGGATCTGCATGGGCACCGGCTCGGCCCGGAGTTCCCTCACATCCTTTTTGCAAGCCTCGCAGGCAGTGTATAATGCGTTCGATTTTGGCGCCATGGACAGATAGACAACTGCATGTGTGAGGTGCACATCGCACTCGGGCATGCCCAAAAAATGACAGGCCTGATATGCGGCCACCGCGACCTGCAGCGCCTGACTGTCTGCCATTCCCACATCCTCACTTGCGAAACGAATCAGCCGCCTTGCAATATACAGCGGATTCTCCCCGCCTTCCAGCATACGCATCATCCAGTAGACAGCCGCGTCAGGATCGCTGTTTCGCATCGATTTGTGAAGTGCAGAGATCAGATTATAATGTTCCTCGCCTGTCTTGTCATAAAGGAGGGATTTCCGGCTGATACACTGGGCCAGTCCTTCTTCCGTCACACGGATTCCATCCGCGCTGATCTCTCCGTTGAGCACCGCCATCTCCAGGGTATTCAGAGCGGTACGCGCATCTCCGTTTGCAAACGCTGCCACAGCTCTTAGATTCTCTGCTGAGATCTGTACATTCTGATTGCCGAAACCGGCAGGATTCTTCAATGCATTTTCCAGCAGGCGCACAAGATCCTCCTCCTGCAGCGCTTTCAGCACAAACACACGGCATCTTGACAGAAGCGCGGCGTTGATCTCGAAAGACGGATTCTCTGTGGTTGCCCCGATCAGAATGATGCTTCCCTTCTCTACGTACGGCAGAAAGGCATCCTGCTGGGCCTTGTTGAATCTGTGGATCTCGTCCACGAAGAGTACGGTTCTAAGCCCCACTCTCCGGCTCTGTTCCGCGCGGTTCATCACTTCCTTGATCTCCTTGATTCCGCTGGTCACCGCACTGAAATTGATAAACTCGGATCTCGTCCTTCCTGCAATGATACTGGCCAGAGTGGTCTTCCCTACGCCCGGCGGCCCCCAGAAGATCATGGATGAAATCTGATCCCGCTCAATGAGCTGTCTTAATACCTTGCCTGGCCCGATCAAATGCTCCTGTCCTACAAACTCCTCCAGTGAATCAGGCCGAAGCCTGCTGGCCAGAGGCGTCATTTCACGGCTGCTGCCGAATAATGTCATCTGTTCCATCGGATCTCACTTCTTTCTGTTCTCATCTCGCAAAACATATCTCATAAAGCATCAAGAGCAATAGAATAATGAAAAGAATCTGCCCCAGCATTCCGCTTTCGAGATGCATCTCTTCATACTCCTGCGGCCCGTTGAATATGCCCGGATCGCTTCTGTGTTCTTTCCATTGGAAGTCTTCCAGATAATATTTCCAGCCGCTCCGGTCGCTGTATACTTTTACCCGGTCAGAGGCCAAATATCTGTGAATCGGTTTTCGGTATCCCCGGCTTTCCACCGTATGTGGGATCCCGGTATCCGGATCGTAGACTTCTACCTGCAGAAAGTAAGTCCTCTGATACTGAAGCGTCTGGTGTCTTCCCACTCTGTAGGGAACAACCTGACGCGTCACTCCCGTGATCTTGCCGTTTTGTGCGCGTCCCAGTGCAATGGCGTCTGCTCTCTGTCTCCGGTAGAACAGCGCTCTGCGCACGCTGTTTGCCGCAGTATAAAGCGGCAGAATCCCGGCCACTAAGAACAGAACCATAAAAGAATGAAATCCAGATGACGCCAGATTCCCCAATATGGCAGCGTACCACACAAGGCTGAACAGGAGCAGGGGAAGCACATTCCCTATCTCCTCTTCTGCCGGACGTATCTTCTTTCTCATGCTTCTCTCCTTGTCACATTTTGTTCGTCCTGCTTTTCCTCGTCTATTATAACAGACTTTCCGATAAACATCACGGAAAAGTCTGTCCGCCTCTGCAGAAAAAAAGGACATCGAAACTGTTTCAATGCCCTTTTCCATATTGCCCGGTCCTTTTTAAACCGCCGGATTATTCAGCTACATCACGGATGCTGAAGCTGAACCTTCCCATCTTATCTTTTCCAAGGCATACTGCCTTCACAATGTCACCAAGCTTCAGCACGTCTTCTACCTTATCCACACGCTTCTTCGCGATCTTGGAGATATGAACCAGACCTTCCTTGCCCGGAGCGAACTCCAGAAATGCGCCGAATTCTTTGATGCTGACAACTTTGCCCTCGAATACCTGGCCTGCCTCAAACTCGGTTACAATGATATGAATCAGCTTCGCCGCTTTCTCCATATCTTCCTTCTCTGTGCCGCAGATGGATACAGAGCCGTCGTCCTCGATGTCGATCTTCACGCCGGTCTGCTCGATAATCGAATTAATCGTCTTTCCTCTCTGTCCGACCACATCGCCGATCTTCTGCGGATCAATCTGCATCTGAATAATCTTCGGAGCATATGGTCCGACTTCCGGTCTCGGCTCAGCGATGGCCTTATTCATCACTTCATCAATAATATAGGTTCTCGCCTTCTTTGTGGCAGCGATTGCCTCCTCAATGATCGGTCTTGTCAGACCGTGGATCTTGATGTCCATCTGGATCGCTGTGATTCCTTTGTGAGTACCCGCCACTTTGAAATCCATGTCTCCAAAGAAGTCTTCCAGGCCCTGGATATCTGTAAGCACCAGATAATCCTCATCCGTATCTCCTGTGACAAGTCCTGCTGAAATTCCGGCTACAGCTGCTTTGATCGGCACGCCGGCTGTCATCAGAGACATACTGGATGCACACACACTTGCCTGGGACGTGGAACCGTTGGACTCGAATGTCTCGGACACAGTACGGATCGCATACGGGAACTCAGCTTCACTTGGCAGAACCGGAAGCAGCGCTCTCTCGGCAAGTGCCCCATGTCCAATCTCACGGCGTCCGGGTCCTCTGGACGGCTTCGTCTCACCTACAGAATAGGACGGGAAATTGTAATGGTGCATATATCTCTTGGATGTCTCAGCTTCGTCAAGACCGTCCAGTCTCTGAGCATCTGAGAGCGGCGCCAGTGTGGTCACAGTACAGATCTGTGTCTGTCCTCTTGTAAACATCGCGGACCCGTGAACTCTCGGGATCAGATCAACCTCTGCGGAAAGCGGACGAATCTGATCAATTGCACGGCCGTCCGGACGTTTATGATCTTTCAGAATCATCTTTCTGACCGTCTTCTTCTGATACTGATAAACAGCTTCTCCCAGAACAGGCAGCCATTCCTCCTTCTCTGCGAATGCTTCCTCCAGCTTCTCTGTGATCACGCGGATGTTCTCTTCTCTGGTCTGCTTATCGTCCGTAAACACCGCTTCCTCAATCTCCTGGGGAGGAACGATCTCCTTGATCGCGTCGAAAAGCTCCTGGGGAACCGCACAGCTCTCATACTCATGCTTCGGCTTACCGCACTCGGCAACAATCGTATCGAAAAATGCAATTACTTTCTGGTTCAGATCATGAGCGGCAAAAATCGCCTCGATCATTTTATCCTCCGGGACCTCATTGGCTCCGGCCTCGATCATGATCACCTTCTCCTTCGTGGAAGCAACCGTAAGCGCCAGATCCGATTCCTCTCTCTGAGCTGCTGTCGGATTGAATACAAACTCACCGTCAATCATTCCCACCTGGGTTGTAGAAATCGGACCGTCAAAGGGGATATCCGAAATACTGGTGGCAATAGACGCGCCCAGCATCGCTGTCAGCTCCGGGCTGCAGTCCTGATCCACAGACATCACAAGATTCTCCAGCGTCACATCATTCCGGTAATCCTTGGGGAAAAGCGGACGCATGGGCCGGTCAATGACACGGTCTGTCAGAATCGCATTCTCAGACGCTTTCCCTTCCCTCTTATTAAAACCGCCGGGGATCTTGCCCACTGCATACATTCTCTCATTATACTCCACACTTAAAGGGAAGAAATCGATTCCGTCTCTCGGCTTCTCAGAAGCTGTAGACGTACACAGTACAGTCGTATCCCCATAATGCATGAGCACCGCCCCATTGGCCTGCTTGGCAACCCTGCCAACGTCGACACGCAGCGTTCTGCCTGCCAGTTCCATTTCATACTTTTTATACATAGTATTCTCCTTCATATCTGCTGAATTTTCCTGGGACAGATGTCTCCGAAACTACTGAAAAACACATCAGCACTGAGGTTCATGCACTTTTCAGTGGTCTCGGGTACTTATATCTGTCCACAATCCTGAATATTATAGCATACCATGAGAAGATAGGCAAATACTTTAGGAAGAAACCAGTTTTGAATGGTAAAAATACTTCTGCCTGCCACAAATCTCAAAATTCCTTGAAAAAATAAGTTATCCACATTTCTTATTTTTCTTTCTGACTTATCCACTTGCCAAAACCTGGTGGCCGAATTTTTTCTGTTTGTGGA
>CASDTX010000059.1 GCA_949283695.1 uncultured Eubacteriales bacterium | reverse complement strand
GATCACAAGCAAAAAGCACTGTCCTTATGGGCAGTGCTTTTTTATGATCTCTCCCTTCGCGTTTTCATCATCCATAATGATCTCTCCCACCTCAGGCACTGAGATGTGGCCTGCGTATGGGTTTTTTATGCTGAGTACAGGGGTGGTGATCACAGCTTCCACCTCCGAGCGCTCAAATGCAAGATCCGTATCGATCATCTCACAGTTATCCAAAGTCAGGTTTCTGCAGTAACACAGCGGCTGCGTGCCAATGATCTTACAATTTTCAAAGGTAACATTTTCACAGTACCAGGCAAGGTACTCGCCTTTTACCACACTGTTCCGCACAACCACATCTTTTGCGTGCCAGAAAGCATCCTTTGTATCAAACTCGCAGTTCTCAAACACCGCGTCCTTTATGTACTGAAAAGAATATTTTCCTTCCAGCTTCACATTTCTGAACAGCAGATGATCCGAACGCATCATAAAATACTGGCTCTGCGCGCTTGTATTTTCCATCTCTACTCCACTGGCCGACCAGCCAAACTCAGGAGAGACGATATCGCAGTCACGGATCACAATGTGTGAGCACTCGCGCAGCGCTTTGATGCCATGCATCTTTGTGTCCGCGATTTCAATATGGTCAGAGTACCAGAGTGCTGCCCTGCACAGCTCCGTCATATCAGAGCTGATGATCTTCAGCCCGTGGTCATGCCAGAAAGGGTACCTGAGATTAAAATAGCAGTTCCTTGCTTCAATATTACTGCATTCCTTGAATGCGCTCTCCCCGTCCGCAGGTCCGTCGAACCTGCAGTTTTTCACTGCAATATCACGACTCCCATAAAGCGCCCTCTCCATGTCAAATGTCTTGTTTTCTATGATGTCCATTCATGTACGCCTCCTTATCCTCCGCCGGAACGCCTTCCGAAAAAGGAGGGCGCTGCTCCGGTATGTTTTATTATACTCCCGGCAGGAGGATACGGCGAATACTTGTTTTCTATATCTTTCTATACGCGCAGCGTATGAAAATGTCGTTGTGCCGCCGGAATTCTGTCAGCCGGACGGTTCTGTCTCCCTACATGGATCCGATCGTATCCACTACGGACATCTCCCTGATCCGGCGTGCAGGTCCCGCGACAGCGGCAATAGCTGACAGCACCATAACAGCAAGGATCACTCCCAAAGCTTCAACCGGAACCTTCCATGGATCCCCCCACCGGCTGGTCACAAGCAGATCATAGATCTTCCAGTTCAGCAGGAGTCCCGCCGCGCATCCTGCCGCCATACCTCCGGCCACATAGCTGAAAGCCTCTGCCGCCACCATATGCACAAGCTGGCTGCCACTCATGCCGATCGCCCTCATGGCGCCATACTGCCTGATCCTTGCGGATACGCTCATGGAAATACTGTTGATAATATAGAAGACGGAGATCAGGACGATCACTGCAAGGAAGCCGTAGAGGAACAGGGCAAACGAATAGTACGCCCCTCTCACCTCACTGTTTGCCTCCCGATTATCCGTCACTGTAAATGTTTCTCCAGCCAATCCGCGGATCCGTTCCACATCCCGGTCTGTCACTCCCTGTTCAAACTGAAGATCAATGACTGTGTACTCTGTCTCTCCGGTCAGCTTTTCAAAAAGCTCCTCCGAACAGATCAAAACCGTAGATCCCGGAGACACATTAAAGGCACTCCCATTAAGCACGCCGGACACGGTCACTGTCTCTGTCCCGGAAGGAAAATCTATGGCAATCTCCTCCCCGGGAGAAAAATCCCGGGCCGCATCCATTGTCACTGCCATCACTCCCCCGCCTTTCTCCGCATCCTCGATGGACCCTTCTGCAACAGAATCTTCTGCCCATCGGAATTGGTTCTCCTCATAAGAATTCAGATCGATCTGAAATTCTTCCTGCCCTGCGCGCGCAGGAACTGCATAAGCTGAACTCCGCCCGTATACCCTTTTCACTGCCGGATCCTCTCTCAGTTCATCTGCCAGTTCCCTGGGGACAGAACAGGTATTATCCACGCTGGATATGGTCAGGTCCGGGGCGGAAGGGCGAAGAGGTTTTATTCCATGTTCCATGAAATCAAGCGCGGGGCTGAAGCTCAGGAAAAGAATGATACTGAAAGCAAATGAACCGGACATCAAAAGAAAGTTTTTCCGGCTCCCCGCGGCATGATGAATCCCGAGGGCAGCCTCCACAGGGAAGAATCTGACATGCGCGGTCCTTCGGACCGCATATGTACTCCCTGCATTTCCCGATACCGCAGTCAGGGGCGAGACTCTGGACGCTCTCTTCGCCGGGGATCTCGCCGCCAAAATCACCGTGGTCAGACCGATCACAGCGCCGGCCAGAAGCCCCGGGATACTCACGCCGAACATCTGCATTCCCGAGAAGTACGCAGGGCTCACTGCCCTAAGCACAGCACAGAGCCCCCACACGACAACTATACTTATCCCCAATCCCAATGGGATGGCTGTCCTGCACCAGTTCAACGCCACTCTGCGCACAAACCTCCGTACCTGCCTCTGATCCGCACAGGCTTCCCTCGCCAGATCCGCGGCATATATTTTCTGCTTTCTGAAATGGGCGCTCCCTGCATCCAGTCGTGTCACTCTCAAGAGCATACGGATCAGACGGTCCATGCGCCTCCTCACAGACCATGAACCCGGTCCCGTCCGGAAGGGTCACATCCAGAAGCAGCAGATCATAGGGATGTCCCCCTCTCAATGCATGCCTCGCTTCCCGCACAGTCCTTGCCACATCCAGGTCGAACCCGTTTTTTT
>CASDTX010000058.1 GCA_949283695.1 uncultured Eubacteriales bacterium | reverse complement strand
CATCATACAGTCTCCTTTACGTGTTTGATTAGCAACTAACATCATAAAGAAAAACTGTATGATTGGGAAGTGGGGATTTTCTCTACTTCCTTTTTATTTAGGAATAATTCCTATCTTTGCCAATAATAATTATACACTAACGTGTCAGTTCGCCATACAGTGTACGGGAAGCACAAAACATACTTGCATGTTTTTGCGAGCAGACATCTGTATGACTGGAACTGATACGATTATAAAGCTGCCAGGCAAAAGTACTCTTGTACAGTGAGAGATCCTGGGATATAATAATAATCGTCTGCGCACCGGCGGCGATCTCTGTCAGACTTCTGCGATGCAGCACATCACTCTCACACTGCCGGCTGTGCATTATCAGAATTCCTGCCCTTCCCCGGCAGGGCACATTTCAATCTAAGAAGAAAGAGAGGACAACATCGTGTTCGCACAACTCATCAACTCACTGAGCGATCTGCTCTACAGCTACATCCTAATCATCCTGCTGCTCGGCACAGGAATCTATTTCACAATCCGTACACATTTCGTACAGTTCCGTCTGTTCCTCGAATCGATCCGCGTGGTCATGGAACCCAAAGACGACGAGAAGGGGCTTTCCTCTTTTCAGGCCCTGATGGTTTCTACTGCTTCCCGCGTGGGCACCGGCAATATCGCGGGGATCTCCACCGCCATCTGCCTGGGCGGTGCAGGCGCTGTATTCTGGATGTGGGTCACCGCCATCTTAGGCAGTGCTTCCGCGTTCATCGAGAGTACACTGGCCCAGATCTACAAGCACCGCGCTGATGACGGAACCTGTTACGGCGGTCCCGCCTACTATATCCAGGCGGCCCTGAAGCGGCGGTGGCTGGGTGTCCTGTTCGCCGTATTCCTGATCCTGACTTACATGGTCGGATTTAACATGGTTGCTTCCTTTAATATCACGGATACCTTCCGTGCATACAGCTTCTTTCAGGAAGGAACCACCCCGGCCATTATCGGCTTTATTCTGGCTGTGATCTTCTGTATCTGCATTTTCGGCGGCAGCCAGCAGATCTCGAAAATAACCGGAATCCTCGTTCCGCTGATGGGCGTTTTCTACCTGGCACTGTCTCTGTTCATTGTCGTAACCCATCTGAATCTGGTTCCGAAGATGTTTGCCGACATTTTTTCAAATGCCTTTGATCTTCAGGCGATTTTCGGCGGATTCACGGGATCCTGCGTAATGCACGGTATTAAAAGAGGACTGTTCTCCAATGAGGCCGGTGTGGGTTCTGCGCCGAACGCCGCAGCCAGTGCGTCCGTCTCCCACCCGGTGAAGCAGGGCCTTGTGCAGATGCTCTCGGTATTTATCGACACCCTGCTCATCTGTTCTGCAACTGCTTTCATGCTGCTCTGCTCCGGCGTGGCTCCCAGCGAACAGCTGAAGGGAATGCCCTGGGTACAGGCCGCAGCCACAGAAACGCTGGGCGGTTTCGGCACCACATTTATCACAGTGGCTCTGTTTCTCTTTGCATTCACCACTCTGATCGGAAACTTCTTCTATGCAGAGATGGGACTGCGCTACCTGTGCGGAAAAGATCCCGGCAAAGGCCTTCTGACTGCCTTCCGCATCCTTGCCTCGCTGATCGTATTCGGCGGCTCACTCATGGAATTCAGTGTGGCCTGGAGCACTGCAGACGTGATCATGGGATGCCTGGCGCTGATCAATCTCCCGGTGATCATCATCCTCTGCAAGCCTGCTCTTCACTGCCTGCATGATTATACAAGACAGAAGAAAGAGGGAAAGAACCCTCTATTCAAAGCCAAAACGATCGGTCTGAAAGACAAGACAGACTTCTGGAACTAAACAGCCGGAACTTAACATCCGAAACTTAACAGGACTGGTACAAAAAAGTGCGAGAAGGGGCAGCGGATTTCATTCCGCCGCCCCTTCTCAATGAAAGGCTCCCGGGCCATATTTCCAGTCCATACCGCACCTGCCGCACGCGTCCCGCTTTTCTCTCTATGTCTATGATGGATTCCATCTTCAGTCCAGCGTAGAACTTCTGCAGATGCTCTCTTCATCAGCCGCCTCTTTAGGCTCCGCCTTTGCCGGCCCCTTCTTCTGCTCTCTGAACTGGATCTCTCCGGTTTCTGCATTCATTCCGTCCACGATCGCCAGAGATTCCAGCTGGAATCCCAGATTCCGGATCATTCTTCCTCCGGACTGAAATCCTTTCTCAATGGCAATGCCGATCCCCTCTACTACCGCTCCGGCTGACTGCACGATCTGGATCAGCCCCTGCAGCGCACATCCGTTTGCAAGGAAATCATCAATAATCAGCACATGATCCTCCGGTCCGAGGAACTTCTGAGCCACAATCACATGGTTGATGCACTTGTGGGTGAAAGACTCCACCTCCGCAACATACATCTCTCCGTCCAGATTGATGCTCTGAGATTTCTTCGCGAACACTACGGGAACATGAAAATGCTGCGCGGCAACACAGGCAATCCCGATTCCGGACGCCTCGATGGTCAGGATTTTGTTAATCGGCTTATCCGCAAATCTGCGCTTGAACTCTGCCCCCATCTGATCCAGAAGGCCAATATCCATCTGATGATTCAGAAAGCTGTCAACCTTCAGTACATTTCCTTCTTTTACTACACCGTCTTTTACAATCCGTTCTTCCAAGAAATTCATATCTGCCCCTCTTCTTTCGTTTGATTCTCTTCTCCAAATATCAAAAATACTCTCCGCAGTATATACGAATTCACCCATGCGATCAACGCTCCGCCGACAATAAACCAGAGCGGAATTGCCATCATCAGAGTGACCGTATTCCAGAAAGAAGCGAAAATCGCTGCTACAAGGATTACGATCATCAGCAGCGTATACGGCAGCTTGCCGACTGTGAGGATCAATGCATTCCGAAACGTATTTTTGATCGAATTCTCATATCTGGCAGTCAGCGGAAATACATAGATCGTCACTGCCAGAAGCAGAAAACCTACCGCGAGGAAAACGATTCCCATCACTGTTCCCGCCATTCCGGGCATCATCCCCGACACGCGGTAATCAATGAACCACACCACGCCGAGGGCGATCAGGATCAGCCAGATCATTGTGCTCTGCTTAAAATTGGACTTAAACGCTTGAAAGAATCCCCGGAAGATATAGCCTTCTTCATTCTTCACCATCTTCAGCATAACCGTATACAGAGCCGTCGTCGAAGCTCCGATTGTAACAATGGGGATACAGCAGACCAGCCACATGATATTAAGACAGACCATATCACAGATTTTCGAAAGAGCACGCATCACAACATTATCAGTATTAAATCTCATATCCAACTCCTGCTTTCTGAATCTTTTCTACAAGTATATCACAGTAGAAAGTTCGGCACAATGCGTAAAAAAAGATAAAAAAATAGAGCGGGTGATGGGAATCGAACCCACGTATCCAGCTTGGAAGGCTGGTGTTCTACCATTGAACTACACCCGCATCATCTCTGACACGAATAGTATAATATCACATGTCAGAAGGAATTGCAAGAACTTTTTTATATTTCCCCTTGCTTTTTTGCATCCGCGGCTATATGATACCCGATATAAGCAGTGGATGTTTCTTCACTGCACGGTTAAGCATACGTTCATAAAACCAATTTCAACTATAGAAAGGAACTCACAGCATGAATCTGTCTCAGATCGCCAAAGCGCAGGCGCTGAAAAAACATCTTGAAAACTTTCAGAAAAATCATCCGAAATTACCGGCTTTCCTGGGCGCCGTATGCCGGGAGGCCCTGGAGGAAGGGACCGTCATTGAGATCACTGCCACTTCCCCGGAGGGCAGGCACTTCGTCACCAACCTGAAACTTCAGAAAGACGACCTGGAATTTCTGAAGGCCCTGCAGGAGCTCAGCGCCTCCCGCAGGTAGCCTTTGATCACTGCAGTTATCCGATCACGTCTTTGTATAACGCGTGTTTCTGCAGCGCTTCTGTCATCTTCGCCATTTCGGACAGATCCCCGATCAGGATCACTCCGGAAAGCCGATTGTTGAGGAAGTAATATTTCCTGTACTGGCCTTTGCCCATATCCCGGTATTCCACAGTCTTGTACAAAAGATCCGGGTTCTTCCCGTTGTCTCCCGCCGCAAACAGCGCTGTATTCATCCCATGGAATGTCAGCGCGGCCGTCACAGGCTCATACTCCAGCTGCTCTCCCGCAGCGTTGGCCCCTGCGATCCGTCCCTGTTCAGAAGCTTCCGGCCAGATCGCATAATTCATTCCTTCATATTCTGCACAGTCTCCGCATGCATAGATGCCCGGTACACTTGTTTCCATCCGGCTGCTGACTTTCACCGCGCGCCCGATATCAAGCCCCAGTTTCTCTGCCAGTGCTGTATTGGCCCGCACTCCCGCCGAGACAACGACAACCTGAGCCGGGATCACTTCCCCATCTGCCAGGCGCACCCCGGTCACATGTTCATCCCCTTCTATGGCTGCAATCGAAACTCCGGTCCGGATCTTCACGCCATTCTTTTCTGCAATCTCCTTTAAGATCTCCGCGGATCCCGTATCAAGCTGACGCCCCATCAGCACAGGCGCCGCCTCCAGCACCTGAACCTTCAGCCCTGCTTTCTTCAGTTCCCATGCCGCTTCCAGTCCAAGCACTCCGCCTCCGATCACAACTGCCTGTTCTGCGGACTTCATCACCTGTTCCAGCCGTTCCACATCGCTCAGTCTGCGGACAGCCACCACTTCCGGAAGAGCACTTCCTTCGATGGGCGGGATAAAGCACTCGCTGCCCAGCGCGTAGATCAGCCGGGTAAAGTGCACCTTCTCTCCACTCTCCAGGATCACTTCCCGGGCCTTCCTGTCAACAGCAGCAATCTCTTTCCCGAGCATCTGATAGACCTTGTTCTCTTCATACCAGTCCGGGCCTTCGATCGCGATCTGTTCCGCACTGAGTCCTGCCACGATGGATTTCGTCAGCATGGGACGGTTGTACGCCGGATATGGCTCATTCGAAATCAGAACCACCGCTCCTGTCTTATCCCGTTCCCGGATCGCCTTCGCCGCCTGGAATCCAGCCGCTCCATTTCCAAGGATCACATAATATTCCTGTGTATTGTTGACATATCCTGTTTCTTCGGCTTCCACCGGGACGAAGTTCTCTCTGCCCACGCCGCACACCGGACAGATCTCCAGAGAAGAATCAAAGATCTCTCCGCACACCAGGCATTTCACCAGACTTCTTGTCCCTTTCTTCTTCCGCTGTTTCGGTTCCTTATTCTGCACCGTACATCCGAACTGATAGCCATATTCATAGGCGCTGACCAGATCCGCTTCTGATGGCTTGAACCGGACGCGGAATCCGTCAGAAACTTTCATCTTCAGCTGCCGCAGCCTCTGCGTAATGTTCGGCACCCCTTCGCCGCTCCAGCCGTAGCTGCCGAACGCGCCTGCGTACTTTCCTCCGTGTGTGGCGGGGAACATCCCCAGCGTCAGATCCCAGATCGGCTTCAGCGCCTCGCCTACAATGGTCGGCGTTCCCAGCAGGATCCCGTCGGCAAAGAGCAGTTCTTCATTTACTTTCGCTGCGTCCGCCTCTGTCATATCATACAGACGCACATCAATGTCTCCGCTGCCGCGCACGCCCTCGGCGATGTTCTCTGCCAGAGACTTCGTATATCCGTAAGCGCTGACATAAGGAATGATCACCGTCTTCCGCGGATTCGGATTCACAACTGTGGACCACTCCCGGTACTGCCGCATCACTTCCCGGATCCGGCTGCCCACAAGCACCGGCCCGTGCCCGGTACACACCATAGAGATATCCATCTCCTCCACCCGGTCCAGCGCCTTCAGCATATATGGCTTAAACGGTCCAATGATGCAGTCATAATAATATTTCAGCGCGCTCTGATAATCCGCCTCATTCTGAATCTCAGATGAGACAACTCCCGGAAGACAATAATGGGCGCCGAAACAGTCACAGGTCACAAGGATCTGCTCCTCCTCAATAAATGTATACATCGTATCCGGCCAGTGAAGGTTCGGCACGAGGAGGAAATGAAGTGTCCGATTCCCAATGGTCATCTTCTCGTCGTCCCGCACCGGAATCCCCACGAAATCCCTGTTTACGATCTCCTTCAGAAATCCCAGCGCACAGCCTGTGGCAATGATTTTCGTCTGTGGGCTGAATTCCAGAAGCTGCTCCACACTGCCTGCATGATCCGGCTCCGTATGGCTGACTACCAGATAATCAATGGCATGCACATCCATGACTTCCTTCAGCTTCTCCACATATTCATCGAAAAACTTTGCCTTGGCCGTCTCGAAAAGGACCGTCTTGTCCCCGGCTTTCATCACGTAAGAATTATAGGTAGTGCCGAATTCCGTGTACATAATGATGTCAAAAACTCTCAGTTGATCATCGATAATCCCAGTCCAGTAGAAGTTTTCTCTCAGTCTGATACTTTTCATCTCTGTTCTGCCTCCCTTTCCTTCTGCCGCACGCTTCACTTTCAGGCCGTGTCCTCCTGCTTCTTATTTTACGCCATTCTTCTTGCAGATATCCGCCAGACAGCATTTCTCGCAGTGCGGCGTTGTCCTGGCTGTACAGACATCTCTTCCGTGATACACCAGACGGTGGCAGAAATCGCTCCCCTCCTCCGGCGGTATGATCTTCCACAATGCCATTTCCACTTTCTTCGGTTCTTTGATGCCGTCCACCAGACCGATCCGGTTCACCAGACGGATACAGTGGGTATCTGTCACAATCGCCGGCTTGCCGAATACATCTCCCATAATCAGGTTGGCGCTCTTCCTTCCCACTCCCGGGAGCTTCAGGAGGGCGTCAAAGTTATCCGGCACCTTCCCGCCGTACTCGTCCCGCAGCATTTTCATACATGCACTGATGTCCCTTGCCTTGCTGCGTCCCAGGCCGCACGGACGTACAATTTCTTCAATATCATTGACATCCGCATCCGCCAGTGCGTTCGGATCCGGATACTTTTCATATAATCCTTCCACAACGACATTCACGCGGGCGTCCGTACACTGGGCGGCCAGCCGGACACTGACCAGCAGTTTCCAGGCCTGATCATAATCCAGCGTACATCCGGCATCCGGATACTCTTTCTTCAGCCGTTCAATTACTTCTAAAGCCCTCTGTTTCTTTGTCATTTGTCTGTTTCCTTTCTGTCTCTGTCTGTTTTTACGGCTGATTGATCGTCGTTTCCATCCTCTGCTGCTTCCTTCGGATCCAGCAAACTCCGCAGCTCCTCCAGCACGTCTGCGAATCTCTTCGAAGCCGCCGTCGGATTCCGCTTCAGCTGGCCCGCAATACGGAGGTAGCTGCGGTCTGTCCGGGCGGTCATTCTGTGCACCTCTTTCACAATGGTCTTCTTCAGATCCGCAAGCTCTTCCCGGCGCTCTGCCCCGATCAATTCATCCACCTTGGCCGGCAGCTCATCCTTCATCAGGAATTCCACCCGCGCGGCAAGTTCTTCCAGCTGAAGTCTCCTCTGGATCCGTCTCATGTGAATGCGTTCCAGATAGGCCGCCTTGCGTGAGCGATTCCGCTCAGACGCCTCGTCCGCGAATCTGCGGTACTCTTCCCGCAGCTCCGCAGAATGCCTCCGGTAATCCGCCAGCCTTTCTTCTGATGTCAGTTTCAGCTTCTCCTGGATCTTCCTGATCTGTTCTCTGCTTTCTTCCAGCTGAACGAGGATCCGTTTGAGATCCATCGCCTCGTTGAAGGACTGCGTCACATCCACCGACGCTGCCGCCGTCATCACCAGGGCAAGGCCCTCTGCCACAATCACCGGCAGATCCAGCACCGCCCGTTCCACCGGCACATGGGCCACGTCTACAAGAAGTACAGAGAAACATCCCCAGCACAGGGAGGATGACACACAGATATATCCGTTTACATTCAGCCTCTGATGACTGTAATCCCAGTACCTCACGTGGAACAGCTGCTCCATCACAGCTCCTGTCAGATACTCCAGCACAGTGGCCGCCAGCATCCCGACCAGGAAGACCATCCAGATTTCATCCCGCACCCGAATCGTACTGATCAGGACGGTCAGCGCGCCCGTTCCGTAGATCGGAAGAATCGGTCCGTGCAAGAATCCCCGGTTCACCCACCGGTGTTTCCGGACAGACACAAAGCAGCTCTCCCAGACCCATCCCACGAAACTATACAGAAAGAAAAACAGGATCCACTGTGACAGCTGATACGAATGCATTACTGCTCCTTCTCCTCAATCTCCATGATCAGATCCACTCTTCGCTGATGGCGTCCGCCTTCAAACTCTGTATTCAGCCATGTCTCCACCATCATCTTCGCCAGCTCGCCGCCCACAACTCTGGCGCCGAACGCAAGGATGTTGCAGTTGTTGTGCGCCCGCGCCATCTTTGCCGTAAATGGCTCACTGCACACGGCAGCACGGATTCCTTTGACCTTATTTGCGGCCAGAGAGATTCCAAGCCCGGTTCCGCAGATCAGGATCCCCTGATCCACTTCTCCTGCCGCCACGGCTCTCGCCACCAGTTCTCCGTATACCGGATAATCACAGCTCTGCGCAGAATTCGTGCCATAATCAACAACTTCGTGTCCCTTTTCCTTCAGGAAATCCATGATTTCCGCCTTCAGCTCCAGAGCTGAATGGTCATTGCCAATTCCAATTTTCATATACTGTCCTCTCTTTTCCTGTGTTTGATGTCTCTATCATAGCAAATTCATTCTTTGAAAGCAACCAGACAGAAAAAAGAAGCCCGGAACACCGGCGGCTCTGCCGTCCCGTTCCGAGCTCCCCTTCTGGACTTCTCTTCCGAACTTCTTTTCTGAACTTCCCGTTCCGGAATCATTTCCTGATCACGCGGTCTTCGCCCTTCCCGCGCACACTGCCTCGAACTCCCGGAGTTTCTGTTCTGCCTCCGGGCTCAGGTTCCGCGGTACGTCAATCTGAACCGTCACATACTGATCGCCGTGCACGGACGGATCTTTCATAGATACAATTCCTTTGCCTTTCAGGCGGATCTTCATCCCCGAGCGGGTCCCTTTCTGAATCTTGCAGATCACCTTCCCGTACAGCGTATCTACCACCGCCTCGCCGCCAAAAACCGCCGTCGTAAACGGAATGTACGCCGACGTATAGAGATCCTGCCCCTTCCGCTCATATCCGGGCCGCTCTCCCACTGTGACCGTCAGAAGCAGATCGCCCGCTCCGCCTCCATTCACACCGGGCATCCCCTTTCCTTTCAGCCGGACTGTCTTGCCCGTATCGATCCCCGCCGGAATGTGCACCTGCAGTGTCTGATTCCCGTTCTTCGCACCGGACGGATCCTGAAGGTGGATCAGCTTGTCGCATCCGAATGCCGCCTCCTCAAATGACACCGCCACTTCTGCCCGAAGGTCTGAGCCGCGGGTCTGATAACTCCCCGTTCTTCCGCCGAAATCATGGAACCCGCCGAATCCGCTGCTGCCGAATCCGCTGCCGCCGAATCCGCTGCCGCCAAAACCGCTGCTGCCAAACAGATCCTGGAACAGGTCATCCATATTCCCGCCGTCAAAATAATATTCCTGATAACTTCCAGAGCCGCCGTTTGTCTTCCAGAAGCCCTGCCCGCCATTGCCGCCATGCGCGTATGCCGATCCGCCGCCGAATCCGCCGTAAGATCCAGCTCCGCCCTGCTGGCTCTGATCAAAGGCCGCATGGCCGAACTGATCATACAGTTTCTTCTTCTCCGGATCACTCAGCACATTGTACGCTTCCGTAACTTCTTTAAAATGCTTCTCCGCTTCTCCATCCCCCGGATTCGTATCCGGATGATACTTCTTCGCCAGTTTCCGGTATGCTTTCTTGATCTGTGCGGCATCCGCGCTTCTGGCGATGCCGAGCACTTCATAATAATCTCTTTTCCCTGCCATAATCATCACCCTCCGTCTATCTATTTCCATGCAGCAGATCTGGAGAAATCACGTTCCCGGAATCTCCCAGAGTTTCCTCTCCTTTCTTCTGCATTCATCCAACAATTTCCTGCTGAACATTACGCAGCGCATATTGTTCTACTTGTAATATAACAACTAATTTTCGCAATGTCAAGATGCTGGTTATAGTTCACACGTATGCTTAAGGCCGACTGCTTTATGTTTGCATAAGGGGCAGGCGGCCTTATAGCAGACGTAGGGAGCGCCTTTTCATGAGTAAAACAGTGGCGTCAGCCACAATAAGCACGCAGTGCGGTTTTACGAATGGCGCTCCTGTGAACGGCAACAGATGCTGGGCACAACCGGAATTGTTTGAAAATTTAGGATGGCGCTTCCCCTGCAGATGCCCTATAATGAAGTCAGAGTTTCTGCCGTGCCGCAGCGGTCCGGCGGACACCGAATCGGTAAAGGAGGAACCCTTATGACAGAATACGAAAAACTGCACAGTGAAAAGATCTACAACCCCGGAGACCCGGAAATACTGAAAGAACAGACCGCATGCATGGAACGCCTTTATGACTATAATATGACGCGTCCGTCAGAAGGGGAAAAGCGCTTCCAGATGCTGAAGGAAATGTTTGCCGAACTGGGAGAGGGCTGCTACATCGAACCCCCGCTGCACTCCAATTTCGGGGGCCATCATGTCCACTTCGGGAAATGGATCTATGCAAACTACAATCTGACTCTGGTCGACGACACCCATATCTATGTGGGCGACTATACCATGTTCGGCCCCAACGTTACGATCGCCACTGCCGGTCATCCGATCCTTCCCGAGCTTCGGGAGAAAGCCTACCAGTACAATATTCCGGTACATATCGGACGTAACTGCTGGATCGGAGCCGGAGCCATCATTCTCCCCGGAGTGTCCATCGGCGACAATACGGTGATCGGAGCCGGAAGCATCGTGACGAAAGACATCCCCGCGAATGTAGTAGCAGTGGGCAACCCCTGCCGGGTCTTAAGAGAGATCTCTGATCATGATCGGAAATACTATTACAAAGACAGAGAGATCAACTGGGAAGATCTCTGATCTGACGAAGCGGCTGCTCTGTCCGTTGGCATCACAGGATATTCCGCCGGACAGACAGCCGCTTCACTGTCTTTATTCTCTTACTGGATCCCCCGCATTGTCAGCTGAATCCTCTTTTTCTTCAGATCCACACTCATGACCTTCACATCTACGATATCACCCACGCTCACTGCCTCCAGCGGATGTTTAATAAAGCGGTCTGTGATCTGAGAGATATGGACCAGTCCGTCCTGGTGTACGCCGATGTCTACGAACACGCCGAAGTCAATGACATTTCTCACGGTTCCTTTGAGGATCATTCCCTCTTTTAAGTCTTTCATATCCAGAACATCGGTCCGCAGAATCGGTTTGGGCATCTCATCCCGGGGATCTCTGGCCGGTTTCTCCAGTTCCTTCACGATATCCCGCAGGGTAATCTCCCCGATTCCCAGTTCTTCCGCCAGTTTCTTATAGTCTTTGATGGTGAGGGAGAGTCCGCTTAAGCGATGGGCAGTGATATCTTCTGTTCGGAAGCCCTGCTTCTCCAGCAGTTTCTCCGCCGCCTGGTAGGATTCCGGATGAACACCCGTGGCATCCAGCGGATTCTTCCCGCCCTGGATGCGCATAAAGCCGGCGCACTGTTCATACGCCTTGGGGCCCAGTTTCGGCACCTTCAGAAGTTCCCTCCGGTCCATAAACCGACCGTTCTCCTCACGGTATGCCACGATATTCTTGGCGATTGCGGCGCTGATTCCTGAGATATAGGAAAGCAGCGGCGCTGACGCTGTATTTAAGTCCACGCCCACTTTATTCACGCAGTCTTCCACGACTCCGTTTAAGGATCCTCCCAGCTTCTTCTGGTTCATATCATGCTGATATTGGCCGACTCCGATCGATTTCGGATCGATCTTCACCAGCTCGGCAAGCGGATCCTGCAGGCGCCGGGCGATCGAAGCCGCGCTCCGCTGGCCCACATCAAACTTCGGGAACTCTTCGCTGGCCAGCTTGCTTGCGGAGTACACAGAAGCCCCGGCCTCATTGACAATCACATACTGCACCTTCTGCTCCGGGATCTCTTTTAAAAGTTCCACAATGAACTGCTCAGACTCCCTGGATGCGGTGCCGTTGCCGAGCGAAATCAGGGAAATATGGTACTTGGGAATGATCTTCTTCAGCAGATCTTTGCTGGCTTTGATCTTCTGCGGCGTGGTCGGCGCAGTCGGATAGATCACCGTCGTCCCCAGCACTTTTCCCGTCGGGTCCACGACCGCCAGCTTACAGCCTGTACGGAACGCCGGATCCCAGCCCAGTACGACTTTCCCGGCCACAGGCGGCTGCATGAGAAGCTGATGGAGGTTTTTCCCGAACACTTCGATGGCTCCGTCCTCTGCCTTCTCGGTCAGTTCGCTGCGGATCTCTCGCTCGATGGCCGGAGCGATCAGCCGGCGGTAGCTGTCCTCCACGGTCTCCTTCAGCACAGGCGCTGTATAGGGATTGTCCTTATGGATTGTCTTCTTCTCCAGATAGCGCAGGATTTCCTCCTCCGGCGCCTCCACCTTCACGGTAAGGAACTTCTCCTTCTCTCCCCGGTTCAATGCCAGGATCCTGTGCCCGGCCAGCTTTGACGCAGGCTCTTCGAACTCATAGTACATCTCATACACAGACTCGGCATCCGGATCTTTCGCCGTGGAAATGACTTTCCCTTTCTTCATCGTTGTTCTCCGGATCCAGCTCCGGTAGTCCGCTTCATCAGAAATCATCTCTGCGATAATGTCTTTTGCCCCCGCCAGGGCGTCTTCCACGGATGCAACTTCTTTCTCTGCCGACAGGTACTGCTCCGCCGTCTTCTCCAGCGGCTCCTTCGCATTCTGCGCCAGGATATAGACTGCCAGTGGTTCCAGCCCTTTCTCTCTGGCAATCGTGGCACGGGTTCTCCGCTTCGGCCGGTACGGGCGGTACAGATCTTCCACTGTAACAAGCGTCTCCGCCGCAAGGATCTGCCGGCGCAGCTCTTCCGTCATCTTCCCCTGTTCTTCAATACTGGAGATCACCTGCTCCTTCTTCTCTTCCAGATTGCGCAGATACAACAGACGCTCGTGGAGTTTCCTGAGCTGTTCATCATTGAGCGAACCTGTCGCTTCCTTTCTGTATCGCGAGATAAAGGGGATGGTACTTCCCTCATCAATCAATTTCACCGCGGCGTCAATCTGCCACCGCTTCACATTCAGTTCTTCTGTCAGTTTCTGGTTAATATCCATGAAATATTTATCCTCTCTGTCTTTTTCGTTCCAGCCTATATCTTACCACGTTCCATCCCCAGAAGAAAGATGTTCATCAGAAAACAGCGCCTATATCGCAGCAGTTCGTTACAGTTCATGGCAAACCGGCGGCACAGCCGCAATCCGCACGTCCGTGCGGCTTTGCGGATGGCGCGCAGAAATGGGCAGACTGCAGGACTTGACATCCCCGCCCGAATTCTGCACAATAGGGATACCTGCCCTGTACAGGGCCATGCCGATCACAGGATCAGAAAACAGGAGGCCCTCATGAATCGGACGATTACTTACCATATAGACAGACCTTCGGCCGGGCTGCGGGTCGAACAGTATCTGCGCCGCCGCGGCTACTCCTACCAGAACCTGACACAGCTTAAGAAAATGCCGGAGAGCATCCGCATCAACGGTGTCTGGTCCTATATGCGCACTCCCCTGGAAGCAGAAGACACGCTCACAGTCCACATCCAGGAGACCGAGTCTTCCCCCAACATCCCGCCTTCCAGGCTGCCTCTGGACATTGTCTACGAAGATGAGGATATCCTGGTGGTGAACAAACCGGCCGGCATGCCGGTTCATCCATCTCTTAACAACTACCGGAACTCCCTTGCCAGCGCCCTGATGTACTACTACCAGGAGCAGGGGCAGGCTTTTGTCTTCCGGTGTACGAACCGTCTGGACCGGGACACTTCCGGCCTGACCGTGATCGCCAAACACATGGTAAGTTCCAGTATCCTCTCCGGTATGGGCGCCCGGCACGAGATTACCCGGGAATACCTGGCTGTAGTCCGCGGCTCCGTCTCCCCGGCGGAAGGAACCATTGATGTCCCTATCGGCAGAGCCGGGACTTCTCTGATCGAGCGCAGACCGGACTTTGAAAACGGCCTCCCAGCAGTCACTCATTACCGGGTCATAGAGGAAAGAAACGGGCACAGCCTCGTCTCCGTCGTGCTGGAGACAGGCCGCACCCATCAAATCCGTGTCCATATGAAATCCATCGGTCATCCCCTCATCGGCGACTATCTGTACAATCCCGACATGGAGTTTATCACCAGGCAGGCTCTGCACTCGCACCGCCTGGCGTTTCGCCACCCCATTACCGCCGCCTGGCTGGAATTCACTGCGCCGCTGCCGGAAGATATGCAGCGCCCGCTATACACTCAGCTTCCGCTCTGCCAGCATCCCTGACACGCCGAACAGGATCGCGCAGACAGCGATATAGTACAGCGTATCCGGCACATTCCATTCCAGATGCCCGGATGTCATCTCCATCACCCCGGGAATCCGATACATCCATTCATACAGACGTTCAATCACGAATGTAATGACAAAGAACAGAATGACCGCAAACAAACCCGCAAATTTCGATCGGATCAGAACCGTCCTGGACAGGATCACAGACAGAAATCCGGTCATAATCACAAGTGTCCAGGCCAGGAATATCACGAATGCAAGCAGTACAAAATCACCCCAGTGCACACCCCCGCGGATGAAGATGCGGGAGAGCTCCTGCCCCGCCTGAATCAGCCGATCAAGACCTTCTATTTTCCATATTGCCGCCGCCATACTCACGCCTACCGCAATGCCGGCGGTGCCGAATACGATCAGCATCTGCAGGATCGCAGAGATGAATTTCGCCCCCAGGATCTCCCAGATCGACTTCGGCAGCATCCAGAGCATGTAGCTCTGCCTCGTCCTGAGATCACGGTTCAGTACAAGGATGCTCTCGATCCCCGTATAGAAAAATGCCAGCATTCCGCCGAATACCATGGCCAATATACTTATCGCCAGTACCGTTTCTTTCTCAAACAGGAATCCCACCCAGAACGCAAGGAGCGCAGCTGCCAGCGCAATGAAGATCACCATTCGGGATGCCCCCTGTTTCTTCAGTTCATATTTAATCAGTTTACCCATGTTTTCAAATCCTCCTCCCTTTTTATCCAGTCATTTCCTCTACATCAGATCCACATAAATCTCTGTCAGAGACCGGCCGCTCTTCATCCGCTCGGACTCCAGATTGACCTTGTCGACCAATCGTCCGTCCTTGATAAATATGGCATATTCGATAAAGCTCTCGATCTCCTCCAGCAGATGGGTAGAAATCACAAAGGTATTCTCCTCCCCGGCTTCTTCCAGGATCAGCTGAATGATCTCCTCCCGCGCCTTGTAGTCAATGCCGTTGAGCGGCTCGTCGAGAAGATACAGCTCTGCCTTCCTCGACAGCGTAGCCGCCAGCTTCAGCTTCGCGCTCATACCGCTGGAGAGGTTCCGCACCTTCAGGTCCGGAGTGATCCCCATCCTGCCGGCCAGCTCTGTGCACTTTCTGCGGTCAAAGTCCTCAAAGAACGCCTCATAATACTCGCTTACATCCTCTACTTTCATATAGTCATAGAAGAATGGTTCTGTGGCCATGTAGGCGATCTTCGCTTTATCCCGGTACATCAGCGGATGCCCGTCATAAAGGATCTCCCCGCGCCCCGGCCGCGTAAGCCCGGCCGCCATTTTCATCCAAGTCGTCTTGCCGCTTCCGTTCTCCCCCAGCAGTCCGTAGATCTTTCCCTTCTGAATGTTCAGCGTCAGATCCGAAACTGCCGTCTTAGATCCAAACTGTTTTGTCAGTCCTCTGCATTCAAGCATCATCGTCTTCTTCCTCCTTATAATCTGCAATCTGACCGATAATATCGTCTTTCCCATAGCCAAGTCCGCTCATTTCATGCATAAAACTTCTGACCAGCTCCTGAGCCATCTCTTTCTTCAAATCCTGAAACATATTTTCCTCCTCTGACACGAAAGTGCCGATGCCGCGCTTCGTAAAACAGTAGCCCTGCATTTCCATCTCCCGGTAGATCCGCGCCGCCGTATTCTGATTCACCTTATACTCAACAGCCAGATCCCGGCCTGACGGCATCTTCTCACCGGCCCGCAGTTCCCCTTTCACCATCTTCTTCTTCAGTTCATTGATCACTTGAAGATAGATCGGCACGCCTGTATTGTATTCCATGACATACCTCCTTTGTGCATTAGTGCTATAGCTAGATAGTACACTAGTATTTTATATTTGTCAATACTGATTTGATAATACATTTTTTCAAAAATGTTATTGACATGCCGCAGAAAATGTAATATAATAATTTTCGTTCTGAAGAGAACAAAGTAATCGATATGTGCGATTAGCTCAGCTGGATAGAGCGTCTGGCTACGGACCAGAAGGTCGGGAGTTCGAATCTTCTATCGCACGTAAAAGGGAGCATCTCAAACGAGATGCTCTTTTTCTGTTCTCTGATTCTCCGTTATTGCTGACTCCCTAGCGTCGGTGGACAAGGGCTCTCGTGAAATTCAGTTCTGCAAATCCGGTTCTATAAAATGTACGGCAGAAGTATCCCAATATTTTTTATAAACACGGTCTTCATTACCGTCGAGATTCAGCTGATACATGCGAAATGTAACCAAAAGATTTTTTGGCTGCCATTGTTCTTCGTAAGAATACTGGTATTTCATTCCCACCTTTCGCATGACATTGCCGCTTCTGGGATTGTTCCTGTCATGTGTTGCCGTAATATACGGCAGACCGTCTTTTTTTACTTGTTCTATAACCGCCTTGGCTGCTTCTGTAACAATCCCTTGATGCCAGAATTCCCTGCGAAGTCCATAGCCGAAATCATGATGTTCTTCCATGTCTACTTTTATGTAGCCGATCGGAGCATTGTCCTCTTTCAGACAGATCGCATAGGCATATGCCTGCGGCCGGGCATATTTCGAAGCGTATCTTTCCTCATAGAACTTCTTTGTTTCTTCCATGCTGGTTACAGGATACCAGGGCAAAAACTTATTAACTTCCTCGTCCTGAAGTATAAAGAACAATGCTTCCAGATCCTGTTCTGTGAATTTTCTTAAAACTAAGCGCTCTGTTTCTAAAGCAGGTGTATTATTTTGCATATCCATCATCCCTTCTTGATTACAGTCAATTTCATTCATAAGTTCCTTCAGCCTGTTCTTTCTTAACCGTGATAAAAAGCGGCAGAGACACCAATCTCTGCCGCTGGTTTTCATGAATGCCAATCCATTACTCTTCTGTATATTTCGCTGTCTGCATCCGAATCAATTCTTCATCATCGAAGTAGTTAATCTTCATCGCGGCTTTCACTTCTCTCAATGTTTCTGCCGCCACTTTCTCAGCCTTCTCGCTTCCCTTTCTGAGGATCTCGTACACCGCCGGAATATCCTTCTGGAATTCTTTCCTGCGCCTGCGGATCGGCTCCAGCTCAGCCTGAAGCACATGATTCAGGAATCTCTTAACCTTCATATCACCCAGACCGCCCCTCTTATAGTGATCCTTCAGCTCGTCCAGGTTCTGATACTCCGGGAGGAACTCCGGGAAGTACTCTGGTCTGCAGAATGCGTCAAGGTAAGTAAACACCGTGTTTCCTTCCAGTTTCCCCGGATCCTCGATACGAATATGGGTCGGATCCGTGAACATGCTGAACACCTTTTTCTTAATATCTTCCGGTTCTTCAGACAGATAAATACAGTTGTTCAGAGACTTGCTCATCTTCGCCTTGCCGTCGATTCCAGGCAGACGCATGCACGCCTCGTTCTCCGGCAGAAGAATCTTCGGATCCACAAGGGTCTCCCCGTAAACAGAATTAAACTTATGCACAATCTCTCTGGTCTGTTCCAGCATCGGCATCTGGTCTTCCCCGACCGGAACCATCGTCGCTTTAAACGCCGTGATATCCGCTGCCTGGCTGATCGGATAAGTAAAGAATCCCACCGGAATACTTGCCTCAAAGTTTCTCATCTGTATCTCAGATTTCACCGTAGGATTCCGCTGCAGTCTGGATACGGTTACCAGATTCATGTAATAAAACGACAGTTCGCACAGTTCCGGAATCTGCGACTGAATCAGCAGGGTAGATTTCTCCGGATCCAGCCCGCATGCCAGATAATCCAGCGCCACCTCGATAATATTCTGACGCACCTTCTCCGGATTATCCGCATTGTCGGTCAGGGCCTGTGCATCTGCAATCATTATGAATATATCATCAAAATCTCCCGTATTCTGCAGCTCAACCCTGCGCCGCAGGGAGCCCACGTAATGTCCCACGTGGAGTTTCCCCGTAGGGCGGTCTCCGGTAAGCATAATTTTCTTCATTTTCTTTTCCTCCTCATTCTCTCAGACCATCATCTGCTCTTATTTATTCTGGAGCAGCGGCCGCTTCTGCTTCACGTAATGCGGAAGTCTGCGCTTCTCCGTCACATATACAAACTGATACAGCACATACGCCATAAAGAACGCGCCGAGCACATCCAGAATGGAATGCTGCTTCAAAAATACCGTGGCAAGGATGATCAAAGCCGCAAGTACATATGCTCCGGTGCACACCGCGCGGTGCTTCCTCAGTTCACTGCTGTTGTAAACCGCGATACACACACTCAGAGAATTAAATACATGCAGGCTTGGGAACACATTGGTACATGTGTCTGCCCGATATAACGCCCTTACCAAATCTACGAAAATATTATCTCTCTCAAATACGACCGGCCTCAAATCCTGGCCGTTCGGAAAGATCGTGGAGATGATCAGGAATATGGTCATCCCCGTAAACATAAATCTTGCCATCTTATAAAATCCCGGCACATCCGTAAAGAAAAAGTATAAAAATGCCGCGAT
The DNA here is from genome assembly GCA_949283695.1 of uncultured Eubacteriales bacterium. Taxonomy (GTDB): domain Bacteria; phylum Bacillota; class Clostridia; order Lachnospirales; family Lachnospiraceae; genus Mediterraneibacter. Next base: position 20,265 of record CASDTX010000058.1, on the reverse strand, counting down.
AATAAATACGAACCACAGCAAATATGGCACGATAAAATATTCGATAAACGGAATCTGTTCATCCACCCATGTCTGGATCACGTGATAGCGTGTTGTAACATGCCGCTCCAGCAGAAGAAACCACGGCATATACAGAAAGATATACAAGAATACCCACGCATGTTTATATTTTCCTGCCAGCCCGGCCAGTTTGTTCTTCCAATTCATACTATGATGCCCCTTCTAAACTGCAATATTGTTTTCCCCAGCTTTGCGCAGTCATTATAGCACGATTCAAAATATACAACAACCAAGTTCACAAAACCTTAATCAAATCTTTTGATAATCCGTTACAGTTCACACGTATGCTTAAGGCCGGCTGCTTTCTGCCTGCATCAGGCCGTTTATCCGGCAATCACCCGGAGCTTTTCCTCCATCACGGACACTTCCACCCTTCTCCTGGGGAATCCCGGCTCTCCGTCTGTATGCAGGGCAAGGGGCCGTTCCGCCTCCGCCGAGCACCGGCGGCATCTCTGAATGGTTATTCCTCGGAATCTGACATGTTCCCCTGCGAACGCTGTCGGCAGAAGGAACAGAATCTTAATGCGGGACAGTCCGTGAGCTACAATCACGTCCAGCATCCCATCGTCCGGAGATGCCTGCGGGCAGAATTGGAATCCGCCGCCCTCGTACCTCAGATTCATAAATGCCGCGAAGTACGTCCTCTCAAACACCTGACTGCTGCCATCCGGCAGCGTCAGCGTCATCCGCACCGGACGGTCTTTCACCAAACGGTCCAGTGCGACCACGGCATAGCTTAGTTTTCCCAGCCCCAGTTTATTCAAAATGACTTTCCAGCGGGAAACGCATACCTCATGACAGACAGCGGCATCGAATCCCATGCCGGCGCTGACGGCAAACCGGCGGCTGTGCCGCCTCTTCCCCGGCTCTGCGCCCATTTCCTGCCGGCTTTCGCGGGTCAGAACTCCGATGTCCATGTTCACGATTTTCCGGGGATTGAGCACTGCCCTGAGTGCGCTGGCAGGATCCCTGGGGATTCCCAGCCCCCGTGCGAAATCATTGCTGGAACCAATGGGAATATAACCAAGGGTCACTTTCCCCGGATCATGGATCCCATTCACCACTTCATTCACCGTGCCGTCCCCGCCCAGAACGATAATGGTATGCTCTTGGCGGTCCGCAGTGATCGCTGCTGCGATCTCCTCCGCATGTCTCCTTCGTGCAGTCAGATGCACATGATGGATCACACGCTGTTTCTTCAGTTCCGGCTCCAGCATATGCCATACCATCTCTCCCATGCCGGAGCGCGCCTTTGGGTTTATAATAAAATCATATTCCGTCCTCATAGATTTATCCCCGCATTTTCGCTCAAATCTTAAGGCCCACACAGAACCGCATCCAGATATTTCCCCAGGGAGCGGCTCATATTCCCTTCAAAATCAGCTTTCCCGTGCTTCACGCACCATTCAAATACATTTCCGATCACAATCATCCGGATATCTGTAGTAAACTCACTGATCGTTACATTCAGCTTCACAATGCCCGCCGCCGCGGCCTTCTCTACATATGTCTGAACCGTCACAATGGGATAGGGACGCTCCGCCCGGCTCTCCGCGTTCAGCGCCTGATTCTTCGTATCATAGTACTCAGCCATAAACTCCACGCCCAGCTCACGGCAGTACTTCACATAATTCATATATACCTGGATAATGCCCCGCTTAACCCCTGCCACATTGTCCGGCAGTTCCAGCAGATCCGGATCCATCTGCGGCTGGTCCTCGATATAGTAGGACAGCAGATCATCTTTCGTCTTAAAGTGGTGATAGAAGCTTCCGTTGGAAACGCCTGCCTCCTCGCAGATATTTTTAATCGACAGTTCCTCATAGCCCTGCTTCTGAAGGATGCTTTTCGCCGCCTGGAAGATCTTTTCCTTAGTCTCCCTCGATTTCTGCTGCTGTCTGGACATCTGTACCTTTTCACTCATATTCTGCTACTCTCCTGTCTCTTCTGTCCTGCACAGTATACCACAGTTCATCTCCAGTTTCAAGAAAACAGAGCGGGCTCGGTTATTCTGAGGTATCAGTTCAGTCATCTGCGTCAGAAGACGGATTTATGCTTGCATAAGAATCCGGCGGCTGACAGGCAGATGTGCTGAGCGCCAGTTCACGAGCAAAGAAGCGGCGCAGCCGCAATGAGCACGTCAGTGCGGCTTTGCGAATGGCGCTCCTGAACTGATACATCCTGGGCAGCAGTTGTCGCCGTTTAGTCTCACAGCCTGGATGAATACGCCTCGAACGCTGACGGCATGGGATACTGCTCTTTGAGTTCAGTGATGCCCGCGAAAATGATCGCTCCTTTCTCTTTTCCTGCCGCAGTTTCCTCTGTCTCCGCCGTCTCCATATGATGCTCCAGCTCATCTACCAGGATCTCATACCCTGTCATATGCCACTCTACATGGCTGAAGATATGCTTCGCACTGCCAAGCCGCTTCACCCGGACCGGCATCAGCCCCAGGCGCTTTGCATATTCAATGACTTCCGCCTGCTTCAGATGTCCTTCCACATTCGGGAACTCATACAGTCCTGCCAGAAGCCCCGTGTCCGGACGTTTCCGGACCGCCGTTTTCCCCCGGTCCCGGAAAATCAGGACCGTTCGCTTCTCAATCCTCCGGCTCTTGGCCTTTGTCTTGACCGGGAATTCAGCCTCTCTTCCCATCTCATGCGCCAGACAGAGCCCGTTTACAGGACATTCCGCGCATTTGGGTTCCCCGTTGGGCACGCAGACGATCGCTCCCAGCTCGATCAGGCTCTGATTGAAATCTCCGGCCTCATCCTCAGGAATCACCTCTTCAACCAGTGCTTCGATCTTGGTTTTCGTTCCTGCCTTCGCAATATCATCTCCGTCTGCGAGAATCCGGGTCACAACCCGCAGAACATTTCCATCCACCGCTGGTTTGGGGATATTGTAGACAAAAGAGCTGACCGCGCCTGCTGTATAATTCCCGATCCCCTTAAGAGATCGGATCTCCTCATAACTCTCCGGGAAATGGCCCCCATATTCTTCCATGATCTGGCAGGCAGCCGTCTTTAAATTCCTGGCCCGGTTATAGTATCCCAGTCCTTCCCACAGTTTGAGCAGCCTGTCCTCCGGCACTTCAGACAGTGCTTTCACATCCGGCAGTTCCTGTAAGAACCGCTCGTAATAAGGCTTCACAGCCTCCACCCGCGTCTGCTGCAGCATAATCTCCGAGATCCACACCCGGTACGCATTCATGTGCCTGCGCCAGGGCAGGTCCCGCTTATTCTCCCGGAACCACTCCGTAAGCAGGGGCACACACTCTTTCATCCGCGGACTCTTCAGCACCACATCTACCGGGCTGCGCACAGCGATTGCATCTGGCTCCACGTCGCAGTCATACGCAAGGATTCTGACCCCTGCGGCCTCCGCCTGCTTCAGTGCATCGGCAAACGCCGGGTGGGTGTCCGTATTGGGCGTAAAGTACCGTACCCCCTTCATCTGGATCACGAAGAATACATATGCCTCATAGCCTTCCTTCACTGCCCGGATCAGCTCTTCCATATGCTTCACCGCCCGGTCGCTGGGTGCGTCCGGGAATCGGCAGACGCCGTCTTCTTCCAGCGTCACCCCTTTGACCTCGATGAAGATCTTCCGCACTCCTGCCTCCACGTACAGGTCGAAGCGGGAACTTCCGTAAACCGTCTCCGGCTTTACCATGGTCACATCCTCAAAGAGCGCTCCTCGCTCAATCCATTCCTGCACGACCCGGTTCGGCACCTGGGAATCCATATTGATAAGACGTACCTGATTGCCTTCCGCCTTCTCCACAGCAATCAGATCCCACCTGGTCTTTCTCCCGGGGTTGTCGCTCTCCTGGATATAGATCACTGCTCCGGGCACAAGCAGCTCTGCACAGCGCCCGGTATTTTTCACATGGACGGTCTCTTTCTTCCCGTCCAGCTCGGCATAGGCGATAAACCGGTTGGGCCGTTCCAAAAATACGGCTTTCTGCATCCGTTCATATTTCATCTGTTCTGCTCCTGTCTGTCATTTTTTGTCTCATCTTCCATCTGCAGGAAAGTCACTCCTTTGCTCTCCTTCCCCCCGGAGACAGGCATTCTCCGCAAATACGCCGGGCTTATGCCTTCACAATCCAGAGGAAAAGCCCTTCCCCTCCTGGTCTGCTTCTCTGCATATTCCCGGCGTAGATTTCTTCCGCTTCTGTCTCTCCTTCTATCTCTGAGACATTTCTGCTTTTCTCTCTTAGCGTTGGTGGACAAGGTGCTTGTTTCCCCTTGTTCACTGACGCTGTCGTTCTTACAGAATCTTGGACAGAAACTCTTTCAGTCTCGGATCCTTCGGATGTTCAAAGAACTCCTTCGGCGGAGCCTCCTCACGGATCTGTCCGTCGTCCATGAAGATCACCCTCGAGGCCACCTCGCGGGCAAACCCCATTTCATGTGTTACAACCACCATCGTCATGCCGTCTTTCGCAAGCTTCTTCATCAGATCAAGCACTTCCCCGACCATCTCCGGGTCCAGCGCTGACGTAGGCTCGTCGAATAAGATCACGTCCGGATTCATGGCCAGCGAGCGGATAATCGCCACCCTCTGCTTCTGTCCTCCGGACAGTGTAGACGGATAAACGTCCGCCTTATCGTCAAGACCGATGCGCTTCAGCAGATCCAATGCCTGCTGTTTTGTCTCATTCCGAATCTGTTCCTTCGTCTCCCGGATGGGAATCAGTTCTTCTTTCTGACTGCGGAAAACATTTTTCAGGCTGATCATCCGGTTCCTGCGCTTTGCCTTCTTCAGGTCCTGACACCGCAGATACGCCGGAGCCATCATCACGTTCTGAAGAACGGTCTTGTTATTGAACAGATTAAAATGCTGAAACACCATGCCCATGTGACGCCGGTGAAGATTGATATCCACCTTCATATCGGCAATGTCAACCCCTTTAAAGACAATGCTTCCTGCCGTTGGGTCTTCCATACAGTTCAGGCATCGGAGAAATGTACTCTTGCCGGAGCCGGAAGGTCCGAGCACGGCGACGATATCGCCTTTGTTTATGGTGATATTGATTCCTTTCAGGATCTCAAGATCCCCGAAACTTTTCCTAAGATTAATTACGTCTATCACTCTTCTTCAGGCTCCTTTCCAGCAGCTTAACCAACAAGGTAATTATCAGTACAATTGTGATATAAATCAGCGCCATCACCAGATACGGAACCATGAATTCATAATTATTCGTTCCGATATAGTTAAACGCCACATACAGATCCGCCGCGCCGACGAAGCTTACGACCGACGTCTCCTTGATCAGGGCTATGAACTCATTTCCAAGTGTAGGCAGGATATTCTTCACTGCCTGCGGGATCACAATCTTCGTCATGCTTGCGCCGAAGCTTAAGCCCACAGCACGTCCCGCTTCCATCTGGCCCGGATCAACAGACTGAATCCCGCTTCGCATGATCTCAGATATATATGCTCCGCTGTTCAGACCGAACACAAGCATGGATACCTGGACTCCGGTAATGTTCCAGCCGATCAGCGGCAGAAGCACATAATAAAACACCAGGAGCTGTACCACCATAGGAGTACCGCGGAACAGCGCCACATAGAAACTGCAGATCCCGTTCAGTACCCGCGGGAGCAGTTTATATTTGGGAAGCACTCTCACCGTCGCGATCAGCGTTCCGATCAGCGTTCCGATGATCAGACCGCATATCGCGATAAGAAGTGTATTCTGCAGACCTACCACGACTCTTGTATAGCCGTTCTGCTCTATAAAGATCTCTACGAATTTATCTATCTTCTGACTAAAATTACCCATTGTTTTCCCTTCTCAAAAGAAGGAAAATGCCTGCATCCATGACCGCTGCCATCAATGCCTGTATTTTCCTTCCTGCGCTCAAGTCCTGTTTATCTGTTATTTTACTGCATCTCGTTAATGGATTCTGTAATTGCTGCCGCCGGAGCCGCATCGATAATCACATAATCAATATTGCCGTTGAGCATATCCTGCACTGCCAGAGATCCGTTCTTATATGTCTGGCATGTTGCTTCAAGACCCGGGAATCCGAGATCCTCGCTGCCCTCTACATAGCTGTTTCCTGTCGTGCCCTGCTGTACGCCGATCTTAACGGATGAATCAAGCTCTGCCAGTGCTGCCGCGATCGAATCTGCGTCTGTCAGATCGTCGAACGATGTATCATCACTGGGAACAATCAGTCTCTGAGAAGCCTGATAGTATGACTCTGAGAATGTAACGTACTCTTTTCTGTCCTCGCTGACCGTAAGTCCGGCCATAGCGATATCACACTTCTGCTGTCCGACTGACAAACACACTGCATCGAAATCCATGTTCTGGATCACCAGCTCCTGTCCCAGTTCCTCAGCAAGTAATGCTGCGATCTCCATGTCGATCCCCACATACTTATCGCCTTCCATGTACTCGAACGGCTCGAACGCCGCGTTTGTGGCAACTACAAGCTGATCCTTGGAAGCATCGAGCTCCGCAGATTCTACCGGTGTCGGATCTCCGCCGCCGAAATACTTATCACAGATCTCATCCAGAGTTCCGTCTTCTTTGATCTTGCCGATGAACGCATTCACCTGCTCCAGAAGCTCCGGCTGTGTCTTGTCGACGCCGAAGGCATACTCTTCTTCCGTAAGATCAACGTCAATTACCTTTGCAGTCTTTGCACTGCTGCCCTCGGAACCGCCTTCATTGCCTGTGTCATTGTTATCCTTGCTTCCGCATCCTGCAATCGTGCCGACAGCCAGCACAGCACACAGCGCTGCAGCCAATAACTTTTTCATGATTCATTCCTCCATAATCATTTCTTTTGCATAATCATACAGACTATCTTCCTAATTTTATCACGTTTTCTGCAAAATACAAGTCCCACACTCTAAAATTATGTGTATCAGTTCAGCCATCTGCGTCAGAAGACGGATTTATGCTTTCATAAGAATCCGGCGGCTGACAGGCAGATGTGCTGAGCGCCAGTTCATGAGCAAAGGAGCGGCGCAGCCGCAATTAGCACGTCAGTGCGGCTTCTGTTTTACCCAAGAAGCGCTACAATGCCGAAATAAAGGAATACGATTACGCCAAGCACGATCCGGTAATAGCCGAACACTTTAAAGTCGTGATTCTTGATATACTTCATCAGGAACTTAATGGCCACAATTGATACGGCAAAAGATACGGCCATCCCGAGAATCAGAAGCCCGGCCTGTACCGCTGTGAAAGCAGCCCCGTACTTGAACAGCTTCAGCAGGCTCGCCCCGGCCATAACCGGAATCGCGAGAAAGAACGTAAACTCAGCCGCCACGCTCCTGGACACCCCGATCAGAAGAGCTCCTACGATCGTCGCGCCTGATCTGGATGTTCCCGGGATCAGGGCAAGCATCTGAAACACACCGATAATCAGCAGCATAGGGATCGTGAGCTGAGAAATCTTCTTAACCTTCGGCTCTTTGCCCTTCTGCCAGTTCTCCACGATGATGAACAGAATTCCATATATGATCAGCGTCGCAGCGACCACATACCAGTGATACAGCACCCGGTCTATAATATCGTCAAAGAGTAGTCCCACCACTGCCGCCGGCAGACAGGCGATCACCACCTTGATCCAGATCTGCCAGGTCATCATCTTCTGTTTCTCTGTCTTCTTCGGCGAGAACGGATTCAGCTTATGAAAATAGATCACTACCACCGCCATAATCGCTCCTAGCTGAATGACGACATTGAACATCTCGGTAAAGGCATCACTCTGTCCCAGTTTCAGGAACTCATCCATCAGGATCAGATGCCCGGTGCTGCTGACCGGAAGCCATTCCGTTATTCCTTCCACAATTCCGAGTATGATTACCTTCAGCACGTCTAACATAACCCAACTACCTCCTTAGAGAACAAATTTTTCAATGGCATACGCCACGCCCTCCTCTTCGTTCGACAGGGTAATATAATCTGCTGCTTCCCGGACCTGTTCCTCCGCATTGCCCATGGCGACGCCGAAGCCGGCCTCCCTGAGCATCACCGTATCATTGTCCCCGTCTCCGCAGGCCATGATTTCCTCCCGGGCAATTCCCAGCATTTTCCCAAGATTCACAAGCCCGATTCCTTTATTTACCCCTGCGGCGTTAATCTCAATGTTATATTTCAGCGATCCGACCAGTTCCAGTCCGCCCTCGTCCTGAAGTTCTCTCCACGCTTTCTGCCGCTCCTCCATATCCGCAAACAGTGCCTGTGTTTTATCAAGTCCGCGGTTTTCTCTGCTCACCAGGTCCACAACGTCCTCCACCGGGATCCGCGTTCTGCGCATATACTCCCACATGTTCGGATTCTTGTGATAGCGTTCAATCCGACCCATCTTCTCCGCTTCGGCATATCCCTGACCGTCAAAATATACTTCTTGTAGCGTATCATATCTTCCGCAGATTTCCAATGCTTTTTTTGCCAGTTCTGGCGAAAGAAGGTGTTCTTCCAGCACCCGTCCGGTCTCTGTCTCTATGATCCTGGCGCCGTTTGAAGTCAGCGCATATTTCATTCCCGGAAATTGTCTCAGTTCCTCCGGAACTCCTGTCCATGGTCTTCCTGTTGCGACGAGGACGATAATGCCCTGCTTAAGCGCCTCTTGAATCACGTTCGCTGTCCGCGGAGTGATCTCCTTCTTATCTGTCAGCAGTGTACCGTCCAGATCCACGCCGACCATTCTTATCCTATGTCCCATATCTTTCCTCCCTGATTATTGCTTTTTATTTTATCAGAGTTTGCCAAAGAGTGCAATTTGTAGTATAATAATTATTCGGCAACCTGCAGCCGTTCGATTACAGTTCTAAACGCCTGGGAAACCACGGCCGAACCGCTGCGCCAACTAAGATTTCAGAAAGGATTCAGAGATATGAAACCCTACAAAAAGAGGTGGGTGCAGACAGGGATTGCCCTTTTCTGCTCACTGGCAATTGTACTTTCAGTTTTCCCTGTCTTTGCTGATGACAGTATTGACGACCTGAAAGGGCAGACTTCCGATCTGGAAGACGAACTCGCAGGAATCAACAAAGAGATCCTGGAGCTTACCACCCAGCTTTCCACCACGGAAATGCAGGTTGAAATCCTCAACGGAGAGATCGAACGTACATCCGATGCGCTGGCTGCAGCTGAAGCTGACGAGGTTAAGCAGTATGAAGACATGAAGGCCCGCATTAAGTATATGTACGAACACGGGAATGCAACACTGCTGGAAATGCTCTTTTCCGCAGAAGACATGACCGATTTTCTGAACAAAGCGGAATTTATTGAAAACCTCAGTGAATATGACAGAAATGCACTGAACAACCTGGAAAATATTCACCGGCAGATCGCGGATGAGAAGAACACACTGGAAATCCAGCAGGCTTCTCTGACCGAACTCCAAAGCAGCCTGGAATCCCAGCAGGAAGAACTCCAGGCCAAGGCAGAAGCCACATCGACAAACCTGGCGGACGTTCAGGCCCGGCTTAAGAAAGCAGAGGAAGCAGAAGCCGCCCGTATCGCGGCTGAACTTGCTGCTCAGCAGGCCGCTCAGCAGGCTGCTGCATCTGTCGGCAGCGGCGGAGGCGGCGGCTATGATAATTCCGTCGTCAACGGCGGCAGCCATGAAGTCTCTGCAGATGACCTGACACTGCTGGCTGCTATTATTGAATGCGAAGCATATCAGGATTATGATTCCCTGCTTGCCGTTGCGACAGTCATTATGAACCGGGTAGAAAGCCCGCGTTTCCCGAACACAATCAGCGGAGTCGTCTACGCCGCCGGACAGTTCGAGCCCGTATGGACCGGCCGACTGGATTCTGTACTTAAGAAAGGGCCTACAAACCTCTCTTATCAGGTAGCACAGGATGCAATCAACGGTGCCCGCCTTGCGGCTGTGGCCGACTGCTACTATTTCTTATATGCAGGGACAGGACATGCCGGTGTAAATATCGGCAATAACGTATTTTTCCAGACCTGGTAGATCAGGACGCGAATCAGCCCCCGGAAGATCACTTCCGGGGGCTGTATATTATTCTTCTGATTCTACTGATAATCAATTACGTCGATCCACTTCATGAGGAATTCTTTCTCCAGCTCATTGTCCTTTGTAAGCTGAGCTGCTGCAACGATCGGAAGCCACTGCTGTACATACTGTCTTGCCGTATCGCTCTTCTTGCAGAACAGGTTCATGTAGAGATCTGCTGTCTCCTGATCCTTCAGAGCGAACAGAAGATAGGTCATAGCTGCGTCTGCACTTGCATTTCCCTGTGTTGCATGTGCCCAGTCAACAACGGTCATCTTTCCGTTCTTTCCTACGATTACGTTGCTCGGATTGAAGTCACCGTGGCAGACCTTATTGTGCTTCGGCATACTCTCGAGACGGGTCAGCAGCTCATATCTCGTCGTTGCATCCAGCTCTTTTAAGCTGTTGATCTGACGGGAAAGCTTATCCTTCATTCCTTTCAGAAGAGGAGAAGTCATGCTGTGTACCTGAAGCTGCAGATCCACAAAGTCTTCCATGTACTTTTCAATATTCTTCTTGTCAGAGTTCATCATCTCTTCCAGTGTCTTGCCGTCTTTATATTCGATCTCAATCGCCCATTTTCCGTCGATCTGGGTAACCCCTTTTACCTTCGGAATATCCAGTCCGGTCTCTTCGATTCTGGCAGTGATCAGAGCCTCGTTGAAGATATCTGACTTCGGATGCGTCTCTGCAAATACTTTTACAATGCTGTCGTCACATTTGTATACAGCTTTATAGGGACGAGTTACGATAATATTTTTTTCTTCGAGTTTCATGTACAGTGTCCTCCTTGCTCTACATTTTGTTTCGTTTTCGATGGTGTCATTATACAGCAAGAAAAACAGAAATGTAACCCCTCCGGAACATTTTTGTGCAATTTTTAACTATCTTTTTTTCAGTTATTTTATTGTTAATTTTTTATCATTTTGTAAGAAATTGCTTTTTGCGCACACATCAGACAGAGAAAGGGAGACGCACCATTGTGATACGTCTCCCTTCTGACACTTACCGTGTATTATTTGCCATAGTAGCATTTCAGGTAGATCTCTTTGATCTCCTTGATGAGCGGATATCTCGGGTTCGCTCCTGTACACTGGTCGTTGAATGCCTGCTCGCACATATCATCCAGAGTATCCAGGAAGTATTTCTCGTCGATACCGTAATCTTTGATTGTCTTATTGATGCCGATCTTCTCTTTCAGGTCTTCCAGTCTTGCGATGAAGTTCTCGAATACTTCTTCATCTGTGTTGCCTGTGCAGCCTGCGAAGCGTCCGAGCTCTGCGTATCTTGCAAGAGCGTGCGGATACTGATACTGAGAGAATGTTCCCATCTTTGTCGGAACTTCCGCTGCGTTGTATCTCATAACCTCTGTCAGGATCAGTGCGTTTGCAACGCCGTGCGGCAGATGGTGGAATGCACCCAGCTTATGAGCCATGGAGTGGTTCACGCCAAGGAACGCATTTGCGAATGCCATACCTGCCATACAGGAAGCATTGTGCATTGCCTCACGAGCCTTCGGATCATTTGCTCCGTTCTCGTATGCAGACGGAAGGTTCTCGAATACCATCTTAACAGCCTTCATAGCGAGACCGTCTGTGTAGTCTGTAGCCATGATGGATACATATGCCTCGATCGCGTGTGTCATAACGTCGATACCGGATGCACTTGTCAGTCCCTTCGGAGCTGTCATTGCGTTGTCAACGTCTACGATCGCCATGTTCGGAAGCAGCTCGTAGTCAGCGATCGGCCATTTCACGCCTGTTGTAGCGTCTGTGATGATCGCGAACGGAGTAACCTCAGAACCTGTACCTGAAGATGTCGGGATTGCTACGAAGTAAGCCTTCTCGCCCATCTTCGGGAATGTAAATACTCTCTTACGGATATCCATGAAGTCCATAGCCATGTCTTCGAAGTTTGCTTCCGGATGCTCGTACATCAGCCACATGATCTTCGCTGCGTCCATAGCGGAACCGCCGCCGAGTGCGATGATGGTGTCAGGAGCAAATGCGTTCATCTGAGCAACACCTTCCTGCGCGCACTGAAGTGTCGGGTCCGGAGCTACATTGTAGAAGCATGTATGCTGGATGCCCATCTGATCAAGCTTCTCTTCGATCGGTTTCACATATCCGTTCTTGTAAAGGAATGTATCTGTTACGATAAATGCTTTCTTCTTATGCATTACTGTGCCAAGCTCATCCAGAGCTACCGGCATACAGCCTTTCTTAAAGTATACCTTCTCAGGTGTCCTGAACCACAGCATATTCTCTCTCCTCTCGGCAACTGTCTTCACATTCAGAAGATGTTTTACTCCAACGTTCTCTGATACAGAGTTTCCGCCCCATGAACCACATCCAAGCGTCAGTGACGGAGCGAGCTTGAAGTTGTACAGGTCGCCGATACCACCGTGTGAAGACGGTGTGTTGATCACGATACGGCAGGTCTTCATAGCCTCATAGTGCTTCTGGATCTTCTCTTTCTCTGCCGGGTGAACGTACAGAGATGCTGTATGTCCGTATCCGCCGTCAGCTACGAGCTGAGCTGCCTTCGCAATCGCCTCATCGAATGTTTTCGCTTTATACATAGCAAGTACAGGAGATAATTTCTCGTGAGCAAACTCTTCGGAAATATCTACAGACTCTACCTCACCAATCAGGATCTTTGTGTTCTCCGGAACATTTACTCCTGCAAGTTTCGCGATTTCGTATGCAGATTTTCCAGGGATCTTGCTGTTCAGCGCGCCGTTGATGATGATGGTCTTACGCACTTTGTCCAGTTCTTCGCCCGGTTTCAGGAAGTAGCATCCTCTGTAAGCGAACTCTTTCTTCACTTCCTCATATATGCTCTCCATAACAGTTACAGACTGCTCGGAAGCACAGATCATACCATTGTCAAATGTCTTAGAATGGATGATGGAGTTTACTGCCATCTTAATGTCAGCTGTGTCGTCAATGATAACCGGTGTGTTGCCGGCGCCAACGCCCAGAGCCGGTTTTCCTGAAGAGTAAGCAGCCTTCACCATTCCCGGGCCGCCTGTAGCCAGGATAATATCTGCGTCTCTCATAACCGTGTTGGTCAGTTCCAGAGACGGAACGTCGATCCAGCCGATGATGCCTTCCGGAGCGCCTGCCTTCACAGCTGCGTCAAGAACAACCTTTGCCGCTGCAATTGTACATTTCTTTGCCGCCGGATGGGGGCTGATGATGATGGCATTTCTTGTCTTCAGACAGATCAGCGTCTTAAAGATCGCTGTTGAAGTCGGGTTGGTAGTCGGGATAACAGCCGCAACAAGACCGATCGGCTCTGCAACTTTCTTGATTCCGTATGCCGGATCTTCTTCGATCACGCCGCAGGTCTTTGTGTTCTTGTATGCGTTATAGATGTACTCAGCTGCGTAATGGTTCTTGATCACCTTATCTTCCATTACACCGCGCTGCGTCTCTTCCACTGCCATCTTAGCAAGCGGTATACGCATTTTGTTGGCTGCCATAGCTGCCTCATAGAAAATCTTGTCTACCTGCTCCTGTGTGAATGTAGCGAAGATTTTCTGTGCCTCGCGCATTTCTTTCATCTTTGCTTCCAGCGTTTCTACGCTGTCGATGATCCCGGGCACTACTGCTTTTTCTTTCTCTGCCATTTTGATAATTCCTCCTGTAATTAAATCAATCTGGTTTGTTCCCACAGCAACTAGTATAATCCAATCGTTAAATATTTGTCAATACCACATTTGTTAATATTTTAACATTATTTTTCTAATGCCCTTTGTGCATTTTTGACAATTTCTACTTTTTCCTCCTTTCCCGGTTCCCCTGTCCGCCTTGTATCTGTCTGTGAGACTCCACCTGCGGTCTGAATCAGCCGCAAATTACATGTATCCTATACGCAGGACAGAAGCTCTTCTGCCCCTCGCATTATAATATAAGAATAGCACGTCATGTCCCCAACGGCAAGACCGATATAAGAAGGACTTTCCTGACGAAACAGCGCTCTGCATTTTCTTCTGAAAAAAGCAGATCCCGAAGGATCTGCCTTTGACACATGATCTGCATAACATTACTGTCGTTCAAGCGCCGCTCCGTTTGAAGCAATCACTTTCTTATACCAGTAGAATGATTTCTTTCTATATCGGTTCAATGTTCCCGTGCCGTCATCATTTCTGTCCACATAAATAAACCCATACCGCTTCTTCAGCTCCGCCGTGGAAGCGCTGACCAGATCAATGCATCCCCAGGTCGTATACCCCATCACTTCCACTCCGTCCTCAATCGCTTCCTCCACCTGAAGGAGATGATCTCTCAGATAATCAATACGGTAATCATCGTTGACCGTCGGTTCGCCGTCTTTCCCCGGCACCAGCTCATCGGCAGCCCCCAGGCCGTTTTCCACGATAAACAGCGGTTTTTCATAGCGGTCATAAAAATCGTTCAGCACATACCGGAGTCCCTGCGGATCGATCTGCCATCCCCAGTCCGATTCTTTGAGATAAGGGTTTTTCACACCGCCCAGCAGATTTCCCCTTCCGCTTTCCCCTTTCCCTTGATCAGCAGCTGCACAGACACTCATATAATAACTGAATGAAATGAAGTCAACAGTGTGTTTCAGGATTTCCTCATCTTCTGCTGCTTTCTGAATCTCAATCCCGTTTTCCCGGAAATAGCGTTTCATATATCCCGGATAATATCCCCTGGTATGCATATGGACAAAGAAGTCATTTTTATGTCTTGTCTCCATCGCCTCGATCACATCATCCGGTGCCGGAGTCAACGGGTATACCGGCATGCTCAGAACCATGCATCCTACTTTCGCCTCCGGCATCATCTCATGAGCAATCTTCGTCGCCAGAGCGCTGGCCACGAGTTCGTGATGGACTGCCTGATAGAGATCCTGCTCGCTCAGTTTCTCCTTTTCTGTATAGATCCCCCCGCTTAAAAATGGTTCCTGAAGCACGGAATTGATCTCATTAAATGTCAGCCAGTACTTCACTTTCCCTTTATATCTGTCAAATATAACTCTTACATAGTTCTCATAGAACCCGATCATCCGGCGATCGATCCAACCGTTATAAGTCTTTGACAGGTGCAGCGGCGTCTCATAATGCGAGATCGTCACCAGGGGCTCAATCCCGTATTTCAGACACTCGTCAAACACAGCGTCATAGAACGCAAGCCCTTTCTCATTCGGCACCTCTTCATCGCCTTTGGGAAAGATTCGGCTCCAGGCAATGGACAGACGAAACACCTTAAAACCCATCTCAGCAAACAGCCTGATATCTTCTCTGTACCTGTGGTAAAAGTCGATCCCTGCCAGTTTCAGATTGTCCTCCGTAGGCTCCTCAGTTCTTGGCCCCATGATCCCGTGAGGGGTCACATCCTGGATATCCAGTCCCTTTCCATCTTCATCATAAGCTCCCTCACACTGATTAGCGGCAACTGCTCCGCCCCATAGAAATCCTTCTGGAAATGCCATATGTCTTACTCCTTTCATGTATGATTCTCTGCCTGCAGTTCAAAAAAGTGATACAGTGCGCCAATCAGATTCGCGTCGTTGAAAAATTCACAGTTTGTCACCCGGGGTTCCGGTATATATGGACTTATGCTGCGGATTGGATGATTGTCCAGAAGCTCCTTCATGCTCTTCTCTATGTACTCAAACAGCAGCGGCTGACGGCTGATCCCTCCGCCTACAGCGATCACTTCCAGATCGAGAAGAACATTCAGATTATAAATCTGCGCCGCCAATCTATCTGTAAAATCTTTCAGGCCTGCAAGCACCTGTTCATCGCCCGCATTGGCGCGTCCGAATATGATCCATCCGTCATAATCCTCCCAGTCTTCCCCGGTATGAGCGGCCACATATTTCGCGAGCATCTCTGAACCGTTCTGGATCCCCCAGAATCCGCTGTATTCTTCTTTCCTCTTCACATCCGCAAGAATATAGCTGTATTCTCCTGCTGTACAGTTTGTTCCCCGGTAAAGTTTCCCCCCGAGGATCAGACCGCCGCCGACTCCGGTCCCCAGGATCACCACAGCGCCGTTTCTGACTCCTCTCAGGCTTCCCTTCCAATGTTCTGCCAGAGCCGCACATTTTCCGTCATTTTCGATAGACGCAGGAAGATGATACCGGTCCTTTAGGATCTGCGCAAAGGGCTGGCCGCTTAGATAGGACATCATCCCGCCCGTAGTACAGAATCCCTTCCTGCTGTCCAGCATCCCCGGAATACTGACCGCGATCCCGCTGATCTGTTCTCTGTACATTGCGGCAATCGGATCCATCTCTTTGAAAAGATCTTCCAGGGTACTGTTTTCTGCCTTTGGGGTCGGGAACTTTCCCTTCTTCAGTATCCCGGCCTCCTCATCCATAAGCGCATATTTGACGAACGTTCCGCCCCCGTCGAAAGCAAGATATTTCCGCATCATAAATTTACCACGTTCTGGGCATTTCCTTTCATAAATTTCTCCAGGTTATCCACTGCGATGTCCATCAGCCGCTGTCTGCTCTCTTTCGGAGCCCATGCAATATGCGGTGTGAGAATCGCATTCGCGCACTTCAAAAGCGGATTCTCCTCTTTGATCGGCTCTGTAGACACAACATCACATCCTGCTGCATACACCTTTCCATCCTGCAGAGCCTCTGCAAGATCATCCTCATCGATCAGCCCGCCTCTGCTGGTGTTGATTAATATGACGCCGTCTTTCATCTTCTGAATGCTTTCCCGGCAGATCATCTTCTCCGTCGCCGGAAAGAGCGGACAGTGAAGAGAGATCACGTCGGAGCGGCTGTACAGCTCATCAAGGGACACATATTCCGCGATCCTGCGCCCGCTCTCATTTGGCATACTGTCAAACGCAAGCACATTCATGCCAAACGCCCTGGCCAGACTGCCGGCAGCCTGGCCGATTCTGCCAAACCCGATGATGCCCATGGTCTTGCCTGCCAGCTCAATCAGCGGATAATCCCAGAAACACCAATCCTTGTTCGCTGACCACCTGCCCTCTTTCACCGCGTCAGAATGTGCGCCTGCGTGATGACAGATTTCCAGTAAAAGCGCAAATACCATTTGAGCAACCGCGGCGGTTCCGTAAGTCGGGATATTGCATACCGGGATCCCGCGCTTCTTCGCTGCTTCCACATCTACTATATTGTAGCCGGTAGCCAGGATTCCGATATATTTTATAGAAGGGCATGCCTCCAGAACCGCTTCGCTGATCGGTGTTTTGTTCGTAATCACAATCTGTGCGTCCCCGATTCTGTCCGCGGCCTCATTCTCAGGAGTCCTGTCATACACGGTCAGTTCCCCCAGTTTCTCAAATCCCTCCCAGCTCAAATCTCCCGGATTCTCCGTATATCCATCCAATATTACGATCTTCATTTTATCCAACCTCCTGTGTTTCTGCTTCATTCTAAGATTTTTTTCGCCTGTTTACAGATGTTCTCCGCTGTAATTCCGTTCTTCTTGAGCAGTTCTTCATAGGGCGCTGACTCTCCGAACTGATCCTGGACACCAATGCGCACAACTTTTCCCTTTCCGGCTTCTGCCGCGATCTCACAGACTGCTGAGCCCAATCCATTATAAATGTTATGATCCTCTACCGTGATCACCTTCCCTGTCTTTTCAATTGCCTCAACTACTGCATCTTTATCCATCGGTTTGATTGTATGGACATCATAAAGCCCGGCGGAGATGCCTTCTTTTTCCAGCATCTTTCGCGCTTCGGCAGCGATAGAAAGTGTATCTCCATTGGCAAAGATTGTGACATCGCTTCCATCTGCGAGTTTCTTAGCCTTTCCGATTTCGAATTCCTCTGTTTCCTCATAGATGCAGGGAATCGCGTCTCTGGTGAACCTCAGATATACCGGCCCCGGATACTCGTATGCTTTGGCAATCAGTTTTCTTGCAGAGTTGTAGTCTGCCGGCATGATCACTGTCATATTAGGGATCGTCCTTAACACGCCCATATCTTCAATACACTGGTGAGAGGCCCCGTCATTAGCCGGCGTCAATCCGCCGTGTGAACACAGTACTTTTACATTTAATTTCGTATAACATGCTTCCTGTCTGAGCTGCTCACAGGCTCTCATACTGCCGAAGATCGCATAAGTGACCACAAAGGGAACTTTCCCTGAAGCTGCCAGCCCTGCCGCTATGCCCATGGCATTCTGCTCAGAGATTCCTACATTCAGATGCTGCTTTGGGAGCTTCTGCGCAAACTCAAGTGTCTTGCATGATTTTGCCACATCGCAGTCAACCACAAATACATCCTCATGCTCTGTTCCCAGTTTTAAAATCTCTTCCCCCAGTGCTTCTCTTGTCGCTCTTTTTTCCATGTCAGAATCCCTCCTCGATCTCTTTGACTGCCTGTTCAAACTGTTCTTTATTCGGTGCCACTCCGTGCCATGACGGAACATTTTCCATAAAGGAAACACCTTTTCCTTTCACTGTATTGCACACGATACATTTGGGGCGCCCGTTTTTCTGTGTTTTCATAAAGTCCAGTGCACTTTTGATCTCCTCAACACTGTGTCCGTCAATCCGAACAGATTGGAATCCAAATGCTTCAAACTTCTTCTTCAGATCCAGTGTCGGCATGATATCCTCCGCCCTGCCGTCATTCTGCAGTCCGTTATTGTCTATGATCACGACCAGGTTGTCCAGTTCATACTTGTTTGCCGCCTGCGCTGCTTCCCATACCTGCCCCTCGTTGCACTCTCCGTCTCCGAGAAGGGTATATACCATATAGTCTCTTTCATCCCGCTTTCCTGCGACAGCCATACCGACTGCACAGGAGATGCCCTGTCCAAGAGAGCCTGTCGATATTTCGATTCCCGGACACCGTTTCATATCCGGATGCCCCTGGAGCAGCGATCCCTGCTTTCTCAGGGTGTATACTGCATCTTTCTCGAGGAACCCCCGCATAATGAGCGCAGAATATAAGGCCGGACAAATATGTCCTTTCGAGAGTACAAACCGGTCTCTGTCCTGCCATTTTGGATCTTTCGGGTCAAGATTCAGGGTATGGAAATACAAAACTGTTATAATATCTGCCGCTGACAGTGATCCCCCCGGGTGTCCCGACTGCGCGGTATAGATCATAGTCAGCAGTGTTTTTCTAAGTTCTTTTGCTCTATTTTTCAGCTCATCGATTGAGTCTGTAACCTGGACTTTTCGCGTCTCATTCATACTACATCCTACCTTTCATTTTCTTTTTTAAGCTGCGGGTCGTTTTCTGATGCCTGAGATCTGCCCGCAGCTCTTCTGCTGTATTTGAAGAATTATTTTACAATCTCCTGCCATGTTTCAAGCGAATCTCTGATCGTTTGGCTGACACGGCTCTCATCCTTTTCTATGATGCACCGAAGGATCTCTTTGTGATGGTCCACAACCTGCGACTGGTCTTTTTCATACTCTACGGTATTCATAATCGACTTTTCAAATATTCCGTATACCCCTTTCATAATCCTGCTGAAAAATCGGTTCTTGCATATATCAATCAGCATCACATGAAAATCAAAATCCAGTCTTTCTGCCTGTTCGTACTGTTCCTCCTGTATCGCCCGATCCATTGCTTCGATATTTTCCTTGAGTTTCTCTATTTCTTCCTCTGTGATCTTCTGCATTGCCAGACGCACGATCGTTTCATCGATGATTTGTCTGAGTTCCAGAAGTTCGGAATTCGTACTGATATCAAAGATCAGGCTGTAGATCGCCGTATCAAACATTGAAGTATTCGTTTGGGTGCAGATATATGTACCGTCGCCTCTCTTTATCTCAACAATCCCCATCGCCGAAAGGATCTTCATCGCCTCTCGAAGCGAGTTCCTGCTCACCTGAAGCTCCTTCATCAATTCATATTCGTTGGGAAGCTTCATTCCTGATTTATATTTTCCGCTCACGATAGAGTCCGTGATCCTTCTTATGATCTGATCCACTACATTCTCTTTGTTGATCGGCGCAAAGTTTTCTCCCATTGTCCTTTTCTCCTTGCTTTTCCACCTGTTTCCAAGATTTTAATCTTTTTTAATCATATCACAAAATCTGTGTAAAGCAAAGTTTGCGCTGTTATTGGTATGTGTCAAGTAATCGTTGGCAGTTTTTTCATTTATTAATGTCAGTTTATTATCCTTATTTTCGGACAATTCTTCCTAAACTTCTTCTATCACTTTTCATTCCTTTTAGCAGAAGGCTCTTTCAAAGGCTTTTCTCGAT
>CASDTX010000057.1 GCA_949283695.1 uncultured Eubacteriales bacterium | reverse complement strand
CTCGGAAACTGTCCATGCTTTCCAGATAATCGTAGCCTGAAAGAGAGAACGCATAGGGAAGGTACGGATTCGGTTCTGCCTTCACTCCCTCTTCTTTCATTATTTTTCTGAATTCATCCGAAGTAATGCGGTTCAGACAGCACCGGACTGTGATCGGTTTTTCCCGCTGAAACTCTGCAAGCATTGTTTCGATCACATCACTTCTAAGAGACTGCTTCCACAGTTCTATGATCCACTCAGGACAGGAGTATTTCACAGACAGGGCGCGCGTCCCCTCCTCCGGGTATCCGATATCATCAAGCCCCCTCGCCGTGCTGCGCAGCACACCGTTTACATATCCCCTGAGTCCGGAAAACCCTTTCCTCACCGCCAGATTTACCGCCTCGCTGCACACGGCGCGGTCCGGCACGCTGTCCATATATTTAAGCTGGTAAACCGCACTGCGCAGGATATTTCTGATGACCGGCTTCATCTTTTTTACTTTCACCTTTGAGAACTGATCCAGTATATAATCAATCTCGATCAGGTGTTCCAGAGTACCTTCTGACACTCTCGTAATAAACGCTCTTTCCTGCTTAGAGAGATACTGGTATTTTGCCAGCACGTCCCTGAGCACAATATGGCTGTACTGACCGTTCTCCACTGTTTCCATCAGAATTCCCAGCACGATTTCCCGTTCATTCACTGTTTTAGTCATTCCGTCTTCTTCCTCCTGTCAGGATGAGGAGACGAAGAAGCTGCAGGATCATCGCCGCAGCGCTCGCCACATAAGTGAGCGCTGCCGCCCCCAGCACTTTTTTCACGGAACTCACCTCATCCGGATAGAGCATCCCTGAACTTTCCAGCACTTTTACAGCTCTGCCGGACGCGTTAAACTCTACCGGCAGCGTTACAAGCTGAAAGAGAACTGCTGCAGAGAAAAGCAGGATGCCAAGATTGATAAATAACGCCGCTGTCTGGCCGTTCATGAAAAGCCCCACAATGATCAGGGGCCACGCGGCAAAAGAACCTATATTTGCCACCGGAACCAGCGCCCCGCGGATCGAAAGCGGCGCGTATCCCGCAGCATGCTGCACAGCGTGCCCGCACTCGTGCGCAGCCACTCCGATGGCTGCCACGGACGTTGAATTATAGACTGTATCTGAAAGCCCCAGCGTCTTCTTCCTCGGATTATAATGATCCGTCAGATTTCCCGGGATATGGATTACCTGCACATCATAGATGCCGTTTCTGTGCAGGATCTGTTCCGCCGCCTCTCTCCCGGTCATCCCGGAATGGCTGCGTACCGTGGAATATCTGGCAAACACCCGGTTCACCCTTGCCGATGCCGCAAGGCAGATGACCGCCCCGATCACTACAAGCATATAAGTCCAGTCATAATAATAGAAAAGCATGATATTAACCTCCTGATCTAACCAAGCAATGTGCCCGGCTCCATTGCATACCCCCTCAGGAATGCACCTGTCTCCATCCTCTTCTTCCCCGGTATCTGTATCTCATATACTCTCAGAATTCCATCCCCTGTGCTCACTGTAAAATAATCTTTTCCGACCTCAGTCACCACCCCCGGACTCACTGCCGGGTCACTGTCAGGCTGCGTGCTTTCCGCCTTTGCCTTCCAAATTTTCATCACTTTCCCGTTCCAGTGTGTATATGCGCTGGGCCAGGAATTCAACCCTCTCACCAGGCGCTCAATCTGTACGGCAGAATTGTTCCAGTCAATATTCCCCATCTCTTTTGTGAGCATCTTGGCATATGCAGTCGGGCTCTCGCCCTGCTTCTCAAATACTGCCGTATGATCCTCCAGCGCTTTCAAAGTCTCCACGCAGAGCTCTGCCCCTGCCTGCGCCAGCTTGTCGTGCAGACTCTCACCGGTCTCGTCCTCAGCGATCGGGACTTCTCTTTTCATGATCATATCTCCCGTATCCAGACCTTCATCCATCTGCATAGTCGTCACGCCGGTCACGCTCTCCCCATTGATGATGGACCATTGGATCGGCGCCGCGCCCCGATATTTAGGGAGAAGGGACGCATGGACATTGATGCAGCCATATGGCGTCATCTCAAGAATCTCTTTTGGGAGGATCTGTCCGAAGGCAATGACCACCATCACGTCCGCGTTGTATTTCCTGAGCTCTTCCACACATTCCGGCTCGCGGATCCTTCTTGGCTGATACACAGGGATCCCATGACTGATGGCAGCCTCTTTCACCGGCGGAAACTGCATTTCTTTGCCCCGCCCCTTCGGTTTGTCAGGCTGGGTTACTGCCAGGCACACCTCATGTCCCGCGCTGACCAGCGCTT
The DNA here is from genome assembly GCA_949283695.1 of uncultured Eubacteriales bacterium. Lineage (GTDB taxonomy): Bacteria > Bacillota > Clostridia > Lachnospirales > Lachnospiraceae > Mediterraneibacter. The sequence goes on along the minus strand of CASDTX010000057.1, from coordinate 381 downwards.
CCAGAGTCCCTACAGAAAAATCCGGTGTTCCCATAAATATCACACGCATCGGCCCTATTCCTCCGTTTCTTCCTCTTCGCTATTGTCATATGTTACATCATGAAGCCCGTCCTCCGTCTTATCCACATAGAGCTGCCCATAGAGATGGTCGATCTCATGGCAGAATGCCCTTGCCAGCAGGCCTTCCCCTTCCATTTCAAAAGGTTCCATATCCTGGTTCAGCGCACGCACTTTCACATGCTCCGGGCGCGTAACAATCCCCCATTTTCCGGGCACGCTGAGGCACCCTTCTTCTCCGGTCTGCTCTCCGGACGTCTCGATGATCTCCGGGTTGATAAGCACGATCGGACCCTCACCGACATCGATCACTACAATCTTCTT
>CASDTX010000056.1 GCA_949283695.1 uncultured Eubacteriales bacterium | reverse complement strand
ATGAAAGAAATCCAGAAAAAAAGTAAACGGAGATAAAACATTACTATATTTCGAGTTCAAGACATAAAGTGCCACATTCCCAGTGTTTTCAAGGAGTGTGGCACTTGTTATTTATCTCTAACTGTCAAAAACGAGATTATAATACAGAGTGCGGAAGAAGTGCAAATTTAACAGTATTTTTGTTCTGAAAAATGAGGTAGGAATCGCGGAAAAACTTCTCTATAATGAACACTGAAATCAGGAAAGAATGACAACACATTCCATCAGGAAATCAATCAACAGGAGGTATGAAGAACATGAAATTTCATAACGGATGCTGGTTATTCAAAGAAGGTTATGGCTGCTTCTCACCGCAGCATGTATATGAAGTAAGAAGATCTGAGACGGAAGTCGTGCTCTGTGCGCCCACGTCGCGGATCGTGACGAAAGGAGATACTCTGGGCGGGATCAATCTGACCGTGCGGATCACCGCGCCTGTGCCGGAGGTGATCCGGGTGCAGACCTGGCATCATATGGGAGGCAGGGACCGGGCGCCGAAGTTCGAGCTGAATCTGCCGGAGCCGGGGCATCTTCAGGTGGATGAGACAGAGGAGACGCTGACCGTGAGGAGCGGGCATCTCGCTCTGGTGATTGATAAGCAGAACTGGTCCATGCGGTACGAAAGAGACGGGCGGCTTCTGACGAAGAGCGGAAACCGGGATCTCTCCTACATAAAGACTGACTGGAAAGGGTTCGCCTATGACCGGGGAGAGGACGACGCTTATCTGTGCCAGCAGCTGGGCCTTTCGGTGGGAGAGCAGATCTACGGGCTGGGCGAGAAGTTCACCCCCTTCGTGAAGAACGGTCAGTCTGTGGAGATCTGGAATGAAGACGGGGGGACCAGTACGGAGCAGTCCTACAAGAGCATCCCCTTCTATCTCTCCAGCAGAGGGTACGGCGTGTTCGTCAATCACCCGGACCGGGTAGAATTCGAGATCGCCACGGAGCAGGTGTCCAAGGCCGCGTTCAGCGTGAAGGGAGAGTACCTGGATTATTTCCTGATCGACGGGCCGACCATGAAAGACGTGCTCATGCGCTACACCGATCTCACCGGGAAACCGGCGCTTCCGGCGAAATGGACCTTTGGACTGTGGCTGTCCACCTCGTTTACGACCGATTATGACGAGGATACGGTCATGAGCTTTATCAACGGCATGGAGGAGCGGGGAATTCCCTTAAGTGTGTTCCACTTTGACTGCTGCTGGATGCGGGAATTCCACTGGACGGATTTCCTCTGGGATGAGAGAGTGTTCCCGGATCCGGAAGGGATGCTCACCCGGATCCACGCAAAGGGCATCCGAATCTGCGTATGGATCAACCCCTATATCGGCCAGGAAGCAGTCCTGTTCCGGGAGGGCATGGAGAAGGGATATTTCCTGAAACGGCCCAACGGCGATGTCTGGCAGTGGGATATGTGGCAGCCGGGGATGGCTGTCGTAGACTTCACCAATCCAGAAGCGGTGAAGTGGTATCAGGAGAAGCTGGAACGGCTGGTGGACATGGGCGTGGACTGCTTCAAGACAGACTTCGGCGAGCGCATCCCCACAGACGCAGTTTACTATAATGGCGCGGATCCAGAGAAGATGCACAACTACTATACCTTCCTCTATAACAAGGCAGTCTATGAAGTTCTGGAGAAGAAGAAAGGGCGGGAAGAAGCGGTTCTGTTCGCGCGGTCAGCCACGGTCGGCGGACAGCGGTTCCCGGTACACTGGGGCGGGGACTGCTGGTCGGATTATGTGTCCATGGCGGAGAGCTTAAGAGGCGGTCTGTCTCTGACCAGCAGCGGATTCGGATTCTGGAGCCATGATATCGGAGGATTCGAGAGCAAGTCAACGGCTGATGTGTACAAGCGCTGGGCGGCATTCGGCCTTCTGTCTTCCCACAGCCGGCTTCACGGCAGCACGTCCTACCGCGTGCCGTGGAACTACGACGAAGAGGCAGTGGAAGTGCTCCGCTTCTTCACCAGGCTGAAATTAAGACTTCTGCCCTATCTCTACAGCGCTGCTGCAAGGACCGCAGAGACCGGCGTGCCGATGATGCGCAGCATGGTGCTGGAGTTCGAGGAAGACTTAAACTGCCGCTATCTGGACCGGCAGTATATGCTGGGGGACAGCCTTCTGGCAGCGCCCATCTTCAATGAAGAGGGGGAGGCAGAATACTATCTGCCCCAGGGAACCTGGACGAATTACCTTACCGGAGAGACCGCCGAGGGAGGAACCTGGCGGAGGGAGAAGCACGGCTATCTTTCCATTCCGCTCTGGGCCAGGGAGAACAGCATCATTGCCGAGGGAACCGAGGCAGAGAATGCGGATTACGACTTTACCGATCATCTGGAACTGAAGGTATTCACGCTGAAGACCCGGGCAGAGGCTGCGGTATACCAGGATCAAGAGGTGCTTGCGAACCTGGAGCTTACAAGAGAAGACAGGAAGATTACCGGAGTGATTACAGGTAAGAGCGGGTGCCGGATCCGGTTCGTGAACGCGGCGGTTGCAGAGGTGCAGGGAGCTCAGGCAGAGACGGAAGGAAATGCGCAGGGCAGAACCGACACGGTACTTACCGTTCCTGCCGGCGGCAGATTTACCGGAGTGCTGGGCGAATGAGCGGATGCCGGAAGCGCGGGCGCGCGGGAATCATGCGCAGTGCCCCGACAGGAATCAGGAGGAAGGAGGAAGCGCAGAAATGAACATAGAAAGAAGCAAAACAGCGGACAGAGACAGGAAAGGAACGAAAACAGCGGACAAAGACAGAAGAACCGCTGCGGAGGAACTGATGAAGAAACTGACGCTGGATGAGAAGATCGGGATGGTCCACGGGGCCCAGCTCTTCCAGACGGCTGGGGCGGAGCGGCTGGGGATCCCGCCGCTGAAGATGTCAGACGGGCCTATGGGGGTGCGTCAGGAATTCCATCCGGCGTCCTGGGTCCCCGTCGGAAACTCGGATGATGCGGTCAGCTATCTCCCGTGCAACAGTGCACTTGCGGCTTCCTGGAACCGGGAGCTGGCGGCTGCCACAGGGTCAGTGCTGGGCGAGGAGGCCCGGGGAAGGGGCAAGGATGTGATCCTGGGCCCGGGAATCAATATCAAACGAAGCCCCCTGTGCGGCAGGAACTTCGAGTACTTCAGCGAGGATCCCTATCTGACCAAGGAGCTGGCGGCGCCCTTTATCCAGGGCGTGCAGAAGTGGGATGTGGCTGCCTGTGTGAAGCATTTCGCGGCCAATAATCAGGAGACCGAGCGGCTGTGGGTCGATGTGGAAGTGGATGAGAAGGCCCTGCGGGAGATCTATCTTCCGGCATTTTATGACGCCCTGAAGCGGGGCGGATCGCATACGATTATGGCAGCCTATAACCGTCTCAACGGAGACCACTGCTACTATCAGCACCATCTTCTGGACGAGATCCTGGACAGTGAGTGGGGCTATGACGGCGTGGTGATCTCAGACTGGGGCGGCGTCCACGATACGGCTCTGGCGGCGGAGTCGCGGCTGGATATTGAGATGTCGGTGACGGATAATTTCGACGATTATTATCTGGCGGATCCGCTGAAAGAACGGATTGAGAAGGGGGAGATCAGTGAGCAGGAGCTCGATGAGAAAGTGGTGCGGATCCTGATGCTTCTGTCTCGCCTGCATATGCTCGGCAAAGAGCCGCGCAAATCGGGCAGCTATAATACGCCGGAGCACCGGCAGAGCGCTCTGGATACGGCCAGGGAGTCCGTGGTGCTCCTGAAGAATGAGAACCGCGTCCTGCCGCTGGCGGCGGAGCAGGTGGAGAAGCTTCTTGTGATCGGTGAAAATGCGGACTGTACCCATGCGGACGGCGGAGGGAGCGCGGAGATTAAGGCTCTCTATGAGATCACCCCGCTGCTGGGAATCAAGTCTCTCCTGGGCGGAAACACGGAGGTGCGCTATGTACCGGGCTACGTCCGGGATGAGGAGCAGACGGAGAAGGAAACAGGAGATGTAAACTGGCAGGAGACCAGCCTGGAAGACGGCGGCGGAAGAATGCGGGAGCGCGCCGGGGCGGCCGATGAGGCAGTCCTGAGAAAGCGGGAAGCACTCCGGAAGGAAGCGGCGGAGCTGGCAGCCCGGTATGAGCATGTGGTCTTCGTGGGAGGCCTGAATCACGAATACGACAGTGAGGGCAGAGACCGGGCGGACATGAAGCTTCCCTATGATCAGGATCTGCTGATCCGGGAGATCCTGCAGGCCAATCCAAACGCAGTGATCGTACTCATGGGGGGAAGTCCGGTGGAGATGGAAGACTGGATCCGGGACACAAAGACTCTGGTCTGGTGCTGGTATGCCGGCATGGAAGGCGGAAGAGCGCTGGCGGAGGTCCTCTTCGGGAAGGTCAATCCCTCCGGTAAGTTGCCGGAGACCTTCTATAAGAAGCATACAGACTGCTCTGCCCACGCGGTGGGAGAGTTCCCGGGAGATGCGAAAGTGCGCTACAAGGAAGGCGTATTTGTGGGATATCGGTATAACGATACCTTCGGCGTGGAACCCCGGTTCTGTTTCGGCCACGGGCTGTCCTACACTACATTTGCTTATTCCAATCCGGAGGTGAAGTGGAAGGAAGGCAGATATGAAGTGACCTGTGATCTGGAGAATACAGGTACGCGGGCGGGAAAAGAGACTGTACAGGTGTATTTAGCCCCGGCAGAGCGGGCTGAGGACGAACCCGTACAGCAGCTCCGGGGATTCGAGAAGATCGAGCTGGAACCAGGCGAGAAGAAGCAGGTGCGGATTCTGGCAGAACCGCTGAAGATGGAGAGCGCCGGGTACAGCGCTTGGGAAGCAGAGCAGGACGCCGCGGTGCCGGGAATGACAGAAGTGCGCATCGGCGCATCGTCCCGGGATATCCGGCTGACGGTAAGAATATAGGGAAGAAAGCGATCCTCAGGCGGGATCGCTTTCTGCATGTAATCTTTGCATTTCCTGGATGATAAGATCAGAGCCGGGGTTCCCCTGGGCGTCCAGGAGCCCGAAATCCATGGCCTTATAATTCCACAGCGCATGACCGATCCGGTTCCGGTCAAGAATGTGGACAAGATCCCGGATCCATTTCACCGCTTCTTCGGGCGGAGCGGTATCGATCACTCCGAATTCGCCGCAGTAAAGCCCGCGGCCTGAGTAAGTGACAAAGGATTCCGCGTCTTTGAGGAGACGTTCCATCAGCGCCAGGTCATTGCGTTTTTCGTGCATCGTGAGCGCATGTTTCTGCTGGTATTCAGGATGCCGTTCCAGGTATTCGCCGAAGGCCGCGATATTTCCAGGGTAAGTGACAGTCTGGCCGAACTCTTTCATTTCATCTGAGAAATGAGCGTTCTGATGGGTGAAAACCTGCGGGTCGTAGTAATGGAAATTGTAGAATGTAAGGGGATCGTCCAGCAGGTCCAGTTCCCGGAGCGCAGCCACGCTGTTCATATGATTGCTTCCCACCAGGATCCAGCGGAAGGGGTCAATGGCCCGGATTCTGTGCACAGTTTCTTTATACAGCCGGTTCCAGAGATAGCCGGATGCGTCGGAAACCTCATTGAGGAGGTCAAACATCAGGCAGATGGAATGCTCATTCTGGAAATGTGCAGCCAGTTTCTCCCAGATAGAATAAAAGTGCTGCTGCAGGGAATCTTCCACCAGGAGCGGCATAGGAACGTCCATGGCTCCCGGGACATTTCCCTCTGCAGAATGCAGATCCAGGATCATATTCAGTCCGGCCTCCCTGCACCAGAAGACGCACTGGTCAATGTAGTCCAGGATCTGTGGATTCAGGCTGTCTTCCCGCGGATCATACAGCAGGAAGCCGCTCACAGGAAGCCGGATGTGATCAAATCCCCATGACGCGATGCGCAGCAGGTCTTCCCGGGTGATATAAGTACGGAAATGTGTCTGGAGGGCCTCTTCTGTCTGAGGCGGCTCGGGCAGACAGTCGTACTGAGACAGCCATCCTCCCACATTGACGCCGCTGTGAAATGCACCAAATAACATAAAAACATCACTCCTTTACTGTTTGTCTTCAGCGTCGGTGTACAAGGGATAATCCGGTATCTGTACACCGACGCCATTGTGTATTCAGGATAAGGAAAGCACAGGGGAAATACAACTGGACAAATCTGCAATAAAACGTGAAGAAATCCGAAAAGACGGAAGACGAAAACTTCTTTTCCTAAAAAGTACACGCAACTGTAGAAGTTTCTATGGTTATAAGAAAATCCGGGGTATGATACACTGACGCTACAATCAAACAACGAGAGGAGCGAAAAAGTATGAAATGGAAAAAAGCAGTATCATATGTCCTGGCAGGCGGGCTGCTGGCAGGAATGGTGACCGGATGCCAGAAAGAAAGCGAGGACGGAGGGGCAGACAAGCCGGTATCTCTGGAGATGGCCACAACCTGGACGGGAGATAAGAAAGACGTTCTCGAGAAGATTGTGGGAGAATTTACGGATGAAACCGGCATCGAAGTAGAACTTGTAAGCCCGGGCGACAGCTATGAGACCGTGATGAAGACCCGAATGGCATCCAATGACCTCCCGGATCTGTGGGAGACCCATGGATGGAGTGTGGCAAGGTACAGTGAGTACCTGATGCCTCTGAATGATCAGGAATGGATGTCCAGAGTGGATGAAGCGATCAAGCCAGTCATCACAGACAAGGAAGGCAACATCTTCGTACTGCCGCTGACCATGGGGATCAATACCATCTCCTACAGTCAGGATGCGCTCAGGGCAGCCGGAGTGAAGGCAGAAGACATCCGGACATGGGATGATTTCGAGGCGGCGTGTGATCAGCTGAAAGAGAAAGGCATCACCCCCATCTATGTGGGAAACAGTGATGGAACATCCATTGCGCAGCTGGCGGAAGCTGTTCCGCCTACCTACCTGACGAACGACGATGTGGAGGACAATCAGGGAGATGCTCTGAAGGACGGAACATTTGACTTTGAGACATACTGGACGCCGGTGGCAGAGCGGATTGACTCCTGGATGCAGAAGGGATACTTTAACGTTGATATTTCCACTTCAGACAACGAAGCCGGATGCAGGGCTGTCGGACTTGGAGAGGCCGGATTTATCTTCGGAGGAAGCAACAACATTACAACCGCGCGGACATACAATCCGGAGGCAGAGATGGGAATCCTTCCGGCACCCGGACTGACTGACGATGCAAAGTCCAGCCTGAGCATGGGAGAGGGAAGCTGCTACGGCGTGTGGAAAGACAGTGAGAACAGAGACGAGGCACTTCAGCTTCTGGAGTATCTGTCAGATAAGGAGATCGTGTCAGAACTGGCGACAGCAGGCGGTGATCTGCCCGCGTTTACAGACGCAGACAACTCAGAAGATTACCTGACCAAAGTATTCCGAAAGACGACGGAAGATTTCGACGGAGACCTTCTCTATGTACCTCTTTTTGACCGGGAATATCTGCCGAATGGCATGTGGGACGATCTGGGCAACAGCCTGACCGAGATCATCCTTTCTCCGGGAAATGCAGTTGAGAGCAGCACGGCATCGCTGGCAGCTGCGTACCAGGAGAAGCTGACGGCGGGAGAGTGAGGAAGTTGAAGAAATACAGATTCAAGATGAACCTCTTCTATCTGCCCGCGCTGGCTGTGATGATGCTTTTCGTGGTCTATCCGATGATCGAGGCGGTGAGGGTATCGTTCACACAGTGGAACGGCTATTCGCAGTATTCCAGTTATATTGGACTGAAAAATTATCTGAAAATGCTGACCGACAAGAACCTGTGGACTGCTTTTCGAAATACACTTGTGTATGGCTTCGGGAGTGTGGTCCTGCAGAATGTGACCGGATTTCTGCTGGCCATGTTCTTGAACACCAGATTCAGAGGGCATTCCGTGGTTCGTACGGTGATCTACCTCCCGGTCATGATCTCCAATCTGATCATGGGATATGTCATGTATTTCTTCGTCCAGTATGACGGAGGCGTGCTCAATGAGATCCTGGGATGGTTCGGCAGGGCGCCGGCAGACTGGATGGCGGACGGGACAAGGGGTGTTGTGATTATCACCCTGATCAATTCCCTTCAGTATGTAGGGATCTATATGGTGATTTATATGGCCGGTCTTCAGAACATCCCTACGGTCTACTATGAGGCCGCCACCATTGACGGGGCGGGGACCTGGCAGAAGTTCCGCTCGATCACGCTGCCTCTGATCGGACCGGCCATGTCATCTGCGGTTGTATTAAGCCTGATCGGCGGCCTGAAGCTGTTCGACGTGGTAGTCTCCCTGTCCAACGGGGGGCCGGGCTTCCGGACCCATTCGCTGTCGTCTTATATTAACAATCAGTACTTCGAGGCTCAGAACGCCGGCTATGCAGCGGCGGTTGGGATTGTGACATTTTTCTTTATCCTGATCGTATCGAAAGCGGTGACGTCTTATTTTGACAGAAGAGAGGTTCAGATGTGATGGGAAAACAAAGGAAGAAGAACGCCCCTTGGAAATACGCGGTCAGTATTGTATTGATCCTCATCTATTTATGTCCGATCTATGTGCTGGCTGTGATGGGGCTGAAGGATATTACAGATGTGTCTTCCAGGCTGGCGCTCCCGGAAATGCCGGATCTGAGCAACTTCGCCGAGTTGTTCGAGGAGGGCAGTATCTTAAGGGCTATGTTGAATACGGTGGTTATAACCGTGGTGACGATCGTTCTGGAAATCATACTGGGCTGCATGGCCGCGTATCCGCTGGCCAGAAACAGGTCCCGCTGGAACCGGATCCTGAAAGGGCTGATTCTGGGCGTAATGATGATTCCGCCGCTGAGCATTCTGGTGGGCGTGTATTCCACCCTGGTCTCCATGGGGGCGATCTCCACGTATTGGGGGATCATCCTGGTTTCTACTGCCTTCGGACTGCCGATGCCGATTTACCTGTATTCGAATTTTATGTCAGCGATCCCGGTATCGCTGGATGAGGCAAGCCAGATCGACGGCTGTACGCCGCTTCAGACCTTTCTGTATATTATTCTGCCGCAGCTGAAGCCAGTGACGGTCACGATTATGATCTTGAACGGAGTGAATATGTGGAATGAATATGGGTATTCTCTCTATATCCTGCAGAAGCCGTCCATGTACACGCTGACGCTGACGATCTCTCAGTATTTCTCGTCCAGTTCGGCGAGCGATCTGAACGGGGCGGCAGCGGCGGCATGTGTGGGGATCGTGCCCATTGTAGTCATCTATCTGGTCCTGCAGAAATATTTTATCCAGGGAAGTATTGACAGTGCGGTGAAAGGATAGGCAGAATAGGAAGAAAGGGTGGTGGTATGTTTGAAGAGGACGGCGGTGCCGGGGCTGCTGGCAGGTCTTATGATTCTTATGCTTGCGGGGTGTGCAGGGCTGAAAAGCAGAGAAAGATACAGCGAATTTATCATGGTTGATGTGTTTGCTTCCGAGTCCAATGCCCCGGGACTGCAGTCCGGCTGGTTCGGAAAGATCGTGAAAGACAAGTTCAATATGGAATTGAACGTCATTGCGCCCAATGCCGTAGAAGACGGGGACAGTTTGTTTCAGACCAGAGTGGCCTCAGGAAGCGTCGGGGATCTGCTGATCTGCAATGTGGGAGGCGGGATTCTGAAGCAGCTGGCGGATGCCGGACTCATTCTTGATATGGAAGAATGGCTGGACGATGACAGTAGTGTGATGAAGTACCGCAGTGCGGTCGAACGTTTCAGCAGGCTGGCAGGCAGGGAAGGAATCTATGCGGTTCCTACAGAACTGTCGGAGAATTCCCCCACAACACCGGCTGTCGGCCTGGAGCCGAACTACGGACCGTACCTGCGCTGGGATATCTATGAGAAGATCGGATGCCCGCCGGTAGAAGATCTGGAAGATCTGCTCAGTGTACTGAAACAAATGCAGGAAGCGTACCCGGTCACCGAGCAGGGTGAGCCGGTGTACGCGCTGTCGCTTTTCGGAGATTGGGACAGAAATATGATGACATTCGCACGGAATGTGGCCTGCTTTTACGGCTATGACGAGGTTGGAATGGCCCTGCTTTCATCGGACAGCGGGGAGATCCAGAATCCTGCGGAGAAAGATTCGGTCTACCGCAGGGGGATCGACTTCCTGTACCAGGCGAATCAGATGGGCCTGATTGATCCAGACTCGCCTACACAGAACTATGAAACAGTGTACCGGAAAACACAGAATGGACAGGTCTTGTTTGCCTTCTGGTCCTGGTTCGGCCAGCAGGCGTATAATACACCGGGAAATACGGCGGAAGGGAAAGGGTTTAAAATGGTGCCAATCCAGGATATGGAGATCAGTGTGAATGGGTGCCAGCCCGGGGGCAGCAGCGAGATGGCGGTCATGATCGGAAGCCAGGCAGAGGATCCGGCCAGGCTGGCGGATTTTATCGACTGGCTGTATTCGCCGGAAGGGATTATGGCAAGTCAGGCATCCGGACCTTCTGATGCCTGCGGGCCGGAGGGACTGACCTGGGAAATGAAAGAGAGCGGACCGGCGCTTACTGAGTTCGGAAGGCAGGCACTGGGAGGCGAGATGGTAAGTGTTCCGGCGGAGTGGGGCGGAGGAATTTGGCAGGAAGGCGTGTGTGCCTTCAATGTCACCTTCGTACAGACCGTGGATACTAACCCGGAGACCGGGGTTCCTTATATGTACACCCTCTGGGAATCTGCCCGGAATGAGCGGACTCTGCTGGATGAGCGATGGACGGCAGTGACCGGCGCGGACAATGCTATGGAATACCTGGAAACTCAGGACATGCTGGTGGCGGCGCCGGGAGATTCTTATGCCAGCGGCAAGGAAGACTATCAGATTACAACCATAAGGAGCCAGTGTGCGGATTGTCTGACGGATTATTCCTGGAAGATGGTGTTTGCCGGGGATGAAGAAACTTATGCCGCCCTGGCACAAACTATGACCCAGAACCTGGAGAATCTGAAGTTTGACCTTTTGTTCACCTACGACAGCCGGCAGGCAGAGGAGAAGTACCGGGAACGGCAGAATATGATCCATGAATAAGGAAGAGCCGGACAGGCGTCAGCCGCCGTCCGGCTCTTCTGCAGAATCTGCGTCAGACAGGGATTTTCGGTACTCCGCCGGGGTTGTTCCGGTGTGTTTTTTGAACTTCTTATGGAAGTAATCCCGGTTTTTGTATCCGACTTTCTCAGAGATCTCATAGACCTTATATTGATTCTCTTTCAAAAGCGTTTTGGCACTCTCGATGCGCACACTGTCCAGATAGGAGTTGAAAGACTCTCCGAACTTCTTCTTAAATAATTTCCCCAGATAAGAGCTGGTGTAGCCGAAAAGCGGAGCGATAGATTCCAGCCGCAGATTTCGGTAATAGTTATGATCAATATAATCCAGTACACTTTCCAGGATGGATTCTCCGCTGTAGTATCCTACTGCCTTCATGCAGATCTCAAACTGCTCTGAGAAGAAATGGATAATCTCGTAGAGGTAACATTTATTCATGATCCGCTCGATGATCTGCGAACTGCCGGGCAGAGGGATCTCTGTGGCCGGGTATGCGGTACAGATGAACTGTTTCACCTGAAGGAAGAAGTCGATCAGGTCTCGTTTGATCTGCAGTACATCTGCCCGGGAGTAATAGAGATTCTGAGTGAGATCCATCAGGGACTCTGCCAGCGCGGTGCGATTGTGGGCCTGGATATACCCGGCAGTCTCTTCCGGAGAGAGCAGTGACCCTGTGTCCGGATCTTTCAGCAGCAGAGGGTTCGGAAGCTCCTGGTAGCTTAAGATATGCTGGGTTTCGTCACAGAAGAAACGGCGTTTTGAGAGTTCCAGGGTATCCTGGTAGGAGAGCGGGAGTTCCTGGATGTATGTCACGGGCCGCCCATAGATCAGAAAGAGGGCATCCAGAGGAGACCCTGGCTGGGGCCGGGGACTATAGTGCTCAAGGAGCCGGTAGAATCGGCGGATCGAGGCCGCTCCTTTGAGCAGGATGATATGATGGGTGTCGATTCGGAGTTCCTCCAAGTCACAGGGGAACTGTCCGCCTGCGCGCAGCAGGTCCGGCAGGCTCAGAAGATCACAGAAAGAATCCTGATTGTAGCGTTCGTACAGAACAATCATGTATTGATCTGCGATCAGATGCAGATCTTCCAGATCGTACTCTGACGGGCGGACTTCCCCTTTGATCAGGCTGATGAGGATCGTACTGCGGGCATTTTCACGATATTGGCGGAGAATCTGCGTTTTCCTGCGCTGATCTTCCAGATGACTGCGAATCTGCAGGACCGCGTCTGTGAGCTCGTCCTCGTCTACCGGTTTGACCAGATAGCAGTCTACGCCCAGTCTGACCGCAGTCTGTGCGTAAGTGAAATCCGAGTAGCCGCTCAGGATGATAAAATGTCCCTGGAACCCCGCGTTCTGCGCCTTCTCGATAATTTCCAGGCCGGTCATCCCGGGCATACGGATATCAAGTACTACAAGATCCGGATCCAGAAGAAGTATCTTGTGCAGAGCGTCAGAGCCGGTGGAGGCTTCCCCGCAGATCTTGCAGCCCAGAGCTTTCCAGTTTATAATCCGTTTCATTCCGATCAAAACATCTTCTTCATCATCTGCAATCAGTACGTTCATGTTTACCTCCATTTCGATGTGTTGTTATTCCAGATAAGGGAGTTTCAATGAAACACAGGTGCCTTCCCATTTTCTGCTTGTGATGGTCATGCCATATTCCGGCCCGCAGCAGAGGCGGATCCTCTGGTTGATATTATACAGGCCGATGCTTTTCGTCTTGGTTTCGTCTTTGGTGCAGATCATCCGGCGGAGCGCGGCCAGCTCTTCCGGGGTCATCCCTCCGCCGTTATCTTTGACTGTGATATATAAGAAGTCTTCTGCTTCCCGGAAGATATTCACCTGGATGAATCCCTTGCTCTCCTGATGCTCCAGTCCGTGAGAGACCGAGTTCTCGATGAGCGGCTGGAGAAGGAAGGGCAGGACGGATACCTTCTCCGGCTCAATCTCAGGATCCACAGAGATATCATAGTTAATTCGCTGCTTAAAGCGAAGCTGCTGAATGGTCAGATACAGTTCGATGTACTGCAGTTCCTTTGAGAGTGTCGTGACCGTGGTGCCGGTATTATCCAAGCTGTGCCGGAGGTATTTCCCCAGCAGTTTGATGGCGTTGGCGGCTTCGAAATCATCTGCGTTCACTGCTTTCATGCGGATCATTTCCAGCGTATTATAGAGGAAATGCGGATTCATCTGGCTTGCAAGAACCTTATACTCCATCTGCTGCTGCCGCTTCTCCAGTTCCTGCCGCTGCAGGGTCAGCTTCTGCTCCCGCAGCTGGTTCTCGTAAAGAAGGGATTCCTTTTCTTCGATTTTGCGGACCGTGAGCAGCAGGTCATTGAAGGTCTCGGAGAGTTCATCATTTCCGGCGAACGAAGAGATGATATTATAATCCCCCAGTGCGGCCTGGTGCATGGCGCTGCGCAGAAGCGAGATCCGGGAGCTGAAATACTGGGTATAGAAGTAGAGCAGGAAGCAGGGGATAAACAACACCAGCAGCAGAATCAACGTGTAGCTCCAAGTCAGCCGTGAGATATCCTGAAGACCGTTCTTGCTGTAAGAAAGGATATAAATAAAACCGTCTGAGCGGTAGGGCTGAAGCGTGGACACGGAGCGGACATATTTCTGTCCGTCTATTTCGGTGAAATCCGTACTCTGCATATAGGGATTCTCTGCGGTGGAGGGCGGGGTGAAGGTTCCGTCAAAAGTAAGGTCACTGTAGTAAAAAGGCGACCCGCCGTTCAAATACGCTGTGCTTGGGATTGCTTTATTATTTAAGCGGCTTCTCAGATAATTGTCACTTACAGTGATTTTGAGAACAGCGAAATCATGGATCGACAGAAGCGGGATCTTCCGGTACATGACAAGGTCGAATAGGGTTACGTTATTGCCCGCCTGATTGGGCTGTGAGGACCAAAGGGTGCCTTCATTCTGCAGAAAGAACTGATACCAGAGCTTCTCCCGGACGTCAAGCCCGGCGTAGGAGAAATGGGCATAATCCCGTATGGTGGAGTTGTTCGTATAGATACAGATGTCATAGAGCGATGTCTGGCGGGCCAGCGTGGAGGAAATCAGGTCATAGGCGTCAAAAGCTCTGCGCACTTCCGTTTCATCCGAGTACTGCCGTGAGAGCAGATCAGCAAGAACAGAGTCAGAGGTGAAATTTTCAGAAATATTATAAATATTCGTCGTCAAATCAAAGAAGACTGCTCTGGCCCTGGCATTCTCTTCCGTTACCTGATCCTGGCACTGCCTGACCATACTTTCATTGGCTTTGACCAGGAGAAACGCGCCGAAAAACAGGATCGGAACAGTAATAATGGCGAGCAGTGTGGTGAACAGCTTCTTCTGAATTTTCACTTTTCCCCAAAACCTGTTGATCTTCAATTCTGTCACCTCGGATGAATGATTATCTGTATTATAGTATGGAAAAAGAGAAAACCAAAGTGGTATATTTTAGAATGTTTTGTAGTAATAATTCAGCCATTTTTCAGCGACTGCTGAATTTGAATCACTCAGAAAAACCGGAAGGACTCTCCCGGTTCTTCTGAGAAGCAGTCAGGAAATACGGATTCTTGAGTAGATTACAGGATCACACATCTTCCGTTCTGATATCTTTCCCCTGGAACTTTGTATCTTCGAATCGTTCTACACATGTCTTAATAACCTCATTAAAATGACGCAATTCTTCATCTGTGTGCCGGAGCAGCAGGTATTTCATTGTCTTCGCGATCTGCTTTCTGTCATAATCATTGTGCAGGCGGGCAAGCTCTGCACCTTTTTCAGTGGGGTAGAGATGTACGTTCTTGTCATTGCCCGGGATCTTCTTCTTTGTGATCAGTCCTTTTTGGTGCAGTCTGTTTACATTCCGTGAGGCAGCGCTGAGTGTACGGTGCCACATCTTGGCGACATCGCTGACGCACAGCCCGGGGGTCTCTGCGATCAATGCGAGCGTGTGGATCTCCACCATATTGAGGACATCTCCGGTTCCGTAGTCGCGGGGCTGACTGTAGTCATCCATATTATAGAGCACGAACTGGTAAACCATGTCCATCATGGATACATAGTATTCGAAGTCTGAGCGTTTTTCTACATCCATGTCTTAATACTCCTTTCACATTTCCATGATATAAGAATACCTCATTAAAATCTCATAGTAAAATATTTCTTATGTAAATAATATAATTGTTAAATTGAAAAATATATAGGAAATAATGAACAAAAATAGAAGATTAATTCTATAAAAAATGAACAAAATATCAATTTTATAAAATAATTTTATTTATATGCTCAATAAAAAGTGATATGTTGAGTACGACAAAAACATATTGGAAATTTTTTAAAGTACAAAGGAGGAGGCAGATTGTATGAAGTATGATTTTGAATCAATTCCGGATCGCTCTCAGTGCGGATCCTCAAAATGGAACGCAGTGCCCGGAGCAAGTACAGAGCGGGTACCTTTATCAACGGCAGATATGGAATTTCCTACTGCTCCGGCGATTGTGGAGGCGCTTAAGGATCTGGCGGAGAATGCGATTCTGGGATACACGGATCCGACGGATGCTTATTATGAGGCTGTATGCGGGTGGATGAAGAGAAAACATGATTTCGATGTGTCAGCCCGGGAGATCGTGCTCACACCGGGGATCGTATATGCTCTGGGGCTGCTTGTAGAAGCATTGAGCAATCCGGGGGACAGTGTGATCATTATTTCCCCGGTTTACTATCCGTTTGATATGTCCGTAGTGGCGCGTGAGAGAAGTATCTTATATTCTCAGCTGAAATTAGACGGAGTGCATTATTCGATTGATTACGAGGAACTGGAACAGCTGGCGCAAAGACCGGACGCGAAATTGCTGCTGTTCTGTAATCCGCATAACCCGGTAGGAAGAGTGTGGAGCAGGGAAGAGATGGAACGGGTCGTAGAGATCTGTGACCGCAATGATGTATTTATCATTGATGACGAGATCCACCACGATCTGATCATGCCCGGATATGAGCATACAGTGATGGCCAATGTCTCCGAGAGGGCGCGGCAGATCTGCGCGGTATGTACGGCACCCAGCAAGACGTTTAATCTGGCGGGGCTTCAGTGCTCGAACATCATGATCCCTGACCGGACCGCTTATAAAAAGGTCGTGGGAACGCATACCCTGAATCTGCTCACCCATCTGAATGCGTTCGCGTACCGGGCTTGCGAAGCGGCCTATACCCGGTGTGATGGCTGGCTGGACGAGCTGATAGAAGTGATCGCCGGCAACGCGGCCTACATCGAGCAGTTCATGGCGGAGAACTTCCCGGAGGTCCGGGTCGTGCCTTTGGAAGGAACTTACTTATTGTGGCTGGATATGCGTGATCTGGGAATGACGCACAAAGAGCTGGAAGTTCTGATGAAAGAGGAAGCCGGACTGTATCTGGATGAGGGATATATCTTCGGTGCCTCCGCGCGGGGATTCGAGAGGATCAATCTGGCCTGTTCGCGCAAAACACTGGAACGCTCGATGGAGCGCTTTAAGAATGCCATGGACGCAAGACGGGCGCTGTGGGATCAGCAGGGAAGGCCCTATCATAAGACGCTGGAAGCGGGAGATGTCCTGGAAGGCTTCATCTATGACACAGCGGAGCAGAGCGGACTGGATCTGGCGCAGACGATCAGCAAGCCTACGATCCTGGTGTTCTCGCGTTACTATACCTGTTCCATCTGCCAGATGCTCCTGTCCCAGCTGCGCGCGCTGTGGCCGGAGATCGACAAGGCAGGCTGCGACCTGAAGGTAGTGCTTCAGTCCACACAGGAAAGCATCGCAAAAGCAGCGCAGGATCATCTGTTCCCGTTTGATCTGGTATGCGATCCCGACGCGAAGCTGTATGACCGCTACAATGTGTTCGAGGCTGACAGTTCGCTGGCGATGGTAGGCGGCGACGTGAAGAACATGAAAGCCATGGGCGGGGTGCGTCAGGTCGTGATCTCCGGGTTAGACAGCAAGAAACCGGAAGGACGCTCCCAGCAGCTGCCTGCAGTGTTCGCGGTTGATCCGGACGGGAAGGTTACATATGCGTACTACGCGAAGACGGTCTTCGATCTGCCTGACTTCAAAGAGATCGTGAGTAAGATATCGAACTAAAAGGACCCATTCAAACGAAGAAGAGTAATTGTCTGTTTTTTATGAGAGGAGATACATTATGGCTGTATCAACAAAAGAATTAAAACGTGTTTTGACACTAAAGGATCTGATGGGAGTCGCTGTGGGACAGGTGATCGGAGCGGGGATCATGTCGCTGATGGGCGTGGCGATCGCGCTTACCGGACGCAGCGTGCCGATCTCGTTTCTGATGGCAGCGGTCGTGGTACTGATCAGCAGTGTTCCCACGATCATCGTGTGCAGTGTAGTGCGCTTAAGAGGCGGGAACTATACAATGGCCGCTCTGCTCGCGGGCAAACATCTGGCAGGATTTCTGCTGGTGGTCACAGTGATCAGCAACATATCGCTTTCCATGTACGCGCTGTCCTTTGCGGACTATGCGCTGGCCTTCGTTCCCATGCTCCCGCGCAAGCTGATCGCGTTTGTCATTCTGACATTATTTTATGTGGTGAACCTGTTCGGGATCGATAAGATGGCAAAAGTCCAGAACCTGATCGTTGGCACTATGTGTGTTGCCCTGCTGGCTTTTGTCGGGTTCGGAATCGGCAAGGTGAGCCCGGATTATCTGGCCAATGATTTCATGACGAACGGGGTGCCCGGTCTGGTCCAGGCTATGGCGATCGTAATCTTCGCGGTAAACGGAGCATACATCGTGGCAGGACTGAGCGGGGAGGCGAAAAATCCTACAAGAGATATTCCGACGGCGATCATCGTTTCAACAATCGCGGTCGCGATCCTGTACGCATTGATCGGGATCGTGGCATCCGGCGTCCTGCCGGTTGCTGATGTGGCCGGAAAGGACCTTGGGTTAGTTGCCAAAGAGATCATGCCGCCGGCCGTGTATGTGGTATTCATGGTAGGAGGCGCGATGTTCGCGCTGATCTCCACTTTGAACGCACAGATGGCAAGCGCGCCGAAAGCGATCCTTCAGGGGTGCGTTGACGGCTGGCTGCCGGCTCCTGAGAAGATCGGGTATCTGCATCCAAAATATAAGACGCCGTGGGTCATCCTTACATTCTTCTATGTTGTAGGATTACTGCCGATCTTCTTTGGACTGGATATCCAGCAGATCGCCAGTATGGTCTCAATGCTTACGCAGATGTGCGCGGTCCTGATGAATATCTGTATCATGCGTCTTCCGAAGATTCTGCCGGAAGCCTGGAAACGGTCAAAATTCCATATGGCGACACCGCTTCTGGCAATCCTGGTTGTTCTTTGCGCGGCATTAGGCGTATTCAATATCGTCGCGCTTGCCAGCACGATGGAGATGTACCTGATCATTGGAAATGTGGTTATGCTCATCGCAGGCATGGCCTATATTATCCTGAGATTAAGATCCGGAAAAGTTCAGATGGAAATCAGTTATGAGGAGGAAGTGTAATGCGTGCGGGTTCAGCTTCAAAATGGAAGACCGGCTTGTGCGTCGCGGCGGCCCTGACGGTGATCCTGTGTATTTTCTCTGTTGTTTTAGGAATGTTTTCAATTACTGAAGCATGGGCTGGATTCCTCTTCTTCTGGTTCTGGTCCGCGGTCCGGAAGTTCGATCTTTCCAGCCTGAAATACGATATTCCGAATGCCTTCGCCGGACTGCTCCTGGGCGGGGCAGCCGCCTGGTCTTACCGGACACTGGAGATGAAGCAGTATGAGGCGGTCGTTGTGGGGCTCATGTTTCTTGTGCTTGTGTGCTCGATCACAAAGGCGATGCCCTATATCATAGGAGACGCATCCTTCTTATTCTTTACCATACTGACCGGACATACGATGCTGTCTGAAGCAAAATACGGAGAGCTATTCCTGTCCTATGCTGCGGGGGCGGTCTTCTTCACAATTGTACTGCTTCCGTTCATAAAGAAGATGGGGCAGGGAGAAGAGAAAAAGGATCAATAGATTCAGAAAAATCGATCGATTCAGAAAGGAGAAGACAATGTTTGAGAAGGTAACAGAAAGCTATGTAATCAAGGGCAAAACGATCAAAAACCGGTTTACGGTACCGGCCATGGTCACAAATTATTGTACGAATGACGGGAAGGCTACCGAGCAGTATATTGCTTACCATGAAGCCAAGGCGAAAGGCGGATGGGGGCTGATCATCACGGAAGACTATGCGGTAGATCCTTCCGGAAAAGGATATGTAAATGTAGCGGGTCTTTGGAATGACGAACAGATCGAAAGCCACCGTGAGCTTCCGAGACGGGTTCATCAATACGGTTCCGTGATTCTGGCCCAGATCTATCACTGCGGGCGTCAGACGAATTCCCGCATCACGGGGATGCAGCCTGTGGCCCCAAGTGCGGTCAATTGTCCGATCAATCAGGAGATCCCCAGGGAACTGACCGTAACAGAAATCAAGGAATTGATAAAGAAGTTTGGCGATACCGCCGAGAGAGCGAAAAAGTGCGGGTTTGACGGCGTGGAGATCCATGGCGGTCATGGATATCTGATCGCGGAGTTTATGTCTCCTTATACGAATAAGAGAATTGACGAGTATGGAGGAAGCCTGCAGAACCGTCTCAGATTTCCGGTTGAGATCATCAAAGAAATCCGAGAAAGATGCGGGGAGGACTTTCTCATCGACTTCCGCATCTCAGGGGATGAGAAGATCGAAGGAGGCAGGACGATAGAAGATACCAGAGCCATCGCGAGGGTCCTTGAACAGGCGGGACTGGATATGATCCACATCTCCTGCGGAACTTACGGGGCGCTGAATTCCATCATCCCTACTTCGGTGACGGCGCACGGATGGATCGTGGAATATGCCGCTGAAGTGAAGAAGGTAGTTGAGATTCCGGTGATCACAGTAGGACGCATCAATGACCCGATGCTTGCAGACAGCATACTGAAAGCAGGAAAGGCGGATTTCGTTGCTATGGGACGCGCTTCCCTGGCGGATCCGGAGCTTCCGAATAAGACGGCAGAGGGACGTTACGGTGAGATACGCCGGTGCATCGGCTGCAACAAGGGATGCTCCGGACAGCTGAATATGCAGAAAACAGTAAAATGCGCCATCAACCCGGAGCTCGGAAGAGAATACGAAGGCGGCGTGAAACCAGCAGAAGCGAAGAAGAAGGTTGCTGTGATCGGGGCAGGCCCTGCCGGCCTTCAGGCAGCTGTCACTGCCAAAGAAGCGGGACACGATGTGACCATCTATGAGAAACAGAACGCTGCGGGCGGGCAGTTCCGCATTGCGGCGATTCCTCCGTTCAAAGGGGAGATCACTGATTATCTGAACCGGCAGCTCGGGGAATGTAAACGGCTCGGCATCGAGATAAAATACAACACGGCAGCGACAGCAGAGCTTATGAAAGAAGCAGCTCCTGATGTGATCATTTATGCTGCCGGCGCAGTGCCCGTCACTCCGAAGATCCCGGGCGTTGATGGTCCGAATGTAGTATACGCCAATGACGTACTGGAAGGGAAATCACCGGTTTCCGGAATGAATGTCGCAGTGATCGGAGGCGGGCAGGTAGGGGCTGAGACGGCCCATCACCTTGCGGTTCAGCTGAAACAGGTAACACTTGTAGAAATGCTGCCTGCGATCATGGGAGGAAATTTAGCCGAAATCCTGGCGATGACGCCTCTTTTATTGCAGCGCGGCGTCCGTATCATGACAGGTACCGCGGTCAGAGAGATAAGAGAACGGGAGGTACTGGTCAATAATGGACAGGACATTTCCATCCCTGCGGATACCGTAGTGCTGGCGGTCGGTTCCCGTTCCGATACGAAGCTAAAGGATGAATTAGCCGCCGCCGGATTCGATGTAAGGACGATCGGCGATGCCGGCTCGGTGAGAGATGTCCTCTGCGCGAATATGGAAGCTTATGACACGGCAAGAAATCTTTAGTCTGCCGGAGCTGCCCGGATATTCGAAGAGATTCAGATGCCAGAAGACATTCAGATATTCGAAGAGATTCAAAGATTCGGAGGTGTTCAGAGATTATGGGAAACTATAACTGGAAAGAACTAAACGAAAGATATGAAAAGGCAGTCGGGCCGGAAAGCCCCGCGCTTGCTGTCAAATATATGAAAGATGCGGATGAAGTGCTGAAAATACCGGAGATTCAGAACTTCGGTGAAAAGGGGTTCGTCTGCCAGACCTTCCAAAAAGCGGTAGATGAACATAGGACGGTTTATTATGATGCTTCCAATAATGCGTTTGATTATTGTTCCATCTGCAACGGGATCCTGCCGGTGGATGAACGGTGGGAAAACGGGGAAGATATGATGCTTCCGCCTACAAAATGGTTCAACACAAAAGAGGGAGCGAAAGCACATGCGGATTATGAGAAGAAAGGAGTTCCCGAAGGCGGAGACAATATTCTTGTGCTGAGCCCTCTTGATACAGGGAATATAGAAGAGCCGGATGTCATCCTTCTCGCCCTGAAGCCAAGGGCCGCCTTTATCATCCTTGCCGGGCTTCAGAATCGTGATTTTCAGGAACTAACATTTCCGTTTGTAGGAGAATCCAATTGTACAGATGCCTGGGGATATACCTATAATACCGGAAAACCCGGCATCTCACTGGGATGTAAAGGAGAGCGCCTGGTAGGCGGCCTGAAGGAAAATGAGATCAGGATCAGCCTTACACCGGAACAATTCGCTGCGGCCCTGGATGGATTTGACGCGCTGCAGGCGAATGGGATCAACTATCCGTCCTATATTCCTGAAGGGATGATGTGATAAACCATGAAGTTTTCATGTGACCGAACGGAACAGTTACGTTGCTGCTTCAAGGAGCGCCATTCGTAAAAACGCACTGCATGCTTCTTGTGGCTGCCGCCGTTTTACTTATGAAAAGGTGCTTCCTGCGTCTGTTATAAGGCCGGCTGCTTTATGCTTGCATAAAGCAGCCGGCCTTAAGCATACGTGTGAGCTGATACATTTTGTATAAAAATCAGGATGAATTGTATTGCCTGTTTGTCATATCTGCCATATAATAAAAACTGATTGATATTTTTTTATCGATATCATACAACAGACTAAAGGAGGTATCCCATGTTAGATCAGAGCTACTACGAGAAAACGGATGAGATCATCGCAGAGCACGGCTCAGACCAGGCTTCGCTGATCCCGATCATCCAGGACATCCAGACGGAATACCGCTACCTTCCGCCGGAACTCCTCAGCTATGTGGCCGGAAAGCTGGGGATCAATGAGGCGAAGGCTTACAGCGTGGCGACATTTTATGAGAATTTCTCTTTCGAACCGAAAGGAAAATACGTGATCAAGGTCTGTGACGGGACAGCCTGTCATGTGCGGAAATCCATCCCTATCCTGGAGCGGCTGTACAGTGAGCTGGGACTTTCGCCGGAAAAGGCGACGACAGATGACATGCTGTTTACGCTGGAGACGGTCTCCTGTCTTGGCGCCTGCGGGCTTGCGCCGGTTATGACAGTGAATGACAAAGTGTATCCGGCCATGACTCCGGATGCGGCGGCTGATTTGATTCGAGAGTTGAGAGGAGCTTAGAGCGTATGGAAAGAATAGAGAACAGGGAAGCTCTCGAACAAGTGCGCGGGGCTTCGAAAGCACAGATTGAAAACAGTAAATGCAGGATCCTGATCTGTGCCGGCACAGGATGTCTGGCAGGCGGATCGGGGAAGATCTATGAACGGATGTGCGAGCTGGTGAAAGAGCATCCGGATGTGGAAGTGCACTTCGGGCCGGAGATCGCCCACGGTGACGGCGAGATCGGCGTGAAGAAGAGCGGATGCCACGGCTTCTGCGAGATGGGGCCTCTGATGCGGATCGAGCCGCAGGGGATTCTCTATACGAAAGTACAGCTGGAAGACTGTGACGCCATCTTCCACAGAACCATCGAGAAGGGAGATGTGATCCGTCATCTTCTCTTCAAGCAGGACGGGATCGAGTATCAGAAGCAGGAGGAGATCCCCTTCTATCAGAAACAGACGAGAAATGTGCTGAAGAACTGCGGACATATCGACGCGGAGCACATCCAGGAATACATATCTACAGGCGGATATCAGGCGCTGGAGAAGGCGCTCTTCGAGATGAAGCCGGAAGAGATTATCAAAGAAGTATCCGACTCCAATCTGCGCGGACGCGGAGGCGGCGGGTTCCCCACCGGGTATAAATGGTCCCAGGTGGCGCGCCAGCAGGAGCAGGAGAGATACGTGGTCTGCAACGGAGACGAGGGCGATCCGGGAGCGTTCATGGACCGGAGTATCATGGAGGGGGATCCCCATAAGATGATCGAAGGTATGATGATCGCGGCGTATGCTGTGGGCGCTAAGGAAGGCTATATTTACGTGCGTGCGGAGTATCCGCTGGCAGTCAGCAGGCTGAAGCTGGCGATTGCCCAGGCGGAGGAGTGCGGACTTCTGGGAGATCATATTCTGGGGACGGACTTTTCCTTCCGTCTGCACATCAATCGCGGAGCCGGGGCCTTTGTCTGCGGCGAGGGCAGTGCGCTGACCGCATCCATCGAGGGAAATCGCGGAATGCCGCGTGTGAAGCCGCCGCGGACGGTAGAGCAGGGACTGTTTGCCAAGCCTACGGTGCTGAATAACGTAGAAACATTTGCCAACGTGCCCATGATTATCATGGAGGGCGCGGACTGGTTTAAGAGTATCGGACCAGAGAACAGTCCGGGAACGAAGGCCTTCGCCCTCACCGGAAGCGTAAAGCATACAGGGCTGATCGAGGTTCCTATGGGGACTACGCTGAAAGAGGTTATCTTCGATATCGGAGGCGGCATCAAGGGAGACGGAGAGTTCAAGGCTGTGCAGATCGGCGGGCCATCCGGCGGCTGTCTGACGAAAGACCATCTGGACGTAAGCCTGGACTTTGACTCTTTGAAGAAGATGGGAGCCATGATCGGGTCCGGCGGCCTGGTGGTTATGGATAACCATACCTGTATGGTAGAGGTGGCGAGATTCTTCATGAACTTCACCCAGAACGAAAGCTGCGGCAAGTGCGTGCCCTGCCGCGAGGGAACGAAGCGGATGCTGGAGATCCTGGAACGCATCGTGGCCGGAAACGGGAAGATTGAAGATCTGGATCTGCTGGAAGAACTGGCCACAACGATCACGGAGACAGCGCTGTGCGGTCTAGGAAAGAGCGCGGCTCTTCCGGTCATGAGTACACTGAAGCTGTTCCGGGACGAGTACATCGAACACGTGGTGGACAAGCGGTGCGCTTCCCATACCTGTACGGCGATGAAACGCTATATCATCAGTCCGGAGCGGTGCAAGGGATGTTCCAAGTGTGCGAGAAACTGTCCGGCGGATGCCATCAGCGGCAAGATCAAAGAGCCGTTTGAGATTGACACTGAGAGATGTATCAAATGCGGCGCCTGCGAGAGTTCGTGTGCGTTCGGTGCGATACATGTGGAATGGTAGGAGGAGACGAGCATGAGTTATATGACCATAAATAATAGAAGAGTGACTTTTACCAATGAGAAGAACGTGCTTTCCGTCATCCGCAAATCCGGGATTGACCTTCCTACGTTCTGTTATCACTCGGAGCTTTCCACATACGGTGCCTGCCGCATGTGCGTGGTGGAGGACGACCGGGGCAAAGTCTTCGCGTCTTGTTCTGAGGTCCCGAGAGACGGCATGGTGATCTATACGAATACACCGCGTCTGCAGCACCACCGGAAAATGATTATCGAGCTGCTGCTTGCGGCCCACTGCCGGGACTGTACGACCTGTGCGAAGAACGGTGTCTGTACTCTGCAGAAGCTGTCCCGCCAGTTAGGCATCACGGATGTGCGGTTTGAGAATAATAAGAAACAGCTTCCGAAAGACATGTCTTCGGACTGTGTGATCCGGGATCCGAATAAATGTATTCTCTGCGGCGACTGTGTGAGAACCTGCGATGAAATCCAGGGACTGGGCATTCTTGATTTTGCGTTCCGCGGCTCTAAGATGCAGGTGACGCCGGCGTTCAATAAAGATCTGGCCAAGACGGACTGTGTAGGATGCGGGCAGTGCCGCGCTGTTTGTCCGACCGGCGCTATCAGCATCAAGCAGGATGTGGAGCCGGTATGGGCAGCCCTGGCAGATAAGAATACCCGGGTTGTCGCTCAGATTGCACCGGCAGTCCGCGTGGCCGTGGGAGATAAGTTCGGCATTAAGAAAGGTGAAAACACGCTGGGACGCCTGGTGGCAGCCTTAAGAAGGATCGGGTTTGACGAGGTATACGATACGAACTTCGGTGCGGACCTTACGGTAATGGAAGAGTCGAAAGAGCTGGTGGAGCGTCTGGAATCAGGCGAGAATCTGCCCCTCTTTACTTCCTGCTGCCCTGCGTGGGTGAAGTTCTGTGAGAATCGGTATCCGGAATTCCGGGGACATCTCTCAACCTGCAAATCTCCCCAGGAGATGTTCGGCGCGCTGCTGAAAGAAGAAGCGCGGATGAATGAGAAGAAAGCAGCAGAAGAGGGCAAATCCGTCCGCAAGACCATGGTTGTATCCATCATGCCGTGTACGGCGAAGAAGGCGGAGATCAAGCGGCCGGAACATTTCACAGAGGGTGAGCAGGACGTGGATTATGTGCTGACAACTACAGAGATCACCCGTATGATCCAGGAGGCCGGCATCGACCTGGCCCAGGTTCAGCCAGAGGCCCTTGATATGCCCTTCGGTCTGGCATCCGGCGCGGGCGCGATCTTCGGCGTGACCGGCGGTGTGACAGAAGCGGTGCTGAGACGGCTTGTGAACAGCAGCAGAGCGGAAGACCTGGAAGAGATCAGTTTCACCGGGATCCGGGGCGTGGACGGCATCAAGGAGGCGACGGTTGCCCTGAACGGCCGGGAGGTCAAGATCGCTGTGGTGAACGGCCTGCACTGTGCGGAAGATCTGCTGGAGAAGATGAAGGCCGGGACCGCGTACTATGATTTCGTGGAGGTTATGGCCTGCAAGAGAGGATGTATCGCGGGAGGCGGACAGCCTGTGCCGATCGGACCGAGGACGAAGAAGGCGCGTCTGGAAGGAATCTATAAGATCGACAGCATGGCCCAGATCAAGCTCTCCAATGAGAATCCGATTATCACTGAAGTATATGAGGGCATTCTGAAAGGCAAAGAACATAAGCTGCTGCACAATGAACTGTAGCGTTGGCAAACAAGGGGCAGCACACCTCAAACCGCGTAATTTCGGCAGTTCTGTGCGGGAGAAGCGCGGGATGCGGCTGCTGCAGGGATGTCATATGGGAGAGGTTCTATGAGTTTTTCACATGAAGTGATCGTTCCCGAGACCGGGTTCCCGTTTAAGCTGTTCCTCTTTGAAGGACGGGAAGGCAATTATTACCGGGACAAACACTGGCACCGTTCGGTAGAGATTTTCGCGGTGTGCGGCGGGGAGCTGGAATTTCATATTGACGACAGGCTGTGGCATCTGACAGCGGGGGAATTCATGATTGTGAATTCGAATGAGATGCATTCCGTGGATTCCCCCCTGCCCAATGAGACGGTGGTTCTGCAGATCCCGGTGAAGCTGTTTGAAGATTATTATACCGGCGACCAGTTCATCTGGTTTACCCATGAGCCGGGCAGACGGGACGAGCGCTTCATGGAGCTGGTGAAGGAGCTGTACAGAATTTACGCGGAGAAACCCTGCGGATATGATCTGAAGATGAAGGGTATCTTCTACAATATCATGTATTACCTGGTGAAGGATTACCGGCTCACAGAAGCGGATCAGGATTCGGTCAGAAGGAACCGGAATATGACCAGGCTTTCTTCCATCACAGCATACATGAAGGAGAACTACACCGGTGATTTAAGTTTGGAGGAAGTTGCAAGAGTGTTCGGGTATTCGCCTGCGTATCTGTCGAGGATGTTTCAGAAATATGCGGGCATCAGCTTTAAAGATCATGTTCAGAGTATCCGGCTGGGGTACGCGCTGAAGGATCTGGAAAGCGGGAAGTACAGCATCACAGAGACCGCGATCCGAAACGGATTTTCCGGGAGCAAGGCATTCGCCAGGGCCCTGAAGAAGAAGTACGGGATGCTGCCAAGTGAATATAAAAAGAGAGAAAAATCCGGGGGTTTTCGCTGATGAAAATCCCCGGATTTCTGCTGCAGAGGCAGTATTCCTGCAGTGCCGGTACTCTAAGGGAACCGGCGCCATTGGATGTGATTGATGCTGAGCGCGCCCCGTGTGGCGAAGAAGCCCCAGCGGCGGTCCGGCCGGCAGACGCGCACAGACATGGCGGTCCTGTCGTTGATGTACAGAACCAGGATGGTATCAGAGCATACGACGGTCAGGTGCAGGGAGCGAAAACAGTCGTCCGGAAGATAGCGTTCGAAACCGTTCTGAAACGGAACGTCGCCGTTCAGGCGGTGCTGTTCGCTGTCCAGCGGACGGCGGGGCCAGAGATCGAATACAACCCTCCTGTGGAGCGGCTCGAAACGGAAATAGTACCCGTTTTCCAGAGTTTCATCTACGTGAAAGAAGAGGCCGAAATCCAGGATGCCTGCGGAAGGCTTAAGATCCAGTGTCAGGATGCCGGAGGGGATCAGATCGTCGTACAGCAGCTCTCTCGTTTCCGGCGCGCGGAAGAACGCGTTCCGCCCGCGGATGTACGCGCCCTCCGGATAGGTGCACGGATGAGGCAGCGCAGGCACGGGTGAAGCAGACGCCAGAACTTCCGGCGGGAGCTTCACGGACAGCGTGCCGTCCGGATTCTGGACCAGTTCATGAACCGCCAGCGTGCCTCCCCACTGCCAGTGCGCGAAGTCGGATTGATCTGCCCTTGTGGGAATCCATCCGAAGCAGAATCTGCGCTCCCCGGCAGCAGCCGTCTTCACAGCGTACATGCCCCTGGCGTCAAAGGTATCCTCATCCGGGATCAGCCATGGGCCGGACAGAGACCGGCTCATCCGGTAGTGCGTGGCGAACCGCTGGGTGAAGGTGGAGAAGAGCAGATACCACCAGCCATTGAGGAAGAAGAGATCCGGGCATTCATGGGTGTAGAACATGCCGGGGGAATAGAAGGGTTCCGGCCGGCTCCAGGTCACAAGATCGTCGGAGCGGCAGAGCAGGGTCACGCCGCCCCTGCGGAAGGAACTGCCCCGGCAGCGTGCCGCCAGCAGCATACCGTACTGCCCGGACTCCGGATCATAAAAGACATGCGGATCACGCCAGTCGAAGGGTTCGTATTCCCCTGCCGGAGAAGAAAAAGCGGATTCCCGGTGCTTCTCCCAGTGCAGCAGATCCCTGCTGACCGCATGGACAATATATTGGAGCGGTCTGCCGCTGATGCAGTAATCCGGGTTATCCGGATTCTGCGCTGTATAGAACAGATGCCAGCGGCCGTCGCTTCCGGCGATGACACTGCCCGTATAACAGCACAGATCACAGTCTGACAGACCGCCCGGGGGCAGAACTGTGCCCATATCTTCCCATGAACACAGATCGCTGCTCACTGCAAGATTCCATGAAGTGCGGTAGGCTGTGGCGGCAGTTTCCCGGGTGTCATGGAGATAATAGAGGTAGAATTTCCGGTCTGCTTCATTGTAGAAAGGAATCGGGTCCCCGGCCCATCCATCGCCGGGCTGGAAGAAGAAATGATTCATTTGTCTGCCCCCTTTGTGTCTATTCTTCGAAATAAGAAGCTGCGTTCTGCTCAACGGACTGGTCTACCCGGATGCAGAATTCATCTACGGTGATATCTCCGAGAGCGAGCGAGACGATCTCTTTCCCGATGAGTTCATTGGTGGCCGGATCCAGTTCGATATCGAACAGGCGGATGGATCCGGTTGACTGATCCATATCGTTCTGAATCGCCTGCGCCAGTTCTGTCTCGTTCGGTATCGTGCCGCCTTTTGTCGGCGAGAACGAGAGTCCCTCTGTGGCTTCGTTGATATGTTCTGTATAGAATTCAATAAATCGCTCGGTCTCTTCGTCGAACTTGTCTGCGCCGAAGGCGATGGGCATGGTGCTGTTGGAGACGAAGTTGGAGGTCCCCACTGCGGTCTCGCCGGCTTCAACGGTGGGAAGCAGGAAGTAGCCGATGTTGTCTTTCATCTCGTCGCTGAGGGATTCATTTTCCATGAAGGAAAGATCCCAGGTGCCCTGGTAGTACATTGCGGCGCTGCCTCCGGTGAAGTAGTCAGATGCTCCGGTATAGTCTGTGCTGGCGAAACCGGACTGAAAATAGTTCGTGCCCAGTGTCTGGACGAATTCTGCCGCCTTTCTGCCGATCTCGCTGTCCATTTTCTGATCGCCCTGGGCGAGGTTATAGAGGAAATCATTATCCGCGTATCTGTACGTGATCATCAGCAGGTAACGCAGGATCTGCCAGTTGTCCTTCCCGGATACGGAGATGGGAGTATAGCCGGCTGCCTTCAGTGCTTCGCACGCGTCCAGGAACTCGCTGAATGTAGTGGGCGGGGTGACCTGTGCGTCCTCGAACATCTGCTTGTTGTACCAGAATACCTCGATGCTGAAGTCGATGGGAAGGCCGATCTGCCGGCCGTCCTTTGTTGTACAAGGAAAACCACGCGATAGTCGCGTGGTTCAATAGAAGCTTTAGCGATGTATTCAGATATAAAAACTCCTAATGTGTATAATAAAAACGTGACCTGCCAGTTACGTAAATAAAAACACATTAGGAGGCCTATATT
>CASDTX010000055.1 GCA_949283695.1 uncultured Eubacteriales bacterium | reverse complement strand
TAAATTTTTACTGGAGCATCGGCCAAGTAAAGATATGACCGATGAACAGCTGGCAGAGCTGGCACCTTGGAGTGAAAAACTCCAATCTATCAAAAATCGCATGTGAATTATAGTGAATTACTCCAACTCGCAAAGGGCTGGGGTAATTTTGTATCTGACCGCATTAATATTGGGCGCTTACGTTATTTAGACGGTTAAGTAGTACATCGTAAATCAGTATTTTCAAAACAGCAGTCCAGCACTATTATTGGGCGCTTATAATATACGAGAGGATTTGCAAGGTTTGTGCCCTTACAAATCCTCTCGTATATCAATTGTGGTAATAACGTATTTCTTAGACTTCATTTTTTCATAACTTATTTGACACTACCTCTTTGAATCTCTACCTTACATTTCTCCGGACAAAATTCTCCGCGTTTGCAGAAAAGATCTTTTCCGTCAGCTCCGAACCGAACCCGGCCTGATCCATTGCTTCCCGTAAGGCCGGAATGGACTGCACTCCGGTCATACCATCCGGAAAGATCCCGTCGCATCCGTCTAAATCGCCCCCTAACGCCAGCACGTCTTCTCCGCCCATATTAAGAACCGTGTCCATATGACGCAGAAGGTCTTCCATCCGTGGACTTCTGCCTACAAAAGGAGCGAAAAAATTCATTCCTATCAGGCCTTTTCTTCGGATCAGCTCCCGGATCAGCCCGTCCGGGAGATTCCTGGGATGATTGCATACAGAGCGTACATTGGAATGAGAGGCAATCACCGGGACATCCGTCAGTGTCAGCAGATCTTCCGCCCCCTGATCCGACAGATGGGAAATATCCAGGATGATTCCCTGGTCAATCAGCCTTTCCGCCAGTTCTTTTCCTCTCTCTGTCAGTCCCTTTCTCTGATCCGAAGCCGCGCCGCAGGCATAGAGATTCTCATAATTCCATGTCAGCATGGCAAACCGGAATCCGAGACTCCTTAGCTGATCTGCGCAGCTGCCTGCCACAGACACGTCCTCAATAGAAAGAAAGGCCGCTGACTTGCCGCTCTTGTGGGCCTGATCCATCTCTTTGGCATTTCTGCACCAGAGGATTCTCTGATCCGCCTCTGCCAGCAGTTCTGTCCCGCGCCTGTATAGCTTCAGGAACTCTTCTTCCGGCTTCTTCTCATCCATCTTCCTGCGGTCTCTCCATATAGCAAATATCTGCGTATAGGGATCTGCAAATCTCTCTGTCCTCTCCAGATCCAGATCACAGCTGTTTTTCTCCAGGTCTTCTCCCGGATTTATAATCTCTGTAAGAGTATCCGCGTGACAATCAAAATAACGCACGTTTCATTCCCCCTGTCCTGATATAGCTGCCTGTGCCCGTTTTCTCAGCACTTCGATCATCTCATCCTCTTCCGCGTGAATCAGAAATGGGATGCGGACGCCCGGATAACGCCGCATCATTTCCGCAAAAGCATTTCAATCTCATCTATATTCAACGTGGTGTTCTCATAGACCGTAAATAATTTAAAACTTCCGATTCCTGATGATGAAAAGGAAAGCTACTAAATGCTCCCATTGCCTTCACCGGATGACAGACAAACCAAAGGCTCATTTCCTCCTTTGGTCTGTCTGCACCTCCTGTATGAAGGGGATACCGGTATTCATATTTAGCGGTTCCCTTTTTCCGCAGCGAGCCGTCGGAATTGAATAAGTACGAAAGGCTGAGGATTTCATATACCCGTTATTTCACTGGAGAATCGCCCGGCTAGTTCATACGGCTGCCGCCGCATACGTTGAAGCACTGTCCTGTAATTTCCTTAGCCTGTTCACTGCAAAGAAATACTGCCATATTCGCAATATCCTGTGAGGTCTGGGGGCGTTTGAACATCGTTTCCTCCACAGCCTGCTTCCAGCAGCGTTCGCGTTCTTCCGGAATATTCTTTTTCTCTGCTCCGCACCGTGTATCAATAATGGTATCCCACATTCCTGTATAAACAAAACCCGGCGCAATAGAGTTGACGTTAATATTATAAGGTGCCACCTCCATAGCTGCGCACCATGCCATATGCATCTGTGCCGCTTTCGTCATTCCATAATGAGCATCTGTACAGCCGGTACGAGCTGCTATTGATGTCAAAACTACCAGCTTGCCATAATTATTCGGAATCATTCTTTTCAGCGATGCACGCATTACATTGCTTGTACCAATTGCATTGATGCGGGTAAGGCGCTCAATATTTTCCTGAGAGATATTCAGAAAGCTCTCTGCTACGTGGATCCCTGCCGCATGGACACAGATATCCAGTTTCCCTCCCATTTTTACAGCTTCATTCATTACTTCATCCACCTGTTTTACATCCGTAATATCCAGAGATAAAGCATCTGCTCTGCCTTCTGCCGCTCGAATTTCCTCCACTGTATTCACAGCAGCCTCTCGTGCAATATCCGCAATTATTACATAAGCACCAGATTCAGCCAACGCTGTCGCAATCCCTTTGCCAATCCCCTGTGCACCGCCTGTAACGATCGCACATCTTCCATCTAAACGAATATCCATCCTTAATTCCTCCTTCATCGACCGTATTGCCCCTTGTCCGCCGACGCTATCATCTGCAAATTGAACTTATTTGTTTCATCTGTTCTATTTTTCTGCAGCTGAATTCACTTTCACTTTCTTACGTACTTTCACATACTGCAGGCGGTCCAAAACAACCGCAAAAATCAAAACAATCCCCTTGACCATTTTCTGGGGAAAAGTACCCATCCCTGCAATGGACATACCATTACTCAGAACACCGATAATCAAAATACCTGCAATCGCGTTGGATAATTTCCCTTTACCGCCGCTAAGACTCACACCGCCAAGTACACAGCCGGTTAACACATCCATTTCATACCCATCACCTGCCCCCGGCTGTCCGCTTCCGATACGCCCAAGCATCAGAATGCCTGCCACACCGGCCATAAATCCTGACAAAGTATACGCAGTAATACGGATTCTGTTTGCATTAATACCAGTCAGTCTGGTTGCTTCCTCATTACTTCCAATTGCATAAAAATAACGGCCCAGATAGGTTTTATTTAAAATGAACATTCCGATTGCCAGCATAAGCAGCATAGCAATCACCAGCACCGGAATCTTTCCAAATACATTGTACTGTCCAACCCACTTCAGAGAATTCGGCAGGCCATAGATCGGAAGCCCGCCGCAAACTGTAAAGTTAAACCCTTCCAGGAACGTACATGTACCCAGTGTCATGATCAGCGGCGGGACCTTAATCTTTGCAATTACTGCACCATTAATAAAACCTACGATCACAGCTTCTATCAATGCAAGCGCCATAGCCGCAAAAATAGGAATATTAAATTTCACCACAAACAAACTAAGCGTAATACAGACCAGCGAAATCACTCCGCCTACAGAAAGATCAATTCCATCCGACACCAAAACAAATGTCATGCCAACGGCCACAATTCCTATAATTGAAACCTGTTTTAAAATATTAATCATATTCTGTACTGTCATAAAAACCGGATTGATCATCCAGAAAATTACCATTAGAATCAGCAATATGATAAGAACGCCATATTTATTATAGAGTTTAAAAAACTTATTCATAAATCATTTCCTCCTCTGCAGGCATATTATTCTGCGAAGCATATTTCATCACCAGTTCCTGACTAAACTCAGATTTATCCAGCTCTCCCACCTGACTGCCTTCATGCATAATCAGCAAACGATCCGACATTCCAAGCAGCTCCTCCATTTCCGAAGAAATCATTACGATCGCGATCCCCTGCCCTGTCAATTGGTTCATCAGTTTATATATTTCCTGTTTTGCAGCAACATCGATCCCCCGGGTAGGTTCATCCATAAAGAGAACCTTACACTCGGTTGCAAGCCACTTAGCCAGTACTACCTTCTGCTGATTCCCTCCGCTAAGCGAATTCGCTACTGCCTCCAAATGAGGTGTTTTAATATTCAGAGCCTCTCTTTGCACCTGTGCACATGCTTGTTCTCGCTTTTTGTCAACTACCAAAAACTTGGAAAGTTTCGTTAATATCGGCAAAGCAATATTGAAGCAAATACTGTGCTGAAGCAGGAGACCCTGCCGTTTTCTGTCTTCAGTTACAAATCCTATTCCCAACCGTACTGCATCGCTCGGTTTTCTAATATGAACAGTTTTCCCCTGGAACAGAATTTCTCCTGAATAAAGCAAATCCGCACCAAATATTGCACGTGCCAGTTCTGTACGGCCTGCGCCTACCAGACCTCCTACTCCCAGTATTTCACCCTCACGCACCTTCAGGGAGACGTTATGTACCTTTTCAGAATATAGATTATTTGCTTCCAAAACATAATCTCCAAGCTTGTGATTTCTCTGAGGGTATTCATTTTTCATCTCGCGTCCCACCATGTAGGCAATCAACTCATCCATGGTGGTATCTTTCACATTGCCTGTAATAATTTTCTGTCCATCCCGCAGAACTGTAAATCGATCTCCTATCCGAAAGATTTCATTTAACCTGTGAGATATATAAATCACAGTCATCCCCTGTTCCTTCAATCTCAAAACCAGATTCAGCAGTTTGTCCACTTCATCCTCAGTTAAAGGTGCAGTAGGTTCATCCATGATCAGTATTTTCGCATCTTTCGAAATCGCTTTTGCGATTTCTACGAACTGCATATACGACACCGTCAGATCAGACACAATCGCATCCGGTTTTACTTTAACCTGCATGTACTCAAATACTTTACTGGTGCTCTCGCAAATTGCTTTCATATCCACCAGTCCATGCTTCTTCATCTCACGGCCAAGGTAAACATTCTCTGCCACGGTCAGATGTTCTGCCAGATTAAACTCCTGATAAATAACCTCTACCCCAAGAGAACGGGATAACTGCGGAGTCATAGTATTATAATTGTTTCCCCAAAGATCTATCGAGCCATTATCAGGTTCAATTGCTCCAGAAATCGTTTTTATAAAGGTCGACTTACCGGCACCATTTTCGCCGACAATGCAATGAATTTCTCCCTGTCTAAAATCAATCGAAACATCATCCAGTGCAACAACTCCCGGATATTTTTTTGTGATGTTATTCAAGGATAGTACCATATTCTCTGCCATGTAAAACTCTCCTTTAGAAATTCCTGTGGTTCTCCCACATGCGTGAGAGAACCACAGGAGACCACCGTGTGAACAGCCAAACTTACACGATTCATTCTTTCGTTTTGCTGTATACGCCATGGTACAGCATTTCATCGGACATCCACTCTTGCACTGTGTCTGCCGTCACATTGAACATCGGCATAACAACATCCTCCGCTCCTTCGCCTGTAATCTCTGCTACACATTGTTTTACGACATCGCTTCCGCCATTGTATACATCCAGTCCGACATCGCCGCGAAGAATTGCGCCTTCGTAAATGTGATCAATCGCATCATCGACACCGTCATTGCCGAACATCCCAAATTCCGGATCTTTAATATCTTTCCCTGCAGCAGCCCATGCCTCACAATAACCAAGAAGCGGGCCATCGCCACATGCTACAACACCTTTCATATTCGGATAGGACTGCAGCCATACTTCACAGGCAGTTGCGCCGGCTGCCACATCATAACCGTTCTGATCATCTACGATCTTGATTCGCGGATCAATTTCATTGATCGCTGCTTCCATACCTTCTCTGCGCGTCCAGTGGTATTCGAACTCAGGCATCCAAAGGAGACCAAACTCGATATCCTCTTCACCTTCAAATGTAGCTTTTGTCCATTCAGCAGCCATTTTACCTACGTTATAACCAATATCGTAATTACTGCAAAGGAACGTGAACTGATAGTCAAGCTCTTCACCGGTTGCTGCATCACGGATAACATCGTCATAAGCACAGACAACAATTCCCGCATCCAGAGCCTGCTGTGTTACATCGGCAAATGCCTCTGTATCAAACGCATGAATAATAATTGCATCATAACCCATAGTAATCATATTTTCGATATTTGTAATCTGAGTAGCCGCATCGTTATTGCCGTTATATACTTGGAATTCAACATTGCCTAATTCTTCAGCACCTGCTTCCATACCATTTACCATGGTCTGCCAAACCGCATTTTCCAGATTCATCAAAGCAAACCCAACTTTATATGTATCGTTCTCTACTTCATTTTCTGCTTTCTTTTCTGTGGAATCACCGCTGCAGCCCATGAGCATCGAAACTGCAAATGCTGCAATTAATACCATGATTATCATTCTTTTCTTCATGAAGATCTCCTTCCTAATCAGTGTACTGACTCTTGAATTCAAATAAACATCTTTCACCTTACTCTTCCGGATAATATCCTACAAATCTCGGATGACTGGAGCATACAGCACTGTTGCCGATCTCATAGAAGCCGCCAAGTTCTTTGTCAACATCCAGATAATAATAAATATCCTCCATATAATAGCCCTGATACTTAATGGTATGACCTTTTTCAACCAGCTCATCCACAAATTTCTTTAGATTATCATCACCTGAATAAATACTCTCTTTGATGTGGTGAATACCAGGTCCATGTTTCTTGAGAAACTCATGATATGGATCCGCTCCAAATTCTGGCTGAATCACCTCGATGGTCATATCGCCAACTTTCGCATGGGCAATATAGAACTTCCATGGTTCCGTCACATCTTTTCCGTCCAGCTTCACATTCCGTGATGAGTCATCTGTGTTTTCAAGGATGAACCATGGACCAATATCCAGTTTCTCAACAAAGTACTGAATCGTTCTTTTGTAATCATCTGTCACGTAACATACCTGGTCGATTACACGATTCTTGTTGATCTTCCTAAGCTGTTCTGCCGTTTTCATGCTTTCCTTTTCCCTCCATTCTTGTATAATCTCTCGGAATCCAGACGTTCAACTAAATTCAAGAAACGAAATTTCCTCAAACCCATGATTCATGTTCGATTTCATTTGCTATAGCTCAACATAAAATCTTTTCCGCGCTTGAATTTAATCGTTTTAATTGAAGATCATCTTCTTTTTTCTTATATCTGATGTATAACATCAATTATATAATTTTGTCAATCTATTCTTAATATTTTCGCGCTATCGTTTGTCACTTTTGTCATTTTGCACTAATTTAAACGTTTTAATTTATTGATAATAAACAAATTCAATTTATTTGTTATGATCACAGTCCTAGTTATTTGTATTATATTTTCCTTTTTCAATTTTTTACACGATAATTGTTTGATTTTCTTATTATTTTTTATTGCTGTATATTGCCATTTATCACTTGACGCGTTTATTCATTTACAATATACTAATAAATAAAAAAGTGATTTCCATTAAAACCTTTAACAGAGAACATATTAGAGAGGGATTATACTATTATGAACGCGAATACTTCAAACAAAGCTGTTCGTGTGACAATGCAGGACGTGGCGAAGCAAGCGAATGTAACGATTGCTACTGTTTCACACGTCATAAACGGAACAGCAAAAATTTCTACTGAAACTACAAAGCGGGTAAATGCTGCCATTCAGCTGCTGAACTACCGTCCAAATCCCCATGCTCAGGCTCTTCGCAAGGCATGTGCAAAATCTATCGGATGTTTAATCCCTGATATGACAACCAATTTCTACGCTAACTTTTTCAGCAGTTTTGTAGAACATGCTTATCAGGCTTCCTATTCTGTTTCTGCCATCAACTTTCAGCATAATCCTGAATATGAAATGGCTGAAATTGAAAACCTGATTTCCAAAAATGTCGATGCGATTTTACTCTACAATGGTTTTAATGATGATGCCGGGCTTGAAATGATCCAGCATGCCAATATCCCACTCATCCTGATCGACCGCTATCAAAAAGGATGTTCCTGCATCTCCTTTAATAACTCACAGACCACCGAAAACCTGATCCATTTATTGAAAGCCTCTGGCCACACAAAAATCGGCTATATTTCAGAAAGTATTATTATCCAGAACTTAAATGACCGATATGTTGGTTTTATTACAGGTATGCAGAAAAATGGTCTGGAGACCGACATACGCAATGTACTGATCAACTGCAATCCACAAATCGATAATCTGAGCATCGGATACCGCCTGATGCAGGAACGTTTGACAAAAGGCGGGCTGAAAAACCTTCCTTCCGTTTATATCGCTTCTTCCGATCTGATTGCCTTTGGGGCCATGCGGGCGATCCGGGAAGCCGGTTTATCCATCCCTGATGATATTTCTCTTATCGGCTGCGACAACCTGCAAATGACCGAATATGTGGATCCCCCTTTGACCACGATTCAGCAAAGCTATCAGGACATCGCCGCAGAAACTTGGAAAACACTCTGTGCGCTGCTGGAAAACCCTGATCAGGATCCAATTGTTAAAACACTGCCGCATCACCTTATTATTCGAAAATCAGCCGCCCTCTCCGCAGAGGCCATCGCGGATCCGGCATTTGACAACTTTATTATTCGTTAAGCTTTACTGGAAAAAGGCTCTCCATCTGGCATTGAAGTATCATTCAGAAACTCACACTTCACTGCCAGATGGAGGGCCTTCTTTCATTTTTAACATCAATGTACATAAGGCGGCCGTATTGCCCCTCGTACCCCAACGCTATGGTTCTGCCGTCATAGACGCATAAAATTTTTACACTTATACGAAATATTATTTCTTGCTAATATGTGTTTTTATGTAAATATTTTTCTTGACTTCGCATACAGTCAGTCATATAATCGTTTTAACAAGTAACTCTATATTTATATTATCTCATTGAAAGGAGGGTATTATGTCAAAAATCAAATACGGCAGCCAAACCTATCCCTGGCAGATG
Organism: uncultured Eubacteriales bacterium; assembly: GCA_949283695.1. Classification (GTDB taxonomy): domain Bacteria; phylum Bacillota; class Clostridia; order Lachnospirales; family Lachnospiraceae; genus Mediterraneibacter. Next base: position 62,050 of record CASDTX010000055.1, on the reverse strand, counting down.
AATATACAGAAATATCATGGTCAGGTCCCTCATATGGCAGATGTTTTAATCCAGGCTGGCTTTACAGGGATGGAAGCTGAAATCTGTATGTTGGAGGATTATTACAAATCCCCTAAAAAATTAAAAGATCTCTTAGACGAAAAGCAGGTTGCCTTTGCTGCTCTGGCAATCCATGATGACTGGCTCTTACCGGAAGAAACAGATGAAGAACGTGCGCGAACTGATGAAGCAATTGAATTTCTGAAGCATTTTCCAACGGCCAAACTGGTTCTGTGTCATGTAGCCGCCGACCCGGTCAGAGAACATAATCTTTATGAAAAACAGGTAAATCAGCTCAAATGTATCTCTGCCATTGCGCGCCGTGCATCAGAAGAAGGGATTGTGACCGTATATCATCCAAACTCTGGTCCGAATTCTGTTTTTCGTTACGAAAGTGATTATCACATTATGTTCGACACCTTATATTCAAAGGGTATTGGCTATGCCCCTGATGTGGGCCATATGCTCAACGCAGGCATGGATCCCCTGAAAGTAATCAAAGAGCATCGTGACATTGTACAGCATGTACACTTCAAAGACATCAGCGCAGATCATGTTTTTACCACGATGGGCGAAGGAATCGGCGACTTTAAATCGATTGTAGATTTTCTGAAAGAAACCAATTATCAGGGATGGATCATGACAGAGGACGAATCTGCAGCTGCTGTTCTGGACTCTGACGGCGTGATCCTTGCAGATGGAACATACATGAAAAGGATTCAATAATACATTGTAGGAGGAGGTGTTTGCCATGAAAAAGCATACGATAGCCATTATGGGACTCGGCGTCCGCGGTAAAACGCATTTAAAAGGAATCCTCGAAAATTCAGACCGTTATGAAGTTGTGGGGCTTTGTGATATCCGCGAAGATGTTATGAAAGCAGCTTCTGAAAAATTTCATTTAAACGTTCCTTTATTTACAGATGCGGATCAAATGCTTGCAGAAACCAAACCGGAAGTATTTGTATTTGTTACTTATCCAAATCTCCGTCTCTCTATGATTGAGCTGGCCATTAAACACGGCATCAAAGCAATTTCTTTTGAAAAGCCTATGGCTGAAGATATGTCTGAAGCGAAAATAATGACCGATCTATGTGTACAGCATGGTATTAAAGCAGTGGTTTGTCACCAGCAGAAATACCTGTCCCAAATGCAGGAATTAAAGAAAAAAGTAGAACGCGGTGATCTGGGCCATATCAAAAAAATCTTTGCAGAAACCCAGTGCTGGCTGGCACAGCTTGGAACTCATTATATGGATTACATGATCTGGGTCAACGGCGGATACCGTGCAAAATCCGTTGTAGGACATGTGCATGGACCGGCTACTTTAAAAGATAATCATCCTTCACCGGATTTCCTTCTTGGGGAGATTCTGTTTGAAAACGGAACCCGTGGGTATATCGAATGTGGATATTTCTCCGAGCAGCACAACCCGGAACTTTATATGGACACAGACAACCGTCTGACTGTATGGGGCACCAGCGGCTATGCATATGCGGAAACCGATGGCTTCTGGGGCGAATGCAGCAAAGCCACTAAGGGTGAATTTATCAGCGGCAAAGACCCTGGATGGTACAACCACCAGGAAAAAGTGATCCAGACTCCGTACTACACAGAATATGCAGACTGGCTGGATGATGATTCCAGGCTGCATTCCTGCAACATCGAAACTGCTTTCCATGGATATGAAATCCTGGAAGCGATCTGCATAAGTGCCTTAGACAAGAAACGGGTCGATCTTCCTCTTTCCGACTATACCTACGAACCGGTATTGGAACGTATGACCAGAGAACTTCCGGAATGCGGAACAACCCTCCGCCCAGTTTATACAGGAGAGGAGCCGAGAGATGAACGTGACTAAACAGTGTCAATCAAATGGAATTACCATCAGCTATGAAGAATCCGGTTCCGGCGAACCGCTGATTCTTCTTATGGGACTTGGAGCACCTGGAATCAAATGGCTTCCTCATATTGCCGCCTACGAAAAACATTTCCATGTATATGCATTAGACAACCGCGGTGCAGGACAGTCCGATAAACCGGTTTGCTATTCCTATTCTATCGAAGATATGGCCAAGGATACCATTGGCCTGATGGACGCCCTGAATATCGAAACCGCTCATTTTAACGGCATTTCCATGGGCGGTGCTATCGCCCAGTATATTGCCGTACATTATCCGGAGCGCGTACGTTCTGTCGTCTTAACCAACACCTTCCCTTACTGCAACGTAAGCTTTCGCCGTGCCATCGAAATTCTTCGTGAAGCAAATGGACAGCTGGATCCTATTACTGCCGGCAGACTGACTCAATGGATTATATTTTCACAGCCTTTTATGGAAGAACATGAATCCTTCCTGTTGGAAGGTGAACTTGCGGATCTGGCTGATCCATATCCCATGCCTTCCTACGCATTTAAAGCTCAGTGTAATGCCATTCTGAGCTTCAACGAATACCAGAACCTTCCATCGGTCACAGCGCCGGTTCTGGTGGCTGCCGGTGACAAAGATTTGTTTGTTCCAATATCTCTCACAATGGAAATGGTTCATGCCATCCCAAATGCAGAACTGTACATAGCTCCGGAAGGCGGCCATGTACAGCATTGGGAACAGCTGGATCAATACAATCAGATTACACTGGACTTCCTTTTAAAACACAGAACCGAACAATAAATAGTTCCCCCTTTCATTCAATATAAGGAGAATCTGTTATGTACATTTATAACAGATTCTCCTCTTTCATTTTCTTCTTTACTACAGACGTTCTTCCGATATGATCTCATTTAGATAGCTGTGGTTTTTATTTCTCTCAACCACATATCCAAGAAGCACTTCTGCCAGCACCATGATATTCAGGCAGGAACTATTTTCATGAATATGTACTTTCGCCCGGTTCTCGACTGCAGTCGTCAATGAATAATCTGCCGCCTGCGCCATCGGACACTTAATGGCATCTGTCAGAGAAATCGTAATAATTCCTTTATTTTTCGCCAATAACATTTCTTTGTAGGTTTTTTTATCTTCCCCTGACCTGGAAATAAAGATCGCCACGTCATTTTCCTGGCCCATATATAAATTTTCAAAATCCGTCTCCGCGTATCCGCCTCCGCTGCACCGGATTCCCATTCTAGTTAACCGGTATATGATATCACAGGCTGCTATTTTTGTGTATCCATTGCCAATCACAAATACAGTATGGCTTTTATCGATCAGTGCCGCACACTTTTTCAATAATTCGGTGTCCACATGTTTTGATATCATTTCTATATTCTTCCCAATCGAGAGGATCCTCTCTCTGGCCGAATCCGGAACTTCACTGGTCTCAGCTTCATTGGTATTCATTCGTTTTCCCATATCATGTGACAGCTGTATTTTCATCTGATAAAACCCAGCATAGCCGATTCTCTTACAGAAACGTACCACCGTCGCATCACTGACACCGCTCAATTCTGCAGTCTCCGATACATTTGACTCCAGAGCCCGCTCTGGATTCTTTAAAATAAAATCTGCCACTTTTGCTTCAGCAGCATATAATGAATCATAATTATTTTTGATATTCTCCCATACGGTGTCATGATCTGCGTTACTGATATTATAACTCATACTTCGCTCCATTCCAGATTAACAAATCAGCGAACTCAGACAGCCCTAAGCCTGTCTCTTCGAACTCTCTGATAAGTATAACATGCTGAACGCCGATCGTCACCTGGAAAAGTATCATACAACTCTGCGAACCTCCAGAACTTTCTCCGGGCTCTCAGCCAGGAGATCCGCTCCCTGCAGTTCCTCCTCTGTCCCAAAACCATACCGGCATCCGATGAATCTGCTTCCGCTCGCCCTGGCACAATCCAGATCACTTCTCCGGTCTCCGATCACAACATACGGCCCCGGGAATTCTCTGGCAAGCAGGCGGATGATTCTTGTCTTCGGCGCATAGCCGAAGGATTCGCAGTCATAAAACGCCTCAAACCACCGATCCATGCCGAACTCCTGCCAGTGAACTTTGGCATAGGAGGTCTGACAGTTGCTCAGAACAGCCATACGATATCCTTCATCTCTCAGCGCCTGAAGCACCCGCTGTATCCCCGGATACCAGGCCGCCCGGTGGGCACGAACTGCATGTTCCATATGAGCCCCCACCCGGTCGCCTGCCTGATCCCGCAGTGTTTCCGGCAGATCCGGGAGAAAGGAATCCCACATGTCCCGTTTGTTCATGCCCAGCCAGGATGCGATCCTCTGGCTGGGAACAGGCGGCACCAAGACGCCGTGTTCCTGCTCCAGCCAGGCAATGACTTCACGGACAGCAGGCTCATAGATCCGCATGGTATCATGGATGGTGCCGTCGTAATCAAAAATCAGTGCAGCTTTCATCTTACATCTGCTTCAGGAGATTGACCATTTCAATTGCGGAGAGTGCGCAGTCATATCCTTTGTTTCCGGCTTTGCTGCCTGCGCGTGCGATGGCCTGTTCAATATTCTCCGTCGTGATCACACCGAACAGAACCGGAACTCCGGTCGACAGCCCTACCTGTGCCACGCCCTTGGAAACCTCGTTGCATACATAATCATAATGGGATGTATCGCCGCGGATCACGGCACCCACACAGATCACTGCGTCATATTTCTCAGACTTCGCCATCCTGGAAGCTGCCACCGGTATTTCAAAAGCTCCCGGCACCCAGGCCGCGGTAATATTTTCTTCTTTCACTCCGTGGCGGACCAGCCCGTCGACTGCTCCTGCCAGCAGTTTATTGACGATGATTTCGTTGAAACGGGAGGCTACAATCCCTACTTTCATGCCTTCTGATGCTACGACCATACCTTCTAATACTTGAATCTGATTCATTTCTTCCTTCCTCCTATGAAATTATTTCTTTCGGAACTGCCGTACTCCGGCTTTCTCCTGTTTGACCGCCTAGCGTCGGCGGCCAAGGTGCAGCACGCCTAGAAACGGATCTGGCGGAAAATGTGTCCCATCTTTTCCTGCTTGGTCTTCATATAGAAGTTGTCATACTTCTGCGGCGCGATCTCAATGGGAACACGCTCTTTGATCTCCAGCCCAAATCCTTCCAGTCCATAAACCTTCTCCGGGTTATTCGTCAGAAGCCGCAGAGATTTCACGCCAAGATCTGCCAGGATCTGCGCGCCTGCCCAGTACTCCCGGAGATCCGGGGCGAATCCCAGGCGGATGTTTGCTTCCACGGTATCCAGTCCCTGTTCCTGGAGTTCATAGGCTTTGAGCTTGTTGATCAGGCCGATCCCCCGCCCTTCCTGACGCATGTACAGTACGACGCCTCTTCCGGCAGCCTCGATCTGCTGCATCGCTGTCTGAAGCTGCAGTCCGCAGTCACAGCGAAGGGACCCAAATGTGTCGCCTGTCAGGCATTCCGAATGAACCCGGCAGAGGACGTCTTCCCCATCGCCGATCTCTCCTTTAACCAGCGCGACATGATGTTCCCCGGTGATATCATTCACATAGCCGAAGATCTTAAAATGTCCATACTGCGTGGGCAGATCCGCGCAGGCTTCCCGCATCATATGTTTCTCGTGAATACGGCAATAATCCTGCAGTTCCTTGATGGTGATGAATTTCAGCCCGAACTGTTCTGCCAGTTTCCAGAGATTCGGTGTGCGCATCATGGTCCCATCTGCTTCCATCACCTCGCAGCAGACGCCGCATTCCTGAAGTCCGGCCAGACGCATGAGATCCACCGTAGCTTCGGTATGCCCGTTGCGTACAAGAACGCCTCCTCTCCTGGAAACCAGCGGGAATACATGCCCGGGTCTTCGGAAATCCTGAGGCTTTGCCGACGGATCGGCACATTTCATAATGGTATGAGAACGCTCGGCGGCCGAAATCCCTGTCGTTGTATCGATATGATCCACAGATACGGTAAATGCTGTACTGTGGTTGTCTGTATTCTCAGACACCATCTGGGGCAGTCCCAGTCTTCCGGCCACTTCCGCGCTCATGGGAGTGCAGATCAGCCCCTTTGCATAGCACGCCATGAAATTGATGTTCTCCTGTGTTGCAAATTCTCCGGCACATATCATATCCCCTTCATTTTCCCGGTCCGGATCGTCTGTCACCAGGATCACTTTCCCGGCCCGCAGGTCCTCAAGGGCCTCCGGGATTGTGTGATATTTGTGTTCCATTGTCTGTCTCCTCCTTCGCGTTAGATTCCATATTCTTCGAGAAATGCCATGGTAATGCCTTCCCCTTTTTCCTCTGCTTTCTCCCGGGAGCTGTCCTGCGCTCCCGCGTCCCCGTACAGCAGCTTTTTCACATATTTCCCGATCATATCGTTTTCCAGATTCACCTTAATGCCAGGCCTCTTGTCAAGCAGAGTCGTCTCCATGCCCGTGTGAGGGATCACTGACACCGAGAACGAGGATTCGTCCACCGCCGCTACCGTCAGGCTGATCCCGTCGATACAGATCGATCCTTTCTCCACGATCAGTTCCAGAATCTCTTTCCCTGCCTCTATGGTCACCCAGACTGCGTTCTCCTCCCGGCGCAGGGAGCGGATAGTTCCGGTTCCGTCAATGTGCCCCGATACCAGATGGCCTCCGAAACGTCCTCCCGCGGCCATTGCCCGCTCCAGGTTCACCGCATCTCCCGGCCTGCAGCTCCCAAGGCTGCTCTTTCGGACCGTCTCTGCCATCACATCCGCAGTGAATCCGTCCGGCTGCAGAGACACCACGGTCAGGCAGACACCGTTTACCGCGATGCTATCTCCGATCCGGGTCCCCTGCAGCACCTTTTTCGCACGGACCGCCAGGGTTCCGGATGACCCTGCGAGGGACAGGGAGCGGATCACCCCTTTTTCTTCGATGATTCCTGTAAACATCTGTCGTCCCCCTTCTCAATCTCATATTCCAGCAGCAGATCCCCTCCGATGCGGCTGATTCGATCCAGGCGCAGCAGTCTGGCCTCTGACGGAAGTTCTACCCCCGTTCCTTCCACCGGCGTCCGTCCTCCGCCGCCGAATATCTTCGGCGCAACAAAGGCCTTCACCGCCTGCACAATGCCTGCCTGCAGCGCACTGTCATTTAATGTGCCGCCTCCTTCCAGGAACACACTGTCCACGACTCCGATCCCTGGGATGTCCCCACTCCCCAGGAGCTTCATCAATCGTTTCAGATCCACCCGCCCGCTCTCATCCGGTACGAAAACTACGTGAACCCCTGATGCTTCCAGCCTTCTCCGTTTCTCCCGGACAAGCGGATCCTTCTCATCCGCTGCGCAGGCTACCAGGGTGGGATACTGCCCGGCCGTTCGGCAGATTCTGCAGTCCTCTGGAATCCGCAGTCTGCTGTCACAGATCATACGTACCGGGCTTCTTCTCCCTTCTTCTCTCACCGTCAGCAGCGGATCGTCGATCAGCACGGTCCCAATGCCTGCCATAATTCCCATGTACGTCCAGCGCATTTCCTGCACCTTTGCCCGTGCGTCTTCCCCTGTAATCCATTTCGAAGCACCGGTTCTGGTTGCGATCTTTCCGTCAGCCGTCATAGCGTACTTCATCACCACATAGGGCTCTTGCGTAGTGATATAGTGGAAAAACACCGGATTCAGCTGATCACATTCTTCCCGCATGAAGTCTTCTTCCACAGAGATCCCTGCCGCCCGAAGAATGGCCGCGCCCTTTCCGGCCACCTTTGGATTCGGATCTCGTGATCCAATGATCACTCTGGCGATCTTATGCTCCAGGATCGCATCCGTACAGGGAGGTGTTTTTCCCTGATGGCAGCAAGGTTCTAATGTGACATACAATTCTGCGCCTTCCGCGGACTCTGTCAGAGCGGCCAGAGCATTCCGCTCGGCGTGGAGCCCGCCATAGCGGGCATGGTAGCCCTCACCGATAATGCGGCCGTTCTTCACCACCACCGCCCCGACCATGGGATTGGGATTTGTCCATCCATTTCCCAGCCGGGCCAGCTCAATGGCCCGTTTCATGAATTTGTATTCCGCCATTTTGATGTCCCTTCTTTCTATGTTCTATTTTCGATTGTCTCTCTGTGATAAAAGATAGAAAAATCCCAGGCCCTGTCAGCGGTCCGGCCTTTTTCGGCCGCCTGTCTTCAGGTCCTGGGACGTTCGGTTCTGCAGCGTTCACTGGTATTCCAAAGAGGCGTTCTGCCTGCCCTCAAACAAAGAAAACCCTGAAATGCGGAAACATTTCAGGGCTGAATATCTGTGATACACAAAATCGGTATACATCTTCTTCCATCCAGACTATACTGTCGGCTCCGGAATCACACCGGATCTGCCTTACGGCTCGCGGGCTTTACCGCCGGTAGGGAATCACACCCTGCCCTGAAGACAACTTTTGTAATAGCAGTTTCATTATACTCCTGTCTCCCGCTATATGCAAGCAGAAAAACAGCTGATGAATCCCCTTGTACACGGACGCTATCTTGTCATGATCTCTATGATCGTCCGGTCTGTCTCCCTCATGCCGTTTCGGGCGAGCTCGCCCACGTTTCGAATCGTGTTCTCCACGCCCTTCTGTACGATGCCTTCTCCGCCATAGAACTGCCGGCCTTTCTTCTGCATCTGAAGTCCCAGCAGCCCTGCCTCCACGGCGGAGGCAATCTTCGCCGCACAGCTTGCTTTCGCCCCGTCACAGATCACGCCAGAATTGATAGCAATGGCATTGACAATGGTATGCGAGATCTCATAGTCGCGGCCTCCGTACAAGTAGCAGACGCCGGCTCCTGCTCCGCACCCGGCACTGATGGCTCCGCAGTATGCAGAGAGGCGCCCGATGCCGGTCTTTAGGTGTATGGTAATCAGATTCGAGATCACCAGCGCGCGCAGCAGGGTATCTCTGGATGCATTCAGCTCATCCGCATAAATAATGACAGGCAGAGATGCCGTCATGCCCTGGTTTCCGCTGCCAGAATTAATCACCACCGGGAGTTCACAGCCGCTCATTCTGGCGTCAGATCCTGCGGCAGCCATTGCCTTCGCCCGGTTGTGGACGCTGCCCCCGTAAGATTCCAGCAGGATCCGCCCGATCTGAGCACCCCACTGTCCCCGCAGGCCTTCTTCCGCAATGGCCGTATTATATTCGATCTGCCGGTCAAGCAGTTCCGAGACATCCTCTGTATTTACACATTCGGCAAACGCCACGATGTCCTGCACATTCAGGAGACTGCGGTCTGTAGCATATTCCTGCCGGTCTTCTTGATATTCTTTCTCCAGAATTGTTTCATCATCTCTGCAGACTTTCACCACGTTTGTATGGTATCCGGAGATCTGCGCAAAGCCCGTATGTCCCTCCGCGCGGACCAGGACCTGAATGTCGAAAAGGCGGCCGTTGTCAGAGGCCTTAACTGCAATTGGAACCGACTTCAGCATGGCAGCAGTCTGAAGCCGCTGCTCGTCAGTGACAGAAGACAAGATTTCCAGCCCTTTCTCCGGTGCTGCAGATACAAGCCCGGCACAGACCGCGGCCTCAATGCCCCGCAGTCCTCCCGTGCAGGGAACGATTACACTCTTGACATTTTTTAAGATATTCGCGCTGACCAGCACTTGCGCGGACTGCGGGGGCTGTCCGAGCGCCTCGGCAGCCACAGCCGCCGCATATGCCACTGCAATTGGTTCCGTACATCCCATCGCCGGGATCAGTTCTTCTTTGAGGATTGCAAGATATGCCTCATATTTCTTTCGTTCCATCATGTTCTTCTCCTTTTGCATGTCAGTATTCTTCCCATCTTCTGCGCCGCTTTCTGCCCCTGCGTGCTTCCTCTCTTCTGCGCCGCTCCCGTGCCAGGCGGCGTTCCCTGCGGATCCGGTGCCGTTCCATCATTCTGGCCGGCGCCAGCAGGGTCCAGCAGACGATGCGGACGCAGAGAATCCCGGCGAACACGCCGATACTGTCGATCCCAACGTCACGCACGGACGGTCCCCTGCCGTCCACGAACGACTGATGATATTCATCTCCGCAGGCAAATCCCACACAGATGATCCCGGCGACAAGCATGAGCGGAAATCCCCTCAGGCCATACACATAGAAGGGAAGCGATACCGTGACTGCCAGGATAAAGTACTCCGTCATATGGGCCGCTTTCCTCACAGGATACTCAATCTTGTAAGCCAGCTCGTCGATCTCCCATTCTTCCAGATCTTTCTGCAGCACTTCATTGCCCACTTCTACGATCTTATGGCTGACTTTGTAGCTGAGATTTCCAGAATCTACTCCGGTCTGCGACGAAAATGAAAAAATAAGATACATCATTGCCAATGCCGGAAGGAAAGACAAGGGCTTGAGCAGCATAACTACGATGTCCTTTATCATATTTTACCAATCCTTTCACTTCACAATTTTTTCCCCTTTACCTCGGGTTCGGAATCCCCGCCTCCGGGGTTCCGGGCCGTTTCTTTCTCCGAAGAATCACTAGCGTCGGTAGACAAAGGGGCTTAAATTTGTCCTTCATCGACCGTATTGCCCCTTGTCCACCGACGCTAGCCTGATCAGAATCAGGGCAGCAAGGAGAACTGCCGCTGCAGGACCGATCAGAAGCACGTTCTGCGGCAGACAGGCTTCTTTCTTCTCGTCTATCAGCGCCTGCTGCCTCGCGTTCATGGTCTGGGCAGGCTCCTGTTCCTGCTGCTCCCGCCTGGCGATCTCCTGATCCTTCGGATCCGAAAGGCAGATCCAGATCGCTCGGCTGCCATGAAAATAATACGAATACCCCCACAGTCTGCCGTCCGGATCTTCATAGAATGTCCGGATCTCCAGATCGTCCGGAAAGGACAGTGCATCATTTACAATCTGGCCTGACTCTGGATAAAGCCATTTGACAAACTCGGTTTCTGCCTCGATCACCTGCGGTTCTCCCTCATAGATCTGCGCTTCATACTCTTCCAGGAATTCTTCAGAGGTATAAGGCAAGAAGAGATCTGCCATCAGAATCCATTGATCCCGGTAATCGGCAAATCCCCACCGGATCCCATCCTCATCTGTATAGACAAAGGAAATATACACCCTCTCTCCGTCCTTCACCCTTCCTCCGCTGAGATGGGAATCCGGAGCTCTCCAAAGAAAGGCCTCTTCACCGGCAGTGCAGGTACGATTCAGATAACTGCACTCGTCTGCATGATCTGTGTAGAAACGGTCCTGAGGTTCAAAGACCACGCCTGCGCGGACCGGGATCCGGAAACATGCTGCGGCAGACAATACTGCTGCCAAAAGACAGCTTATAGAAAGACAGCTTATATACCTTCTGCAATGACTCTTACCGCGAAATTGATTTCTCATAATCAGTGCCTCCCTTTTGGGAATCGGATTTCTCTCATTCCTTTATAAGAGATCTGGAAAGAGGCCTTTGTTGCATTCTCTTTTTATTTTTTGTTATCACGGACATCGCAGAAACAGAAATGAATCGCAAACCCATGCCCATATTCGGACTCTGCCGTCACACCGATCCCAAGATCCTCTGCCATCTGCCGGACCAGATAGAGGCCCATACCTGTGGATGTTCGGCCGCTCTCTCCGGTCTCGGAACAGAACCCCTTATCAAAGATGAACGGAAGATCTTGCTTCATCACACCGATCCCATTGTCCGCCACGGAAAGGATCGTGGATCGCCCGTCTTCTGCCCGCCGGATCCTCACGTGAAGTTCCGGGTCTGTACCGTCTGTCTTTCGGTATTTGGCTGCGTTGATTATCACTTGTCCCAGCAGGAAGCGCAGTGCTTTTCGATCCGTGAAGACCGAGTCATCCGTATAGGATTCCCGGATCCGGAATCCATATGCCTGCAGAAGAAACTGATATTCAGCCAGCACCTCCCGGCAGCATTCTGCTGGCGAAAGGGATTCCATCACATAATCCTTATGCTCTGCTTTCAGCCGTGAGTAGCAGAGGATCTGCTCCACATACCCCTGAATCTGGATCTGAGAGCCGCTGAGCCGGGCCCGTACTGTCTCTGACATCTCTTCGCTGCGGCTGTCCAGCATCAGAGTGATCAGGGTCAGAGGGGTTTTGACTTCATGTGCCCAGGATTCAATATACTCCTCATAATCCCTGCGCTTCACGCGCTCATCTGCAAGCTGAGCCGCTCGGTCAGCAAGCAGTTCTGCAGTCTTCCTGACCTGGCGCCGCTGACGGCCATGAACTGCGGCCGCGGCCCGCTCTGCGTGAAGCGGATCGTTCTGGCAAAGGAAGTCGTCATACAGGGTCTCCCTGCGGACTTCCCTGCGATAGAGCAGCCAGACTGTGCCTATGCATACAGCGGCCGTCTCGGAGAAGAACAATCCTGCCAGAACCTGGAATGCCCGGATATCCGCCAGCCAGAGAAACACTGCACACAAGAGGTCCGTCAAAAGCAGCGAAGCCAGACAGATCCGATATTCCAGCAGGATCTCTAACACTCGCTTTCCTCTTCCGGCAGCTTTGACCACTTCTGTCGATTCCATAGATTCCATAGTTGATTCCTTCTTTCTTGATTCAGCAAAGTTCGCGTCCGTGCACAAGAGGGAACTCACTGCGCGATTGGTCCAGTTATCTATCGAACGATGTATTAGGTCTCCGGGGAACGATTCTTGATGAAACGGTACCCCTTTCCTCTTACAGTCACAATATGGTATGCAAGCCCAAGTCCGGCAAGGGTCTTCTTCAGACGTGTCATATTGACCGCAAGGGCGTTCTCGTCGATGTATTCCGTTGTTCCCCACAATACGGTGTTCAGAGCATCCTTTGCCACAGTCTCCCCGGAATGGAGCATCAGTTCCCTCAGGATCACCCCCTGATTCTCCGCCAGCAGAACAGACCGGCCATGGACAAATATGGTGTGAGTTTCTCTGTCGTAGCGGAAGTCTCCGCCGTCCAGAATACTCCGGCTGCCCTCATACCGCCTCAGCAGATTCTCAATCCGCGCCAGCAGCCGTTCCCTGCGGCAGGGCTTCGTCAGGAACTCATCCGCGCCCAGGCCGAGAGCGTGAAGCTCGTCTTTCAGAGTGTCTCTGGAAGTAAGGATCAGCACCGGGCCGATCCCTTTCTTCTTAAGTTCCCGGCAGATCTCGAACCCGCTCATCCCCGGAAGATTCACGTCAAGAAGGACGAGATCCGGCTCCTGCCGGATAATCTCGTCCACGGAATGGCTGAATGAAGGAAGCGCATACGGATCGTATCCTTGCTTTGCCAGGATCAGAGCCAGTTCTTCCCGCATAAATATATCGTCCTCTGCGATTACGATCCTTTTCATAAATTCTCCTGACGGCCCTCCGCCGGTCTGACCAGAGACAGAAGGTGCCTGTTATTCAAACGAATCACTGCTTTCATGTACACATATTCTAGCACAAAGACACAGGCAATGACAAGAAAGCCGGAGATCAGAAAGGAGAGACTGCCGCCTGCCATCTGACTGCCGGATACTCCCGTGATCAGAGAAGGCAGTCCGAAGATACTGTTGATCACCGCGGCAGTCAGCGGAATGAGGAAATACCACCGCACCTGCTGTCCGGCCGCTTGGCACAGCATCTCATATCCCGCCCCGAGAAAAGACAGAATGCGGACACGTTCCCCGGTTCTGCGCTGATGCATGAGAAACTGCACGGATAGCACGGTATTGGCGATCACGAAGAAGATCACAGCCAGATAGATCGTCAGGTAAGCAGACGCCACATGATAGAAGAGCTGACGGCCCATACTCTGAAGATAACTCTCATACTCCAGATCCGAGTCCGCAAGCAGCTCGTTGACCGTGCTGACCGCCTGCATCAGTCCCATTTCTTCCACATAGCTGCTCTTAAGCATGAGATTCCAATAGGAGTCTTCACTGGGACTCTTCAGTTTCTCGAAGAGTTCGTCAGGTACAATTATCGCATTGGCCAGCGTGATCAGACGGTCTGCCACCACCGGCTCCGTACAAACGGTATCATAAACCTGGTAAGCAGTGCCGTCGATCTGTACTTCCGGGCCTGAGGCAAGGATCTGCTCCAGCGCCCCGGTACTCTGCGTGTTCTTGTACAGGGCAATCTCCTGTTCTCCCAGGGTAATCGGCTCCTTTCCTCCTGCCTGCAGCAGCTGATTATAAGCGGACAGTGTGATCAGGTAGGGATCTTCATAATACGTGAGATCGGATTCCAGATTCTGTCGCTCCTTAGGATCTTCCAGCCGGGCAGCTGCCGCAATCAGCCGGCTGAAATCAACATCATGGACATAGGATCTCATTTCCTCATCCTCTTCATCCATGGGAATTGCATCCGTAAAGACCAGGGCGATCCGCATCTCGTATGGCTCTTCCAGATATGCACCCGCCCCGGTACTTTCCAGGATCGCTTCGATTCGCTCCAAAGTCTCTTCACTCTTCCCACGTTCTCCGACAAATGTAAAATCCGCGCCATGGAATGCCGACTGCTCTGACAATGTATTTGCCGCGGCGATCCCGTATCCCAGGAAACAGAATGCGGCAAGAAACAGAAGCGATGAGATCACAAGCGGTTTCCATTGGAGGGATGCCTGTTCCGTCAGCTGACGGGCAGTAAAGATCCCGAGCCCCTTCTTCTTCCCCTTCCAGAACCTCTCCAGGAAAGGGCCCAGGCCGTAAAAGACAAGGAACATCCCAACAGTTCCGATGATCACGGTTCTGCCCATCGAAACGATGGACATCCAGGCAGATCCGGAGATAGCACTGAAGTAAGCTGCGCCAAGGCAAACCAGCCCCGCCGCAGGTGAAAGGATGCTCCTGACTCTTCCGGCATCGTTTCCCGCTTCTTCCTCATGGTCCTGAAAATATTCCAGGATTTCTCTTCGTACCATTCTGCCGCTCAGAAGAGCAAAGGCTGCCAGCTTGATCCCTGCGAAGCCGGCAGCAGTCAGAAGCACAGCTTCTGATGAAAAGGTGAAATGATGCCCGATGATCCCGAGGCCCACTGCCTTGGAGGTAATCATGCTGATCATCTCTGAGAGAAAGACAGCGATGGGGATACCGACAGCCAGTGCGGTCAGGCTGTTCCAGATATCTTCTGCCAGAAGCAGCAAGAATAATCTGCTCCGCTTCATCCCAAGCATTAAGAAAACGCCGAATTCATACCGCCTGCGTTCCAGCTGATACAGCCCCGAAAAATATACGAGAAAGAACAGCAGGAACAAAGAAACGCCATAAAACAGCGGCAGCAGGTCCAGCAGCTTCTGGACGGCATCACTCTCCATCGTCTTAAGGAAATGGATCACATCCTGATTCTCTAAGGAAAGAAAGATATAAAAGGCAATGACAGAGACAATCAGAGAGAAGAAGAAAATCCCGTTCTCCCGGCGCGTCTTTCTGCCGTTTTTCCTCACCAGTTTAAAGAACATTGGCTCCGCCTCCTCCCAGCTGAGCCATCACATCTGTGATCCGCCCGTAGAATTCCTGCCGGCTCTCTTTCTCCTGCCGCCGGAGTTCATGAAAGATGACACCGTCCTTTAGGATCAGAATCCGGGAACAGAAGCTTGCCGCATCGGGATTATGGGTGACCATGAGTATGGTCCGCTTCTGTTCTGTATTCAGTTTCTTCAGTTCTTCCAGAAGCGCCCTGGCATTCTTCGAGTCCAGCGCTCCCGTAGGCTCATCCGCGAGTATCACCGAAGGATTGAGCATGAGCGCACGTGCGGCAGCGATCCTCTGCCGCTCTCCTCCGGACATCTGCGCCGGGTATTTATCCAGGATCTGAACCAGACCGAGCTCCCCTGCCAGTCTTCGGATCCGCTTTTCGCTCTCTTTGAGATTCAGTCCGTGAATGGCAGCCGGCATAAGAATATTCTCCCTTCCGGTCAGATTATCCAGCAGTTTAAAGTCCTGAAAGAGATAGCCGATCTTCTTCCCGCGGTACTCCATCTGTTTCTTTTCGTTAAAGGCAGCAATGTTCGTCCCTTCCAGGAAGATCTCCCCTTCTGTAGGACGAAGGAGCGAGGCGATGCAGTTCAGAAGCGTAGTCTTCCCGCTCCCGGAGGGGCCCATGATCCCCACGAATTCGCCCGGAAGTACGTAGAAAGAGATCCCGTCTGCAGCCCGCGTAAGATTCTCGCCTTTCCCATAGTATTTCTTTAATGATCGAATATCTAAAATCTTTTTGTCCATAAAGACAGCCTCCCTTCCGCATTCATTATAGCTTCCGGGAGGCAGCATGAACACTTACAGCTGATGTAAGGTTTCTCAAGCGCCGGGGCAGCTTAGCGTTCCTCGCCCCTCATTCGGAATACCACCGCCTCATAGGGCCGCAGACAGATTTCCTCCGCTGCCGCCGCATCCTCGTAGTTCCCGATCATCACTTCCATCTTCTGAGCGCACCATCCTTCCGGAAGAGGCAGCGTTCTCGTTCCGCCGTAGAAGTTACATGCCACAAGCAGTTTCTCCGCTCCCAGTGCCCGGGTATAAACATAGAGTTCCCTGTCGTCCGGCAGCAGGAGATCATAGGTGCCATAGACAATAATCTCCTGTTCCTTCCGCAGGCGGATCAGCTTCTGATAGTAATGGAACACAGAATCTTCCCGAGCCATCTGCTCCTCTGCGTTGATTTCTCTGTAGTTGGGATTTACCATGATCCATGGCGTCCCCTCCGTAAATCCGGCGTTTCTCTCCGCGTTCCACTGGAACGGTGTCCGGGCGTTGTCGCGGCTCTTATACCTTAGATACTTCATCATCTCTGCTTCTGTAAACACGCCCTGCCCTACCAGCTCATGGTAGGCGTTGATGCTGTCCAGGTCCCGGAAATCTTCGATATCGCGGAATGGGACATTGGTCATCCCCAGTTCCTCCCCCTGATAGATATAGGGGGTTCCCTGCATCATATGAAGGCAGGTGGCGAGCATCTTCGCCGAAAGTTCCCGGTATTCTCCATCCTCTCCGAAGCGCGACACCGAGCGCGGCTGATCATGATTCTCCCAGAACAAACTGTTCCAAGCCACATCCTGAAGACCCTTCTGCCATCTAGACAGAACCTCCTTCAGATCCCGCAGATCCATCTTCTTGTCCGACCATTTATTCGCTCCGTCCGCGTCCACATCCATATGTTCGAACTGAAATACCATATTTAGTTCTCTGCCGTCACTGCGGGCATATTTTTTCGCTTCCTCCAGAGTCACACCGGAACACTCGCCGACTGTGAGTGTCTCTCTTCCGTCCAGGACCTTCCTGCGCATCTCCTGCAGATACTCGTGGACATGAGGTCCGTTGGCCGGTTCATTAAAGCTGGCATAGCCGTTGATGCCGGGAACTCCGTCCGGAAATGACGGATCTTTGGAGATCAGACTGATCACATCCATGCGGAATCCGTCCACGCCTTTATCCAGCCACCAGTTCATCATATCAAACACTTCCTGCCGAACCTTCGGGTTATCCCAGTTCAGATCCGGCTGCTTCTTTGAGAACAGATGCAGATAATACATCTCCGTAGTCTCGTCATACTGCCAGGCCGGGCCGGAGAAACAGGATCCCCAGTTATTGGGTTCCTTTCCGTTCTTGCCCTCCCGCCAGATATAATAATCACGGTATGGATTGTCCTTTGATTTCCTGCTCTCAACGAACCAGTGGTGTTCATCTGACGTGTGGTTTACCACCAGATCCATAACGATCTTGATCCCTCTCTGATGGGCTTCTGAGAGCATCCGGTCATAATCCTCCATTGTCCCGAATTCTTCCATGATCGCGCGGTAGTCACTGATATCATACCCATTGTCGTCATTGGGCGACTGGTAGACCGGCGAGAGCCAGATCACGTCGATCCCCAGCTCTTTTAAGTAATCCAGTTTCCCGGTGATACCGTTCAGATCTCCGATTCCGTCTCCATTGCTGTCTTTGAAGCTCCGCGGATAGATCTGGTAAACAACACTTTCCTTCCACCATGCTTTTTTCATCTTCTTTCTTCCTCCGTATCCCGGAAATATCGCACTGTTTTTCTCAGGCCTGCATTCCCGTTTTCTCTATTCTACAATATTTCGCTTCTGTTTTCGATTCTTTTCTCCTTTCATTTCACAAAGAATTCCATACCTCCTGGATCACTTCCGGATCCAGATCTTTCTCGATCTGTTCTACGATCGCCGTACTGTTCACTTCCGCCACGCTGGCCCGGCTCTGATCCATGTAAACAAAGCAGACGAAACAGAGAATTCCGATCACGAGTCTTGTATAGAAGCTGCCAGAGGAGTGTTCCGCCAGCTCTGTGTCACTCTCATACAGAGAGTGGTAGATTCGCCCGTATCTGGGATGTACGGCAGGAATATCCTGCCGGTCGTGATAAAGTTTCCGCGTCTGCCGGAGCAGCTCCCGGCGGCGCGCTTCCGATTCATTCATGAGACGCCTTCCATCAATCATTCCTTGTGATATTTTATGCAGCGGCCGCTGTTGATTATGATTCTGCCAGAAACGAATTCAGCTGTCTGCAGAAAGAATCGTTCTCTCTGCAGACAGCTGAATCAGATGAAGCGCGCATCAGCGCTCTGCCAACTCTTCGGTAATGTCCTCCCAGGTTACCCCGCGCTCAGCCATAAGCACCATCGCGTGATAGAGGAAATCCGCAATCTCGTATTTTATTTCTTCCGGGTTCGGATTCTTCGCGGCGATTACGATCTCCGTGGCTTCCTCCCCTACTTTCTTCAGGATCTTGTCCAGGCCTTTCTCAAACAGGTAATTGGTATAGGATCCCTCTTTCGGATTCTCCCGGCGGTCCAGGATCGTATTGTAGACGGATTCGAAGACCTGATGCGGATTCTTCGTGTCATAATCCGTCCCGACAATGGTTGTATAGAAACAGGACCGATTGCCCGTGTGGCACGCAGCTCCTACTTGCTCTACCTTTGCCAGAAGGGTATCTCTGTCACAGTCTGCGGAGATGGATTTGACATACTGGTAATGTCCGGATGTCTCTCCTTTCACCCACTGGCACTGCCTGCTGCGGCTGTAATAGGTCATTCTCCCCGTCTTCACGGTATTCTCGAAGGCTTCCTCATTCATGTAAGCCATCATCAAGACTTCGTTGGTCTTGTAGTCCTGAACAATCACCGGAATCAGGCCCTGATCATTCAGCTTAAACTCTGAAAAATCCATAATACTTTCGAAAGAGGTCATCTGGATTCCCGCGTCCGCGCAGATTTCCTTGAACACATTGAAGTCCATATTCAGGCTGCTGATGAAGCGTCCGGAGATTCCTTTTACCCCGCTGCTTTTCAAGATCTGCAGGATCTCGTTCTGTTCCATTGTATCTGTGATAACCACACAGGGGATCTGCGTCACATTGACAACCGAATTCAGATCCAGTCTGTGCATGAACACGATCTCTGTGCTGAAAGCCTCGATCAGGTGCTGCTGCTTGAACAGTGCGTCGAAGTCATTCAGCGAAACCGCGATTCTCTCCTTTCCGAAGCGTTTGGAAACCTCTTCGATCAGATCGGCAGAGACCGCTTTTGAAAGATTCAGGATCGCTCTCTTTGCCCCCGCATAGAGGAATTTCTTCACATCCTCCGCTCTGCGGATATTGCCGCCGGCGATCATGGGAACCGTGACAACCTTGCTGATCTTTCGGATCAGATTAATAGATTCCTCATGCTCTTCATCTGTATTCGACAGATCGAAGACAATCAGCTCGTCAGCACCCCGCTCACAATAATGCTTTGCCAGCGCCGCAACGTCATTTGACAGAACCGTTCTGTCGTCAAACCATGTCACTGCTTTCCCCTCAGCAATAAAGATGCATGGGGTCAGTCTCTTATAACTCATGTATCTCTTATCTCCTTCTTCTGCAGACGTCGTTTCCGTCTGCGCTCTGTATTCTAAAGTGATCCTTTCGTGGACCATACTTCTTTGATGCGGGGTTCTTCCGACACCGCCATATCAAGTGCCTTTCCAAAAGCTTTGAACAGCGCCTCCGCCATATGATGATTGTTGCCCTCTTCCAGAATCTTC
The DNA here is from genome assembly GCA_949283695.1 of uncultured Eubacteriales bacterium. GTDB lineage: Bacteria > Bacillota > Clostridia > Lachnospirales > Lachnospiraceae > Mediterraneibacter. Next base: position 42,125 of record CASDTX010000055.1, on the reverse strand, counting down.
AGATGAAGGTTCATGGCAGCACTGTAGGATACGGCATAGAAGAATTCGCGGACCATCTCCGTATCCATGGTTCCCAGCTGCGGCACAGTAAAGTCAGCCTGGTATTTCAGATACGGCCGGCCGGACAGATCCACCGCGGCCAGCGCCAGCGTCTCGTCCATGGGCAGGATAAAGTATCCGTAACGCCGGATCCCCGCCTTATCTCCCAGCGCCTGTGCGATCGCCTGGCCGAGCACGATCCCCGTATCCTCGATGGTATGGTGACTGTCCACCTGAAGATCGCCCTTCACCTGTACCTCCAGGTCAAAAAGTCCGTGACGGGCAAATCCGTCCAGCATATGATCAAAGAACGCGATTCCTGTATCAATCTGATTCTTTCCTGTCCCATCCAGATTGATGCCCAGGGTGATCTCTGTCTCTTTCGTCTTCCTGGTACATGTCCCGATTCTGTTCTCCATCGTTCTTCCTCCCGCTATTCTTTCCCGTCGAAGCGTACACGGATCGAATTCGCGTGCGCAGTCAGGTGCTCTGCCTCTGCGAACCGCTCGATGTCTGTATGGATCTTCTCCAGCGCACTCTTCGAATAAGAGATAATGCTGGACTTCTTAATGAAGTCATCCACTGACAGCGGCGAGAAGAACTTGGCCGTGCCGTTGGTGGGAAGGACATGATTAGGTCCTGCGAAATAATCTCCCAGCGGCTCACTGGAATATTCGCCGATAAAGATCGCCCCTGCATTCCGGATTTTCGTCATCACCTCAAATGGATCCGCAGTCACGATCTCCAAGTGCTCGGACGCGATCTCATTGGCTGCGTCAATTGCATCCTCCAGCGTGTCCGCCACCAGAATATGGCCATAGTTATCCAGTGATTTCTGGATGATTTCTCCTCTGGAAAGCTCCCGGACAAACGTGTCTGTCCACGCAGAGACCTTCTCAGCCAGTTCCATGCTGGTCGTCACCAGGATCGCGCTGGCCAGCTCATCATGCTCTGCCTGGGAGAGCAGATCCGCCGCCACATAGCGGGGATTGGCCGTCTCGTCCGCAAGGACAAGGATTTCACTGGGGCCTGCGATGGAATCAATGCTCACATGTCCGTAGACTGCCTTCTTGGCAAGCGCCACATAGATATTGCCGGGTCCCACGATCTTGTCCACCTTCGGAATACTTTCCGTTCCATACGCCAGAGCCCCGATCGCCTGGGCGCCCCCTGCCTTATAGATCTGATCCACACCGGCTTCTTTCGCAGCAACCAGAGTGGTGGGAGTGACTTTTCCGTCTTTGCCCGGCGGTGTGGTCATAACGATCTCATCCACGCCCGCCACTTTCGCCGGCATCACATTCATGAGCACCGAAGACGGATAAGCCGCTTTTCCCCCGGGTACATATACGCCCACCCGGTGGAGGGCTGTGATCTTCTGTCCCAGAATGGTGCCGTCCGGTTTGCTGTCAAACCAGCTGTACTGCATCTGTTTCGCGTGATAAGCCTCAATGTTCTTCAGAGATTTGCGGATCACATCGATCAGGGAAGGATCCACCTGAGCGTAAGCTTCCCGGATCTCCTCCTCTGTCACACGGATCGTTTCCGCGCTGATCTTCACCCCGTCGAAACGCTCTGTATAGTCGAAAAGTGCCTCGTCCTTCCGCTCTTTTACGGCTTCCAGGATTTCCTGCACCTGTTTCTCATAAGCTCCATAGCTGTTGGGACTGCGTTTTAACAGATCCTCCAGCAGATTTTTCCTTGTGTTTTGATCCAGTTTCTCAATTCGCATTTATTCTTCCTCCTGCAGCAGACGTTTCAGGTCTGCGATCAGCTTCTTAATCCGCTCGTTCTCCATCCGCAGACTGACCGGGTTCACGATCATACGGGCAGAAAGAGGGCACACCTCTTCCAGGACAACGAGCCCGTTTTCCTTCAAAGTAGAGCCGGTCTCCACGATATCCACGATCACCTCTGAGAGTCCGACGATGGGAGCCAGCTCGATGGAACCGTTCATCTTGATAATCTCAACCGTCTGATGTCTCTTATTATAGAAATAATCTTTGGCAATTTTCGGGTATTTGGTGGCCACGCGGATGAGCTCGTGATGTTTCAAGAGCTCTGCCGTCTTCTCGTATCCGCAGACACACATCCGGCATTTGCCGAATCCCAGATCCAGTACTTCATGGACCTTCCGGCCCTCCTCAATAATCGTATCCTTTCCTACTACACCGATATCTGCCGCGCCGTATTCTACATAGGTCGGAACATCCGGACCCTTGGCGAGAAAGAACTTCAGCTTCAGTTCCTCATTCGTGAAAATCAGTTTCCTGGAATCCTTATCCTTCATCTCGTCACAGGTAATTCCCAGGTGTTCCAGCATCTCCAGTGTCTTCTTTGCAAGTCTTCCCTTTGTGAGGGCAAATGTAAGATATCTCATCAGCCATACGCTCCTTTAGTCCGGGCTTTTCCCGGTTTCTATCATTTTCTCTTCGCCGTTCTCCAGATTGACCACCTCGATTTTCTGATCATCTCTGAAAAAGAGCAGCGCCCCTGCCGACCGGTGTCTTGCGTAAGACTCGTATTTGTCCCTGTCTTCCCGGGAATCTCTCTTGACCAGCTCAATGTTCCGGCCCTTTTCCCGGAATGTGCAGGCCAGACGGACCGCCGCCTCCTCTGTCGCCTCTGTGTACACGATCAGATTCTGAAGGATCGTGCGGACAGGGACGTTCTGCCGTCTCAGAGCGCTCATCAGCTCATCCAGAATGACCGCGAACCCGATGGACGGGGTGTTTTTCCCAAACTTCTCCAGCAGATGATCATAACGGCCTCCCCGCACAACCGCGTCTCCGGTTCCGTATGTATAGGCCCGGAAGATGATCCCCGTATAGTAGCCATAAGTTCCGCTCATGCTCATATCAAATGTAATATGATCTTCAGCTCCGTACAGCTGCAGAAGATGATAGATCTTCCGGAGTCTGTTCACCGCGTGCCGCGCGCTCGAATCCGGCGCCGCTCTGAGCGCTTCCTCCAGGATCTCTTCACCGCCTGTCAGTTCCGGCAGAAGACGGAATGCATCTCTGACGCTTTTCTTCACCTGGTATCCTTCCAGGATCTCATCCACCCCGAAGAAATTCCGGTTGAAAATCAGGCTCCGGATCTCCGCGCTCTGCTCCTCGTTCAGTTCCGCGGCGTCCATAAGACTCTGAATAAAATCCACATGGCCCACGCTTACCTGGAATTCCTTCAGTCCGACTTTCTTCAGGCTGTCCACAACCATGGCGATCAGTTCCGCATCCGCCTCGATGGAATCCAGGCCGATCAGCTCTGCCCCAAGCTGTGTGTTTTCTTTCAGTCTTCCCTGATAACTGGAATGATTGATAAAGGTATTGCCCGCATAGCAGAGCCTGACCGGGAAATCCTTTCGCTCGAACAGCGTGGCAGCCGCTCTTGCCACAGACGGAGTAATATCCGGCCGCAGCGCAAGGATACTGCCGTCCCGGTCAAAGAACTTATACAGCTCCTGTGTCGTGGCAGACCCGATCTCCTCGCGGAACACATCGTAATATTCAAACGAGGGCGTCTGTATGTCATGATATCCATACAGATGCAGTACCGTGCTGAGTTTTTTCTGAATCGCAAGTTTTGTTTCACATTCTCTGCCGTAGATATCCCGTACTCCTTCCGGAGTATGTAATTTTCGTTCCATAAAGATGCCCCTTTCACTTTACCGTGCTAATGCATTAAATTCTCCTGCTATTATACGGACTTTCCTTTTTCCTGTCAATCCCTGAGATCCAGATCTTTCTGGACAGCTTCCAGATACGGCACGAAATATCCGTTCTTAAGTTCCATGAACCATCCGGGTTCCAGTTCCTCATAGCGGAAGCTTTTACGTCCGCCGGAAGCTGCCCTGTCCCAGAACTTCTGGATCTGCTCATACCGCATATAATAGAGTTCTTCTCTCGTGCTGTAATAAATCAGCAGAAAGGCGACTCCGCCCTGGCTCTCGAATTTCCGCATGAATGCCAGCTGGTGTTCATGTACGTTCTGCAGGGGAAATGTATCCACACTGCACTCTTTTGCGTCAAAGCAGACCGGGATCCCCTGCACAGCTCCGATATAGTCCACGGTACTGACCTTGTCAAAATAAGCCAGGGTGATCTGCCGGTTCTCCTGATCGATCTTCACCGGCGTAATCGGAGTCGGAATCTTCTGGATCAGCGCCAGCCCCATCTCCGAATACCGTTCATTCGTATGATTGATGAATTCCTCCAGGGTAGAACCGCGCAGTCCTCTTGAATTCCATGTGGCCATTCTATATCCTCCTTTGTCCTGTCTGCTGCTTTCTCTGTTATTTTCCGCCCGGCAATTCGATTCCCTGGCCGCGGCAGATCTGTTCGAACAGTTCCGGCAGCGGGGCCCTGATCTCTTTCCCCGACAGCTCCGCCAGTGCCCCGCTGCACTGGGGCATACAGAGTCTGGCCGCGTGCAGAAGCTGGGAGGACAGACCGTATTTCCTTCGGAACCGTTCGTTCTCCCGGCGGTCTCCATACTTATAGTCCCCGATCAGCGGATACCCCTCAGAGGCCAGATGAGCCCGGATCTGATGGGTCTTCCCGGTAATCAGATGGACCTCCAGAAGCGTCAGACTTTCTCCCCGGCTGACTGGACGGTATTCTGTTTCAATCCGGGATGCCCCCGCTGTCTTTTCTTCCGTGACCGTGACCTGATTCCGCCGTTCATCTTTCACGATCCATCCGCTGATCCTCCGCTTTTCGGGTACCCTGCCTTTCACAAGACAGAGATAATATTTTCTTAAGTCCCGTTCCCGGAACATCCTGCCCAGTTCCTGAAGCGCGGCCAGAGACTTCCCGGCCGCTACGATGCCGCTTGTATTGCGGTCCAGCCGGTTGCAGATGGAGGGCCGGAAGGTCCGCAGTTCCTCCGCCGTGATCTGCCCGGATTCCAGAAGATAAGCCGTCAGATGCTCCACCAGAGAAACATCCTCCGGAGCCGCTTTCTGAGACAGCATGCCTGCAGGTTTATTGATGAAAACCGTATGTGCGTCTTCATATAAGATCTCCAGCCGGATCCCTGTGCTTTTGGCCGACGGAAATGACGCCTGCTGCAGAGCGCCTGCTGCCAAGCGATACGAAGAAAAGTTCTCGATGGTCTCGTCCGAGAGAAATAACTTCACCACATCCCCCTCCTGAAGCTGTTCATTCCCGGCAGCCTTTCTTCCGTTCAGCGTAATATTTTTCTTGCGCATCATCTTATAGAAGAAGCTTTTCGGCGCGCGGTCCATATATTTCGCCAGAAATTTGTCCAGCCGCTGTCCGGCCTCGTTTGGGCGGATCATCAGTTCTTTCATGCCGCTCTTCTCTCCTTCATCCCATTCATACTCGGACCTGTCTCACATGGAGAGCGTGAGGATCAGCGCGCGTACTTCCTCTTCCAGCTCCCGCGTATCCTCCTTCTCCACCGCTGCGATATGGTCCAGTCCTTCCGCTCTTGTGATAAACGGACGATATTCATTTAAGACCCGGACTGTCAGCCCGGAATACTGATTACTCTTCAGTGTTGATGAAATATGCTTTGCCAGTTCGGAAGTATTCACCTTATCATAATGTGTATATCCGAAAATGTTGTGGCCGGATATGACGATGCAGTCCAGGGGCATGATCTTCTCCCTGCTTGTGATCACCATATCATAAGCCACCGTCAGGTGGGGCGTCTTCGACCGGATGTCATCCACGGTCTTCTGATCAATGGAATGATAAGGAAGTCTGGCAATCACCCCCACCAGTGCTTTGGATGCCGGCAGACAGCCAAGAACCGCGACCACAGTCAGCATGTTCAGTCTGCTTCCCGTCTGGAAATATCCCAGGAAGAAGACCGCGGCCACGATGCCGAAATAAATGATGGTTCGTATAATCTCTGCTTTTCTCTTATAATCCAGATATCCTGGAGTGCCTTTCTCAACTTTATTCATCGTACAGTAAACTCTCCTCTGCTCTCAGTATCAGACTGTGGGGAACCAGCTTTGCCCCTGCCCGTGCCGCTTTCATCGGCATCCCGTACACCGATACAGGCCGCCGTCTTCGGCTGTCCCGGAGCGCCTGGCGGACAACGTCCGGGGCCTTTGCAAGGGTTAATTTCTTCAGCGAACTGCTGAGCGGCCCGCTGACTTTGAAGAATTCTGTGTCTACAGGACCGGGACAGACTGCGGTGACAGAGATCCCCCGGCATTTCAGCTCCGCGCCAAGCGCTCTGGAAAAGCTTAGAACATATGCTTTGGTTGCCGCATAAACTGCAAATCCGGCCTGGGGACAGAAAGCGGCCGCGGAGGCCAGATTGATGATCCGGCTTCCCATTCCCATATACGGCAGCGTCATCTGGGTCATCCGCGTCAGAGCCCGGCAGTTCAAATCAATCATATCCGTCTGAACCTTCCGGTCTTCCTCTGCGATATCACAGAAGGTGCCCGATTTGCCGAATCCGGCTGCGTTCACAAGCACTCGTACCTCCGGCCCAAGTTCTCTGAGCGTCTTGTGATATTCTTTATAGACTGCCTTTTTCATCAGATCACCGGCAAAGATCCGGATGGGAACGCGGCTGGCCAGATTCAGCCGCTCCAGCCTTTCCCTCCTTCTGGCAATCACCCAGATCTCGTCCAGATTCCGATAGAAATATCCCAGCCGGACGGCAAACTCACGCCCCATTCCGGATGATGCACCTGTTACAACTGCTATTTTCATCACATTCACCTTTTCTTCTTATGAATATTACGAATCGCCTTTTTTTTCTTGCCTGCCGGCGCTTTCGGAGATTTCCCCGCAGCTGCCTGACAGGACCCGGCAGCTCTGCCCTTGCTGTCGGGCGCTTCCACGCGGCTTCCCTTTGCGCCTCTGGGACGGATCAGGCATTTCGGCCCGTAACCGACCAGATCCATCCTCCCGGCCCTTTGAAGCGCCTCCAGAACCAAATCATAGAGCTTCGGATTGCGGTACTGGATCAGGGCTCTCTGCATTGCTTTCTCATGCGGACTCTTGGGCACATAGACCGGTTTCATGTTCCTCGGATCCAGCCCGGTATAATACATACAGGTCGACAGCGTGGACGGCGTGGGATAGAAGTCCTGTACCTGCTCCGGCATATATCCCAGATCCCGGCAGTATTCTGCCAGCTCCACGGCCTCTTTCAGCGTGGAGCCCGGATGGGAGGACATCAGATAAGGCACAAGGTACTGTTTCTTCCCGATTCGGCTGTTCATCTTCTCGAACCGCCGCCGGAACTCTTCGTACACCTGATGCTCTGGTTTCCCCATCAGGGCAAGTACCGGGCCGGCTACATGTTCCGGCGCCACTTTGAGCTGCCCGCTCACATGATACTCGCACAGTTCCCGCAGGAAATCCTGTCTGGAATCAGCCAGCAAATAGTCAAACCGGATCCCGGACCGGATAAATACCTTCTTCACACCGGGAATCTGTCTTAATTTCTTCAGCAGAAGCACATAGTCACTGTGGTCCGCGTCCAGATTGGGACAGGGGGCCGGCCAGAGACACTGCCGGTTCCTGCACACCCCGTGCTTCATCTGCTTCGCACAGGACGGATGGCGGAAATTCGCGGTCGGTCCTCCCACGTCATGAATATATCCCTTGAAGTCTTTCTCTTTGGCAATCTGTTCTGCTTCCCGGATCAGAGATTCATGACTGCGCACCTGGATGATCCGGCCCTGATGGAACGTCAGCGCACAGAAGCTGCATCCGCCGAAACATCCGCGGCTGCTGATCAGGCTGAAGCGGATCTCCGCGATCGCAGGAATCCCGCCTTTCTCCTGGTAGGACGGATGATAAGTTCTCTGATATGGGAGATCGTAGATATCATCCATCTCCGTCACTGTCAGCGGCTTAGACGGCGGATTCTGGACCACGTAGAGATGTTCCTGGTAAGGCTCCGCCAGCCTTCTGCCGTTATATGCGTCTGTGTTCAGATACTGGGTATAGAAGCTGCGCGCATACTTGGTCTTATCCGCCTTCAGCTCTTCAAAGGACGGAAGGAACTCTGCGTCTGCGATCCGTTCCCTGTCTTTGACCTTAACGACTGTGCCGTCAAGATAGGTCAGCTCCTCCACCGGGATCCCCGCGTCCAGAGCCTCGGCGATCTCCACGATAGACCGCTCCCCCATCCCGTAGGAGATCATATCTGCACCCGAGTCCAGGAGCACCGATCGTTTCAGCCGGTCAGACCAATAATCGTAGTGCGCCATTCGCCTGAGGCTGGCCTCGATCCCGCCCAAAATGATGGGTGTCTTCTTATACGTCTGCCGGATCAGATTGCCATACACAACACAGGCATAATCAGGCCGTTTGCCCATCTCCCCGCCGGGCGTGTACGCATCCGTCTTCCTGCGCTTCTTTGACACCGAGTAATGATTCACCATGGAGTCCATATTTCCGGCTGAGACAAGGAATCCGAGCCTTGGTTCCCCGAAGACACAGACACTCTCCGGATCCCGCCAGTCAGGCTGGGAGATGATGCCGACCCGGAACCCTCTGGATTCCAGCACACGGCTGATAATCGCATGTCCGAAAGAAGGGTGGTCCACATAACCGTCGCCGATCACGTAGGCGAAATCCACCTGATCCCATCCTCTTGCTTCCATATCTGCCCGGTTCACCGGCAAAAACTGCTGTTCCATCCACTGTCCTCTCCCATTTCATTTCTTCATCTTAAGCGCCCGCACCGTTCATAGGTATGGTTCATGATCTCATAGAAATCCCGGATAAAATAGTCCGCAAGCTGCTTCTTCTCCGGCTCGTCCGGGCGTGAGAAGGCGTCATCCACGGCGCAGACTTCCATCCCCGCATTCTTGCCTGCGAGGATCCCGTTCGGCACATCCTCGAACACCAGGCATTCCCCGGGATTCACGCGGAGATCCTCCGCCACCTTTAAGTACACATCCGGTGCCGGCTTCCCCGCCGCCACCTCGCAGGATGTCCGCACAGAATCGAAATATTCCGTCAGCCCGCGGGCATGCAGAGCCGCCTCGGCGATCTCCCGGTTATTGCTGGTTGCAATCCCCAGCAGGACCCCTCGCTTTCGCATGGCGTCCAGGAACTCCATGGCCCCCGGCTTCGGAAATACCTTGGTGGCGTAAAGTTCAATCGTCATGTCCCGCCATTCCTGTTTCACCTGCTCCACAGTCTGATTCAACGTGCGGAAAGTATCCACGAAATACTGAGCCGTCTCTGTATAGCTCATTCCCTCTATATCCTTATGAAATGTCTCCGGTTCGGTCAGCCCGTATTTCTCCATATAGATCCTGTCCACCTCCGGCCAGATCCACATCGAATCAACCAGCGACCCGTCCATGTCGAAGATCACTGCTTTCTTTCCTCTCAGCATCTTACTGTCGCCTCCTCTTTCGGGTATCCACCGCTTTCAGTTCATCTTCTCTTTCAGCGTTCCTCTGTTATCAGCTTTCTTCCGCTTTCAGCACTCTTCCGTTTTCAGAGAACGGAGTTCTTCCTCGGTCAGCTTCCGGTATTCCCCGGGAGCCAGGCCCGGATCCAGCGTAAGCGCCCCCATTCTGAGCCGTTTCAGAAAGACCACTTCCTTACCCACAGCCTGAAACATCCGCTTCACCTGGTGGAATCGTCCTTCGTGAATGGTGACCTCCGTCTCGGAATATTCGCCTGCGCTTAAGATCCTGAGCTGCGCGGGCAGAGCCGGCTTCTCGTCTCCGATATCGAGTCCCTCGCGGAACCGCCTCACATCCTCTTCGTCTGCTCTTCCGCGGACGACCGCCGTATACACTTTGTCCACATGCCGCTTCGGCGAGAGCAGCCGATGTGCCAGCTGTCCGTCATTGGTTATCAGAAGCAGCCCTTCCGTATCCTTATCAAGTCTTCCCACCGGGAAGAGATCGTTCCTCTGACTGCCAGTGATCAGTTCCAGAACGGTCTGTTCTCTCGGGTCTTCCGTGGCTGACACCACACCGGCAGGCTTATTCAGCATGTAGTACTCATATTCTGCATACGTCACCCCACGCCCGCAGAATTCTACACAATCCGATTCTATGTCAATCTTCTCCTCCGGGCGCCTGGCCGGGCGGCCGTTCACAAGGACGCTGCCCCTGGAGATCTCTTTCTTCACCTGGCTTCTCGTGCCGCATCCCATATCCGCCAGGTATTTATCCAATCTCAGCTTCATGACGACTGCCACCGCCATCCCGGAAGATACTTATTCTTCAGCATCTGGTTTCCTACTTTGCCGAAGCCCAGCGGATAACCGTCCACACAGACCAGATACCATCCCCGGTCTCTGCCGGATGTCAGATCCTCCACGTCCAGCGTTTCCCCTTTCAGATACTTGATCACCCGTTCATCCGCTGCGGGCAGGTCAATAGTCAAAGCATACTCTTCCTTTTTCAGACTCATGGCCAGAGCCTGGCTCGGCTCGAACCGTTTCTTCTTCAGCTCGCCCATCAGAAGTCCGGTTCTTAAGAAACGGATCCCTTTCAGCTGAGGGACGCCTTCCGGCATATAATACACCTTATCCCCCCGGATATCCAGCCTGGCCGGATCCAGTTCTCTCCCAATGAGCGTGAGAAATTCTTCCAGCTCCGCCGGCAGTTTCCGCGGTTTCCCTAAGCTTTCCCGGACAGCGGCCGCCCGATCGAAACTGCCCTCCTCCCGCTTCTTCAGAAGTGCCAGATAATGCCCTTCTCCCTTCATCCTGTGGGGAAAGATCCGCACAGTTTTGCGGAGCTCTTCATTCCCGGACTCGGTCACTTCCGGCATCCCGGCCGCAAATCCTTCGTATCCTTTGATCTGGCAGAGTTCGAACTGGGGATTTTCTTTCAGCAGATATTCGATCGTCTGTTCATTTTCCTCCGGGGAGAACGTACAGGTGGAATACAGAAGCATTCCGCCGGGCCTGAGCATTTCCGCCGCCTGTGTGATAATACTCTTCTGGATCCTGGAGAAGTATTCCGGGCCATGTTCTTCCCACGCCTTCACCATCTTCCGCTCCTTCCGGAACATTCCCTCCCCGGAGCAGGGAGCGTCGATCAGAATCTTATCAAAATAGTTCCTGAAATAGGGGATCAGCTTTCCTGGTTCCTCGCTTAAGACAAGCACGTTGCCGATCCCGAATAATTCCAGATTCTTCAGCAGGCCTTTCGCCCTTGTACTGCTGAGATCATTGGCTGCAAGCAGACCTCTTCCCTGAAGCTTCGCCCCAAGTTCTGTGGCCTTGCCGCCGGGAGCCGCACAGACGTCCAGCACCCGGTCCCCAGGTTCTACCGGGAGGCGGTCCGCCGGCGTCATCGCGCTTGGCTCCTGCAGATAATACAGCCCGGCGAAGTAATAAGGATGCTTTGCCGGCTGATCCCTCTCCCCGTCATAATAGAATCCATTTGAAATCCACGGGATGGGTTCCAGCGGCCAGGGTGCAATCTTCAGGAACTCTTCCGGAGAGATCTTGGCTGTATTTACACGAAGTCCATAATGGCGCGGCTCTTCATAACAGTTCAGATAAGCTTCATACTCTTCGCCCAGAAGTGCTTTCATCTTTTCTTCAAATGGTGTTGGCAGACTGATCATATTTCCTCCATCTGGTATGCTTTATTTCCAATCCCCGGCGCCCAACCGGCTCATTCTCCGGCCGCGCCGCGTACAACCTAATTATTATAACACGTTTCTCCCGGTCACGAAACCCTTAAACAGACGTTAGCGGATTTTCCATTCCACACACCGGTCCTGCACGTACTTCAGTGCTGCGTAGGGATTCACACTGATCTCCTGTCCATCCTGGTACAGATAGATGCCCAGATGAAGGTGGACCGGGAATTTTCCCTTCGTCCCCTCTTCTGTACTATACCCGGTATCCCCCATGTATCCCAGCAGATCGCCTGCCTTCACTTCATCGCCCTCTTCCAGATCTGCGTAAGAATCCAGGTGGGCATAGTAGAAGTATGCGCCCCCGGGAGCCCGGATTCCGATCCGCCAGCCGCCCAGTTCCAGCCAGCCCATATTCTGGATCACCCCGTCCGTCATACTGACCACAGGGAATAGTCCGCGTTCATTCACAGACGGCATAATATCCGTCCCCTCATGCCCGCGCTCGCCTTTATAACTCCTTTCATACATCCAGGAGTCTGCGAACGACACGGACAGCCGCTGAGAGCCTCCCGCACTGGCCACCGGGAAATAGGTCAGATCATCCCATATCGCCTGACAGGCTCCAAGATAAGTACTCCAGCCTGCAGAGCGCTCCCACCGCTTTCTTCTTGCAGCCAGCTGTGAGATCGGCAGTTCGGTCTTCTCTGTGCCGAATCCGCTCTCCAGCCAGTACACCGCCAGCAGTTCTCCTGGCCGATCCAGTTCCCGGATCTGTTCCTCGATCTCTGATCCAACCGGCTGTCTGCGGAATTCATCCAAACGTACAATTTCATCATCCAGCCGGCTCTCTTCGCTCAGATACGCCAGCCGCGGGATCCAGATTGCTGCTGCCAGAACAAGCAGAAAAAGGAGTCCAAAATGATAGATCGATTTTTTCAAGGAAAACTCCTTTTTCTTTTAATCTATGAATCTTCTCTTCATAAAGAACTTTTTCCCGGCATATAACTGAACTGATGAAATCCGAAGGAGCCAGAAATGAGAAAAAATGCCGGTATCGGAATCATGACTGTCCTCTTGTTTACAGCCATGCTGCTTTCCCCAAAAGCCGTATTCGCCGGGGCAGAAGAAGGACTTCTCCTGTGGTTTCAGATCGTGTTCCCCACCTTATTTCCCTTCATGCTGATCTCCAATCTCCTGCTCAACAGCGGCGGACTTGGGATCATATCCCGTGTATTCGGCAGACCCCTCGGCAGACTGTTCGCCACTTCCAGGAACGGTGCTTTCCCCGTACTGGCAGGGTTCCTCTGCGGATATCCGATGGGCGCCAAAGTCACGTCCGATCTGGTACGTGCGCGGCAGATCACGAAGGAAGAAGGCGCATATCTGCTCTCCTTCTGCAATAATACAAGCCCTGTTTTCATCATGAACTTTATTGTGTGGAAGACACTGGGAAGAGAGGATCTTCTGGTTCCCACGCTGGGGATCCTGATGATCGTTCCCATCCTTCTCAGTCTTCCGTTCCGCAGATACTATCTGGGCAGATTCCGTTCCGGCAGTCCGGAACATAGGACTCTGCGCCATTTCCCTGACCTTGATACAGACGCGCCTTCCCTCCGAAATGCCGGTTCCTCCTCACTGTTTGACTCCTGTATGATGAATGGATTCGAAGGGATTGTGAAAGTGGGCGGATACATCATCTTCTTTTCGATCTTGATCTCCCTGATCCAGAACATCCCCGGAGAGCATCCGGTCGTCACTGCCCTGATGCCCTCTCTGGAAATCACGAACGGGATCCTCATGATCCATCAGTCCGTGCCGGATATCCGAACCAGCTGGCCTCTGATCCTCGGCCTGTCTTCCTTCGGCGGCTTCTGCTCTGTAGCCCAGACGAAATGCATGATTCAGGGAACGGATCTGCCCATTCTCCCCTATACCGTACAAAAGCTGGCTGCCGCACTGGCAGCCAGCTTCCTGGCATATCTCTTTATGCAATAGCACCGGTATACACCGACGCTGCTATGAAATCAGAATCATTTCCAATCTGCAGCTGCTCAGCATCGCTGAACTGTCCGCTCGAACATTACAAGTTTCCGCCTGCTGTGCCGTACCCGTCATCCTCCTCCGGGATCTCGAGTTCTGCACGGTTGGAACGGACGGTATCATAACACTCCTGCAGAGAATTGATCAGTCCGTCATACTTCGTCGTATAGCTGTCTAAAGTGTGGCCGATGATGCTCTCCGCATTCGCAAGCAGGTCATCCGTGTACTGGATTGCTCCGATCCGGATCTCATTGGCATCTCTTGTGGCATTGTCAATAATCTCCTGCGCCTGTGCCGTAGCCTGTGTGACGATCTCGTTCGCCTGCGCGTATGCCTGCTGCATGATCTCATGCTCGCTGACAAGCTCTGTCGTCTGCACCTGAGCGTCCGCGATCATCGCGTCCGCCTTCGCCTGCGCGTCTGCCAGAATAGCGTCTCTGTTGGCAATAATCTTCTGATAACGCTTGATTTCATCCGGAGTCTTCATGCGAAGCTCTCTTAAAAGCTCATCTAAGTGTTCTTTGTTTACAATAATCTTTGTAGTAGACAGCGGCTGGAACTTACAGTCACGGTCGATGTACTCTTCGATTTCTTCGATAATCTGCTCGATTCGGCTGCTCATTTGTTACACTCTCCTTTTGTATTCATCTTTTTCACAAGTTCCACAGCAACTGCTTCCGGCACAAACTGTGAAAGATCTCCCCCAAAAGCAGCGATTTCTCTTACTGTGGTGGAACTCAAATAAGAATATTCGATACTGGTCGTCAAAAACATGGTCTCAACATTTGGTTCCAGTTTATGATTGGTCTGTGACATCTGGAGTTCATACTCAAAATCCGTGATCGCCCGAAGTCCCCTGATAACAAGGCCTGCCTTCATTCTGGATGCAAAATCTACAAGAAGTCCGTCAAACGGTATAATTCGCACATTGTCCAGATCTTTCGTCACTTCTTCTAACATTTTAACACGTTCCTCCGCAGAAAACAACGGAATTTTCGCTTTATTGCACAGCACTCCGATAATCAATTCGTCTACGATTTTGCAGGATCTGCGGATGATATCCATGTGTCCGTATGTAACCGGATCAAAGCTGCCCGGATAAACTGCCCTTAACATATTTCTTCCTTCCCTGTCCTCTCCAGGAAGACATGCTTGTTCGTTTTATATCGTTTCTCGCGGATCACATCCAGTCCCAGGTCTGCGGCATAAGAGAAGTCTGTATCGATGGATGCTTCCACAATGATCCGTGTGTCTTCATAGACCAGGCTCGATCCTGCCAGGTATTCCAGAACCCTGCGCTCCAATCCCCGGTCATACGGCGGATCCATGAAGATAATGTCAAAGATCTTATCCCCTTCCAGACGGTACAGAGCGTCCATTACATCCGTGGTCATCGTCACAGCCCGGTGTTCCAGGCGTGTAAACTTCAGATTCTCCTTCACACACGCCATGGCTTTCGGATGATTCTCTACGAAGACCGCCTCTCTGGCACCTCTGCTCAGAGCTTCGATCCCGATTCCGCCGCTTCCGCTGAACAAATCGAGAAAAATACTGTCATAGATAGACGGATTAAGAATATTAAACAAAGTCTCCTTGATCCGGTCGGTTGTGGGGCGTGTCTCCATCCCGTCCAGGGTCTTCAGTTTTAAGCTTCTCGCACTTCCGGCAATTACTCTCATATAACGACACTCCGTTTCTTTAACTATGCTGAATTTTAGCAGAAAAAAGCGCCCAGGTCAATCCCGGACGCTTTTCTCTTCTTTTTACAGAATGCCTGTCATGCTGCGTTCGCGTATGCTTACGCTTTCCCATTTCTGCATTCTGTGCGGGAACTGCAGATTGGTTATTTACCGGACATCTGCTTTTCCTGCTCTTCGATCATCTTCTTGACCATATATCCGCCTACAGATCCGTTCTGCTTGGAAGTAAGGTCTCCGTTATAACCGTCAGTTAACGGTACCCCCAGTTCGTTGGCCACTTCGTACTTGAATTTGTCCAGAGCGCTTTTTGCCTCAGGCACTGCTGCTCTGTTGGATGAACGACTTGCCATGATCAATTTCCTCCTTTTGCATTTTCGTAACTTCTATTCGTTACGTCCTGTGTTTTTGCAACAGACCGTCCGGCTGCATCTGTATGTAATCTGCCGCCTCTTGATGCAGCCGGTTATCACACATCTGCTGTTCCGTTCGTTCATGTTACGCTGTTAGTATATGGAGGAAGCGTACTTTTAAACTGGAAATTCGTAACAGATTTTTCAGCCTGTTTTCAGCTGTTTTTATCTGATGTATATTTCTTTAAAATCGGCTCGCTGACATGAGTTTTAAAGAACTGAATCAGCGGCCCGTTTAGGAAGGCATTGCACAGGGTGCCGATTCCGACGATCATCCACAGGTTATCCCCCGCGCTCAGACAGAACCCCGCGCCGATGACCACACAGGTCACATCCGAGATCACCCTCGCATATTGAAATGGAATCCGGTTCTTCGTTACCTTCTGCAGGATAAGCGCCACGCTGTCGTAAGGTGCGATCCCCATTTCAGCCGCCATATAGAACGCCACGCCCAGGCCCGCGAACAGGCACCCGGCCACAAGTGCTCCGATCCGAAGCGGCAGCGTCATCTGGATCTGCAGCACATCTTCTGCAATCCAGCACATAAAATCTGCGCCATAGCCCACACAAACCATATTCACAATCGTCCCTGCCCCAATGCACTGCCTCACCGTAAAGAATACAAGGATCAGGATTGCCGCGTTCATAATAAGCTGCCACGTTCCAAAGCGCATTTCAATCGCCCCGCTGATCCCGAGATTCATGCAGGTAAAGGCATCCACACCGAATCCGCTTAATCGGTAACTCCCCACGCAGACCGCGATAAAGAGGATACCGGCCAGCATCATGCAGCTTCGCACCAGCAAATGTTTCTGCGAATGTTTCATCTTCCCGCCTCCTGTTATGCTTTCAGAAGATACAGCCTGGAGTTAAAATCACAGCACACTCTATCTACATCCTCGCCGCACGATGCGTCCGTGGTGATCAGCCCCAGATTCATCAGCTCATCTCCGTAATGAACCGATTCTTTCGACGCTTCTTTCTTATCTGTGCCCGCCGTCCATACATGGTAGCTTCTCTCCGGGTCAAGGCCTTCCAGACGAAGTCTTGTGTACGGCATATTGACTCCATTGAGCACACGGTACCAGCCCACAATAGCCTCTGTCTGATCTTCGCTTACTGCCATCCAGGCAGTGATATTTCCCTCAAAAGGACTTTTCAGTCTGTAGAATGTACCAAACTGAATCAGATTCCTGTATTCTTTCATAAATGCAGTCTGTACCTTTACCTCTTCCTGCTCTTCTTCTGTTAGTACATTTAGATCCAATTCATACCCAAATGTACCGAAGTATGCTGTATTGGCTCTTGTACGCAGAGGCGTATTTCTGTTCAGCTGATGATTGGGCGTCACAGATACATGGCTTCCCATACTGCTTACCGGGTAACAGTAGGACGTACCGAACTGAATCTTCAGCCGCTCAACAGCATCCGTATCATCACTGGTCCATGCCTGAGGCGCATAATAGAGCATCCCCGGATCGAAGCGCCCGCCGCCGCTTGCGCAGGACTCAAAGAGCACATGGGGGAATCTGGATGTCAGCCGCTCATACAGATCATAGACACCCAGGATATATCTGTGATACACTTCTCCCTGGCGGTCAGCCGGCAGCGCCCCGCTGTAGCATTCCGTGATACTCCGGTTCATATCCCATTTGATGTAAGACACCTTTGCTTCCGAAAGGATCTTCGCCATCATCTCATAGATATGATCGACTGCTTCTTTCCTGGAGAAGTCCAGCACATACTGGAACCGTCCATGAGAAGGTTTTCTGTCCGGCGCTGCAATGATCCAGTCCGGATGCTGCCGGTAGAGATCCGAATCCGGGTTCACCATCTCCGGCTCGAACCAGAGGCCGAACTTCATCCCCAGATCTTCGATCTTCTCTGCAAGACCGGTGATTCCGTTTGGCAGCCGGTCCGGATTCGCGGTCCAGTCGCCCAGGCCTGCCCGTTCTAAGCTTCGTGCACCGAACCAGCCGTCATCCAGCACGAACATTTCTACCCCGCAGCTTTTTGCCTTTTTGGCAATCTCGATCAGCTTCTCTTCTGTAAAGTTAAAATAGGTGGCTTCCCAGTTATTGATCAGGATCGGCCGGGTACGGTCTCTCCAGTATCCGCGCGCCAGACGCTTCTGATACAGTTTGTGGTAGGTCTGGCTCAGATGATTCAGTCCCTGATCCGTATAGACCATAACTGCTTCCGGCGTCTGGAAGCTCTCTTCCGGTTCCAGCTTCCACTGGAATCCGGCCGGATGAATCCCGAGAAGCACTCTTGTCGTATGATAAGCATCCACTTCTGCCTGGGCAAGGAAATTGCCGCTGTAGATCAGACTGAATCCGATCGCCTCCCCCTGGAACTCATCCGCTGACGGACGTTTCAGGATCACAAACGGGTTGTGATTGTGGGAGGAGTTGCCCCGCATGCTGCCTACAGACTGAATCCCCTGCTCGAGCCGTCTTACTTTGGGATAACGTTCTCTTGCCCAGGCGCCGGAGAACTGGATCCATTCGTACTCGCAGTCCGGCAGATCCATGCAAAGGCTCATCGCAGATCCCAGAAACAGGTCTTCTGTTCCTTTATTCAGAAACCGTGCGCTGCGCGCAATGATCCCGCCTTTTTCAAAGATCGTATACAGCAGTTCCGCCTGAAGGCCTGTTGTCTTGTCCATGAGCTCTATCACCAGTGTTTCCGCCTCGCTGTCTGCTTCCGTATATACAGCCGGGAGACCGGGAAGCCCGGGCTTGCCGCTTTCGATCCGATAATTCTGAAAACAGAACTCCGAGAGTCTGCTGCCGTTTTTCTGAATCACTTCCACTGCCGGTGTCCGGTAATCTGTTGTCCCGAAGACCGCATATTCTTGTTTGATATGCTCCATGGAGAACTTCTTATCTGTATCAAAAACACAGGATGACATGGGGCGGGACGCCGTCTCCAGAAGGTGCGAATAGTCTTCCCGTTCCCGAATCCTCTTGCCGAAATAAAGCTGTCCCATCTGTCCGTTTGGGAGAACTGTCATGATATAACTGATCTCGTCATTGCAGAGATGAAATGTGTTTCCTTGTCTGTTCCTAATGATTTCCATAGCGAAACGCCTCCGTTTTTCTGATTTCTGCTTCCTGTTTGTATCTGAGATCATTATAAGAAAATTTTCAGGGAATCACAGGTCCTTGTGTAAGTAAAAACAGTCAAAATGTCCACAAAAGGACAGACGGAGCCGCTGCATATTACAGCGGTTCTGCCTGTCCTTTTCCGATGCCCGGATCTGTACTTCTTCTGTCCGGGGCCTCCCTGCGGTAAACAGAGGGCGGCGTTCCCATTCGGTTTTTAAACTGCTTGGAAAACACCAGCGGATCCACGTACCCGCAGGACTGCGCGATCCCTTCTACCGGCAGATCTGTGGTTGTGAGAAGTTCGGCCGCCCGGGTGATCCGGTAGCGGATCAGATAGTCTTGGGGCGCCATTCCCACCTCGCCGGTGAACAGCGTATGCAGATATCCCCTGCTGACTCCCACATAGTCCGCAATGTCCTGAACCCGGATCCCGTAAGAATAATTATTCTGGATATATTCAATCGCTTTGCCGACATAGATATTTTCCGAGCCTTTGCTGCCGCTGATATCCACTTCCAGCTCAGCAGCCAGCACGGCAAAAAAGGAATAAAGGAAGCTTTCCCTGAGAAATTCATTTTCCACGGTGTACGTATTATGCTCCATAATATCCAGAACCATACTCTTCAGCTTCTCGGAATGCCTGCACCGAAAGGTGCGCCGCCCGCCTCCCAGTCCCAGATCTGCCAGATATTCCCCTGCCCGGCTGCCCCCAAAGCCAAGCCACAGATAGGTCCATGGATCCTCTGCATCTGCCTGATAGAAGGTCTGAACTTCCGGCTCGATCAGGAATCCTTCTCCTGCTGACAGATCATATACGTTCCCTCTCACACGGTAGCGTCCTCTTCCTTTCAGAATCACATGGATCAGGTAGTTCGGCCGGACCGCGGGCCCGAAACTGTGAAGGGACGCACATCTTGCATAACCGCAGAAGCACAGATAGAAGTCCGAGAATTTTCTGTTTTTCGTATAAAGTTCGCAGGAATCTTCCATGCCTTATTCCTCCTTCTTCTCAAAGCTCCGCTACAGGGTCGTCTCCAGCATGATCTCACCGATCTTCCTGTCAATATGTTCTCTCAGCCTTGCATAGCAGGTACTGCTGAGACCGGGATCTTCACGGAGGATTCGCTCGGCCTCCGCGGAGGCCGCCTGCAGAAGTTTCGCATCCTGGAACACATCCGCGATCTGGAAATCCAGAATCCCGCTCTGCCGGATTCCAAACAGATCCCCCGGCCCCCGCAGTCTCAGGTCCTCCCCTGCAATGAAGAATCCGTCATTCGAATGGTTCAGGATATCCAGCCTTTCTTTCGTCTCCTCTGACTGAGAGGCAGACATGAAGATACAGTAAGACTGGTGCTGTCCCCGCCCCACCCTTCCCCGGAGCTGATGAAGCTGAGCCAGTCCGAAACGTTCAGCATTCTCGATCAGAATCACCGTTGCATTGGGCACATCAATCCCCACTTCCACGACCGTCGTTGACACCAGGATCTGGATCTCATTTCTGCCAAATGCATCCATAATCTCATCCTTTTCCTGCTGTTTCATCCTTCCATGCAGGCAGCCGATATGGATGTCGCTTCCCAGTTCTGCAGAAAGCATCTGTGCATAATCGGTCACGTTTTCCGCTTCCAGACTTTCACTCTCCTCTACCATGGGGCAGATGACATAGCACTGCCGGCCCTCCGCCACCTGCCGCTCCATAAACGCATATGCTTTCCTGCGGTATCCGGTATCTACCACACAGTTTTTGATCGGGAGCCGGTTCTTCGGCATCTCGTCAATTACTGAGATATCCAGATCCCCGTAGAGGATGATCGCCAGCGTCCGCGGGATCGGGGTTGCACTCATGACCAGAATGTGAGGAGTATTTCCCTTCCCCGCCAGCATTTCCCGCTGTCTGACGCCGAACCGGTGCTGTTCATCTGTCACCACAAGCGCCAGATTCTCATAAACCACCTTCTCCTGGATCAAGGCATGGGTTCCGATTATGATTGAGGCCTCACCGTCTCTGATCCGTTCATAGGCATTCCGTTTCTGCGCCGCTGTCATAGAACCGGTGAGAAGTTCTGCGTTAAGAGGCAGATCATAGGTCTTCAGCAGAACCGAAATGTTCTCATAGTGCTGCCTTGCCAGAACTTCTGTCGGTGCCATCAGCGCCCCCTGATATCCATTCAGGCCAGACAGGAGCAGGGCCAGAAAGGCAACAATTGTTTTCCCCGATCCTACATCCCCCTGGATCAGCCGCGACATCACATGGCCTCCCCGCAGATCCGTCTGAATCTCCTCCCACACGTTCATCTGGGCATCCGTAAGCCGGTAGGGCAGGGCGTTCAGAAAGCGGCTGATCTCCGGCCGGTTTTCGAACACAAACCGGTTCTCTGCACGGCATTCCGCCTCTTTCATCCGCCGCAATGAGAGAATGAACACAAGAAATTCTTCGAACACAAACCGCTCTCGGGCTTTGGCAAACTGCTCCTTATCTCCCGGGAAATGCATTTTCCGCACCGCCTCAGTATAGGGCATGAAATGATAAGCACTCCGGATCGCTTCCGGAAGGAGATCCTGCCGATCCTCCACACAGTCCAGCGCCTGCCTGACCGCCTTTCCCACGGCATTGTTCGTAAGACCGGCCGTCAGCGGATAGACCGGCTGCATCGTGTGAAGCTTTTCCCCGTATTTCTCCGCCGGATAGTAGATCTCCGGATGTTCCATGACAAGTCCCTCTCTCTTCCGGACGACTCTTCCGCGCAGAATCAGCCGGCCGCCTCTTCCAAGCGTGCTGCGCAGGAACGGCATGCGGAACCAGATCACTTTCAGTGTGCCGGTAAGATCCTTCAGATACAGCATCGTAACCTGCATTCTCTCATTCCCGGATACCTGAATTCTTCCAAACACACTTCCCGCCACTGTACAGACTCGCCCCTCCTGCACCTCACTGACCGGCACCGGATCCTCATAGATCTCGAAGCTCCTCGGATAGTATCGCACTAAGTCCCCGATTGTGCGGACTCCAAGGCGGCTGAACAGCTGCTCTGTCTTCTCCCCGACTCCTTTTAACGCTGAAATTCTCTGACTTTCCCGCATATTTCTCTGACTCCGTTTCTTTCTTCCCGCGCGCCGACCGAAGTGGAACACAGACCTGCCGCAAGGTTTGAATCCTCCGATGCCTGCACGCGGATGGTTTGGTGCCGCGTATGTCTGCACGCGGATGCTTTGATGCCGCGTATGCCTGCATCGGGGACGTTGACTAAGTGAAAGCAGGGCGCCCTTCCCGAAAGAAGAACACCCTGAATAACTGAAAAAAGCATCTGCCGATCATCTGCGCCGCGGCCCCAATATACACCCGCCGCACACGCCCCGGCTTACTCTACGGAAAGCACGTAATAATAGATCGGCTGGCCTCCTTTATGAACATCCACATCCACATCCGGATAGAGAACTTCCACGTCTTTGGCAAACTCTTCTGCAGCCTCGTCCTGAACATCCTGTCCGTAATAGAGACTGATAAGTTCGGAATCCTCATCCACAAGCTGAGCGAGCATATCCTTCGTCGTCTCTTCCACAGATTGTCCCACAGAGAGGATCCCCTGATCGCCGATTCCCATGATATCTCCTTCGTGGATTTCTTTATCATCGATATGCGTATCGCGGACTGCATACGTTACCTGTCCAGTCTTCACATTCTTGATGGCTTCCTGCATTCCTTCGATATTTGTATCTACATCCGCCTCCGGCATGAAGCTGATCACTGCCGTGATTCCCTGCGGAACCGTCTTAGTCGGAATCACAATAATATCTTTGTCCTTGGTCAGGGTCTGTGCCTGGTTTGCCGCAAGGATAATATTTTTATTATTCGGCAGGATAAAGATATGATCCGCATTCACCTCATCAATGGCATTCAGCATATCGTCCGTACTCGGATTCATCGTCTGTCCGCCTTCAATGATATAGTCAACGCCAAGTTCACGGAAGATATCATTCATTCCATCTCCGATCGAAACCGCAATAAATCCGACCGATTTTCTTGGTTCCTTTTTCTTCTTCGCAGCAGCTTCCTGGGCCTGCTGTGCCGCCACTTTCTCAGCGTCACGGATCAGCTTCTCCTGGTGTTCCTCCCGCATATTGTCGATCTTCATACGGGAAAGCTGCCCGAACGTAAGCGCTTTCTGAATCGCAAGTCCCGGATCATTCGTGTGGACATGCACCTTCACAATATCCTCGTCTGCCACGCAGACAATGGAGTCGCCGATGGATTCCAGATAAGCCTTGAACTCAGTCTCATTCTGGTCTGTAAACGGCGTTTCTGTCATAATAATAAATTCCGTACAGTAGCCGAACTTAATGTCTGCCTGTGCCTGTTCCCCGGGTTTCACCATCTTCGTGCCGGCACTCTCCTGGATCGCAGAGTAGTCAACCTCCTTGCCGAGGAATGCATCATATGCTCCCCGCAGGACTTCCACAAGTCCCTGTCCGCCGGAATCTACAACCCCGGCTTCTTTGAGCACGGGCAGCATCTCCGGTGTCTCTGCCAGCACTTCTTCTGCATATTTAAGAACTTCGGGAATAAACACTTCCAGATCCTCGGTCGTCTCTGCCAGCTCTGCGGCCTTCTGAGACACGCCTTTCGCCACTGTCAGGATCGTTCCTTCCTTCGGCTTCATGACAGCTTTGTATGCAGTTGCTGTCGCACGGTCGCAGGCCTTCGCCAGAACGATCGCGTCAATCTCTGCATGTTCTCGGATCTCCTTTGTAAATCCACGGAGAAGCTGAGAGAGGATAACACCTGAATTTCCCCTTGCCCCGCGCAAGGAACCGGAAGAGATGGCTTTGGCCATGTAGACCATGTCCGGCTGATCAAGGGACTGTACCTCTTTCGCCGCTGACATAATGGTCAGTGTCATATTCGTACCTGTATCTCCGTCCGGTACAGGAAATACATTCAATTCATTAATGAATTCTTTCTTCGCCTCCAGATTGGCTGCCCCAGCAAGGAACATTTTCCGGAGCGTCTCCGTATTTATCGTTTTCACAGCCACGATAATATCCTCCTTAATCTATCACTCTCACACCTTCAACGAAGATGTTGATCTTTTCTACCGTCATGCCGGTAAATTCTTCAACCTTATATTTCACGCTGCTCATCAGGTTGTCAGAAACAGAAAGAATATTTACACCGTATGAGACGATGACATGAAAATTCAGGGTAATCGCGTTCTCATCCGAGATCTCCACCTGGATTCCATGGGTAAGGCTCTCTCTCTTCAGAAGACGCACCAGTCCGTCTTTCATGTTCACTGCGGCCATGCCGACGATTCCGAAACATTCGACGGCGACGGAGCCGGCATATTTGGCGATCACCTCAGGATTGATCGTGATGATTCCCAGATCTGTGCTCATGCTTCCCTTCATCCTATATACCTCCAGTTCTTTTATGGATTTTTGCCCTAAATAACATGATTATTATACTATCACTCACCTCATTTTACAATATACATTCGATTTTTTTAAAAAATACTTGCAATAGGAAATTGTTTCTGCTAGAATATCAGTGTTATGAGTCTATAAGACGAGTTCAAATTGTTAGGAGGTGCAGTCATGGCTAAATGTGCTATTTGTGAAAAGGGTGCTCATTTTGGTAACAATGTAAGTCACTCTCATAGAAAAACACCGAAAATGTGGAAATCAAATGTGAAATCCGTTAAAGTGAAAACAGAAGGCGGCTCTAAGAAGATGTACGTTTGTACATCCTGCCTGAGATCCGGACGCGTTGAGCGTGCGTAATCAATTCTCGGTTATCCATTCGGTACAAATTGACACGGAATAAAACCCCGGTCTGTTCACAGCAGATACGGGGTTTTGTTTTTCATTTCCTTTTTGCTCAGCAGCAGAACAGCCAGTATCCGATCCCAAGGAGCAGAATAAGCAAGATCACGCCAATCACAAGATTGGGGAGCAGCATCATGATAAACATTCCAACTGCTGTCCAGAACAGCGCAAATCCACACACTCTCTTCATACTGCCCCCGGAAATATCCTTGTTTCTTCTATCCTATGCAGGCTCCCGCACTTTCATGCCTGTCCTCACCATTTTTGCAGGGATCTTTCGGACTATTTTTCCTCATCTGAATCCAGAATATCCATAACGTCCTTTTCGGTCATGCGCTCTTCCTTCTTCGAAGTGAAACGGTCTACCACGTCAGGCACCATATCCAGAATCTTGGTAATCGTATCCTGATTCTTTATGTTCACCAGCCTTGTCTTTCCGTCCTGGATCACAATCACAGCGCTCGGCGTCATTTTCCCGCCGATTCCTCCCATGCCTTTCTCTTTCTTGTCGCCCGAGAAAGCACCGGCTCCAATTCCGAATGAGACATCCACAAGCGGAAGAATAATCGTATCATTGATGTGAATCGCATCTCCTACCACTGTCTTGGATGATACGACACCATCCATTCCTCTGAACAGAGACTCCAGAGTTGTCTTGAAATTATTCTTTTCTTCAGCCATTTTCTTTTCCTCCTAATCTTCCCTGCATGCCAGCCCGCAGAGCCATTCTCTACCATTTGAACTTTTTGATATGTCTGTAAGTCGTTCTGATATTTTTATCCCAGAACAGGTTCCAGGCCAGAATCACTGCATAAACCGCACGAACCTTTCCCTTTACACCAACATTTCCCCGGAAGATCCGCTGTTCAAAATCCGGGCGGATCCTGGTATATTCTGCCACAGCCGGCCAGAGTATACTGACAGCTGCAAGCGTGTAACCGGTATATGCGGGATCCGTAAACCCAAACTCAACGTCAATATCCGCCCGGTCAGGCTTCAGAAAACCGAGAAGCCTTTTTATTTCCCTCACGCAGCGCCGGAATGCATTCTGATGAACCTCATTCTTCAGAAACGCTTCCATCCGCTCTTTCTTCCGCGTCAGTGCCTTTATCTTATCACAGATTTTCTGAAATGTATATTTGATCTTTTCCGGTAATTTTGCAATCCGCTCATAAGAAGCCGCGGCTCGCTTCCACGGCTTCTTCTCTCGGGATTCCTCCCCGGCGTCTTCGCTTCCTGTACCGCCGTCAGAAGACTGATCCGAAGACCGATCCGGTTTCGGGCAGTTCCCTTCGCCGCCGTCCCGCAAGTCTTCCTCGTGCCTGTCCGGAGTTCTCTCTCCTGCGGTGTCTGGGACCGGTGCCCTCTCTCCTGCGGTCTCTGGATCCGGAGACTGCGTCTTCGCCGTTTCCCGCGGCGGATTCTCAGCCCTGTCCGCACCTTCGCTGCCGAACCGCTTCCAGGCGATTCTCAGTTTCCACAGGAGTTCTCCGTTCTCATAACGTACTTCCCCTGCAGCCAGGCGGAAAAGCCAGCGAAACCGAAATGCCCCATTCAGACTGTCCAGGGTATCATTCCAAGAAGCATTCAGCCGGTACGCCAGCGGAGAAAGAAGAAGAATTGCTGCCAGAATCAGAATCAGTGCCAGCACCCCCAGGATCAGAAAGCCCAGTATTTTCAAAATTAGAAATAGGATATGTATCATACGCTTTACCGCCCTGTTTCTTCATATTCTTTCTGACGTCCCAGTATGAACCGGCGGATATCCGCACCTCCGGTTATCTGGTAAACATGCTCTGCGATCCGTGCGACAAGATCAAGCGCATCGTCATACCCATCCGTGATTCCCACGACAAAAAGCTCCCCGTTCCGGAAGACCTGCTGCCTGAGCAGCATACTGGAGAAAAATTCCAGATGATTCTGAGTCCCCTGCGAAAGAGCCACCACATACACTCGGGGCTGGAGCCGGCCTGTCTGCAGTTTCTTTATGATTTTTTCCCTTTTTTCCTGCCAGCATTCACTGACATACAGATCACAGTAAAATTTTATCTGCATCACCGATCTCTTTCACCCCAAATGCAATTAGTAATAGTACGAATCCAGAATCGTTCCTGCGATGGATACAGCCTTTCCGCCTGCGCTTCCATCCGAACCTTCGGTAATGATACTGATCACCAGTTCCGGATCATCTACATTGGTAAATCCGACAAACCAGGAATGGGTCTTCTCCCCGTCCACCATACTGTATTCCGCGGTGCCGGTCTTCCCGGCCACAGTATAAGACTTCCCGCTCAGTACGGATCCGGTTCCTTCCTCAACTACCGCAGTCATATATTCCTTCAGCTGCGCCGCTTCCTCCGAGGTCATCAGCTTTCGATAGCTCTTCGGCACATTCTTGCGCACCTCGGTTCCTGTGTAATTGGTTACCCGGTCTACCAGATAGGGCTCCATCAGAGTCCCGCCGTTCGCTATAGCCTGTGTGATCAGAGCCATATGATATGGACTTACGGTTGTATTTCCCTGTCCCATAGCAGTCATCATGATCTCCGCTGTCCCGGAATTCTCATTCAGGGCAAATGAACTCTTCGTATAATCCAGCACACCCGGCAGCGACGAATTAAAGAGCAGGTCCTCCGCCGTTTCGCGATATTGACTGATATCCAGCGACAGGCCGATATTCGAGAAGGAAGCGTTGCAGGAGTTGGCAAAAGAACTCCTGAGATCTTCAAACCCGTGCACAGTCTGTCCGAAACAGTTGATCGTCACATTCTCTTCCGTAATCGAACCGGCACAATCGTAAGTATAAGATGCATAGTTCGGGTTCTGCCGCATATACGCCAGTGTTGTGATCATTTTAAACACAGATCCCGGTGCATAGGAACCGCTGGTAGCACGGTTCAGAAGCGGACTGTTCTCTTCGTCTGTATTCAGATATTCCCAGTTGGCCGCCAGTGTATTCGGGTCATAATCCGGTTTTGAGACCATGGCCAGGATCTTGCCTGTATCGGCCTCCATAATGACTACCGCCCCCTTGAACTCTCCAAGGGCATTGTATGCTGCCTGCTGAAGATCCGCATCCAGAGTTGTCACCACAGTATCTCCCTGATTCTTTGAGCCGTTAAATTCATTCTGAATTTTTTCAACAAAAAATGCATTCGACGTTAAAAGTTCAAAGTTCTCCACAGACTCCAAGCCTGTTTTTCCCAATTCAGGGTCACTGTAGCCAATCACATGCGCAAAGAGGGAGCCATAGGGATAGGTTCTCGTCTCTGTGCCATCCTCCGCCACATCGGTCTGCGCGATGATATTTCCGCTGCGGTCCGTAATATTTCCGCGGACTACCTTCTGGGCAAACGCATCCTGACGCTGATTATACGGGCTGTTTACGAATGTATCCGCACGTGCGATCGTAAAATATACCAGATATCCCATCAGCGCGATGAACAAGATCACAAAGAAATACGTAATCCAAGCAAACTCTCTATTTTGTGCGCGGCTTTTGTTTCGGCCGCGGCTGCTTTGCTGTCTTTGTCCTCTGTCTGGGGACCTCTTCAAATCTCGGTCTGCCTTCCGGCGCCTTTGGGGCTGCTGTTCTTCCCAAGCCATCTCGCGACCTCCTTTCTGCTCGTTTTTTCTGTTCCAGTTTCTTCTGTTCCAGCTCTTCTTCCTCGTCCTCTCTCACAATATACAATCCCTGTATAATGCCGAACATGATCATGGTGCTCAGCATGGAGCTTCCTCCGTAACTGACAAAGGGCAAAGTCATTCCCGTTGACGGGATAAACTTTGTCACACCGCCGACCTGAAGAAACACCTGGAAGATGTAGCACGTCCCAAGTCCCAGCGCCACATATTTATAAAATTTGTTTCTCAGCTCCATCGCAATATTCAGAAACATCACATAACAGCTCACGCAGACCAGAATCAGGCAGAGTGCGAAAATCACTCCCAGTTCCTCTGTGACTGCCGAGAAAATAAAATCCGTCTCCGCCACAGGAATCGTATCCGGCTGTCCCTGGAAGAGTCCGGTTCCGAACCAGCTCCCGCTGCCGATCGCGAACAGAGACTGGGCCACCTGATAACCGCTGCCGCTGTACGTTCCGATGGGATCCTGCCAGGCCTCCACACGGACTTGAATATGGGAAAACAAATGATATCCCACCACGGCTGCCCCGGCCCCGGCCAACAGTCCGGCGATCGTATACAGCGGCTGCCGGGTCGCCACATACAGCATCACCAGATAGACGACAAAGAAGATCAGAGCCGCCCCCAGATCCGTGGAGATAACCAGGATCAGTACATGGGCAGCAGCAATCGCTGTCGTCACAACAACATTTTTAAATTCTGTCGATCGATTCAGACTTGCCGCCACGAAGAAGACAAACACGATCTTCACAAATTCTGAGGGCTGAATATTGATTCCGAAAATTTCAAATCCCAGTTTGGCTCCATTTAACACCGGCGCGAACAGAGCGACTGCCAGAAGCGCAGCGCCTCCGACGCCGGCATACACATAAGTCCACTGATCAAGGAACGTCAGCTTCCGGATCAGCACAGGCACGATCAGCCCGAATACAATCCCCACGATCACAAATACCAGCTGACGGATGGCCGTGCCATAAGGCGACGCATTGTCTGAAGACAGGCGCGTGATCATAATCATGCCTGCCGTAATCAGGATACACATATTATTGACAACCAGCCGCGATACATTCGGGTAGATCAGATTATAGAGAAGAATCACCGCAAGCAGCACCACCGCGAGTGCTGCACAGATGAACAGGATCCTGACGTCATCAGCAGCCAGATACATAGCGCCAAATGCGGTAAACTGCAGCAGAAACAGCAGTACATCCTGCCGGATCAGCACACGTTTTTCCTCATCTTCATAATTCCTGGTGAAAATAGAGAAGCAGGAAAACGTATACGCTGCCATCAGTATGATTATGATATATTTTGATAATTGGATCATGATATTTGTCACGTTTCTATCTCCTGCCTATCGTATTCCTCTGCGGAAATGTCCCAGAGTATAGTCTGCCTTTTCAGCCTCTGTCTCGCTTCCTGCTGACCATGCATCTGCGCTGAATGCAGTTCCCATCTGCTCCATCACAGCAAGTACCTGCTCTTTCGTCTCGATGCTGAACTGGATCCGCAGCAGCCGCGGCTTCAGTTCCTTCACCGCCTCTGCCTGAGATGCCAGAGACAGCGGATGACAATTGTAAATCACGTTATAGCATCCGTCGCAGCAGCATCTCACAGGGTAATGATTTCCATATCGGTCCGTCAGTATTTCCCCGCCGGGTTGTCCCGTACATCTTCCGGCCGTTTTCCGCAGGCACTGAGCAGACAGCATCACCGGAATATAACCGTAGACCATCAGGTCAGACTCACCGACTCCAAGTTCTTGCAATTCTTGTCCGTTGAGTTCCAGCGCGGCGCTGAAATCTGAGATCCCATTCTGCATCCAGAATTTCTTCCCATATTGGTTAAACACATATAGATTATGGTCCAGAATGATCTTTTTGTCAAATCCCAGTTGTTTTAAGAACGTATATTCCTCATAATTCCGAATCAGAATCCCGCTGACCGGCAGTGTTTCAAGCAGTTTGGCAAGGTCATTTCGGAACGTTTCGGAAGGTTCCCGGAAGACGGCAGGCATGACAAGACAAAGTTCCGTCTCCCTCGCTCCGGCAATCTCTTCATCGAGCCAGGAATTCCCTGCTGCTTTCCACTTTTTGATTGCAAGTCCTGTATCCAGATACAGACGCCGGATGTTCCCGCCATGACGGCAGTCCAGATACTCCCGGATTCCGGTCAGCTGCTCTTCAGTCTCCGCCAGAACAGCGAACTCTGGGTTCGGGTTCTTGTCATCTCCGGATCTCTCTTTCGGATCTGCCAGCAGCTCGGGCTGAGCGGGCTTTGGCTGTTCCTGCCGCTTCAGTGCTTCGCCCCGCTCCCGGCTGAACGAAGTAAGGATAGCCCGAGCAAGTCCGCTCAGAGCATCCCTGCGCAGAGTGTTCAGCTGCTGCATCGTAAGAAAGATTCCCTCCTCCATCCGGATCTCAAGGTTCCGGAAATAAAACTCGGAGGTCCCGGTCTTGTTCATCTGCGCCCGGATCCGCTGCTCATCCACCGGACGGTTCTGGGCCCTCTGCACAGGCTCCGCTGCAACAGCCGTGTACTCTGCTTCTCGCTCTTTCCCTTCTCCGCACCAGACAGTAAACACAGCCGGTGCATCTGCATACAGGATCAGTTCTCCATCCGCCGGCCGCTGCGCCTCTCGTTCCATATAGTCCGTGTGCATCTGCCGGATCAGCGACTCATTACGGATACGGCTTAAGACCGTCCCCTTGGCTACGTGCACCTGCTTCTGCACGAGGAAAGAGATCTCCGCATGTTTCTTCGCAGGGCTTCCCAGGGTATAATTACTCTTTCCGCCTGTGATCTCGATCACATCCCCCGGATTCAGATCTGTGAGAACCTTTCCGTGGATTTCGCGGCCTTTCTGATACAGCACTTGAACTGCAGCCGTGCCGGCATGATTAGGGCGGTCAACCGCCATCATTTCCCTGCCGTTATGCTTCTGATAGTATCCCGCGGAAGAGCCGCCGCGATTATACAGATCCATCAGTTTCCCCCGGTCTTCCGCATGCACGGCAAATCCGCCTCTGCCCCTTTCGAGGTACAGATCCGCGTATTTGCGGTACATGGAGGTGACGCCAGCCACATATTCCGGTTTCTTCATACGGCCTTCGATTTTAAAAGAGTCGATCCCAGCTTCCGCCAGATCCGGTATCAGCTCCAGGGTACAGATATCCTTGGGGCTTAGAAAATATTTCCTCTGGCCGCCAAACTGATACGGCAGCCGGCACGGCTGCGCACACTGCCCGCGGTTTCCGCTTCTTCCGCCGATCATACTGCTGAACAGGCACTGTCCCGAATAGCAGTAGCAGAGTGCTCCGTGGACGAAGCATTCAATCTCCAGATTCGTTTTCTGGCGGATCTCATGGATCTCCCGCAAAGACAATTCCCGGGCAGGCACTACTCTGGAGACGCCCTGGGATTCCAGAAAGGAGGCGCCCAAAGCTCCCGTAATCGTCATCTGCGTACTGGCGTGGATGTCCATTCCCGGGAAATACTGCCTCACATATTCCAGTACGCCCACATCCTGGACAATCACCGCATCCAGCCCATTCTCGTAAAACGGGGCCAGATACTCATACAGGCCGCTGATCTCAGAATCCTTGAGCAGCGTATTCACGGTCAGATAGAATTTCCGTCCCTGAAGATGTGCTTTGCGGATTGCCCGGATCATCTCTTCTTCCGTGAAGTTCTCTGCATAAGCCCGCGCGCCGAATTTCTGTCCCCCTGCATACACCGCGTCTGCCCCGGCATTGACTGCGGCCTCAAACGCCGCATAAGATCCGGCCGGAGCAAGAATTTCAATCGTTCTCTGTGTCATATTCTGTCTGTAATCCCTTTCCGTTCTGCATATTTTCACAGGATAATGAAATGGGCTGTCGTTTCTGACAGCCCTCCTGTTTTCTTATCTGTTTTGCCCGTATCCGGCTTATTACCGCCTGCGGTTTTTCATCTCTGTTTCCAGCTTGACGATCTGCATCTGAAGATCATTATTCTCTTCTTTCATCTTCGCCAGTTCCTTCTCTGCATTCTCGAGCCTGATCTGTGCAGAGATCAATTCATGCTTCAAGTCGTACATCTCTTTGTCCTTCATCTCGATATCATTTTCCAGGGAATCCCCCTGCTTCTTTGCCTTAAAATAATCGTCTGCAATGTTCAGGGCGAGAAGTACATTCCTTGTGTCAGCGCTCTGTTTTCTGTATCCTTCGCTGTTCGCGCACTCTGTGATTTTGTGGTTCAGATAAGAAGAGACTTTCTGCAGATACTCCTCACCTTCAAAACCACTCAGCGTATATACCTTTCCCCCGATCAATACTTCTGTAAAATGTTTTGCTGAACTCATAGCTTCCTCCTCGCGTTTCTTAACTGCTATTATAAACGATTTGCCAGTAAAAACCAACTGTTTTTTCAGGAATGGTGCAATTGAGCGCAACTGCTGCAGTCAATATCACTGATATATACCGTTCAAGAAGCAAAATCAGACAACTCTTCCGCCGCAGACCATGCCGTCTCGAAGGTCAGTTCTCCGCCGCAGACATTGGGATTCCGAGATGCCGGTAAGCAAATTCCGTTACAACTCTGCCCCGGGGCGTACGCTGGATAAAGCCATTCTTCAGCAGATAGGGTTCGTACACATCCTCCAGCGTGCCGGCGTCCTCAGAGATGGACGCAGCCAGTGTGTCAAGCCCCACAGGTCCTCCCTGAAACTTCTCAATCATCGTCAGCAGAATACTGCGGTCAATATGATCCAGCCCATATTTGTCCACGTCCAGCAGATCCAGAGCATAGTCCGCCACCTTTTTCGTGATCTTTCCGTCATATTTCACCTGAGCGAAATCACGCACCCGCTTCAGGAGCCGGTTCGCAAGTCTGGGCGTGCCTCTGGAACGTCTGGCCAGTTCCAGCGCGCCCTCCTCCTCAATCTCTACGTCCAGCACCTTGGCAGAGCGCAGAATTATGGTCTTAAGCTCTTCGTCTGTATAGAATTCCAGCCGGTTCACTACTCCGAAACGATCCCGGAGGGGCGCCGTCAGCATTCCCGCCCTGGTAGTGGCTCCCACAAGTGTAAATCGCGGCAGATTCAGCCGGATAGACCGGGCTCCGGCTCCTTTTCCAATCATAATGTCAATCGCGTAGTCCTCCATGGCCGGATAGAGAACTTCCTCTACCTGGCGGTTGAGACGGTGGATTTCATCCACAAAGAGCACATCATTCTCCTGCAGACTGTTCAAGATCGCCGCCATCTCTCCCGGCTTTTCAATGGCAGGACCGGAGGTCACCTTCATGTGAACCCCCATTTCATTAGCAATAATACCGGCAAGCGTGGTCTTTCCCAGGCCGGGCGGGCCATAAAACAGTACATGATCCAAGGACTCCCCCCTGGCTTTCGCCGCTTCAATATAAACGCTCAATGTCTGCTTGGCTTTCTCCTGCCCGATATATTCACTTAAATGCCGCGGGCGCAGTTCCCCCTCGATCTTAACATCTTCTTCCAGATTTTCTGTTGTTATAATTCGTTTTCCCATGATGAATCTTCCCTGTATTGATCTTCTATTGATCTTCTCTGCCTCTTCCTGTCTCAGTTCTCAATCGAACAGGTCAGAAAAGATATTTGAGCGCCTCTTTTAAGATCTCCTCCACGGTAGCGCATTCCGGAGAAGTCTTCTTCACCGCACGCATGCTCTCAGAACTGCCATATCCCAGCGCCACCAGCGCCTGCACTGCCTCGGCCTGTATTCCACTGTCAGATCCTCTGTCTGCCAGTATGCTGCCCTCATTTCCATGCGCGGCATGATCCAGTACCGTCTCAATATCCATCTTATCTCTCAGCTCTAAAATCAGCTTCTCTGCAGTCTTCTTCCCGATGCCAGGCGCTGCACTGATGGCTTTCGCGTCCCCGGACATAATGGCGAAGCGAAGAGCATCCGGCGACATACAAGAGAGAATATTCAGCCCTCCCTTCGGGCCGATGCCGCTCACACCAATCACCAGCTTAAATACTTCCAGATCATCCCTGGTCAGGAATCCGAAGAGCTGCATGGCGTCCTCTCTCACATTCAGATAAGTATACAGTTTTACTTCATTTCCTGCGGGAGGAAGAAGTGAAAGCGCCTGCTGAGGCATATATACTCCATACCCGATCCCGCCCACATCGACGATCGCCTTCTCCTCCTCCACAGCTGCCAGTTCTCCTCTTACATATGAAATCATGTTTCTCATCCTTTTCTCTGTTATTTCTGCCCTGTCAGCGGAATATTCTTCAGCCGTTTCAGCACCTCTCCGGAAATGATCCCGATGATGCCTCCTGTCAGGAGCCCTGCGATCAGGAGCATCGGCAGATAGTATCCCACCTGATACGTATGCACAACGATCATTGCCACGATCAGCTGACCGATATTATGGCTTACACCGCCGGCAATACTGACGCCAATCACGCTGAAGCCTTTGTTCCGCTTCGTCACTGTCATCACAGCCAGGCTTAAAAGGCCTCCGGCCATGCTGTACAAGATACTGAACAGATTGCCGAAAATAAATCCTGCCAACACAATGCGGACTGCCGACAGCAGCAGTGCTTCTCTCCAATCGGTCTTATACAGAATGATAACGATCACCAGATTCGCCAGTCCCAGCTTAGCGCCCGGTATGCCGAAATTGATCGGAATCAGCGTTTCTACATAACTGAAAATAAGCGCAAGCGCTGTAAAAACTCCAAAATATGCCGCTCTGTTTCTCATCTGTTACCCCTTCCGCGCAGTTCTTTGTTTCCCGGCACACCATCCTTATCTCACAATCCCATCCAGATCGCTGTCTTCTGTACTCTCAATCGAAAGGACAACCTGATTGGGCAGGCAGATAATGCTCTCCCCGTCCCTGCTGATGCTGCGATGGTGGACGCAGATCTGGTCCGGACAGTCCGCCCATTCCATCCAGGCCGTGCCATCCTCTATCATAAGCCTGTTTTTCCCATTGATATCTACCGCCTGGTCCTGATGGAGACTGTAGGTTCCAAATTTCTCTCCTTCCACCGTCACCGATACGAAAGCTTTGTCCCCCGCCCCGCTTCGGAAGAGCTGAATCCCAAGGATCAATACAGCCGCAGTCACAATGCCGGCCGCCAGAATCCAATCATTCTTTTTCATATTCCGTACCCCTTTTTCTCAACTATAATAGCACACCGGTTTTTATTATGCAACCGCATGTTCGATTGTATGTTCGATTGTGCTTTTCCACAAAACTCTATATAATAGCGTCAGTGAAAAATAAAATCAATCAGACAGAAAGGATCTCAACAACATGCAGAACAAACGATCGCCCCTTCTTTCCCTCCTTCTGATAGCAGCCCTGATCATCCCTGCATTATCAGGCTGCACATCCCCCCGGGAAAGTGAGTCTCTTCAGACAACCGGAATCTATTTCGACACTGTCATCAGCATCAAGGCATGGGGAACAGACCGGGAAGTATTGGATGAATGCGAAGCTATGTGCGAATCCTATGAACAGCTTTTCAGCCCGACGATAGAGACGAGTGAGATTGCCCAGATCAACCGTGTACACGGAGAACCGGTAACCGTATCAGCGGAGACTGCCGAACTGATCCGGCAGGGTATCCGGTACGGCGAGATTTCCGAAGGGAAATTCGATATCACAGTAGCTTCTGCGGTCAATCTCTGGAATTTCAAAGACAATGCCGACGGAATCCTGCCAGACCCAAACGCCCTCGCGGAAGCGGTCACCCATATTGATTACCGCTGTGTAGAAGTAGATGGAAACACCGTCACTCTGACCGATCCGGAGGCACAGATTGATCTGGGCGGCATCGCGAAAGGCTATATCGCGGACCGTCTGAAAGAGTACCTGATCCGTCAGGGGGTGGAACATGCTACAATCAATCTTGGAGGCAATACACTTACTGTGGGAGGGCGCTATGACGGTTCTGATTTCCGAATCGGCATCCAGGAGCCCTTCGCCGAAGAAGGAACGGTCATGGCCGTAGTCGACGTATCCGGCCAGTCTGTCGTATCCTCCGGCAATTATGAAAGATATTTTGAAGAGGACGGCATCATTTATCATCATATCCTTGATCCGGATACCGGATCCCCGGTACAGAATGATCTGAACCAGGTGACAATCCTCTCAGACCAGTCGGTCGACGGGGATGCTCTGAGCACCACATGCTACGCTCTGGGGCTGGAAGACGGTTTGGAACTGATTCAAAGTCTGGACGGAATCGAAGCCGTGTTTGTAACGAAAGACAACGAAATCCATCTCAGCAGCGACGATATCCCTATCGAAATCCAGTAATATCAGCATGAAAAAACAGGCGGATATCAAAGGAGAACTTTCTTTCCACCCTCTTCTGATCCGCCTGTTTTTTTCATCGATTTTTCAATCCTGTTTTCGATCACCTTTTCTTCGGCGACCCGCTCAGATTCCTTCCGTGTCCCGTCAAATCTTGATGATCTTTCTCGGGCATTTCTCTGCGCAAACCCCACAGTTTGTACATTTCTCTGCATCAATATGTGCAAGGAAATTGCTGACCTTAATAGCCCCTGCCTCGCAGTTCTTTTCACAGAGACGGCATCCGATACATCCCACCTGGCACACGTCCATCAGTGCCTTGCCCTTGTCGTTGGAATTACACTGTACGAACGTTTTCTGCTTATACGGAATCAGCTCAATCAGATGCTTCGGGCAGGCTGCCACGCATTTTCCACACGCCTTACATGCCTCTTTATCCACTACAGCAATTCCGTCTACAATATGAATAGCATCAAACGGACAGGCCGCTACACAGGACCCATAGCCCAGACAGCCAAAAGCACATCCCTTTGCGCCTCCGTCCTGCATCTGGCTTGCCATAACACAGTCCTGGATACCGTGGTATTCGTACTCTGTCTTCGCCTTCTCGCAAGTCCCTGCGCATTTCACAAATGCGACCATTTTCTCCTGCGAGGATGCATCCACGCCCATGATTTTTCCGATCTTTTCCGCAACCGGCGCGCCGCCTACCGGACAGCCGCCTACTTCTGCCTCTCCTGCCACGATCGCTGCCGCAAGGCCGGAACAGCCCGCATAACCACAGCCGCCGCAGTTATTGCCCGGAAGTACTTCCAGAATCGCCTCTTCCCTCTCATCGACTTCTACAGCGAACTTCTTACCTGAGATTCCGAGGAAGACGCCGATGAACAAGCCCGTACCGCCGACGATAACGGCAGCTAAGATAATTCCTGTGATACCCATAGTCTCTTCCTCCTATATCAGTCCTGAAAATCCAAAGAATGCAATCGCCATCAGACCTGCGGTTACCAGTACAATCGGTGTTCCGCGGAAGGATCCGGGAACGTCATTGTACTCTATTTTCTCGCGGATACCCGCCATCAGTACGATAGACACAAGGAATCCGGCAGCAGTTGCAAATCCATTTACAACACCTGTAAGAAGGTCATACCCTTCCTGTACATTTGTCAAAGCTACGCCCAGCACTGCGCAGTTCGTCGTAATCAGCGGAAGATATACGCCCAGCGCATTGTAAAGAGGCGGCATTGACTTCTTCAAGAACATCTCAACGAACTGCACAAGCGCGGCAATTACAAGGATGAATACGATCGTATTCAGATAATCAAGCTCCCCGCCCATGATATTCGGGTTGCCGAGAATGAACTTATAGATCAGCCCTGTAACAAATGACGCAATGGTAATAACGAATACAACCGCACCGCCCATTCCGGCAGCTGTCTTTACATTCTTCGAAACTCCCAGGAACGGACAGATTCCGAGGAACTGACTGAGCACAACGTTATTTACAAAAGCTGATCCGACTGCAATCAATAATAATTCCTGCATTTATGCCCCCTCCTGTTCTTTCTTATTTTCTGCTTTCTCTGCAGCTGTATCGATCAGATGCCCGCCGCAGATGCCCTTGCTGGCACAGGAAGCACAGCCCGCTCCGCAGCCAGCTTCCGCGGGAACTTTCTTGCCTTTTTTCGCAAGGTTATTCTTAACTTTATTTTGAAGAGCCACAAGGCAGGCCAGAACGAAAAACGCTCCCGGCGCCAGGATAAAGATGGTGAATGGTTCGTAAGCGTCCGGCATCACCTGGATCCCGAAGACCTGACCTGCACCGATCAATTCACGGACAATACCAATGGCTGTAAGTCCCACCGTAAATCCGAGTCCCATTCCGATTCCGTCGAAGATAGACGGCAGGACCGGATTCTTGGACGCATAACTCTCGGCTCTTCCGAGAATAATACAGTTAACAACGATCAGCGGGATATAAAGTCCCAGGCTCGCATACAGGCTGGGGACAAATCCCTCCAGAAGGAAGTCCACGATCGTTACGAAGGATGCCACTACCACGATGAATGCAGGCATACGAACGGAATCCGGAATGATCTTACGAAGCATGGAGATCAGCATATTGGACATAACCAGCACGGCTGTGGTGGAGAGTCCCATTCCGATTCCGTTGATCGCAGAAGTCGTAACCGCCAGTGTCGGACACATGCCGAGCATGAGAACAAATGTCGGATTCTCTTTTACAAGTCCGTTAAAAATACGTTCTGTACACTTATTCATTGACGCCGCCTCCTAACTCATTCTGAAAATATACAAGTGCGGAATCCACTGCATTGGTGACGGCATTGGTTGTGATCGTAGCACCGCTGAGTGCATCAATCTTATCATCGCCCTCTTCCCCGTTCTTTGTATAAGAGAACTTCTCTACCTGCTTGTCTTTGAACTGGTCTTTGAATTCTGCTTCAGCCGCTTTCATGCCAAGGCCGGCTGTCTCGCTGATAGACAGCATCTCCACTCCTTTGACAGTACCGTCTGTTGCGATCCCTACAGAGAGCTCCAGATCACCGTCGTAAGCTTCATGGGACATCACATTAATGACATATCCAATCACTTCGCCGCTTCCGTCAACGCCCTCTACAACTTCTGTAATATCGTCAGACGTATATCCATTCTCCGCCAAAAGCGCGGCAGCGCTGTCGGCGTCGAATCCCTCATATGTCAGGAACTCAGATGCGTCAGTAAGTACTGCCCGGAAGGCTTCCTGTTTCGTGTTCTCCTGCGCCGCAGCGATGGGCTCTTTGGTAATCCCGTAGACAACACCGAGAAGAAGCCCTGATATTACTGTGATCGCTGTCAGGATCAGTGTATTCTTTATGATCTTATTCATTACTTCTCTCCTCCTTTACCAAATGGTTTTGGAAGAGTAACCTTCTCGATCAGCGGAACCAGAAGGTTACTGATGATGATCGCATAGGAAACGCCCTCGGCCGATCCGCCAAACAGACGGAACAGTCCGGTCAAAAGCCCCATGCAGACACCGTACAGAATCTTGCCTCTGCTGGTAATCGGCGATGTCACATAATCCGTAGCCATGAACCATGCTCCAAGCATCAGGCCGCCTCCGCACAGATGAGCGGTTATGTACTGCGGATCAACTCCATGGCCGCCGAAGATGATGATAAATATTACAAATGTTAAGATATAAGAACCCGGGATACGCAGGTCAATGACGCCCATCAGGAGAAGGAACATTGCCCCGATCATGATCGCGATAACCGATGTCTCACCAATTGTTCCACGGATATTGCCGATCAGCATATCCATTGTATTTACCGCTTCTCCGGCTTTCAGCTCAGCCAGCGGAGTCGCTCCTGTCACCCCGTCATAGACGAAATAAGTCATTCTGCCGGTAAAGCAGATCAGCAGGAAACATCTGGCTCCCAGTGCCGGGTTCATAAAGTTCTGTCCCAAACCGCCGAAAAGCTGCTTCACAACTACAATTGCAAAGATGGCTCCTACCACGCCCATCCACCAGGGAAGGGTAGGGGGAAGGTTCAGCGCCAGCAGAAGACCGGTGACAGCTGCACTGAAGTCATTAATTGTAACCGGTTTGTGCATTAACTTTTCATATACATACTCTGATAACACTGCCGCAGCTGTTGTAACCACAACCAGGATCCATGCATTCTCATGACGGAAGTTCCAGATTCCAAAGAGAGTTGCCGGAAGAAGGCCGATCAACACCATGAGCATAATATTGCTGCTCTTAATCCTGTCCCGGATATGCGGCGAAGATGATACATTATATTTCTCGTTCAATTTTCCGTCTCCTCTCTCACTTTTTCCTCTTGTTTGCAAGTGCGGTTTTCCGCATAGATCCGATTGCCTGCTTCAGCGGCCTCTTAGCCGGGCAGACATAACTGCAGGAGCCACACTCTACACATTCCAGTCCATTCATCGCAACAAACGCTTCCTCATCATGACGGATCGCATAGTCGGCCAGCCGGGACGGAATAATCCGGCTCGGACAGACATCAACACACCGCGCACAGTTGATGCAGGCAGTTTCCTGGCTCTCAGCTACAACATCCTTTTTAAATGCAAGAATCGAGGAGGAAGTCTTCGTTACAGGAGCATCCGCCGTAACCATCGCAAATCCCATCATCGGGCCGCCCGAAATCAATTTCTCAGGCTGGGCTGTGAATCCGCCTGCCGCATCGATCAATTCCTGATGACTTGTTCCCAGAAGGACCTTATAGTTGCCCGGCGCTGCCACTGCGTCTCCACTTACTGTAACCACACGTTCCATCAGCGGTTTCCCATTGATTACCGCATTATGTATGCCAATCAGCGTCTCAACATTATCCACGATACATCCAGCGTCTGCCGGAAGCATTGCAGAATGAATCGCACGCTTTGTGACCGCATAGATCAGCTGACGCTCTGCCCCCTGCGGATACTTCGTCATAAGCGCAGCCACTTCCATGCGCGGCTCATTTGTAACTGCAGATGTAAGCTTGTCAATACAGTCCTTCTTATTATCCTCGACTGCAAAGATTCCTTTTGCATTGGGGAACAGAGAAAGCACTACTTTCATACCGCTGACCAGGTCCTCTGTGTTTTCCAGCATCCTGCGGTAGTCAGCCGTAATATAAGGCTCACACTCCGCACAGTTGGCAATAATGTAGTCGATCTTATCCGGCTCCTTCGGGGAGAGCTTTACCCGTGTGGGGAACCCAGCTCCACCCATACCAACAATACCTGCCCGCGCAATTCTCTCAAGAATTTCCTCCCTTGTCATCTCCGAAAGCGGCTTCGCAGGTTCATACTCAACTTCCTTGTACTCACCGTCATTTTCAATGACAATACACTCTGTCTTGCTGCCGGCCGGATTAAACCGCTGTTCCAGACCTTTTACTTTCCCCGAGACAGATGCGTAGACCGGCGCGGAGACAAACCCGCCCGCTTCCGCGATAACCTGTCCTTTCAGGACATGATCCCCTTTCTTCACAACAGGATTGGCTGGAGCGCCAATGTGCTGTGAAAGAGGATAGACCAGATCTCCCTTTGGCAGGAGCTCCTGGATCGGCTGATCTTTTGAAAAGCGTTTCCCATCGTCCGGATGGATCCCGCCTTTGAATGTCAGAAGTCCCATTTTCCTCTTCCTTTCTTTTCGGCACAAAAAAAGAAGGTACTCTTCTTTCAGGCCTTAATAAATTCCTTCATTGGTACTTATTTTACATGAGTTTAACTATAAAATCTACAGGTTTTTTTGTAAATATTGAATATTTACAAGTACATCTTGTCGAATTTTTAACAATTTTCGGTAAATATATACAAAATATTGTGAAGGAAGTGTGAAGGGTGACAGGCACGTTTGAAAAAGTGCCTGTCACCCTTCACACTTCCTTCACAGTTCAACACGCAAAAAAGGTATCATACCGTTCGATATGATACCAATTTTCCCTCTAATACATATTACTCAGCTAC
>CASDTX010000054.1 GCA_949283695.1 uncultured Eubacteriales bacterium | reverse complement strand
GCACTTGTCCTGATCACACTGTGCGTATTCCTGAAAGTGACAGGCAGAACGCTTAAGACGCTCGTTCCGCCGTTCGTGATCATGCTGATCGTGACATTCTCAGCACTGGTGCAGAGATTTATTTCTCTTGTAAAAGCATTCTCAGCCGGAACGGGAGTGTTCATGGTTGAGGGACTGCAGCTTATCGTAGCCGTGCTTCTTATGATCTTGGGAGTGACGATCGTGGTTACTTCCGGAAAAGAGCTGATCAGGAAGAAAGCTGCAAACTAATGCTGTTTATATCGCAGCCAGTCAGTCAAAAGCAGCGCGCCTGTAAAGACAGTGCAGAAAATCAGGGCATAACCGAGCTGGGGCATCGTCTGTGCGATCGGTGCATTGTGTCCGAAGACTGTGAATGTCACCGCAAGAAAGATGATCAGGCTGCCGATATAGAAAAGAACCGCGCCGCGCAGGAGCAGGAGTGCTTTTGCGCGGTACATTTTTGCAATATCCACAGGGGCAAAGCGGTATTTGATGAGAACAGGCAGTACGCGGCCCTGCTCGCGGATCTGGAACAGCGCGCTGTTTAGCGGCGGCAGGGTGATCACAAAGCATAGAACAAACCACGCAAGATCAAAAGTGTAAGATTCCACTGCGGCATCGGACGTCCCGATATTCTGAAGGGCCTGGGATGCATTGCCCGCCACAGAGGCATCCAGTGCTGTCCTCAAAAAGAGAGAAAAGAAAGCGAGAATCAGCAATACCCGGAAAGTGGTACATTTCCTGTGTTGGTTTTCATATTTGTAGTAATTCATGGCGCACCTCCTCATCTATCCTTTGATCTTGTGCCATTCGTGTGTTCCAGATCCAACAGATCCCTGATGCGCGGAGCTGCCTTGCCGGTGTATTCTTTGTATTTATCATTAAGAGATTCTCTGGGAGCACATTCGACGAGACGGCCGTTCTCCAGGATCAGCAGATAGTCCGCGAGACGATCTACATCTTCCGTGATATGAGTGGACAGCAGAATCCCCATATCCTGATCGAGCAGTTCTCCAAGCAGAGAGAGAAACTCATGGCGGAACACCGGATCGAAACCTTCAAGCGGCTCATCAAGGATGAGAAAATCCGGATGATGTGCCAATGAGAAGCAGATCTGAAGCTTCATAAATTCCCCTTTGGAGAGTTCATAGATCCGTTTGGACGGACTTACGTTCAGTCTGTCCAGATATGCGGAGTAATCCCGAACCGACCAGTCCGGATAGAATTCTCCATAGGTAAGGCCGTTCGATGCGACCGACTCCTCCATAAAGAACGGACATTTTTCGCTGATATAACCGAGCTTCTGCCGATACAGGACAGGAGAAGCTTTGAATGAGATTCCGTCAATCTGTGTCTCTCCGGAAAATCCCTGAGAGACTCCGCTGATGCAGTCCAGAAGAGTTGTCTTGCCGGAACCGTTGACTCCGGCAAGGACGTAGAAGTAGCCGCTCTCCATGGAAAATGAGATGCTGTCGAGACAGAAATGACGGTATCGTTTTGTAATATTTGTGCAGGTAAACGACGACATGTTTACTCACCTCCCTTATCCCAGAACATACGGACCATATCAGACACTTCCTCCGGAGAGAGCCCCAGACTTTTCCCTTCCTGTATCATATCGCGGAGCCTTTTCTCGTATTCCCGAAGCCGGCTTTCCATGAGAAGACTCTGATTCACTTCGCTTACGAAGAAGCCCTTTCCCTGTTCGGAATAGACCAGTCCCTGTTTTTCCAGTTCTTCATATGCCCGTTTGGTCGTGATGACGCTGATACTTAGTTCTCTTGCAAGAGAACGGATCGAGGGCAGCATGTCACCGGGACTGAGTTCGTGGTTCACTATAGAATTTTTGACCGCCAGTACGATCTGTTCATAGATCGGCCGGGGACTGTTTTCGTTAATAAAAATCTTCACGTTATCTCTTCCTTATTCTCTGATCGGAAAATACAGTTTCTCATAATCCAGCATGATCTCCAGTACCGGTGTCACATGCCTTCTGGTCAGCCAGATATTCAATGCCAGGGCGGGAAGCCACCACAGGGTATCG
>CASDTX010000053.1 GCA_949283695.1 uncultured Eubacteriales bacterium | reverse complement strand
TTTTCTTCCGTTTTTTACAGTATAGCACATCTTCCCCCGGTCAACACAATTTCTATGATTTTAGATAACAAAAAAAGCGGG
This sequence comes from uncultured Eubacteriales bacterium, assembly GCA_949283695.1. Lineage (GTDB taxonomy): Bacteria > Bacillota > Clostridia > Lachnospirales > Lachnospiraceae > Mediterraneibacter. The sequence continues at coordinate 3,284 of CASDTX010000053.1, read as the reverse complement.
TGATGGGAATCGAACCCACGTATCCAGCTTGGAAGGCTGGTGTTCTACCATTGAACTACACCCGCGTCATCTCTGACACGAGTGATATGTTATCACATCTGTGCCAAAAATGCAACCTATTTCTTTTTAAAATTTCACCTGAATGTCATTAATCTGCCAGCTTCAGGTTTTCATATCTTTTTTCTATGAACTCATCCGGGAAATATTCATCCAGTATTTGTCCCACTGCTGTCTGTTCCGGGCTGCCGGTCTGCCGCTCCGAATACCGCGCAAGGGCAAGCGCCGAGATCAGCATATCCGCCGCAAGAAGAACGAGGAGAACCGAACATACCGCCCGTCCCGCCCTGGCAGGGAGCTTTTCGATCTGCCGGGACAAAAACGGGTACACCCCTTTCATCCATACTACCGCGGCGATTCCCCAGAAGAAACAGTAGAGAAGGTTGATCCTTCCGCCCAGATTAAACGGGATCTCACTGTAATCCCAGAACACAGTCCCGAATGCCATCTCCGTGAACACACTGCACACATACTCATAAGCTCCTCCGAGAATCGTGCCAAACACAAAGATATACCGGTCACTCTTATCCCTATACCGATAGAGGATCCATGTCAGAAGGGCGCACGCAAGCCCCCACACAATGCTGAATGGTCCGAACACCAGGCTGCTCCTGCTCATGAGCCTTCCAGTAGTCGCCAGGCAGAAAACAGTCTCCACGATATCTCCGAGGAAAGCCCCCAGGATAAAAAGGCTGGCAAGCTTGAAGAAACCGCAGCCCCGGGCGAAACGTTCTTCCTTTGCCTTTACTCTTACTCCTTCCGTCCCCTCTATGTTCGGAAAGGCTTTGACCATACGCTTCTGGATACGGGTAGTGAGCGCATTTTCCAGCAATTTCGATGTCTTGTGGAGCTCCTCCGTGATCTGAGTAATCCTGCTCTGCTTCTTCTTTAATCCGAGCACCGCAACCCCGGATCCCACGGCATCGATCACCAGCAGCACCCCCAATATCCAGAGAAGGATATCTCCCGCCAGCCTGGGGATAAGAACAAGGAGCCTGCATAAAAGCGGATCGAAAAAGCAGATCATGAGCACAGAGCAAATACCCCATACAACAGAATTCTTCAGGCACACATATCCGTCCAGATTAAATCTCTGATCAGAGTAGTCCCACCATTTTCTGTGAAAGATCAGTTCCAGAATACGTCCTGTCAGATATTCCACGAATGTGGTTACGATCATTCCTCCCAGAAACAGAAAAAACAGCTGGTCCTTAAGTTCCGGCAGAAAAACCGCCACAGCGGCGGCCCCCGCTCCGTAGACCGGGCAAATGGGGCCGCTTACAAACCCTCTGTTTACAAATTTGTGGCGGTGCACTGCAGCCATCGCAGCCTCGCCGCACCAGCCGATAAAGGAATAAACAAAAAATATCCATAGGAGCTGATAAACATTATAAGAATCCATCTGTTTTTCCTCTTCTGTATATTATAACTATATTATGAGATCACATCTTTGTACTGCGCATGTCTGCTCAGCGCTTCCGTCATCTTCGCCATCTCCGACAGGTCGCCCATAAGGATCACTCCGGACAGCCTGTTATTAAGGAAGTAGTATTTCCTGTACTGTCCCTTCCCCATATCACGATATTCGACAGTCTTATACAGCAGATCCGGATTCTTCCCGTTATCACCTGCCGCAAAGAGCGCAGTATTCATTCCGTGGAATGTAAGCGCTGCTGCCACAGGTTCATATTCCAGAGCCTCGCCTGCTGCATTCGCTCCTGCAATACGTCCCTGTTCCACAGCCTCGGGCCAGATCGCATAATTTGCGCCTTCATATTCCGCACAGTCTCCACACGCATACACACCCGGCACGCTTGTCTCCATCCTGGAATTCACCTTGACAGCCCGTCCGATCTCCAGTCCGATCTCCCGCGCCAGCCCTGTGTTAGCCCGCACCCCGGCGGAAATTACGACCAGCTCTGCCGGAATCACAGTCCCGTCGTCAAGGCGGATGCCGTTTACATGCCCGTCGCCCTCGATTGCAGACACGGATACACCCGTACGGATCTCCACACCGTTTTTCCCCGCTGTCTCTTTTAATAATTCTGCTGACCCTGCATCCAGCTGACGTCCCATAAGCACGGGAGCCACTTCAAGCACCTGCACTTCCAGACCGGCTTTTTTCAGTTCCCAGGCCGCCTCCAGCCCGAGTACGCCTCCGCCGATCACAACAGCCTTGGACGCATTTTCCATAATCCCTTCCAGCTTCTCCACATCAGCAAGCCTGCGGATCGCAACAACCTCCGGGAGATCGCTTCCCGGGATGGGAGGAATAAAGCATTCGCTCCCGAGCGCATAGATAAGCTTTGTAAAATGCACTTTTTCTCCGCTGGAAAGCAGAACTTCCTTTTCATTCATATCAATGGACTCTGCCTGTTTTCCAAGCATCTGCCATACCTTATTCTCCTCATACCAGCCGGGTCCTTCGATAGCGATCTGTTCCGCGTTTAACCCTGCCACAATAGACTTGGTCAGCATCGGACGATTATACGCCGCGCAGGGCTCATCTGAGATCAGGATGACCGCTCCGGTCTTATCCCTCTCCCGTATTGCTTTTGCAGCATTGAATCCCGCCGCGCCATTGCCCAGGATCACATAATACTCCTGCGTATTATTTGTAAATCCGCTCTCTTCCACTTCCACGGGTACAAAGTTCTCTCTGCCAACCCCGCACACCGGGCAGATCTCAAGAGAGGAATCGAAGATTTCCCCGCACACAAGACATTTCACCAGACTGCGCGAGCCTTTCTTCTTCGGCTTTACAGGTTTTTTATCCTGAACAAGGCACCCGAACTGGTACCCGTATTCATAAGCGCTGACGAGATCTGCCTCGGACGGTTTGAAACGGACGCGGAATCCTTCCGACACTTTCATCCTGAGCTGCTTCAGACGCTCCGTAATATGCGGCACTCCCTCGCCGCTCCACCCGTAGCTTCCAAATGCCCCGGCGAACTTTCCGCCGTGCGTCCCCGGGAACATGCCAAGCGTCAGATCCCAGATCGGCTTCAGCGCCTCACCGACGATCGTAGGCGTCCCCAGAAGGATACCGTCTGCAAAGAGAAGCTCTTCGCTCACCTTCGCCGCATCTGCCTCTACCATATCATAAGAACGCACATCAATCTCACCACTGTCCTTTATCCCCTCTGCGATCTTCTCCGCCAGCGTCTTCGTATAGCCATAGGCGCTCACATAAGGAATGATAACCGTTTTTCCAGGATTGGGATTTA
>CASDTX010000052.1 GCA_949283695.1 uncultured Eubacteriales bacterium | reverse complement strand
GGCCTCCTAATGTGTTTTTATTTACGTAACTGGCAGGTCACGTTTTTATTATACACATTAGGAGTTTTTATATCTGAATACATCGCTAAAGCTTCTATTGAACCACGCGACTATCGCGTGGTTTTCCTTGTACAAAAAGGAACAGCCTGGGCGCAGGCTGTTCCGAAGGTTCAGATTATCCGGATTATTTTGCTTTATATTGAGACCATTGTTCCAATTCACTGATGGAAATGTTCTGTACCTGTGCGGCTGTTTCCACATGCCTGCGGTAATTTTTGACAAGCAGTGCCGTAAATAATATATCCAGCACATAATTGCAGGCAATGACAGGGGACATGATCTCCATGCCGAGCAGGTCCTGATTTTTAGGGAGGAGGATATATTCGGAACACTGCTCCTTCAGTGTCTGGTAATAGTCCCCTCCGATCCCGATGGTGTATATTTTGTTCTTCCTCAGATATTCCGCTGTCTTCGCAATGGCTTTGTTGCCGCCGGTCAGTGAGAAGAGCAGTGCCGTACGGTCTTTCTGACCGGCGTTGAAGACGGCATGATGCTCGTTCAGACCGCTGTGGACATTACAGTCGATCCCCAGCGTCGCAAGCTTGAACGCCGCGGTTGCCGCGATGGTATGGGTGATCCCGTTCCCATAGATATCCACGATATGGGAAGAGGAGATCCGCTGTACGATGCGGTTGATCACCCGCAGGTCAAGAGCGGAACGGATTTCTGTCAGGATTTTGTCATAGAGGATGGGGATCTTCTCTACGATCTCCTTCTGGGTCGTCCTTTCATTGAACGGCTCTTTGCTCAGCAGCAGATCAAAGCGGATCAGTGATTCAATTTCCTGCGCAAGGGCATTTCTGAACTCACTGTAGGAAGCAAAATCAAGCTTTTTACATAACCGTAAGACAGCTGCCTTGCTCGTATAACTGGCGGCCGCAAGCCCGGCGACGGTCGGATTCCCGAAATGTTCGATATTTGCCAGGATATAGTCCGCCAATGTCTTTTCCGTGGGGGTAAAATCCGTCTGTTCCCGCAATTTCTGGATCAGCATATAGAACTCCTTCTCAATATAATGGTCGTTTTGTCTACTGTTTTATTCCCGCGAGCAACGCGCCAAGCGGACATGCCTGCATGTCCGCTTGGCGACAGTTACGAAGGTCTTTGACTTAATCCCTGCTGTGATAATCATCCAACAGTTGCTGTAACGTGATCGTCTCCATCGTTTTCTTTACCGCTGCGCCAATCTCGTCATAGGGCTTCTCCAGCACAGATTCGATCCGTTTCCCGATGGGGCATTTATCGTTTGGCTTGGGATGAAGCCCGATAAAATGCTTCAGTCCGTCCGGCTCCAGTGCGTAATATACGTCCCAGATCGTAAGTTCCTTCGGGTCACGGTTTAAGTGCGCGCCTCCAACGCCCCGCATTATAGAGATGATGTCAGCCTTCTGCAGGGCGTTGAGGATGCTGCGGATCGCGGCGGCGTTGCACCCGGTACTCTTTGCCAGCAGTTCACTGGTCACTTTCGCTTTCTTTTCGTATTCAGATATAAAAATCAGACAGTGCAGTGCAATAGAGCACTTCGTGTTAAGTCTCATCAGAACCTCCCTTTGCACACAGAGTGCGGATGAACTGGTTTTATTGTACCGCATCTGAAAAATGTTGTAAATATTGATAATACAACAAGCGAGCAGTGCGCTTTTTGCGAGTAGGTTAGAGGTATGGTGGCTTAGAGGTGTGGTAGAGAAAACAGATTTTATATGCTATACTGCAAAGGACATCAAAAAGGAGAGATGGCACAATGATACAGATACCAAACAGTATACGAAAACGGATAGAAAGCGAAATCTACGCTGTGGATAATATTGGGATGTCAGACAGTTCCGTTTATTTGTTTTCAGATAAGGTTCTTAAAGTACAAAGTGCGGATGAAGAATCTGAGAATGAATATAGGATGATGAAATGGCTCCATGGGAAACTGCCGGTACCTGAGGTGATCGCATATGAAACGTATTGCGGCAAAAGTTATTTGCTTATGTCGAGAATGAGCGGCACCATGGCATGTGACGATTTCTATATGGATACCCCGGAATTATTAATTGAGCTGCTTTCAAAGGCAATGCATATGTTGTGGGAAGTGGATATAACAGATTGTCCGGGCAGAATGAATCTTGATAAAAAAATGGACATGGCAGCATATCGTGTGGAGCATGATCTGGTTGATATGGAAAATGTACAGCCAGATACTTTTGGCGAAGGTGGATTTGAAAATCCCAAGGAGTTATTAAGCTGGCTGATAGAAAATCGTCCGCAGGAGGAATTGGTTCTTTCGCATGGAGATTTTTGTCTCCCAAACATTTTCCTTACAGAAAATAAAATATCAGGATTTATTGATCTAGGGAAAATGTGTGTTGCAGACAAATATCAGGATATTGCACTTTATTATCGAAGCTTGACCGATAATTTAGATGGCAAGTATGGCGGAAAAGTTCGGAAAAAACTTGATGTAGATACTTTTTTCAATAAACTTGGAATTACTCCTGATTGGGATAAGATACGATATTATATTTTATTGGATGAATTGTTTTAGATGGAGGAGTGCTAATTGTGCATTTTGCACATTTGTTTTGTCTTCGATCAGGGCACAGCCGGGGCGCCGCTTTTTTGTCTGGAAAGAGGGAAAAATGCCAAAAAATCAATTTCAGAGAGCCATTTTTGCGCTTCTCACCGTAATCGTAACTGTACATGCTTACATCTTTTACAGTATTTATGTGATCCATGGAAGCACATTTATCTCAAATGTACCCGGCTGCACAGGCGTCCTTGACGCTGTCAGAAGCATGGGAGGGGTTCCGATGTTCGGAACGAATCTTCCGATCTGGTCGGTTGTCCTTGTAGAATTTATTTGCGCATATGCGCTCGAGCTTTCTATCGGAAGCCCCTGGTCATTCAAACTGACCTGTAAAGTATTTGATCCAAGAGATACACATCCCGTGATGTTTGAAACAGCGATCATTTCCGCAACCGTAGGGATCATATGCCCTGCAATGAGCTTTTTAGCTGCGCTTTTTTATTATCCGTATCCATATCAGACATTTAACATATTTACGTTATTGGCAAACTGGCTGCAGCTGGTATGTTACAATTTCCCGTTCGCCTTCTTTTCACAGCTGTTCTTTATCCAGCCATTGATCAGGACTATTTTCAGGCGGCTGTTCAGAAACACACCCGACTGAATCTTGCCCGGGAATTTCTTGTAGAACAAATGATACCCTCTCTTTACAAGAGCACACACGGTCCTTGTAAAGAGAGGGTAGGGCAGACTATAATAGAAGCATGCAAATCGACAAGTTGGGATTGATGTGGGGTATTCAAATGGGGAAAAGAAAGCACAATCAAATCTTTGTTACTCTGCTGTGTGCAGTAATGGCAGCCATAGCGCTTCCGGTTACGGCAAATGCCGATATAGGGCCGAAGGAGTCTGTCCGGATCCAGTTTGAAAATATGGGTGATGCGTTGTGCTATGGCACTTTGCTTTCCGAAAGGGAGTCCACCGGCCCGGCAAGTGTTTGGGATGGAAGGGAAGAAAATGCCCGGACATACGAAGAATACCCGTATTCCAACTACCTTGTCCGTGAGGTATGGGAAGCATTTGTCAACTATAAAGATCCGGATGGTTATTACTTTTTACAGGAAGGCTGGACAGTGAGCGAAACCAAAGAAATTGCGTGGACCTATTATCCGCCGTCCAGTTTTAAGATTCTTCTTTATTATCCGGAAACGGAAACCTTTGTATCCAGCGGAATTTATGAGCGCTATGCCTTCGATACCTATTATACCGTGGATATGGAAGGCGTGAACATCGGCTCAGCGGAATATAATGAAGACCTGAGTACTAACGAGCGGATCGATGTCTGCCGATCTTATAATTCCCGGCAGGAAATGTTGTCGCTGGCAGCTCGGATTGCCCTTACTATTGTAATTGAAATGATTGTTGCGGTGCTCTTCGGTTTCCGGAAAAAGAAGCAATTACTAATTCTGGCGATTATCAACTTCATCACGCAAATCATCTTAAATCTGCTGCTCAATATTATTAACTATAAATCCGGGCCGTTGGCATTCACAGTGTTTTATGCCCTTCTTGAAATTGTCGTCTTTGCGGTGGAGGCCGGTCTGTATTGCAAGTTCCTGAAAAAAGTGTCGGAAAAGCAGAAGAATTGGTATTATGTAACTTATTCATTTGTGGCAAATTCAGTATCGTTTGGAGCCGGATTTTTCCTGGCAAAGATACTGCCAGGTATATTCTAAACATGGGTGTATATTCTGGGTATGAATTGAAAATTATGGTTGTATAAAGGAGTCTGGCTATGGTTGGAATCTATGATTGTTTCGGGTATGGTGGTAGTTTTGATGTGCCTTTTGAAGAAAGATACAGGTTAATAAAACTGGTTGGATTTGAGTGTGTGATGTTATGGTGGAGTGACAAGTTTGGAAGAGGCGCAGGATACAAAGAGGGTGTCCGTTTGGCAAAAAAAGCTGGATTAGAAATAGAGAATATGCACGCGCCAGTTCATGAACAGAATTATTTATCATTAAATGATTTGAATGGGGAAAGCGTCTGCCAAACATATCTTCAGTGTGTAGAAGACTGCGTCGCCTTTCAGATCCCCACAATGGTGATTCATTTGCCTGATGATCAATATCCGGTTAATGAATTGGGGTTAAAAAGGTTGGAGAAGATTATTCACAGGGCGGAAGATAAAGAAATTCAGATCGCCTTTGAAAATGTAACAAATATAAATAATTTGTATCGGGTGTTAAATACATTTCAGTCTAAATTTGTAGGCTTCTGTTATGACAGCTGTCATCATCAAAACTATGCTTCTGATATTGATTTGCTGAATAAGTACGGAAAACGATTAATGGCGTTGCATTTGCATGACAATGGCGGAAAGTATAATCAGCATCAGCTTCCATTTGATGGCAATATTGACTGGGAAGATATCATCAGGAAGATAACGCTCACTGGCTATCAAGGCGCGACAACGTTGGAGCCTATGAACTGGGATTATGAGGATTTATCTATTCAGGAATTTTTAGTTTGTGCATATCAAAAAGCAAAACAATTGGATGATATGAGAAACCTGTACCCCTAGTTTCTTGAACTGGAGCAATAGAAAGATGATTTGATTGATAATGGAGCAGATTTTAAATTATTTAGATATGACTGAATCGATCAGAAGACTGTTCCCATGGCGGGGGACAGTCTTCTTTTTTTCTTCCTCCATCTGAAAAGCACTGCAAATATTGACAATGCAGCAGACGAAGAGTATACTTATTGTAAAATTTAGATTTACAACGAAAAGCTTACGATAATAGGAGGGACAATGATGCTGAACACAGTACAATTTTATTATTTCAGCCCCACAGGGGGAACGAAGAAGGCGGGGATGATCTTCTGTAATGGGATCGCGGAGAATGTGAAGGGGTATAATCTCTGCGACAGGGAAAATGAGCCGGAACAGCCGGACAGTGATCTGGCTGTCTTTGCCGCACCGGTTTTCGGCGGGCGGATCCCGGGCGTGGTGACAGAAAGTATCCGCAGGCTGAATGGTAGTGGAACAAGAACCGTGACGCTCGCTGTTTACGGGAACCGGGCTTATGAGGATGCTCTTCTGGAGCTGAACCGGACTGTTGAGGAACAAGGATTCCAGGTGACGGCGTCAGCGGCGCTGATCGCGCAGCACTCCATGGCGCCGGAAGTAGGGAAGGGTAGACCGGACGATGCAGATGAGAAGGAAATCCTTGATTTCGCCCGCATGGTACTGGATAAAATGGGCAAGAATCCAGAAGGACAGGTAAAGGTGCCGGGAAATTTTCCTTACAAAGTAGGGATGAACATGCCGGCGGCGCCGATTTCCCTTCCCTCCTGTACCGGCTGCGGGAAATGTGAGAAGAGCTGCCCGACAGGGGCGATTTCTGTCAATGGCAATGCTGTGGCAACAGATACAGAAAAATGCATCTTATGTATGGCATGTACCGCCGCCTGTCTGGAACATGCCCGCATCTTGCCGCCGCCTTTGCAGCAGGCGATGGAGGAGAAACTGGGAGCGCTGAAAACGGTGCGCAGGGAAAACGAATTCTTTTTATAGAGCGCAGAGAGACCATGAAGAGCGCAATAATATCAGCAGAAGGAGATCAGATTGTGATAAAAGCAATTTTTATGGATTACTATGGGACAGTGACATATGAGAACGGACCGATTTCGGTAGAGGTCGTAAAGAGGATCTACAAGAACAGCGATGCGAAGACGCCGGAGGAGGTCTTCCGCTACTGGTGGAAGCTGTACAGGGGAAAGCTGGAAGAGGCAAACGGAGCAAATTTCCGCACGCAGAATGATGTGGCGCTGGAGGGCTTTCAGGAACTTCTGGAGCATTACCATTGTCCGGAGGACGCGGGAGAGCTTCTGTCCCGGATGGAAGAGCACTGGTGCACCACGCCGGTTTACGAGGATGCCCGCAAGTTCCTGGAAAATGTGCAGCTGCCGGTTTACTTTGTGACCAACAGCGACGATAAATATGTATCTGAAAATGTGAAACTGCAAGGGCTGCATCCGGCAGGCATTTTCACCAGTGAACAGGCGAAATACTCAAAACCAAGGAAAGAAATCTTTCTCTACGCACTGGAACAGACAGGGCTTGGGCCGGAGGATGTGATCCATGTGGGGGACTCTTTCGATAGTGACGTCCGCTGTCCCGGCGAGGCGGGGATCACCGGCATCTGGCTGAACAGGGATGGCGCGCCGGTTCCGGACGGAGTGACAAGCATTCAGGATTTCTCTGAACTGGAAGCGATTATAGAGGAGAAGAGCGAATGAAGCGAAGAGTTGTAGTGACAGGACTGGGCGCAGTTACGCCCATTGGCAATAATGTCAGAGATTTCTGGGCAGGGATCCGGGAAGGCAGAGTGGGGATCGGACCGATCACCCGGTTCGACACCTCGGATTATAAAGTGAAAAACGCGGCGGAAGTCAAGGGCTTCGTGGCAAAGGAACATATGGATTTTAAATCCTCGAAACGGATGGAGCCTTTCTCCCAGTACGCGGTCGCGGCGGCGAAAGAAGCGGTGGAAGACGCCGGAATTGAGATAGAGAAGGAAGATCCGTTCCGCGCGGGCGTGATCATCGGCTGCGGAGTGGGAAGCATCCAGACCGTGGAAAAGGAGTATGAGAAGATCTTAAAGAAAGGGCCCGCAAAGGTGAATCCTCTGACTGTTCCCCTGCTGATCTCAAACATGGCGGCGGGAAATGTGTCCATCCAGCTTGGATTTAAGGGGAAATGTACGGACGTGGTCACTGCCTGCGCCACGGGAACGAACTGCATCGGGGATGCTTTCCGCGCGATCCAGTACGGCGACGCGGATATCATAGCGGCGGGAGGAACCGAAGGCTGTATCTGCCCCACAGCGGTGGCAGGATTTACGGCTCTGACTGCGCTGTCAACAACAGAAGACCCGATGCGGGCATCCATTCCTTTTGATAAAGACAGAAATGGATTCGTACTGGGCGAGGGGGCAGGAGTGGTCATTCTGGAGGAACTGGAACACGCCCTATCGCGCGGGGCAAAGATCTACGGCGAAGTAGCAGGATACGGTTCCACGGCGGATGCGTACCACATCACCTCCCCCGCGGAAGACGGCAGCGGCGCCGCGAAGGCAATGGAGCTGGCAATGAGCGAGGCGGGGATCAAGCCGGCGGATGTGGATTATATCAATGCTCATGGAACAAGCACACACCATAATGATCTCTTTGAAACCCGCGCCATCAAACGGGCATTCGGCGAAGAGGCGGCAAGAGCCATTTCCATCAACTCTACAAAATCCATGGTCGGACATATGCTGGGAGCCGCGGGCGCGGTAGAATTTATTACATGCGTGAAAACGATAGAAGAGGGCTTCATCCACCAGACCATGGGAACCAGCGCAGTGGACGAAGAATGTGACCTGGATTATACGATCGGCAGACCCACCGAAAAGCCGGTGCGCTATGCCATGAGCAATTCCTTTGGGTTCGGCGGACATAATGCGGTGTTGCTGGTGAAACGATACGAAGAGGAATGATGAGGCGGCAGTGATCAGAACAGATCCTGCCGCCTATGTTGACGGAACATTCTTAAAAAGTGTTTTCGCAGTGTTGCCTTTCCAGTGCTTATGCTATAATATCCGTGGACACAAGAATCAAATGACACTTGATTCTCGAATATGGTATGGAAATCACAATACATGTAATGACAGGAGGGCATAAGATGCAGGGAACAGTGAAAATTTATACAGAACAATACCGTCATCTTCCCGGTAGATTTGTCAGAAAGATCGAGCACGACCTTCAATATATTTTACAAAAGCCGCTCCCGGGTCTTCGGGAAATATATCTCTTTGGAAGTGCGGCACGTGGAGAGGTGAGAAGCACAAGTGATATCGATCTCCTAATTGTTACAGAAAAACGGATGACAGACCGTGAGCTTGCCGCGGATATACGGTGGACACTTGATGAGGATATTGACGGAGTACGTACGGATGTTGTTTATACAAATAAGGAGGCAAAGAAAGAACAGTCTGTGTTCAAGAAAGAATTGGAACGTGATAGGAAACTGATATTGGAGGTGGAAGAATGATCAAAAATTCGTATATAGATATTGCTCAAAATGATCTTGAATATCTGGAAAGTGTTCTGAGTACAGGAAGCTGTTTTTATAATCAGCTTGCAGTACAATGCCAGCAGGTAGCTGAAAAGTACTTAAAAGGTTATCTTGATAAATTAATGGTAGAAGAGGATATCGTCGACCTGCTGCGGAAACATAACATGAAGAAGATTGCAGCAAAGCTAAATGAGATCCATCCCGAATTTCAGCTTGACACGATTGGACTGGCGTATTTGACGGACTTTTACTTTGACGCAAGATATCCGGGAGATGATTTTTATACTGTTTCTGAAGAAGAATTTAAAAAGTGTCTGGCAATCATGTATGATACTGTGAACAAGCTGACATCTTATGATGACCAATAACTGGAAAACTGAAAAAGCACGATTCAGCTGTCAGCGATGAGAGGGATTCATTGGCCTGCCCGTAATTAATACGGGCGAATTATGTTTCTCCTATTTTCAGCAGGACAGCGGCAAAAGGATACACCAGCGTCTGACAGCCAATGGCGGCAAAGGTAAGGAATGCCTGTACAGTGCTGTTTTGGACGAGAATAGCACCGGCAGACGGAGCTGCATAGCCGCACTGCATCAGTCCGAAGTTCAGGATGCACAGGGCAGCGCCTGTGGAAAGGGTGAAAATTACATTATAGACAGAGGAAGAGAATCCATCACACCGGATGCCCGTTCGCGTCTCTACGTCGTCCATGGCATCTCCCAGCATAGCAGTGACCATGTAAGTGGAGGGGATCAGCCCGACAGATTTGATCACCTGTCCGATCAAAACCTGGATCAGATTGTGCGGGTTCAGCAGGCAGACTGCTGTTCCGACTGCCGCCAGAACGAATCCCGCGGCCATCGCATTTTCGCGTCCCAGTTTCTTACAAATCGGACGGCACAGAAATACACCCGGTCCAAGAGCGCCGTTTCCGATCACGAAATAGAGCGCCTGCGTGTAACCGTCATTGTAGGAACCAAGAACCCAGTTACAATAGTAAAAAGTGGCACTCTGGGAGAGACATGAGGTCAGATGGATCAGGATCAGGTAAATCATGAATACTTTCCAGCGTCTGCTTTTCAGGCACAGGGAAAGCTGTTCGCGAAGGGAACGGCTGGGTTTCTTCCCACTGTTCTCAGTGACACGTTCTCTGGTGAAATAGTATTCCATCAGGATAAAAGGAAGTGCTGCCAGAGCAATGAAAGTCATGACAGCGATCCACCTGCCGCGGACGATCCCTATGCCAGGGACGATAAAGGTCGGGAATAGAACAGCTACGATCATACCTGACAGCATGCCCTGGGAGTTCGTCAGAACGGACAGACGGCTGCGCTCCTGCGGGTTCTTCGTAGAAAGAGGAACCATCAAGGTATGGCAGGTATTGTAAGCAGTATAGGCAACAGAGTAGAAAAGATTGTAGCTTAAGAAAATCCATAATGCGGTTATCATGGCATTTCCGGTGGGAATGGTAAAGAGCAGAATCATACTGATGACCAACAAAGGAGCAGAGAGCAGAATCCAGGGGCGGGCTTTCCCCTGCCGGGAGTGAAAGCGATCGACAAGCAGACCCATCAGAAGAAAGGTCAGTGCATCAAGCACTTTTACTACAATGGGAAATACACTCAGAAACCATCCGTCCCAAAGACCGCCTAAACCGGCAATATCCGTATAATAGACATTCAGGTAGTTGTTCAGGATACTGTTTAAGAGTACGACACTGAACGGTCCGAGGAAATATCCGAGCCAGCGTTCGGCAGGAACTACCTTATCCGAGCGAATCAGCGAATTGAACATTTTATGATCTAAGATGTCTCGTTTCATAGAACCTCCTTTTTCCCCACTTCCATATGCCGGAACTGATAATCAATATATGTTGACTATCTTTTGAGATTTATTATAATGAAAGCAGAATAGGCATGCAACCATCAATCAAGACACAAGTGTTGTTTATCTCAGGAGAAGAATATGAATATTACAGATGCCCGTGTAATCGGGACAAGAAAAGCAATCCGAGAAAGTTTTCTGAAGCTTCTGCAGAATAAACCGGTGAGCCGGATCACAGTGAAGGAGATCTGCGAGATGAGCCGGATTAATCGTTCTACTTTCTATAAGCATTACCGGGATTCTCTGGATGTGCTGGAGAAAATGGAGGAAGAGATTCTGGACAAGCTGGCGGTAAGCCTGCAGCCTGCGCTTCCCAGAATGGATGATTATCTGGATATGGCGCTGACGGAAATGAGTATACAGGGGGATCTTTATCTGATTCTTGCATCAGAGCATGGAGATCCGGACTTCCCGGCAAAGATCTTCCGACGCTGCTATCAGACTGTATTTCCGCGATTCCAAAGAAAATTCCCTGATCTGACAGCTGCACAGCGAGAGCTGGTCTATCAATACCTGGCCAAGGGAAGCGGGGGGATTCTGTTCGGATGGATCAGAGGCGGCATGCAGGAATCAAAAGAGACGGTAATCGATCTGCTGCTTCGGCTGAATGAGGGAGCGGTATCTGTATTGGAGTGACGGAGGTGGCGGGAATGGAGCTTTACCAACGAATGGAATTATTTCAGGGCATGATAAACTGCAAATACGTTCTTTTCTGCTGGGAATATGATGCACAGTGGCAGGTGCTGAAAAGCAGCTGCCCGGAGCAGCGGTTTTATGATGTACTCCTGACGAAAAATGATTATATGCCAAAGATCCGGGAAAGTCTGGAGAATGGCTGCCGGGCGCTTCTGGCCGGCGCGGACGCCGGCATCCTGTGGGGGATTGTCCCTGACTGGCAGAGCGGACACTTCTATGTCATCGGACCTGCTATGAGTGTGGAATGTTCCCGCAAAGAACTGAACGATCTTGGACAGGAAATTTATGAAACTGCACTGCGCAGGATAGGTCATGAATGGGCATCGACATATCCAAGGATGGTCGCGGAGCATCTGCAGGTTCTGCCGACAGTTCCTATCACCGAATTCTGCAAGGATCTGGCAATGCTATATTACTGCGTTACTCTGGAGGAGATCCATACAAGTGATGTCACCTATCAGATTATGCAGGGAACTATACATTCAGAGAAAGACAGCCCCCGGGATCGGTATCGTACCTGGATGGCGGAGCAGACCCTGTTAGGTATGGTTCGCAACGGTGATATGAATTACAAGTCAGCTCTGGATCAGGCAACAACTATCAGCAAAGGAGTACCGATTCAGGGAAACGGTCATCTGCGTCAGGCCAAGATTTCCGGACAGACATTTGTCTCTCTTTGTACCCGAGCTGCAATTGAGGGCGGGCTGACTCCGGAACTGGCTTATACGGTAGGCGATTCTTATATTCAGCAGATAGAAAACTGCAGACATCTTTCAGAAATCCCGCATATTACCCATACAATGTACGAAGAATTTATCCGGCGCGTCCATAACCAGAGGCGCAGTCCGGGAATCTCCCGGAAAATACAAGACTGTATGGACTATATTGAAAATCACATAGGAGAAAAACTGACGATCGCGGAACTGGCGGCTCATGCAGGATACAGTGAATCCTCTCTCAGTCATAAATTTAAGCAGGAGACAGGGATCAGTATTAATGCATATATCAAGAGCGTCCGGATGGCAAGGGCCCGGCTTCTGCTGGAGACTACGGAGGATTCGGTTCAGGATATCGCGGTAAGGCTTGGCTTTTATGGACGCAGCCATATGGCCAGAGTATTTCAGCAGTTCGTGGGCGCAGGACCTGCAGAATACAGAGCAAAATCCAGAGGTCAGCATCATATAGAAGAATAATATTTTGCAAAAGCGGACACAAATCTGTTTTCTTTATTAAAGTCAGCAGATTTGTGTCCGCTTTTGCAAGATTATCTCTATACAAAGTCTATTTTATCTGACACAATTGGTTTACATGATATTTCTTTTATACAATTTTCACAAAAGGAGGAAGAATATGGAAACAAATATCGTTTCTAAAAAGAGGGGATTATTAGCGAACGCTTTCACCAGCTCCCGGTGGGATTCCCACATCAACTCCGCCAACACTACACGTAAGGAAATGTGGCTGGGATATGTCCTGGGTGTATGGGGAATGATGATGACCAGTTCCATCGTCAACAGTTATTTTAATCAGTATCTCACGGATGTGCTGGGATTCACATCTGACAAGATCGCATGGATGGGACTTTTTATGGTGACGTTCCCGCTGGCCTCGAAGATGATCGACGCTGTCACGAATCTGATTATGAGCAAGATTATTGATTCTACTGTGTGTAAGCAAGGGAAGGTAAGACCGTGGCTGATTATTTCAGCGCCGATTATTGTGATCTGTATTGCCCTGCTGTTCTGGATGCCGTTCCAGAGACCGCTGTATCAGGCAATATGGGTTGTGGTAATGTTTAATCTCTATTATTCTGTGGCATACACCATGTGGAATGTGAGCAAAGAATTAATGCCGGCAGTGTCGACCCGCAATGTCCGCCAGCGCAAGAACCTGTCGCTGGCTGCCACTATCGTGGGCCAAGTAGGTACAGGCGTGGTTTCCATCTTGTTCCCTACGATTCTGTCGGCTGTCTGTGCTGCTTTCCATGGCGACAATGCGAAAGGATATCTGGTCAGCATGACAATCTTCGGAATTCTGGGCTTATGCTGTACATTTGTTCAGTACTTCTATACCCGGGAACGTGTCACAGAAGAACGCCGCGGACAGACCGGGATTGTGGGCGGCGCAGAAGAGGTGGAGATCCATACGGAGGCCTCCCTTCTGAAGCAGGCAAAAGCATGTCTTTCTGATAAATACTGGCTGATCTTTGTCCTGGTTATTTTCGTCACCAATATATTGTCGAATATGCGGAATATTTCTTTGATCTATTATTCCGGATGGGTGCTTCAGGGCAATGCTTACGGCCAGGCAGCGTCTCTTCAGGCGGCGTTCCAGATGATTGCTCTTTCCCCGATGGGCCCCGGCATCCTGCTCCTGCTTCCGCTGGTGAAGAAGTGGGGCCGTACCCGGTGCATCTGGGTGGGCGGTACTTTGACTGCAGTCGGATCGGTAGTCGCTTTTCTGAATCCGGGCAGCCGGATGATGATCTATATCGGAACGGCACTGGGCGGTATCGGTTCTCTGTTTTTCAATTATACAATGCCCAGTTTTCTGGGGGATGTGATTGACCATGTGGAGTGGAAATCTAAAGTTCGCTGCGACGGCCTCTCCGGCGGCGTGTACAGTGCCGGTATGATGTTTGCGGTAGGGATTGCCCAGGGGCTGTTTAACCTTGGACTTATGATAACCGGTTATATCCAGCCGGTCCAGATCGGTACCGATGCATCCGGGATCGCTCTGTACGCGGATCAGCCTGCAGCGGCGGCGGGATGGATCAACATTGCTTATCAGGGAACATACATTTTGATCGGACTTATCATCTTTATGGTATTCTGCTTTTTCTTCAATCTGGAGAAACATCTGTCTGAGGTCTCAAAGGAACTTCAGGAGCGCAAGGTTGCGGAATGTGCTGAAAAGGGAATTGAATACATACCTGCAGAAGAGCAGGAGCGCAGGGAGATTGAAGAGCAGGAGAGGATTGCGGAGGAAAACCGCATCAGAGAGCTGAAAGAAGCCTGTGCAAAGAAGGGGCTTGATTTTGAAACAGAGAATCAGAAAGTTTTAGAAAAGCGTGCTGCAAGGAAAGCCAAAGCGGAAGCAAAGGCAGCAAAACGTGCAAAGAAAGGGTAAGTATCTGTGGAAGAAAAATTATATGGAAATCTCGGGGAGAAAGAAACGGAATTAGAACTTGCCAACCGGACGCTTGCACGCCAGGCGGCGGAGGAGTCCATCGTTCTGTTGAAAAATGACGGAGCACTTCCAATCTGTCCCGGCAAACTGGCACTCTATGGGATGGGTGCCAGGAAAACAGTTAAAGGCGGTCTTGGAAGCGGGAGTGTTGAAGAGCGTTATTCAGTGACTATAGAGGAAGGCCTGCGAAATGCGGGCTATGAAATTACCACCAGAGCCTGGCTTGACGATTATGACCGGGAGTATGAAGAAACCTATCAGGCATATGTGGCTATGGTAGAAGAACAGATCAAAGGAATGACCAATCCTATGGAAATCATCCCGAAAGCCCATTCTTATGTGTACCGTTATCCCAGCGGCCGGATGATTGCCGACGAGGATATTGAAACGAGCGATACGGAGTCTTGTGTCTACGTTTTGATGCGTCAGGCGGGAGAAGGAAACGACCGGAGACTTGAACCGGGGGATTATCTTCTTACTGATATAGAGCGGGATCATCTCACGAAAGTAGGCGCGGCTTATAAACATACCATCGTGGTTATCAATATCGGAGGTGGGGTGGATATGAGTTTTGTGGAAGAAATTCCCGGTATCGATGCAGTGGTAAACTATGTGCAGGGCGGAGAAGAAGGGGGAAATGCTCTGGCGAATCTTCTCTCCGGCAAGGTGAACTTCTCCGGCAAACTTGCTTCCACGGTAATGCAGCATTATGAGGATGTTCCTTTTGGGGAAGGTTTTTCCTATATGAACGGAGATCTGGATAATGAATATTACCATGAGGGTATCTATGTGGGTTACCGCTATTATGACAGCTTTCAGAAGGAGGTCCGGTATCCGTTCGGATATGGTTTGTCTTATACAACCTTTCAGATGAAGTGCCTGGAAGCAGCTCTGGAAGGAGACGAAATCAGGCTCTCTGTCTGTGTGACGAACACGGGAAATCAGTATGCGGGCAGAGAGGTTGTGCAGGTGTACGCATCTGCGCCTCAGGGGAAACTCGCTAAGGAATACCAGAGTCTGGCAGGATTTGCAAAAACGAAGCTCCTTGCACCGGGAGAAAGCGAAGTGGTTTCAATTCAATTCGATGTAAGCCGAATGGCTTCTTATGCTGAAGAGACAGCCGCCTGGATACTGGAGCAGGGCGATTACATCATAAGAGTTGGTAATTCTTCCCGAAATACAGAGCCCGCAGCTGTTATCAGGCTTGAGGGGGATATCGTCACACAGCAGTGCGCCAATCAGTGTACGCCGGTGGACCGGTTGGAGACATTTGCTCCGCTGAAGGCAGGATCAAACGGCGCAGAAAGCAGCTGGGATATCCCGGTTCTTCTGCTGGACGATACAGCAGTTGCGGCACAGACAGTGGACTATCGGGAACCAGAATTCATCGAAACAGAGGAAGAGAAAGCGATTTTAGACAGGCTCGGCCCGGACAAATGGGCGGAGTTCCTTCGGGGCGGTGATCTCCAGAATCCGCCGGAGGGCACCCTTGAGATATCTGGAGCAGGAGGGAAGACTACAACGGCTCTTCTTGCAGATGGCATTCGGAATGTGGTGATGTCTGACGGACCGGCGGGAATCAATATTGCCAATAAAGTGAAATATATGGGCGGCGGGAAATTTGCCGTCGCCGTCATCCCAGAACGTTACAACTGGGGGATGATGAAAGCCTATGCTGCCCGGATGATTCCGGCGGGCGGAAAGATTGTGTACCGCTATGCCACTGCCTGGCCGGTGGAGATGCTGCTGGCTCAGTCCTGGAATCTGGAACTGCTGGAGGAGATCGGGAAAGGGACGGCAAAAGAGATGGAGGCGTTCGGCATTACACTATGGCTTGCGCCGGGAATGAATATTCACCGGAATCCCCTGGGCGGCAGGAATTTTGAATATTACAGTGAAGATCCTCTCCTGTCCGGACTGTGTGCGGCTGCTGTCACCCGGGGTGTCCAGTCGACAGAAGGACTTGGTACTGTGATCAAGCACTTTGCCTGCAATGATGCCGAAGATAACCGCAATCACAGCAGCAGCAACGTAAGTGAGCGGGCTCTGCGGGAGATTCATCTGCGAGGATTTGAGTATGCTGTAAAGGAATCACAGCCGCATGGCGTGATGAGCTCATATAATATGATCAACCATGTCTATACTCCCAACAGTCATGATCTGCTTACGAATATCCTGCGGTGCGAGTGGGGCTATCAGGGTCTGGTAATGACGGACTGGGGCAGCTGTAATGCCTCGGCGGCAGATGCTGTGCAATGTGCTCCCGCAGGAAATGATCTCGTTATGCCGGGGGCAGCAGAGGAGGCGGAAGAGATCAGAAACGCGATGCACGAAGGAAAGATATCGGAGACGTGCGTGAGAAAGAGTGCCGCCAGAGTGCTGCGGATTATGTTAAAGGCACGGACGGAGTCCGTTCAGCAAGATAGAAATAAAAGGAGTGGAGATAATGCGTAAGGTAATACCTTTGAAAGAGAACTGGCTCTTTGAGAAGACAAAAGGCAATGTGGAAACAGTTTCCCTGCCCCATACCTGGAACAATGTGGACGGGCAGGACGGCGGAAATGATTACTATAGAGGCACCTGTAGCTATACCCATGACCTGGAGATTCCGCGTCCAACAGATGGGAGCCGTGTATGGCTGGAGATCACCGGTGCAGCAATGAGTGCGGCTGTGTATCTGAATGGGCAGAAGATCGCATGTCATGAAGGAGGTTACTCTACCTTCCGGGCGGACCTGACCGACTTCCTGACGGGCAGGGACAGTCTCTCGGTGACAGTGGATAACAGTGAGAATACAAAGGTTTATCCTCAGAAAGCAGACTTTACCTTCTACGGAGGACTCTACCGGGAAGTACGGCTGATTATTGTTCCCGAAGCGCACTTTGCGCTGGGATATTTTGGGTCTGGTGGAATCCGGGTGACACCGGAACTGGATGATTCGCTGGAGAACGCCAGGACAGAGGTTACAGTCTATGCAGAAGGTGCAGAAGGGCATACTGTAACCATAGGAATCAAAGAGCAGGGTGTACGAGGGAAAAAAGCAGGGACAGATTTGATGGAAGTAAGTGAAGAACATGATTGCCAGGAAACCATCGGAGAAGAGACGGCGGTTATAAAAGACGGCTCTGCCACGGTAACCATATCCATCCCGGGGGTACATTTATGGAATGGTGTGGAAAATCCCTATCTCTATATGGCAGAGGCTGTTCTGGACAGTGGGGACCGGGTTGAGACACGTTTCGGCTGCCGAAAGTTTCAAATGGATCCGGAGAAAGGCTTTCTGCTGAATGGAATCTCCTATCCCCTCCGAGGCGTTAGCCGCCATCAGGACAGAGAAGGCTTGGGAAATGCCCTTACAATCGCGGAACACCAGGAGGATCTGGCGATCATCCGGGAGATGGGCGCCAATACGATCCGGCTGGCTCATTATCAGCATGCGCAAGAATTCTATGACTTGTGCGATGAGACTGGGATGATCGTATGGGCGGAGATCCCTTATATCACGCAGCATATGCCGCAGGGAAGGGACAACACACTGTCTCAGATGAAAGAACTGATCCTTCAGAATTATAATCATCCTTCCATTGTGTGCTGGGGACTTTCGAACGAGATTACAGCCAGTCCGGTGGAGGATCCGGAGGATCTGCTTGAGAATCACCGTCTGCTCAATGACCTGTGTCATCGTCTGGACAAGACCCGGCCTACCGCCATGGCCAATGTGTTTATGCTGGAGCCTGAGAATGAGCTCCTTACCATTCCCGATCTCAACAGCTACAACCTGTATTATGGGTGGTATCTGGGGGAGCTTCAGCAAAATGAAGAATTCTTTGATAACTATCATACGATGTATCCTGATCGGGCAATCGGCTTTTCCGAATACGGGGCAGACGCCAATCCCCAGTTTCAGAGCAGCGCACCGGAGAAAGGAGACTATACGGAGAGCTATCAGTGTGTGTACCATGAACATATCCTAGAGATGATAAAGGAGCGCCCTTACCTGTGGGCAACTCATGTCTGGAACATGTTTGACTTTGCGGCAGACGGACGCGATGAGGGAGGAAAGAATGGAATCAACCAGAAAGGGCTTGTGACCTTTGACCGGAAGATCAAGAAAGACGCATTCTATCTTTACAAAGCATACTGGAGCAAAGAACCTTTTGTCCACATCTGCGGAAGCAGATATCAAAATCGGGCAGAGGACAGAACAGAAATCAAAGTGTACTCCAACCAGCCTTCTGTCACATTGAGCGTAGACGGAACAGCAGCAGAGACAAAAACGGGAAATCAGGTGTTCCGGTTTGAAATCCCGCTGACGGGAAGCCATGAGATCACCGCAGATGCCGGCGAATGCAGAGATCAGATTGTCATTCAGAAGACGGCTCAGCCGGATCCATCCTATTGTTTCGGCAGGAAAGGAGATGTCGCAAACTGGTTTGACAAAGAGGATTTCAAAGAAGGATATTATTCTATCCGTGATACCATGGGAGAGCTGACAGCCCATCCCGGAACCGGAGCCATCATCACCAGAATGATGGAAAAAGTGACCGCAAGCCGGGGAGATGTTGCAAAGGCAGCGAACCAGAACGCAGCTCTGCAGAAGATGATGGCGGGGATGTCGCTGGAAAGTCTGTTAAAGCAGGCAGGTGACACAGTTCCTCCGGAGCAGATCAGACAGCTGAATGCAGCCCTGCAGCAATTCGAAAAGCCAAAGAAAGAAGAGCCTCGCCGGAGGATTGCGCTTTCCACAGAGTCCCGCTTGAGCCGGATTTTCGCACATGAGGAGAGCCGACAATTGTTCGACCGCTATCTGCCGGGAATGCGTTCCAAAATAGAAGGACAGTCAGCAATCCTGGGATTTTCCCTCAGTCAGCTCATTGCCTTTTCTAAAGGGGCGATAGCGGAGAAAACAGCGCAAGAACTGGAACAGGCACTTCAGGCACTGGAACTGTATGGAGAAGACGAAGGCTGTTATACAGAGGATCAGCCTTTGACAGCGGAAGCAGCGAACCTCATTCCAGGCGTGAGACTGACTGCCTTCCATCCGGGGCAGGTATGGCGGGATACCGAGGGGAAGCGGATTCAGGCCCACGCGGGAGCGGTACTGTACGAAGACGGGGTCTACTACTGGTACGGAGAAAACAAGGACCGCACAGATGGGGAATGCCCGGTCTGGACATGGGGAATCCGCGCTTACCGATCTGCGGATCTGTATAACTGGGAAGACTTAGGGCTGATCATCCGGCCTGATCTCGAGAATCCGAAAGCAGGGCTGTATCCGGAAAAACATGTGGACCGCCCGCATATCGTCAAATGTGACGCGGCCGGGAAATATGTATGCTGGATCAAGCAGTCCGGCGAGGAGGCTTGTTTCCTGATCCTGGAAGCAGATGCATTTATGGGGCCCTACCGAGTCGTAAAGGAAGGCTACCGCCCCTTCGGCATGAAGGTGGGAGACTTCGATCTGGTCAAGGATAAAGAAAGCGGAAAATGCTACCTGTTTATGGATGCAGACCATGCAGGGGTTGTGGGAATGGAGCTGACGGACGATTATCTCGCGGTGGAGAAGAAAGTATCAAAACAATATGAAAATCTGCATCCGCCGTTTTGCAGAGAAGGCATCACACTCTTTGAACGGGGCGGGAAAAAATATATGCTGACCTCCGGAATGACAGGGTACATTCCAAACAAGAGCGATTCTGCCGTATCGGATGCATGGACGGAACCATTTGTAAGCACAGACAATCCGCATGTAGATGACATTACAAATGCCTCCTTTAACAGCCAGATATCCCAGGTATTCCAGGTACCTGGCAAAAAGGATCTGTATATTGCCATAGCGGACCGCTGGGTACCGGGATATCCTGTGGATGCAAAGCGGGCAGACGCGATCGAGCGTGTCATTGCGTCCAGGTATGAACCGGAGAAATATCAGGCAGCCCCGGAGGAACGCAGTCTGGTAGTAGAAAGCCCCATGCTGGAAAGTGCCGATACCTCCGCAGCGGATTATGTGTGGCTGCCGCTTCAGTTCGATGGAGAGAAGGTACGGATCGAGTGGAAAGATGAGTGGAGAACAGAAGATTATGAGTAACCGGGCCAGTATCAGAACAGGGGGGCGGACAGAAGAAAGGCAGGCAGTGTATGGAACAGAAGAATACAAAAGAAATCATAAAGCAGATGACACTGGAAGAGAAGGCGGCTTTCTGTTCCGGAGAAAGTACGTTTCGTACCAAGGCAGTGGAACGATTGGGGATTCCGTCCATTGAGCTGACAGATGGCCCCCATGGACTGCGCAAGCAGATGGAAGGCCAGGATTTTATGGGAACAAATGAGAGTCTGCCTGCCACCTGTTTTCCCGCTGCCTGTACTGTCGGCAGCAGCTTTGATAAAGATCTGGCAGCAGAAATCGCAGAAAGTATGGCCGAACAGTGGAAGGCAGAAGACGTACAGATCATCCTTGGCCCAGGAATCAACATAAAAAGAAGCCCTCTCTGCGGACGGAATTTTGAGTATTACAGTGAAGATCCGCTTGTATCGGGGACTCTGGGGGCGGCTTTCGTGAAGGCAGCCCAGAAGAAAGGGATCGGAGTGTGCCTGAAGCACTTCGTGGCTAACAATCAGGAATGCCGCAGGCGCACAGAGAGCTCTCATATGGAGGAGCGCACCATGCGGGAAATTTATGCGGCCGCCTTTGAACAAGTGGTGAAGGAGGCAAAGCCCTGGTCTGTCATGGCCGCCTACAACAAGATTGACGGCGTATATGCCACGGAGAACGAGCGGTATCTGAAGAAGCTTTTGAGAGAGGAATGGGGGTTTGACGGGGCTGTGGTCAGTGACTGGGCTGCTGTCCATAACCGGACAGCAGCCGTAAAGGGCGGCTGCGCCCTGACTATGCCGGGAGATGCGGCACATGATTCTGAGCTGGTGGAGGCAGTGCGGGAAGAACGGCTGGCGGAAGAGGAACTGGATGCCCGCTGTGAGGAATTATTGGGCCTCATTCTCCGCTGCACACAGGCATATGCAGAGAACGGGAACCAGCAGGAGGAGAAGGAGAAATCGCGGAAGGACGAACGGCTTCAGAAGGCCCATGCGCTGGCCAGACGGGCGGCAGCGGAGTCTATGGTTCTTCTGAAAAACAAGGATGCGATTCTTCCCCTGTCATCAGAGGCAAATATCGCCATGATCGGTCCTTTTGCGAAAGAGCCCCGATATCAGGGCAGCGGGTCTTCCAGAGTCAATGCCTGGCGGGTGCCGTCTCTGCCGGAGGTGACAGCAGACCTGGGGAACGTCCGCTATTATGACGGAACGGCATCTGACGTACAAAGAGATCCCGCGAAACTGAAACAGGCAGTCGCCGCTGCCAAAGATGCAGAGATTGCAGTGATTTTTGCAGGGGTACCGTCTGTGATGGAATCAGAAGGCTTTGACCGCTGGACTATGAAACTGCCGGAGTGTCAGAATGAACTGATTGAAGCAGTCTGCAAAGTCCAGCCGAGGACAGTGGTCGTACTGGAGAACGGCGGAGCTATAGAGATGCCATGGGCAGAGCAGCCGGCCGCGATTCTGGAGGTGTACCTTGGAGGGGAGGCAGTAAGCGAAGCAATATGGGATGTACTGACAGGAGCGGTAAACCCTTCCGGCCATCTGGCCGAGAGCTTTCCTCTGCGTCTGGAAGATAATCCCAGCTATCTGTTCTGGCCGGGTGAGGGAGACCGGGTGGACTATCAAGAGGGCGTATTCGTGGGCTATCGTTATTATGTCTCTAAGAATATGGAGGTGCTGTTCCCATTCGGGCATGGACTGAGTTATACTTCCTTCGCCTACAGCGATCTCACGGTCAGCGAAGGTATCTATAAAGCTGGAGAAGAATTGACTGTTTCGGTCTGCGTGGAGAACACAGGGGACCGCGCCGGGAAAGCGCTGGTGCAGCTCTATGTAGGAACTTCTCTGGGAGATACAGGAATTCGCCGCCCGGTACGGGAACTGCGCGCGTTTGAGAAAGTGGAGCTGAGACCCGGCGAGAGGAGATGCGTAGCATTTCAGCTTGACAGAAGAGCATTTTCTTATTGGGATCAGGAGGCCCGCAGCTGGCGCGTAGCAGGAGGTGATTATGAGATACAGATTGGACTGTCAGCAGAAGACATTGTGCTGCGACGGCCAGTGAAGGCAGAGGATGAGTATCTTCCCAAAGGAAGACAGTACAATATTATGACTCCGGTCTGTGATGCGCTGGAGCACCCGGAAGGAAAGGCTTTTCTGGACCAATTGATGCCCGGTGTAAATGCGGTCATCCGCCGCATGGGGATGGATAAAGTACAGGAAACCATGCCGTATAAGGAATTGATGCCGAAGCACATGGGACTGATGGCCGAACCACTGCAGACAGTGATGCGCATGGCGCCTGATATACCGGAAACAGAATGGCTGGCCCTGTTTGAGAGAATGAATGACAGAAAATCAGAGATAATGAGCGGCAAAGAATAAAAGAAAGATACGAAAAGAAAGAAAAAGCGCGGGGAAAGCGGGGCAAATTATGAAAATAACAAATTGTTACACAAATCATATACGTCATCCTCTTGGGTATCATATGCGAAAGCCTGTGTTTACATGGTGTGTGGAGGACAGCAGAGGGAAACGAGCGGCAGAAAGCCGGGTAATTGTCTCTGATGCAGAAGATCTGTCAGAACTGTTGTGGGACAGTGGATTTGACAGCAGCCTCTCCGGGCTGGGCTGCACACCGGACATTTCACTGCTGCCGCGTACCAGATATTATTGGACGGTGACAGTGAGATCGGACGCAGGAGAAGAAGCAACAAGCCCTGTCCAGTGGTTTGAGACTGGGAAAATGGAGGAGCCGTGGGCCGGCAGATGGATTACCTGTCTGTCTTGTCCGGATCAGAAAAGCGGGGAAGAACGTCATCCTGTTTTTGAGAAGGAACTGAAGCCTGCGAAAAAGCTGAAGTCTGCAAGACTCTACATCTGCGGGCTGGGGCTGTATGAAGCCGCAATAAACGGGCGGAAGATCGGGGAGGAATATCTTGCCCCCGGCTGTAATAATTATAATGGCTGGCTGCAGTATCAAACTTATGATATTACAGAGGAAGTCTGGAGCGGCGGCGTCCTTGCAGTCACATTGGGAAACGGATGGTACAAGGGGCGTTTTGGATTCGAAAAATCAACAAAAGGATTTTTTGGAGATACGTTTCAGCTGATTGCAGAAGTGCGTTTTACCTATGAGGATGGAACAGAATCCGCAGTCGGCACAGATGAGAGCTGGACGGTAAGACAAAGCCGCATTCTCTTTTCCAATATTTACGACGGGGAAAAATGGGATGCTACCCTGCCGGAAACTGACGCGGTTCCGGCTATGCTTTGTTCTCAAGAGACCTTTCTCAAAGCTCCTCTGACAGAACGATACAGTCCCCCAGTCATTGCTCATATGACGCGAAAGCCGGTACTTATCCATACGCCGGCAGGGGAAAATGTATTTGATCTGGGACAGAATGTGGCCGGCAGTTTCCTCTACAGGGTACAGATTCCGGAAGGAACAACACTTCGGCTGCAGTTTGGGGAGCAGCTTCAGGACGGATGTTTTTACCGGGGAAATCTGCGCACAGCCAAAGCAGAGTTTGTGTATGTTTCTGATGGAACTTGTGTTACGCTGCGGCCTCGGTTCACCTTCTTCGGGGGCCGTTATGTGAAGGTGGACGGAATCGAAAATCCGGATCCCGAAGACTTTACTGCCCTTTGTTATACGAGCCAGATGGAACGGACCGGCTACCTGGAGACGGGAAATGATCTGGTGAATCGGCTGATTTCCAATATCGAATGGAGCAGGCTGGACAACTTTATTGATGTGCCCACGGACTGCCCGCAGAGGGATGAACGAATGGGATGGACAGGAGATGCCCAGGTATTTGCACCGACGGCGTGTTTCCTTGCCGATGCCTATGCCTTCTACCGCAAGTATCTGCATGATATCGAAACAGAACAGCGAGAGAGAAACGGACAGGTGCCAAATGTGGTGCCAAGCTGCGGAATACAGGGCACTTCGTCTGTGTGGGGAGATGCCGCGACGATCATTCCGTGGATCTTGTATCAATTTACAGGGGATCCGACGATTCTGGAAGAGCAGTTTGCGTCCATGAAAGCCTGGGTGGATTATATATCGGAGGTGGACGGTGAGGACTGCGGCTGGCGGGACGCCTTCCATTTCGGGGACTGGCTGGCGCTGGATCAGATAAATTCCGCTCCAGGAAACTGCAGGGGAGCTACAGATGAGGGATTTATCGCAGACATTTATTATCGCTATAGTGCGCAGATTCTGTCCCGGGCGGCGAAGGAGCTTGGATATTCAGAAGAAGCTTTCAAATATGGAAATTTGGCAGAAGAACTGGAAAAGCGGATCAAGGAAGAGTATTTTACACCGAGCGGGCGCTGTGCTGTACCGACTCAGACAGGACTTCTTCTGACGCTTCGCCACGGTCTGGCGAATCCGGAAAAGACTGCCGCTGACCTTCGGAAAAAGCTGGCTTCCAATCACAATCATCTTGACACGGGATTTGTAGGAACTCCGCTTCTCTGCAATATGCTTTCGGAACATGGCATGTCGGATCTGTCGGAAGTACTCTTACTGAATGAAGAATATCCAGGGTGGCTGAGGGAAGTGAAGATGGGAGCCACTACGATCTGGGAACGCTGGAACAGTTTAGATGAGAATGGACACTTCAGTTCCACGGGAATGAATAGTCTGAATCATTATGCCTATGGGTCTGTGGCAGAGTGGATGTTTCGGCATTTGGCCGGACTGCAGCCATTGCAGCCTGGATTTGTGAAAGCGCGGGTAGAACCGACACCCGTATGGGAACTTAAGACGCTGGACTCAAGCTACCGGAGTGCAGCCGGACTGTGGAAGGTTCACTGGCGCATAATAGATGCGGAGCATCTGCATGTGGAGGCCACGGTGCCATTTGGGTGCATTGCTTTGCTGAAGCTTCCTTTCAGCGAGGAAGAGGAGCAGGTTTTGGAGGCAGGACACTATACATATACTTACCGGACTACGAAGCCTCTGCACCAGGTAATGACCAGCAGGAATACGGTTGCTGAGCTGCTGGCAGAACCGAAGGCAAAGGCGATTCTGGAACGGATGCGGAATATCCCGATGCGGGATATCGCAGTCCGAATGGGCGGAAGTCAGGCAGAAGCGATGTTGGATGAGTTAGATGCCATGCTGAAAAGAGGATAACGCCGCAAATCCCGAAAATATCATGGATTGAGGCGTGTGTGTCCTTGTAAAGAGAGGGTAGCGTCTGTGTACAAGGTGCAATACGCCGATGAAGGATAAATTTAAGCTCCTTATACACTGACGCTATCACCCCACTTACAAAAACAGTGAGGCAGCGCAGTACACCAATAATAAAGCCATAATAAGATTGACTGCTTTCGTATGTCTGGCAAAAAATCTGCAGAACATGGAGCCGAACAATGCCCATACGAATGATCCAGAAGCGCCTACTACAGTCAATACGAGCGTAAATCCAATGAGCGAGACTGTGGAGTGAAATACAGGCAGTATATAGAGTGACATTGTAGTGATGGCATAAATATAAATTTTCGGATTCATAAACTGTAAAATCATTCCTGCAAAGAAACCTGCGGCTTTTTCATGTTCGATCTGGAAATCAGAATGTGACTTCCATATTTTCCATGCGAGGTACAACATATACGCAGCTCCGAAAATCTGCATAAAAAATTTGACTTTTGGAAGTGCGGAATACAGGACAGAGCTGAACAATGTGCATACACACATAACAATGAAAAAGCCTGCTGTAATTCCAAGATTGAATCTCAAACTTTTCCGGAAACCCAGACGTGCCGCATTACTCATAGACAGCAGATTATTCGCGCCCGGAGTATAAGCTGTAATAAAGCAATAGATGAAAAAATCAGATACAGGGAACATTTTGCTTCCTCCTTTTGCAGCGTCAGTGTACAAGGTGCAAACACGCCCCTTGTACACTGACGCTATTGTATGTGTCGCATCAATCGTTAGATTTAATCCATGCTTTACAATCTGAAATTGAGATTATATAATATCAGAAAGTACATTATATTGGAATATGTATATTATAATAATACATCTGTATTATTATAATGTCAATAACAGGAGGTCGGTTTCTTGGATTCAATGAATTTAATTGTTGCAAAAAATATCAGACGACTTCGGGAAGAACGGAATTTGAGTATGGAAGAGCTGGCGAGATTAAGCGGAGTCAGCAAGAGTATGCTGGCGCAGGTCGAACGCGGCGACGGCAACCCTACACTTTCTACCCTGTGGAAATTGTCCAACGGCATGAAAGTCCCTTTTGACGCCCTGACTGTACGGCCGAAGGCCCCCTATGAAATTGTAAAAATCTCTGAAATAGAACCTTTGTCAGAAGATGACGGCAAAGTAAAAAACTATCCCATTTTCCCGGATGATGAAAATCGCAGATTTGCAGTCTATTATCTGGAACTAGAGCCGGAAAGTTACTGGCAGTCAGAACCCCATCTTCGGGGAACGACGGAATTTATCACTGTGTTCACCGGCACGATTGAGATCATAGCCGACAGGCAGTGCTTTCCTGTTGCGGAAGGAGAAAGCATCCGATTTAAAGGGGATACGATTCACTCTTACAGAAATACAGGTGCAGAGACTGCTGTTCTGCATATGATCCTATATCATTCTTAAACGAAGTTGTAATCCAGAGGCTAAGGCAGTCAAGGCATGTTATAAAAGAAGAACATGAATTGTCAAATCGTGTCAGACCGTTTATACTGTTTACAGAAAATATTCAGGCCCTTGCCGGCCGGTGGAACGGAGAGAAACATGAAAGTCACCATAGTCGATGACACAAGGGAGGACGCGGAACTTCTGCTGGATGCTCTGGAACGTTTCGGCAGAGAGAACAAGGAAGAGATGGACGTCACGCTATTAAACAGCGCGGCGTCTTTCCTGCGTTCCTATGAACAGAACAAACCGGAGCTGGTGATCCTCGATATTGATATGCCGGGGATCAACGGGATGGAGGCAGCCCATAAGATCCGGGAAACGGATGAAAATGTATGCCTGCTCTTTGTGACAAATATGCGGCATTACGTGTTGGAGGGGTATTCGGTGGATGCGCTGGACTACCTGATCAAACCGGTTACATATGAGGATTTT
Source organism: uncultured Eubacteriales bacterium (assembly GCA_949283695.1). Classification (GTDB taxonomy): domain Bacteria; phylum Bacillota; class Clostridia; order Lachnospirales; family Lachnospiraceae; genus Mediterraneibacter. The sequence goes on along the minus strand of CASDTX010000052.1, from coordinate 64,043 downwards.
GTCCTAAGGATGAAGAAGGCAAGGCGCTATATCCTGCGGAACAGAGATGAGAAGGTGGTGCTTCACGTTGCAGGGGGAATCGTTACGCTCAATGTGTCGGATATCTATTATGTGGAATCCATGCTGCACAATCTGACCTATCATGCGAAAAGCGGGGACTACCGGGTACGGGAATCCATGTCGCGGGCAGAGGAGCTGCTGCGGAAATATTCCTTCGCGTCCTGTAATAAGAGTTATCTTGTGAACCTGCGCCATGTGGAGGCGATCAGCAGAAATGAGGTCACTGTGGCGGGAGCCGTGCTGAAGATGAGCAGGGGGAAGAAGCAGGAGTTTATTAACCGTTATACAAGATATCTGGGAGGAATGCGCCAGTGAAGGAAGTGATGTCAGCCCTGACTCCCGTTGGGGTATTTGAAGAACTCCGGTTTGTGTGGGAGTTATATGCGGCGGAGCTGATCCTTTTGTTTCCCTTTGCAAAAGCGAAAACAGGATTAGCCGGCAGAATCACCGTCTGCGCTGCCGTATTGGGAGTATGTGCCCAGTTCTATTTTATAGTGCTGGGACTTGCCGGATATGTACCCGGCGTGCTGCAAAAATGGGTGGTTGTCTCCTGGTATCTCCTTCTGGTGCTGTTGTCGCTGCTGCTGTCAAAGTACTGTTTTTTTGTGACATTTTCTGACGCTGCCTATATCGTGATCTCGGGATATACCGCACAGCATATGATCTATGTGATCGCGCATGAAGTTCTGGCAAAAGGAGTATGGAAGGATTTGAGCAGATGGCTTTTCCTCTATATTGGAGTGTCCGTGCTGGTGTGCTGCATTCTTTATTTTGTGATCTATCTGGTCTTTAGCCGGGCACTGGCTCTGTGCGAAGGGACCATTGTGAGAAACAGTGCAAAAGGAAAAGCAACCGAGTTCTTTGTCTTGGTGGTATTGATGGTCAGTACATTTACATGCCAGCACATCTTTGAATCATCAGATAAACTGCGCTATTACGCAGCACTGGTAGACTGTCTGCTCTGCATACTCATCCTTTCGAACCAGTACAATATATGCAAGGTTTATCTTGACGCTAAGGAAAAAGCAGTTCTGGAACAGATGCAGAGCGACAGCGCCCGCTTTTACACCATATCGAAGGAACTGATCGAGACGGTGAACCGGAAGAGCCATGATATGAAACACATCCTTAATGCACTGGAACGGGCGGACGGAGCGGAAAAGCAGCAGTTTATCGATGAGACGCGGCGGGATATCGAGGCCTATCGGAGGATGGTACAGACGGATTATGAGGAGTTGAACACGGTTCTTGCGGAGAGAACGGTCTACTGTGAAAACAGAGGCATAAGGCTGGACTGTGTGGCAGGAGATGTGCCGGACGGATTCATGCGGGCTCAGGATCTTTATGTACTGCTTGGAAACGCGGTGGACAACGCGGTGGAGAGTGTGATGAAGCTGGCTGATGAGCGAAAGCGGGTCATCACAGTGAATGTCGGACGGAGCGGCGCGTTTGTCAGTATCCAGGTCTGCAATTATTACGAAGGTAACCTGCAGATCCGGGACGGGCTTCCGCTCACATCGAAGAAAGGAAAATACAGCCACGGATTCGGCCTTAAGAGCGTCAGGCTCATTGCGGAAAATTACGGCGGAGATATCAGTATCGATACCGAAGATGGTATCTTCACTTTGCAGATTATGATCCCGGCGGGTTAAGATGGAGAGGATAATATCGCAGTTCAGCACGCGTTTTATCCATGGCTGTTTAATATCACAGTTCAGCACGCGCCATTCGTAAAACCGCACTGCGTGCTTATCGTGGCTGACGCCACTGTTTTACTCATAAGCGGGCGCTCAGCCCATGGATATGATCGCTCGAAAAAATATGCAAGCATATTTTCTCTTCGCTCTATATCCATGGCTGTTTAATATCGCAGTTCAGCACGCGCCATTCGCAAAGCCGCACTTCGTGCTTACTGCGGCTTCGCCGCTTCTTTGCTCATAGGCAGGCGCTCAGCTCATGGATATAATCGCTTGAAAAAATATGCAAGCATATTTTTCTCTTCGCTCTATATCCATGGCTGAACTGTGGGTGCAGATTCTGCCGTGGATCGCGCAGATTCTGCCGGTCCTCTTTTTTCTTGGCGATTCTTTTGTTAATGTTTTGTTAAAGAAAAGAACGCTAAGGAGGAACAAGTTATGGATGCAAAGAAAAAACGGATCCTGCGTGCAGTATTTGCCTGGATCGTCGTGGCAGCCACAGCAGTGGCGCTGATACTGGCGAACTTCATGGCATCACGCTACGCGAACCTGATCTCGGTTTATCTGAATATGCCGAATCAGAAAATTGTTGAAGCAGAAGATGAGGTGACAGAGCATTTCACCTCGGATTACTCCGGTGAGGATGAGAGGAACGCTCATCTGAAGGAGATCGGAAAGCAGATCGAAGCGGAAGGTGCAGTCCTGCTGGAAAACAACGGGACCCTGCCTCTGACGGATGCGGCGAAGATCACGATCCTGGGGCAGGACAGCGTGGATCCCGTCTATGGCGGAGGCGGAGCCGGTTCTGTGGATACGTCCACAGCCATCGACCTGTACAGCGGGATTCAGGAAGCAGGTTATCTGACCAATGATACGGTATATGAATTCTATACCGAAGGGGCAGGAAGCAGCTACCGCAAGACTGTGCCTGATGCGTACGGCCAGGGTGTCTTCGGTGTCAATGAGGTTCCGGTCTCAGAGTTTACGGATGAGGTGATCGACAGTTTCGAAGAGTACAGTGACGCGGCGATCGTCGTGCTGGGACGAAGCGGCGGGGAGAGCTCGGATCTACAGAGTACGCCTCTGGATACCGGTTCTTACTATCTGGAGCCGGATAAAAATGAGATGGAACTGATTAATCTTGCGTGCCGCAATTTCGAAAATGTTGTTGTTCTTCTGAACACGCAGAACCCCATGGAGCTGGGAGAGATCACGAACACAGATGTTGACGCCGTGCTCTGGATCGGCGCTCTGGGCGAGACGGGAGCGGAAGCCGTAGGCGAGCTCTTAAGCGGTGCAGTATCACCATCAGGCAGACTGACAGATACTTACGCTTATGACAGTCTCAGCGCCCCGGCGATGGCGAACTTCGGAAGCTATGCCATCACCAACAGCCAGGTCATGTTCGGCAATACATATATGGTCTACAGCGAGGGTATTTATGTGGGATACCGGTATTATGAGACAAGGTATGAGGATGTGGTCCTGGGAAATGAAGACGCAGCCAACTATAATTATACCGGAACCGTGCAGTATCCCTTTGGATATGGACTGTCTTATACGGAATTCGCATACTCGGATTTCAGCCTCAGTGAAGAAGACGATCACTACACCGCAGAAGTTACAGTGACTAATACCGGAGACGCATCCGGCAAGCACGCGGTGGAGATCTACATGCAGTCTCCGTATACGGATTATGACCGTGAAAATCAGATTGAAAAATCAGCGGTCGAGCTGGTTGGTTATGCAAAGACAGATACTTTGGAAGCAGGAGCTTCTGAAACAGTATCCGTAGAGATCCCGAAAGAAGTGATGAAAGTCTACGATGCGTACGGGCAGGGAACGTACATTTTAGACGCAGGGGATTATTACTTTACAGTGGGAACAGACGCCCACGACGCGGTAAATAACGTGCTTACGGCAAAAGGATTTACCACAGCGGACGGAATGGATGCCGACGGCAGTGCAGATCTGACGGCGAAGGTTACGGTTGCGGAGCAGGACAATGCCACATATGCAGTCTCCCAGGAGACAGGATATGAGATCGTGAATCAGTATGAGGATGTGAATATCAATACTTACGATACCGAGCATGTCTATCTGAGCCGGAGCGACTGGAGCGGCACCTGGCCGGCGACCTACGCGGACGGCGCGTGGACAGCACCGGAGGAGTTCGTGGCAGCGCTGGAGATCCCGACGGTAGAGGATACGGCAGAAGAAGCGCCGGTCACAGGCACGGTTGATGAGAGTACAGGCGAGCTGACGGCAGCAATGATGATGGAGATGGATTATGATGATCCGATGTGGGATACATTGATCAGCCAGATGAGCGTGGAAGAGCTGGACAATCTGGTGCGCGTCGGAGGATATGCCACAATGGGCGTTGATTCCATCCAGCTTCCGTCCACACAGGATAAGGACGGCCCGGCAGGAATCTCCAGCACCCTGGTAGGCGGTGAGAACGGGACATCCTACCCGCCGGAGATCGTGCTTGCGGCCACTTGGAACGACGAGCTGGCAGAAGAGATGGGACGCTGTATCGGTGAGGACAGCATTGACCTTGGAGTGACAGGATGGTATGCTCCGGCGATGAACATCCACCGTACCCCTTACAGTGGACGTAACTTTGAATATTATTCCGAGGACAGCCAACTGTCCGGAAAAATGGGCGCGGCAGTGGTCCGCGGCGCGCAAGAGAAGGGCGTCCTGGTCTATATTAAGCATTTCGCACTCAATGACCAGGAGACGAACCGTATGGGCGTGTCCATATTCGCAAATGAGCAGAGTACAAGAGACTTGTATCTGAAGCCCTTCGAGATCACGGTCCGGGAGGCGGATGCCCATGCAGCTATGGTCAGCATGAACCGCATTGGCTCGAAATGGACAGGCGCCCACTACGGCCTGATGACAGAAACCCTGCGTAATGAGTGGGGATTTGAAGGCCTCGCAATTACAGACCAGGCATCTTTTGAAGTGTTCGCTTATGAAGACCTGAGAGCCGGACTGGCGGCAGGAACAGATCTCTGGCTGAATACGGATACAGAACTGTGGAAATTAAGCGACGCGGATATGAACGACACGATCGTGACATCGATGCAGAGGGCAGCAAAGAATATTGTTTTCGCCATCACAAGGACCAACGCCATGAACGGACTCTCAAGCAGCAGCAAGATCGTACAGATCACACCGCTGTGGCAGATCGGTGTATATGCCATTGATGTCGTATTCGCACTCATCGCACTGCTTGGCGCTGCATTTGCCACGATGGACGCAGTGAAAGGAACTGACCGGAAGAAGACATTAAGCGCAGTCCTGTCAGGAATCTGCAGCGTGATCATCTTCGGAGGCGGTCTGGCGGTCTGCCTGCTGGCAGGAGAAGATTACTTCGGCATGGGAATCCCGCTTGGAATTGCCGGACTGGTACTGTGCGTACTGAACGCGGTAGTTTCATTAGGAAAAGAGAAAAAATAAGAGAATAAAAAACGTTTTTGAACAGGGCAGGCACTACATTTCTTAAGTGTCTGCCCTGACTATATCATATTTTTGAGCTCCTTTTTTGTAAATTTGAAGCATGATATTTGTACATTATTTATAATGTAACAGTCTTGAAAAGGATTAAAATAATGTATATTATAATTGTAAGGATGAAAGAACTTACAATAACGCGAAAGAAAGGAGCGGTCAAAATGAGGTGTATGAGTTGCAAGGTTGGAGAGATGAAACCAGCAAAGACAACATATTTTGCACAATTAAATAATTGCTATGTAATCATTGAAAACATGCCATGTTTGAAGTGTGAACAGTGCGGAGAAGAATTTTTAAATAGTGTTGTTGCTGAAAAAATCGACGGCATTTTAGATAGCATTGAAAAAATTGCAAGTAAAATTTTTATTCTGGATTATGCAACGGCGGCATAAAGATTGAGGCAGGCTTTCGGGTCTGCCATTTCTTTTCCTGTAATTTACAGCAGTTATCCGGTATGCTACAATGCAAGAGTAAAGGGAAAGCTTCGATTTTGAACATGTGCGGAGGAGTGTTATTATGACTGTTGTGGGAATCTTATATATGATTGCTCCAATAATTATGTTGATCCTTCTGGCGGGTCTTGTATATCTCGTATACGGGATCTTACACGGGAGGATAAAACTAAAAAATGTGATCAGAAATACTGTGATAATCCTGATCATCCTCGTTGTTGCATGGCAGGGATGGCTCTATATGTACCGCCACACGAAGCATGAAGACAATCTGCCGGCTTTATCATCCCTGGAAGCGGACGAGCTTAAAGAACTGGAAGGATACCACCGCAGTCAGCTGATCAGCGTCTGGGGCGAACCGGATGATACATCCGGCGAAGACCAGGATGTGTGGCAGCTGGGCGGGGAGGAGTATCTTCTCGTGACATATGGGACAGACGGCAGAGTAAAGGAAGCAGTCTTTGAGATTCCCTGACTGTGGAAATAAGCATGCGCAAAAACAGCGTAAAACTGCCTTGTCAAAGACATTTGACAGCTTGAAAAGAGCGAAAAAACAGGGATGGCAAAGCCCTTTGATAGACGGATCCTCTGCGGACCGATTACGATCTGAATCACAAGGAGAGGGAAGATGGAACTAGGAAAACAGATTAAAAAATATCGGAATGAAAAGACATTATCTCAGGAAGCACTGGCTGACAGAGTCTTCGTTTCCAGGCAGACAATTTCAAATTGGGAGAATGACAAAAGCTATCCGGATGTAAAAAGTCTTGTCTTGCTCAGCGAAGTCTTCGAAGTCTCTTTAGATCAATTAATAAAAGGAGACGTAGAGGAAATGAAACAACAAATCAACAAAAACGATCAGGAACAGTTTGGACGCTTAAGTATTATTTTTACCGTGCTTTTGGCGGCAACCGCCCTTACACCGATTCCACTGGTACATTTTCTTTCCTGGATTGGGATTGGAATCTGGGCTGTGATCTTCATCGCGGCATTGTATGTAAGTATTCTCGTAGAACGCAAGAAAAAGGCGCTGAATATTCAGACTTATAAGGAAATCCTTGCGTTTACAGAAGGGAAAAATCTGACTGAGATTGAAAAAGCAAGAGAAGAGGGCAAGCGGGTATACCAGAAAATCTTATGCGCAGCCGGAGCAGCCGTGATCACTTTGATCATTTCAATATTCTTCTTATGGGTTCTGGGCTGAGCCAGTATTTATCCCTACCCGAAAGGAAACAGGTGAAAGAACAGATAAAGGAACTGAAAAATGAATCTTTGTTATACAGCTGTTTATCCGTATAACAAAGATTCATTTTCTTACTTTTCTACAGCATCTCTATAAACGCCGCGATCCTTGTATTCAGCTGGCCGATATCAGCCTGAGAGTAATCGGTTTCTACGCTAATGTAAGGGATGTGTTTTTCTTCGTTGACGAATTTGCGGATGCCGAAAGATTCAACATTATAGGTATGGCATGCCTGGAGCGTCATCTCCACGACGCCGTCTACCTTATATTCGTCGATGAGGCGTCCCAGGAGTTCTAATCTGTTGGGGTTGGGAGTCATGACGGAACATCCGATGTTCAGGTAGCGTTTCGCCAGAGCATCGTATACATCCGGATTATCCTCATCTACCAGCTTGTCAATCGATTTGGCCCCTGAACAGTTTTCGTATGTGACAACCACAGCGCCATTGTCCTCCACCGCGCGGATCACTTTCTCTGTGGCACCGCCGATGGGACATCCGGTGATCAGAATGCGGGGCATTTTCTTGAGCATCTTGCCCTCTGCATATTTCTTATTGATTTTCTCAACAAGAGCGTCTACTTCCGCAGGGATTTCCCTGCGGTTGAACTTAAATGTACTTCCATAAAGCACCTTGAATAAATCATGTCCGGTGATCGGAGCGGGATCATTCTGCATAACCTCGTACAGTTTCTTCAGAGAACGTCTGCCTGCGTTATTGACCTTGATCGCTTCGCGGATCTGGTCTTCTGTGATCGTAACGTCAAACTTCTTTTCCAGATATTCACGGAAACGGATCATCTCACTTCTCCAGAGCTGTAACGCTGCCTCGCCCTGCGTGTTTGGCAGTTCCATGAGGAATACATCCTTGAATTCTGCCATGTATTCGTACATCTTTTTCTTTCCGTCACAGGTTGTCTCGCCGACAACCACATCGGAAAAGTAGAAGAACGGACATTTATCTGTGCGGGCGAATCCGTAGCTGGACTTGATCAGCGGACAGAGATTTTTGGGTAATTCTTTCTCCGCATCCTGAATGGTTTCGTCTGACGTAGAGCACAGGCCGACCGTCGCTGCGCCCATGGCCATGGCGATTTCCTGCGGGAAGTAGGTACAGTACGCGCCGACTACGGGCACCCCCTGTTCCTTTAGTTTCTTCACACCGAGAAAGGAATTCTTTCTCTGCTCTGCAAATTCTTCAAATACTTCCGGTAGATCTTTAATTAATTCCATACTTCGTCCCTTTCTTATTTTTGAGATAGTTTTTCTTTTGCAAGCAGGGCGGCTCCAAGGGCCCCTGCATACGTGCCGTACTCTGTTGGGGTTACAGGTTTCCCCACCTTACCGCTCAGGCATTCGGCGAAATAGGTGCTGCCGCTTAAGCCTCCGGTGAGAATGATCTGCTCGGGAAGATCCTTCCTTAAGGCGAGCTGGGCCACCTTGGCGGCGACGGAATCTACCACTCCGGCAGCAATATCTTCCCGCCTGCGGCCCTCACCGATATAGCTGATCACTTCGGATTCTGCGAATACGGTGCAGAGCGAACTGATCGGAAGGACCTGCCCGGCCGACGCCAGATCAAAAAGCTCCGTGAGCGTTACGCCCAGACGGTTTGCCATGATTTCAAGAAACTTTCCTGTTCCTGCAGAGCATTTGTCATTCATAAGGAAATCCTGCACCATCCCCCGGGAGAGAAGGATGACCTTCGTATCCTGTCCGCCCACATCGATGACCGCACAGTTTTCCCCGCCCATCTCTCTGCCGCCTCTTCCGTGACAGGTGATCTCTGTGATTACTTTGTCCGCATAGTCAACGGCTACACGGCCGTAACCTGTGGCCACAACCTTTGACGCGCTGTCTGCCACATCAATTCCCCTTTCAAGCAGCCGCTCTTTGATGATGCCTGCGGTTTCCTTGCCGCTCCAGCCTGTGGGCATCACAAATTCCAGTTCTGTGTCGCCCCTTACAACAACTTTTGCTGCTGTTGATCCGATATCAATTCCAATATAATGCATGATCTGACCTCTGATAATTCATCTATACGATCATATTTTACCGTGAGTCATCCGGAGCGTCCAATCAGTAAAAAAAATAAGAAAAAATGACTTATAGGAATTCTCTATAAATAGTTTCTCATCCGCTGCTGTCTGACTGCTTAATACAGTATCTTTAATATGTTTACACATTGATTGATTCCAAGGTTTCCGCTGTCCAGACAGATCTGATAATTCTTCGCATATCCCCATTTCATATCTGTGTAAAACCGGTGATATGCGGCACGCCGTTTGTCTTTCTCCCTGATGCGCTGTTCCGGGGATTCCTGCCGTTCTCCGTATACTTTCACGATGCGGTCGGCCCGGTATTTCAGATCCGCGTGAATAAACACGGTCAGGCAGTCCGCTTTCTCGCGGAGGATCGAGTCTGCACAGCGCCCCACAATCACGCAGGGACCTTTCTCCGCCAGTTCAAGAATCACTTTGCGCTGCGCCTCCCAGAGATAATCTTCGGCTGTAGGACCGAACGCCCGTGTAGAGAACGCAGAGCCGATAAAGCCCCCAGAAGTGGATTCGTCAGCGTTTATGATATAGGATTCTTCAAATCCGCTTTCTTGTGCAGTCTTTTGAATCAATTCGCTGTCATAACACGGGATGCCTAACTGCTTTGCAGTTTCTCTCCCGATCGTGCGTCCGCCGCTTCCGAATTCACGGCTGATGGTAATAATGCGGTGTTTCATACTGGTGATGCTCCTTTCTCATTCAATTCGCTGTAAGTGCGGCGGATCAGAACTACAGCCACGATAAAGGTCAGAAGATCGGATACCGGCATGGAGAAGAGGACTCCGTCCAGTCCCAGGAATATGGGGAGCAGAAGTGCAAATCCCACACCGAAGACCACTTCACGAATCATAGACAGTATCGTGGATTCAGCCGCCTTTCCCATCGCCTGCAGGAAGATGAAGCAGGCCTTGTTGACGCAGGCAAGAATGATCAGACACAGATAGGTCCGAAATGCCTTGACCGCAAATTCCGTATAATATATACTCTCATTTGCCGCACCGAAAACGGCGATCAGCTGCCGGGGGCAGAACACTGCCAGAAGAAATCCCGCAGCTCCAACCAGTGCTTCTGCAATGAGGAGTCTTGTGAATAATTCTTTTACACGAGCTTTTTTCCCGGCTCCGATATTGAATCCTACAACAGGGATGCATCCGGCGGCCATACCCACAACAATGGAGATAACGATCTGGAAAAATTTCATCACGATCCCCACCACTGCCATCGGAATCTGGGCATACTGTGCCTGTCCGAAAACCGCATCTGCCGCCCCATATTTACGCAGCATGTTGTTGACAGCTGCCATAGAGGCAACCAGGGAGATCTGGGAGAGAAAACTGGTAATGCCGAGAAGCAGAGTCCTGCCGCATACTTTCAGGTCAATACGGAAATCATGCCTGCATGGCTTCATGATTTTCATGTGCAGAATATACCAGACAGCCAAAGCCGCCGTGATGATCTGCCCGATCACCGTAGCGACAGCGGCTCCCATCATCCCCCATTTGAACAGAAAAATGAAAATGGGATCCAGGATGATGTTGGCGGCTGCCCCGGCCAGAGTGGAAGCCATCGCGAACCTTGGGCTTCCGTCGGCACGGATCACCGGGTTCATAGACTGTCCGAACATATAAAAGGGAATTCCCAGACTGATGTAGAAGAAATACTCCTGTGAATAACGGAAAGTTTCTTCGTTGACTGTACCTCCGAACATGGAGATGATCTGTGTCTGGAAGAGCAGATACAGTGCGGTGATAATCAGACTGCTCGCAATGCTCATAAGAATCGAATTGCCCACGCTTCGTCTGGCAGATTCTGTTTCATCTTTCCCAAGACTGATGCTGACAAATGCACAGCAGCCATCTCCAATCATAACCGCAATCGCCAGGGCCACCACTGTTAGGGGAAATACTACGGTATTCGCAGCATTCCCGTAAGAGCCGAGATAGCTGGCATTTGCAATAAAAATCTGATCAACAATATTATAAAGGGCGCCGACCAGAAGTGAGATGATGCAGGGAACGGCATATGTTGTCATCAGTTTTCCGATGCGCTCCGTTCCAAGAAATTGGTTTGAATGTTCCATTGGATTCGCCTCCTGTCAAAAAAAAGAACGTGCAGCACATACGCAACTGGAATTACGCATGAGTGCTACACGTCATGATTGTATTATAGGGAATATCCGGGCAGATTTCAAAGGGAGATTTGAACAAAAATTTTCGCGTATTCATGCATCATTTTGAACAGGTACACAGTCATACTGCTATTCGCAAAGCCGCACTGACGTGCTAACTGCGGCTGCGCCGCTTCTTTGCTCGTCATCGGCCGTATTGCCCCTTGTCCACCGACGCTGCCTGCATAAGGAGCAGACGGTCTTTTTGCCTTACGTCCTGACGGAATGGCAGATATAATAGCTGTAAACGGCAAAAATCGGAACGTCGTATACGAATCTGTACAGCGTCATGCTGCATCAGTCAAATACCGCGATGCAAACGTGCCCGCTTGGCTCGTTGCTCGTGGGAATAGATGGGAGGAAATGAAATTATGAAATACCGTGAATTAGGAAATACCGGACTGCTGGTCAGTGAGATCGGGCTCGGATGTGAGGGCTTCTCTGAAGATGAGTACCGGAATACCAAGAGGCTTCTGGATGAAGCACAGAACCAAGGGATCAATTATTTTGACCTTTATGCGTCGGATCCAGTAGTGCGCGCACATGTAGGCGAGGCGCTTCAGGGGAGACGGGAACGCTTTCTCATACAGTCCCATGTCTGTTCGGTGTGGAAGGACGGGCAGTATAAGCGTACAAGAGAGATCGAAGAAGTGAAGGAAGGCATGCAGGAAATGCTCTCTCTGCTTCGGACAGACTACATAGATATCGGAATGATTCATTATGTAGATTCTCTGAAGGACTGGGAGGAGATCAAGAACGGTCCGGTGCTTGCCTATGTGAAAGAATTGAAGGAGCAGGGTACCATCCGTCATATCGGGCTGAGCAGCCACAATCCGGAGGCAGCTTTGGAAGCGGTCCGAAGCGGGGAGATCGAAGTACTCATGTTCAGCGTCAATCCATGTTATGATCTGCAGCCTGCAAGTGAAGATGTGGAGGAGCTTTGGGCTGAGAAGAATTATGAGAAACATCTGGTGAACATGAACCCGGAGCGGCAGGCACTCTACGAGACCTGTCAGCGGCTGGGCGTAGGCGTGACTGTAATGAAGGCATTCGGAGGAGGCGATCTGCTGGATGAGAACCTGTCGCCTGCGGGCAAAGCGCTGACTGCCGTCCAGTGCCTGCATTATGCCCTGACCCGTCCGGCCGTGGCCACAGTCCTCTCAGGCGCGCACAGTGTCGAACAGCTCAGGGAAAGTATCGCCTATGAAGACGCCTCAGAAGCAGAGAAGGACTATGCGCCTGCTTTCGCGTCTTTCCCGAATATCAGCTGGGAAGGCCACTGTATGTACTGCAGCCACTGTGCCCCCTGTCCGAAGAAGATCGACGTGGCATCTGTGACCAAGTTCCTCAATCTTGCGAAAGCTCAGAAACAGATTCCGGAGACTGTGCGGGAGCATTATGCAGTCCTGGAACATCACGCAGGCGAGTGCATTCGATGCGGAGCCTGTGAGACCCGATGCCCGTTCCAGGTGCCGATTATGGACAATATGCGGCAGGCGAAGGAGCTATTTGGCTGCTAGTACATCCTTCCGCTGTTTCATGAACAGGATAGAAGAACATGTATCTGCAGATGGCCCGCGCTGCTGCAGGAAGAGAACCGAAGGATAAAACGCGGGCAAAAAATGCAATGTTATTTTAAGGAGAGTAAACCAATGCAGTCTGAATCGAAAAGAACAACATTAAAGAGAGCGTTTACCGCCGCCTTTCCCTACACAATACCGATCTTCGCCGGTTTCTGGTTTCTCGGTCTTACCTATGGGATCTATATGAATGTCTCAGGCTTCAGCTTCTGGTATCCCATGCTGATGAGTCTTACGATCTTCGCCGGATCGATCGAGTTTGTAACTGTCAATATGCTGCTGGGAGCATTTACCCCCCTGCAGGCGTTTGCCATGACACTGATGATCAATGCCAGGCATTTGTTCTATGGGATTTCCATGCTGGACAAGTTCCGCGGGCTTGGATGGAAAAGGATCTATCTGATCTTCGGCATGTGCGATGAATCCTTTTCCATCAATTATACCGCCGATATCCCGGAGGATGTAGACCGGGGCTGGTTTATGTTCTTCGTCACGCTTCTGAACCATTTCTACTGGTTTTCAGGCGCTACACTGGGAGGGATCTTCGGATCTCTGATCCATTTTAATACGGAGGGACTTGAGTTTGTAATGACAGCCATGTTCGTGGTGATTTTCCTGGAACAATGGCTCAAAGAGAAGGATCACAGAAGCGCTCTGATCGGGCTGGGACTGTCTCTGCTCTGTCTGATCGCGTTTGGAGCAGACAACTTTATCATTCCGTCCATGCTTTCGATCCTGATCGTTTTGACTCTGATGAGAGGTCCGCTTGAGAAAGGAGGAGTGACAGAATGACACTGATACAACAACTGATCACGATTGCCATGGTCGTATTGGGAACCATGGTTACACGGTTCCTCCCATTCCTTATATTTCCGGCCGGAAAGCAGACGCCGAACTATATCCGCTATCTGGGGAAAGTGCTTCCCTCTGCAGTGTTCGGCCTGCTGGTTATCTACTGCCTGAAAGACGTAACCCTTTTTGCCGGCAGCCACGGAATTCCGGAACTGATCTCCATTCTTCTGGTGATCGGCCTGCATCTGTGGAAACGGCAGATGCTCCTGTCGATTGCCGGAGGAACGGTATGTTATATGCTTCTTGTGCAGCTTGTATTCTGACAGTCTGCCCTCTGTACACAATGGTCCGCAGTCCTTTGTGTGCAGAGGGCAGTATTCTTCTTATAATTTATTCGCGTCGGTGTACAAGAGGCAGCACGCCTCACCCCGCGTAATTTCGGCGATTTTTCCGCGGATTCTATCGGAGTCCGGCCTACAGCTTCAGTTCATACACCGGGCATAGTTTCACGCCTTTCAGCTCGGCGATATATGCTTCCGCGCTCTCCATTCTTGCGGCCATGGCAGATTCTACATTGACATTCACGCCTTCCCGCAGCGGGGCGATGGAGAGTGTGAGAGGAGTCTCTTTCAGCCTGTCTGCAAAGGTGCGAAGTCCGATTTCCCATGTATCTTGATTGCAGAAATTGTCATGGATCATGTCTCCGTCAATGAATGCACAGCCGATATCTCCGTTATAGTCGATCTGCAGCAGAGCGTCCTTCAGCCCATCCATAAAGTGTTCCGGAATGGAAACCTCATATTTAGAAGCAGCTGTCTGCTTCACTGTAACCGGGATCTCCTTATGATCCGCATTTGCTGTCCACACGTCAAACAGATCTTCCGCTGTTCCGGAAACCGGCTGAGCGTACGACAGGCGGGTCCTTCCTTTGGGGAAGGAAAGGATTCTGTTTTCCGAAGTGACGGACTCCAGCCGAATCCCATTCTCATCTTCCATAACAGCGCCCTCGGCAAAGAGAAGCGTTCCGTCCGAGAGAAGATACATCTGGTTCGCAAGCGTTCGGTCAAGGCAGAGGATTTCCACAGACAGATCTTCTTCTGACCGGCCGGACGGGGCGGGCTTCCTCACCCGGAATGCTTCTGCGGCGTCCCGGGAAGTGCAGCAGTACACAGCGCCGCCCTGATCTGTGACTGTGCCGTCCTCGAAATGAAATACAGCGTCCATCCCGTCAGGCTTCAAGAACACAAACGTCTGCTTTCCGTCCTGCACTGCAGTGATCGGCTGCGCGGTCGCCGTAATGAGATCGATTCCCGCGAGATCCATGTGGAAGGGGAGAACACAGTTCTCATCCGCTGCCAGACTGATGCCGGAGAATGTGAGATCCTCCTGATCCATATGCAGGGTGACGGTCTCGTTGGTTTTCACTTTCGTAGCTGCATGATCCTGGAAGTTATTCAGAAAGAGAAATCCCCGTTTCCCGTCTGTGCGGACCGCATACCGAAGAGTGTCCAGATCCTTCGGATCTATCAGGGAGGCTCCTTCCGGAAGAACAGTCTGCATTTCACAGAAGTTCTCTCCGAAGGTACGGGCGAAATAGTGGAGTGCTTTTAAGCGCTGGTAGGATTCCCGGATCTGCCCGAATTCGCCCAGTGCCGCCTGATAGTCATAGGAAATCTTCGGCGTCTGTGCCTCGTTCATGAAGATTCCGTGCCTGCCTTTCGGATTCGTGCCTCCCTGAAACACATAGTATCCCAGGAAATTACAGCCGGAAGCCATTTTAATATTTGCCATGGCATCCACACTTTTAAAAGGAATGATAAACCGGTAATAGTAAGTACATGTCATACCTCCGCCCATCTCACAGCAGGCGTAAGGCCGGTCTTCCGGCAGGTAGGCCGGCTTGAAATCACTGGTCACCACTGCATCGTTATTGTGGTAATCCTGATAAATATATTCTTCTGTGACAGGGTGCTCGCCCCGTGCAGTATAAAAGAGCCAGGGACGGTACGCATATCCGCCCCAGAGGGGCATCATCTCATCCGGAGTGATGGCGCCGCCCCAGCCTGTACAGGTGTAGAACGGGGTTTCGATGCCGCATTCTTTCGCCAGATCGCGGAGCGTGAGCATGTAGTTCTCCCCTTCGTCGCCGCCAAAGATCCATTCGTCGGAAATCCCGGTTGTGATCTCCCATACCGCGGAGGAATGCATGTATTCGTTATCGATCTGGGTGGCGATGATGGGCCCGCCGTCCTTGTACAGGAGCCCTTTGATCTGGCCGGCAACGTTCTCATACAGCCGTCTGGTATAGAAGAGAAAGCCGTCGCTCAGCTTTCTTACTTCAAAGGATTTCCCATAGAGCCAGTCTGGAAGCCCGCCGTTTCTTACCTCTCCGTGGTCAAAAGGACCGATTCGGAGGATCACATACATCTGATGCTTCCCGCAGAGCTGTATGAACTTCCGCAGGTTCTTGCTTCCGGAAAAATCAAAGACACCTTCTTCCTCTTCGTGGTGAATCCAGAATACATACGTTGCAATGATATTGATGCCGCACATTTTCATTTTGATGATCTCATCTTCCCAGCGGCACTCGTCGCATCGGGAGAAGTGAAATTCTCCGCTGACGCCGTAGAAGGGCCGGCCGTTGACCTCCATGTAATAATTGGTAAAAGATAATACGCTGCCGTCCGGATGATTGCCCTGGAAATGATTCCCAAGGGAATGATAGGTTTTCTTCTGAAAATCTCTGAGGTTAATTTCGTTTGGCATGTCAGTTCTTTCCTTTCTCTTTCTCATAGTTTGTAAATCGAGTATAAAAAAATCCTGCAGAAAAAGATATAAATAAAATTCGCAAATCTATGGACAAAATGATAATATATGAAAAAAGGGTTTGGAAGGAGGGTCAGGATGATCTACTATTCGGCTTACCGGTATAAGGACGATGAAGTCAGCAGAATGAACGTGGACCAGGAGTACATGCAGGTCAACTGCGTCGGCAGCTATCAGCTGGAAGAAGAGGACTACTGCATTACCCAGAGAAAGCGGGGGAGAAAGGATTTCCTTTTGATTTACACCCATACGGGCCGTTCTATGGTACGGTTTGGCGCGGAGGAACAGGAGGCTGCTGCCGGGACGGCGTATCTCTATCGCCCGGGCGAGGAGCAATTTTACGGACAGATTCGAAATATATGTACAAAATGCTACTGGGTCTGTTTCTCAGGATATGGTGTAAACGCCCTTTTGGACGATCTGGAGATCCCCACGGGAGAGATCCTGGACATTGGCGCGGATCGGTGGCTGCCAGTTACCTTCGAGTCAATGATCAGCGCTGTCATGAAGAAGACAGCACATTATGAGATCCATACGGCGATCCTGATGCAGCAGCTGCTTTATAAGGTATCTGAACTTCTCGCAAGCCGCGCAGGCAGAAATGAGCCTGAAATCAGTGAGTGTGTCGGTACGTCTATCAACTATATGAACCTGAATTATCAAAAAAAAATTATGATAAAAGAGCTGGCGGAAAACAGCGGTCTTTCGGTCAGCCGCTTCATACAGATCTTCCGGGAGGCTGCAGGGGCTGCCCCGAAAGAGTATCTGATGAATATCCGTTTGGAGAAGGCCTGTGAATTTCTGCGGTATACGAACCTGACAGTGAAAGAGATCGCCGCAATGTGCGGGTTTGAAGACCAGCTATATTTCAGCAGAGTATTCCGCAAGTATCGAAAGTTAAGCCCGACAGAATATAGAAAAATGTGGGGAGAACAGGATACAGATTAAGTGAAAGCTGCAAGCAATTTTTATAAACAACATAGCAATTGAGAAAATTGTGCCCAAAAAGTACGCGTGATATGATTCAAACATAGTCAATTCCGACAAATAAATGAACTTCAAGGAGGAAAAAGATGAAGAAAAAACTATTGAGTGTACTTTTGTGCGGCGCAATGCTTGGAACAGTGCTTACCGGATGCGGCGGAAACGGTGAAGATTCCAAAGAAGGCAGCGGAAACTCTTCCGGCGGCGGACAGACCTATGAAGGGATCGAACTGACTGATGAAGAAATCGAACTCACTGTATGGGAATCTACTGCCGGAGCGGATGAATTTATCATTCAGGCAGGGGAGAAATTCACGGAGATGTTTCCGAACATTAAGATCGAGTATGTGAATGTGGAACTTGGCGACTCTCCCGGACAGATCGCTCTGGACGGGCCGGCCGGAGTAGGACCGGATCTCTTTGCCACACCGAGCAATGCAGTCGGACAGCTGGTTCAGAGCGGACATATCCTTCCGACTCAGAACGAAGAGTACGTAAACGAGCAGCTCCTGGCTTCCTGTGCTTCGGCCATTACTCTGGACGGGACGATGTACGGATATCCGATCTCTGCTGATACCTATGCGCTGTTTTATAATAAAGACCTGATCGGAGATAATGAAATTCCTGCGACATTTGAAGAACTGAAAGAGTGGTGCAGAACTTTCAACAAAGAAAATCCGGACAAACATGGATTTATGATGAATCCGGCTATCTATTATGCATATATGTTTATTAGTAAAGACGGGAACTATGCATTCGGTCCCAACGGAGACGACCCGGCGTCACCGAATGTTAATACTGAGGCCGCGGTGGAAGGAATGACAGAATTTCAGGAACTCAGAGAGATCCTTGACGTCCCGGCCGCAGATCTTGCAGTATCACAGTGCGACGGAGCTTTTATGAGCGGAACAGCCGCAATGTATGTGACAGGACTATGGAATGTCGCAAACTTCCAGGATGCGGGAATCGACTTCGGCGTGACGACAGTTCCCTGTCTGGAAGGCACAGATACACCTCCGGCCTCCATGTCCAGCGCCAGAGATATGGTCGTATCGGCATATTCTGACTATCCGAATGAAGCGGCGGCATTTGGCTTATTCCTGATCTCGGATGAGATGCAGGAACTCAGATTTGAGCTGACCGGGGCACTTCCGTCCGTAAATACGGAAGTGGAGGCAGATTATGTAGAAGGCTTCCTGAAGCAGCTCGAATACGCGGCACCGACTCCCGCAATCGCAAAGATGAACGATTATTGGGAGCCTATGGATGCAGCGACCGCAAATATCTGGGACGGCGCAGACGTGAAGAAAGAACTGGATGCGGCAGAGAAAGCGATCCTGGCTGAATAAGAGAGACGATCTTGAACATGCTGACGGCTGCTGATTTGGTATTGCTGAACCAACTCAGCAGCCTTTCTTTAAGCGAGGTGTATAAAATGAAACTAGAACGGGACGGAAGCTCAAAGGGAAAGATCACGCTTGCATCAATCCTGTTTATGGGAATGGGACATATTCTCTATCTGAAGCAATATATAAAAGGAGCTGCTTATGCTTTTATCGAGATTTTGTTTTTGTGCAGCATCCCTGCGATTATAACGAAACTGATCAATCTTGTCACTCTCGGTTCTCCTCAGCCGGATCTCCCGGTCAAAGAAAGAAGCAACTCCGTTTTTATGCTGATCGACGGAATTCTGGTTATTATGATCATAGCAATCTTCCTCATTCTGTATTTTATGTCTGTGAAGAATGCCCAGGAAGAATATCGCCAGTATTGTCTGTGGGGGACTTTGAAAAGAAAAAGAAACATGTCCGGCAAGACCTTCCCTGTGGTCGGAATGGCGCCGGCGGTACTTCTTGTTGTGTTTTTTGTACTGACGCCGCTGGTATTTTCGGCGTGTGTGGCATTTACGAACTATTCTTCTCCGGAGCACATCCCGCCGAACAGTACGGTAGACTGGGTCGGTCTTGATAATTTCGTAACACTGTTCGGAGGAGATACGACATGGACGGCTGCCTTCGGACGGGTTGCATTATGGACATTGATCTGGGCCTTCTCAGCAACCATTATTTGTTTTTCCGTTGGCCTGCTGCTTGCGGTTGTGCTCAAAGAAGCAAAGATCCGATTCAAACGAGTATTCAGGACCTTGTTCATTCTCCCGTATGCTGTTCCGTCGGTGGTCAGCATGCTTGTATGGGCGAA
The DNA here is from genome assembly GCA_949283695.1 of uncultured Eubacteriales bacterium. GTDB lineage: Bacteria > Bacillota > Clostridia > Lachnospirales > Lachnospiraceae > Mediterraneibacter. The sequence continues at coordinate 44,463 of CASDTX010000052.1, read as the reverse complement.
CCTGCTCAATGGGTCTTTCGGCATCGTCAACCGAACGCTGCATCAGACCATTCCCTGGCTGAGCGATCCAACGCTGGCGAAATTTACCTGCGTGCTGATCAACCTGTGGGGCGGATTCCCCTACTATATGCTGCTGGTGACGGGGACGATGACTTCCATATCGGAAGATGTATTCGAGGCGGCAAAGATCGACGGCGCAAGCTCTGCTCAGATCGTCAAAAGGATTACGCTTCCTCTGGTGCTTTATCAGACCATGCCTCTTCTGATTATGGGATTCACCTCCAATATCAACAACTTTGGCGCAATTTATTTTCTCACACAGGGAATGCCTTATGTGGCGGATTCAACGACCACGAACGCGGGAGGCACAGATATTCTTGTGACATGGATCTATAATTTGACCATGAATGCGCTGAAGTATAATTACGCATCCGTGATCGCGGTTCTGATCTTTGTATTTATCGCACCGTTTGCGATATGGAATTTCAGGAGAACAAAAGCATATAAGGAGGGCGAACTGTAATGAAAAAGAAATTTATGGGGATTTTCGCAGTTGTATTTCTCGTGCTGATTTCACTGTGGGTGCTCTATCCCCTGATTTATGTGGTAAGCGGCGCCTTCGCTCCGGGATCCTCGATTGCCACACTGGATGTGGTTCCGTTTAAAAACGGATTCACACTGGAGCATTTTGAGTACTTGTTTACACGTACGGATTATCCGAGATGGTTCATGAATACCCTGATCATTGCAGTGGGAACGATGATACTGACCGTCTCCATCGCCGCACTGTCCGCATATATATTTTCCAGATTTCAATTCCGGATTAAGAAAGGGATGCTGATGGCTATGCTGATCCTGCAGATCTTCCCGTCTTTCGTGGGAATGGTGGCCATCTATGTGATCCTTCTGCGAATCAATGCCCTGGACACCCTGTGGGGTCTGATCCTTGTCTACGTGGCAGGAAACATCCCATATAATACGTGGATGGTTAAGACCTATGTGGACACGGTGCCGAGATCTCTGGATGAAGCGGCGAGAATCGACGGCGCAGGCCACTGGCGAATCTTCTCTACCATCGTGATGCCGGTAACAAAGCCAATCCTTGTATTCACTGCAATCTCCAGCTTTGCGGCTCCCTGGATGGATTACATCTTTCCCAAGATGGTACTGCGGTCATCGGAAATGCAGACACTTGCACTGGGACTGTTTTCCTTCGTCTCAGAGAAAAAGAATATGTTTACCGTCTTTGCATCCGGATCAATTCTGGTTGCAATCCCATTCATCATCTTCTTTGTGGCGGCACAGGATTTGATTATCTCGTCACTGGCCGGAGGTGCGGTGAAAGAATAAAAGAATCAAACAAGGAACCGGAAAGACCGGCTCACAGAGCGGAGACAGAATTTCTGTATTCCGCCGGCGTGAGGCCGGTCTTTTTCTTAAATGCGGTACAAAACACGCTGACATTAGAAAATCCGGTGCTGAAACAGATGTCTTTTACAGACATGTGGGTCGTCTTCAGCATATATTTGGCCGTGCTGATGCGAATATTCCGGATGTATTCATGAGGGGTGAAGCAGGTCTCTCTCTTAAAGACCCGGATAAAATGATATTGACTTAACATCGCACGATCAGCAAGCTGCTGTATTGAGATATCTTCCGTATAATGCTCGTGAATGTAAGATACAATCTCTTCCATTATATTTGCATAATTAACCGCAGCAGGACTGGAAGCAGTATAGAGCAGAAGCGCGGTCAGAATATCCGTAATCATCTTGGAGAGCAATGGTTCTTTGATACGTTCTCCATAGAGGAAAGTCCGGTACAGGGCAGTCATTTTGTCAAGCACCAGATAGGGCTTTGAGAGGGAAAAGACCTGTCCAAGCTGGGAAGTGATTAATTCATAATGAGCACGGGCTGCCGGACCGTCAAAGTGGAACCAGAGGCTTTCCCATCCGGTATCCGAGTAGTAGACATGAGGTCTGTAGCAGTCAAGCAGGACGAAGTTTCCTTCTGTTACTGTCGTTTTTTTATTTTCGTATTCCAGAGTGAGCTGGCCTTTCTGAATATACATCAGAAGGAAGCTGTCATAGGCATCTCTCTTCAGCATATACCCGGGCTCGTAGATAAACTCGCCGGTACAGATCGGATAGAAAAATGTCTTCTGCGCCACAGCGCTGGGAAGATAGACAAAATAGTTCGAATCCAAAGAAATAAATTTTTCACAGGATTTCATAATCACACCGCCTTCACAAATCACATTTCGTTTCTGCTACAGATATTTTACCCGTCTCAGAATCAGATTACAAGCGCAAAAAATATAAATAAAAGCGCAAGTCAAAATAGTGAATAACCAAAATATACATTGTAAAATGTAGCTATCAACGCAGAAAGCGTCTGAGGTAAAGAGAACAATAAATATTAACAGGAGGAAAGAAAATGGAGGCAGTAAAGATCTGGGAAGAAGCGGTGGTTATCCCTACATATGAAGTGGGGGAACCGGATAAGAATCCGATGTTTCTGGAGAAAAGAGTGTATCAGGGGAGTTCGGGAAAGCTTTACCCGTACCCTACGACAGAGAAGATCAGCCATGAGAAGAAGGATAAAATATGGCATGCTGTTTGGATGGAAAATGAATATCTGAAAGTGATGATCCTCCCAGAACTGGGCGCCCGGATCCAGAGAGCTTACGATAAAACAAACGACTATGATTTCGTCTATTATAACCATGTGATTAAGCCTGCGCTGGTGGGGCTTGCAGGGCCGTGGATCTCCGGCGGGATCGAATTCAACTGGCCGCAGCACCACAGACCGACGACTTATATGCCGGTAGATCATCAGATCACTGAGCACGCAGACGGAAGCAAAACCCTCCTGGTCAACGATGTGGATCAGATGTACGGAACGAAAGGCATTGCTTCTTTCACCCTCTACCCGGGGAAAGCATATATAGAGATCCGCGGTCAGCTCTACAACCGGACAGCACTGCCGCAGACGTTTCTCTGGTGGGCGAATCCGGCAGTACCGGTCAATGATCATACCCAGTCCATCTTCCCGCCGGATGTACATACCGTATATGATCATGGCAAGAGGGCTGTATCCAGGTTTCCGATTGCGAAGGGCGTCTATTATAAACATGACTACAGTGAAGGCGTAGATATCTCACGATACAAAAACATACCGGTTCCGACTTCTTATATGGCAGAGACATCCGGATATGATTTTATGGGCGGATATGACTATCAGAAGGAAGCCGGGCTGCTTCACGTGGCGGATCATCATTATTCACCGGGCAAGAAGCAGTGGACCTGGGGCTGCGGGGAATTCGGAAAGGCATGGGACCGAAACTTAACCGATGAGGACGGCCCGTATATTGAGCTGATGACCGGGGTGTATACAGAGAACCAGCCGGATTTCACATGGCTGAAACCTTTTGAAGAAAAAGTATTCAAGCAGTATTTTATGCCTTATAAGAAAGTCGGCGCTGTCAAAAATGCGACGATCCATGCAGCGCTCGGAGCGGAGCAGACAGAAACGGGACTTCATGTAACCGTGTACGGGACGGAAAGATACGAGAACGCGGTTATCACCGTGACGAAAAACGGTCAGGAAATTTTCTGCGAGACAACACTGCTGTCTCCCACAGATATTTACGAGAAAGAGATCCCGGCAGAGATCGAGCATCTGCAGGACTTCTGTGTTTCCGTTTCTTCAGACGGAGAACGGCTCGTAGAATACCAGCCGGAAGCAGAGGAGATTCCGGAGATTGGGAAACCGGCAGAAGCAGCGAAAGACCCGGAAGAGATTATGACCAACGAAGAACTGCTTCTGACCGGCCAGCATATCGAACAGCACCGGCACGCCACCTATCTTCCGGATCCCTATTATCTGGAAGGCCTCAAAAGAGACCCGGAAGACAGCCGCATCAATACAGCCTACGGAATTCTGCTTCTGCGCAGAGGGCAATTCCAGGAAGCAGAAACCCACTTCCGCACTGCTGTCCGCCGCCTTACATGGAGAAGTCCGAATCCTTATAACAGTGAAGCTTACTATGATCTTGGCCTTGCCCTGTACTATCAGGGACGGGAAGATGAAGCCTACGACGCCTTCTATAAGGCCACATGGAGCAGTGAGCAGCAGGAGATGTCTTTCTACTATCTCGCGGCAATCGAAGCAGGGAAGAAGCACTTTGTGTCTGCCCTGGAACTGGTGGAGAAAGGGCTTGTCAAGAATATGCATAATGTGAAAGCACGCGGCCTGAAAGCACTGATCTTAAGGAAACTGGGACAGAAAGAAGCAGCAGAACAGTGGATCAAAGAGAATCTGACCATCGATCCGTTCGATTATCTCTCCATGATGGAAGCGTCGTTCCTTGCAGCCGGAGAGAAATCCCGCCAGATCCTTGATCGGATGAATACATTGACTCGCGGCTTCCATGAGAGCTATCTGCAGACTGCAAGAGATTACGCTGAATCAAAGTCATACGAAGAAGCGGCAGCGGTTCTCAGACAGTGTGTGAAAGAACAGCCGATGCTGAAATACTACGAGGGATACTATCTCAGGAAGGCCGGATTCTCCGAAAAAGGACTGGAAGCATACCTGGAAGCAGAAAGAAGGTCACCCGCATACTGTTTTCCCAATAAACTGGAAGATATCGCAGTTTTGGAAGATGCGGTCAAGACGAATCCAGACGGGGCGAAAGCCTATTATTACCTGGGCAATCTATATTATGATAAGCTTCAGTTCCAGACAGCCACAGAATTATGGGAGCGGTCTGCAGAACTGGACGATACTTATCCCACAGTACACAGGAATCTTTCCCTTGCGTATTATAATAAGCAGAATGATCCGCAGAAAGCCGTGGCATACATGGAAAAAGCATTCGCTCTCGACCCGACAGATTCCCGGGTATTTCTGGAACTGGATCAGCTCTATAAGAAAACCGGTACAGCATTTGAAGAACGCCTGAAACATTATGAGGAACGGATTGACATTGTCAGAGAACGAGATGACGCCATGCTGGAGCTCGCTACTTTATACAACCTGACCGGAAAGCACCAGACGGCATACGAGACGATTATGTCCCATGTGTTCCGGCCGTGGGAGGGCGCTGAGGGGCGGATCTCCGGGCAGTATAAGATCGCATTGACAGAGATGGCGAAAGCAGAAATCGATGCATCCGCAGCAGAATGCTCATCCGCGGAACAGTCGGATCAGACGCTTGCTGCCGTAAGTTCCGAACAGAAAACAGCCCATCTGGCCAGGGCAGAAGAGCTCCTGGAAAAAGCCCTGGAATATCCGATGAATCTTGGAGAAGGAAGACTGGAGGGAACGAAAGACAACAATATCTGGTACTATCTTGGCGTGGTGAGAAAGGCGCTGGGGCATGCGGAGGAGGCATCTGTATGTTTTGAAAAGGCAGCCCTTGGAGACGACGAACCGGCAGGCGTAATGTATTATTACGATCAGCCTGCGGACATGATCTTCTATAAAGGTCTCGCGAAACAGGAGCTGGGAGATACAAAAGCGGCCCACGCATGTTTTAACAAACTGATGGATTACGGAGAAAGACACGTATACGATCAGGCAAAGAATGATTTCTTCGCGGTATCTCTGCCAGATTTCCTGATCTTTGAAGATGACATGACCCGGAAGAATCAGGCACACTGTTATTATCTGATGGGACTGGCGAATCTTGGGACCGGCGAGAAACAAGAAGCTGCGAAACATTTTAAAAAGGCGTTGAAATATGATTTTAACCACCAGAACTGCCGCATTTATCTGAAAATGGCGCTACTGTAAACAGTAATAACCTGCGAGAGAAGAAAATCTGCAGAAAAGATGCGAGAGAAGAAAAGATTGTCACGGCGGGCAAATTAGTGCTATAATGGAGCCAGAACATAGACGATGAAGCAGGAAAGCGTTTTGTCTCGGGAGGTGAGCATATGGATGTTGTCGGATTCTTGCTTTTTCTGTCAGCCATAGCAGGCATCGTGGTTTTAACCTTGCTCAAAGGCAGAGCGTGGAAGGATTTCACTGACAGAGTGACCGATAAGAATGAGTAACCCATACAGAAGCAGGCTTTACAAAGGGGGAAGCACAGGCTTGAGAAGCAGGTGCTTCCCTTTTTAGGATCAAGAAGATTCGGAGGCGAAGAACATAAGAGCAATCAGGAAAAATACGAAAGACAGAAACAGGAGATCCCATACCGGAATCCTTGCTGTATGGACTGGTCTGGTCCTTCTGCTGAGCGGATGCGGGTATGGCGATATATCCGGGGAGGCTCAGATAGAAGCAGACTTCCTGGAGACAGACCCGGAAGCGGCAGAGAAGAAGACGGATTCAGAAATAGCTGCGGCTGCGGCCTCCTCTGATGAAATGCCGGATACCTATACCATTGATCCATTTCCTCTGATCAATCAGATGCCGGAACTGCCCACCGGCTGCGAGATTACTGCGATGACGATGGTGCTGAATTATTATGAGTTCCCGGCAGACAAGGTGGAGATGGCGGTACAGTATCTGCCGACCCTGTATTCCACGGGGATCTATTACGGTGAGGGCGGCCGCAGATACGGGAATGACCTGAACCAGTATTTTATCGGGGATCCGACCACGGAAGAGGGCATCGCCTGCGGGACCGGCGCAATTGTCACCGCGGCCAACGCGTTTCTGCAAGACTGCGGAAGTTCTGTCCGGGCGGCAGATCTTACCGGTGCCGGGCCGGATGAACTGTACCGTCTGGTCAGTGAAGATATTCCGGTTGTGGTATGGTGCACCATTGAGATGCTGGACCGAACGGTGGAGGACGGCTGGTATACTGAGGACGGAAGTTACGTAGACTGGGGAACATGGGATCACGGAGCAGTTCTCATCGGCTACAGTCCGCATACTGTCGTGATTGCGGATCCGATTACCGGCCAGACAGAATACAGCCGGACACAGTTTGAATCGGTATTTGTCTCCCGCGGAAACCGCTGTGTGATTCTGGATGCAGATCCCGGCGCAGACAACTGAGCATATCCGGAAAGAAAAAATCGAAAAACTTAGAACAGGAGGGTACATAAGTGCTTTTTACACTTACATCGCTGCTTTTATTTATCTCGGTCATTCTGCTGGCCTGCACACTTCTTAAGAGAGTGTCCGGCCGGCTTGGGATTCCGGCGCTGCTGGCGTTTATCCTGCTCGGAATGCTGTTCGGGTCAGACGGCCTGTTTAAGATTCCGTTTGAAGACTACGGATTCGCCGAACAGGTCAGCACCACCGCGCTTGTCTTCATTATGTTTTACGGTGGATTCGGTACGAATTGGAGTGCCGCGCGTCCGGTGGCAGGGGTATCCATTCTGCTGTCCAGCGCAGGGACGATGGTCACGGCACTGCTGACCGGACTGTTTTGTTACTATGCTCTCGGAATGGGCATACTGGAAGGGCTGCTCTGCGGCGCTCTGCTCAGCTCTACAGACGCGGCGTCGGTGTTCTCGATTCTGCGATCCCGGAAGCTGGCCTTAAAGGAGAACGCGGCGCCGATCCTGGAAGTGGAGAGCGGTTCAAACGACCCTTTTGCTTATATGCTGACCGTGGTGCTTCTGTCTGCTATGGAGACAGGGATTACGCCAACTGCTGTGGCCGGGCTGCTGGTGAAGCAGATTCTTCTCGGGATTCTATTCGGATTTGGAATCGGAGGGGCCGTGCGGTGGCTGATGCTGAAGCGCAGATTCGACACATCCGGGACGGAAACGCTCTTCGTCGTATCCGTCGCCCTGCTGGGGTACGCCGCGCCGTCCATATTGGGCGGGAACGGGTTCTTAAGCGTCTATATCGCGGGAATGATTCTCGGGAATTCGAAACTTCCTGAGCGGATGACGCTGGTCCCGTTTTTCGACGGAGTGACCGGGATCATGCAGGCCGTGCTTTTCTTCCTGCTGGGGCTCCTTTCCTTCCCCGGACAGATGCTGAAGGTACTTCTGCCGGCTCTGGCCATTGCCCTTGCATTGACGTTTGTGATCCGTCCGCTGTCCGTTTTCCTTCTTATGGCGCCGTTCGGAGGAAGTTTGGCGAGGCGGATCCTGATCTCATTTTCCGGCCTCAGAGGAGCCGCATCTGTCGTATTCGCAATTATGACTGTGCTCAGTCCGGCAGCCATGGAGAACGATCTGTTTCATATCGCGTTTGTGGTGGTCCTGTTCTCGATTGCATTTCAGGGCACGCTGCTTCCGGCGGTTGCCAAGCGCCTGGATATGATTGATGAGGAAGGCGATGTACTGAAGACATTTACGGACTATGTGGATGAGACGCCTGTCAACTTCATTCAGTTCCGGATTGAGGAAGAGCACCCCTGGTGTGGTATGCATGTGGCGGAGCTGGTTCTGCCGCCGGGGTCTATCCTGGTTGATCTGCAGCGCGGGGACGAGCGGATGATCCCTAAGGGAGACACCTGCCTGGAACCTGGGGATATCCTCGTAATGTGTGCCCTGGAGTGCGAAGGAATGCCGGAATTATACCTGTCCGAAAAGATCGTGGAAAAGAATGACCGTGCTTCAGAGATGACGCTGGCAGATCTGCCCCATCAGCCGGGCAGTCTGATTATCCTGGTGCAGCGCGGACAGGACTATCTGATACCAGACGGAAGTACGCTGCTGAAACCGGGCGACCGGCTGCTGATCAATCACACAGACGAACACAGCGGCAGTCACGCATAAACCCGGGCAGAAAGTACTTGTGATTCCCGCCCATTCTGATTATAATGAACTCAAAATGAATACAAGAACAGCAGGAGGATTCGCAATGGTATATCATATTGTAATGTGGAAATTCAAACCCGAAATCGCAGAGGAGCAGAAGCCGGAGCTCAAAGCAGCAATGAAGGAGCATCTGACAGGTCTTGTGGGACAGGTGCCCGGACTTCTGTCTCTGGAGTTTGTAGAAGAGCCGATCCCATCCAGCACTCACGATATAGCGCTTGTGAGTACACTGGAGAAGGCCGGAGATATTGCAGTCTATGGCTCGCATCCGGCCCATGTGGCCGTGGCAGACACCTATGTCCGCCCCTTTGTGACAGAGAGGGCCTGCCTGGATTACGAAACCAATGCCTGAACATGAATAGGACGGAATATGCCGCACATATACTTTTTATAAAAGGCGTATGTGTGGCATTTTTATATGGAAAGTGGACAGTTAAGGGAGAAGCTTATATCGGCTGCAAGTATGCCGAAGGATGTGGTGATGGGCGCTGCAGTCATCACGGTGCTTGGGAATTTTGAAGCCTGTATCGAGAACTACCGGGGAATTGCAGAATATACCGAAAATCTGGTCCGGATCTGGATCAAAGGCGGGCAGCTCCGGCTGACCGGGCAGCGCCTTCAGGTGGAGTATTATACCAATGATGAGATGAAGATCACGGGGAAGATCGACACCATGGAATTTATCGACGGGAGGAAGGCAGAGTGATCCGTTTATTCATCCGATACCTGAAAGGCTATGTGAAAATCCGTATCACAGGCTATTCTCCGGAACGATTTCTCAATCTGTGTTCTTTCCATCAGATTTATATCTGGGGACTGAAGCCTGTGGGGAACGGATATGAGATGTATCTGAGTGTAGCTGATTTTCGGAAACTGAAGCCTCTGGTGAAAAAGAGTCATGTAAGAGCCGTGCTGTGTGACCGGGCAGGATTTCCTTTTTTTCTGGCCCGCTACAGGAAGAGAAAGCTGTTCTTCGCCGGGATTCTTTTCTGTATCATACTTCTGAAGGTGTATTCTCTGTTCATCTGGGACATTCATTTTGAGGGCAATCGGCGCTGGCCGGATGAGACACTGGCGGAATTCCTGGCCTCCGGCGGCGTGAAGGCAGGAATGGCGAAAAGCAGCGTTGACTGTCCGGGTATTGTAAAAGACATCCGAAAGGCATATAATGATATCGTTTGGGTTTCAGCCTCCATAGACGGAAGCCGGCTCAAAATCCAGATCAAAGAAAACGAGGATACCTTTCGCGAAGAGGAGACGGATGTCTCCGCTGAAGAGACGCCGACCGATCTGATCGCCTCGAAAGACGGGGTGATCACAGAGATTGTAACCCGGTCCGGCGTTCCTCAGGTGCATGTGGGCGACCAGGTGAAAAAAGGGGATATTCTTGTCTTAGGGCGCGTTGATGTGATCAACGACAGCCAGGAGGTCATCGGCTATCAGTATCAGCAGTCCGACGCGGATGTTTTTGCGGATACTCAGCTGACCTATTCGGATACGATGCCTCTGAGCTGGCAGAAGAAGGTCTATGACGGGAAAAAGAAAGCTCAGCTCTTTCTCAATCTTGCGGGATGGAAGATATCCGTCGGCAGTATCCGCAGCTCTTACGAGCACAGCGAGATCTCGGTACAAGAGACGCCGCTTAAGCTGGGGGAGAATTTTTATCTGCCGGTGTCCTTCGGAAAGAAAACCGCAAGGTCCTATTCGTTTGAGGAAACCGCCTATACGGAGGAAGAGATCCAGGAGAAGCTGAGCCTGAATTTTCAGCGGTTTTGTGAAGATTTGGAGGAAAAAGGTATTCAAATCCGCAAAAATGATGTTAAAATACATGTGGATGAAACATCTGCCGCCGCTTCCGGCACGCTCTGGCTCAATGAGCGGATTACGGAAGAGGCGGACACGGAAATCTTGACCATTGAAAGGAAAGAAACAGATGAGTCTGTCGGAACTGATCATTGAGATACCGGCTGAACACGAGGCAAATGTGTTCGGCCAGTTTGATGCTTATGCGAAAAAACTGGAGAGAACCTTCCGTATTACGCTGATCGCCAGGGACGGGAACACGAAGATCGTAGGTGAGAACGCGGCGGCGCAGAAGGCGCTCCGGGTACTGACCCAGCTTCTGGAGCTCTCCAGGCGTGGAAATACCATCACAGAGCAGAACGTGGATTACGCGATTTCTCTTGTGTTTGAGGATCAGGAAGAAGGAATCGTGGAGATTGATAAGGAACTGATCTGTCATACACTGCAGGGGAAACCGATCAAGCCTAAGACCCTGGGGCAGAAAAAGTATGTAGATGCGATCCGGAAGGATATGATCACTTTCGGTCTCGGCCCTGCCGGAACAGGAAAGACCTATCTCGCCATGGCAATGGCGATCACGGCGTTTAAACGCGGGGAAGTCGGACGGATCATTCTGACCCGGCCCGCGATTGAAGCGGGAGAGAAGCTGGGATTTCTGCCGGGAGACCTGCAGAGTAAGATCGATCCCTATCTGAGGCCCCTTTATGACGCACTCTATCAGATCATGGGTGCGGAGAGCTTTCTTAAGAATTCTGAGAAAGGACTGATCGAAGTGGCTCCGCTTGCCTATATGAGAGGCCGTACGCTCGACAATGCATTTATCATCCTCGATGAAGCGCAGAATACGACGCCGGCTCAGATGAAGATGTTCCTGACCAGGATCGGCTTCGGTTCCAAGGTCGTCATTACCGGAGACTCCACGCAGAAAGACCTGCCCGCAGGTGCAGTCTCCGGACTGGATGTAGCTGTGAAAGTCGTCAAAGAACTGGAAGGCATCAGTATCTGCACCCTGACCAGCAAAGATGTGGTCCGGCATCCTCTGGTCCAGCGGATCGTCAAAGCCTATGAAGAGTACGAGAAGAAATCTGAGAAGAAGAGCGCCGGACGGACCAAGGGCGCCAGAAGGAGAAATCCATGAGTCTGTTTATAGAAGAAGAGGGAACCACAGAACTTCCCTTTGATGTAAAAGAAGTGGCAGAACTTGTCATCGAGGCAGCTCTGGAGTGTGAGAACTGTCCATATGAGGCAGAGGTCAATCTTCTGCTTACGTCTGATGAGGAGATCCATAAAATGAACCTGGAATACCGGCAGATCGACCGGGCGACGGACGTGCTGTCATTCCCGATGACAGCCTATGAGAGGCCTGCTGATTTCTCCGGGCTGGAGGAGACGGGAGATGCTTTCAATCCGGAAACAGGGGAACTGATTCTGGGTGACATTGTGCTCTCGAAGGACCGGGTTCTCTCGCAGGCAGAAGAATACGGCCATTCTCCGCGGAGAGAATACGCGTTTCTCATTGCGCACAGCATGCTCCATCTTATGGGGTATGATCATATGGAGGATGACGAGAGAACTGTGATGGAGGAACGGCAGCGTGTGATTATGGACAGAACCGGGATTCTGCGCCAGACAGCAGATGGAACGGAATGAATTTTGGAGGAAATATTTATGGCAGAAGAGATACGGAAGAGACAGACGGCGCCTGCCCAGAATGATGATTTTATCGCCCAGGGCGCGATCCTTGCGGCTGCAACAGTCTTGACGAAAGTCATTGGAGTCGTATACAGGATCCCTCTGGCCAATATACTGGGAGACGCGGGAAACGGATTCTATGGATATGCATACCAGATCTACGCCATGGCACTGATGGTGTCATCCTTAAGCCTTCCGACGGCTGTATCGAAGCTGGTTTCAGCCAAGATGGCAGTCGGACAGAAGCGTAATGCCCTGCGTGTATTTGCCTGTTCCATGGTCTTCGCTGTTGTCGTGGGACTGGCTGTAACGGCTGCGATCTTCTTCGGAGCGGATGCGATTTCCGTTTATGCTATGAAGTCTCCGTTGAGCGTCTATGCGCTGAAGATGCTTGCCCCCGGTCTCTTTATCGTGGCCATCATGGCAGTGATCCGGGGATATTTCCAGGGGCTGGGCAGCATGATGCCGACCGCGGTTTCCCAGATCATTGAACAGCTGATCCGCGCGGTGATCAGTATTGTGGGCGCAAGTATCTTTGTAGATCTGGGGACCAGTGCAGGTGAGAAGGCCGGCGAAGAACTGCTGGGCCCGGCTTACGGCGCTGCCGGCGCTACACTGGGGACGGTTCTGGGAGCCCTGATTGCGCTGTTTTTCCTGTTCTTTGTGCTCTGGGCGTATAAGGGAACGATGCGCCGGCAGTACAGAACCGACCGTTCCAGGAAGCAGGAAAGCTACAGCCATATCCTGAAAGTGCTTGTATTTACGGCTGTTCCGATCCTGTTCAGCACAGCGATCTATAATATCAATCAGATCCTGGATCTGACGATTTTCAATCACATTATGGAAGCGCAGGGCTACGTAGAAGAAGAATACATGGCTCTGCAGGGAATCTATTCCGGAAAATACGACACCCTGGTAAATGTGCCTCTCTCGATCCCGACCGCGCTCTGTGCTTCTGTGGTTCCGAGTCTGACAGCAGCGGTTGCAAACGGATCAAAGAAACTGGTTCACGATAAGATTGACCAGACACTCCGCCTGACCATGGTAATCACAATCCCTTGCGGGGTCGGCTTCCTTGTTCTGGCGTCGCCTCTCATGGTACTGCTTTATAACGACGCGAGCAAGACGCCTGCATATCTGCTGATGCTTGGATCCGTAGTGGTGGTGCTCTATGCCTGGGCTTCCATCCTCAATTCCATCCTGCACGGACTGAATTATATCTCAAGTCCGGCCAAGAACGCAGCGATTGCTCTGGGGATCCATCTGGTGGCTTTCGTGATTATGATGACCGTATTCAAGATGAATGTGTACGCGCTGGCTGCGGGAAATATCGTTTTCTCGATGTGCATGTGCTGGCTTGATCAGCGGAAAGTACATAAAGTCTGCGGATTCAAACTGAATATAGGGGATACCTTTGTAAAGCCTCTGATCGCCTCAGCTGTCATGGGCGTTGTTGCACTTTTGGTTTATCTTGGACTGAATGCCGTCATCGGCGGGCGCTGGTTCCCTGTGTGCGCAGCAATTCTGGCAGCCATCCCCGTCTATGTTGTGGTGGTGCTTAAGATCGGCGCGCTTTCCGAGGATGATATCCTGGCGCTTCCGATGGGCGTCCGGCTTCTCAGATACTGCCGGAAACTGCATCTCATGCCGCAAAATCAGGAGGAAGAAGAGTAAACCTGTTTCAACCTGAATAAAAGATCGAAAAAAGCCAATAATGTAGGAAAAAGGAGTGGAGACTATGAAACCCAGATACATTATCGGCTTTTTTGCATTCTTTCTGGCCGCGGGCATCCTGCTGACCGCCGGCTATCAGTATACCTATCACCGGGCCATTGACCGGCAGATGGCGCAGGAGGAACTTTCCGGAGAGTTCGCGGGATCGGAGAGCATCGCCGCAGAAGGGGAGGCAGTGAAAGAAGACGCAGAGGAAGAAGGCTTCTATCTGTGCGAACTGCAGGGATTTGTAGTGGTGTATCTGAAGGATCAGAAAACCATCTATGAGCTGACGGAGATCCCTCTGACAGACCTGCCGGAAGAGCTCCAGCAGGAAGTGGCAGAAGGGAAATATATTCAGACAGCAGATGACCTCTATGCTTTCCTGGAGAATTATTCGAGCTAGCGCCGGTGCAGCGCAAAGACGCACTCACGTGCTCATTGCGGCTGCGCTCCTGTGAACTGTAACTGCTCATGAACAGGCGCTCAGAGTTCTGGACGAAGCAGAGGAAATAGTGTATAATAGCCCGAAAAAGGAATGAAGAAAGGAATCGCAATGGACGCGCAGAAGATAAAACGAATCAATGAATTATACAGAAAATCAAAAGCGGAAGGGCTTACCGAAGCAGAGAAGAAAGAGCAGAAGATCCTCCGTGCAGAGTATCTGGGAGCTGTGCGGGCGAATCTTAAGAGCCAGCTGAATCAGATCGACATCGAACAGCAAGATGGAACCGTGGTAAATCTTGGTGAAAAATACGGGAAGAACATTGGAAATTAAATCAGTGACAAAAGACCGGCTGCGCAGACAGTTTCTCCAAATCCGCAAGAATATCCCAGAAGAAGCACGCAGACAGGCAGAGAGACAGATCGCGCAGCGCCTGTTTGAGACAGAGCTCTATCAAACTGCCGGAAGGATCTACTGCTACGCCGCTTTCCGGGAAGAAGCCGGAACTGGGGAGATCCTGACAGAGTCTCTGAGACAGGGCAAACCGACTGCAGTCCCCCGGGTCATGGGGAAGCGGAAGATGGAGTTCTTCTATCTGCGCAGCATGGAGGACCTGCGCCCCGGGACCTGGTCGATCCCAGAACCCGGGCCATGGTGTACGCAGGCACCGAAACCGGATGAGACATGCCTGGTCATTATGCCGGGAGCCGCTTTCGACCGGGAAGGGAACCGGCTCGGCTACGGCGGGGGATATTACGATACCTACCTCGCGGACTGCCCGCAGTGCCTAAGAGCCGCACTGGCTTTCGCGGCCCAATGTACAGACCACATTCCGGCGGATCCCCACGATATCCGCCCGGACATCATAATTACAGAAAAGGAGCTGATCAAATGCTTTCAGGACTTCCGGGAGACCCGGTAATACTTCTTGGGGTCATTAATACCAAACTGCGGGATTTCTATCCTTCTTTGGAAGCTCTCTGCGATGACATGCAGATCGATGCCTGCGAACTGACACAGAAGCTGGGCATGATTGATTATACATACGATGCAGGAAGAAATCAGTTCATATGATTCATACGAAATACAGAAAGTGAGCATGGAATGATGAACTCAGATAATAAATTCGTGTACGATCGAACAAATGATATTTCAGATCCTGTCCCGGCTTCTGAGCCGGAAAGACAGTATTATTTTATGGAGAGAGCCGCTGAGAATCTGGCGAAGCTCACGGAAGAAGCGGGACGGCCGCTTACCTTCTGCGTGACAACATTCGGATGTCAGATGAACGCCAGAGATTCTGAGAAACTGGCGGGAATCCTGGAACGGGTCGGATATCGTGAGGAGCCGGAAGAAGAGAAAGCAGACTTCGTGATCTATAATACCTGTACCGTGCGGGAGAATGCGAATCAGCGCGTATACGGCCGCCTGGGACAACTCGGCCGCATGAAGAAGCGAAATCCTCATATGATGATCGCCCTGTGCGGCTGTATGATGCAGGAGCCGGAAGTGGTCGAGAAGTTAAAGAAGAGTTATCCTTTTGTCGATCTGATCTTTGGCACGCACAATATCTATAAATTTGCGGAGCTTCTCGTTACAAGAATGGAATCCGGGCGCACGGTGATCGATATCTGGAAGGACACGGATAAGATCGTAGAAGACCTGCCTGTGGAGAGAAAATATCCCTTCAAATCCGGCGTCAATATTATGTTCGGCTGCAATAATTTCTGCAGCTATTGCATCGTCCCTTATGTACGCGGGAGAGAACGAAGCCGGGATCCGAAGGCAATTATCCGTGAGATTGAACGGCTGACGGCTGACGGCGTAGTGGAAGTTATGCTCTTGGGACAGAATGTGAATTCTTACGGGAAGACGCTGGAGCATCCGATGACCTTTGCCCAGCTTCTGCAGGAGATTGAGAAGATTGACGGACTGGAACGCATCCGGTTCATGACCTCTCATCCCAAGGATCTCTCCGACGAGTTGATCCGGGTTATGGCAGAGTCAAAGAAGATCTGCCGCCACCTGCATCTGCCGGTGCAGTCGGGAAGCACAAGGATTCTGGAGAAGATGAACCGCCGTTATACGAAAGAGGGCTATCTCGATCTGGTTAGGCGTATCAAGAATGCTATGCCGGATATTTCTCTGACCACAGATATTATCGTAGGCTTCCCCGGGGAGACGGAAGAAGACTTTCAGGAGACGCTGGATGTAGTAAGGACCGTCCGTTATGACAGTGCCTTTACATTTATTTATTCCAAGCGCACCGGTACTCCGGCAGCTGTCATGGAAGACCAGGTGCCGGAGGAGACGGTGAAGGACCGCTTCGGCAGACTGTTAAAAGAAGTCCAGGATATCTCGGCAGAGGTCTGTGCCGGGCATCAGGGCACGGTACAGACTGTCCTTGTAGAATCGCTGAATGATCACGACAGCAGTCTGGTCACCGGACGGCTGAGCAACAACCTGCTTGTTCATTTCCCGGGAGATGCTTCTCTGATCGGGAAGTTCTCGGAAGTCCGTCTGGATGAGTGCAGAGGCTTCTATTTCCTGGGCAGCCGTGTATAATTCCGATCTATTTTCCTATTAAACATATCAGTTCAGCCCGCGCCTTTCAGCAGAATGGTTTCTTAACAGAGAGCCGTTTTGCCGAAAGGCTTTTTTCTTTGTTCCTTCTCTTTTCATTTGAAGTCATATTTCCAGATTCGCTTCATATATTGTGTAAAGAGGTGGACAAGATGGAAAGAAGGGATCGAAAGGCACAAATACTGAATATTCTTGCAAAAAGCATACGCAGAATCCTGGAAGATGATGTCCCGGATTTTACCGGACTGCAGGAGATTCGGCTGCGGACGGGACAGCCGGTGCGGATCCTGCTGAACGGCGCGGAGGCTGAACTCCCCCGGGAGCGCAGCGCACATATTGTCACGAAAGAAGAGGTGCGGGAGACAATGGAATATATCAGCCATTACTCCCTCTATGCGTATGAAAATGAATTAAGGCAGGGATTCCTGACCATAGAAGGAGGGCACAGAGTAGGAGTGGCAGGGAAAGTGATCATGGAAAGAGAAAAGGTGAAGAATATCCAATACATATCATCCATAAATATCCGGGTATCTCATGAGGTGCTCGGCTGCGCAGACCGGGTTCTGCCGTATATCACGAAGAACCGGCAGGTATGCCATACGTTGATTATTTCTCCGCCGTGCTGCGGGAAGACGACACTGATCCGGGATCTGATCCGGCAGATCTCGGACGGAAATGAATATGTAAAAGGATGCTCCGTGGGGGTTGTGGACGAACGGTCCGAACTTGGAGGATGCTATTTCGGGATCGCCCAGAACCACCTGGGCACAAGGACGGATATCCTTGACTGCTGTCCGAAGGCAGAAGGGATGATCATGCTGATCCGTTCCATGGCTCCGCAGGTGATCGCTGTGGATGAGATCGGGACCAGCGAGGATATTCATGCAATCGAATATGCCATGCAGTGCGGATGCAGGCTGATCGCCAGCGTTCACGGGCTTGATATGGATGAAGCCACCAGGAAGCCGGTGCTGGGGGAATTGATCCGGAGAAGAATGTTCGAGCGCTATGTCGTTCTGGGCAATGGAGAACATCCGGGAGAGATCCGCGGCATTTATGACGGGCGGGGGAGTGTGTTGTGCAGAGGGTGATCGGAGCCGTCCTGATCCTGACGGCCACCGGCGGCGCGGGGTATGTATATGGGAAAGAGCTGAAACGATATCTGGATAAGATGCAGTATTTCCGGTATGTGATGAGTCTGATCAAAGGAGAGATCGCATATACCCGCGCGCCCCTCCCGGAAGTATTCTCCGCAGTGGCCGGAAGGGTCAAAGAACCTTACCGGCTGTGGCTGAAGCGGACAGCACAGGAACTGGAACAGCGGGAAGAATCCGGGTTTACACGGACCTGGAACCGGTGTGTGGACCGGTATCTGAAATGTCTGGATCTGAAATATGAACACCGGATCCTGGCGAAAGAGCCGGGCACATTTCTGGGGAGTCTGGAGGCAGATACCCTGGATCATACGATGCAGATGTATCTGAATCAGGTGGATCTGGAAGTGGAGAAATTAAGAGAAGGGCTCGCAGCCAGGACACGGATCGGCAGATGTCTGGGAGTGATGAGCGGGATCTTCCTGATCGTGATTCTGCTCTGAGCGTAGGAGGGACGCATGAATATCAATCTTATCTTCAAGATCGCGGCAGTGGGGATCCTGGTATCTATCTTAAGTCAGGTGCTCAAACACAGCGGCAGAGAGGAACAGGCCTTTCTTGCAAGTCTGGCTGGACTGATCCTGGTACTCTCCTGGATCCTGCCTTATATCTACGATCTCTTCCTGTCGATCCGCCAGCTGTTCGCACTGTGACGGCAGCGTCCCATGAACTCGAATCGCAGACAGGGCGACTGAGAGCAGATGGATGGCCGCAGCGAAAGGAGGATCAGAAATGAGCGTCATACAAGCCGGTATTATCGGCGTGATCGGAGCTGTTCTGGCGGTTCAGATGAAAGCCGGGAAAGCGGAGTACGGGATCTATGTGAGCATCGGAGTCAGTATTGTACTGTTCGTTCTTATTGTGGACCGGCTGGAAGTGTTCATTCGCACGGTGGAAGAGATCGGTTCCTATATTGATATGGATACCGGATATCTTTCTACCATGCTGAAAATGATCGGCATCACTTATATTGCTCAGTTTTCTTCGGATATCTGTAAGGATGCCGGTTACCAGACCGTGGCCGGACAGATCGAGATCTTCGGGAAACTGACCATACTGGCACTGGGGATGCCGGTGCTGCTGGCACTTCTCGAAACGATACAGGAGTTCCTGTCATGAGAGGGAGAAGCCGGCAGTTCCTCTTTCTGATCGTTCTCGTGCTGCTGATCTTCGGACTGGGTACGCGGATCGTCCGGGCGGAAGAGGGAGAAACACAGAACATGGAAGAGCCAGAAGTACAGGGTATGGAAGAAGCGCTCCTGTCAGAGTTTGATTTTGATGAGATTGAGAAAAGTCTTCGTGAGATGTTTCCGGAGGAAAAGGTCAAGTTTGCGGACGTGGTTGCAGCGTTTCTCTCCGGCGATCTGGAAGAAGCCGGCGGCCTGGTCATGGATTTCCTGTCAGATCAGGCCGCTTATGAGTTCCGAAGCAGCCGTCATCAGCTGGTATACATCCTGCTGATTGCGCTGGCAGCCGCAGTGTTTACGAATTTTGCCGGAGCTTTCCAGAGCAGGCAGATCTCCGATATCAGCTTCTATATCATGTACATGCTTCTGATCACACTGTGCCTGGTATCTTTTCGCACGGCAGTTCAGGGAATGGAAGAACGTCTGAACGTTCTGCTGGATTTCATGCGGGCTCTTTGTCCGGCTTACTTTCTCGCCGTGGCCTTTGCTTCCGGAAGCATGACGTCCATGTTTTTCTACAATTTCATCCTCTTTCTGATCTATCTGGTGGAGCTTGCGATCATACGCTTCCTGCTTCCGGTGGTGAATATTTACATCATGATCCGGGTGATGGGAAGCCTGACCGGAGAGGATTTTCTTTCGGAATTTGCAGATTTGATCCGGAAAGCCGTGACCTGGAGCACACGGGCACTCCTAGCCGGCGTCATCGGAGTGAATGCCGTCCAGGGACTGCTGGTGCCGGCCATTGATACTCTGAAGCGGAGCGCGCTGACCCGGACAGCGGAGGCCCTGCCGTGGGTGGGAAATGTGATGGGAGGAACGGCAGAACTTTTCCTGGGAACAGCTGTCCTGATCAAGAACGGGATCGGCATGGCAGGCGCAGTGATTGCAGTCCTGATCTGTGCCGTTCCCATCCTGCAGCTGGCAGTCACCGCACTGATGTATAAGCTGGCCTCCGCTCTGGTACAGCCGGTGTCCGATAAGCGGATCACTTCCTGTATCAGCGGGGTAAGCGAAGGGTATGAGCTGATGATGCGGATCATCGGGACCGTTGCGATCCTGTTCCTTCTGACCATCGGGGTGGCTGCGGCTTCTACGTCATGACTTTCTGTTCTGATTCTGCGGCGGAGAGACCGGCGAAACGGGCGGCAGGTCCCAGTTTGATTGATAAGGAGGCAGCAATGCTGGATGCGATTTATGGGTGGATACAGAATCTTGCGGTTTATCTGATCATGATCTCAGCGGTACTCCATGTGATTCCGGGGAAGGATTATGGCAAATATATCCGCTTTTTCTCAGGTCTGGTGCTGATTCTTCTGCTGTTTACCCCTGTGCTTAAGCTTACCGGGATGGAGCAGAGCTTCCGTTCCTTCTACAGTACGAAGGAATACGAGATGGAACAGAAGGAGATCGAGAGAGCGCTGCAGATCTATGAACAGTCCTTAAACGCCGGCGAATGGGAAAGCGCTGATCCGGCCTTCGGAGAAACGAAAGATGGAGCAGCAGGAGACAGGGAAAGCCTTATCAGAGTGGAGGAGATAGAAATTGGCGAATAAAAAGTGGAAGGAGTGGCTCAATGAACTGCGGTCAGGAGAGAAGCTTCCGAAGAAAAACCAGCTTCTGATCCTTCTTCTGATCGGCATCCTGCTTCTGGTCATCGTGATCCCGGTCCCGGGAACTTCCGGTTCCGGAACTTCTGAATCACAGACAGGCGGACGGTTCAGAACCGGCACAGACGCGAGCAGCTCTGCATCTGTCTCCGGCTCTGACAGTCTGGGCGAATATGAGGCTTATCTGGAACAGAAGACCGCACAGGTGCTCCGGGAGGTAGAGGGCGTAGGAGAAGTCAGCGTAATGATCACACTGAAATCCAGCGGACAGCGGATCGTGGAGAAAGATCAGTCCAGCACCTCCCAGACGACGGAAGAGGCGGACAGTGCCGGGGGCACACGAAGTACCACGGACCAGTCTTCGGATAAAACCAGCATCTATACTCAGGAGACGGACGGTTCTTCGACGCCTTATGTGAGCAAAGAACTGTCCCCCGAGATCGAGGGGGTAGCCGTGATCGCGGACGGAGGCGGCGATGCAGTAGTAGCACAGAATATAACAGAAGCAGTTCAGGCATTATTCGGTGTGGAGGCGCATAAGATAAAAATAATGAAACGGGCTTCATACATAGAAGGAGGAGTGGAAAAGTGAAAAAAATATTTAAGAAGAACCAGATTATCATTGCCACCCTGGCAGTCATGATCGCGGTCGCCGGATATCTGAACTATTCCGGCAGGCTGTTCGGAGATTCTGCAGACGGCACGGCAGAAGCCAATGCGGATCTTGCGAACCAGGAACTTCTGGACATCTCCCAGGAAGACATTGAGACATCCACAGAGGATATTGCCAGCAATGATTCTGACGTGGAGGGCACCCCGGGGGAAGCTGTCCTTACAAGCGGAACTGCTGAGACTACAGTCGCACAGGCCAAAGTAACAAGAGAACAGGTGCGGGCTCAGAATAAGGAGACGCTGCAGGCGATCATTGACAATACGAATCTAAGTGACGCAGAGAAGCAGACTGCCGTAGATCAGATGGTTCAGATGACACAGATCGCAGAACAGGAAGCAGCGATTGAGACCCTGATGGCCTCCAAAGGCTTTTCAGAAGCAGTGGTAAGTCTGGACGCGGATTCTGCTGATATCGTTGTGAAGGCGGATGAGCTGACCGACGCCAACCGGGCCCAGATCGAGGATATCGTGACGCGGAAGACCGAGATCGCGCCTGAGAATATCGTGATTACCCCCATCCATGAGTGAACGCTCTTAAGTGAGGGATATTCGCGAACCCAATAGCTGCCCATATCTGAACGGGCGCGGAACTGTTGTTCAGCGGAACGAAGGGATTGTCGAAACAAAGCAGTCCCCATCGTTCCGCTTTCTTCATAAACCGGCTTCAGTACAAAACTCTTCACAAAACCGCTGTACAAAACCGGCTTCTGTATGTTGAACTCTGATTCCGGATATGCTATATTAGATCCGTATGCGCGGAGAACATTCCGCAGGATAAGTGATCAATGCCGCACAGGAACGGCAGAATGGAGATTTACAATGTCAGATATGATGAATGAGATAAAGAAGAGGCGGACGTTTGCAATTATTTCCCACCCGGACGCGGGAAAGACAACCCTCACGGAGAAATTCCTGCTCTACGGGGGAGTCATTAACACAGCCGGGTCCGTGAAGGGCAAAGCAACGGCGAAACATGCGGTCTCCGACTGGATGGAGATCGAGAAAGAGAGAGGAATTTCCGTCACCTCCTCTGTACTGCAGTTTAATTACGGAGGCTACTGCATCAATATTCTTGACACGCCGGGACATCAGGACTTCTCGGAGGATACCTACCGGACACTGATGGCCGCGGACTCAGCGGTGATGGTAATCGACGCGTCGAAGGGCGTGGAAGCGCAGACGCGGAAACTGTTCAAGGTCTGTGCCATGAGACATATCCCGATCTTTACATTTATTAATAAGATGGACCGGGACGCGAAGGATACCTTTGATCTTCTGGATGATATTGAGAAAGAACTTGGGATCCCCACCTGTCCGGTGAACTGGCCCATCGGCTCGGGAAAGGAATTCAAAGGCGTATATGACCGGCAGAAAGAAGAGGTCGAGCTGTTCTCAGATACACGGAAGGGGACCTCAGTTGGAGAGGTGAAAAAGGTTTCTATCAACAATCCCGAGGTAGACTGGCTCATCGGTACAGAGGCCAAAGTCACGCTGGCTGAGGAGATCGAGCTTCTGGACGGAGCGGCTGCGGAATTCGACCAGGAACTGGTAGACCGGGGCGAGCTCTCTCCGGTGTTTTTCGGATCTGCCCTCACCAATTTCGGCGTAGAAACCTTTCTTCAGCATTTCCTGAAAATGACCACGTCGCCGCTTCCGAGAAAGTCTGACCACGGGATCATTGATCCCATGACGGAAGAAGAGTTTTCCGCGTTTGTGTTCAAGATTCAGGCAAATATGAATAAAGCCCACAGAGACCGGATCGCGTTTATGCGTATCTGTTCCGGGGCGTTTGACGCCGGCATGACCGTCTGTCATGTGCAGGGCGGGAAGGACGTCCGCCTCTCTCAGCCGCAGCAGATGATGGCCAGTGAGAGGAAGATGATCGACAAGGCATACGGCGGGGATATTATCGGTGTGTTTGACCCGGGGATTTTCTCCATCGGAGATACGCTGACCACTTCGAAAGAACGGTTTGCCTACGAGGGCATCCCCACCTTTGCGCCGGAGCATTTCGCCCGTGTGCGCCAGGTGGATACCATGAAGCGGAAGCAGTTTGTAAAAGGCATCAATCAGATCGCCCAGGAAGGCGCGATCCAGATCTTCCAGGAGTACAATACCGGCATGGAGGAGATCATCGTAGGCGTGGTAGGCGTTCTGCAGTTCGATGTGCTGAAATACCGGCTGAAGAATGAATATAATGTGGAGATCATCCTGGAGAATCTGCCTTATGAATATATCCGCTGGATCGAGAACGAAGGGATCGACCTGGACCGCTTAAGCGGCACCTCTGATATGAAGAAAATCAAGGACCTGAAGGGCCGTCCGCTGCTGCTTTTTATCCACGAATGGAGTATCCGGATGACCCAGGAACGAAACGATGGGCTGCTGCTCTCCGAGTTCGGCCGCTCATAACTTTTCCTTTGCAAATGTGGTGAGATTTGCTATAATGGGAAAAGAGATCAGACAAAACGGGAGGTTTTGAATATGGCAAAGGACGAAAGAAACACATATACGATACAGAATGACGCAAGCCTGGGCGAAGTAAAGATCGCGGATGAAGTCGTGGCTATTATAGCTGCACTGGCGGCGACAGAAGTTGAGGGAGTCTCTTCCATGGCCGGAAACATCACTAATGAAGTGATCGGAAAGCTTGGAATCAGGAACCTTTCCAAGGGAGTGAAGGTGGATGTGCTTGAGGGCGTGGTAACCGTATCTCTCGCGCTGAATCTGAAATATAATTACAGCATCATGGATGTGACAGCAAAGGTACAGGAAAAGGTAAAGAATGCCGTAGAGAATATGACAGGCCTGGAAGTGGCTGATGTCAATATCAGAGTAGCCGGCGTTGAGATGGAGAATCAGGACTGATCTGTTCAGCATGGCTTTTGCTTTTATGCGGCGAAAGGATGTCGTAAGACATCCTTTTTCTATAAGTGTGCCGCCGGATGGAACGGGCGTTTCAGCTGCTGCCTCCGGCCGGCAGAAGTACCAGACAAGAAAGGAACGAATATGATAAGGACAGAACTGCGTGAACACATTTTCAAAATGCTCTTTCAGATCGAATTCAACGATGCGGCGGATATGCCGGAGCATCTGAAGCTTTATTTCGATACACTGGAGGACGCCGCAGATAAGGATAAAGACTATATACGCAAGAAATACGAGGCGGTCGTCTCAAAGTCGGAAGAAATCGACAAGATCTTAAACGAAAATACAACCGGATGGAAGACTTCCAGAATGAACAAGACCGATCTCGCCATTCTCAGACTGGCAGTGTATGAGATCCGGTGGGATGCGGACGTGCCGACGGGCGTCGCGATCAACGAGGCGGTTGAGCTTGCGAAGCGCTTCGGCGGTGACAGCAGTCCTTCGTTTGTCAATGGAGTACTCGGCAGGATTGCCAAACTGGAGTCCTGAGGATGAAGAACGTTTATACGGTTAAGCAGGTCAATTTCTATATCAAAAATATGTTCACCCAGGATTTCATGCTGAGCCGGATCTATGTGAAGGGAGAAGTCTCCAACTGCAAATACCATACCTCGGGGCATATCTATTTTTCCCTGAAAGATGAGTCCGGCATGATCGCCTGCGTGATGTTCGCAGGAAACAGGTCAGGGCTTTCTTTTCAGTTAAGGGACGGACAGCAGGTGATTGTTCTCGGAGCTGTGAACGTGTATGAGAGAGACGGGAAATACCAGCTCTACGCGAAGGAGATCGTCCAGGACGGCGCAGGGAACCTGCACGAGAAGTTCGAGGCACTGAAGCGGGAACTGGAAGAGATGGGGATGTTTGCACCGGAATACAAGCAGCCGGTTCCCCGCTATGTACGCACAGTCGGGATCGTCACAGCGCCCACCGGGGCGGCAGTGCGGGACATCATGAATATTGCCGCCCGGCGGAATCCTTTTGTCCAGCTGATCCTTTACCCGGCTCTGGTCCAGGGTGACGGGGCTGCAGAGAGCATTGTAAGAGGGATACGGGCGCTGGAAGCGAAACAGGTAGATGTGATCATCGTAGGCAGAGGCGGCGGTAGCATCGAGGATCTCTGGGCTTTCAATGAAGAGGTCGTGGCCAGAGCTGTCTTTGACTGCCGGATCCCGGTGATCTCCGCCGTAGGGCACGAGACAGACACCACGATCACAGACTTCGTGGCTGACCTGCGGGCGCCTACCCCTTCGGCGGCCGCTGAGCTGGCGGTCTATGACGTGAGGGAGACCATGGAATATCTGCAGGAACGGAGACGGCTGCTGCGCAGACAGATGCTGCAGAAGGTTCAGGAGAACCGAAGAGCGGCTGAACACTGCAGAATGCGGCTGAAGCTGGCCCATCCCCGGCAGCGGCTGAATGTGAGCCGCCAGTATGCCGGAGATCTGGAGACCAGGCTGCGGGGCAGCATGGAACGGCACCTGACAGGAGAAAAGCACAGACTGGCTCTGTATGCCGAGAAAATGAAGGGCCTGTCCCCGCTGCAGAAACTGAGCCAGGGATACGCCTATGTGCAGACCCTTGACGGCAAGAATATCAAAAGCATTTCCCAGGCAGATCCTGGGACCGAAATAGAGATTTATGTACGCGACGGACGTATCCGGGCAGGAATTCTGTCAGCGAAGAAGGAGGAGTACGGTGGAAGAGCAGCGGAATGATCAGAGAACGGAACCATCGAAAGAACCAGATGAACAGCAGAGGAAGGAGAGTCTGGAAGAACTCTTTGCCGGTCTCGAGGCTGTGCTCGGCGAGATGGAGAAGGACGGCACGACTCTGGAAACGTCTTTTGAACTGTACAGCAAAGGCATGGACCTTTTGAAAAAATGTACCCAGACAATCGATGAAGTGGAAAAGAAGGTACTGATTCTCGATGAGGATGGAGAGACTCATGAATTTTAAAGAAGAATATCAGAAGCGGACAACCGAGATTGAAGCAATATTAGAAACCTATCTTCCCAGGAAAGAAGGATACCAGAAGTTGATCATGGAGGCCATGGAATACAGCCTGATGGCGGGCGGGAAACGCCTGCGCCCCATGCTGATGCGGGAGACATTCCGCATGTTTGACGGAACGGGCAAGATCATCGAACCGTTCATGGCAGCCATTGAGATGATTCATACGTATTCTCTGGTACATGACGATCTTCCGGCTATGGACAATGATGAGTACCGGCGGGGAAGGAAAACAACCCATGTGGTATACGGAGAAGATATGGGCATCCTTGCAGGAGACGCCCTGCTGAATTATGCATTTGAGACGGCATGCACTGCCTTTGAGCTGGCACCGGAAGACAGCCGTCGGATCGGACGCGCCATGACGATCCTTGCCGCTAAGGCCGGCATCTACGGCATGATCGGAGGGCAGGTGGTGGACGTGAAAGAATCCGGCCACGCAGTCTCAGGCGAGATGCTGGAATTCATCTACCGTCTGAAAACCAGCGCCCTGATCGAATCTTCCGTCATGATCGGAGCGGTGCTTGCCGGAGCGTCGGAGGCAGAGATTCAGACCATGGAAGGCATCGCGCGTCAGGTAGGACTGGCCTTCCAGATCCAGGATGATATCCTCGACGTAACCAGTTCAACAGAGGTCCTGGGCAAGCCGGTGCACAGTGACGAGAAGAATGAGAAGACCACCTATGTCACTTGGAAGGGCCTGGACGAGGCCCGCAGCGACGTAGCCCGGATGACGGCAGAGGCCGTCCGCGGGCTGGAGAGCCTGGGACGGGAGTGCAGTTTTATGAAAGAGATTCTGAACTGGCTTGTATCCAGAGAGAAATAGAGAACAGAAGAGGGGATGCTGTTGTGATACTTGATTTGATCCAGAAACCGAATGATATAAAGAAGCTAAGCAGTGAGCAGCTCCCGGTGCTGGCGGATGAGATCCGGCAGTTCCTGATTGAAAAGATCAGCAAGACCGGAGGCCATCTGGCATCGAACCTTGGTGTCGTGGAACTGACCATGGCACTTCATCTGGTGATGAATTTCCCGGAAGACAAGCTGATCTGGGATGTGGGACACCAGTCCTATACACACAAGCTTCTCACGGGCAGGAAAGAAGGATTCGACGCTCTGCGCAAATACGGCGGTCTGAGCGGATTCCCGAAGCGCAAGGAGAGCGACTGTGATGCGTTTGACACCGGGCACAGCTCTACTTCCATCTCAGCCGGGCTGGGATATGTGGCCGCACGGGAGATCCTCGGCGAAGATCATATGGTTGTCTCCGTGATCGGAGACGGCTCCCTGACCGGGGGGATGGCCTACGAGGCACTCAATAATGCCTCCCGGCTGAAAAGCAATTTTATTATCATTCTGAATGACAACAATATGTCCATCTCTGAAAATGTCGGCGGCATGTCCAAATATTTAAGCAGTCTTCGGACCGCACAGGCTTATACAGAGCTAAAAAGAGGCGTTGAGGACACGCTGAAGAAAATTCCCGGCAAAGGAGACCGGATTGTACATCAGATCCGGAAGACAAAGAGCGGCATTAAACAGTTGTTTGTGCCGGGAATGTTTTTTGAAGATATGGACATTACTTATCTCGGACCGGTAGACGGACATGATATCCGCAAGCTCGTAAAAGTAATCAAAGAAGCCAGACGGGTAGATCATGCCGTCCTTGTTCATGTGATCACAAAGAAGGGAAAAGGATATGCCCCGGCAGAGGAGAATCCTTCCCGCTTCCACGGCCCCGGTCCTTTCGATATCACGACCGGGGAGCCAACGTCTGTCAGCGCTGCGGATACTTATACCGAAGTATTCTCCAAAGTACTGCTGGACATTGCGAAAAAGGACGAGAAAGTAGCGGCGATCACCGCGGCTATGGCGGACGGGACAGGACTTGCCCCCTTCGCCAGAAGGTTCCCTAACAGGTTCTTCGACGTGGGAATCGCGGAGGAACATGCCATGACCTTTGCGGCGGGACTTGCGGCGGGCGGGATGAAGCCCGTTTTCGCGGTTTATTCTTCCTTCCTTCAGAGAGCTTATGACCAGACCCTTCACGATGTCTGTCTTCAGAACCTTCCTGTTGTGATCGCAGTAGACCGCGCAGGATTGGTGGGCAGCGACGGGGAGACCCATCAGGGCGTATTTGATCTTTCGTTCCTGTCCACAATACCGAATCTGACAGTGATCTCACCGAAGAATCGCTGGGAGCTGGCAGATATGCTGCGGTTCGCGGTTGACTTCCAGTATCCGATTGCTATTCGTTATCCCAGAGGAGAAGCTTATGAGGGCATGCGGAAGTTCCGCGCCCCGATCGAATATGGCAGGAGCGAGGTACTCTATGAAGAAGAGGAGATCGTGATCCTCTTTGTCGGACATATGGCAGAACTTGCAGACCGTGTGCGGCGCAGGCTCAAAGAGACCGGCTACAGCTGCAGCCTGGTGAACGCAAGATTTGTCAAGCCTTTAGATAAAGAACTTCTGGAGGAACTTGCGAAGGACCACTGCCTGTTTGTAACCATTGAGGAGAATGTTCTCACCGGAGGCTTTGGAGAACAGGTCATGGATTATGTTTCCTGTGCGAAGCTGGATGTCTGCGTGCGCAATATCGGAATATCCGACGATTATGTGGAGCACGGAAATGTAGAACTGCTGAGAAAAGAAGTGGGCCTGGACTGTGAAACGATTGTGAAGCAGGTGACGACAGATTACCTGCTGCTGAAAGGAAACAGATGATATGAAAGAACGCTTGGATGTACTGCTTGTAAAGAGAAATCTGGCAGAATCAAGAGAAAAGGCAAAAGCGGTGATTATGTCCGGAAATGTCTTCGTAGATGGTGAGCGGGAGGACAAAGCAGGAAGCACCTTCTCCCCGGAAGTCCAGATCGAAGTGCGGGGACACACCCTTCCCTATGTGAGCAGGGGAGGGCTGAAACTGGAAAAGGCGCTGGCTAATTTTGACGTTGATGTGGCGGGGAAGGTATGCACAGATGTAGGGGCGTCCACCGGAGGGTTCACGGACTGCATGCTCCAGAACGGTGCGGTGAAAGTCTTTGCCATTGACGTGGGGAGGGGCCAGCTGGACTGGAAGCTTCGCAATGATCCGCGGGTCGTCTGCATGGAGAAAACCAATATCCGCTACGTCACGCCGGATGATATCGGAGAGCCGGTAGACTTTTCCTCGATTGATGTATCGTTTATTTCTCTTACCAAGGTGCTGGTGCCGATCCGCGACTATCTGCGGGAAGACGGTGAAATCGTTGCTCTGATCAAGCCCCAGTTCGAGGCAGGCAGAGAGAAGGTTGGAAAAAAGGGCGTCGTGCGCGAGAAGAGCACTCACCGGGAAGTGATCCGCAAGATTATGGACTATGCGGTTTCCGTGGGATTTGATCTCTGCGAACTGGACTTTTCGCCCATCAAAGGACCGGAGGGAAATATTGAATACCTGATTCATCTGAAGAAGAGTGCGCAGGAAACCGGCACCGATCTGGGACTGGATCCGGACCAGATCGTGGATCAGGCGTTTGAAGCCCTGGCAAAATAAGTCGATAAGACACAGGAAGCAGTAAGAGGTACGGCATGGATTATTTTTATATTATTACGAACAAGCTGAAAGACAAAGACTACCGGATTACGAACGAAATCCGCCGTTATATCGAATCCCACGGAAAGATCTGCTTTGTCTCGGAGAAGGACGGCGAAGGGCATATTATCCCAGGCACCGTGCCGGACAAGATCCAGTGCGGTCTTGTGCTGGGCGGGGATGGAACGCTCATCCGCGCCGTCCGTGATCTCGGCGGACGCAGCATCCCCCTCCTGGGGATCAATATGGGGCGCCTGGGATATCTGACAGATGTGGAGCTGACGGATTTCCGCACGGCGCTTGACTCCCTTTTTGCAAATGAGCCAGAGATCGAGGAGCGGATGATGCTCTCCGGAACGTTCCGGAATAACCGTCAGGATCTTGCCATGAATGATATTGTTCTGACCCGGGAAGGGAAAGTACGGATTGTCAGCTTCAACCTCTACGTAAACGGGACTTTGCTGAATACGTATCATGCGGATGGAGTGATCATATCGACCCCGACGGGCAGCACCGGATATAACCTTTCTGCCGGCGGGCCGGTGGTGGAACCGACTGCCCAGATGATCGTCGTCACGCCGATCTGCTCCCATGCGCTGAATACGAGCAGCGTCGTCCTCTCGGCAGAGGACATTCTGGAGGTTGAGGTCTGTGAAGGACGCTACGGCAGACAGGAGCAGGTCTCCGTCTGTTTCGACGGAGCGGAACAGACCACGCTGGTAACCGGCGAGAAGGTCTGCATCAGACGCGCAGAGCAGACCGCCAGACTGATCAAGCTGAGCAAAGAGAGCTTTATGAAGACCATGCGCAGAAAAATGAAAGGAAATTAGAAAACAATGAAAGTCAGCCGGCATGCAAAAATAATCGAACTCATCAGCCAGTATGATATTGAGACCCAGGAGGAACTGGCGGAATATCTGAACAACGCAGGGTTTAAGGTCACGCAGGCCACCGTCTCAAGAGATATCCGGGACCTGAAGCTTACCAAGATCTCTGTCAATGGAGGCAGACAGAAATACATCATCCACCGACAGGATGAGACCGGCATAAATGAGAAATATATGCGGGTGCTCAGGGACGGCTACGTGTCTATGGATATGGCCCAGAATATTCTTGTGATTAAGACGGTATCGGGCATGGCAATGGCTGTGGCTGCCGCAGTGGATGCGATGAAATGGCATGAGGTTGTGGGCTGTATTGCGGGGGACGACACGATTATGTGCGCGATCCGGACAGTGGACGATACGGAACTGGTTATGGACAAGATCCGGAAGATTGTTTCTAAAGGAGAATAGGTATCAATATGTTACAGAATCTGCATGTGAAAAATCTGGCACTGATCGATGAGACAGAAGTGGATTTTGGCCGGGGACTCAACATTCTGACCGGTGAGACCGGTGCGGGAAAATCAATCCTTCTCGGGTCCGTAGGACTTGCCCTGGGGGGAAGATATAGTGCGGATATGCTCAGGAACGGAGCCGGAAGCGGCCTGGTAGAGCTGACCTTTTCTGTGGAGGATGAGCGAATCCTTCAGAAACTGGAAGCCATGGACATCTATCCGGAGGACGGGATGATCACTCTGAGCCGCCGTCTGATGGAAGGACGCAGCATCAGCAGGATCAACGGAGAGAATGTGAATATGTCTGTTCTGAAAACCGCAGCTGGTCTGCTCATTGATATTCACGGTCAGCATGATAATCAGACCTTGCTGAACCGGAAGAACCACCTGGCGCTTCTTGACCTCTATGCCGGCGAAAGAGTCCGTCCCTGGCAGGAGCAGATGCGGAGGCAGTACCGGGAATATCAGGAGATCTGCCGTCAGGAAGCGGCATCTGCACTGGATGAAGAGGGAAGAAGAAGAGAGCTTTCGCTTGCAGAGTATGAAGTTCATGAGATCGAGGAAGCGGCATTGATTCCCGGAGAAGACGAAGAAACAGAAGCCCTTTACCGCCGGATGACGGAGAGCAGAAGGATGACCGAGGCGGTGGCCGAGGCTTACCGGTACGCAGGCGGTGACGGGGGAGCGAATGCCAGTGATTTCTTGAGCCGGGCGATCCGTGCCTTCCAGGAAGCGGCAGAGTTCGATGAGACCGGGGCTCAGCTCTACAGTCAGCTGCTGGAGGTGGACAGTCTGCTCAATGATTTCAACCGGGAACTTTCTGACTATGCCAAATCATTTGAATTCTCAGAAGAGGAATTCCGGGAGACAGAAGACCGACTGAATCTTCTGAATCATTTAAAAGCAAAATATGGCAATTCTGTCAGTGATATCCTGGCATACTGCGAGGAGAAAAAGAAAAGAATAGAAGAGCTGAATGATTATGATTCTTATCAGCGGGAACTGCAGGAAAAGAAAGCGCGCGTGCTGGCAGAAGTAGAACAAACCGCGGAGAAACTCCACCAAATCCGCCAAGAATCTGCCGTCTTCTTTGCAGCGGATATCCGCGCACAGATGGCAGAGCTTAATTTCCTTGATACCAGGCTGGAACTGCGTGTGACCGACACCGGACGTTACAGCGCGGACGGGAAGGATGAAGCGGAATTCTATCTGGCCGTAAATCCGGGCGAACCGCTGAAATCGCTGGAACATATCGCTTCCGGAGGCGAGCTGTCCAGAATCATGCTGGCAGTTAAAACCGTACTGGCGGACGAGGAGGATACGCCGACCTTGATTTTCGATGAGATCGACACCGGGATTTCCGGCATTACCGCAGGCAAAGTGGCAGAGAAGCTAAGGCGGATCGGGAAGAGCCGCCAGGTGATCTGCATCACTCATCTGCCTCAGATTGCCGCTGCTGCAGATGTCCATTTCCTGATCGAAAAAACAGCAGACAAAGAGTCTGTCAAGACCGGAATCGAGCGGCTGTCCGAGGAAGGATCCGTAAAAGAGCTGGCCAGGATTCTGGGCGGCGACAAGGTGACCGCACACATTGTAGAAAGTGCAAAAGAGATGAAACAATTGGCAAAGTGTCATAGATAATACCAGTGTGAAACCGGGAGATTCCACACATACTAGAAACGGATGCGGCAGAGGTATCCGTTTCTTTTTGTCTTGAAAATCACAAAAGAAAGGATGTGTGGTATGAGAAGAGAGCGAAGATATATGGCGGGCATGATCCTGACAGGCATCCTCGGCGGGCTCATTCTGGCCGGCGCTTTGGTACAGAGATGCATCCATGCAGAATCCGGGGATCCGGATATCCGCCAGACAGAGGCATCCACCGAGTCATCGGACAGCGGAACGGTGCTCCTGGGAGGAATGCCGGTTGGAATCTACATGGAAACAGACGGTGTTATGGTACTTGGCACGGAACAGATGAAGGGGGTTGACGGGCATGAGTATGAACCGGCGGCGCATCTTGTGCGGACCGGGGATTATATCACGGCGGTGAACCATCAGGAAATATCCGGGAAATCAGATCTGCTGGACGCGGTGGAAGCAATTGACGGTGATGATGTGGTGCTCACGGTGCGGCGTGACGGCGAGGTGCTCGATATCCGCATTCAGCCTGTGGAATGCTCGCCGGACGATTACCGCCTGGGGATCTGGGTACGGGATAATGTCCAGGGACTGGGAACCATCACATTTCTGACAGACAAAAGCAGGTTCGGGGCACTGGGACATGGGATTCACGATACAGATACCAATGTGCTGATGACGATTTCGGACGGAACTGTATACCGAACCAGTATCCAGAATATTATCCGCGGAACAGACGGTCTGCCCGGCAGCATGGAAGGGATCATTGTCTACAACCGCTACAATATTCTGGGAACCATCGACCAGAATACAGAGGCCGGAATCTACGGCAGCATTGACCGTATTGACGAGCTGTTTGAAGACCAGATCCCCATCGAGACGGCAGAAAAGGAGGAGATTCACGCCGGGCCGGCAGCAATTCGCTGTTATATCGACAACGAGCTGAAAGAGTACGACATTGAGGTGACAGAAGTTGACACGGACAGTACCGAGATCAACAAAGGACTCGTCATAAAAGTGACAGACCCCGAACTGCTGGAAAAAACAGGCGGTATCATCCAGGGCATGAGCGGAAGTCCGATTATTCAGGATGGGAAACTGATCGGAGCAGTGACACATGTGTTCGTGCAGGATTCGACAATGGGCTATGGCATATTTATAGAAAATATGTTGAAGCAGGTCGAATCGTCTGAAATGTCGAAAACCATGTCGAATTAGTGTTACAAAATCTTCTTGAATCTGCATATTGGCGCGGATATAATAAGCAAGTGGCGTTTCAGAGCTGGTTCTCAAATCTAAAGGAGAGAAGAGAATGGAGCATTTGAGTGTTGCCATCGCTGATGATAATCAGAGGATCCTTGATGTGCTGGGCGATATTATCAGTACAGACAAGGATCTCGATCTGGTTGGAAAAGCAAAAAATGGTGAAGAGATGTGTCAGATCATCAAAGACAGACAGCCGGACGTTGTTCTTCTCGATCTGATCATGCCGAAAATGGATGGATTGACAGTAATGGAACAGGTGAATCAGGGGGAACTTGTCAATAAGCGTCCATATTTTATTGTTATCACAGCGGTGGGACAGGAAAGGATTACTGAAGATGCCTTTAACAAAGGGGCAAATTACTACATCATGAAACCGTTCAACAACGAACTTCTGCTGGAACGGATAAAATCCGTAAGAAAAATGTTCCGTAATCACGAAAAGAGGGAGGAAGACCAGAGTGGGGATAAGGTAAGAGGCGACAATCTGGAAAACCGTGTGACAAATATGCTTCATGAGATCGGCATACCCGCGCACATCAAAGGCTATCACTATCTGCGGGACGCGATTATGATGGCCGTGAACGATATGGACGTGCTCAACGCGATTACCAAGATTCTCTACCCTACTGTGGCAAAGAAGTATCAGACAACTTCCAGCCGTGTGGAGAGGGCCATACGGCACGCAATCGAAGTCGCCTGGAGCAGGGGCAAACTGGATACACTGGATGAACTTTTCGGATATACGGTAAGCACAGGGAAGGGCAAACCTACCAATTCCGAATTTATTGCACTGATCGCAGATACCATACAGCTGGAGTACAGACACGGCAGTTCCTCATAGAGTGACTGCCATTGTAAGAAAAAGCAGGACGCGGACAAAATAAATCAATATGGTGAAGTGATAAAATCCTTTGCATTATGCAGGAAATAAGGTATAATAATGTCTAATGAAAGCCTTTCGGCGATTAATGCAGAAAATGGAGGATCGAAAGATATGAAAAACATTTTATTTGCTTCTTCAGAATGTGTGCCATTCATCAAGACAGGCGGCCTTGCAGATGTTGCGGGATCACTCCCCAAAGAATTTGACAAAGAGAAATACGACGTGCGCGTCGTCCTTCCCAAGTACACTTGTATGAAGCAGGAATGGAAGGATAAGCTGGAGTATGTAACGCATTTTTATATGGACATTGCGGGACAGGACCAGTATGTGGGAGTTTTAAAAACTGTCCTCAATGACATCACTTTCTATTTTATCGACAACGAGCATTATTTCAGCGGCTTTGCACCCTATGACGGGGACCCGAAATGGAATATTGAGAAGTTCGCGTTTTTCTCAAAGGCAGCTCTGAGTATTCTTCCTGTGATCGGATTCCGCCCGGACCTCATCCACTGCCATGACTGGCAGACAGGATTGATTCCGGTTTACCTGGACAATTTCAGATACCTGGGAGAGTACTACCGCGGGATTAAAACAGTGATGACCATACATAACCTGAAGTTCCAGGGCGTGTGGGACACAAAGACCGTGCGAGGTATTACCGGACTTCCGGAGTACTATTTTGTGCCGGACAAGATGGAAGCATACAAGGATGCCAACCTGTTAAAAGGCGGTATCGTCTATGCAGATAAGGTAACGACTGTCAGCAACAGCTACGCAGAGGAGATCAAGACTCCGTTCTACGGCGAGGCGCTGGACGGCCTGATGTCCGCAAGAGCAGGAGACCTGTGCGGTATCGTGAACGGACTGGACTACGACGACTGGAACCCGGCAACAGACAACCGGATCGCGAAGAACTTTACGATTGAGAATTTCCGTAAGAATAAGCCGATGAACAAGACCGCTCTTCAGGAAGAACTGGGGCTGGATGTAGATCCCAAGGTGATGCTGATCGGTATGGTTTCCCGTCTGACAGATCAGAAAGGGTTTGACCTGATCGATTATGTGATGGATGAGCTCTGCCAGGATGCGGTTCAGATCGTAGTGCTTGGCACAGGAGATGTGAAGTATGAGAATATGTTCCGCCACTTTGCATGGAAATATTCCGGAAAGGTATCCGCCAACATTTATTATTCTGACGAACTTTCCCATAAGATCTATGCGTCCTGTGATTCCTTCCTCATGCCGTCACTCTTCGAGCCCTGCGGTTTAAGCCAGCTCATGAGCCTTCGTTACGGCACCCTGCCGATCGTACGTGAGACAGGCGGTCTGAAGGATACCGTAGAGCCGTATAATGAATTCGAAAAGACTGGAACCGGATTCAGTTTCTGCAACTATAACGCACATGAGATGCTGAATACCATTCGCTATGCAGAGAGAATCTACTATGACAGAAAGAGAGACTGGAACAAGATCGTAGAGCGTGCCATGAGTCAGGACTTCTCATGGAAGAACTCTGCAAGACAGTACGAAGAACTGTACAAAGGCCTGATCGGCGAGTAAGAAACACTGCGGCTGCCGCCTTCGAATCAAAAGAAGGCGGCACTGCTGTTCCGAGCGGTCTCCGCGCCTGACCGACGCAGGAGAAAAGGACCGCAGGGATGGTAATATACAGGACAGGAGACTTTTGACCGGATGAAGATAAGTGACAGACTGAGAGAAGACAGGATACATATTTCTTTTGAAGTATTTCCGCCAAAGACGGACGAAGGATATGATAAGGTAGCCGCCGCCACGGACGAGATGGCTAAACTGAACCCCGCGTTTATCAGTGTGACCTATGGAGCGGGCGGGGGAACCAGCCGGAATACAGCGAAGATCGCCTCTCATATCAAGGATGATCTGCATGTGCTGAGCCTGGCACATCTGACATGCGCATCCTCCACAAAGGAGGAGGTGCGGGGGGTAATCCGCAGCCTTCAGGAACTTGGGATCGAGAATATTCTCGCTCTGCGGGGAGATATCCCCGCGGGAATGAAGTTCCCGGACGCAGAACGATTTCGATATGCCTATGAGCTGGTGGAAGAGATCCGCAGTCACGGGGATTTCTGTATTGGAGCCGCATGTTATCCGGAAGGACATGTGGAAAACGAGCACAAGGCGGACGATATACGCTACCTGAAGCAAAAGGTGGACAGCGGAGTGGATTTCCTGACTACCCAGATGTTTTTTGACAATGATATCCACTATAATTTCCTTTACCGGATCCGGGAAGCCGGAATCACGGTGCCGGTACTACCAGGCATTATGCCGATCACGAGTGCCACACAGATGAAGAGAAGTCAGGAACTCTCAGGAACTGTTTTCCCGAGAAGATTTCTTGCGATACTTGACAGGTTCGGGAGTTCGCCGGCTGCC
This sequence comes from uncultured Eubacteriales bacterium, assembly GCA_949283695.1. Lineage (GTDB taxonomy): Bacteria > Bacillota > Clostridia > Lachnospirales > Lachnospiraceae > Mediterraneibacter. The sequence continues at coordinate 6,810 of CASDTX010000052.1, read as the reverse complement.
ATGAAGCAGGCAGGCATTGCCTATGCGACGGATCAGATTATTGACCTTCTGGCCAACGGGGTAAAGAATATCCATATCTATACTATGAATAAACCGGATGTGGCGGCAGCAATCATGAATAACCTGTCAGAGATTATAAAGGCATAGGTGAAAAAGATGGACAGACGAACGAGAGAAGCTGTCCGATATCTGGGCTATGGAAGAAATGCGGCAGATGACAGGACTTTGGCGCTGATAAACGATGCGTTTGCAGAACTTGACAGATCAGCGGCGCCGAAGTCGGTCTGCCGCATTTTTGATCTGGAACAGACAGCGGACGGCAGAATCAGAATCGGCACGATGGAAATCAAGAGCACCAGTCTGAGCCGGAACCTGAAAGGGTGCGGCAGCGTAGTACTCTTCGGTGCTACGCTGGGCGAGGAGACTGACCGGCTGATCCGAAGATGGTCGGTCACAGATATGGCCAAGGCCGTGGTGCTGCAGGCCTGCGCCGCAGCTGTTCTGGAAGAATACTGTGATGCGCAGCAGAAGAAGATCGGGCAGGAACTGGAATCGTCCGGCCTGTACCTGCGCCCGCGCTTCAGTCCCGGCTACGGGGATTTTGATATCTCCTACCAGGCACCGATTATGCGGATGCTGGACTGCGCGAAGACGATCGGCCTTACCATGACAGACGGCTTTATGATGACGCCCACGAAATCCGTGACAGCACTGATCGGAGCCGGCACAGGGAAAGAAAGGTGCCCTGCGGCCGGCTGTGAAATGTGTGAGAAAACCGACTGCGAGTACCGCAGAATATAAATACTGGCAGCGAATGACAGCAGAAAGGACAAGAGGAATGCTCAGAGAACGACTTGGAAAAGAACTCTTATTTTTTGACGGCGGGATGGGAACCCTGCTGCAGGAGAAAGGCCTTGCTCCCGGTGAACTGCCGGAGACCTGGAATCTGACCCATCCGGAAATCATCCGCGGGATACACAGGCGGTATATCGAGGCCGGCAGCCAGATTGTGCTGACCAACACCTTCGGTGCAAACGCTTTGAAATTTCATGACGATACCTGGTCCCTGGAGGAGATTATCCGGGCCGCGGCAGGACATGTGAAAGCTGCGGCAGAGGAGGCAGGACAGGGCCGGAAGATCTATACCGCACTGGATATCGGTCCCACTGGGAAGCTTTTGAAACCAATGGGGGATCTGGAATTTGAAACAGCCTATCAGGCCTTCAAAGAAGTGATGATCATCGGAGAACAGGCGGGTGCAGATCTGATCCATATCGAGACCATGAGTGATACTTATGAAATGAAAGCGGCTGTACTTGCAGCCAAGGAGAACACCTCACTTCCGGTCTTCGTCACAGCAATCTTCGATGAACGGCATAAGCTCCTCACAGGGGCAGACGTTCCTTCTGTTGTGGCACTGCTGGAAGGCCTGCGGGTGGACGCGCTTGGGATCAACTGCGGCATGGGTCCGGAACAGATGATTCCTGTGCTGGAAGAATTGCTCACTTATTCTTCCCTCCCGGTTATCGTAAAGCCCAATGCCGGTCTGCCCAAGCAGAGAGACGGACAGACGTATTATGATGTAGAGCCGGAGGCCTTTGCCGGATACATGAAGGAAATCGTGGAAATGGGCGCCTGTGTGATCGGAGGCTGCTGCGGCACGACGCCGGATCACATCAAAGCAATGACCGAACTCTGCCGGGGTACGGACATCCTCCCCATCTCTGAGAAGAAAGATACGGTTGTCTCTTCTTACGGACAATGCGTTTTTCTTGGAAACGCGCAAGACAGCAGGTGCGGATCAAAGATCATCGGGGAACGGATTAATCCCACGGGAAAGAAGCGGTTTAAACAGGCCCTCAAAGAACATGACCTGGATTATATCCTGCGGGAAGGCATCACACAGCAGGATCACGGAGCACATATCCTGGACGTGAATGTGGGACTTCCGGATATTGATGAGCCTGCTCTGATGGAGGAAGTCGTACAGGAACTCCAGAGTGTGGTCAATCTGCCTCTGCAGATCGATACCGTGGACCCGAAAGCCATGGAGAACGCACTGCGGATCTACAACGGCAAAGCAATGGTGAACTCTGTCAGCGGCAAACAGGAGTCCATGGATCTGGTCTTCCCGCTGATTCAGAAGTACGGCGGCGTGGTGATCGGCCTGACCTTGGATGAATCCGGGATTCCCGCGGATGCGGACGGCAGGGTGCGCATTGCCGGGAAGATCATCGAAGAGGCGGCGAAGTATGGGATTCAGAAGAAAGATATTGTAATCGATGCCCTGGCTATGACGATCAGTTCAGAACCAGAGGGAGCGAAGGTTACGCTGGAGACCCTGAGGCGCCTTCGTGACGAACTTGGAGTCAACACCGTGCTGGGCGTGTCCAATATTTCCTTTGGCCTTCCCAGCCGCCCGATTATCAATTCCGCTTTTTACACCCTGGCCATGATGTGCGGACTCAGTGCAGGCATTATTAATCCTTCCTCCGAAGACATGATGAAAGCATGGCATGCATATCATGCGCTGATGAATCTGGATGCAAACTGCGAGAAATACATTGACCGCTACGGCGCCGCCCCGGCCGGCAGCGCCGGCACAGGACCGGCAGGTTCTTCCGGAACGGGAACCGCATCTGCCGCCCTGAGCCTTTCAGCGGCAATCGAAAAGGGACTTCGGGAAGACGCGCACCGGATCACGGCGGAACTCTCCGCGGAACGCTCCCCGCTGGATCTTATTAATGAGGAACTGATCCCCGCACTGAATCACGTAGGTGACGGGTTTGAGAAGGGAACGGTGTTTCTCCCCCAGCTTCTGATGAGTGCGGAAGCTGCCAAGAGTGCCTTCAGCGTGCTGAAAGAGAAGATGGACAGAAGCGGAGAAGTGCAGAAAAAGCTGGGCACCGTAGTAATCGCTACCGTCAAGGGGGATATCCATGACATCGGCAAGAATATTGTCAAAGTCCTTCTCGAGAACTACAGTTTCGACGTGATCGACCTTGGGAAAGACGTGCCGCCGGAGCGGATCGTGGACATCGTACTGGAAAAGAATGTGAAGCTGGTAGGACTGAGCGCACTGATGACAACTACTGTCGTCAGTATGGAAGAGACGATCCGGCAGCTGAGAGAGAAAGCCCCCTGGTGCCGGGTGATGGTCGGAGGCGCTGTGCTGAACCAGGAATATGCAGATATGATCGGCGCAGATTTCTATGGGAAAGACGCGATGCAGTCCGTACACTATGCGCAGGAGCTTTTCGCCTCGCTGTGAGTCCGCTGCCGTTCGTTGCCGTTCACAGGAGCGCCATTCGTAAAACCGCACTGCGTGCTTATTGTGGCTGCCGTTCAGTTTGACGAACTAATTGTTAAAAAAATATCTAGGAAATTCGGCAAAGCCGTGTTATTATGAAAGACGGAGGAAGCATGCATTCCCGCATGCTTTTGCACAGAGAGATGAGAATTCTTAAGGAGGGAATATTTTGAGGTACGCAGATGCAAACGTAATCAAAATCAAACACGAAGTTCTGGAGGCAGTCGCGCGGCTGGCGTTCGCAGGAGAACTGGAGGAGCGCAAGGATGAGATCCCGATGAAACTGATCCCAGGACCGACAGCCCAGTTCCGCTGCTGTATCTATAAAGAAAGGGAGATTATCAGACAGCGTGTCCGCCTTGCCGAGGGAAAGGCGCCCGGGCTTACAGACGACGGAAATATTATTCAGGTGATCAGTTCTGCCTGTGAGGACTGTCCGATTTCCAGTTATACGGTTACAGAGAACTGTCAGAACTGTATCGGAAAGGCATGTATCAATGCCTGTAAATTCGGGGCGATCGAACCGGGAAGACACCGCACCCACATCGACGCTTCCAAGTGTAAAGAGTGTGGGAAATGTGCGGATGCCTGTCCATACAATGCCATCGCTCATCTGAAGCGTCCCTGCAAGTTCAGCTGTCCGGTAGACGCCATCTCCTATGATGAATATGGCATTTCTGTCATCGATGATGAAAAGTGTATCCGCTGCGGAAAATGTATCCACAGCTGTCCGTTCGGAGCAATCGGCTCCAAGACATGGATCGTCCAGGTGATCAAAGCCATAAAGTCCGGAAAGCATGTGTACGCAATGCTGGCGCCGGCCACAGAAGGACAGTTCGGCGAGGATATTACCATGGCCAGCTGGAAAAAGGCAATGCTCGAACTTGGCTTCACAGATTTCGTCGAAGTCGGCCTGGGCGGAGACCTGACAGCGAAATATGAAGCAGAAGAGTGGAGAGAGGCCCACGAGGAGGGCAAGAAGAAAGTTACTTCCTGCTGTCCCGGATTCGTAAACATGGTGCGCAAACACTTCCCAGAGTTAAATGACGCTGTGTCTACTACAGTTTCTCCGATGTGTGCAGTCTCCCGTATGATCAAAGCCAAGGACCCGGAAGCAGTCACCGTATTTATTGGACCCTGCATGGCGAAAAAGTCTGAAGTTGTGGATCAGAAGATCGAAGGCAATGCAGACTATGTTCTGACTTACAGTGAGATCCGCGCCATGATGCGCGCGAAAGAAGTGGCTCTGGAACCGGTAGAAGATACATATCAGGAATCCTCCGTATACGGCAAACGGTTCGGCAATTCCGGCGGTGTGACGGCAGCTGTGCAGCAGAGCCTGAAAGAGTCTGGAAATGAGATCGACATCAAGGTCTGCAGAGCGAACGGGGCGGCTGAATGTAAGAAAGCGCTTCTGCTCATGAAGGTCGGACGTCTTCCGGAAGACTTCATTGAAGGGATGGCCTGCGACGGCGGATGTGTGGGAGGACCAAGCTCCTTTAAAGATCAGATGTTGGCCAAGAAATCTCGTGACGCTCTGATTAAACAGGCGGATGACAGAGGCATCTACGCGAACCTGAGCAATTACGACGAGGAGTCCTTCTCCATGCACAGAGAATAGAACAGCGAGATCGATGCAAAGGTCAGCCGGTATGTGATTACCGGCTGACAGCGTCTGTGTATCTGGCGTATATCATAATATATATAAGTATATACATAAGCAGCAGTCCAGCTGACGGCGGACCATTGCCCCTTTGTACACGGACGCCCTGACGAAAGGAGGAATCTATCAGTATGGAATCAACAATGCGAGGATTACAGACACCGGTAAGAGCGATCCGGCGGAGAGTATTCACTGAAGTCGCGAAACTGGGATTTAAAGCAGACGCGGAGACGCTCCTTGACGATATGGAAGCAATTCCCTATGAGATCGTAAACGACGACACGGAGAAATACCGGGAGAGCACCTACCGTTCCCGTGCCATCGTGCGTGAACGGCTGCGGCTGGCCATGGGATTGTCACTGCGCCCGGAGAATAAGCCGGTCCACCTGACCGCGGGCGTGGAAGCCAGCAATATTTCTGAAAAGTATTATGAACCGCCGCTGATGCAGGTGATCCCTTCCGCGTGTGAGAGCTGTGAGGAAAATAAGTATGAAGTGACCAATGTCTGTAAAGGATGTCTGGCCCATCCGTGCCAGGAAGTCTGTCCCAAAGGGGCCATCTCTATGGTAAACGGCCGCTCTTTCATAGACCAGGATAAGTGCATCAAGTGCGGAAAATGTAAATCCGTCTGTCCTTATGATGCCATCGCGAAGAAAGAACGTCCCTGTCAGAAAGCCTGCGGTGTGAACGCGATCGTTTCAGATAAATACGGCCGCGCATGGATTGACAACGATAAATGCGTATCCTGCGGCATGTGCATGGTAAGCTGCCCATTCGGGGCAATCTCTGATAAGTCCCAGATCTTCCAGCTGGCAAGAGCCCTGTCCGAGGGTGAGCAGGTTATCGCTGAGATCGCGCCCGCATTCGTGGGACAGTTCGGGGACAATATTACCCCGCGGAATATCAAGGCAGCTCTTAGAGAGCTTGGATTCTCCGAGGTATACGAGGTGGCACTGGGCGCAGATATCGGGGCGATCGCGGAAGCCCATCACTATGTAGAGAAAGTGCTGACCGGAGAGCTTCCTTTCCTTCTCACCTCCTGCTGTCCGTCCTGGGCGGTTCTGGCGAAGAAGTATTTCCCGGATGTAATCGATGAGATCTCCCAGGAACTGACTCCTATGGTGGCGACAGCGAGAACCATCAAGCAGCAGCATCCGAACGCAAGAGTCGTGTTTATCGGGCCCTGCGCCTCCAAGAAGCTGGAAGCGTCCAGACGAACGGTCCGAAGCGACGTAGACTTTGTGGTTACATTTGAGGAAATGCAGGCCATGTTCGACGCAAAGGGAATTGACCTGACAGAATATGAAGCGGAGTCCTCCTTCCATGATGCAACCGGGGCGGGCCGCGGGTATGGATGCGCAGGCGGAGTCGCCGGAGCCATTGAGAAATGTATCAATGAATACTACCCGGACGTGCAGGTTAATATCGAACACGCAGAAGGCCTGTCAGACTGCAGGAAAATCCTGGCTCTGGCCAAGGCCGGAAAGATGAACGGATGCCTGATTGAAGGAATGGGATGTCCGGGCGGATGTATCGCCGGAGCCGGCACGAACATTCCTGTGGCCAAAGCGAAGAAGAATCTGGCAGCCTTTGTCAAGAATTCCAGCCGCCCGATCCCGGCGAAAGAGCTCGAGGAGATCGAACTCGACTAAATATTATAATTCACCAAGCGTTATTCGGTGAGCGGAAGCCCATGCAGTTTTGACAGGTAAAAATAATTCGCACTAAAATCTGTTGAAAATACACAGCCTCACTGCGAAAATAAGATTATGGCAAAAAACTTTTTCGCAGTGAGGTTGAAATGGGCAGAAAAGAACGAAGAATCCAAAAGAAACTT
>CASDTX010000051.1 GCA_949283695.1 uncultured Eubacteriales bacterium | reverse complement strand
CTCTTCACGACTCGCAGACCTCAACCGCAGGAATTTCGGCGCTTTTCAAGGCAGACGATTGAGGCGTACTGGACGTACGCCGATTGAGGATAACGCTGAAAATCGCCGAAATTACGCGGTTTGAGGCGTGTTGCCCCTTGTCCACCGACGCTATCTTTGATAGAAGCATATAATTCATCCATCATATCATCTGTAACATCAGCAGCCGTGTATGGCTCACTCTGTTTCTCAGTCTCTTCCATCTCCGTCGGAGTTTGTTCTTCTGCCTCATCAGTAGAACCAGCCTCTTCCTCAGTTGCTGTATTTCCGCTGTCACTCTTTCCCTCGTCAGATGCGCCGCAGCCTGCTGCCATCGCTGACACAAGTGTAAATGTCAAAAGGATTGCCCGTATCTTTTTCTTCATTATTGTTTCTCCTCCTATATCCAGACAACTCTTCGTTTTGATACGGGTTTATCATACCCCCGGTAATTTTTGTCAATGTGTCCCTTGTTTTTCTCTTGTATAAAACAGGCTGTATATTACAGTTCACAGAATGCCCCTGAAGCCGCAGCGCAGTCACAGTTCTGCAGATATTTTCCGTTATTATACGTAATCCTCTGTCTTCCAATGCTCCTTCCACTCGATCACCGGCATCTCGCCGTCAAACCGGATCGGCAGCCACACATAGTCCGCCCGGCTTGTGTTTATGGACGCGTCGAGCTGATACTCTCCTGTATCCGGTTCTTCTCCATCATTATCTTCTCCGCCATCAGGCGTATCATCCGGGCTGAACATCCTCTCGAAAACTTTCTTATAATTCTCATATTTCCAGTCCATATGGTCCGGTACCCAGCGGTCTGCCACGGCGATATACAGGTCTTTCTTTCCCTCCACTTTGAAGACGCTGGATATCTGGGAGTGATATGATGTCATGCTCGTATCCTGCGGATGGGGATTCCCCAGCACACGGTACGGGCCGTGCCAGGTGTCCGCCACGGCGGCTTCCGATGGATTGGGAAGATACCCTGTCGTACCGGATGTGATGAGATAATGTTTCCCTTTCCTGAAGAAATGCGCGGTCGCCTCTCTTACATAGGGCGGAGCGCCATGCGGAAAATGTGTGCTGTAATATCCCGTCACATCCGTGTAGTCCGGGGTCAGATCGGCGCAGATCGTCTCACTGTGTACCCGTTCAAAATAATAATAAGCCTTGCCGTCCGGTGCGACTGCCAGATCAAAGTCCCCGGCGCTCATCCCCAGCGGGCGGAGTCCTGTACGCACGATGGTGTACGGCCCGGTCAGCCGCTCCGCGGTGAGCACGGTCGCGGTCTGCCGTCCGTCCTTTTCCATGATCTTCAGCCAGCAGACGTATTTCCCGGTATCTCTGTTGTAGATAATGTGCGGGCGGTCCATCATGGAGGACGGATGGAGCGGCGAATCCGGATCCTCCGGCCGGGGCGGGATGATCAATCCCAGATCCTCCCAGTTATACAGATCCCGAGAGGAATAGCACCGGACTCCCCAGTGCCAGATCCCGTTCTCCCCGTCTGTCTTCTCCTTATTTTCCCCGTACCAGTAGTACACTCCGTCTTCATAGAACACGGAACCGCCATGGGCCTGGATCCGCTTCCCTTCCGTGTCCAGCCACGTCTGCCCGGGATAAAACGCGTCATACATTGTCACACTCTCCCCACAGTACATAGCTTCCCGGCTGTACTTCCCGTGTCTGCCCGCCGATGCGGATCACCGCAGGCACTGCCGTCTCGATCTCGTACCGGATCTTCTCTCCTGCATATGTCCATCTGGAGCTGACCTTTCCGTGCCTTGTGTCAATGGATGCCTCCAGCCACTCAAGCCTCTGATCCGGCATGGGGCGGATCTCCACCTTCTCAAATCCGGGTGCTTCCTCGAGAAGCCGGATTCCCGCTGCCTTTTCATAGACCCAGTCTGCCACAGAGCCGTAGGCGTAATGGTTAAATGAATTCATGAACGGATCCCAGAACGCTCCGTTCTCCATGATGCCGTCCCAGTGCTCCCAGATCGTGGTCGCGCCTTTCTTGACCGGATAGAGCCATGACGGGTACTCTCTTCTCAGGAAAAGAGTATAAGCGATATCATTGTGTCCGTACTCGCTCAGCACATGGAGGATATATGGCGTCCCCACGAATCCCGTGCGTATCTGATATCCGTCCGCCGCGATCATCGCTGCCAGCGCGTCCGCCGCTGCCTGAAGATCCTCTGCCAGCCCGAAATGGATCGCGAGGATGTATTCGGTCTGTGTCTGATACTCCGGAAATGTCTTCCGGAAGGCCGCGACGATATTTTCACGCAGCTCTTCATATGCTGAGACATCCCCTCCCAGCACGTTTCCCGCCTTGATGACAAGCTCTGTGGAATACGCGTAGAACGCCGTGGCGATAAAGTCCTCTCTGGATGAGCCCTTGTAGCTTCCCTGGGGAGCGTCCAGACCCAGCCAGTCGCCGAAATGCTCTCCGCCTGTCCACAGATATTCTGTCGTGGTGGCTGCGGTGATAGAATCGATCCATTTCCTCATGCTGTCAAACTGCTCCCGAAGCACCTCTTTCTCCCCGTATGTCAGATAGATCTGCCACGGGCAGATGACAGACGCGTCTCCCCACGCGGCGCTGGGCGCTCCCTCCGGCAGATAATCCGGGATCACCTGCCCGATGCTTCCGTCCTCCCGCTGATCCGCCGCCACGTCGTGAAGCCATTTGCGGAAGAATCTCTCCACGTCAAAGTTGTAGCTTGCCGCCTTGACGAATACCTGCGCGTCCCCTGTCCAGCCGAGACGTTCGTCTCTCTGCGGGCAGTCGGTGGGCACATCGAGGAAGTTGCCTCTCTGGCCCCAGAAGATATTGGAGAAGAGCTGATTGATCTCCGGATCCGAGCAGCGCATGTGCCCGGTCCTGCGGATATCCGAATATACCGCGATCCCTGTGAACTGCTCCGGCTTCACCTCTCCCGGGAACTCCTCGATCTTCAGATAGCGGAACCCGAAGAAGGTAAGCGCAGGATGCCACGTCTGCGCTCCGTCCCGGCAGATATAGGTAAACTCAGCCTTTGCGCTGCGGTAATTGTCTCTGTAGAAATTCCCCTTGTCATCCAGCACTTCCCCGTGAAGCACACGCACGGTATCTCCTGCCTGCGCTTCCAAAGTGATCTCCACGTATCCCGTGATCTCCTGTCCGAAGTCAATCACTGTCTCACCTGCCGGTGTGCGCAGGATCTCCTTCACCGCGATCCGCTCCTGCTCGCGGATGGGCTCGCCTTCCTGGGGGATAAGGATGTCCTTCGGCCAGTCCAGCACAGCCGCGTTTTCCCACTTCTCTGTCACAGATCCGCCGTCGCAGATCTCGCCGTCATAGATCTCGCTGAACCGGATCCGGCTCTCTCCCCACATCCAGGTCTCGTCTGTGGGGATGATCTCCTCCGTCCCGTCTGCATAACTGATATGCACTTCGCCAATGATTCCTCTAGGTCTCGCCGCTCTTCTCGCCTTGTCCTCCGATTCCAGCCATCCCGGCATGGGAGAGGAGAACCAGCCCTTTCCCACCGTCACAGTAAGCGCATTTTCTTCCGCCAGCATGGAGGTGATATCATACTCCTGATACTGAAGCCGTTTGTCATACGCCGTCCATCCCGGCGCCAGGACATCCGAACCGATCCGCTCGCCGTTCAGCTCTGCCTCGTATACTCCCAGCGCGGTAAGATACAGCACTGCCTTTTTTACTTCTTTCTCCTTCTTCCAGACTTTACGAAAGACCGGGCATACATCCCCGGTCTTCGCGGATGTCCGGATCCATTTTCCCTGAAAATCCATACTCATCCAAACTCCTTATACTCTCTTAGTTTCCGTGTTTCTTCAAGACTGCCACCGTCGGTGTACAAAGGGACTTAAATTTATCCTTCATCGACTGTATGGCCCCTTGTATACCGACGCTCCTATCTCCTTTGCAGCCGGTCTTCCGCATCTCCTCGTACATCTCTGCCGGATCTTCCATATCTTACTCTGCATCGCACACCGCGAAGAAACGTCTCGTCTTTCCATCGATGTAGGCTGTCTCTGTTACTTTCACACATTCTCTGAACCGGATATCGTCTGATGACGCGCCGATCATGACCTCGATCTCACCCTTTTCCACCATCCAGTTCATCTTCCCGTCGAGAAATGCCGCCTGGCTGGGATGTACTCTGAACTTCACCGTCTTCTTCTCTCCCGCCGCCAGCTCAACTCTCTGGAATCCTGCAAGTTCCATGGCCGGACGGGTCATACTTGCGTATACGTCACTTAAGTAGAGCTGCACGATCTCCGTGCCCGGTACGTCTCCTGTATTCTCCACACTGACAGACACCGTGAATTCCTCATCCGCCGCAACTTCCTTTTTATCTATTGCAAAATCGCTGTATGCGAACTCCGTATAAGAAAGCCCATATCCGAAATAATATCTCGGAGTGTGGCTCATATCTACATAATTGGCGAAGCCGATGCTCTCCCCCTGATGCCAGGAAGACCCGTTGGGGTGATTGTAATAAACCGGGATCTGTCCCGCGTTGTACGCCACGCAGAGCGGCAGCTTCCCGGAAGGATTGTACGCTCCGGTCAGCACATCCGCGACTGCCTGCGCTCCCATCTCCGACGGGTTCCACGCCTCGATGATGGCATTTAAACACTCGTCCGCCGCGTCGCTGGAAATGGGCCGCCCGTTGAAGTGTACGCCTACAAGGGGAGTGCCTGTCTTCGCCGCCAGGCGGATGAATGTCTCCTGGCACTGGGGCAGGTTGATATCCGTCCCGTCCACACCTTCGCCCATGGAAGCGACCGAACAGGAGCCGTGCTTTCCTCCCAGCGTCATGATACACAGGTCGCACTCTTTGATCATGGAAAGCGCTTCCTCGTAATGGCTGTCATCCGCACCTGCGATCGGATAGCCGTAGGCATAGACGATCTCCACATTCGGGAGGCGTTTCTCCAGCTCCTCCGCCAGATTCGGGCATTCCGGCTTAATATGCCTTAAAATAGCATCGAACTCCTCCGTCTCATCGGACTGGATCTGCGTTCCCGGCACATAAGGCACTTCCTTCTTCTGATTGGACGCCGCATCCCCGATCCCGGCGATGGAGTTTGCCACCGCATGAATCGCCTCCACCATACTGATGTGCGTGTACCCGCCGAAGAAACTGCGGGCATTCGCCGCGTGGGGACCAATCACCGCGATCCTGCGGATACCCTTATTAGATCCTGCGGCATCAGAGCGGGCCGCGCCAGCTTTTGCTCCGTCAGACTCCGCTGTTCCGGATTCGTTCTGACTGTCTTTTCCACTGTTTATTTTAATCGGCAGTGTGCCGTCGTTTTTCAGAAGGATCAGGGATTCCCGGGCAGACTGAAGACTGATCTTCTCATCCTCCTCCCGGAAGAATGCCTCGCTGAATTCTTCCCCTTCCAGAGCGTACGGATGCTCGAAGAGGCCCATGCGGAACTTGGCTTCCAGTACCCGGAGCACTGCCTGATCCAGGATCTTTCTATCCGCTTTCCCTGTGCGGAACCACTCGGTCAATTCCGCATTGTAAGCGGAAGGAACCGGCATCTCTACATCCATGCCAGCTTCCATGGCACGCAGTCCTGCCTCAGTCAGACTGTCATACAGCTTCTGTACCTTGTGGATATTCTCCACCGCACTGTAGTCGGAAGCCGCGACTCCGTCGAATCCCATCCTGTCTCTTAAGATCTCTGTCAGCAGATGAGCGGACGCCGAAGCCGGTTCTCCGTCCAGCGTGCAGTAACAAGGCATGACTCCCCTTAAGCCCGCTTCCGTAATCGCCGCCTGGAAGGGCTTTGCGTACACTTCTTCCAGAAGTCTCGGCGTGGTATTGCACGCGGCTCCGTGGATGCCTCCCTGTGAGTCATGGAAGCCCATGAAATGCTTTGCCACAGACTCCGAGCGTCTCTCTCCCCGCCCGCCGGTCTCTGTGCCGTCCATATACTCCGGGCAGTCCAGCGATCCGCCCTGTATCCCTTTCGTAAATGCCGTCCCGAGGGCAGCTGCCAGGGTCGGATCTTCCCCGTACGTCTCTCCTTGGCGTCCCATTCTGGAATCTCTTGAGATATCCAGTACCGGGGCGAGCGTGTGGGTAAATCCCGCCGCGTTCTCCTGTCTCGCCACACAGCGCCCGATCTCTTCTTCCAGTTTCGGATCCCATGAGGATGCTCGCGCGATGCCTGACGGGAAGCTCTCCGCCCCCTGGATGAACGCCCCGCACAGTCCCTCCATATGGAAGATCGCCGGGATGTGATGGGGACTGTTGTCCATGATCATCTTCTGGATCTTCCTCTGGAACTCCACTGCTTCTGCCGCAGTCTTGAGCGTGCGCACCTCCAGAGTGGACACCTCGCCTATTCCGTGCCGGCAGAATTCTCCGGCTTCTTTCTCCCTTCCGATAGGTACAAGCACGCAGTTCGTCTGCGCCATCTTCTCTTCCAGACTCATCCTGGATAAGAGATCCTCTGCCCGCTCCTTCGGCGAAAGATTCTTATCTAAATATTTCTCCACTGTCCTGCTCCTCCTCTACTCTGCAATCACCCGTACCCGGTCGATATTCCTCAGCTGGGTGTACGGCGCGCTCTGATCGCCGTTTCTCTCGGATCGTATCCTCACAACGCCGAAATAGGTCCCCGGCTTCGTATATGTATGTACGGCTTCTGCGGTTCCCCGCTGTCCGTGATCCCTTAATTTCCATTCGCCTTTCTCCGGGAAGTCCTGCTCTCCTTCGAAGCTCCACTCCACGAACGTCAGGCTTCCCGCGCCGTCCGGCACCTCGCCTTCCACCCGGAAACGGACTTCTTCCCCGACTTTCACGCGGGCACATTTCCCCCCATTCGCCGTCAGCACAGCAGCCGGCTGGATTCCGCCGCGCTCTCTTGCACTTTCCGGTATTATCACATGTCCGATATCTACAGTATAATTTGTGGACGGCAGCGGCTCAATGCCTTTTTCCACCCACGCCGCCACATCGATCAGCGCCTGCTTCACTCCCGCAATATAGGTGGTGGCGTGGAGCTCATCGGCTGACGCCGTCACATCATCATGGAGCGCATTGTCAAAGTACCAGAGCCTGCACAGCCCGGTCTCGTCTCCGCCGTGTACGGACGCTACCTTTCTCCGGTACCAGTCCGCCTGCCAGGGGTATGCCTGCTCGTCCATGAGGGCCGCGACGATGATGATTTTACCCTGGATCAGACCGTTCTGCTCGCATCCGGGTCCCATACTGGTGAACACCGGTCCGGCCAGCACCTTTCTCTGGGGATAGAGGGGATTTCCATCCTCATCCCGGAACTGATCCCACGCCCGGTACTCTCTGTCAGGCACCTGATGCCTGTGGTAGGTCTGGACAGCGATATAATCCGAATTGTCCAGATGCACCTCTTCTCCTCCGCTTAAGAGGGCAAGCGTCTCCTGCACCGGATCGAGGGCGAAGCCTTCCGTCACATACACTCTGTTCCCCTCGATCTTCTTCACAAGAACCTTCTTTCCTGCTGCCGCCCCGGTCTTCACAGTAAGCACCGTGCCGGCCAGGCAGAGATCATATCCTTCCGCCGGCTTCGGCACCTTCTCAAGCTCCAGCCACGGCTCCGCATCCTTTGCGCCGTCAGCGATCATCTTCTTCCAGGCGTCATTGACCCCGTTTCTCGTATCGATCTCATCTGCGGCGCTTCCGACAGCAGAGCAGTCTCCATTGTCCACCCCGCTTCCGTCACCCGCAGTCTTGACGCACCCTGAGATCGTCCCGGTCTTGATCCTTGTATCCATACAGATCCGGTCTCTGACCGCACTTCCTTCCGGATCCGCTCCCAGATATCCCGGCATTGTCCAGAAGTCTTCGAAATACTGCGGATCCATCTCTTTAATCCCCGGAAGCAGGACCGGAAGCGCTCCCGCATCCTGGTCTGCGCTGATGAACCAGCTTTTCCACGGATATCCGAAGCTGGTCGTCTCCCTGAGCGCATCCGCTTCCTCCTGGGTCAGCCCCTTATAGGGATCCCCGCTCCCGCCTGCGTCCACCGCATCGATGACCTGGCGGATCTTCCTCCTTACCAGGCGCTCCGCGTGGGCCCTTGTGGTCTGACAGTTGGGAATCGCGTAAGGGGATCCGATGACATACGGCACTGCCCCGTCGAAGGCGTTCGTGTTCTCAATGCAAGCCGTGGTGCGGTATCCGCCGCCGCTTCCGCCGTACACATATCCG
Source organism: uncultured Eubacteriales bacterium (assembly GCA_949283695.1). Lineage (GTDB taxonomy): Bacteria > Bacillota > Clostridia > Lachnospirales > Lachnospiraceae > Mediterraneibacter. Next base: position 11,376 of record CASDTX010000051.1, on the reverse strand, counting down.
TAGGGGCGGTGCTCATATCCGTACACCTCCTGCGCCTTGACACGGGAGAACTCCGCGGCTGCCGCGCTGGATCGGTGGGTCATGGTGTTATCCTCCGTGTTTGTAAACGCGGCGCCGGATCCCATGTTCGTCTCCACATAGTAGGCGCCGTGGGTCAGGCAGAACCCTACCTTGTCGTCGATCCCTGTCACCGGAAGGGAAGCCAGCTCCTCATCCGGTCCGGGGAAGGGGGACATGTATTGATAGAACCTGCCCTCATACCGGTCCTTCTCCGGGAAACAGAAGGAGAATTTCACTGCTGTTCCTTCGAATCCCCCGTGCATATATCTGTAAGGGATCTCTGTCCCGTCGTCCAGCATGCGGACACGTGTCTCATCAATGTCTACATATCCGTTCTGGAACTGTCTGTCTTTCTTTGCATCATATATTTCCTTCATCATTTTTTCCTCTTTTCTTCGTTGCACACCCGTCTCCGGCTCTCTTCCTATCCGGTCTGTTTCCCGGCTCCCTGACGAATATCACTCTGCCTGGGCGTTCTGTTTTGCTGCTCTTTTCGCTTCGTTGTCCGCTTTGATCTGCGGCATCATCTTGTTCAGCTTATAAAACTTCAGCGAGAACGCAGTGAGCAGATACAGCACCATGGGCACCACGCCCCAGAGAAGACGGATCATCGTCAGTGCACCGTCCGGCATGGTCGCCGCGTCCCCGGTATATCCGGCTATAGAGAGGAGGACCCCCAGTGCTCCGGTTCCAAGCGCCGCGCCGATCTTTGAGCCAAGATTGTTGAGACTGCCCATCGTCCCTTCCATACGGGGATGATTCTTCCATTCATTGTAATCCGCGCACTCGATAATGATCAGCGGGACCAGCATACTTGCCGGAATAGTTCCCGCCCCTGTGAAGATCGCGGCAATGGAGAGAAGCACCATATTCGCTCCCGCAAACGCATTCAGCAGATAGCCTGCCGCCGAGATCAGAAATCCCGCAAACATCAGATTCACGGTGGAAAACTTCGAGATCAGCTTGGGAAATGCGAAAGCCAATGGAATCGCAATGATCTGTGCTGCCGCCAGCACACCCATCAGATCTACAATTCCCACAATGTAGGTAAAGTAATATACATTGACTCCCATGTTGCATACAAAGTTGAAAACAAGCGTCATCATGGCAATGATCAGGATGTATTTGTTCGTCTTCAGCAGTGTGGCAACGTCTTTCACCTTCAGTTTCTCATCATTCTGGACGACTGCGTCCACGTCATATTTCTCCGGCACGAAGATCATGCGCAGGATGCCGATCACTGCCAGCGGGACTGCAAAGAGCAGTACCAGACGGCTCCATCCTGCCCCGGATGTGGCGATATTACCCATCAATGTGGGGAAAAACATGTTAAAGATCACGGCTGCCAGCATGGATACGATACTTCCGTAAGACGTCTGCTTCACGATCTGACGGTCATTGTAGGCGCGTACAAGGTACGGCGTTTCATTGGCATTTAAGAATGTCAGGCAGATGGAGTTCGCCAGGGCGTACATCACGAAGATCCACACACATTTCACCGCGGTGCTCATGCTCTCCGGACAGGAGAACAGCAGCCATGTCGTAATCCACAGGCCGACAATGAATACTTCGTAAGGGCGTGCCTTGCCCCATTTCGTCTTCGTCCGGTCTACAATGAATCCGGCGAACACATCTGTCACTCCGTCCAGGATCTTGCTGGCCACCAGAATCCCGCTGACAATGATCCCCGGGATCTTCAAAGTATCTGTACAGTAAATCATCAGATATCCCAGCATCAGTACTACGATTGATTTGGATACTGCACGGCTCTGCCACAGCATCAGGCCGCTGAAGCCGATCTTATCTTCTTGATTCTTTTTTGCTTTTGTTCCTTCGGTTGCCATTTTCTCTGAGCTCCTTTCCGATGTCTCGTTGTCTTGGTTTGTTTCTAGGACAACTATACCCGCAAAGCTCCTTTTCTGCTTCCTCATAATTGGCGAGAAGGTACAATAATTCGTTCTGTTCATCCCGTTTCGCTAATATTTATCCATTGTGCTCAATTCAGACCCCTCACAGGAAAAATTCGTAGCTTCCTGCAGTCAGCATCTCTGTCCGACCTGACGGGAACTCTAGTTTCGCCCGTACATTCCCCGGGATCTGAAACCGAAACAGAACCCTTGCGTCCCGGTATTCCCACTCACTTCGCACTTTGCCCACAGGGGTCAGGCAGTCTGCCCGCAGCCACCTCAGATCTGGACAGGGCCTGGGACTTATGGTCAGTTCCCCGTTCTTAAGCCGGATCCCTGCCGCAGTATCGAAGAGCCACCCTGCCACAGCGCCGTACGAATAATGGTTAAAGGAATCCCGCCTGCTGCCGTCCGGCTGAAACGCGCGCCAGTTCTCCGGGATCGTCGTCATCCCGTGGATCACCGGATTCAGCCATCCCGGCTGTTCTTCCTGCAGCAGAAGACGATAGGCCGTATCCGTATATCCATAATCAGACAGTGTCCGGCACAGCTCATGGGTGGTCAGGAATCCAGTATTCAGCTTATATCCGTTCTTCTCCACCAGACAGTTCAGATCCGCCGCTGCCTGCCGCTTCTCCTCTTCGTCCAGAAGCTCCAGAACGATGGGCCGCACATAGCGGCACATCCGCTCAGACTGTATCCTGCCGCTGTCCGTAAACTGATACCGGTAAGCCATTCTGGCCCGCTCGGCCTTCTCGCCATAATATCTGGCGTCGGCTTCCCTCCCGGTCCGGCGGGCGTGCTGACTGACCAGACGGCATGCATAAGACAGATACGCGGTTCCCACCTCCGGCTCCCCGTTGGCCTGAATATCCGCCATATAGCTCTGGAAATCAAAATCCGGCTCCAGCCATTCTCCCCAGTGAATCCCCACGTCATCCAGACAGTCATGATACGGATTGTCCAGATGTTCTTCCCGCGTGGAAGAGGCCGCGCGTCTGATCAGGAAGTCTGCCCAGCGCTTTATCTCTTCATAATGGCTCTCGAAGAGCCAATCATCGTCATACCACTCCCCGGCCCTGTCCGGAAGGATCTCAAAAGAATCACACCAGCCTCCGGCTCCGTCCATACCGCCCCGCTCTCTGGGATCGGCCACGATCTGCTTCACACAGCCGTCTTCATACTGGGCGGCTGCCTGATTGCGGATGTATTTCCCGATCATGGGCCAGGTGTCCATCAAGTACTGAAAGGTATGGATATACGTGACCAGATCTCCGGAGAATCCGCTCTTCTCCCTGGTGGGACAGTCGGTGGGCAGATCCGCCAGATTGCTCTTCAGGCTCCATACCGCATTCTCCACCAGCTGATCCACCAGTTCATGTCCGCAGGAGAAACCGGCCGTCACTTCGAGATCGGTGTACACGGCATACGCGGTAAAGTCTTCCGGGCGGATCTCATGCATTCCCTCCACCTTTACATAGCGGAAGCCCATAAATGTATGGGAAGCCTTATAAACATTCCTTCCATCCCTGCTGGTATAGACAATCTGCTGCCCGCACCGGTAATTCTGGCTCTGGAAGTTCTCAATGGTAAAGTTCCCGTCCTGATCCAGCGTCTCCCCGTGCGTGAAGATATACGTCTCCCCCTCGCGCGCCTCGATCTCGAATCCGATGTACCCGGCGATATTCTGCCCGAAGTCCAATACCGCCTCCCCCTTCGGCGTCTGCAGAAGCACCGGCTGAAAGGTCTCGTGCTCCCGAACCGGGGGACAGTTGGCCGCCGCCAGATTCTCGTACCCGAAGTCCGCCTCTCTCACCTGGTGCCAGTCTTCTTCCGGGATGGCTTCCCTCCTGGCGTCATACACTTCCCCCTGCATCAAATCTGTGTCTCTGAGGGCGCCTTCCTGGGATGCCTCCCAGCTGCCGTCGGTGACACAGACCGGGGTGCCTCCGCACTCCAGCTGGGCGAGAAAGGCCACATCCTCACCGAACCCGTTGCGGATCCCGTCATAAGTCACTGTGCCTCTCCACCAGCCGTTCCCGATCACCGCACGGATCTCATTGGCTCCTTCTCTCAGATATTCTGTCACATCATAAGTCTGATACTGAAGAATCTTGTGATACTCTGAAGTGCCCGGCGCCAGAACGACGCCGTCCAGCAGCCGGCCATTCAGCCACACCTGGTAGGTCCCGTGTGCAGCCGCATAGAGCCGCGCGCCTTCCCGCCGCTGTGCTTCCGTCAGCCCGAACGTCCGGCGCAGATACCCTGCCGGGCGTGTACCGTCCGGATCCGGAACCGTCAGCTCCGGGCTGATCCATCCGGCCCTCCAGTCCGACTGCCAGATCCCCGTCTCAAAGAACGTTCTGCCCGTCCCTGCGTTCCCGGCCTCATCATACACAGTCACCATCACTTCCACCCGCTCCCGGGATCGGAAGCACACAGGGATCCGATGATGCATGGCCGAGCGCTCCACTCTGCCGCTGTCCCAGACGGTGCCCAGATGGCCGCTCGCTGTGATTCGGTACGCAGACTGCCTCCACAGCCTCCTGTCGTCCCCGATGCGGATGTTCCAGGAGACCACCGGATGCTCAATATCGATCCCGACGGGCTCCTTCATATGTTCGATCCGTATCCGCTCCGGTCTCATCCTTCTCCTCCTTCTTCTTGCCGGCGTTTCTGCCCTTGTCCGCCGACGCTACTTCCTGTCCTGTTCCGCCTTCTAAGCGTTCTCTGTATTCTGTGGGCGACATGCCGACCACCTCGTGAAATACTTTGCTGAAGTAATTCCGTGTCCCGAAATGCAGAGAATCACTAATCTCCTGTATCCCTTTCTTGGTAGATACCAGTGCGATTTTCGCGTACTCAATCCGCATTTCCTTGATATAATCTGTGACACGCACGCCTGTCTCTTTATAAAACTTTTTTGTGAAATAATACGGTGTATACCCCGCGCTTTTGGAGATCTCATCCACAGACAATTCTTTGAGCGCATTGGCCTTAATATAATCACAGGCGCTCTGAATCTCCTGTGATATATGGGGATTCTCTCTGCACTCGCGAACCCGCATGGTGTATTCATGTACAAGCTGATTATTCAGCCGCGTCAATTTCGTTACAGAGTCACAGACTTCCGCTTCCCGCGCATATCTGCTCTCTACCTCCTTAGCTGTCGTAGGGGAGAGGCCGCCCTCCACTGCCGCGCGGCTGCAGAGTGCGTTAAACACAAGCACCGTATTCTTAGAATCCCGCAGGATATCTCCGGTGTCTGACACAAGGGTATAGGCAAGTTCTACCTGCTTATTCAGCCCCACAATGAACTCCGGGTTCCCTTCCCGGATTCCCTGCATGAGGAGTTGTTCTACATTCCGCTCCCGGTCCGATGCGGCCCGGCTGATCTCTATATTCGGCTTCTCCGCCATAATCCCAAACGAGGTATCCACAGTCTCTCCGTTCTGATAATAGCAATCCCCGCTTAGGATCTTCTCCTCGTAGATCGTATAATGCAGCATCAGCGCATACTGAGTCATCATCGGCATCATAATCACCGGGACATGATCAAGAATACGCGACATCTGCCGGCGGATAAATACGGAAGATTCCATGCTCCGCAAAGTCTCCTCAATATGTTTCACGGAAGTACGGTTGAGGAAAAGGGGGCCCATCAGAATCATCAGGTCCGGCTGTCCTTCTCTGTATGTCGTCTCTCCGATCCAGATCAGCCCGATCGGGTCGTTCAAGATCACCGGACGCTCCCATCCCTCGCTGCGGGAATACAGATAGTCCATGCATTCCCCCAACTTTAGAAAATTCAGGAATTCATTCTCATACGGACATGTTGAATACATCAATTCTCTCTTCATATTGAAACACCACATCCCCAAATCTGCCGCCGCGTATACCTGCCCAGCCAGAACTCTCAGCCGGACCTCAACCGGAATCACTTCCATCGCTGTCCTCCTTTTCCGCCTATATCCGCTTTGCTATTACAAGCATCCCTTCCTTGCCGGGCATAGGCACTCTTACATTTCCATTCACATGGCTTAATACCTTTGTACGGGTCATCTCCCATGTATCGATTACTTCTATATCATACGAATTTCCCTTGGGAAGTACCAGATCAGCCACACAAGTACAATGCTTTGCCCAATACTGAAGATACACATCCTCCCCGCAATGCCCCGCGATCTCCCGGTTGCCGTCCATGAACTCCTGGAACTGCTCTTTTGGCATCTTTGCAACTTCTTTCACCACGACCGGGGTACGCGCTGCAATCTCCGGATCCTTCAGCTGTTCCAGCATCGCTTCCTGATCCCACATGCTCTTCACAGGATCCAGATCTCCCGGCAGTTCTTCCATGATCTTCCTTAAGAACGCGATTCTCTCCGGGCTCTCTCCATGCAGCGCACCGCCCTTCGCCCACCAGAGCACCGTATCATCTTCCAGTCGTCCATTCTCGGAGATCGTTTCCCCATGTGTACAGTATCCGCCCATTACGAAGGTGGTCCAGAATCGGTTCACCAGTTCTCGACCGGAAATATTCCCCCATCCATATGGAATATTGCCTTCATAACAACACTCGTCGAAGATCACCGGCTTGCCGTACTGATCCTGAAAGTCCGGTGTACGGACCATGGCGCTGCTCTGCAGACAGCAGTGCGTGGTATTCTCATCGGAGAAGTCCCACTGGGTAATGCAGTGATGATTGCTCAGCATATGTCCGTACGGATCATTCTCGTGGATATAAGCTGCGAATTCTGGCCACCAGCTCCGGTCAAAATGCTCCATCAGGTCATACTCATTGGCGAGGCTCCACCAGAGGTTCGGCATCGCGCTTAAGCGCCGCAACAGATAGTCCAGATATACGAAGCACTCCTCTTTGCTCATCTGCGCGAATCCCCAGTGGTCGTACGGATGGAACAGGATCAGGTCTCCCTCGATGCCCATCCTCTCAAGTCTTCTGATCTGCTCCTCGAGCATATCCCAGAACGCGAAGCAGGGACGGTTCACATCCCATTTCCCGTCCGTCTTCTCGAAGGCGAAGAGCTCCGGCTCATTGTGATTGAAATCATAGTGCTTCGGGAACACACAGAAGCGGATCTTGTTAAACGGCGCTTCCGCAAGAGTGGCGAATGTCTCCTCCACCCGCGCCTTCTCCTGATGCACCATGGCGTAGATCGTCGTTCCCACCGCGATATAACGGGTGCCGTCCTCGTATTTCAGATGGATGCCGTCCGCCTTCACCATACCGTGGGCTGACGCAGCCGCCTCACACTCCTCAGATCCGTTCAGTCTTCCACTGAGCGCAAGGCTCGTCTTGGTCTGCCAGGAACAGGTGCCTGCCTCTGTCGGGAAGTAGCGCACCTTGTACACTCCGTTCCCGGCATAGAAGCCTTTCACCTCTTTCTGCGTGCCGTTTAATGTGAAGATTACGGACAGATCCACGCTGACCTGTGAGCCCTCCGGCTCCGCTCCCTGAAATGTAAGTTCAAATGTATCATACTGTCTCATTTTTATCCCTCCGTTAAGTCTGTTTTGTGTATCAGTCCAGTCATTAGTGGGAGCTGGACCGATACGTTTTCTATCATTAACATTAGATGAGAATAGAAAAAACGTAAATCTAATAATTGACGAAGATGTATCAAAATTAGCGTTATTAGAAAAAGAAAAACCTTTACTGTCACCTTGTTTCAGGCAAACAGTAAAGGTTCAATATCTAATCTGAAAACAGTGAAGCCATGTTGCGGACGTTATGAAACCATTCTCAGCCATCGTTTCAGCAAAAAAGCACAGAAATATGGGAGCGTATAGATATCATCACTGTATCCTATATTTCCTGAACACAGCTTGATTCCCCATTTGATATCACTATATCGATCGCTGTCGATCAGAGTCCGCAGTGATTTTGACCGTCCATTCGTTGATTTCACCTCCACGGGGACAAGATGTTCCTTTGTACGTATGAAGAAATCCTCCTCAAGCGTAGAATCCTCTTTTTTATAGTAATACAGGCCATATCCCTCTTTGACAAGCGCATCCCCGACGATATTCTCATAAAGCGCTCCTTTATATACACCCAGATTGCGATTGGCACGAAGATCATCCTGCGCCTCATCATCCAGCATTGCCACAAGAAGCCCTGTGTCTTTCATATAAATCTTATATTTTGTCTCATCATAATTGCCCTTAAGCGGCAGCTCGGGAAATGGCACACAGTAACAGACATTGATCACTCCCGCGTCCTGAAGCCACTCGATGCAGCCCCTGTAGTCCTTAAACCGCGCCCCTCTGGCAACTTTAGATATCTGGAATTTCTTATTGTCTTTCGCAAGCTGAGGCGGAATCTGGTTAAATACATTTAAGCTTCTTGTCTGATCCAGCCCCTGCGCGTATTTCCGGATATCTTCTTTATAATCACTGATCAGCTGGCGCTGCATATCCAATGTTCCCTCGAATGTTCCCTTTGCGATATATTCACGCACTACTGCAGGCATCCCTCCAAGGATACAATAGTCAAGAAACATTTCACTGCACACAGACATCATGAGCGCACCAAGCGGTTTTACTTCCTTCATGTGCGTCAAAAGTTCCTCTGTAAAATCTTCCCCGTATCCTTTTGCCCACACGAACTCCTCAAAGTCCAAGGAACTCATTTCATAGTCTTCTTTATATCCTACGCTGTTGCTCTCAATCTGCCTGTAGTTAATCCCCAGCAAAGAACCACTGCAGATCACGTCGTATCTTCCATCTGTCCGGAAGAACTTCAGTGATGTAGCAATATCCGGGAACTCTTGTATCTCGTCAAAAATGAAAAGAGTCTCATTCTCCTCAAAGTGTTTCGATGGATCAATGCGGGAAATGTTCTTGATAATATCTCCTGTTTTGTATCCATCTTCAAGAATCATCCGGTACTTTGGCTCCTCAACAAAATTGATATAAATAACCTCTTTGTAGTTCTCATATCCAAACCGGCACACGGACTCTGTTTTTCCTACCTGACGCGCCCCCTTAACAATTAATGGTTTTCGTTCTTCCTTGTTCTTCCATTCAAGCAGAAATTCATCTATCTTCCTTTTCAGATAAGCCATATACTCACTTCCTTGACTCTTTATATTTGTATGTAATTATTATACCCAAATCACAACGCTTTATCAACGTTAGTACAAAAAGATGAGCGATTATACAATCCTTTTTTACATTTCATGAGCGTATTATCTTTATTTTTCACTATTTTATGAGCGAATTATCTTATCATTTTCCCAAAAATGAGCCTTTCCCCATCAATAAGTATCTTGCAAAAAGAATCCTGCCCCGCAGGATTCTCCGCCTGCGGCGGGGCGCTCCGGCGCCATCCTCATTTCCGCCGCAGTGCGATCCCGCGGAGCGTTTTGTTTAGTAGGGAACGCAGTTTCCTACTAAGCAAAAAATCTCCCTCCAGATACGGTTATCACCGCACCTTAAAGGGAGAAAGTCAAATATCCCGATAGAAAAATATAAAGTGGACATTCAGCCCTTTCGCTCACTGCCGTCCCTGCTCCAGGCTGGCGAAGAACATCCCGTAGAGGTCATCTTCCCCTTGCAGCATCGGAGAATTCTCGCCCCCGCCATTGGTGCTCCTCTTCATGGTGGCGTAGAATTCATCACCCGCCTGTATTATATCCATAGGATAAAGTTCATACCCAAGATCCCTGCACACTCTGCAGAACTCGCCCAGATCGTCTTCGCTGTTTCTTGTTTCCAAAAAACGCTTCTTTAATTCCTCATCATGGATCGCTCTGTTTTGAAGTTCATCCAGCATCTCAACCGTATTCCTCATCATTATCACACCTCCCTCGTGCCGGACTGGCTGATGATAAATCCCCATTAAAACCCCGCAGCACTTATCCAAGAACAAAAAGTTCCGCCTGCGGAACTCTCGCGCGGGCGCGGTCGCTTTAGCGACAAATTTCCTATTAAACAAAAGCGTCCCACGCATCTGTGGAACGCCTTTGTCCATGTTTGGAAACAGTATAAGCCTTTCACCTCAAAAAAACAAGTATTTTCCTACAGTTTTTCTCCGTTGGACCGGATCACTTCTTTATACCATTGGAAGCTCTTCTTTCGTTATCTCCCCAGCGTTCCGCTGCCGTTGTCATGACGGTCTGCATAGATGAACCCGTACCGCTTCTTAAGTTCCGCGGAAGAAGCACTACTCGCTCGTCTTTAAGTACGGATTCGGCACACCTCCCAGAAGATTGCCCCGCCAGAATTATCCTAAAATTCCCTCAGATTATCTTTTCACCTCATCTCTTACCCGCATCAGGATTTTCCCCAGCAGATTCTGTCCTTTCCATCTTTCCGGATGGAACCTGTCCTCATCTTTCATAGACAGTCCAATTCCCCAGATGCGATCCTTTACCGCACATTCTGCGATCATATCATCTCCAGTATCTTTCAATCTTTTTAAAAGCTCAGGATTCTGACAAAATTTCTCATACACGCCTTTGTAAACAATTGCTTCTCTGGAATTTATCCAGATTTTGTCATCAAAATTCCGCACAGTTCTTCCCAATGCTTTAATCTCTGCCACATCATCTGTCCGCAATATTTTTTCCGCCGTTTTCTGGTCCTGAAACAAAACAGCTTTTTTATACATCATATATTGTTCCATGGACGAAAACATAATCCCATCAACTGTAAAATCAGATAAAAACCAGTTACTCAGATATCCGTTTTCTTCCTCCGGATTATGGAAACATATCATAACTGCACCTTCTCCTCATAATAATCTGAGAGCGTTTTCCACATTTCAAGCCCGCACTGTTCTCCCACTTTTTTTACGGCAAGCAAAAGATCAAGGTCATGGAGGCCTGGATAGCCTTCAAACATGAATGCCACCGGAAGTAATTTGACAACTTCTTTACTGGACATCTTATATACCCATTGAAACAGAGCGTAAAACTGCCCGATCCAATTAGATGCAAATCCCCCTGTTGCTTCCCCGCGCTTTAGTTCATATTTATCATTTTCCAGAAAATAGTTGAATAACGTTTCCGCATCCATGGTAGAGATATAAGACTGTCCCTCATCTATCAACCTTCTTGTCCGGCTATTCATATAGGCATCGATAAAATCTGCCATGTCTGTTTCCGGGCAGTGATCCTGTGCATATTCAAACAGCTTTCCTTGATTTTCAACGACTTCATCCAAATAAGACTCACTAAACACTTCCATTTTTCACCTCTTACAGCAATCGGCTGAACACATTCTCAACTTTGTTTTTCTCTGAATTAAAGTTATCAACCCCCATTTCAAATGGGGGTTTAATTTTTACAGCTCCGCTGCGTTATGCTGGTTCCGCCCCTTGGGCGGGTTTCACAGATACCATTCATGCTGGCTGCCTCCTTTCAGGAGGCCACTTATCCTTCGAGTT
>CASDTX010000050.1 GCA_949283695.1 uncultured Eubacteriales bacterium | reverse complement strand
GGAGCGCGGGGAGAAAGAATCGCGCCTGAGGGACCATCTGATCAACAAGATAGAGAATGAGATCCCATACTGCCGTCTGAACGGTGACCGTGTGAAGCGCCTTCCGAACAATGTGAATTTCAGCTTTCAGTTTATTGAAGGAGAGTCACTCCTCATTATGCTGGATATGAAAGGCATCTGCGCGTCCAGCGGCTCAGCGTGCACATCCGGTTCTCTTGACCCGTCCCATGTGCTGCTTGCTATCGGGCTGCCTCATGAGATCGCGCATGGGTCGCTGAGGATGACGCTCGGGGCAGATACGACGGAGGAAGAACTCGATTATGTGGTGGATTCCTTAAAGGAGATCGTGGCACAGCTGCGTAACATGTCCCCGTTGTATGAGGATTTCGTCCGCAGGCAGGAAAAGAAAGAAAATTAAAGCAAGCATTAAGTGAGTAAATATATACAGACCAGGAGGAAATATAAATGTATACAGAAAAAGTAATGGATCATTTCCAGCATCCGAGAAATGTAGGAGAGATAGAGAATGCCAGCGGCGTCGGCACGGTCGGGAATGCAAAATGCGGGGATATCATGAGGATTTATCTGGATATCGATGAAAATCAGATTATCCGCGACGTGAAATTCAAGACATTCGGCTGCGGCGCGGCAGTGGCGACCAGCAGTATGGCGACAGAGCTTGTGAAAGGCAAGAATATCCAGGAGGCAATGCAGGTCACGAACAAAGCGGTCATGGAAGCTCTGGACGGACTTCCGCCGGTAAAAGTACACTGTTCCCTTCTTGCTGAGGAGGCGATTCATGCCGCACTCTGGGATTATGCAGAAAAGAACGGGATCAAGATTGAGGGACTTGAGAAGCCGAAGTCCGATATTCATGAAGGTGAGGAAGAGGAAGAAGAGGAGTACTGATGAGCAGAGTAGTCGTCGGGATGTCCGGGGGCGTGGACTCTTCAGTCGCGGCGTATCTCCTGAAAGAGCAGGGGTATGATGTGATCGGCGTGACCATGCAGATCTGGCAGGATGAGGATGCCTGTTCCGTGGAAGAGAACGGCGGATGCTGCGGCTTAAGCGCTGTGGGGGATGCCAGACGCGTGGCGGCAGCCCTTGATATTCCCTACTATGTAATGAATTTTAAAAAAGAGTTCCGTGAGCATGTGATCGACTATTTCACAGAGGAATATCTGAACGGACGCACGCCGAACCCGTGTATCGCCTGTAACCGGTATGTGAAGTGGGAGGCGCTTTTAAGCCGCAGCCTGTCTATCGGCGCGGACTATATCGCGACCGGGCATTATGCGCGGATCGAGAAGCTTCCCAACGGCAGATATGCCCTCAGGCGGTCAGCCACGCTGGCAAAGGACCAGACCTATGCCCTCTATAACCTGAGCCAGGAGCAGCTGAAGAGGACACTCATGCCGGTGGGCGCGTACTCAAAAGATGAAATACGCTCTATTGCGGAGAAGATCGGGCTTCTTGTGGCAGACAAGCCGGACAGCCAGGACATCTGTTTCGTTCCGGACGGG
>CASDTX010000049.1 GCA_949283695.1 uncultured Eubacteriales bacterium | reverse complement strand
CATGAGGACACTCTCCACCATATTCCCGTCATACAGGCGGAACAGAAATTTATTCGTGCCGTCCAGCTTCGACACCTGTCTTTCCTCCATGATGACCGGGAGGATCTCATACGCCTCCTCCAGACGGTGCCTTAGATCTTTTGAGAGATTTGTCATCTCGTCGAAGCTGTCCGCCAGCTTCACATGAAGCCAGTCATAGATCTGCCCAGCCCGGAATGGTTTCTCGCCCAGCTCCTGTATCTCTGTCCTTAATTCTTCATATCCATATGCCCGGATGTCCTTTTTCATGTCTGTTTCTTCCTTTTTATAAATCTCGCGATAAAAAACCCGTCCGACTTATGTACACCCGGAAGGAGCTGGATGCATCCCTTCTCCGACACGCTGTCCCTCAGTTCAGGACAGAGCCTTTCGCTGATATCATCCAGTGAGAACTCCGGGTCCTGCTCCAGGAGCCAGTGTACATTGTCAATATTTTCTGCCGGATTTACAGTACAGGTGCTGTAAATCAGCACACCGCCAGGTTTCACATATTCCTTCACGCAGCTTAGGATCTTTCTCTGCAGCTTCACGAGGCTTTTTATTCCCTCCGGGGACGCTTTATATTTCAGGTCCGTCTTCCTGCCTAGCACTCCCAGCCCGGAACAAGGCAGATCCGCGATCACGATGTCCGCAGTCCCCACAGCCGCCGGGTCCGGCACAGAAGCGTCTCTGCATACTGCCGAGATGTTCGGGAGCCCGGAACGCTCGATGTTCTCCCTGATAAGATCTGTCTTATATTCTGTCAGATCTCTTGCTTCCACATGCCCTCGCAGATGCGCGCTTTCTCCTATAATGGCGTCTCCTGCCGGCTCTTTCTCATTATACTGTCTCTCTTTCACATACAGTTTCTCCGCGATATGGAGCGCTTTTCCGCCCGGCGCCGCGCACACATCGATCACACGGTCTCCCGGCTGAGGGTCTGCCAGCTCCCCTGCCAGCATAGAGCTGACGTCCTGTACCATAAAGAGTCCTCCTCGGAAACTGTCCATGCTTTCCAGATAATCGTAGCCTGAAAGAGAGAACGCATAGGGAAGGTACGGATTCGGTTCTGCCTTCACTCCCTCTTCTTTCATTATTTTTCTGAATTCATCCGGAGTAATGCGGTTCAGACAGCACCGGACTGTGATCGGTTTTTCCCGCTGAAACTCTGCAAGCATTGTTTCGATCACATCACTTCCAAGAGACTGCTTCCACAGTTCTATGATCCACTCAGGACAGGAGTATTTCACAGACAGGGCGCGCGTCCCCTCCGCCGGGTATCCGATATCATCAAGCCCCCTCGCCGTGCTGCGCAGCACACCGTTTACATATCCCCTGAGTCCGGAAAACCCTTTCCGCACTGCCAGATTTACCGCCTCGCTGCACACGGCGCGGTCCGGCACGCTGTCCATATATTTAAGCTGGTAGACCGCACTGCGCAGGATATTTCGGATGACCGGCTTCATCTTTTTTACTTTCACCTTTGAGAACTGATCCAGTATATAATCAATCTCGATCAGATGTTCCAGAGTACCTTCTGACACTCTCGTAATAAACGCTCTTTCCTGTTTAGAGAGATACTGGTATTTTGCCAGCACGTCCCTGAGCACAATATGGCTGTACTGACCGTTCTCCACTGTTTCCATCAGAAT
>CASDTX010000048.1 GCA_949283695.1 uncultured Eubacteriales bacterium | reverse complement strand
TTTCAATTCTTCCTGTATCCGCCAGTAGATCTGTGTCTGGAATATCCTGGAGAATATCTTCTTCCGCTCTTTAGAGCCCGCGTGCAGAAGCTTCAGGAAATCTCCCTGGGCGATCATGGCGATCTGGGTAAACTGTCCGGCGTCCAGCCCAATGATCTCTTCGATCTTCTGGTCGGTCTCCCGCTTCTTTCCCTGAAATTCTTTCCCGTCCGGCAGAAAAAGGCTCACCTTGGCCGCCTCTTTCACCAGACGCACCGTACCGTCTGCATTTTTCCGTTTTCCGGCGCGCATATATTCCGGATTTCTCCGAATCGTATATTCCTCTCCACGGTAAGAAAACACATACTCCACATACGTATCCGTATCCCCGGCTGCGTACTGGCTGCGCATCATATTGCCATCGCGCGCTCCGCCGCTGGTCCTGTCATAGAGCGCATAAGTGATCGCATCAAATATAGTGGTCTTACCCGCCCCCGTATCGCCGGTGATCAGGAACAGGCCGCCCTGCACCTGCGTAAAATCTATCACTTCCGTTCCGGAATAAGATCCGAAGGCGGACATTGTAAGTCGGACTGGTCTCACCTTGCATCTCCTTTCGCTTTGTCAAATACCTGCTCTGTAAATTTTGTCTCTTCTTCAGACATCCCGCGCCCCTGCATCTCCCGGAAGAAGTCTGAAAACATCTGTACCGGATCTTCCATACGAAGTTCTTCTTCGCCGAACTCCAGCTTCTGTCTGGTCCTCTCATTGTCCATCCTCACTTCCAGGATATGGCTGTATACCTTTTCCAGCTGCTCCTTCGGCTTATACGGGTCGATCTCGTCTGTCAGTGTAACGCTCACATAGTCTTCTCTATGCTCCGGCTCCGCCGCATTGATGATCGCGGAAAGTTCTCCCCGCAGTTTTCTCACATCCCACAAAGGATGCAGCGGAAGTTTCTCTACTCTGACCGGAGTACCTTTATCACCCAGTTCTACCATATGGAGGGACTTCTCCTGCCCGGACTCGCTGACAGAATACTTCAGCAGCGTTCCGCAGTAACGTATATGCTCATATCCGACTTGCTGGGCGCCGTGGAGATGACCGAGGGCAGCATAATCGAAATCCTTCAGGACAGTAATATCCACATTGTCAATACCGCCCACACTCAGCACCTCCGAATCGCATGTTTCCGGAGTGACAGTCTCTCCCGTACCTGTATTTTTTCCTGTATAGAACTGGTGGGAGACCAGCACATTCCGTTCTGCCGGATCGATCTGCTCACGTTCTAACACCGTCCTGACCGCGTCAGTATAACTCTCCGGAAGTTCACCGCCGCATAATCCACGCACATATCCCGGCTTCAGGAACGGCAGCAGCCAGAAATGGACATCCCCGTATTCATCCTGCAGCGTGATCTTCCGCAGATGCTCTCCTTCCGTTTCCGGCACCTTTCCGGCAATGTAAATCCGATGGCTCCCCAGCAGACGGCTCGCATAGTCCAGACGCTGGGCAGAGTCATGATTTCCTGAAATAATAAGGATCGGGATCGCCGGCTCTATTTCTGAGAGCCGGGTGAGGAAATCATCAAACACCGTGACCGCCTCTCCCGACGGAACCGATTTGTCATAAATGTCTCCCGCAATAACAACTGCATCGGGATGGAGCTTTTTCGCATAGGAAATAACCTCCCCGAGGATATATTCCTGATCCTCGCGGAGGTTATAATGA
>CASDTX010000047.1 GCA_949283695.1 uncultured Eubacteriales bacterium | reverse complement strand
TTCAGCCCGCGCCATTCGCAAAGCCGCACTGACGTGCTCATTGCGGCTGCGCCGCTTCTTTGCTCATGAACTGGCGCTCAGCACATCTGCCTGTCAGCCGCCGGATTCTTATGCAAGCATAAATCCGTCTTCTGACGCAGTACTTTACAATCTGATGAAAATGTACAGACACTCCGACGAGACTGTATATGGTGGAATCCGCAGAAAACAAGTATCCTGATCTTGAAGAAAAGAACAGGATCCTTGAAGCGATGAAAGATCCACATATCAGATTCAGAAGGGAGTGGAATGATTTGAGTATGGAGCAGACGATCCTGGCTGTAAAATTACATGAACTGGACAGACAATATGAGAAACTGCAGGCGCGGATTCGGTTTTGCCAGAGTGACAGCTATGAGAGGCTGGAAGAAGAGACGGCTTCTTTACAGAGGGAGTGCGAGGAGGATGAGTTCCTGCTGATCAAGCGGGCGGAAAACAGCCGTACTCCGGCGGCCAAGGCTCTGGCGGATGCGCAGCTATCTTACAGGCAGCGGATCGAAGAAATCAAGAACACAGAAATGGAGGGCCTCTTAAGCAGCGGAGAGATTCCGGAGAAGCATGCGGAGGCAAAAATACTGTATGCAGAGTATTGTATTGACTTTGCGGTACAGGCAGTGAAAGACGCGATGCTGGCTTCTATGCTGGCAGTAAAAGAAGATAAGTACTATGAGAAATGGAGGAAAGAACATGAATGAAGTAAAAAGACCAAAAAAACCGTTAATCTATTATTATGGGATCGTTCTTTTATGCCTGCTGCTTTTTAATCTGATCGCCATGCCCTGGCTGGCACAGCGCCGGATTCAGGAAGTGGACTACGGAACATTTATTTCTATGACAGAAGAAAAAGATGTGGATCAGGTGGAGATTCAGGACGACACCAATACCATCTTGTTTACAGACAAAGACGGGGCCATCTATAAGACGGCCCGGGTAGAAGATGCGGATCTGACCCAGAGGCTTTATAATGCCGGCATCTCTTTCCATGGGCAGGAGATCCAGCAGACTTCGCCGCTTCTTAGTTTCCTCTTAAGCTGGGTTCTTCCGATGGTGATCTTCATTGGAATCGGGCAGTATATGTCAAAGAAGCTGATGGAGCGGGCAGGCGGAAAGAATTCCCTTGCGTTTGGCATGGGGAAGAGCAATGCGAAGGTCTATGTGAAATCTTCCGAGGGAATTAAATTCTCGGACGTAGCCGGTGAAGAAGAGGCGAAGGAGAACCTGACGGAGATCGTTGATTATCTTCATAATCCTGAGAAATACAAAGAGATCGGAGCTTCCATGCCCAAAGGAATCCTTCTTGTCGGCCCTCCCGGAACAGGCAAGACCATGCTGGCAAAGGCAGTGGCAGGCGAGGCAAACGTGCCCTTCTTTTCCATGTCCGGTTCGGAATTCGTAGAGATGTTCGTCGGTATGGGTGCCTCTAAGGTCAGAGATCTGTTTAGGCAGGCGAAAGAGAAGGCGCCCTGCATCGTATTTATTGATGAGATTGACGCGATTGGGAAGAAACGTGACGGGCAGATCGGCGGAAATGATGAGCGAGAGCAGACGCTGAACCAGCTGCTGACAGAGATGGACGGATTCGAAGGAAATACCGGGGTAATCATTCTCGCGGCGACGAACCGGCCGGAATCCCTTGATCCTGCGCTTCTGCGCCCCGGCCGATTTGACCGGCGTGTTCCGGTAGAGCTTCCGGATCTCAAAGGCAGGGAGGATATCCTGAAAGTACATGCCAGGAAGATCAAGGTGGCTGATGACGTTGACTTTAATAAGATCGCCCGCATGGCATCTGGTGCATCCGGAGCGGAGCTGGCGAATATCGTGAATGAGGCGGCTCTGCGGGCAGTCCGGGACGGCCGCAAATGCGCGACACAGTCAGACTTGGAGGAAAGTATCGAAGTCGTGATCGCCGGTTATCAGAAGAAGAATGCAATCCTGACAGATAAAGAGAAGATGATTGTTTCTTATCATGAGATTGGGCATGCACTGGTGGCTGCCAGACAGACGAATTCCGCACCGGTCCAGAAGATCACCATTGTTCCCAGAACTTCTGGCGCACTTGGGTACACCATGCAGGTGGATGAAGGCAATCATTACCTCATGAGCAAGGAAGAGATGGAGAATAAGATCGCTACCTATACCGGCGGCAGAGCGGCGGAAGAGATTGTCTTTGGTTCTGTTACCACAGGAGCGTCCAATGATATCGAGCAGGCGACGAAGCTGGCAAGAGCGATGATTACAAGATACGGAATGAATAAAGACTTCGATATGGTGGCTCTTGAAACGCAGACGAACCAGTACCTGGGCGGAGATACTTCCCTGATGTGTTCAGCGGAAACACAGAGAGAAATCGACCAGAAAGTCATGGAACTTGTGAAAAAGCAGCATGAAAAGGCAGCAGCTATTTTGCTGGACAACAGGGAGAAACTGGATGAACTGTCCTATTATCTGTACGAACATGAGACAATCACAGGTGAAGAGTTTATGAAGATTCTGAACGGATGAACATGTAATTAAGGAGGCAAAGATGACGCTTTATTCTGCGCTGTTATACTTCTACCTATACGGATTCCTGGGGTGGTGTGCCGAGGTGGCCTTTGCGGCCGCCCGGCAGAGAACGTTTGTAAACCGGGGATTCTTGAACGGTCCGATCTGTCCCATCTACGGAGTCGGGGTGATAACGGTTGTCGGACTTCTGGAACCATTTCAGGATCATTTGATCCTGCTCTATCTTATGTCCACGCTGATCGTCACTGCCATTGAATGGGCGGTCGGATTCCTGATGGAGAAGATCTTCCATCATAAATGGTGGGACTACTCGGATAAGCCGCTGAATCTGAATGGATATGTCTGTGCCCAGTTCTCGGCGATCTGGGGCGCTGCCTGTGTGGTTATTCTGTATTTCGTACATCCATTTTTCGCGAAAATGCTGAGTTTCCTTCCGATATGGCTTGCGTGGATGGTGGATATTGTTTTGACCCTTATGCTGGCGGCGGATGTGACGGTGACAGTTGCTTCTGTCCTTAAGCTGAACAAGAGTCTGGATAAAATGGAAGAAATTACGGCAGAATTATCCAGGATGTCAGAACATGTCGGAAACAGTATTTATGAAAATATGATGGAAGGCCTTGAGAAACAGGAGCAGCAAAGACAGCGGATGGAGGAACTGCGGCAAAAGTATCAGGAACTCTTAGAGAATAACTCTGTCATGAGGCGGCGTATTATCAATGCCTTCCCAGGCATGACTTCCCAAAGGCACAGACAGGAATTTCAGAGGATCAAGGAACAGCTGAAGCAGGCAGGCAAGAAACCGAAGTAAGGAGCGATGAAATTGAATCTATTATTTACGGTGAACAAGGATTATGTAGAACATATGACAGACTGTATCCACTCGATTCTGCGTTTTCCGACAGACGGTGGTTATGATATCTATATCTTACACTCTGATCTGCAGGAGGAAGACAGAAAGGCAGCAGCGAAACAGGTGGAAGGAGAAAAGGCAGTCCTGCATTTCCAATATGTGGATGGGGAACTGTTTTCCGGACTCTTGGAGAGCAGCCGGTATCCGAGATTGGTATATTATCGTGTTTTTGCGGCGCTGCTGCTGCCAGAAGAGCTGGACCGAATTCTGTATTTAGACGCGGATACTCTGGTGATCAATCCGTTGGACGAATTATATCAGAAAGAGTTTCATGAGAATTATTTCATGGCGTGCACACATGTGAGAAAGGTCTTGAATAAGCTGAATCAATATCGGCTTGGGATGGAAGAGGAAACCAGCTATATCAACAGCGGAGTACTGCTGATGAATCTGGAACTTTTAAGAAAGGTACAGAGTATGGACGAAGTGATTGCATACGCAGAGAACCGGAAGCAGTATCTTCTGCTGCCGGACCAGGATGTGATTACCGCGTTATATGGCAATCGGACAGAGATCCTTGATACGATGAGATATAACTTAAGTGATCGCATGCTTGTGGTATATAATTCAAATCCCAATAACAAACAGAAACTGGATCTGGACTGGGTCAGGAAGAACACAGTCATCATTCATTATTATGGAAAGCAGAAACCTTGGAAGAAACCTTATTTTGGAAGTTTGGACATTTTTTATCGGGAATTAAAAGAGGAACTGAAGCGGGAGTAGCGTCGGCGTACACCGACGCTGAGTATAGTTAAAACCGAAGAAAGCACAGAGATATCTGGTTATAGAGTGAATCTATAACCGGGTATTTTTTTTGGATATTAGCGGGAATGGGAGGGGCGTGTTAGGATAAACGCAGAGAAAAGCAGTAAGAAAGTCAAACCCTATAACAAAGAAGAAACCAAGATGGAGGAAATTGCCATGACAGATATCAGAAATTCGGCCAACTGGAGCTTTGAGACAAAACAGATACACATCGGTCAGGAGCAGCCTGATCCTGCCACGGGTGCCCGGGCGGTTCCGATTTACGCGTCCACCGCCTTCGTATTCGAAGACTGCCGGCATGCGGCTGACCGCTTCGCACTCCGGGATGCGGGCAATATCTACGGGAGACTGACGAACCCCACGGAAGACGTATTCGAACAGAGAGCGGCAGCTCTGGAAGGAGGCACGGCCGCTCTGGCCACAGCGTCAGGAGCAGCGGCCATTGCCTATACATTCCAGGCGCTGGCCAAGTCAGGAGAGCATATCGTAGCGTCCTGGAATATCTATGGCGGAACGTATAACCTTCTCGCCCACACGCTTCCCCTGACCAGCGGAATTACAGCAACGTTCGTGGACCCGGAGGAAGAAGGGGCGTTCGAGGCGGCGATTCAGGAGAATACCAAAGCGATCTTCACGGAGACCCTGGGAAATCCAAACAGCAATGTGGCAGATTTGGAACAGCTTGCAGAGATCGCGCACCGGCATCGCATCCCGCTGGTGGCAGACTCCACGTTCGCCACACCGTATCTGGTCCGCCCCATCGAGCACGGGGCAGACATTGTCGTCCACTCAGCAACCAAGTTCCTCGGAGGGCACGGGACGGCGCTGGGCGGAGTGATCATTGACGGCGGGACATTTCCCTGGAAGGAATCCGGCGGCTATCCCTGGCTGTCAGAGGCGAACCCCAGTTACCACGGAGTTTCGTTCACTGAGGCGGCGTCGGACACGGCCTTCGTCACGTATATACGGGCAGTGCTTCTCCGAGATACAGGGGCCACGCTTTCTCCGTTTCATGCCTTCCTTCTGCTTCAGGGGATGGAGACGCTTTCTCTTCGGGTGGAGCGGCATGTAGAAAATGCGCTGAAGATCGTGAAATACCTGGCGGAGCATCCGCAGGTGGAAGCAGTCCATCATCCTTCGCTGGAGAGCGAACCGACTCACCATCTGTATCAGAAGTATTTCCACCGGGGCGGCGGTTCGATCTTTACCTTCGAGATCAAAGGAGGCGCGGACGAGGCGCAGAAGTTTATTGATCATCTGCCGATCTTCTCTCTGCTGGCAAATGTGGCGGATGTGAAGTCGCTGGTGATCCACCCGGCTACGACCACGCACAGTCAGTGCACAGAGGAAGAACTGGCGGAGCAGGGGATTCGGCCGAATACGATCCGGCTCTCCATCGGGATCGAGAAGGCAGAAGATCTGATCGCGGCGCTGGAGACCGCATTTGCATCGCTATAATTCACATAGATGTCTAAGTGCGGGTGCGGCTGCCGCGGTAAGCACGCGGTGCGGTTTTACGAATGAGGATCCCGTGAACTGTCATTAAATGTGCTGTGATTCAGGGAGGTATGGAAGAAACTGTGGAAATCAATAAATGAATGTACTATAATCAAGAGAGCGGCGGGAGCAGACAGTGCCGCTCTCGGTGCGAGAGTTCCGCTTGCGGAACTCTTTCTATATTAAGAAAAGGAAGCGAAGAGTAAAGTGAAACACCGTGAATGGACATACAGGATCTTATTTTATCTGCTGGGACTGGTGATACTTGCCCTCGGACTTACATTGAACACGAAGGCGGGCCTCGGGGTGTCCGCCATTATCTCTGTATCATACAGCATATCAGAAGTAAGCGGGATCAGTTTCGGCAATACGACGCTGGGCCTGTATACAGTTTTTATTATTCTTGAGATTATCCTGCACAGCATACGTGACAGAAGGTACGAAAAGAACAGGGATTCTGCCTTGGAACACGCCAAGCGCAGAGACCGGAAGCTGGTGCTTCTGATGGATATTCTCCAGCTCCCGCTCAGCATTGTATTTACAAGATTTCTGAATGTATTTTCGTTGTTTCTGCCTGATTTCTCTCAGTTCGGCACACCTGGGGCAGTTCGGATGGCCGTACGGTTCACCGCCTTGATTCTGGCCATCATTCTGACCGGGATCGGCGCGGCAATGTCTCTGAATATGCGGATTATACCGAATCCAGGAGACGGGATCGTGCAGGCAGTGGCAGACTGTATCCGAAAGGATGTGGGCTTTACGAAGAACTGTGTGGATGTAGTCAATATCTTAATCAGTACTTCGATCGGACTGATCTTTGTGGGGCATCTGGCCGGAGTCGGGATCGGAACGGTATTCGCAGTGATCGGTGTGGGAAGGGCGATTGCGGTGTTTAATCACTTTTTCTATGACCGGATGGTGAGCCTTGCGGGAGTTGAACAGTGATTAACGGCGATGATCAGAAATGGGACAAAACCACAGAGAGGAGTATCTGAGCATGACATTGACCCAGCTGAATTATCTCATTACGATTGCAGAGACCAAATCAATCAATAAAGCCGCAGAGCAGCTGTATGTCTCGCAGCCGTCTCTGACCAGTGCGGTGCAGGAACTGGAGAAAGAGCTGGGAATCACCCTGTTTTACCGGAGCGGCAGGGGCGTGACGCTGACGAACGACGGGGCAGAATTTCTGCAGTACGCCAGGCAGCTGTACAGCCAGTATCAGAACATACTGGAGAAATACGAGAAGAACGGAGCGCGGAAGAAGAAATTCGGTGTTTCCACCCAGCATTATTCTTTCGCGGTGAAGGCGTTTGTTGACATGGCAAAACAGAGTGATATGTTAAAATACGAGTTCGCCATCCGGGAGACGAAGACAGCAGAAGTGATCCGGGATGATGAGGAGAACCGGAACAGTATCATGGAGATTGGATACGTTGTCAGGAAAAACAGCATTCTCAGCAAGATGGGAGAACGGTATGTTGAAGCTCTGAAGAGATATCTGGGGATAGGAGGAGATGGTTATGACAACAGCAGTCGTATGGTCGTCGCCAAATAGAAACGGACTGACTGCATCCGCGAAGGAGCGGATCATATCAGGGATTCGGAATTATGGGAGTGAGGTGGATGAGATTCATCTGAACGCCCTTCGGGTAAAGCTCTGTCAGGCCTGCGGGAACGGCTGGGGAACCTGCCGGGCTAATGGCAGCTGCATATTGAGCGATGATTTTGCCGATATTTATGAGCGGCTTGTCCGGGCGGACGGGATCGTGTTCGTGACCGCTGTATACTGGCATGATATGACAGAGTTTCTGAAAGCGCTGCTAGACCGGCTCCGCAGATGCGAGACCGCCCACAATGGATTCCTGCGGGGAAAGCGGTGTCTGATCACTGCCTGCGCGGGCGGTACAGGACTCGGCGCGGTTGAATGCCTTCAGAATATGGAGCAGACGCTGGGACATATGGGGATGCGAGTTTATGACAGACTGGCAGTCATCCGCTATAACAAAGAATACATGCTGGATACCCTGGAAAAGGCAGGGGAGGTCTATGCGAGACGGACTGCGGAAGGATTTGACATGCAGTATTAATTTCGCAGTTATTGTCCGCATCTCAGGCATACAGCAATTTGACAGAGGTTACGATGATTCGAAGAATACAGGAAACAGATATCGATCGGGCTGCAGAGATCTGGCTTGATACGAATATAAAAACACATGATTTTATTTCTGCACAATACTGGAAGAGCAATTTCGATACGGTGAAAGAACAGTTTTCCCATTCAGAAATATATCTTTATGAAGAGGATGGCCAAATACAAGGCTTCGCAGGGCTGTACAACGAATATATCGCAGGAATATTTGTTGCTGAAGAAGCACAGTCCCGGGGAATCGGGAGGCTTTTAATCAGCTATATCAAAGAAATCAGAAGCCGGCTGAGCTTAAGCGTATATCAGAAGAATACACGCGCCGTAAAATTCTATGAAAGAGAACATTTTAAAATCCAGAGTGAGAATATAGACGGGGATACTGGTGAAAAAGAATATATAATGGTGTGGGGCGGCCGTTGACGGCCGGCCCCGCTTTATCTGCCGAGAAATATGTAAAATGATGTATTATAATATACTGTGCAGACTGGCTGTAAAAAGATGCACTATTTGACAGCTGCTTTTTATGTACTTTTTTGCTCCTGCCGGTATCTCCGCAGTCTTCTGTAGAATGTGGACTCACTCACCCCGCATTGGAGGATGGCTTCATGAACAGTGATTTCTTTTCTTTCCCACGCTTGTACAATCTGGCCAAAGTGATCCGGCAGCTTGATCTGCGGCCTGCCGAACTGTACCCCTCTGGCCTTGGCTGCCGCGATTCCCTCAGCCTGGCGCTGATGGATATTGATTCTCTCATTTTCAGCTGCAAAAGACAGTACTTGCAGCACAATATCACTTAAAAATGTCCCCATCAGATCTTTTCCTCTGCGGGTGTCTAAGAGCGGCATATCCAGAACTACAATGTCGATTCCCTTTTCCTTCGTCAGCAACCTCCACTGCTCCTGGATTTCTGCATAATTGCGTCCTAATCGGTCGATGCTTTTGATATAGAGCAGATCATCCTTTTTCAGCTTTCGTACCATCCGTTTATACTGCGGCCGATCAAAATCTTTTCCGGACTGCTTATCAATAAATATATTTTTTCCCGGAGTTACAATTCCCTGCAGTGCGGTCAGCTGTCTGTCTTCATTTTGGTCATAGCTGCTGACACGGACATAACCATACGTTTTAACCAAATCGTCCTCCTTTCCTGACGAGCGGGTGCAAATACTTCCCTAAGTCAGAGCCTGTTTGACAGGTTGTTATTTTATTTCTGATACGGCTGATTTTACTTCATGAAAAAAGGCAGTGTCACATGTACACCGCAGATTCAGAAATAAAAAACCTTACTGACTTTCGGCGTATAATCCGAAATCAGTAAGGCTTTTTTCTACTATTTTGCTCTTCAGTTCAAGGAAGCACATGTATCGCAACAGTTCAGCCCGCGCCATTCGCAAAGCCGCACTGACGTGCTAATTGCGGCTGCGCCGCTTCTTTGCTCATGAACTGGCGCTCTGCACATCTGCCTGTCAGCCGACGGATTCTTATGCAAGCATAAATCCGTCTTCTGACACAGATGGCTGAACTGATACCATGTATCAGTTTTGATCAGTTTCATTTTCTCCAATTACAATATGAACGTTTTTTGATACCAGATTTGCAGACCATTCATCATTCAGCGGACGGTCCGTAATCACGTAGTCGACTTCAGCAAGATCTCCCACGCGGGTGAATGCTGTGCGTCCGAATTTGTTATGATCAGCCAGAAGGAACTTTGTATTGGAGTTTGCGATAATACATTTGTGGATATCAGCGATTTCTTCGCTGGAATCATGGATCCCGCGCTGGATATCCAGGCAGCGGCAGGAAAAAAAGGCTTTGTCAAAATAATGTTCCTGCACGTAGCGAAGTGTTTCTGTACCCCAGAAGGCTTGTGTTTTAGCCTGGAAAATACCGCCGATATTTTGCAGTGTTATATTTGGGCGGACGGCCAGTTTATTGAAGACCTGCAGGGAGTTGGTGATTACCGTAACAGGAATATCATCCAGGTAATCACACATGGCAAGTACGGTTGTGCTGTGATCGAAAAAAACATAATCATTCTGCTGGATAAAAGAAACAGCGGCTTTTGCGATACTGCATTTTTCGCTTACCATAAAGTGGAGTTTCTCCGCCTGTGATACCTGAGAGCTTACGCGTCGTTTGAGCGTTGCGCCGCCATAAGATTTCTCGATAATGCCTTCTGCTTCAAGCACAGCCAGATCTCTGCGGATGGTTTCCAGACTGACGGAAAAATATTGTGCCATATCGCTGACGGTAACCGCTTTTTTCTCTGTTATAATCTGTTTGAGTTTTTCGCGTCTCTGAACGGAAATCATCATTGCACCGTCCTTTCGTATGATTCCTAATTCTACCATTTGAGGCAAGATAATGCAATAAGCAATAAAAAGGCTATAAAATCACACAACAAGCCAAATCTCCAATGCTTACATTATGAGTTGTGACGATCCCGTCTCCCAATTGCCACAGAACCTGCGACGTATTGTGACGGGAGAGGGCTGCAAGCAGCTTCAGCTGCTGTTTGTCGGCCGCATCCGCAGTGGAACCGTCTACGATTGCGCCTGCAAGGCCCAGTATCCCTTGCTCTTCTGCCTGATCGCAGATGAATCCGCCTGGACCGTCGGTTCCGTCAGTGTCTACTGCGGCAACCGCGATATGAGAATTCCCCCGCAGCGCCAAGGCAGCAGAGAGACAGAATTCCTGATTGCGTCCTCCGACGCCGGGATCTGCGCCGCAGGTAACCAGCATTTCCCCGGAGAAAATCAGGGCACAGGGCGGGTGAAAAGGGGAGTGATCCTCGAAAGCGTGCAGAGCTATCTGTGCGATGAACCTGCCGACAGCACCGGCTTCGCACTGTGTCTTCCGTGTCAAAAGATAAGGGGTAAGACCGAGTTCTCCGGCGCGTGCAAGCGCGGCTGAGGCTGCGTCGCGGCATTCAGGCATCAGGGCAAACACTCTGCAGTCTGCAGCCTGGAATTCTTCCGGAGATATTCCCTGACTGTCTGCGGCATTTCCTGTGAGAGCGTCCATGATAGAATCAGGAATCTGCCCGTTGATTCCACGTGCCCGGAGGTAGTCCAAGGCGTGGGACGCTGAGGTTTGATCCGGCAGTGTATGCAGCCAGAAGTTGTTGTGGATCAAGGCTTCATACCCTTTCTTTTTGTCATTGTTGTTTACAGAAGGCGAGACAGCCAGCAGATGTACCATGCGGGCCGGCTGTAAGAGGCGTGTAATCCGGCCGCCTTTCAGCTGGTCAATGTTATTTCGAATATGATTCAGCTCACTGGTAGGAACGCCGTGTTCGATCTGCAGTAGTTCCACACATCGGACAATATCCTCGAGTGGGAGATTGTTCGATGGAAGAGTCATAAGAGAGGAAACTCCGTTGCCGATGATGGTGATCACGAGATCAGACGGCGTCAGGCGAGCCTCTGAGATGATCTGCAGCATGTTCTTGCAGCCGTCTATGCAGCACTGGTCCGGGACCGGATGGCCTCCCAGCATGACTTCAACCCGTTCCATTATTACAGGATCTCCATGCTTGGCGATGACATAACCGCCGGTAAGCCGTTCGCCCAAAACGTCCTCCACAGCCTTGGCGCTAGATTGGATCCCTTTGCCGACGGCAAAAAGAAATACGCGGACATCTTCTGTTAATGGATACCGGGCCGCGCCGGATCTGGGATCACCGGCAGCTTCAAAGTCAGGCCCCTCAAAAATCAGGGTATTATTTTCTAGGCGGATCAGCTGCCGGGTGTTGCGGTAGGGATCTGCAGCATTTAATCCGTGTTCCAGGATATCCAGACAGAAATTCCTGGCCTGCAGATTACCGTGGTTCATTAATTGGTTGTGGTTCAGAATTCTTTGCATACGGCGCCCCCTTTGCTTTAGTGAATGGCGAATCTGGAGCCGCGGAGTCCGTGCTTCCCGGCAAAACGTGCTTTCGATCCCAGTTCAGCTTCGATCTCCAGGAAGCGGTTCCCGAAGATGCCCAGACCGGATTCTCTCACACTTCCTGCATTGATTCCTACACAGTAGTCACAAATGGCGATTCCTTCGCCGCGGCTGGAACAGGGCATGACACCCATATTATTTTCATAGGCAAGCTGGATCATCTCCAGGGATTCGCTGATCGTGCCGATTTGATTGACTTTGAGCAGTACTGTATTGCCGGCACCGGTGCGGATTCCTTCTTTGACACGCTGAGAATTCGTTGTAAAGAGATCGTCCCCTACAATCTGGATATCTGTCTGGCGGGTCAGCAGGGCAGTGCCTTCATAATCATCTTCGTACAGTGGATCTTCCAGGCATACGAAGGGATACTTCTGAATCATATCCAGCAGGAACTCGATCTGTGCGTCGCGGTCGCGGGGCTCGCCGTTGAACAGTCCGCAGTAGATCCCGGTATCTTTATTATAGTAAGAATCTGACGCTGCATCGACCTGGAGACCGACCTTCCCTTCATAGCCGCAGGCGCAGATGGATTCTGCGGCCATTTCCCATATGATGCGGTCGCTTTCGAGCATACCGGGCAGAATATCACTGAAACCGTCACGCGCCGCTTTGATCTGAAAGCGTTTCATCAGTGCCTGGCTCCAATGCTGCTGCAGTTCCCAAAGGGCATAAGAAGCGTCCGAAAAAGTGGGGAAATCATATGCCAGGAAAGAATAGGAAGGTTTGTTGGTCAGAGTGCCGTCATTATAGCGTCGTCTTCCGCCCAGAATGCCGATGCCGGGAACCGGCAGAGTTGTGGCCCGTACACCCCCGATATGACGGTAAAGCGGGATCCCCAGCGCTTCGGCACCTGCTTTTAAAACAGCGGCAGAGATCGCGGCAGTAGCATTGCCGCCGGCTTTTTTCTGACAGCGCAGATCGATCAGAATTTCGTCTACGGACTGCTGGTCTGCAGCGTCTTCTCCTAAAAGTGCCGGTACCAGGTATTCGTCGGCCTCCTGAACGGCGCGCATGACACCTTTGCCTCCCCATTTATCTCCTCCGTCATAAGAAAACGCAACTTCATGGGTGCCGACAGAAACGCCTGCGGTGCAGATTGCGGAAGCGTGTGCGCCGCCCGCTGTGAAGACATGAGCTTCGACACCGGGGTGCCTGCGTTCAGAATATACTTGACGCATTTGAATACGGATAATTTCTGATTTACATTGATTTCGCATCTGTAGTCCTCCTTTTTTGATCTTACCCTTATATTATACGCAGCTTGATAAAATTAGCAATAAAAATATGTGGTTTTTGGTTGTTTTAAGAGGTTTTTGTAAGAAATAACAAAAAATAAGTAATTAAATTTAGCAATTATGACAATATTAAGTGGTATATATATTATTTTATGTGGTTTCTTGTTGACAAGATGAGAGATGCGTGATATGCTCTTTTTAAATCAGAAAGTCAAAGGAAAATCTTGTTGGCAAACAAAGAGACAGAAAGGGGCTTTGACAATGAAAAAATTATACGGCATAACTGTGGCGATGACGACGCCTTTTGCTGAGGATGGAAGCTTCGATGAAGAGGCGATGGCTATGCAGGCAGAATTCCTGATCCGAAAAGGAGTTCACTGCCTGTACCCCTGCGGAACGACAGGAGAGATGCTTCATATGACACTGGAAGAACGCATGGCTGCTGCGGAATGTGTGGTGAAACAGGCAGACGGACGGGTTCCTGTCTATATTCACGCAGGGGCGCCGGACCTCGAGGGCACGATACGTCTGGCCCGCCATGCAGAAGAAGTAGGAGCGGACGGGATCGGCGTAGTAACTCCGATCGGGGCAGATGAGAGTGCGCTGGAGACATTTTTTAAGACGGTCGCAAAGAATACATCCCTTCCGATGTATCTATACAACATCCCGCAAAATGCCAAAAGCGATATCACGCCGGCGCTGGCTGCGCGCATTGCAGATGAATGTGAGAATGTAATCGGAATTAAGTACAGTTTTCTGGATATGAAACGTACCTGGGAGTACCTGGGAATCAAAGACGGGGCCTTTG
The DNA here is from genome assembly GCA_949283695.1 of uncultured Eubacteriales bacterium. Taxonomy (GTDB): domain Bacteria; phylum Bacillota; class Clostridia; order Lachnospirales; family Lachnospiraceae; genus Mediterraneibacter. Next base: position 11,626 of record CASDTX010000047.1, on the reverse strand, counting down.
AAGTTATGCACGGTTCTGACCGATTTGTCGCTCCGCTGATGCTGATTGGATGCAAAGGGACGATCTCCGGGAATGCCGGCGTCTTTCCGGAACCATATTTAGAATTATACGAAGCAGCCTGTACAGGGGATACGAGCAGAATCCAGGCCCTCATGCGAGTATGTACAGAAGTGTCGAAAGTGCTTCGCGGCGGAAAGCAGCTCGCCTATTTTAAGAACGGTCTCTGTTACCGGGGACTGCGGGGAGGACATATGCGGGCGCCGCAGCTGGATTTGCCGAAGGAAGAAGCAGAGAATCATTTCGCCCAGCTGGACGCACTCTGCGAAAAATATCATCTGGAACGGTTTGCTGCGGAGGTTTGACAATGAAAGTACTGATCACTGCGACGAAGAAGAAATATATGCTGTACGGAGCCACAGGCCGGCAGATGCTGGAAGCAAAGGGATACGAGCTGCTTTACAACGAGAGCGGACAGAAACGGATTCCCAGAGAAGAGTTAGAACATATACTGCCTGAAATCGATGCGGCGATTGTGTCCAATGATCCCTGGAACGAGGAGCTGTTCTGCAAAGCTCCGAAACTGCAGGTGATCGCCAAATATGGAGTTGGCGTGGATAACATTGACTGCGGGAAAGCAAAGGAATACGGGATTAAGGTCCTTACTGCCAAGACCGGGAATTCGCAGGCAGTGGCAGAACTGACCATCGCCTTAATACTCAATGTGCTGAGGAGACTGCCGATGCTTGACGCACAGGCAAAGCAAGTCGGATGGTATCGGTATATGGGAGAAGAGTTCTGCGGGAAGACGCTGGGGCTATTGGGATTCGGCGATATCGGCCAGCGGGTGGCTGCCATTGCCGGTGCGTTTGGGGCAGAGGTTGTGGCTTTTGATCCGTTCCCGAATCGGGAGAAGGCCGAACAGCTGAAGGTGGATCTGCTGCAGATGGAGGAAGTATTGAGACGAAGTGATATCATCAGTATTCATATGCCGGCACTTCCGGAGACCCGGCATATTATGAACCGGGAGCGATTCTCCCTGATGAAGGATGGCGCTTACTTTGTGAATACTGCCCGGGGAAGCCTGGTAGAGGAAGATGCCCTCTGCGACGTACTGGACGCAGGGAAACTGGGCGGAGCAGCTCTGGATGTCTTTGCCAGAGAGCCGCTGACTGGAGAAGAGCGGGTATTACATACCGAGAGATTGATCACCATTCCTCATGCCGGTGCGGAGACAAAGGAAGCCTACGGCACGATTTCCAGGCTGACAGCACAGGGTGTGATCGATGTATTCGAAGGACGTACTCCGGCAAATTGGGTCAATCCATAAGCCGGACTATGCATAAATACAAGAAAAGAAAAAGGAGGAATTCACGATGAAAAAGACAGGATCTCTAATTATGGCACTGGGATTGGCGCTCAGTTTATGTGCCTGCGCGGGCGGAGAGAAGGATGAGCAGACCGGGGATGCTGCCGGGGACAAGCCGTATGAGGGCACCTCTATTACAGTAGTTACCTGCAATAATGCGGCCACCCGCATGGCGGTAGAGCATTTAGACGAGTTCGAAGAAGAGACCGGCATGGAAGTCAATATCGAGATCTACGAGCCAGATGATGCGATTCAAAAAGTGGCTGTAAATGCCGCGGCGGGAGGAGCCGGCGTAGATGTTTTCTGCTACAGGCCTATTCAGGAGTCACTTTCCTATGAGGAAAATGGCTGGTTTATTCCGCTGGACGATTATATTGCCGATTCAGAAGGGTACGATTATGAAGATTTCTTCGCATCCGCACGGGAAGCAACAACCGGGGAAGACGGGCATATTTATGGGATTCCATATCTGGTAGAAGGTGAGATTATCTTTGTAAATACAGAGATTTTCGAGAGCCTGGGGTTAGAGGAGTATCCGGAGACATTGGAAGAACTGCTGGAAGCCTGCGAAAAGGCATATGACCCTGCCAATAATCAGTACGGGATTGCCCTGCGTGGAGAAGGGAATCAGGCAGTGACGCAGTTTTCAGGATTTTTGTATGCGTTTGGCGGCGATTTCATGGACTATGATAACATGACCGCTACCATGAATACGCCGGAGGCACTGGCAGCGTTGGAGTATTATGCAGAACTGCTGAAGTTCGGGCCGGAAGGAATCACCAGCGCGAACCTGACAGACAGTCAGACGTATTTTAAGCAGGGACTGACGCTGTTCCGCATTGATGCGTATTCACAGAATCCGATCACGGTTGATCCGGAGCAGTCTCTGGTCTGGGATAAGGTAGATTATGCGATGTTTCCGGCCGGCGATAACGGCGTGACCCCTTATAATATTACTGCGTGGGCATGGGCGATCAGTTCGAATTCTGAACATCAGGACGCCGCGTGGGAATTCATCGAATGGGCCAGCGGCAAGGAGCAGGATGTTCTGGCGGCATTAGACGGTGGTTTTGGCGCCCGTACTTCTACCTGGGAAGACGAAGAGGCTATGGAGAATATTCCCGAAAATCTGGCGGAAGTCGTACGGCAGACCGGGGAGGTCGGTTATGATCTGGATCGTCCGCTGTGTTTCAATGCGGCAGAGGTCCGGGCGATTGTCGGGGAGATGATCGATGCTGCAAACAGTGGGATGCGCGGAGATGAACTGAAGGAATTCGTAGAGACAAAGAATGCGGAGATGCAGGCCCTGTTAGATACTGAATAACTGGAAACGGATTGTGTTTTGGAGGTAATCTTATGCGCCACTGGCTGAACAAGAATACAAAATATCTGTTTACTGTTCCGACGGTAACCTTTGTTGTCATTTGTATGGCGTACCCTCTGCTGTATGCGGCGTATATGAGTCTGCACGAATGGAGGATGTCGGCAGTGAAGGCCCCGGAGTTCATCGGGCTGCAGAACTTTATCACGCTCCTTCAGGATGACCGGGTCCTGCATTCAATCTGGTTTACGTTTTCCTATTTTTTCGTGACGGTTGCGCTGGAAGCGGTTTTCGGGGTGCTTATCGCTGTGATGCTCAGCAAGATTAAACGCCGTCAGAGCCTGATCCGCACAGGGTTCATCTTTCCGATGGTGGCGACGCCTATTGCGATGGGGTATGTCTGGCGAATGATGTATGATCCGGCTATCGGGCTGTTCAATTCTGCGCTGCGCGCGATGGGCCTGCCAGTCTCTACGTTCCTGACGAATAAGGATACGGTCTTTTCGGCTCTGGCAGTCATGGAAGTCTGGCATGGGACGCCTTTGATTATCCTGATCGTTCTGGCCGGGCTTGCAGGGATGAATTCGGATTATTACGAGTCTGCGAAAGTAGACGGAGCCAACGGGGTACAGGTGTTTTTCCGGATTACCTTGCCTTTGCTGATGCCGACCATTACTATGGGGATCATGTTAAGAGGAATTGATGTGCTGAAACTGTATGATCTGATTTTTGCAACAACGGCAGGCGGCCCCAATCAGGCGTCAGAAAACTTGAATTTGCTGGTGTATACGTATGCGTTTGACTACCTTGATATGGGGAAGGCCTGTGCGCTGATGCTGATTTTCTTTACAATTGTACTGGTATTCGCGGGAATCTGCATTATCTGCCGGCGGAAGCTGGAAAGGAGACTGGGATAAATGGCAAAAAAGAAACGTCTGCGGCCCAAAAAGGTGATCGGAAAAATATTGTTCTGGACTGCGCTGCTGCTGATTTTGGCGATCCTGCTTGTCCCGATCTATTATATGATTTCGTCGGGATTTAAAACAGGCGCGCAGATGATGGACATGAGCCAATTTGTATTTTTTGAACCGACACTTAAAATATATAAGAAGGTACTGTCATCTTATGATGTGCTGACCCCGCTGAAAAACAGCCTGATCGTCAGTGTGTCTGCAACCGGTCTGGCCTGTCTGCTTGGCCTGCCGGCGGCTTACGCGATCGCGCGGCATGATATGCACATCATGTCGTCTGTTATACTGGTAGTTCGGATCATTCCGGCGATCTCATTCCTGGTACCATGGTATATGATTTTGTCGAAACTTCATATGACAGGAACATTTCCTGCGGTGATCCTGGCGAACCTACTGACCTTGCTTCCGCTTATCATATGGATCGTATCACCGTATTTCGGATCCATCCCAAGGGAGTTAGAGGAGTCTGCATTTATCGATGGCTGCACAGAGGCCGCTTCCTTTCTTCATATTATGATTCCTCTGGCAGTTCCCGGGATCCTGACAGCTACGATCCTGGCATTTATCAACTCCTGGAACAACTTTATGTTTGCCTATATTCTGGGCGGAAGCAATGTCATGACTCTGCCGATGATGCTGCAGCTGTTTATGGGATATGATGGAATTGATCTGAGCGGAATGATGGCAGCCGCTACGATTATTACGGCACCGGTGGTTTTGATTTCTATCGCTCTGCAGAAATATGTAGTGGGCGGTCTGACGGCAGGCGCTGTGAAAGGATAGGGTATCAAAGAAAGGACAGAACTTATGAGAACAATGACTGGAATTATTCATGCAGTAAACATAGCAGCGGATGAGAGCGGGATTCCCTGTTGGAACGGGAAAGCGGAGCCTGTTGTGCCGGGAGAGGAACCGATGTTTTTCATCGGCAGGGATCTGGAGATCCTGCTTCGTATGCCATTCCAAATGCGGCTGCAGATGACGGGACAGATGATCCGTGAGTACGGGAAAATGGGGCCGGTTTTCGCAGAGTGCGGGGCAGTCTCTATGGAGCAGATTCTGGAATTGACAGAAGCCGCCGCGGAATCAGGGGCTGCCGGAATCTCCGTGATATCACCGCTGTTTTTCGGAGCAGCGCAAACGGAACAGAGAAAGTATTACTTAGATATTGCGGTGAAGCTGCCGGAAGATTTCCCTATGTATCTGAGATGTTCTCCAAAGTTGAGCAGCAATCTGATTTCCCGGGAACTGGTAGAAATGCTGACAGAAGACTGCCCGAATATCGTCGGTCTGATTGACGGCTGCACAGAGGCGGACCGGATGCTGAGATTATCTGAGAACAGAGAATATCAACTGCTGACTGATCGTGAAAGCGTCTATAAAATAGCAGGGGCACAGAGATATGACGGAGTGATCTGCTGAAGTGAGGAGAAAGAGAATGGGACGATTTGATCAACACTTTTTGATGGACATTGACACAATTCAGGATTATGCAAAAGAAAAGCTGCATCTGTTTGCACCGGATGAACCGCTGCTCTGCGAAGATCTGGGAGACGGAAATATCAACTATGTATACCGCCTAAAAAGCAAAAAGACAGGGAAATCATTTGTTTTGAAACATGCGGACGTCCGAACCAGAAGCAAAGCATCCGAAGTGAGCCTGGACAGGATCCGGATTGAAGCAGAGGCCCTGATACTGCAGGGAACACTGGCGCCGGGGTTTGTGCCTGAGGTGTATCATTTCGATATTGTTATGGGCTGCATTGTGATGGAAGATCTGTATGACTATGAAAATATGAGAGCAGCTTTGTGCAGGCGGGAACGGTTCCCGAAATTCGCGGAAGATATTACAACCTTTCTCGCGCAGACCTTGATCCGCTCTACAGATTTGGTGATCCCGCCGGAGGAGAAAAAAGAGCTGATGAAAAAGTTCATCAATCCCTCTCTGTGCGCGATCACGGAACGAAAAGTATTTAATGATCCGTTCAGCGATTTCAGCGGAAGGAACAAACCGTTCCCGCCGATCCGAAAGTTTCTTGAGCATGAACTTTATGAAGATGAGGCTCTGCGGCTGGAAGCTGCAAAGATGAAAGAGATTTTTAAAAACAGTGCACAAGCCCTGATCCACGGTGATCTGCATACCGGATCTATTATGGTACGTCAGGATTCAACAATGATATTAGATCCAGAATTCGCGTTTTATGGGCCGATTGGATATGACGTGGGAAATGTGATCGCGAATTTGGTCTTTGCCTGGATCAGTGCTTATGCAGATATGCCCGCAGGAGAGCAGCGGGAAGCTCAGCTTTCTTATTTAAAAGAAACCATCGAGGCAGTTCCGGATCTGTTCCGCAGGAAGGCGCTGACAATCATTCACCGTGAAGCAACAGAGCATATGACAGAAGCGGCAGGAGTTCCGGAGTGGTATCTGGATGATGTCCTGACCGATACGGCAGGCTTTGCGGCACTGGAGCTGATCCGGCGTGTGATCGGCAGTGCCAAGGTACGCGACTTGACCTGTATTGAAGACGAGAACAACCGTGCCTTCGCAGAAAAATTCTGCATTCTTCTGGCAAAGGATATCATTTTCCACCGGAAGAAACAGTATCATGACGGGGCGTCCTACACTGCAGCGATGGAGCGCTTTGTCAGCTGCCAGACTGAGAGAAGATGACGACGGCCGGGAAGTGCCGGACAGGCTCAGCGGTCAGAACATAGAAACATAAAAATGCTGCTGTCCGGCGAAAAAACGGCGTGTCATTCAATCATAATATGACACGCCGTTTTTTTGCCGCAGTTTTATCTGATGTCTGTAAAACCGGCTTCTGCTGGAATCTTTTGCAATCCTTATTCGTCGAACGTTTCCCGTCTGTTTGTCCGTCTTGCCACGATGATCCCGATAATAATCATGACCACGCAGATTACGCCGAAGACAACAGCGGCCTTGATCAGGGTGCTGCCGCTGTCCGCTTCCACATGCATGATGTTATCTGCAGTCTCCCGGAATGTTTCTCCGATAAATTCTGCGATGCTCTGATCCAGATCGTTATAATTCATGTCAAAATAGCTCCAGAAGATGGTTTCAGCTTCTGCGTCCATAATGGAATACGCTGCGGATCCATAATAAATGTAGAAGGTGCCGTCCATATCCTCTGAGTCATTTTCGCATGCAAAGTAAGCCAGAATCATGTGTCCGTTATCGGAAAAGGTATCTTTATAGATCTGGGCAAGGTAATCTTCAGCGGTGTCCTCCTGCCAATTCCCGTTCTTCCAGAAGGAACTGTCATAATCCAGCAGCATAACATAGGGCTGGATTCCGGTCTGAGAATAGAAGTATTTCAGACCGTCTGTCAGATCTGTATCATGATCGATATATCCCAGCTCATCGAAATACCATTCCCCATATGCTGCCGTTCCTGTGAGGGCCGTTCTCTCTGTACGCGACACAGTTACTTCGGGTTCCGCGGGAGAAGAACCGGCCTTGGGGAGAAACTGGACGAAAACAATGATCAGCAGAAGGATCACAAATACAGACAGAGAACAGCCTCCGCCTCTTCTGGGACCGCGCCATCTGTGGCAGCCGCCGGGGAATATGGGGCCGCCCCATCTCCTGTGCGGACCGCCAAATCCGGGGCCGCCGAAGCCGGGCCCTCCGGGGCGCGGACCGCCAAAGCCAGGGCCGCCAAAACCGGGCCCTCCGGGACGTGGACCTCCAGATCCCGGGCCGCTCGGACCACGTCCGCCCCCGAAACCGCCGCCGGAGCGGCCTCCGAACGATCTCCCGCCGGAATGGCCTCCGCCGCCATGTGAACCTCCGCCTCTGCCCATAATATCATTCTCCTTTCATTAGATGCGTATGAATGTATTGCCGTTTGTATCATCATGTGTCCATTATAAAGAAGAGTAAGGAAAATAACAACAGGCGCGTGAACAGTTGCGCTATTTTACATAGAAATAACTTGTAAAACTTCAGGTGCTATGATACACTTTAAACAGTTGAAGAGCAGGTGCTGAGATGGGAGAGCAAAGAAGCAACAGAAATGTTGTTTTTCAGTTTTGCTCTTTTTTTATTGCAAAATAGGAAAGCAGATGGAGGTCAGAATGGATCAGAGAATTTATGACATGTTTGAAAATAATCCGGTAATTGCGGCAGTTAAGGATATGGATGGACTGGAAAAATGCTGTCGTCTAAGCGATATCAAAGTTGTCTTTATCCTGTTTGGGGATATCTGCAGTATACCGGATATTGTCGCGAAGGTAAAGAAAGCAGACAAGATGGCAGTTGTCCATATGGATCTGATCAGCGGCCTCAGTGCAAAGGAGATCGCGGTAGATTTTATAAAAAACAATACCCAGGCAGATGGGATTATTTCTACGAAACCTACGCTGATTAAGAGGGGAAAAGAGCTGTCGCTGTTCACGGTGCTGAGATATTTTCTGATTGACTCTATGGCGCTGGAAAATATCCGGCTCCAGCAGTACAGTGTGAAACCTGATATTATTGAAGTGCTTCCGGGACTGATGCCGGAATTGATTAAGAAGATCTGCCAGGCATCGAGGATCCCCATTATTGCGGGCGGTCTGATTACGGAGAAGAAGTCTGTGATGGCAGCACTGGCAGCAGGGGCGATTTCCGTATCTTCAACAAATCAAGATGTATGGATGATGTAAGGAACCGGCGGTTAAGACAAAAGGATGACAGGGAAGGGAGAAAGATGGCGATGTATGATGTAATTATAATAGGCGGCGGGGTGTCAGGTGCGGCATCCGCCCGTGAACTGTCCCGGTACGAGGCCCGGGTGTGTGTTCTGGAGAAAGAAGAGGATATCTGCTGCGGCACCTCTAAGGCAAACAGTGCGATTGTTCATGCCGGATACGATGCGGTTCCCGGGTCGATGATGGCGAAACTGAATGTACGGGGGAATGAGATGATGGAACAGCTCTCAAAGGAGTTGGATTTCCCGTTCAAAAGAATCGGTTCTCTCGTAATCTGTCTGAATGAGCAGGATATGCCGACTCTGAAAGAACTGTACGATAAAGGAATCGAAAATGGCGTAAAGGGACTTCAGATCCTGAACAGAGACGAAGTTCTGGCAATGGAGCCAAACATCACAGAAGAAGTATACGCAGCTCTGTACGCGCCGACAGCAGGGATTGTATGTCCCTTTGGATTGAATATTGCGCTGGCGGAAAATGCGTATGAGAACGGTGTGGAATTTAAATTCTGCACGGAAGTGCAGGAGATCGAGAAGACGCAGGATGGTTACGTTCTCCACACAAACCAGGGGGCATTTCAGACGAAATATGTGGTGAATGCGGCCGGTGTATATGCAGACAAATTCCACAATATGGTAAGCGGCCAGAAGATTCATATCACTCCGAGGCGCGGGGATTACTGCCTGCTGGACAAAAGCGCGGGGAATCATGTGAGCAGAACGATCTTTTCTCTTCCGGGGAAATATGGGAAAGGAGTGCTGGTTACGCCCACCGTACACGGCAATCTGCTGATAGGTCCGACCGCGTCTGACATAGAGGACAAGGAAGGCACCAATACGACCAGGGAGGAACTGAATGAAGTGATCCTGAAGGCCGGGCAGAGCGTAAAAAACATTCCCATGCGTCAGGTCATCACATCATTTGCAGGACTGCGTGCCCATGAGGACGGATCAGAATTTATCATCGGCGAGCCGGAAGACGCGAAAGGATTTATTGATTGTGCGGGAATCGAATCGCCGGGACTTACAAGCTGTCCGGCGATCGGCGAGATGGTGGCCGGAATCCTTAAGGAGAAGCTGGGGCTGAAGGAAAAGAAGAATTTCGTCCCCACAAGGAAAGGAATTCTGGATCCCAATACCTTGTCAAAGGAAGAGCGCGCTGCCCTGATCAAGAAAGAACCTGCTTATGGAAATATTATCTGCCGCTGTGAAATGATCACAGAAGGAGAGATCATAGATGCCATAAGACGTCCGCTTGGGGCCCGGTCTTTGGACGGCGTGAAGCGGAGAACCAGGACAGGCATGGGACGCTGCCAGTCAGGATTCTGCTCACCGAGAACGATGGAGATCCTCGCCCGGGAACTGGGTGTGAGTATGTCAGATATTACGAAATCAGGCGGAAATTCGCGCCTTGTCGTCGGTGTCAACAAGGACAGGATATAGGAGGGGCTTAGAGATGAGAAATTATGATATTGTGATTATTGGCGGAGGTCCTGCCGGCCTTGCCGCTGCTGTATCGGCAAGAAAGAACGACATTGAAAGCATTCTGATCCTGGAACGTGACAAAGAACTGGGCGGCATTCTGAATCAGTGTATTCACAACGGATTTGGCCTGCATACGTTTAAAGAAGAACTGACAGGCCCGGAGTATGCACAGCGTTTTATTGATCAGGCAGCGGAGCTTCAGATCGACTGTCGGTTAAATACAATGGTTATGGATATCAGCCCGCAGAAGGTTGTGACAGCCATGAACCGGGAAGAGGGTCTGTTTGAGATTCAGGCAAAGGCTGTCATTCTGGCCATGGGATGCCGGGAACGTTCCAGGGGCGCACTGAATATACCGGGTTTTCGTCCGGCAGGGATCTATTCTGCCGGAACGGCACAGAGACTGGTGAATATGGAGGGAATGATGCCGGGCCGGGAAGTGGTTATCTTAGGCTCCGGAGATATCGGGCTGATTATGGCGAGAAGAATGACGCTGGAAGGCGCGAACGTAAAAGTTGTCGCCGAACTGATGCCTTATTCGGGCGGCCTGAAGAGAAATATTGTACAGTGTCTCGATGATTACGGCATTCCGCTGAAACTGAGCCATACAGTCGTTGACATCAAAGGCAGGGAACGGCTGGAAGGCATTACTTTGGCGGAGGTAGACGGACACGGGAAGCCGATCCCCGGAACAGAAGAAGAGTATTCTTGTGATACCCTGCTTCTTTCGGTCGGATTGATCCCGGAGAACGAGCTCTCAAACAGTATGGGAGTAGAAATGAACACGGTGACATCCGGCCCGAAAGTAAACGAGAGTCTGGAGACAAATATCGAAGGTGTTTTCGCCTGCGGCAATGTGCTCCATGTGCATGATCTGGTGGATTTTGTTTCTGAAGAAGCAGCAGCAGCGGGAAAGAACGCGGCAGATTACATAAAAGGAAATCGAAACGAAGAGGCAGGAAAGGAGATTCGCTTAAACCCTGTGGACGGTGTGCGCTACACCGTGCCGGTGACCATCAATACGGCGCGGATGGATCGTGATGTGGCAGTCCGGTTCCGTGTGGGCGGTGTATATAAGAATTGCTATGTAAGCGTATACTTTGACGACGAAAGAGTTCTTCACAAAAAGCGCCAGATCGTGGCACCCGGCGAGATGGAGACGATTCGGCTCGGCAGAGAGCAGCTTCTGAAATATCCTGATCTACAGACTATAACAGTGAAAATAGAGGAGGCGTAGAAAAATGAACATCAGAAATCTGACCTGCATCAGCTGCCCTATGGGATGTCCGATTACGGTACAAATCGAAGGAAATGAGATTGTAAGCGTAAGTGGAAATACCTGCAAAAGAGGCGAAGTATATGCGCGTAAAGAAGTGACAGATCCTACCCGGATCGTGACCTCCACTGTCAGAGTGAGGGGCGGAAAGGCAGATATGGTCTCTGTGAAGACGAGGGAAGATATCCCGAAAGGAATGATCTTTGACTGCGTAAAGGCATTAAAAGGCGTTGTGGTGAACGCGCCGGTGCGGATCGGGGATGTAATTGTCTCCAACGCGGCGGGAACAGGTGTCGATATCATTGCCACAAAAAATGTAGAGAGCGTATAGAACTGTCTGTTACAAAAGATGTATCAGTTCAGCCCGCGCCATTCGCAAAGCCGCACTGACGTGCTCATTGCGGCTGCGCCGCTTCTTTGCTCATGAACTGGCGCTCAGCACATCTGCCTGTCAGCCGCCGGATTCTTATGCAAGCATAAATCCGTCTTCTG
>CASDTX010000046.1 GCA_949283695.1 uncultured Eubacteriales bacterium | reverse complement strand
CGCAAAGCCGCACTGACGTGCTAATTGCGGCTGCGCCGCTCCTTTGCTCATGAACTGGCGCTCAGCACATCTGCCTGTCAGCCGCCGGATTCTTATGCAAGCATAAATCCGTCTTCTGACGCAGATGGCTGAACTGATACCAGCATCTCCCGCACCGTCTTCCCATAGACCGGATGGCGCTTGTAAGGAGCGATCTCTGAGAGCGGCTCCAGCACGAATTTCCTCTTATGCATCTCTACATGCGGGATGCACAGATTCTCATTTTCCACAACAAGATCATCATAAAAGATCAGATCCAGATCCAGTGTCCTCGGTCCCCAGTGACGGATCCGCTCTCTCCCTGCCTCTTTCTCAATCCTGTTCAGTTCTCCCAGGAGTTCTTCCGGATACAGCAGTGTCTTCAGTTCCAGGCATCCGTTTAGGAAGTCTGCCTGGTCTGTCACACCATAAGGAGGCGTTTCAATAAACCCGGATACTTTCTCCACGCGGCATCCCCGGATCTCTCCCAGAGCCGCCACAGCATCCTTCAGGTATCTCTCCCGGTCGCCCATGTTGGAGCCCAGTGCAATATACGCCGTATGCCATGCCCGCTCGATCTCTACGCTCACTGTTTTCAGCGGCAGCTTCACCGGTGCCCAAGGTTTCTTGATCTCCAGCCGAATCTTCCTGAGTCCCGGCGTATGCAGCAGCAGTTCCTCTGCCAGGCTCTCCGCCGCCCGTTCCAGAAGTTTGAACGTATGCTCCCGCAGGTAAGCGTCGATAAACGCACTCACTTCTCCATAGTGGATGGATGCCGCGAGATCGTCTGTTTTCCCCGCTCTTCTCGTATCTGTATAGAGAACGGCAGAGACCAGGAATTTCTGCCCCAGTACATTTTCCTCTGGGAATACTCCATGGTTTGCAAATACTTCCAGATCTTCTATTCTAATTTTGTCTCCAGTTGGCACTGTCATCTCTGTTATCCTTTCTGTCTGCCCATCAGAGCTTCCGTCATCTGCACTGCCCGTTTATTCTTCTTTACATCATGGACCCTGACAAAGGCACACCCCTTCTGAACAGCGTACACCGTGGTCACAAGCGTGCCTTCTTCCCGCTGGTCCACAGGCAGATCCAGCGTCAGTCCGATCACTGATTTTCTGGATGTCCCGAGAAGAACCGGCAGTCCCAGTTCATGAAGAATCTCCAGACGGTCAATGATCTCCAGATTCATCTCATAGGTCTTTCCAAAGCCCACTCCCGGATCCAGGATGATCCTGTCCCGGCGGATCCCTGCCTCATCTGCAAGTCTCACGCATTCCCTCATATCTTCCATAAATTCTGACAAAAACGAACGGTAGGCCATATGATTTCTGTTGTGCATCAGACAGCAGGCCGCACCGCTTTCCGCGATCACAGAAGCCATTTTCTCATCATATTTCAGGCCCCAGATATCATTGATCAGATCCGCTCCCGCCGAAAGCGCTTCGGAAGCCACACGGCTTTTATAAGTATCCACTGATACCGGCACGTCAAATTCCCTTTTCAAAGCCTCTATGACCGGCACAACTCTTGTAATTTCTTCCTCGTCCGAAATCTGCCGGTGTCCCGGTCTGGTGGATTCTCCGCCCACATCCAGAAGATCTGCGCCGTCCTGGATCAGCAGCTCTGCATGAGCCAGAGCTGCGTCCAGCCGGCTGTACCTGCCGCCGTCAGAGAAGGAATCCGGCGTCACGTTCAGGATTCCCATGAGATACGTATGGTGTTCTGTGTCAAATTCTTTCCTGCCGATGATCATATCTTTATCTCCATATTCTTCTTTTCTTCACTCCAGTCACATTCCGCTTCCGCCGGACAGGACATGCACATCCTGGATGCTTTGTCACTTTCATAAAGGAGCTGTTCCAGTACATCCGGACATTCCCGGAGCCTTCGGTGGCCCCGGATCGCAGTCAGTATTGTCCACTTCTCTGCCTCGGAAAATGCAGTTTCTTCCGGAAGGCTCTCCAAGATCTGCTGCGCGATCTTCTCCCCCGCTGTTTCATGGGGAATCTTTCTCTCATACTGCTGAGATTTCCCGATATCATGAAGCAAAGCCGCTGTATAGATCAGATCCTTCTTCAGCCCCAGATCCTGTTCCAGACTGCGGATATAAGCGATCCGTGCCACATCCAGAAGATGATTCATCTGGTGACGGCAGAATTTCCTTCCGGCCTCCAGTTTCTCCAGACGGTGATAATATTCGCGATAGATCGGGTGGGATACAACCGCATTTACCCGGTCCATTTTCTCCTCTGCTGCCAAAAGGCTTCCACTTCTTTTCATCAGAGCCCCCTTCACGATCTTCCCAGCATGCGGAAAAACCGTTCTTCCAGAGCCGGATCCGTCTGAAAGGCTCCCCGCTTGGCCAGTGTTACCGTCTGACTTCCCGGTTTCTTGATTCCCCGCATCGTCATACACATATGTTCTGCCTCAATCATCACCAGGACTCCTTTGGGCTTCATATGCTCCATCAGAGCATCTGCAATCTGTCCCGTAAGCTGCTCCTGAAGCTGCAGCCGTCTCGCGAATACTTCCACTGTACGCGCAAGCTTGCTCAGCCCTACCACCTTGCCGTCTGGAATGTAAGCAATATGCGCTTTCCCATAGAATGGAAGAATGTGGTGTTCACACATGGAATAAAACGTAATGTCCTTCTCAATAACCATGTCACTGCTCTGTGCAGAAAACATTCTGGAGAGATGGACCCCTGCATCCTCATCCATCCCGCCGTACAGTTCCTCACACATCCGTGCGATCCGCGCAGGGGTGTTCCGAAGTCCCTCCCGCTCTGTATCTTCCCCAATGCCTTCCAGCATCAGCCGGACCGCCTGCTCTATCTTCTCCCGATCTATCATTCTGAACTCCTCTTTTCCTCTCATTGGGCCGAAGGATTCCCCTATCGGCTGCTTCATCTGCTCCTGTTTCATCTGACGCCACGCCGTTCCAGATTCTGCGCCTGACGCAGTTCCGCGCCGGATGTACCGGATGCTGCCTCAGAATCTTTCAGGCTGCGATAAGCCTCTCTCGCAAGCTGTAAATAAGAGAGAGACCCAAAGACAAGGATCACATCTTCCGGACCTGCCTCCTGAAGCGCCCTGTAAACTGCTTGTCTGATACCGTCTGCCGTGTCTTGCAGATCCCCCGGGCAGGCAGCTGTTTTCGGAGCGTACTCCTGCACTGCCTCTGCCAGTTCCTCCGCCGGAAGCCCGCGTTTCCTGTCCGGCAGATCCACGGTATACACCGTGTGCGCTGACGGACACATGATCTGGGCGATCCGTCTGTATTCTTTATCCCGGAATACCCCCATAATATAGATCCTCTTCCGTCCCGGGAAATAACGGTCCATGGACTCCCGCAGACGAAGGGCCGCATCCTCATTATGCGCCCCGTCCAGAATCACTGCCGGCTCTTCCCCGATGCACTCGAACCGGCCCGGCCAGACCGCGCGCTCTGCGCCCCGCTTTACGGCGCGTTCACTCACCTCGTATCCGGCCGTCCGCAGAGCCCTCACCACTTCCAATGCTGTCGTCAGATTCTCCCTTTGATACACACCTGTCATATGCGTGTGCACCTCTTCAAATTCCCGGTAAGACAGACAGATCTCATCCGCATCTTCCCGCAGAATCCGGGCAAGCTCAGGCCGGGCCTGGAAGAAAGCCGCCTCCCCGTTTCCCACATGGGTCAGACGCTGCTTCAAAACTTGGGCCACACATTCCTGCTGCCGTGCAGAAACAGTGATGCACCCAGGTTTTATGATTCCGGCTTTGTTCTCAGCGATCTCTTCCAGCGTATTCCCGATCACGCCGATATGGTCCCGGCTGATCGCAGAAAACACGGCACATACCGTATTCTCTACAATATTCGTGGCGTCCAGCGCCCCGCCCAGTCCCGCTTCGAGAACGACCAGATCGCACCTCATATCCCGGAAATATAAAAAAGCTATCGCCGTCTCAGCCTCAAAGACTGTAGGAACCGGTTTCCCGGCCATTTTCAAACGGGCAACAGCATCTCTTACCTTCGCGGTTTCTTCCGCAAACATCTCTTCCGATATCCATGTTCCGTCAACCTGAATCCTCTCCAGATAAGAAACAACTGTCGGTGATACATACCGCCCTGTCCTGTATCCTGCTTCACTTAAAATTGTCGAAGTGTATGCAAGCACAGATCCCTTGCCATTCGTTCCTGCGATATGTATGAACTTTAAGTCCTTCTGGGGATTTCCAAGCTCACGCAGCAGACCCCGGATCGAATCCAAGCCAAGTACACTTCCGTATCTGGAAAGATCATCCAGATATACCCTTGCTTCTCTATAGGTCACGCTCTTCTTTCCTTTCCATCTTATAAACAGAGATATCATAGCACTAATTTCAGTGATGCACAAGTTTTTTGTGAAGAGAATGTGAATGGTGACAGGCACCTTTGCAAAGGTGCCTGTCACCATTCACATTCTCTTCACATTCTCACCAATGGACCACGACCGGTGTTCCTGCCTCCAGCATCCCGAACAGTTCTCCTGCCCGATCTACAGGCATATTTACGCATCCATGTGATCCGCTGTATGTATAGACGTTTCCTCCGAACGCGGTCTGCCAGTCAGCATCATGGAATCCGTGTCCCTGCTGGGTAAACGGCATCCAGTACCGTACTTTTGTTTTATAGATGGGTTCTCCAGTCTCTGGATCTGGCGCTCCGATAAGCACGGCGCCTGCCTGGGTATACAGGATCGAATATACACCCGAAGGGGTTGCCATATCTGCCGTCGGGCTGCCCGTCACCACATCGGTCGCGAGCACAGCAGCCCCGTCTTTGATATACCACATGTACTGTGATGATAGATCGACCTCCAGATAGGTTCCTCCCCAGTCTGTCCCACCCCAGGCGGCGGCGCGCTGAAGGCAGGCCGGCTCCTTCGTCACAGTCTCATGGTTCCTGATACTGTCGATCAGTGCCTGTGTCTCTGTCTCCTCATCAATGATCCACCCATAGGTGCCGCCGGATACTTCCACGGTTTTTCCGCCCGGCGTTGTAATCGTACGGGTCTTCCCCTGGGTATCATACTTTTGTCCGAATTCCCGCATCCATTCCCTCACTGCAGCTTCATCCAGGGTGACTTCCATGGATGTGCTGCAGCGAAGCCAGCCGGAGATGAGCGGTGCATCCACAACGATATTTTGGTCCATAGTATATGTGACAGAAGTGCCGCAGTACTGGTTTAGTTCTTCACAGGCTTGTTCTACCTCGGGGGAAGTGCTCAGATATTCCGGCACCTGAAGGCACTCTTCTTCCATCAGATCAATCTCCGGCTCCAATTCTTCAATATAAGCACGGATCTTCTCTTCCAGACGTTCCATCAGAACTCCATATTTCTCGGACGTGACTTGATAGCGTTCTCCGTCAAATTCCGGGCGTGCGGACACCGGACCATTCCCGCCTTCTGTCACCACACGCAGTTCACGGATCTTCTGCTCCAGAGCCTGCATATCATAGGCCGTCTCCACCTGGATCTTGTCCTTCTTCTGCCCCAGAAGATACAGAGGCCACAGAAATGCGTTCTGTTTCTGTAAATACCTGTCCGCCTCTCCTGCGCTGATCGTCAGAGAGATGTCTTTGCCTGTTATGATCTCTCTGTCACTCTCCCCGGAGGGAACCTTCAGTGCAAGTTCGTATTCTTCCACCTCTTTCTTCAGCATCTCATCCAGCACCTTTGGGTCTTTCATGGATAGATCCTTCTCTCCTGCTCTTGTTCCCGGGAGGAAATGTCCCATAAAAAATACTGCCGTGCCCAGATACGCAAGAAGGATTACACCGAATACGGCTGCCACGCTAATCAGGATTCTCTTTCTCATACTCTGTCTCCTCTTCTGCCTAAATTCTGCCTGAAATGTCACATATTGAACACAACGGTCCCCTGATCCATAATGTAAAACTTCAGATGATGTTCTGTTCCGCTTTCATCCTGCATGGTATAGATATATTCGTGCCCATCTCCGGATTCGGTATAGCGGAACTCTCCCCTTCCGTCCGCAGGATAATACTCGTTCAGGAACTCCTTCATGCACTCTGCTGTCCGGCTCCGTTCTTCCGGGTCTGTTCCACCCTGGCGCTCAATGCTGAAAGACAGCAGATACCCGGTCTCATCATCCAGATAAAGCTCCATCTTCCCTCTGCTGTACACACTGTATCCATAGCTGTCTGCCTCCGGTTCCTGGCTGATCCCCAGTTCTGCCGCGGATTCCGCCCCGATCCCGGCCTCCGTCACCGGTTCCTGCCTGCGGCAGACCCAGATCACCTGACGAAATTCTTCGTCCCCGACACTGACGGCGAGATGAGGAACCACATACCAGCTTCCCTCACCGGGGGACTCCAGGATCCCACAGTGCACCAGAGTCTCCACGGCCTGTTCCGCCCGCTCTTCCGCTCCCGCTTTATCCAGCTTCTCCCCGTTCCTCAGGGTCACGGTGCGTTTCATATCCCCGGTACGTTCCAGCGTCTCCCAGAGATCCGTCCTCTCTGAGGAAGTATCTTCTGTCTGTTCTGACTGGATGTTCACGATTTCGTTTGCCAGTTTCAGATCGGACAGTTTCTGCGTCATCAGCGGCAGGAAGAACCCCAGACAGACCATCAGGAAAACCGGCAGAATCACAGCCAATTGATCCTTTCTCTCTCTCCCCACGCTTATCTGCCTCCTTTCAGAACAGCCATCACAGCTGTGCCAGTGCCCTCCCGGCTTCGAAACCGCAGATATCCGCCATGAATCTCCGCGATCTCCCTGCACAGTGAGAGCCCCAGCCCCGCCCCTCCGGCTCTGCGGGAGCGGGATTTATCTGCCCGGTAGAACGGTTCCGTCAGATGAGGGAGCGCTTCCGGGGGAATTCCCCGTCCATTGTCTGCTACAAAGATCCTGCATCCGTCCGGAGTCATCTGCTGCCGCAGACGGATCTCCCCACCTTCCCCGGACATGGATTTGACCGCATTGTCCAGAAGGTTGAGAACCAGAGATGAGACAAGATCTGCGTCCATTCTGCACTCTCCTTCCTCCGT
This sequence comes from uncultured Eubacteriales bacterium, assembly GCA_949283695.1. GTDB lineage: Bacteria > Bacillota > Clostridia > Lachnospirales > Lachnospiraceae > Mediterraneibacter. Next base: position 284,543 of record CASDTX010000046.1, on the reverse strand, counting down.
CTGAACCTTGAAGGTGATCCCTTTCTCCAGGCACACCGGCCTTAAATACTCTGCGGCTCGTTCCAGCAGCACTGACGGCGCTGTCCGTCCGAATGCGGCATCCTCCTTCTTGACCTCCAGAAGTTTCAGAAGCTTCATCGATAGATTCTCCAGCCGTTTCCCCTCGCTCACAATATAGTCCGCGGCTTCTGCCTGCTCTCTCTCGTTCAGGGTCCCTCCCCGGATCAGATCCGCGTATCCGATGATCGAAGTCATCGGTGTCTTAAGCTCATGGGAAAAATTCCCCATGAAATGTTCCTGGTTTTCCATCTCCTGTTTCAGCTGATCTACCGTTGCCTCCAGGTGTTCTGCCATCTGGTTGAATTCTTTTCCCAGAATTCCGATCTCATCTCCGGAATCCACATCCGCCCGTCCGGACAGATCGCCTCCCGCAATCCGCCTGGACGCCTGGGTCAGATGAGACAGCGGCCGGGTCAGAATGCCTGCCGTTCCGTAAGAAACCGCCGCACAGATCACAAGCAGGAGGAGATAGACCCAGCGATAGATCCCCAGCCATGCCTCCCGGTCTCGGAACAGCGCCGAGATATCCCGCCCCATTTCCATAGAAACAGGTGTCTCCCCTGTGGGCAGACGCCCGGACAGAACGAGAACATGACGCTCTCCTTCTTCCAGATACCGGATCTCACATCCATCTTCTTCCTCTGTGCCGGCACTGTCAAAATCCCGGAGCGGATCTGTCATTTCTTCTCCATACACTTCGTAGATCACCTGCTCCCCGGAGCTCAGCCGCATCATATCCCACAGCTGCGCATCCTCTCCAGACACCAGGGACAGAGACTCCGCCACATCTTCATACGTCAGGCTTCTGTTAATCTCACCCACATCCCCAAGCATCCCTGATATCATCTGCCAGACATGATATAATTCATCCTCCTCACGGCTCAGCGTCTGGCCGAAAGAAGCCGTCAGCAGGATACTCCCGCCAATGCCAAAGAGAAGGGCGACCATTCCTGTCATCCAAAGCGCGATCTTCACACGAAACCTCATCTCATACCTCCAGCCGATAACCGACTTTATTGACCGCCTGCAGACAGTTCTCCCACCCGATCTTCTTCCTCAGCCTCTGAACATGAAGATCCACGGTCTTGCTTCCGTACTGAAGCTCTCCGCCCCAGACTCGTTCGTATATGCTCTCCCGGTACAGCGCCCTTCCCGGATTGCGCACAAAGAAAAGAAGCAGGTCATACTCCTTTCTGGTCAGATGGATGACCTCCCCGCCCCGCTTCACCTGCATCGAATCCGTATCGATGAACAGCCCCCCGATCTCAATCTGCCGGCTGTCCCTGTAGTACCGGCGCAGGACCACATCCACACGGGCCAGAAGTTCCGCCACCTCAAAGGGTTTCACAATATAGTCCTCGGCTCCCAGCTTCAGTCCTTTCACCCGGTCCTCCACTGCTCCCTTCGCAGTCAGAAAGATTACAGGAATCTCCAGCGGACGTATGTACTCCATCAGCTCAAATCCGTCGATCTCCGGAAGCATAACATCCAGAAGGATCAGGTCGTACCGGTCATATTCCAGAAGAGCGGCCGCCTCCGCGCCGTCAGACGCACACGTACATACATATCCCGTTTTCTTCAGACTCATGCGGATCAAATTCGCGATGGGCTGCTCGTCCTCCACTACTAGTATCTTGATCACAGATGATCCTCCTTTTCACAGATTCAGGATCCAAAGGCAGCCCAGGTATCACCTGTATCCGTATTGCTGCCCGGATCCTGCTTCTTGTCTTTATTCTATTCCTCTCCGGCATCAAAATGGCATCATCCGGCGCTGCATTTAATAATACTTCACAGCAACCGTTCTTCCCATCTCTTCTGCAGTGCGGATCAGCTGATCTACCAGGTTCTGCCGCATACTCAGGTCAAAATTCAGCTCCGTCTCCTGATGCGCCTCATTTACCGCTGTCCCCACGAACAGATTCAGCTCTGTACATTCCTCGATCAGAAGTTTCGCCAGCCGGGAGGCCCCGTTGTCCGCATCCAGCTCGTCGAAGAACTCTTCGTCGAACTCATCATTCACATATTTCTTCAGAAGTTTCAGGCACTTCCCGAGTGTCAGCACGCCCTCTGTCACCAGATCGATCCCCTCCAGCACTGCCATCGGCGGAACATCCGGATTCCGGCTGTCTACCTTGGTAATGATCTCTCGTCCCAGTACACGGGCCGCGATATTCGCACTGGTGCCTCCGGAGACCACTTTCTTTCCTTCCATATGCATGAATTCGTGCATCAGCCGCTCGTCGTCCTCTTTGGCCCTGGGCGGACCGGTGAAGATATTCACCACCCGCCGTTCGATGACCCTGGCCACAGCCACCGTCGTATCATCCCCCGGCTTCTCCTCATATAGCTCATCGCACGCCTGACTCAACATCATGGCCAGACGGGACGCCGACATGGTTTTCTTCGTACATTTCAATGTATATTCCGCCATGGCCTCCCAAGTCCAGCCCTGCAGATTCAGGATGGATCCCGCCCCGGCGTAGATCACCCCGTCGCTCATGAGGACAAAGCAGTCATTCTTTTTCACCTGAAATCGGTACTCATGTATTTTCTTTCCCTCGATCTCACGCACTTCATAAGGATATTGGACGATCTTTCCATCCCGGATAAAGACACAGGAGGGGTTGTCAAACTCTGCCAGATACGCTTCCCCGCTGTGGAAGATCTGAAGAATGGAGAATGTCGCATAAGCCACTTTCCTGACCTTGCAGATAGGGAGCGTCTTGGCGATCGTCTCCACACAGGACTCGATATCCGCCCCTTCATAGAGCATGGTGCCCAGAATCTTAGAAGTCAGGGTGGCCAGAATATTCGCCTTCACGCCGCTGCCCATACCGTCTGCCAGGATCAAAATATCCGAATCCTTTGTCTTCAGGATCTCTACCTTATCCCCGCACAGTTCTTCCTCATGTTTGTTCAGACTCTTCCACGCCACGTCAATACTCACGCTCATCGTCAATCCTCCTCATTCAGAATCGAATCCCTGAGTTTCGTCAGCGTCACTTTCGTCTCTGCCGTGGTCTCCCCGAGAAGCCCTGCAATCTCCTGTGCCACCATCATCTGTTTCTCAATGACCTTCTGAGCCATCTCCACTGTCTCCACCTTCAGATTATAGTGCTGCTCTTTGATCTTCTCTTCACGGGTTACATCCTGGAAGGTAACCAGTACCGCATCCAGATTCTCAATATAGACAATGGTCTCCTCCGCCGTCATCCTGCCGTTCTCCAGCTGGATCTTCTTGTGCATCACCGGCTCTCTCGTCAGAAGCGCGGTCTCGATATCTTCTGTCTCAATAAATTCAAATATGTATCGCTGAACCGCTTCCTCCCGGCCCACGCCGAGAAGCTCCTGCCCTTTCCGGTTGCAGTCCAGAATCCGCATATCATTTCCGATCACAAAGATCATGTTCGGCGTTACATCCATAACGACATTCGACATGGACTCCGCCTGTGCCAGTGCATAAGGCATACACATGGAGAGCTCTGCCTTTCCCTGGAATACCGCAATGGCTTTCTCCCGGCAGGTCGAGTACCCGCAGGCGCCGCAGTTGAGTTCATCTTCCGGGGAATACTTGCCGGTAGAACGCAGAATCCGCCGGATCTGCTCTTCTGACGGCATCACATCTGACAGGCTGCGGTTTCCGAATTCTTTCGCAAGCTCCTCGGTCGTCATATCCGGCAGATCCCGCGCTGCCTGGTAGGAAACCACATTCTCAATCTTAACCTTTGTCTTGACATAAGAGGTGTTCCAGTGTGCGGACGCCGGCCCCTTCGCGCATCCGCCCTCGCAGACATTGGCCTCAATAAAGCAGTGATCAAGCTCGCCCTTGCGGAGACATTCCAGCATCTCCATGCAGTTCTCCAGTCCGTCCACGAACACTTTGTGATACCCGTCCGCATCCTCTTCTGTAATCACAGACTGAATCACGCCCCCGCTGACCGGATAGAGCCGGTTGATCTTGGGATCCGGATTGCCCATGGGCTTATCCTCACACTGACGGAGATCGATCCCCTCTTCTTTGAGCCAGTCCGCCAGCTCCTCAAATGTAAGAATCGCATTGATCGCTCCTTCCACCCGCTCATCCCCGACCGCTTCCTGCTTCTTCGCGATACAGGGGCCTAAGAACACGACTTTCACATCTGGTCCGTAAATCTTCTTAATGTACCGCCCATGCGCGATCATGGGAGATACCACAGGTGCCATAAGCTTGGCACAGTCCGGATAATACTTCTCAATCAGATCGTTTACACTGGGGCAGCAGGTCGTAATAATATTCGGCATCCCGCCGGCTCTCACCAGCTTCTTATACTCGTTCGTCACCAGAGCCGCGCCCTCCGCTGTCTCACGCACCTCGTGAAATCCCAGCTTCTGCAGAGCGTCCACCACCTGCCCCGGCGTGTTGAATTCCAGCACGCCTGCATAGGACGGAGCGATGGAAATGATCGTTTTCAGTCCCTGCCGCAAGTACCCCTTCACCCGTTCCAGGTCGCTTGCGAACGTCTTCGCGTTCTGGGGACAGACCTCCAGACAGCGGCCGCAGTTGATACAATGATCTACCATAATCCTGGCCTGCTCATCTTTGACTGAGATGGCCTTCACCGCACAATTACGGACACACTTATAACAGTGACGGCATTTCGCATCTTTAAAGTCAATGACCTTCATCTTCTCTTTTCCTCCTGTTTCAATCGTAACATTAATAGCGTCAGTGACGCTGACGCTATTTCTTTATAAGCACTATTTTAACAGACGGATATGAGAATATCCAGTGCGGTTTTACGAATGGCGCTCCTGTGAACGGTAACATTCCTGTTTTCACTCCAATGCCAGAGCGTATTCCCCAACCTGCTCATAATGTCTGAAAAACGAATCCCTGGGATAGACGCATACTCCCTGAATGGGATCGCATACACTCACAACCTCGTCATCATAACCCGTGAGAACCACACAGTGTTCCCCTCCCGGCCACAGAAAGTATTCCTCTGTGTACTCCCCGTCCGAGATCAGATACCATCCCGTTCTGTATTCAATCTCCCGGTTATCCATCGAAGACCAGACACACAGCGGTACTCCGTTGTCAATATATGCTAAGATACTCTCCTCGCTCAGCCCGTACAGCGCTCTGGCGGTGTGACCGCCTCCCTGCCCGTCGATGACCTGCTGCATGGCATCTGCCAGCACTCCGGGGAAGGCGCCGTATCCATACAGGCTGGACGGATCACCAATGAATGCCTCGTCGGGGTCCGGCCCGTAGATCCGCTCACCGATCTCGATCAGCTCTCCCTTGTTCAGCAGCTCTGCAACTCTGGTCTTCTCTGTATGATAACCATATGCCCGCAGAAGCATTGTCCCGGCCGTGGCCTCACAGCCTGTGGGCAGTTCCGGATTCTGAAGGATGCATTCTACATCCTGTATGGGCTTCTTATGTTTCTCTCCGAAAGCTTCCCCTGCTGATTCCACCGTCAGGCACGCAAAAAGCTGATCGCCTTCCTCAGACATCCCAAAACCCATACAGGCAGTTCTCAGCACAAGAACCACCGCGGCGCACCCTGCTGCAGCCCCCGCTGATATCAGCAGTCTTTTCCGCCTTGTCACCGGATCATTTCTTCCGGTCTTGCCTCTTCCGTACTGCTTTCTGTCGCCTTCCTGCCCAGATCTGGGCCGGGCAGAATACCTGGGCTTTGCTCCGTCATAGAATCTGTGTTTCTTCTTGTCCCTTTCCTGATGCATGGATAACACCTCCTGCGTATGATCACTTCTGCTCTCTGATCATACATGGACGATGTATCCGCTCTGTCTCTATTTTGTATCAAAGTTGTACATCGGCACTAGCGTCGGTGTACAAGGGGCTTAAATTTATCCTTCATCGACCGTATTGCCCCTTGTACACTGACGCTACCGAGGCCTGATCAACAGAAAGTCCTTCTCGCGTTCGATATAATATGGGTAAACCGTTCCTTCCGCATCCCGGTACTCGACAGAATACGTCTCGCCCACGCCTTCCATTGGCTCAGGCCACAGATAGCTGCCCCACACCGCAGCAATTTCGATCTGGCTGCTGCCCTCATCCTCCCAACTATTATAGTTTTTATACAAGGAAATCACTTTTTTCAGTTCTGTCTCGATCTCGAATGTCAGCATCCCGTACTGATCATTCGCAACCGCAACATCCCATGTTGTAAAATACCTCCCGGTCTCTTCCACATAAGTAATAATCTGGTAGTTCCATAACCAGTCTGCCATTTCGTCGAATTGGATCAATCCCAGATTGCTCAGTTCACGCAGAGCCTCTATGGCTGCGGTATAGATCTCCTCGTTTTTTTCTTCAAACGCTTTGCTCTGAAGATTGTAAACATCCTCCTGCACCACTTGGATTACCCCCTCCATCCTGGCAAAGATGGAAAGCTTTTCCGCCAGGCTCAGGGACTCCTCTGGCTCTGCGCTGTCTACTTGTTCCGTATGGATCCGCTCCTCTTCTGCCCGGTCCAGCAGTTCAGACGCCAGAAACGGTGACAGAACGCATCCCGTCAGCACAGCAGTCAGCATCAGCATGATCAATGCATTTTTTATTCTCATGGCATCCTCCTGAATATCACCGTAATCGTCGTCCCCTGTCCTTCTCTGCTCGCGATCTCCATCGACGCATGATGAAGCTGCAGGATCTCACTGCAGATTGAGAGCCCGAGTCCCACGCTTCCGTTTTGATATTTCCGCGACTTATCTGCCATATAGAAACTCTCCGTCACATGGCTGACATCTTTCTCCGGAATCCCCTTTCCATTGTCCGAAACCCGCACCGTTGTCTCTCCTTCGTTCTCTTCTGCAGATACGACAATTTCCCCGCCTTCCTCCAATGCTTTCATGCTATTGTCAAAGAAATTAAGAAATACCGTCTTCAGCAAGTCTGGTTCCGCCAGAATCCAGATCTGCCTCACCTGAATCTTCATCGTGATCTGACGCTTCGCAAGAACCGGCGCGAGCTCCCCCCGGATCGATCGAAGCAGCTTCCCCAGAGACAGCCGGCGCATATCAAAATCCGTTTTCTTCAATACAATCAGATCCAGCATCTTCCTGGACAGCTTTTCCAGCCGCTTCCCCTGCTGATAGATACAGTCACTGTAAATCATTCTCTGCTCTTCTGTCATCGGCTGGGAGCGCATCATTTCTGAATAGCCGATGATGGATGTCAGGGGCGTCTTCATCTCATGCGCAAAGCTGCCGACAAATTTCTCCTGTCTGTCAGCAGCGTCCTGCAATTCCTTGACTTTCTCTTCCAGAAGTCCTGTCATCCTGTTGAATTCCCGGGACAGATCCCCGATTTCATCCTGGCCCCGGTTCTTGATCTTCTTGCTGTAATTTCCCTGGCCGACTGCCTGAACTGCCTGTGACAATTTCCGTATAGGCAGGGTAATCCACGCAGACAGGATGGCCGTCACTGCAGCTGTCACCGCGATCAGAGCTGCCATACAGCCTGCAAATACCCGGTACAGCTGTGTCTTCTGCGCATAGACAGGCGTAACCTCACTTACACTCTGAAGCACATATTCATTGTCTCCGATCACAGCCACCCCGGCGGCACACAGATACTGTTTTCCGTTCACATTTTGAATTCTGTATGCCACCTCCGATCTCCCGACCTGATCGAGAAGTTCCTCGCCTCTTCCCGGCACTTCCCCAGTCATAACGTAAATCCTTTTCCCGCTCTTGCCGAAGATCGTTATCTGAACCATCTCCTGCATAAACGATGCATCGACAGCCTCAAAGATACGCTTGGTCTCTGCTCTTCCCAGCTCTGCCGTTCCGTACAGCTTGACTGCTGCAGTCTCGAACGAACGACAGAGAGAACGATTGTACCGTATGGCAAGATCTGCTTCATTCGCAAGAGATTCCCGAAAAAAAATACCGATCAGAAGATGGCCGCTGATACAGATGATGATGGTCGTCACTGTAATCACACTTAGAAATATCTTCCAGAACAGCCTCATCTCGGTTCCTCCAGCCGGTATCCCACCTTATACACCGCATGGATGCATTCTTCCCATCCCAGCTTCCTCCGGAGCCTCTGCACATGCAGATCAACGGTCCGGCTGTTCCCCATATACTCTTCCTTCCAGACACTCTCATAGATCCGGTCCCGGAACAGCGCGATATTCTTATTCCGAATAAACAGAAGCAGCAGGTCATATTCTTTGACCGTCAGATTCACCGGTTCTCCGCCTTTCGTCACTGTATGGGAGAGCAGATCCACCGACACGTCCCCGCAAATGAGGCGGTCGTCATTCTTATGGTATCTGCGCAGCACTGTCTCCACTCTTGCCAGAAGCTCCATAATATCAAATGGCTTGCACAGATAATCCTCTGCCCCGAGCCTGAGCCCTTTCACAATATCTTTGACCTGTGTTTTCGCCGTCAGGAAGATCACAGGGATGCCGGATGGCCGGATATATTCCATCAGTTCATAACCGTCAGCTCCCGGCAGCATAATATCAAGCAGAACCAGGTCAAACGTTCTGGCAGACAGCAGATCCGCGGCCTCGATCCCGTCAAACGCACAGGTACATCGATACCCTGCGCCGGAGAGATTCATTCTCACCAGTTCTGCAATCTGTCGGTCGTCCTCCACAATCAATATCTCTGTCATACTCCCCTCCATGTCTGTTTTTCTCAGTATATCTTTCATTTGTATCTTTTTTGCATCATGGGATCCTTTTTGCATCATTGCCATGCTGACAGAATCATGAGAAATCTTCCCCTATCCCCTGTATGATACGAACAGCGGGATAAAAAACAGCAGATGTGACTGGAATATTCTCCCACTGTCACTCTGCTGTTTTTGATGCTGTGATATCTCTGTAACGCCTTTCTTCCTGGCGGTATTATCCGTTCACAGTTCGCTTCACATAGGTTGTGTGCAGGATGTGATGTGCCTTCTCACTTCCCGGTGCTCCCAGATACTCACTGTACACTTTCTTGATAGACGGATTTTCATGAGACTTACGGATCTTCTTGGCTGCATCATTGTCATACAGCGCTTTCGCGCGGATGGCTCTCACGTCCTCAAAGTTGCGCACGTCTGCATGTACCTGAGGCTGGCCGCCGCCGTTGACACATCCGCCCGGGCAGCACATGATCTCAATGAAGTGATAGTCTGCCTCCCCTGCGCGCACCTTATCCATGATAAGCTTGGCGTTCGAAAGTCCGGAAGCCACCGCTACCTTCACATCCATTCCGGCTACCTGATAAGTCGCTTCCTTGATTCCTTCTGTTCCACGTACTTCCATAAACTCCAGCTTCTGAAGCGTCTCGCCTGTCAGCTCTTCCACTGCAGTACGCAGAGCCGCTTCCATAACGCCGCCTGTAGCGCCGAAGATCACGCCTGCTCCTGTGGACTCGCCCAGCGGATCGTCGAATCCTTCTTCCGGCAGTCTGCGGAAGTCGATGCCCACCTTGCGGATCAGCCGTGCCAGCTCTCTCGTTGTGATCGAGATGTCTACATCCGGCACTCCTGCTGCGTACTGGTCATCTCTCTGAAGTTCGAATTTCTTCGCGGTACAGGGCATTACGCTGACGCATACGATATCTTCCGGCGCGATGCCCATCTTCTCTGCGTAGTAAGTCTTCGTAATCGCTCCGAACATCTGCTGCGGGGACTTGCAGCTGGACAGGTGTGCCAGCTGATCCGGGTAGTAGTGCTCACAGTATTTGATCCATCCCGGTGAACAGGAAGTCATCATCGGAAGCACACCGCCGTTCTTCACGCGGTCAAGGAACTCATGTGCCTCTTCCATAATCGTCAGGTCTGCGCTGAAATCCGTATCGAATACCTTGTCGAACCCGATCCTGCGAAGCGCTGCCGCCATCTTGCCTTCCACGTCTGTTCCCATAGGATAGCCGAACTCTTCTCCCAGAGCCGCGCGCACAGCCGGAGCCGTCTGAACAACCACATGTTTCGTCTCGTCTGCAATCGCCTCGAGAACATCGTCGATATTACTCTTCTCATAGAGCGCCCCTGTAGGACATGCCGCGATACACTGTCCGCAGCCGACGCAGCTCGTATCGCCCAGTCCCATCTCGAACGGAGACCCGATAAATGTGGCGAATCCTCTGTTATTGGGTCCGATCACACCCACGCTCTGCACCTTCTCGCACACTGCAGAACAGCGGCGGCAGAGGATACATTTATTATTGTCACGCACCATATGTACTGCGCTTTCGTCCAGTTCATACTGCGGGCTCTCACCCTCGAAATAATTCTCATCCGTCACGCCCAGCTCCTGGCACAGTTCCTGAAGCTCGCACTTTCCGCTGCGCACGCAGGAGAGACACTTCTTGTCATGATTGGAGAGAAGGAGCTGCAGCGTTCTTCTTCTGGAATCAAGAAGCTTCTTCGTATTCGTCAGCACTTCCATGCCCTCGGAAACCGGGTGCACACAGGCTGCCACAAGATTCCTCGCGCCTTTTACTTCTACAACGCACATACGGCAGGCGCCGATCTCGTTGACTTCTTTTAACCAGCACAGGGTAGGAATCCGGATCCCTGCCGCCTGCGCTGCTTCCAGAATCGTAGAACCTGCGGGCGCAGTTACATTCAAGCCATTGATTTTTAAATTCACATTTTCCATCTTCACTGCCCTCCCTTACTCTTTGTAGATCGCGCCGAACCGGCATTTCTCCATGCAGGCGCCGCACTTTAAGCACTTCTCGGGGTTGATCATATGTACTTCCTTCACCTTGCCGATGATCGCGTCTGCCGGACAGGTTCTCGCACAGAGCGTACATCCCTTACACTTATCCGGATCAATCTTATACTGAAGCAGGTCTTTACAGACGCCTGCCGGACATTTCTTATCCACAATATGCGCCACATACTCATCCCGGAAATACCGCAGAGTAGAGAGCACAGGGTTGGGAGCTGTCTGGCCCAGAGCACACAGAGAGTTGGACTGCAGATGGTAGCACAGCTCCTCCAGCTTATCCAGGTCCTCCATGGTTGCCTGCCCCTTGGTGATCTTCTCAAGGATCTCCAGCATCCGTCTCGTTCCGATCCGGCACGGCGTACACTTTCCACAGGACTCGTCAACCGTGAACTCCAGGAAGAACTTAGCGATATCAACCATACAGGTGTCTTCATCCATAACGATCAGACCGCCGGACCCCATCATGGATCCGATCTCTTTCAGGTTGTCATAATCGATGGGCACATCCAGGTGCTCTGCGGGGATACATCCGCCTGACGGGCCTCCCGTCTGCGCCGCCTTAAACTTCTTGCCGTTCGGTATACCGCCGCCGATCTCTTCTACGATCTCCCGAAGCGTGGTTCCCATAGGCACTTCCACGAGACCTGTATTGTTGATCTTGCCGCCCAGAGCGAATACCTTGGTTCCTTTTGATTTCTCGGTTCCCATTGACGCGAACCACTCCGGTCCGTTGACAATGATCTGAGGAATGTTTGCATAAGTCTCCACATTGTTTAAGATCGTCGGTTTCTGGAACAGACCTTTCAGAGCCGGGAACGGCGGACGCGGACGCGGCTCTCCTCTGTTTCCTTCGATGGAAGTCATCAGGGCAGTCTCCTCGCCGCAGACGAACGCTCCCGCACCGAGTCTTAACTCGATGTCGAAATCAAACCCACTGTCAAAAATATTCGTTCCCAGCAGTCCGTAGTCCCTCGCCTGATTGATGGCAATTTCCAGACGTTTTACCGCGATCGGATACTCCGCACGAACATAGATATATCCCTGTGACGCGCCGATGGCATATCCGGCAATGGCCATAGCCTCAAGCACTGCATGAGGATCTCCTTCCAGGATGGAACGGTCCATGAACGCACCCGGGTCACCCTCGTCCGCGTTGCAGCAGACATATTTCTGATCTGCGTCATTGGCTGCAGCGAACTTCCACTTCAGTCCTGTTGGGAATCCGGCGCCGCCTCTTCCTCTCAGGCCGCTGTCCAGAAGGACCTGGATCACATCCTCCGGCTTCATCTCTGTGAGCACTTTGCCCAGAGCCTCGTATCCGCCGGTTCCGATGTATTCATCAATATTTTCCGGGTTGATCACGCCGCAGTTTCTCAGTGCCACTCTATGCTGTTTCTTATAGAAATTGGTCTCATTTAATGGGATAATCTTATCCGTCTTCGTGGTCTCGTCATAGAGAAGGCGGGTTACAACCCTTCCTTTTAACAGATGCTCAGATACAATCTCCGGGATATCCTCTTCCTGCACCATCGAATAGAACGTTCCTTCCGGATATACGATCATAATCGGTCCCAGTGCACAGAGTCCGAAACATCCGGTCTTAACAACGCCTACTTCTTCCGAAAGGCCGTTAGCTGCGATCTCCTTTTCCAGTCTCTCCCTGATCCGCTGGCTGCCGGAGGATGTACACCCGGTTCCGCCGCAGACAAGTACGTGTGAACGATACATATGTATTAATCCTCCTTTTCTTTACAGCGTGTTGTTCTGTACCGCGCCCAGCGTATATTTGGATACGACCTGGCCGCCCAGCAGGTGAAGACGCAGCACCTCAAGCGCTTTCTCCGGGGTCATCTTCACGTAAGTCACCTTTTCTTTGCCCGGCTCCATCACTTCAACGATCGGCTCATACTGGCACAGCCCGATACATCCGGTCTGGGTCACACTGATCTTCTCGCTTAAGTTCTGCTCCTGCACCGCGTCAGAAAGAGCAGTCAGCACCGGCCTCGCGCCGCTTGCGATTCCGCAGGTCGCCATGCCCACAACGACACGGATCTGATTCTCGTTCTCTGCACGAACTCCGACCTTGCCCTGCATCTTCTCTCTGATCGCACGTAATTCTTCAAGAGATTTCATATATTTCCTCCGTTTCTTTTTTTCATTTTCTGTCTGAAACTCAGATATCTGCTCCCCCGTCTGTCTCCGCCTTGTTTGTCTCCAGATACTCTTTGATAAATGCAGAAATCTCCGGTTCTGAAAATGAGATGCCGTCTCCGAGCATCTCCCGCATCTGGCGGGTATCCAGTTCAAAACTTCTGTCCGCATATTCGTATCGATATCGGAAGTCAATGTGTTCATTGAACACGATCAGCGTATGTATGGTAGAAGTGATATCTCCCAGCGGCATCCTGTCGATATGCGACAGTGTAAATACCGCCTTTACTATAGTTCCCTTTCCTATTTCTGAATCAATCTGAAAGCTGCCGTCTGTCCCTTCTGCCGCCTGCTTAAAAAACGGGACTCCAAGCCCCACTTTTCTCGTGGTTCTTGTCGTAAAGAATGGATCCTGTACCTTTGCCGCCTGCTCTGGCGTCATCCCGCATCCATCGTCTTTAATGATAACCGTCAGCGTATCCACATCCGGCTGTACAGAAACTGTGATCTCGATCAGAGAGGCTTCTGCCCGGACAGAATTTTCCGCCACATCCAGAATGTTCAGAGAGATTTCCGGCATCATAGCCTATTCATATTTCGCCAGAATCCCGTCCAGATCGTCCACTGTCAGACGGCCGTAGACTTCGTCATTGATCATCATAACCGGAGCCAGCCCGCAGGCGCCCACGCAGCGGCACGCATCCAGTGAAAACTTGCCGTCCGGTGTACACTCGCCGCCCACAATGCCCAGCTTCTCCATCAGGGCATTGTAAATATCTCCTGAGCCCTTCACGTAGCACGCCGTGCCAAGACAGACGGAGATCCGATATTTCCCTTTCGGACTTAAGGTAAACTGTGAGTAGAACGTGGCTACGCCATAGATCTTCTCCATCGGAATCCCTGTCTCATCCGAGATCATCTTCTGAACTTCAATCGGAAGATAACCGTATATATCCTGTGCCTTCTGCAGGATCGGCATAAGGGCACCTTTTTCATCCTTCAGATCATGGATCACTTTCATAAGTGCCTCTTCCTGTTCTTTCGTCCCGGAAAATGGAACTGTTCCTTTCTTAGCTGCCATTCTTCAACCTCCATTTCTCTTTCCATATCTGGCCGCTATGGGCCGATAAGCCTGATTTGTGCTCATTATTTATATGATATCACAGGATATTACAAAATACCACTTGTTTATTGCGTTTTATTTGTATATTTTCTACTACACTGTAAAATTCTTCCAGTTTCCGATTTGTGAAACAGCTGCAAAAATGCAATTCATTGCTTTTTAAATAGGCAAATGTTATACTGACTTCAGTAAAAGAAATTGTAAAACTCAGGAGGTTCTTATGACGATCAGAGAAATGCAGAAAATCCTGGATGCAAAGTTTCTCTATGGGGAGGAGCTTGCAGACCTGGACGCGGATTTCGTCTTCTCCGCAGATATGATGAGCGACGTGCTCGCCTACGGCGGAAAATGTTCCATTTTAATGACCGGACTGTGCAATCCGCAGGTTGTCCGCACGGCTGAAATGCTGGATATTGTCTGTATTATCTTCGTCCGGGGCAAGATGCCGGACGAAAATATGCTCGCGCTGGCAATCGGCAAAGGGATCGCCATCCTGGCGACAGACCACTACATGTTCACAGCCTGCGGCATACTCTACGAACATGGACTCAGGGGAGGTGCTTAGATGAGTGACCAGCTTATTTTCACCTACATCGTAGACGGAGACGACTTCACCCGCGCCGGGGAGGCCAGCAGCTCTGTCAAAAACAAGCTCAAAATGCTCGGAGTCAGCAGCGACGCCATCCGCAAAGTCGCCATTGCCATGTACGAAGGGGAGATCAATATGGTCATCCACGCAGAAGGCGGGACCATCACCGTAACCGTATCTGACGACGACATTACCATGGTGCTTGCCGACAGAGGGCCGGGGATCCCGGATGTGGAGAAAGCCATGCAGGAAGGGTACTCCACCGCGAAAGAAGAGGTCCGCTCCCTCGGGTTCGGCGCCGGCATGGGACTGCCGAATATGAAGAAATTCACAGACGAGATGCAGATCGATACCGTAATCGGACAGGGAACGACGATTACGATGAAAGTCCGTATGTAAGCCGGCCCGGTCAGAGACCACTCTGCCTGCTGCCAGCTCGAAATCAACCGGAAAGGGAGGCATCACATGGAAAAAAACAAATTCATGCGCTCCGTGCGCCTAAAAGAATCCGCCTGTCAGGGCTGCATCAACTGTATCAAATACTGCCCCACCCAGGCAATCCGGGTACATAACGGGAAAGCGCATATCATCGACAAATTCTGCATCGACTGCGGCCGCTGCATCCGATACTGCCCGCACCACGCGAAAATCCCTGTCTATGATCCTTTGTCGGTGATTAATAACTTCAAATACACGGTGGCTCTTCCCGCGCCGTCGCTCTATGCCCAGTACAACAACCTGACCAATGTGGACATTGTGCTCAACGCGCTGCTCAAGCTGGGATTCGACGACGTGTATGAGGTCAGCGCCGCCGCGGAACTGGTGTCGGAGGCCTCGCGCCAGTATATCAAGGAGCATGCGGACCAGGCGCCGTTTATCAGTTCTGCCTGTCCTTCCGTCATCCGTTTGATCCGGGTCAAGTTTCCTTCTCTCATCTCCCGCCTGCTGCCCATCAAGGCGCCGGTGGAAGTGGCCGCGGAGATCGCCCGCGCAAGAGCGATGAAGAAGACCGGGCTGAAGCCGGAGGAGATCGGCATTATCTTCATCTCTCCCTGCCCGTCGAAAGTCTCCTACGCCAAAGCCCCCCTGGGAATTGAGAAGAGCAACATCGACAACGTAGTGGCAGTAAAAGATGTGTATCCGCTCCTGCTTCCGCATATGAAACATGACGAAAGCCAGTTAAAGCCCCTGTCCAATTCCGGGCGCATCGGCATCGGATGGAGCAACGCAGGCGGGGAAGTAGGCGGCCTCCTGGTGGAAAACTATCTGGCGGCGGACGGAATCGTCAATATACTGCGTGTGCTGGAAGAACTGGAGGATGAAAAGCTGCACGGGCTGACCTTCGTAGAACTCAATGCCTGCAACGGCGGGTGCGTTGGCGGCACGCTTACGGTAGAAAATGCGTACATTGCCACAACCAAAACCAAGCGCCTCGTCAAATACCAGCCGGTCTCCAAGAACCATCTGGCAGAGAATCCGGAAGTCAAAAATATGTTCTGGGCGGATAATGTAGAGTACGAACCCGTCTTCCGGCTGGGCAACACCTTCAAGGAAAGTCTGAAGATGATGAGCGACGTGGAGAAACTGACCGCAAGATTCCCGGGGCTGGACTGCGGGTCCTGCGGAGCCCCCACCTGCCAGACCCTGGCAGAAGATATCGTCCGCGGAGACGCCACGCCCAATGACTGTATCTATGTCCTTCGGGCAAACATCGCGGAACTCTCCCGCAAGATCGAAGAACTGACGAGGAACCGCAAGGTCCACCCGGATACGCCAGATCCGGATGCAGAGCTTCTGGACTCTTATATCCGCACACTGACCGCAGAACTGGCCTCCTTCGGCGTGCCGGAGCGGTCCTGAGCGAACAAGTTCTCAACCTGTACAGAAAGGATGGTGCCAACTGAAATGAAACTGAAAACAATCCTGGAACTTCCCGATCTGAAGGTCCTGGCAGAAGGGAATCCTGACCGGGAGATCTCGAAAGTCTTCTGCTGCGATCTCTTAAGTATTGCTATGAGCAAGGCTCCGGCAGACGGCGTATGGGTGACAGTCATGGGGAACAAGAACACCCTCGCCGTGGCGGCGCTCACCGATACGGCCTGCATCGTCCTGGCCGAAGGCGTCTCCCTTGATGAGGATACGCTGGCCAGAGCCGCCCAGGAGGGCATCGCGGTGGCGGCCTCCGAACTGCCGGTCTTTGACCTGGCACTGAAGATCTATCAGGCGGGAACGCTGTGATCCCGCTCTCTTACGATCTGCACATTCATTCCTGCCTTTCCCCATGCGGGGATGATGACATGACCCCGGCCAACCTTGTAGGCATGGCCGCTGTCAAAGGGCTCCAGGTCATCGCACTGACCGATCACAACAGCTGCAGGAACTGCCCCGCCGCTGTGTATCACGGGAATCAGTACGGCGTCACTGTCATTCCCGGCATGGAGCTGACCACCGAAGAAGAGGTGCACGTCATCTGTCTCTTCCCGGATCTTCATCAGGCGCTTGCCTTCGACGAGCTGGTGTACAGCCGTCTCATGCCGGTTCCCAACCGGGAGGATATCTTCGGAAAGCAGCAGATCATGAACGAAAAAGACGAAGTCACCGGCACGCTGGAATATCTTCTGATCAACGCTACATCGATCTCCTTTGACGAAGTGTTTCCCCTGGCTGCATCTTACGGCGGAGTGGCTTATCCGGCTCATGTAGACAAGAACTCTACCAGCCTGCTCTCAAACCTGGGATTCGTCCCGCCGGACAGTACATTCACCTGCGCAGAGTTCCATGATTTCCGGAACCTGCACCGGATCCGCCGGGACCACCCCTATTTCGAGAACTGCAGCGTCATCTGCTGTTCTGACGCCCATTACCTCCCGGATATCCACGAACCGGACTATCAGATTTATGCCAGATCACAGAATATCCCGGATATCCTGGAAGCGCTCCAAAGCCGGACAGAAGAATCCCGCTGAAACCCGATGCTTTTTTTCATATCGGATCTCAGCGGGATCCCGTTTTTCTCATTTCTGCTTCCATCCGTCCTCACTGCTTCTGCCCCTTATTTCACCGTCATACGATTTCATTGTCATACAACTTATGGAGCTCTTCGGACGTTTTCAGAAGGTTCTCGATATCCCTGCGCATCTGCTTCGTCTTCCCCGGCGACGCTCCGCCGGAACTGATGCCAATCACAGTATCTTCTGTCATCACGACGGACGGGAAATAGAAATCACAGAGTGTATGATCATCTGCAACATTAACCAGAATCCCTTTTTCCCTGCACTCTTGTCCAATCATGCGGTTCACTTCCCGGCTGTCTGTGGCTGCCAGCACCAGGTCCGCGTTCTTCACATCTTCCGGCCGGTAGGTTCTGCGCAGGACCTGCACTGCATCTGCCCGCTCTCTGCAGATCTTCTCCAGCTCTCCGCACAGCCGGGGAGCGATCACACAGATCTCCGCACCGAACGGAAGCAGCGTCTTGATCCTGCGCAGCGCGATCCTGCCGCCTCCGACGGTCACAATCTTCTGCCCGGACAGATTCATAAACAGCGGAAAATATGGTTCCTTCATCTTCCTTCTCCCTCTTCTTCGCTTTCCCTTGCTTCTCCCTTCCGGTCCGCATACCGGTACTCCAGCGCACCGCTGGCCGGAATCTGCCGGATCCCGGACAGATCCGGTCTTACAAGATTCACTCCTCTTGTAGAATACAGGGGAATGATATAGAATGCATCCCCCGTGGCACGCTGTTCCGCCTCGTGGAGCAGGACGGATCGCCTGGCCGGATCGGTCTCTGAGTCTGACTGCTCTACCAGTGCGTCATACTCCGGATCCTTTATCCCGCTGCAGTTGTATGTACTGTCAGAAAGAAGCAGAGACAGATAGGTATACGGATCGGCAAAATCCGCGGTCCAATTCATCCGGCACAGGTCAAAGTCTCCTGCATGGCGGGCACTGTAGTTCGCCTGAAGTTCCTGTGCTTCCAGCCGAAGTTCGATGCCTAGATTCTGCTTGAGCTGTTCCTGGATCACCTCCGCCGTGTCTGCATCTGCTTCCAGAGACGGATAGCGGTATGTCACCTCCGGGAATCCTTCTCCGTCCGGATATCCGGCCTCTGCCAGAAGCTCCCGGGCACGCTCCACGTTCTCCTCAAAGGGCTGTATTCCCTCATCCACGAAATACTCTCCCGTACTCTTGTCTTTCAGGAACGCGGACACCAGGTGATAAGAAGGAACCGTATCCTCCCCTACAATCCTGCACAGATCTTCCCGGTCAATGGCCAGATTAAAGGCCTCCCGCACACGTACATCATCAAAGGGCTCCACATCCAGATTGAAGTAGATATACCGGCTGGCGATCTGTTCAGTAACAATCAGATCCTCCCTTCCTTCATACAGTTCCATGATCGTGGATGGCAGAGAAGATGCCGCGTCCACCTCCCCGGCTTCATAGGCATAAGCCATAGACTGCGTATCATCATAGAAGCGATATGTGATCCGGTCCAGACTGACGGCGTCTGCATTCCAGTAATACTCGTTCCGCTCCAAAACAAAGTACTGGTCCGGCACATATTCTGCAAGACAGAAAGGCCCGTTCGACAGACTCCGCTGCGGATCCCGATCCCATCCGCTGTCCGCGGAATCTGCGTATTTCGCAGAAGAGGGCATGTACACAGGAAGCCGCAGCAGATCCAGGAAGTAGACACAGGACTCCTCCAGAATGAACACAAGCGTATCGTCATCCGGCGCCTGAACTCCCAGACTGTCCAGATCCGCTTCCCCGTTGTAGATCCTCTCCGCATTTCGGATCGGGAACAGGTACACCGCATATCCGCTCCCTGACGCAGGATCCAGGGCCCTGCGGATGGTGTTTAAGTAATCTTCCGCAGTCACGGGGCTTCCGTCAGACCAGCGGGCATCTTCCCGAAGATGAAATGTCCACACGGTGTCGTCCGCATTCACCTCATAGCTTTCCGCTGCCCGGTATTCGATCTCCCCCTCTTCGTCAAAGGTCAGAAGCTCATCCAGTGCATCCGCCGCATAGGTCAGATAAGTCAGAGCGATCGATCCTGCCGGGTCCAGGCCCCCAGTCTCACTGTGCACCGCCACGGTGATCTCTTTCATGCCGCCCGGCAGTTCCTGCGTTCCTCCCCGCGTCCGCCCGGCCCCTGCTGCACCGGCCGACGTGCACCCAAAGAGCAGACTTCCGCACAGACCGAGAACGCACAGAGCAGTCAGAACTGTTCTGCCTCTTCGGGCGGGAGTTTTATTTTGTCTGCATTCTGGTTCCCCGTAGTTTCCTTTCATCATGTCATCATGATCCTTCGTATCTTTTGTATCCTTCGTGCCCTTATATCTTTCATATCCTTTGTATCCTTCGTATTCTTATATCTGGGATACCATCCGATATCCTTCCGCCCGCTTTCCGGTATGTTCCTCCGAGTAGAGGAAACATGCCGCGCCACGGCTTCCAAACCTGTACAGCTCTGGCTTCTCTCTCCAGCAGCACTCCATCACATAGCCGCACCTGGGTGCGAACGGGCATCCTCCGGCCTGGGACTGTGGGGACATCTGGTCCCGGGACTTCGTCTGCCCCCGGGGCTGGGCCGGATCTTCCCGCTTCCGCGCGGACCGCCTGATCTTCTTCATTGCACGGACAGGATCTGGTTCCGGAACGGCTTCAAGAAGCTGCTTTGTATATGGATGCCATGGATCCGCACAGACCTCTTCGGTCTCTCCCATTTCCGCCATTGTCCCCATATACATCACGCCAATCCGGCTGCTGATTCTCCGCACACCGGACAGATCATGAGATATGAACAGACAGGCGATCTGCTTCTCTGCCCGGATCTGCAGCAGAAGATCCAGGATCTGTTCCCCGGAAACCGGATCCAGGGAAGCAGTGGCCTCATCACAGATGAGCAGTTCCGGCTCCACAATCAGTGCCCGGGCGATCCCCGCGCGCTGACGCTGACCTCCTGACAGTTCTCCCGGGTACTTTCTTCCCGCGTCCGGCCCCAGGCCTGCCAGCCTGAGTATCTCGTTCACCCTTTCCGCCTCAGAAGTATTCTTTGCCCGCGTCCGTCCCGGCCCCTGCCGCAGAGGACGAAGTGCTTCCAGCAGCGCCTCTTCCACGGTCAAAGCCGGATTCAGCGATGTATAGGGATCCTGGAACACCATCTGGATCCGTCCCGGCCGGGCCGCGGGGTCGAATGTGCTGCCTCTGTACCGAATCTCTCCGCTGTCCGGCTGCAGGATCCCGCTCAGAATCCGGGCCAGAGTCGTCTTCCCGCTTCCGCTCTCTCCCACAAGCGCCATGATCTCTCCTCTTCCTATGTCAAAAGAAAGATCCCGAACCCCCTCTGCCGGAGCAGTCTCCTCCGCAGCCGGACGCCGGCGCCCGCTCCGCTTCCTCCCGTAATCTTTCGTAAGATGGCGCAGACTCAAAAGAGAATCTGCAAAGAGATCTTCCGGACACGCTTCCGTCCCGCCTCCGGGACGAAGCCTTCTGCCCTTCAGCAGGCTCCTCGTATATTCCTGCTCGGGCCCATAGAACACATCTTCTGTCCATCCGCTCTCAATGATCTGTCCGTCCTTCATCACATAGATCCGGCGGCAGAGCGCCGCGGTCACACCCGGATCATGACTGACGAGGAGCAGCGCGGTTCCCGCCTCCTCCACAACGCGCTTCAGAAGCAGAAGGATCTGCGCCTGCACCACCGGGTCCAGTGCTGTCGTCGGCTCATCGGCAATGATCAGTTCCGGTTCGCAGGCAAGGGCAATGGCAATCACCACCCGCTGACGCATCCCTCCTGAGAGTTCGAACGGATACTGCTTCATCCTCCTGCCGCCGTCGCGGATCCCTACCTGGTCCAGCAGCTCCAGAGCACGCTCCCTGGCCTCCCTCCTGCCGCATTTCCTGCGGGCCTGCACCGTCTCCATGATCTGTCTTCCGATCTTAACCGCGGGATTGAGACAGTTCAGAGAGTCCTGGAAGATCATGGCGATATTTCGTCCCGGCACCGGTTCTTCCCCGCTGACAGACACCCGCTCTGCGCGAATCTCCGCCGCTTTCCCAAGAAGGCCCATCACGGCCAGCATGGCCGTACTTTTCCCAGAGCCGGACACGCCGATCACCCCAGCCGTCTCCCCCTTCTCTACGGAAAAGCTGACTCCTTTCACTGCCCAGCCGCCGGTTTCCCTGTTCATCGGATCTTCTCCTGAGCCATAGGTTACCCAGAGATCGCTCACTTCCAGCGCCTTCATCTCCTGCCGCCTCCTCTCTGTTCCAGCGCGCTACCGATCCCGTTCAAGGCCAGCAGCATCACACACAGTACGATCAGCGGCCATATCATCTGATATGGATAGAGCAGCATCTGACTCTGGGCTCCCCGGATCATGGTCCCCAGACTGACAGCGGGCGCGGCGATTCCTGCCCCCAGGAAGCTTAGGAATGCCTCTGTCACGATCCCCTGGGGAATCAGAAAAATCAGATTCACCAAAATCGGGCCGGCCGCATTGGGAAGCAGGTGACGCAGCAGGATCCGCAGAACCGGGATGTTCTCCATTCTTGCCGCCGCGGCGAAATCCATGCCTTTCAGCCGCATTATCTCCCCTCTTACAGTCCGAGCCATGGGGATCCAGCCGGACACGCAGAGGCCCAGGATCATACTGCCGGCTCCTGCCCCTCGTACCAGCGTGATCAGAATGACATAGATCATAGACGGAACAGCGGAGATCATATCCGCCGCCCGCATCAGAATCAGATCTGTATATTTCCCGGCATATCCCGAGACCGCGCCCCACAGGATCCCGATGACTCCGTTCAGGGCCGCACTTGCACTGCCGATCAGCAGACTGACTCCTGCACCGTGCCAGACCCGGGCGAACAGATCCCGTCCGAACTTATCCGTGCCGAACCAATGAAGGACAGACATTCCCTGGTTCCGTATCTCTGCATTCTGCTCTGTATAAGACCAGGGCCAGCATACCGGCACGAGCACGCACAGCGCCAGCCAGACGGCAAGGACAATCACCCACACCGCTGCTGTCGTTCCTGTCTGTTTCTTCTGCTGCTTCTCCCGCTTCTTCACAAAGTTCTCTCCTTCTCTTTCCGCCTGTTCACACATCCTCATAGCCATGCCTCAGCTGGGGATTCAGACACGCACAGAGCAGATCCGTCGCCAGGTTTACTCCAATGACCACGGCTCCCATAAACACGGTCAGGCCGAGAATCAGCGTATAATCCCGGTTCGTAATGGAAAAGACGAACTCCCGTCCCAGTCCCGGGATCGTGAAAATACTTTCCACCACGAAACTTCCGGTCAGCAGGAAGGCAGATGCGGGACCGATATAATTGAGCACCGGAATCCACGCGTTTTTCAGCGCGTGGGTGAGAACAATCCTTCCGGTTTTCAGTCCTTTGGCTCTTGCAAAGAGCACATAATCCTGTTCCATCTCCGCAGCCAGCGCATTCCCTGTCAGTCTGGCTGTCACGGCAGCCGGATAAAGTGCGAGAGACGTCACCGGAAGGACATAGTGCGCAGGCGTCAGTAATCCGGAAGCCGGGAGCCATCTCAGCCTCAGACTGAAGACCAGGAGCAGAAGCAGAGCCGCCACGAAAGACGGAATCCCTGCGGACAGCATGCCAAAAGCGGAAACGACTCCCTTCACTATCCGGTTTCCTGAGACTGCCTGAAGAATCCCAAGACCGGTTCCCGCGAGAAACGCAGCCAGAAGAGCCAGCACACCGATGGCAAACGTCCGCGGCCAGGCCCGGGCGATAATCTCTGCCACCGTCGTTCCCGGCTCCTGGTAAGAAATCCCCAGATCTCCTCTGAGAAGATTCCCCATATAAGTAAGATACTGCACAGAGAGCGGCTCATTTAACCCATATTCTTCTTCCACAGCCTCTACCACCTGCTCAGACACACTGCCGCTCTGAAACGGACTTCCCGGCATCAGGCGCACAAGAAAAAACGCCGCCGTAGCAAGGACAAGGAGAGACAGAATCCCTGTCAGTATTCGCTTTCCCGCATAACGTATCATAGGTACCTCCCACTGTGCGTTCCCGGCTGCTTCCGGACCTTCTCACTCGGCAATATCCGCCAGCCTGTATGGAACCGCCTTCTTCAGCGCTTCCAGTCCTACTTCTACCTGGTATCCGATCTTCCCGCCGCTGAATAGAATCTGTTCAAAGTTTTCCGCTGAACGGTCGATCACCGTGACGAACTGCTTCTTCATCCCGATGGGAGAACACCCGCCGTGAACGTACCCCGTCAGCGGCAGCAGCTCCCTGGACTTAATCATTTCAATACTTTTCTCCTGCACGCTCTGGGCTGCCTTTTTCAGATTCAGTTCCTTATTCACAGGAATGACAAACACGTAGTTCGTCTTTGATTTTCCCACTGTAACCAGTGTCTTGAACACCATATCCGGATTCTCGCCCAGCGCCAGCGCCACCTCCATACCGCTCACAGCCCCGGTCTCTGTATAATTATGACTGATGTAAGGGATCTTCTTCTGCTCAAGAATACGCATTACATTTGTCTTATCGTGATTCTTCCCCATTTTGGTTTTCCTCTCTTTTCGTCTGTCAATGTCTGCATTCCATTATAGCCCAAATCCCCTGCACTGTACAGGCAAAAGCGCTGCAGAGAAAAATCCCTCTGAAGATCTCTGTCTCTTCTGACAGGAACTCCCAGAGGGATCTCTTTTCATTTCGATTCTGTGCGGCCGTCTTCTTCCGCTCTTCAGTCCTCGAAAGCTTCTTTCATCTTCTCCATGAAGCCTTTCTTTTTCTTTTTCTCCGTCTTTTCCTCCACATCGTCATGCTGATGAAGGGTATTTCCGCTGAGTTCGTCGAACTTCCTCAGTGCTTCCTTGGCCTCCGCGCTTAATCGCTCCGGTGTCTGGATCACGAGTGTCACATAATGGTCACCTCTCACCTGAGAATTCCGAAGTGACGGAACGCCTTTTCCTTTCAGGCGCACCTTCGTATCTGTCTTCGTTCCCGGCTTCACAGTATAGATCACATCTCCGTCCACGGTAGGAATGCGCACGTCGCCGCCCAGTGCCGCCACTGGGAACGAAATCGGCACGGTAGAGAAGATATGAACGTCCTGTCTCTCGAAAATCGGATGTCTTGACACATTCACTTCCACGAGGAGATCTCCTCTGGGGCCTCCGTTCACGCCCGGTTCTCCCTTATCCCGGATCCGCACGCTCTGACCGTTGTCAATTCCGGCCGGTATAGATACCTGAATCTTCTTCCTGCTGGAAGTATAGCCTGTTCCTGAGCACTTTGCACACTTCTCCTTGATAATCTTCCCGGAGCCGCCGCATGTGGGACAGGTCTGCACATTCTGCACAGTGCCGAAGAAGGACTGGGACGTATATACAACCTGGCCGCGGCCGCCGCACTTCGGACAGGTCTCCGGTGAAGTACCCGGTTTCGCGCCGGTTCCATGGCAGTCCTCACAGGGATCTTTCAGGATCAGGTCCAGCTCCTTCTCACATCCGAAGACTGCCTCCTCAAATGTAATCCGGATGCTCTTGCGGATGTTGGCTCCTTTCATCGGACCGTTATTCGCGCGGCCGCCTCTCCGGCTTCCGCCGAACAGATCACCGAATATATCGCCGAATATGTCGCTGAAATCAGCGCCGTTAAAATCAAACCCGCCGAATCCGCCGGCACCTCCGGCTCCGCCCTCAAAGGCAGCATGGCCGAACTGATCATACTGACGGCGTTTGTCAGCATCGCTTAAGACAGCATACGCTTCTGAAGCCTCTTTGAATTTCTTCTCAGCCTCTTTATCTCCGGGATTCATATCCGGATGGTACTTCTTCGCGAGCGCGCGGTACGCCTTCTTGATCGCTGCGTCATCGGCGTCCCTGCTCACCCCGAGCACCTCATAGTAATCTCTCTTTGCCTCTGCCATAACTCAATACTCTACCTTTCATTCTTCATCTAAAGCGCCGTCTGCGCCGGCACCTCTGTTCCGCCATACAGTAACCGTTCAGCCTGCGTCAAAACGCAAAGCCGGACTGCTGCGCTATACACACAAGATTCTACGAAACTGCTCAGCACAGCCCCGTAGAATCCTGTTATCTTATAAGAAAGACATCCGGCAAGCCAGGTTTCTCGTCTCTCTTATCTCGAATCCTTAGACTTCCTTGTAGTCTCCGTCTACTACGTCATCTCCCTGGAAACCGTCCGGTGCCGGACCTGCTCCCGGATTCGGGCCTGCGCCTGCTCCCGGATTCGGGCCTGCAGCGCCTGCTCCTGCCTGCTCATACATCTTCGTGAACAGCTTCTGAGCGCTCTCCATCAGTTTCTCTTTCGCAGCCTTGATCTCAGATACATCTGCGTCTGCCGCAGTCTCCGGAGTGGATTTCGCAAGTACATCTTTCAGTGCCTGCACATCTGCCTCAACTGCTGCTTTGTCGCTCGCATCCAGTTTATCGCCTACATCCTTCAGAGCTTTCTCTGTCTGGAATACCATTGCGTCTGCTTCATTTCTTGCATCGATGGCTTCCTTGCGCTTCTTGTCCTGCGCCTCGAATTCTGCTGCTTCTTTGACAGCTTTATCAATATCTGCATCAGACATATTGGAGCCTGCTGTGATCGTAATGTGCTGCTCTTTTCCTGTTCCCAGGTCTTTCGCGGATACGTTTACGATACCGTTGGCGTCGATATCGAACGTAACCTCGATCTGCGGGATTCCGCGCGGAGCCGGCGGGATTCCGTCCAGTCTGAACTGTCCGAGGGACTTGTTGTCCTTCGCGAACTGTCTCTCGCCCTGTACGACGTTGATATCCACTGCTGTCTGATTGTCAGCTGCTGTGGAGAAGATCTGGCTCTTCTTTGTCGGGATCGTTGTGTTTCTCTCGATCAGTCTTGTAGCTACGCCGCCCATTGTCTCGATAGAAAGTGACAGCGGAGTTACATCCAGAAGAAGGATGTCGCCTGCGCCTGCATCGCCGGCCAGCTTGCCGCCCTGTACGGATGCACCAAGTGCAACACACTCATCCGGGTTCAGAGATTTGCTCGGCTCTTTGCCGGTCAGTCTCTTCACTTCTTCCTGTACGGCCGGGATACGTGTGGATCCGCCTACCAGGAGTACCTGCCCCAGATCTGCCGCTGTCAGGCCTGCGTCTGAAAGTGCACGTCTGACAGGTTCTGCGGTCTTATCAACAAGATCTCTTGTCAGTTCGTCGAATTTCGCCCTTGTCAGGTTCATATCAAAGTGCTTCGGTCCCTCAGCGGTCGCTGTGATGAACGGAAGGTTGATATTCGTTGTTGTTGCGCTTGAAAGCTCTTTCTTCGCTTTCTCTGCAGCCTCTTTCAGTCTCTGAAGAGCCATCTTGTCTCCGGAGAGATCAACGCCTTCTTTTGCCTTAAAGTCTGCCAGCATATAGTCTGTGATCTTCTGGTCGAAGTCATCGCCGCCCAGTCGGTTGTTGCCGGCTGTGGAGAGAACCTCGATGACGCCGTCGCCGATCTCGATGATGGAAACATCGAATGTACCGCCGCCCAGGTCGTATACCATGATCTTCTGCTCTTTCTCGTTGTCAAGGCCGTATGCAAGCGCCGCCGCTGTCGGCTCGTTGATGATACGCTTTACATCAAGTCCCGCGATCTTACCTGCGTCCTTCGTAGCCTGGCGCTGTGCGTCGTTGAAGTAAGCCGGAACTGTGATCACAGCCTCTGTTACTTTCTCGCCAAGATATCCTTCCGCGTCTGCTTTCAGCTTCTGAAGGATCATCGCGGAGATCTCCTGCGGAGAATATTTCTTTCCGTCAATATCTACCTTGTAGTCTGTTCCCATCTCTCTTTTGATTGAGGAGATCGTTCTTGACGCATTGGTAACTGCCTGACGTTTCGCCGGCTCGCCTACCAGACGCTCCCCTGTCTTCGTAAATGCCACAACGGACGGTGTTGTTCTCGCACCTTCTGTATTCGCGATGACTGTCGGCTGTCCGCCTTCCATAACAGCCACGCAGCTGTTTGTTGTACCAAGGTCAATTCCAATTATTTTTCCCATAGTAAAGTTCCTCCTTTAAGAAATTTATTTATTCATACTGGATCTTGTAAATGTCTAATTTGCAACCTTTACCATGCTGTGTCTCACGACACTGTCACGGTACATATATCCTTTCTGGAATTCCTCTGCCACGATGTTCTCACCGAGCGTTTCATCCTCCACATGCATCACTGCGTTGTGGAAATCCGGATTGAATTCCTGGCCCACTGCCTCGATCGGCTGAACGCCGACACTTTCCAGGGTGGTCATCAGCTGTTTGTAGATCTTTTCCATACCTTCCGCGAAAGGTGCCGATCGCTCTTCTTCCGGCACCGAGGCCAGGCCTCTCTCGAAGTTGTCTACCACCGGAAGGATCTTCTCGATGATATTCTTCGCTCCGATCTCGTACATCTGGGACTTCTCCTTCTCTGTACGCTTGCGGAAGTTGTCGAACTCTGCCATCTGACGGGTCAGGCGGTCAGTCAGTTCCTCGATCTTCTCATCTTTCTTGTCTTTCTTATTCTTCTTGCCGAAGAATTTCTTCTTCTCTGACTTCGCGTCACCTTCCGCGTCCTCTGCGGTCTCATCTGCTTCTTCGGCAGTCTCTTCCGACGCTTCTTCAGAGTTCCCGGCAGCCTCTTCCCATCCTGCCGGCTCAGCATCCGCCGCTGCGTCTGCTTCTTCCTGCTGTGCTGCTTCTGCGGCTTTCGCCTTTGCTTCTTCCACAGCTTCTTTTACCATATCTTCATTGCTCATTCTGTCACTCACCAGCTTTCTACCTTTCTATTCTTTCGGATCTTTATTGTATATCGCATCCAACTCACTCTGGAGAGTTTTCAGCGTCTTCATGACGTGTTCATAATCCATCCGTTTCGGTCCGATAATGCCGATCGTGCCTTTCATTCCTTCGCCCAGCTCATAGGTTGCTGTCACAATGCTGCAGTCCCGCATGGTCTTGACCGGCGTCTCGTCTCCGATGTAGACCTGAATCCCGTGATTGTCCTCGCTGGCCAGTGTCTCTGTGACCAGATCCGCAAGCTGCTGCTTCTCTTCAAACGCACTGATGATCTCCTGGGCGCTCTGCTTGTCACTCAGCTCCGGATACTTGAAGATATTCGTCGCTCCGCTGGTATAGATCTTCATGTCGTCATCCACATGGATGATCTCTGCCACCGCGTCCAGCACATGCCCTACAACCTCGCTGTGGATTCCTGCCTGCTCTTTCAGAGTTGCGATCAGTCCCAGTGTGATCTGGTCAATGGGCATCCCGTTGAGCGTGGTATTCAGCAGCATGTTCAGCTTTAACAGATTCTCATTGCTTAGTGTTTCACCAACCTCGATGATCTTATTCTTGATCACGTTGCCGCCCAGAACAATGACCGCCACGATCTGCTCCTCATCCACCTGTGAGAGCTGGATAAACTTCAGCGTGTTCCGGTTATTGACCGGGGAAGAAACCATCGTTGCATAGTTCGTATTCGAAGCGAGCACTCTCGCCGCCTGCTGCA
Source organism: uncultured Eubacteriales bacterium (assembly GCA_949283695.1). Lineage (GTDB taxonomy): Bacteria > Bacillota > Clostridia > Lachnospirales > Lachnospiraceae > Mediterraneibacter. The sequence goes on along the minus strand of CASDTX010000046.1, from coordinate 255,397 downwards.
GAACCTTCTCAACCTTATCTGCCTTCTCCAGCATCGCATCCTCACGTCTCGTGATCTCCTGTTCCTTGTCTTCCATCAGCATATCTACATAGAGACGATAGCCTTTGTCCGAAGGAATCCTTCCCGCCGATGTATGGGGCTGGAAGATATATCCGAGATCTTCCAGATCCGCCATCTCATTGCGGATCGTAGCAGAACTCAAATTCAGTTCCGTGTACTTCGAAAGGGTCCGCGAACCGACCGGCTCACCAGTCTCCAGGTAGTTCTGGATGATCGCTTTCAATATGATAAGTTTTCTTTCACTTAACGATGTATCGACCGCCACAGCACTCCCTCCTTTTCGCTATTAGCACTCCCTTGTTTTGAGTGCTAACACCTTCCGTATACTAAGATAGCACCGCATTTTCGGTTTGTCAACACTGTTTCTGCATTTTCTTTCCCGGAATGATGAATTCATTCCCCTACTGGCTGTCTGCGTTGCTTGCCGCGATCTTTACCCTGCTCCAAAGATCGCTGATGATCTTCTTCGTGTCCTCGTTGTATACGAACACCTCGTCATTCTCATTGTCCGTCCGGGGAATATATGCGTTGATGCCCTCGAAGTCTCCGCCCTCTCCGGACAGCACTTCCATCACTTCCTGGTTGGCCGACGTATATCCCACATAACTGGAATTGTCGTATGCCCCGTCATAGTCGCTGGCATAATTGATAAACGCATGAGCAAGTTCCGGGTTCTTGGCATTCTTTGGGATCACCATCGCGTCAGACCAGAGGTTCGTTCCGGACGCAGGCATGAAGTATCCCATCTCCTCATTCTCTGCCATTACATACGTAGCGTCTCCTGAGTAAATCAGTCCCAGCGCCTTTCTTCCCTGTGCCATGTTATCGATAATCTCATCTGTCACGATCTCCGTGTCCATGGTCTCCACGCACTGAACCAGCCAGGCATACGCCTCCTGAAGTTCTGCCTCATTCTCCGTGTTCATGGAGTATCCGAGCGCCTTCAGCGCCATCATAAAGGAATCCCGCTCCGAGTCGTACAGATAGACCTGGCCTTTGTATTTCTCATCCAGGAAGATGCCGAAGCCTTCTGCCTCCAGATCTTCCACATCGACCTTTGTCTTGTCATAAACGATTCCCACGGTGCCCCAGAAATAGGGCACAGAGTACTCATTCTCCGGATCATAGGGCAGTCCTTTTACCGCGTCGGAAATCTTATCCAGGCAGTCCAGCTTGGATTTGTCCAGTTTCTGCAGGTATCCTTCTTCAATCAGACGCTGGATCATATAGTCGCTGGGCACCAGGAGATCGTAAGGCTCTCCGTTGGCCACTTTGATGTACATCTGCTCATTGGAGTCAAAGTTCTCCATCACCACATCCGCGCCGGTCTCTTCTTCGAAATCTGAAATAATATTTTCCCCCGTATATTCGCCCCAGTTATAGATCCGCAGCGTCTGCCCCTCAAACGGCCGGTCCCCGCTGTCCAGGCCGCCCTGGTATACTGCGAAGATTCCCACGGCAAGAACCGACGCTCCCGCCGCTGCCGGGAGAAACCGCTTCCGTTTCCCCAGCTCTGTTCTGACACTCTTCTTCGCTGCGATTGCAGGCGCGATATTGATAAACAGAAGGACAATGGTAATAATCAGAACAACCAGAGTGGACACTGCGTTGATGCTGGGATTCACCCGCTTGCTCATGGTATATACAACGATGCTTAAGTTCTTCACGCCCTGCCCGGTTACGAAGTAAGAGATGATAAAATCATCCACGGACATGGTAAACGCAATCAGGGCGCCTGAGACGATCCCCGGCGTGATCTGGGGAACAATCACCTTCGTAAGTGCCTTCCAGGGGGTGGCTCCCAGATCCATGGCCGCATCTGCCAGATTCGGATCCAGAGAACGGATCTTGGGCATTACCGAGAGGATCACATAAGGGATACAGAACGCGATGTGCGCCAGCAGCATGGTCATATAGCCCTTCTCAACCTGAAAGGTAATAAACAGCAGCATAAAGCCGATGGCCGTGACAATCTCCGGATTCATCATCGGCAGGTTATCCACCTGTTCCATAAGGTTCCTGATGATCTTCCTGGAACTGCTCAGTCCGATGGCCGTGACCGTTCCTATGACCGTAGAGATCAGCGTCGCCAGCACCGCCACGCTGAATGTGGTGTAGAGCGCGGTCATCATATCGCTGGACTCCAGCATATGCTGATACCAGCGCAGAGAGAACCCGGTAAAGCTGGTCAGGGACTTACTTTCATTAAAGGAAAACACCACCATGTACAGAATGGGAAGATAGAAGAAAGCGATCGTGAGGATCATCAGAATCTTCCCGAAAGGACGTCTGTTCTTATTCATGTCTCTGCCCCCTTTCCGCCCGCGTTGCGGTTCTCGATCCTGCGCACCGCCATCATCAGCAGCATCATAATCACGGCGATGATCATGGACACAGCGCTGCCGAAGTTCCACTCGCCGACTGTGATAAACTGGTTCTCAATCATATTTCCAATCAGGAAATACTGGCCTCCGCCCAGAAGCTTGGGGATAAAGAAGGAGCTTACCGCAGGCAGGAACACCAGGGTAATCCCATTGATCACTCCCGGAAGAGACAGCGGCAGCGTCACTCTCCGGAAGGTCTGTACCGGGTTTGCTCCCAGATCCGCGCTGGCTTCCAGGAGCGAATGATCCATCTTCGTCAGCGACGTGTGCACCTGCAGGATCATGAAGGGAAGGAAGTTGTATACCATTCCCAGCAGCACGGATCCTTCCGTGTAGAGAAGCTCTGTGTCCCCCAGCCCGAAGAGCCCGAGGATCCGCTGGATGATCCCGCCCTCGCTCAAGAGTCCGATCCAGGCATACGTACGCACCAGCATGTTGATCCACATGGGCAGGGTAATGCACAGGATCAGGATATTCTGAGCCTTTTCACTGCTTTTGGAAATAAAATAGGCTACCGGATAGCCCAGGATCAGACAGACAATGGTCGTCTTCACCGCGATCACGATGGACCGCCACAGAACCAGAAGGAAGTCCGGATCTGTAAAGAACTTCACATAATGCTCCAGCGTGAAGGAAAAGGGAATGATACTGTTGCCCTGTTCCATGACCGAATACACGGCGATGAGCACCATGGGAAGTACGAGCATCAGCGCCGCCCACACCATATAAGGAAGCGCAAGCTTTGAAAACCGTTTCATCTAAAATACCTCCCTGGCCATTACATGAATATCTTCCGGGAAGAAGGTAAGGCCTACCTCCCGCCCTACTTCCGTGTAGTCGGTTGTATGGATCTTGAACTCCCGTCCGGCGGTGGAGAAAGTGATTCTGTAAACGCCTTCCCGGACATGTTCCGGCTCGAAATCGTAATCCACGCTGAGGTCAATACTCTCATTCTCGTCACTTAATTTCCACCCCTGAGCTCCGGCCCAAGTCTTTAAGTCTGTATCCAGCGCCTGAGACTCTGTGATCTCGTCCACGGTCTTGAAGAAATTGAAGGCCATGACACCCTCGTTCGCCTTCTCATTCTTCACAAAGGGCTGGTCCACCACATGGATCGTCCGCTTCACGGAAGTGCCGCCTGCGGTCGAGAATACAACCGGGTAAGCCCCTTCTTCCTCGGACAGATCGTATTCCACTTTCGCGATGGATATGAACTCATCACTCTGGGGATCCCAGGCCTGCGCGTTGGAAAGGGCGATGATCTCCTTGTCATTCAGATCTTTCACATCGTCAATATCCACGAAGAAATCACTGGCGCTGATCATCTCTTTGCCGTCTGCGCTGGCCACATCCTGGTTCCGGATAACACGCATATTCACAGTCACACTGGTTCCGGGCACGGTCTCCACCATGATCTCGTAATGGACGCCTTTGAAGAGGACGCTTAAGACCTCTCCGGTCATCTTTCCGTCTTTCACATCTACAATATCAATATCTTCCGGACGGATCACCACATCTACAAGTTCGTTTTTCTTAAACCCGAAATCCACACAGTCAAACGTAATATCGTCAAAACGCACCTTATAATCCTCCGGCATCACCGCCGGAATGATGTTGCTCTCCCCGATAAAGTTCGCCACGTAGCGGTTGGCCGGTTCATTGTAGATATCCTCCGGGGTGCCCACCTGCTGGATCTCGCCGTTCTTCATCACGACGATCTTATCCGACATGGTCAGGGCCTCCTCCTGGTCATGGGTGACAAAGATAAACGTAATCCCCACCTCCTGCTGGATCCGCTTCAGCTCATACTGCATTTCCTTTCTGAGCTTCAGATCCAGGGCCGCCAGCGGCTCATCCAGGAGAAGCACCTTCGGCTCATTGACCAGCGCTCTGGCAATGGCCACCCGCTGCTGCTGTCCGCCGGACAGAAGGGTGGTGTTCTTGTTCTCGAAGCCTTCCAGACCGATGAGCTTCAGCATCTTCATCACTTTCTGGTCAATGACATCCTTGCTCATCTTCTTAATCTTCAGGCCGAACGCAATATTCTCGTACACGCTCAGATGGGGAAACAGCGCGTACTTCTGAAATACCGTGTTCAGTTCCCTCTCATAAGGCGGTTTCTTGCTGATCTCCTCCCCGTCAAAGATCACGCTCCCCTCGTCCGCGTCCAGAAACCCGCCCAGGATCCTGAGAAGCGTCGTCTTGCCGCACCCGCTTGGCCCCAGCAGGGTGACAAACTCGTTCTCATAGATATCAAGATTCACTCCTTTTAACACGATCTGGCCGTCAAAATTCTTCACAATATTGCGGAACTCTATCAGTTTTTTCCCTTCCATCTTCGTCTTCCTCCTTAGAATCAGGCACGCTGCGGGCAGTGCACTCCACAGTCTCTCTGCATTATTTCTGCCGCGGTTCCCCGCGGGAATGGCAGTACATTCCATTCCCGGCAGTGATCCGCGGCAGACAGTGCCGTCCAATCTCTATCAGTGTGTCTCACCTGCTGTGAGCTCTGCATCATCACCGCCCTGCACAGCGGCTTCAATGGCGTAGCCGATGGCCTCTGCGATCAGGCCGGAGGGCATAAACGGCGTGCCGTTCGGCTTGTCCACCACCTGTCCCGCCTCGTAGGGAACATGGATGAACCCTGCCTTAATCCCCGGAAACTTCCGGTCTGCCAGATACAGCACATGGTACATAATGCTGTTGCATACATAGGTCCCGGCGGTATAAGAGATGTGTGCCGGAATCCCGTGGCTTCTCATATTAGCCACCATGCTCTTCACCGGAACCGTAGCAAAATAAGCCGTATCTCCGTCTTCTCTCAGCGGCTGGCCGATGGGCTGTTCCCCGTCGTTATCCGGGATGCGCGCCTCTGCCAGGTTGATGGCCACCTTCTCTACGGTCATACAGGAACGGCCGCCCGCCTGGCCGATGCTCAGCACGATATCCGGGCGTTCCTTCTCGATCGCTTCCTCTGCCACTGCCGCACTGCGGGTAAATACCGTGGGGATCTCCAGTTTGATAATCTCTGCTCCCGCGATCTCATCTGGAAGCAGCTTCACTGCCTCAAACGCCGGATTCACTCGTTCTCCTCCGAAGGGATCGAAACCTGTCACTAATACTTTCATATTCTCCGCTCCTTTCTTCCGCCGCTTTTCGTCCCTGCCGCCTTTTATCCGGCAGAGCGCCCCGGCAGAACTATTTCAACAGAATCATATAAATAATCTGCACGACGATCAAAATCAATGCAGGCAGCACCTGATTTTTGATCACTCCCATACGGTTCTTCATGTCAAGCATGGCCACGGGCACGATATTGAAGTTTGCGGCCATAGGCGTGCACAGGGTTCCGCAGTATCCGCAGGTCAGCGCGACCATGCCGATGACCACCGGATCTGCACCGTAGGCCAGAACAAAGGGCGCTCCGATCCCCACCGTCATCACGGTGATCGCGGCAAACGCATTCCCCATAATCATGGTGAAAAGCATCATTCCAATGGCAAATACAATGATTCCCACATTCACATTTCCTTTGGGGATCACATTGCCCACGATGCCCGCAATCACGTCGCCCACGCCGGCAGCTGTAAACACAGCGCCAAGGCTGGCCAGAAGCATGGGGAGCATACTCAGCGGTCCCACCGTTGAGAGCAGACGCTCCGAATCATTTAAAAATACTGCCGGCTTATTCTCCCTGGAATAGATCATCAGAATCACAGCCGCCAGAATCACGCCCAGGCCGCAGCCTGTCAGGGCGCCGATCACCGGGATCAGGGCACAGATGATCGCGCAGATACCGATCATCAGGGCAGGAAGGAAGATCTTCATACCGATCTTCTGATAGTTGGCATCCACTTCTTTCGCGGTCGGAGCAGATACCTTCCCGGTCTTAACTTTCTGAAAGATTGCGGGGATGACCATAATCACGATCAGCACCCCGTTTACAACAGACGGGATCCAGCGGCCGAAGGCAATCACGATCCCCAGCGCTGTCCAGAACACACAGGTTCCGATCGGAGACTTGTTTTCCTTGTCGCGCAGGTTCTTCACCCCTGTATAAACAGCCATAAAGCCCATGAAAATATAGATCACTTCGAGAAGCTTCGTCCCGATGGTAATGGAAGGGTCTGTAAAAAATGTCATTTCTTCTTTCCTCCCTTAGTTCCGTAGTATTTCTTCGTCAGTTTCTTATCCTTCAGATAATAGTAGATAATACCCACAATGAGAGCGATGATTCCGATGGGGATCTCTACCTTGGCCAGATCCAGCAGTTCCACCTCATATCCAAGAGGCTTTAAGGTCGACTGAACCAGAAGTGCGCCGGAACCTCCCACGAACAGAACCTGTCCGAAGAACCAGGTGATATTCTCCATTCCGGATGCCATTCCTTTCAGCTCTTCTACGTGCTCCTCATTGGGCTTCTCCCCGGAAGCCTCGATCGCACCTGTCGCCATCGGCATAATAATGGGGCGGACAAATCCGGCCACACCGCCGAAGCTGACATTAAACGCCGCGAAAATCATACGCATCACGCCGTACAAACCGATAACCAGCCCTGCAGACGCTCCTTTTACCTTGCGGATCAGGTCTGCGGCAGCCTGTTTCAGGCCGTTTCGTTCCAGTGTTCCTGTCACCAGCATGACGATAATAAAGATCGCCATACTGCGGTTGTCCACAAAGGACTGGCCCAGAGTGGACAGCAGGCCCTCGATGCCGAGTCCCCCGATCAGCGCTGTCACAACAGCCGAACACATGATGATCAGGATCGAGTCTTTCTTCAGCGCAAATCCAACGATTACGATGAGAATTCCGATCAGTTTCAGATACTCCATTTCTTTTCCTCCATTTCTTTTAGAGATCTTATGTTTCTATCACAACCGGACGCCTGCGGAGCAGTTTCAGCGCCAGATACTCTCCGTCTGTCTGACAGGTATCCTCCATCACACAGATTCTGTTCTCCGTCATCATCCGGATTGCTGCTTCGTCATGAACCACGTGGGTCCGCGCGCACAGGTTCAAATATGCTCCCTGGGCGGTCTCGTCCGCCACCTCACTGGTATATGCCACGGTCGTGATCCAGGGGAACCGGATCGAGGGATAGCGGTGTTCGGGATCATAGGCGAAGGGAATCCAGTAATTGATCATCCCCTTATAATAATCCGCCGGAAACAATCCCGGCATCCAGGCATGGGCATATGTCTCGAACTGATCCGCCCATTCCTGATTCCAACGCGCCATCTCCGGATCCGCCCCCACGGCATCCGCAATCCGCTCCTCCAGCGCCCGGTTCAGCTCATAGCTGCTTCGGTACTGGGGATCCGTCACATACCAGAAGTATCCGTACAGAAGGGATCTGGGAAGCCAGAATCCCTTATAGGACGGAGACGTGTAGCCCGAAAACTGCTGCTCCCACTCGTGGGTAGGAACCCCGTGGTCGTCGATCACCACATCCGGGAGCAGCTTCCTCCACAGTTTCGTAAAGCCAAGTGCTTCCGTGTGTATGGTATCGTCGTGAAAATAGTCATAATAAAATTCTTTCCCCACCGCATTAAATCTGGCCACATGCAGCTTCCAGCAGGGATGCTCTTTCTGAAGCTCATAGTGAAGCGCCGCGCCGTCCACGTTTTCCATGGGAACCAGAACCAGATCCAGCCGGTCCGTGAGATCCTCATACTGCTTCTCCGTCAAGAGCTTCTTCAGAAGGAGCAGAGATGCATTCGTGGAGGAGACTTCGTTGGCATGATGCCGCGCATTCACGATCATGGACGGGTGGGCTGCCAGCCGCTTGGTCCTGGACACATACCCTTCTGCTTTCGGAAGCAGGCTGACTGCATAGATCTCTCTGCCCTCATAGGAGACCGCGGTCCGATCTACAGAGATGCCCGGCACCCGTCTTAACTGCCGGATCATCTCCATATAATCGTCATAGCCGATCACCCGGTCTTCCATCAGATCAATCTCCGTGATCGCCAGGTCCTTCACCGGTTCCTGCCAGCGGCGGATCTCCGCCTCGAATACGCTGGTTTTTCCCTCGAAAACGTTGGTTTCTCCCTTGAAAACATCCGTTTCCTCCGGGACCCGGAAGCGCAGAACATCTACACCCGCCAGCGCATTTCCTGTCTCCGTCAGTCCCCGGGACATCAGTTCTGCAAGCCGTTCCACATAAACTGCCGGGGCATCCGTCTGAAGCGTGGCCACGGTACGGCCGCCTTCTCTGGTCACAGACTCAAGAAACAGACCGACCTCTTCCCGCCGGCAGGGCGCACCGAAGACCCCATCCTCTGTCTTCACGCAGAATCCCTCTGCCGCCCGGTCATAAAGCGCCGCACGAAACGAAGGCTTCCCCTCCCGCTTTCTCACCAGAGGAAGAATCAACCCTGGCGCATCAAGTACATTTCCTGAGCTCTTCAGCCCGTAATTCTTAAAATAATCTGACCCTACGAAATACAGATCTTCATGGAAAGCGTCCAGGGATGAGAAAAGATCTTCTCTGGAATCCAGGCGTTCATCCGGTTCACTGACCTCAGCTTCCAGAACAAGCCGCGAGAACAGCGGCTGGTCCTTCGGAGTTACGCCCTGCGGATACTTCGCTTCCACATACTTCCGGCATTCTTCCAGTACACTGCCCTGGAATACCTCCCAGATCCGTTCCAGATCCGTGGGGATCCGCTCATCCAGTACAGACTCTCCGTTGATAAACGCACGGATATACCCGGTACACGGATGGACCTTCCCCATCTCAGGGAACGCGTCCAAAAAGCTCCGCTCCGCGTATGCAGCCCGGTACTTATCCTGAAAGATCTCGCGCCCCCGGGCATCCCAGGCACGGCAGACATACGTCAGATCTTCCGGGCCTTCGTATCGGCTGAACAGGACCGAATCCCGGTCCATCCCCAGCCGCTTCTGGATCTCATCCCGGATGGGATAGAGTTCCTGCAGAGGCCGGATGGAAAGATCATACCAGGCATCCGGGTCTCCCGCGCCGATATTGTTGTACGAAGGCAAGGCCCCATTCTCTTCGTCCTGTTCCTGTACGCCCGCAGGAAGAAACGGGCGGAACGCGATCTCCATCCGGACCGCGCCTTTTCCTTCTAAAAGCGGGAGCACTGCCTCCCGAATCCAGGAGTACCCCTGCTTGTAGGCACACAGGACTCTGCACTCTTCGGTTCCCGCGCCGTGCGCCTCCGCCTGCGCAAGGATGGAAGCCTGCACCCCGCCGCGCACAGCTTCCTCCTCGCTGATCGCCGCCTGGACACACAGCACATCCCCTTCCTTCAGGCGGGGATAGACCTTCTCTTCCAGAAGTGTTTCCAGCACCTCTTTCTCCCAGGGCAGATCCCAGTTCTTCTCAAAGACCTGTTTCCCTTCTTTCGCATTGTGGAAAGAGATCTGCGGAACCTGCGCAGCCAGCGCTTCTGCCCGCGCCGCAAGGCGGGGCGAGACGAATGCATCTGCATGCTGCTTCCCTTCTGCAGCCACAGCTGCCGCCAGAAGTTCTCCGTCTTCATTGCGGGCGCAGAATGCGTCAGTCAGCTCTCTTAACACGGTCTCCCAGTCCCTGCCTTCCGGCTGAAGCGGGAACTCTCCGCACAGCCGGGCGGCAAACGCTTCCAGCTCTCTGCCCCGCCCGGCAACCCGTACCCGGCAGACTTCTGAGCCGGCTTCCGCCGGTTCATAGTAAATCCCGCATCGGTCTCCCTCTTCAAATAGAAGAACATTCTGGTCCTCCGGTATTCCTTCTTCAATATATCTCACCAGGCATCCCTGATATCCTGTCGTCTCCATGCCGAACCGGAAGGCGAAATTGCAGGCCGCCGCCAGCAGAGCACTGTCTGCAGTTTCCGGAATGCAGATCACAAGTTCCAGCGCGTCAGCCAGTCCGTCCTGGTCCTGATCTTTCAAGAACAGTCCGGGCGCGAACAGTTTCTCCAGGCCCTTCTTCTGCCTCCAGTCCGCCTCCGGCAGGATCCCCGGGGCGTCTGACGCCGCAAGGAACTCCCCGGCCGGCTCTTTCCCGTTCCTCTCTCCCCGGGCCGCCGGCCTGCGCTTATCCGAATTTACTTCGATAATTGTCCCCGGTTCCTCTCCCGCGGCGCAGACCGGAAACACTGCCGCCTCCGTATAAAACCCCCGCAGAAACGCCTGGCGTACCGCCTCTTTTCCTCTCATATCCAGCCCTCTTGTCTTTCCCCGGTTTTTCACCGGATCTGCGCGGAATCCCGCCGCCGGATCCGGCCTCCCGTACAGGCAGAATGCTCGCTGCTGCCTGCAGGTGTAGAATCTTTTCTATTCTATCATCTGGGCCCCGGTCTTTGCAAGTCAGGCGGTCCATTTTCCCACTTGAATCGTATCCGTGTTACAGTTCGCACCGTATCCAGAGACAGGAAAATTCAGCGTCATGCTTGCATGTAAGAGGTATTTTCCTGTCTCTGGATACGAGTGAAACTCGTAACCGCCGCCCTCATAAGCAGTCTTAGCACGTAGTGCGGGACTGGAGCGCGTTAGCGCGACGAATGCGCATGCGGGCGGTGGTTAGGGCTGAACTGTCACCTTGACGCGTCCTTTCCTGAGAGGTAAAATGTTACTGTTCGCGTGACCGTCTTCTCCCCGGAAGGCGATCTTCATGCATGAAGAATGATAAAGGACAGATTACCAGGATGAAACGTATACTTTTGATTGAGGACGACATGGATCTGAATAAAGGGCTGGTCTACGATCTGGAACTGAGCGGCTTCCGCGTATACCCGGCCTTCACACTGTCAGACGGCAGGCGCCTTCTGGAAGAGAAAGGGGCGGACCTGATCCTTCTGGACGGCAGTCTCCCCGACGGAGACGGCTTCTCTTTCTGCCGTGCGGTTAAAAGCGCCCATAATATCCCCGTCATCTTCCTGACAGCCAGGGATATGGAGCAGGATGAGATGCAGGGATTCGACTGTGGAGCGGACGACTATATTACCAAACCGTTCCGCATGTCCATCCTCCACCGCCGCATCGAGGCGGTTCTCCGCCGGACGGGCAGCCAGTCCTCTTCTTCCCCATCTTCCCGCTATCATGACGGGACGCTGGAGATTGATTTCGCCGGCCTTACCGCCGAACTCAACGGCAGGCCGCTCTTACTTACGCCCACAGAATTCAAGATCATCCGTCTCCTGACCGCCAACAAAACAGTAACCAAGCAGCTCCTTCTGGAGAAGGTATGGGATGCTTCCGGCAGCTATGTGGATGAACACGCTGTCGCCGTCAATATCGGAAGACTGCGAAAAAAACTGTGCGCATCCGGCCATGATTACATCCACACTCTGTACGGCATGGGGTACCAGTGGCAGAAAGCAGAGGGCCCGGCGACGTGACTCTGGAAACCGTGATCATTTCCGCCTTATTCGCAGTGGCTCTGCTCCTCCTTCTCCTCTCTGTCCTTACCATGCTCTGCACCCGGAAGCGCCTGACGGAATACAGCCGCAGGCTGACGGCCACCCTGGATGCCATGATCCGGGGCGACCAGGACATCGCGTTCGAGGAGGAGAAAGAAACTCTGATCGGCCGGATCCAGGTGAAGATGCGCAGCGTATATGAGATCATGCTCTCGCAGAAAGACGCGGCACAGAAGGAAAAGCTGCGGCTGGAAGAGACGATCAGCGATATCTCTCACCAGGTGAAAACCCCCGTCGCCAGTCTGCGGATGTATCACGAACTGCTGGCGCGGGAAGATCTTCCGGAGACAAAGCGCACAGAATTCCTGGCCTCTTCGGACCGGCAGCTGGACAAGCTGGAGTTCCTGATGGAGAGCATGATCCGCATGTCCCGGCTGGAGGCCGGCATGGTTGCTCCTGCTCCTGCACAAACTTCCGTATATTCCCTGATCCAGCAGGCAGTCTGTGACATCGCTCCCAAAGCCCAGGCCAGGCATCTCGAGATCCAGGCAGACTGTCCCCGGGATCTTCTGGCCTGGTTCGATCCCAAATGGACCAAGGAAGCACTCTTGAATCTCCTGGACAATGCCGTCAAATATAACCGGGAAGGCGGACAGATCTTCATCCGCGCAGACCGGACCGACTATTATATCCGCATCCGGATCCAGGATACCGGAAACGGGATCCGGGAAGAAGACCTTCCTCTGATCTTCCGGCGCTTCTACCGGGCAGCGGAGAATGCCTCGGAAGAAGGGGTTGGCATCGGACTCTTCCTGGCCCGGCAGATCATCCAGCAGCAAAAGGGATTCCTCGAAGCCTCTTCTGTGAAAGGGGCAGGCTCCGTATTCGCTGTCCATCTTCCCGCGGAGGAGACGTAAGATTTCAGGATCATCTCAATTCTGTGACAATTCTGAGAACAGTTTGAGATGATCTTTTTGTATTCTGTTACTGTCGAAAGCACCCCAGACAGATATAAGAACACAAGAAAGGAATGCAAATCTATGAGCCACATTTTAGAAGCAGTCAATCTGAAGAAATATTACGGAAAGGCTCCCAATCTTACCAAAGCGCTGGACGGCGTCAGCCTCGCCGTTGAACAGGGCGAGTTCGTCTCCATCATCGGCACCAGCGGAAGCGGGAAGTCTACTCTCCTCAACATGCTGGGCGGCCTGGACGTGCCTGACTCCGGGGACATTATCATAAGAGGCAAAAAGATCGCAAAGATGAATGACGAACAGCTCTCCATCTTCCGCAGGCGCAATATCGGGTTCGTCTTTCAGAACTATAACCTGGTCCCCATCTTAAATGTATACCAGAACATCGTTCTGCCCATTGAGCTGGACGGCAGTCCGGTTGACAAAGACTATGTCCGGCGGATCATCCGCATGCTCCACCTGGAAGAAAAGCTGAACGATCTCCCCAACAACTTATCCGGCGGTCAGCAGCAGAGGGCCGCCATTGCCCGGGCGCTGGCCAGCAAGCCGGCGATCATCCTGGCCGACGAGCCGACCGGAAATCTGGACTCAAAGACCTCCCTCGAAGTGATGGAGCTTCTGCGCATGACCAGCACAGAATTCCATCAGACCCTGGTCATGATCACCCATAATCCGGAGATCGCCCAGGTAGCGGACCGCATGATCCGCATTGAGGACGGCAAGATCGTATCCCACGGACAGGGGGTGCTGAAATAATGCTGCTCAAGAATGATAACCAGCGGTTCATCCGCACCTTATCCAACAACTGCCTGAAGGCAAACCGTATCCGAAATACAGTTGCCCTGCTGGCGATTCTCCTGACGGCCGTATTGTTCATGGCAGTGGCCACTCTGATCCAGGGGGGCCAGATCAGCACCAAGGAACAGTATCTCCGCCAGTCCGGCACCTGTGCCATGGCCTCTGTGAAATACATCACACGCGAAAAAGCGGAACAGATCCTGGCAGACTCCGCCTGGGAGAACGCAGGCATGCAGCGTTCCCTGTGGAGAGCCGGAAACGCGGAGCTTGCGAATCTGAATGTGGCCATGTCGTGGATGGATGAGACTCACGCAGATCTCAGCTACATCGATCTGACAGAGGGGCAGATGCCAAGTGAGGAATACGAAACCGCATGTGACACAGAAGTGCTCCGCCTCCTGGGCATTGAACCGGAACTGGGGGCAGAAGTTCCCGTCCAGTACATCACCGACAGCGGCGTCGAAGAGGCAGTGCTGACGCTCTGCGGTATCTGGGAAGGCGAAAAGTACGAGCAAACGTCCAATATCCTCGTCTCAGAAGCCTTCCTGGAAGCCCGCATCGATGAGCGGACGATCACCGACGGTGCCAGCGTCCCGGGATGCTGCTCCATCCGCGGAACCTTTGCATCCGACGCGGACATCCAGGGACAGCTGGATGAACTGGTGAAGCGCGCCGGATTCGATCCCGACGCGGAACGCGGGGAAGCAGGATTCGTCATCCACAATATCAACCCGGCCTATGAGAACAACCTCACAATATCCGGCGAAGTGATCCTGGCCGCAGCAGCCGGCATCGTTCTCATCCTCTTTGCCGGATATCTGATCATTTACAATATTTTTCGCATTTCCATCCTGAAGGACATGCGCATCTACGGACAGCTGAAGACCATCGGCGCATCCCCCAGACAGATCCGCTACATCGTGAAACGTCAGGGCTATCTTCTGTCTCTGGCCGCAATTCTGCCGGGTCTGGTGCTGGGATGGCTCCTGGGGAACGGACTGCTCCCTCTGATCATGGCTAATACCCTCACTGGGACTGCTGTGTTCGTTGTGCCCCATCCTCTGCTCTGGTTCGGCTCCGCACTGTTCGCTTTCCTGACCGTCTCCTTAAGCTGCAGCCGCCCCGGGCGCATAGCCGGACGGATCTCCCCGGTGGAGGCACTCCGCTATCAGGAGACTGCAGGCGGGAAGAAGAGCACACAGAAAGGAGGCGCTTCCAGGCATCGACTCTTCTGCATGGCCTGTGCCAATCTAAACAGAAGCCGGGGGAAGACCGCGCTGGTAGTCACAAGCCTCTCTTTGAGCATCCTGCTGTTAAATACGATCTTAAACGTTACCGGATGCTTTGACGAAGAAACCTATATCCAGAGAGAAGCGACAGCAGACTTCATTGTGCGGAGTGTGAATTATAATAATTATTCGGTTGATGATTATACGAAGACTTTAAATCCGAATCTGACAAAGCAGCTGGAAGAGATAAAAGAGATCGAAGACTTCGGCCAGGTATTCATCCATCTGATTCCTGCAGAAGAATACCAGCTTTCAGATCTGTCATATATGATCGGTTTCTCGAAGATCAACGGCGTCCCCACCGACATGCCCGGGACAATCACAGAGGAGAATATCGGTCCGTCCCTTACGGACTCAGACTGGCGGCATATGGTTTACGGCTGGGATGAAAACATGATGAACAACATGGTACTGATCGAAGGAGAACTGGACTATCAGAAACTAAACAGCGGCAACTATATCATTATGGCCGGAATTCTTGGCGACAGCGGAGAATACAACAGCGTCATGCAGGAATTTCATGCAGGAGACAGCGTTACAGCAGTGATCAATGGCCAGGAGCAAGAATATGAGGTCCTGGCAGTGGCAGGGATCCCCGGCACGCTGCAGATGGACAGCTCCGGGGGAGCTTATGAAAGCATGGTTCTCGGTCTGGACCAGTTCCGCCGGCTCTTTCCCCAGGATACGGATCCCCTGATCTGCGCTTTTAACACCCGGGAAGACAGCTTTGATTCTGTAAATGAAGAAGTACTGAGCCTGGCCGCTCAGCTAAACGGCAGCGTCATCAACCGTCTGTCCGCTGAACAGAACTTTCACGAAATCCAGTGGACTTATAATACCGTAGGGCTCATCCTGGCACTGATCTTCGCATTCATCGGGGTCCTGAATCTGACCAACGTACTCCTTACCGGAGCCATTGCGCGGCAGAGTGAGTTCGCCGTCATGCGAAGTATCGGCATGAGCCGCAGGCAGCTGCGCAGGCTCTTCATCTATGAAGGAGTCCTCTACGCGCTCCTGGCCGGAATCGTAAGCATTCTGTTCAGCGCCCTGATCTCATTTACTGCAGTGAGAAGCTTTCTCACTGTATGGTGGTTCGCAAAATATCACCTCATCCTCGCTCCGGCACTGATCGCGGCGCTGGTCTGCATCGTGCTGGCTGCGGTCATCTCCTACGGAGTTGACCGCATGTGGAACAGGGGACGTATCGTAGATAAACTGCGGCGGGCATAGCGTCAGTGTACAAGGGACAGACAGCCTTCGGGCAGACGCAGGAAGCACCCTTTCATAAGAAATACCGGCGGGAGTCAGCCTTCCAGCGTCTGCTCAATGATACTGCGCATGATCTCTTCTGTGAGCTGGCCGCTTACATACCCGTACACATTCCCCTGGCGATCGATCATAAATGTCGTCGGGAACGCGGAAATCCCGTAGAAACTGAACATCTCTCCGGTATGATCCATCAGCACGGGGTAGGTATACCCGTTCTCTTCCAGGAACCCGGCAATCTCCTCTGCAGATGCCTCGCCGCCTGTTTCCGGCGCGGCCACGCCGATCACCGCAACTTCCGCATCCGCCCCCTGGGCCGCGTATTCCTCATACAATTTCTGGATATCCGGCATCTCGTTCCTGCAGGGCCCGCACCAGGTCGCCCAGAAGTTGAGGAAGATCACCTTCCCCTCATAATCCTCTAACGTATGCGTGTTTCCAAACTGATCTTCCAGCACAAACTCATAGGCCCGAACCGGCTGTGCCTCATCCGTCTGTCCGCCGCCCGAATCCTGCTGATCTTCTCCTCCGGATGACAGACTCTCTTCCTGCTGATCCTCTCCTCCGGCCGTCGTGCTGTCTTCCTGCTGTTCCTCTCCTCCGGCCGTCCGGCTGTCTTCCTGCTGTTCCTCTCCTCCGGCCGTCCGGCTGTCTTCCTGCTGCTCCTCCCTGGTATCCTCAGTTCCGCTTCCGGCCGCTGACAGGTATCCTGTCAGGTATCCTGTCAGGTCGTTCATCTTCCCGGTAAACATCAGAAGGCCTGTCAGGACCATCAGCACACCGCCGATCTTCACGGTATACCTGACCACGTTCCGGTGTCTCTGGAACCAAACCAGCAGCCCGGCCGTGAAGATTCCTGCTGCCAGGAACGGCAGAATGAATCCCAGAGTATACACCGCAATCAGAAGGAACCCCTTCCCGCTGGAATCCGCACTGCCCGCCATCAGCAGCACACTGGTCAGGGCAGGCCCCACGCAGGGCGTCCAGGCGAAGCTGAAGGTAAATCCCATTAAAAAAGCAGTCGCCGGAGACATGGTCATCTTCTCAATCCGCAGCGGAAGCCGGTGCTCAGCCCCCAGGATCCGGGAGCTCCCGAACACCCCGAGCTGATACAGCCCGAAGAAAACGACCAGTGCGCCCCCGATCCGGGCGAACAGCAGCCGGTGCCCGCTGAAGAAGTTTCCGGCCGCAGACGCCCCAAGCCCCAGGATGAAGAAAGCGCCGCTGATCCCCAGAGTGAAAAACAGCACGCGGATAAACAGCCGCAGACGCTCTCCGCCGCGCCTGGATCCGTCTTCACCGGCCGGACGTTCTTCGGTTTCCCCGCGCCGTGTTCCTGCATCTAACCCGCCGGCCAGATAGCCCAGATACAGCGGCGCCAGCGGAAGCACACAGGGCGAAAAGAAACTGACCAGCCCCTGAATCAATACGGTGACCGCTGATATGCCTGTCTCAATGGTAAATCCCATCACAGTACTCCGCCGTCCGAAGAACCGGTCTGGTAATCCAGCATTGCTCTGCCCATGCAGTACGTCTGGAGCACCTGATAATCCCGGTCAAGCACTACAAGATCCGCATCCAGGCCTGTCTTGATGGAGCCTTTTCTGTCGGCAATACGCAGGCATTCCGCAGGATTCTTCGTGCAGGCGTTGACTGCTGTCTCAACCGGTACCAGCGCCTCCTCGATCAGAAGCTGCAGCCCCCGGTTGAGATTCAGCGTAGATCCTGCCAGGGCGCCTCCCTCTGTCAGATGCGCACTTCCGTCGGGGTAGACCTGGATCTCATTCCCGCCGAAGATAAACTTCGATCCCGCCGGAGATCCCTTAGCCATCAGCGCGTCGCTGATCATGATGCCATAGTGAGGCCCTTTCGCGTCGAAGAACATCCGCAGCGCTTCCGGGGTAGAATGATTGCCGTCACAAATAATCTCCCCGTACATACTCTTCATGCGGAAAGCAGCTCCTACAAGCCCGTTCGCCCTGTGCGTGAACGGCGACATTCCGTTGTATACATGGGTCATTGAGCGGGCGCCGTGAGCAAAGGCCTGCACCGCCTGACGGCTTGTAGCTGCGGAATGTCCGATACTGACAACCACTCCATGCTCGGTGCAGTAGCGCGTCAGCGCGAAATCCTCATCCGTCTCTGCAGCCATAGTGATATAGCGGATCAGCCCGTCCGCAGCTTCCTGATACTTCTGGAACTGTTCAACCGTAGGTTTCACGATATACTCTTCCGGCTGTGCCCCCTTGTATTTCATATCAAGATACGGTCCCTCGAAATGTACGCCCAGGATCTCCGCGCCCTGATATCCCTCTCTTACCACCTTTGCCACGTTCTTCAGGGCATTGGTCAGCACTTTCTCGCTCTGGGTGATTGTCGTGGCAAGGAAGGATGTAACGCCTTCCCTGACAATATGTTCCGCCCAGAAACGCAGCCCCGCCTCCTCGGCGTCGTTCGTGTCAAAACCATACGCGCCGTGGCAGTGAATATCAATGAATCCCGGAAGAATCCAATCACTTCCGTAATCACAGTCCACCGGTTTCGTCCCGTATTCATAGATGTCCTTAATCTTCCCGTCCTCCACCTCAATCTGAGCGTCCACAAACCGGTCTGCCAGCCATACTTTCTTACTCTGAATAATCATCATTCTGTTCCTCCTTCACACAGAGCCTTCCGGCTCTCTACAAAATAAAATACTGCCGCTTCTCCGCTTCTGTCAAGGACTGTCCCTCCAGAAGCGTCTCTGCCCGGGCACGCAGTTCTTGGTAGGAATAGATCGAACCATAGGTCCCTCCGTCATTTCTGACAAAGATCTCATCCCCCTCAAAACTCACATACCCATAGGGCACATCTGCAAAACGATAAAACCTGCCCGCATCATCCACAAAATAGATCCAAAGCTGGGAAGACTGAAATCCATAATTGTCTGCCTCATATCCGTAGAATCCTGCCGCGAAATAATGCTCACTCCCATCCGTATAGATCGATCCTATGGATGCGTCACTGTCTGCCTCTTCCATCAGAAGCTTCCCTGTCTCAGTATCCCACAAAGTCAGACGATTGTCATCCCCGCAGCAGACAAGATATCTGTCATGATTCATAAATGCGAAATCAATCCGGCCGCTGTATCCATAGGGAAGCGAAGCAAGCACCTTTCCTTCCCGCGCATCGATGATTTGAATGGTGCCGTCCTCAGCCTGAACCGCTGCCTTGGCTGTCTCCTGCCCCACAGCGGCTCTCCCGGATCCCGGCGTTCTGATCGTCTCTCCCTCGATGGCACACCATTCTGCATCTTCAAGATCCCAGATTCTGACTTCATATCCACTGTCATAAGAGTCTGTCTGAGAAAGATAGATGATAAAAACTGCATACCTGTCGTCTGCCGTCACATAAACCTCGTCTATACTGCTCCACTCTTCTTCATTTTCTGTGATCGCAAATGGTTCTGTATCCGGTATGGATATCCCCTGAGGCGTTACCTCTGCGACAGCAAAATTCTGATACTGATATACAACTGCCTGCTCCGCATTCTTAAAATAACACAGGTTAAAATAACTCCACCCGGATGTTTCTTCTGTTCCTGTCTCTTTTGCCGCTGAGATCACCTCCCCGGTCTCCAGGTCTCCAATGATCGGCTCCCTTGTATCGGAATTTTCGATCACAGCACAAGGGCATCCGTCAAGATTCATGATCTGCACAGAGAAAATAAACTCACCCGGATCCATTCTGTACGTAAACATTTCTTCAGCGCTTCCTGCCTCATATACCGTCAGTCCCGTACATCCAGAATCATCCTCCCACAATACACACCGGTAGGTCATCTTCTCACCGGAGCGATCTTCCAGAGTAAAATACTCCGCCCCGGATATCGTCTCTTCTATTGACAGGCCCTGCATATTTTCATCAGTAAATATATTTCCGAAGATTATTCTGCGGCTGTCTCCCGCCGCCCAGATTACTTTATGATGTTCTTCGCTGTACTGAAACCCGCTGATCTCTGCAGAGATCTTCCCTCCCTCAAAATCTGTGAGCATATATCCTGTTGAGCAGATCATGATTCGGCCGTCATTCAGTCCTGCAAGCAGACGTGTGCCGTCATATCTGACGATCCCCCGGATATCTCCCGAATAGCTTCTGTCCTGAATCACGCTGCCGTCATCCGCCTGAAATATAAATACCCGGTCCTTGACCGAGGCTGCCAGAATCTCTTGTTCCTCCCCGTTCACTTTCATCGTTTCTGCCAAAAGGATACAAGGAGTATCGACTGCCTGAGTCCGGCAGGACTCTGATCTCCAGACCTGCTCTCCCGTACCAGTATCATATACCGCAGTATAAAAGAACATTTCCGGAGCCTCTTCTGCCTCATCCATCCCTTCCGGATAGCGGTACTGGATTGCCGCCACTCTGTTCTCTCCCAGGAACACGGTTCTCTCTGTATGCTCATCCGAAATCTTCCGCAGACTTCCGTCTTCCAGAGACATTAGGAACAGTCCTGCCTCCTCTTCCATATGAAAATAATCATCTGAAACTCCGATGGCCGCCATACTGCCTTCTTCCTGGAATGAAAGAGCATTGGGATTGTATCCGTATTCATCCTCTGTATACCGTACCTGGTACAGACATTCTCCGCTCTCCAGCTCATAGACCCATACGTCCGTTCCATTTGTCAGTATGATCTGCTGCCCCTGAACCGCATAAATACAGTTCACGAAATTCCCCGTAATGAAATTCCGCACAGTCTGCTTCTTCCAGTCTGCATAGATAATTGCATGTTCTCCCACTAAAACTGCATGTTCCTCGGATACAGGACTGAAATATAAAAAACTGCCGCTGTCCGTTCCTCCCAGATCCATGCTGCCCGGTGGAATCTCCCAGATACATGCCCCGCTCTGCGGATCCAGGACATAAGCATTGCCCAGATCATCCACACAGAAATATCCGGTCTCTTCCGGGCTCAGTTTCCCGCTGTTATGTATCCCGTATAAAACCTGACCTTCCAACTCGAAAGAAGTCTCCGGCCTGAAACAAATCTTCCCCGCAGCATCATAAGAATACAAGGCATTGTTCAGCGCGTACATCTGTTCCGGCACTACCGGTTCATCTGCACTCTCATCTTCCGGCTGAATCGCAAGCGCAGTCTGAAGTGCTCCCTGCCTGTCGCCGGCAGCGAGAAGTTCTCCGGATACTGCAGAGAGATATCTCGCCTGATTCCGTCTGGCCTCCTGGTATCGTCCCTCTGACACAGAAGCTTGGCAGAATGCATATGCGGTAAAGCCAATGGCCAGAACCGCCGCCGTTCCTGTCAGTGCGATTGCCCGCCGGAGCAGATATTCCCGGTGCCTCTGCCTCAGCATATCATAGGTGCAGGAAAGCATAGGCGCCAGGATACGCAGGAACTCTTCTTTCAATTTTTTCCTCGTTTCTCTCCTCGTCCTTCCCCTGACATCCGCTGCGATTGGTTCGGCTTTTGTCCTGATGGTCTTCTCTCTGCCGTCGGCTTCGATTACCCGTTCTTCGTTATAGCAGAGGATCTCAGGAAATGCTTCTGACGGCTCTCCCTCCACAAGAACAGTAAGTATCTTGTCTTTCTCGTGAGTCTTAAGAAACATCTCGATCTCACGAAGCACCCATTGAGAATGTGCAGATCTCGGAGAACAAATCACGATCAAGAACTCCGAATTCTCCAGCGCCTGACAGATATTTGCTGCCAGATCTGAAGAAAGCGGCAGTTCCGCCCGATCCCGGAATACCCGGCTGACTTTCCGCTTCCCGGTAAGCTCCTGAAGCTTACGGGGTATATGATAATGCTCCAGCATCGATTGGAGCCTCTCCGCAACATAAGCGTCCGGATCGCTGTGGCTGTAGCTGATAAACGCATCGTAGATGATCGGTTCCATCTCTCTCTCCTCACTGTTGGCCCTTACAGAAAGCCGCCCCTCCGCATGGAGGCTTCGAAGCCCATCTTGCCGGCAGCTCCCCTCTCTTGGTACCCTGTCTGTCAACTCCCATTATACCCGAATACCCTGGCATAGAAAAGAGAAAATCAGGCAGGTCCGGTCCGTCCGTTCCTGCCTGATCCCTATTCCTTATAACTCAATGCCTGCCAGTAAGCTGTCAACTCTTAAATCCCGTATCTCCGGCTGATCCACAGACAAATCTCGCCCCATAAAATAAACTTGCCATACACAAAATGATAAGCCGGATTGTATAGAAATAAGTATCCTAAACTTTCCTGGCTTGGCAGCGTGATTGCCTGTTTCTGTTTCCTCTTATAGACACGGGCAACCTTTCGCACAGGGAATTGTTTGCCGGTACCCTCATGTCATGGAAGAAGCGGAACTCACTTTCCTTATATTCCCTTAATCGCAGAAAAAGGTTATACCCTTCCCTGTAATACTTGCCTGGCGGTTCCTCTTTGTATTCTTTTTCTGCGTATTGCCCCTTGTCCACCGACGCTGCCGTTTCCTGAAAGAGTGAATAATCGTATCCTTGCTTCCTATCCTCCGTGCGATGATTTATTGCTGTTGTTGGCAGGAAGGGCAGTACACGCTGCTTCTGCCGCCGATCACGATCCGGCAAAGGGTATCCCCGCAAACCGGGCAAGGTTCGCCGCCGTGTCCATAGACCTGTAAAAACGGCGCATTGCGATAGTCCTGGCCTTTTGCCGCCAGATATTCCTCCGGCGTGGTCTTGTTCTTTTCCACAAAGAAGGCAAGCCGTTCGGGAATAACAGAAGCAAGCTGGTTCCATTCCTCGGTTGTCAGCGTGTTGGCAGGCCGTTCGGGATGGATGCGGGAGGCAAACAAGATTTCATCGGAATAGATATTGCCGATCCCAGTAATCACGCTCTGATCCAGCAGGCATTCCTTGATGGCTTTCTTCCGTTTTCCCAGGTGTGTGGACAAGTATTCCCCAGAGAAGCCGGGTTCGAAGGGTTCTGTGCCCAGCTTTTTCATCCCGGTGTATGTATCTGCCTCTCCTTGCCGTAGCAGCCAGAAGCGCCCAAACCGGCGTGTATCAGAGAAACGCAGCTCCCTGCCGCCGGACAGATGGAAAACAAGATGGGTATGCTTTTCTTCCGGGTAATCTGTCGGTGTCACCAGCAGGCAGCCGGTCATCCGCAGGTGCAGGACTACTTTATCACCGCTGCTGAGGCAGAGGATCAGAAACTTCCCTCTGCGGTCGATCTCGGTGAAAAACTGACCAGTAATTCGAGTGCAGAATTCATCAGCAGATGGGTGTGCAACCACTTCCGGCCTGTTGACCGTGATCTGCTGAACTGCAAATCCTTTTATCTGCGGTTCGATCACCCGTTTGATCGCTTCTATTTCCGGTAATTCAGGCATGGCTGTCACCACCTTTCCTGGCAGACTTTTTAATCTGCTCATGATAAAAATAGTTCACAATGACCGGCGGAGCGCCAAATGGCCGTTTCATGCTATCGTCGTTGGTCACATAGTCCAGCCCAATCTCGGCGGCATAGCGTTTCAGTTCCCCGTCCAGGAACTCCCAATAGGTGCGGATTCCTTTTTGGTAAATCTCTTGATACAGCGGCCCAAGCTGCGGATACCTTTCCCGGATGTAGTCCATGATGACTGCTTTGTAGCTGCCCCGCAGGTTGAGGTTTTCCAGCCAGATCAGGTTGCATTGCTCCTTCGCCCGGTCGATGATGGCCTTTACATCGGTGATGCCGGGGAAGATGGGGGAGACAAAACAGGTGGTGCGGACGCCAGCGTCATGAAATGCCTTCATGGCGGTCAGCCGCCGCTCAATGCTGACGGCATTGTCCATATCGTTTTTGAAACCCTCATCCAGCGTATTGACAGACCAGGAAACACGGGCATCCGGGAATGTTTTAATCAAATCCAGATCCCGCAGCACAAGGTCGCTTTTGGTGGCGATGCTGATTTTAACCCCGCTGCCCGCAAGCTGCTCCAGCAGTGCGCGGGTGCGCCTGAATGTTTCTTCCTGGGGCAGATAGGGATCAGTGACAGAGCCGATAAACAGCTCCTTCATATGCTTACCACTTGTTCCAGCGAACTTTATTTTCCACCGTGGCTTTAACCTGGGCCGGCAGAAGCGGGTCTTTGACGGCATAGCCCAGCACCACCAGGGCGGGCAGCCCCCAGCCGTCCGGCACTTTCAGGAATTCCTTGATCTGCTCCGGCTCTTTCTTTACCGGGATATGTACCACACTTCCCAGCCCTTCGGCAGCGGCAGCCAGCAGCATATTTTCAATGAGCGCCCAGGCCGCTCCGTAATCCATCAGCCCGTAGCCGTTCTTATCCTCGCTCAGAGGATATTTCTGCTTAAAATATGGCAGAATCACGCAGGCAGACTCCTCGATCATGCTGCGCTGCCGGGGATAAGCAATCTTGAACATTTCCTGCTGAGGCGTTTTCGGCTCCTGAATCCGGCAAGGGTAGGGCTTGATAAACTTTGCCAATTCTAAAATCAACGGCTTCTCAGTCAGTGTCACCAGTTCCCACCGGCGCTGATGATTAGAGGAAGGGGCTTTCAGCCCGGCGTCCAGGATACGTTCCAAAACATCGCTGGGAATCTCCTTATCCTCAAACTGCCGAATACTTCTTCTTGTGTTGACCACATCATAAAATTCCATAGTTCAATCCTCCGTTTCCTGATTAACCAGCATGATTAAATTTTGGGTAAATGTCCGGGATAAATCGATGAGCTGTTGCTGTTGTTCCGGCGTAAACATTGACATGGCCGTGTCCTCGGCCCAGGTAATGTGCCGCACAACCTTTTCGCAGTAAGCCTTTCCAGCATCGGTCATCTGAACAAGTTTGTTTCGTTTGTTCTCCGGCACCTCAGCAACGGTTACATAGTTCTCTGCCAGAAGATTCTTAATAATCAGATTGACTGTTTGTTTCGATTGAAACGTTCGCCGGCAGATTTCCTTCTGGGTCATGCCGTCTTTTGCATAGAAAAGGACGTTGACTACCAGCAGTGTTTTCATCATCATGCCGTTGCGTTTGGCGTATTCATCGTAGAGAGCAAATTGTTCGTCCCGGAATTTGCAGTATAGATATGCGTTTTTTCTGTCTTCCTTTGTCATAGCCCACCGCCTTTAGTCTATTTATTTACAGTCAATTACTTGACCGTATTGTAACAAAAGAACGATCCTTCGTCAAGACCTTGCATTGACATCAACAACTGTGTGAGCATCTGAAATTCCTTGGCATTTCTGGGCTCACACGTTGATCGTTCCCGGACTCACCATTGATCGTTTCTTGGTTTTACATCTCCAGAGTCTGTAATACGTTCGCTGCCTTCCGTACCGTTTCGGCATCGGTCTGCCAGATCTCGAATTCGCTGAACCCGGGGATTCCCATGGGCACGCCTTCCCGGCGGAACTCCATCTGGCTCTCCTTCACCACTTTGCCTGACATGTGCCACGCCTTGATCCCGGTCTCCGGCGCCAGTTCCTCGATGACCTCCGGGCCCACACCGGCTCCCGCCATAATCTGGATCCTTCCCCGCGCGGCCCTGTGCAGCCCTGCCAGCAGGCCCCTCCCCTTCCGGGCTGAGCTCTCCTGTCCGGATGTAAGGATCGTGTCAATTCCAAGCGCAGCACATTGTTCCAGGGCCTCATAGGGATCTCTGCACACGTCAAACGCCCGGTGCATGGTAATGCCGATGCCGTCTGCTATTTTTACCAATTGTTCCATTTCCTCCAGATTGATCGTTCCATCTGGTCTTAAGATGCCAATTACAACTCCATCTGCTCCCAGCTCACGGAACATCTGCACTTCCTCCCGGATCGTCCGGAGCTCATAATCGTCATAGCAGAAATCTCCGAATCTGGGGCGCAGAAGCACCCGCACCTTGAGATCAGTATTCTGTTTCACCTCTTTGAACAGACAGGGCGACGGTGACAGACCGCCGATGACAAGGCCAGAGCACAGTTCGATCCGGTCCGCGCCTCCTTCCTGGGCTGCAATGGCTGACTGTACACAGTCTGCGCACACTTCTAACAGATAAGACATACTTCCTCCTTTCCCCTGAAAAACCAATCGGGGACGCAGTCAAAATTTCATTTCGCTACGTCCCCAATCTTAAAAGGGATTATCATTAAATTCTATTTTTATTTACAGAGCTTTTTAAACTCGTCAGCTACGAACTGAACTTTCGTTCCAACGATTACCTGTACCGAGTTCTTGCCCGGGCGGATTACTCCTGCTACTCCGGCAGACTTGATTTTCTTTTCATCAATTTTTGTGTAATCCTTGATCTCAAGACGAAGTCTCGTGATACAGTTATCAATGGAAGTCACATTTTCTTTTCCGCCGATTCCTTCAAGGATGATGGATGCAACCTCTGTGAAGTTGTCGTTTGCAAGTACAGCCTTCTTCTCGATTTCCTGATCATCGTCCTCACGTCCCGGTGTCTTCAGATCGAATTTCACGATCGCGAAACGGAATACCACATAGAAGACGAGGAAAGCTGCAATCCCAAGCGGGATAATCAGCCACGTATTCTGTGCTGCCGGCAGCGGCGCTGAGAATACAAGGTCCGTAGCACCGGCGGAGAAACTGAATCCTGCGCGGAATCCAACCAGCGTTGTAATCACGGTGAAGATCGCGTAAAGCAGTGCGTAAACGATATACAGTCCCGGAGCAAGGAACATGAAACCGAACTCGAAGGGCTCTGTCACACCGCAGACAAACGCTGCCAGCGCTGCCGAACCAACCAGACCGATGGCGATTTTCTTCTTGCTGCTCTTCGCTGTATGTACCATTGCCAGCGCTGCTCCCGGCACACCGAACATCATACACGGGAAGAATCCTGACATGTACATTCCAAGGCTCCACGCAACATCTGCAGAAGTATCTCCTGCCCAGAAATGGCTCAGGTCGCCAAGTCCGATCGTGTCAAACCAGAACACGTTGTTCAGAGCATGGTGCAGGCCGAATGGGATCAGCAGTCTGTTGAAGAATGCATAGAGACCAGCTCCGATTGCGTCAAGACTTACAATCGCTTCTCCAAGTGCAACGAGTGCGCCGAACAGGATCGGCCATACAAACAGCAGTACCACAGAAACAAGGATGGATACCACGCCGGCAACGATTGCCACACATCTCTTGCCGCTGAAGAACGACAGGAAGTCCGGAAGCTTGGTTCCTTTGAATCTGTTGTAGCAGCTAGAACCGATGATACCGGAAATAATACCGATAAACGGGTTCGCAATGCTATTAAATGCCAGAGTTGCGTCTTCAGAAAGAGATACAATCTGTGACACATTTCCTGTAGACAGAAGTGTCGTAATCATCAGCCAGGAAGCCAGAGCCGCGAGACCGCCCGTCCCGTCATTCTCGTCAGACATTCCCACACCGATTCCGATGGCAAACAGGATCGCCATGTTATTAATCAGAGCGCCGCCGGCCTGAACCAGATAATAGCCAATCTTTTCAAGCAGACTCAGTGTATATCCCTCTGCGAACCCCTGCATTGTTCCCGGACAGAGTGCATATCCGATCCCCATGAGGATTCCGCAGATCGGCAGACACGCAACAGGAAGCATTAACGCTTTTCCTAATTTCTGTAAAAATTTCATATGTTTTCCTCCTTTTTTGAATTTTTTGTTTCTAATCCCTTTTATTTATTTCAACCGGTCTGCTTCTCCGGTTAAAATCACTTGATCACAATCACATCCTCGCCCACTTCTACTTCATTTCCGGAAATTCCTTCCACAGATGCATAGTCCGACGTATTGCAGACCAGCAGCGGAGTGATCGTATCGTACCCGGCACCTTTCACCTGATCCAGATCCACCTCCAGAAGCAGGGTTCCTCTCTGAACATGTTCTCCGGCCTTCACGTGGGACGTGAATCCGTCTCCACCCAGTTTCACCGTGTCCAGGCCCACATGAATGAGCACCTCAGCGCCGAAATCTGCTTTCAAGCTGACCGCGTGAAGAGTGTCGAAGATCATCACGATCTCACCGTCACAAGGTGCGTAGATTTTCCCTTCCGACGGGATCACGGCCACCCCCTTCCCCAGCATCTCCTCACTGAATGTGGGATCCTTTACCTCTTGCAGAGGCACGGCCCTGCCCTTCACAGGCGCCCCCAGCGTCCAGCTGTTCTCCTTCTTCCTAAATAAATGAAACATCTCGTACCTCCTATTCCTCCGCCATCGTCACTCTTCTGATATGGATGGACAGATACATAATCTCTTCCCCTGAGAGCCTGCAGTTCGACGTTTTCTCGATATATTCGGCAATCCTCTGACTGCAGGTATATTCTCTTGGATATTTCTTCCGCATCATCTCAGCCAGTTCCGTCTCCTCATTGGGCAGCAGCTCCTTCCGGTAAACCCTCTGCAGAAGGAATTTCATATGAGTCACAAACCGCTCATAATGCAGCGTTCCTTCATCCAGTACGATTTCCAGTTCCCGGGACACAATCTCCAGGATCTCTTTCATCTGATAAGGGAAATTAGCCGCATCCCTGATGTTCGTGCCGTACTCCGCATTCACAAAATGGAGAGCAATAAATCCCGCCTCGTCCTCCGGAAGCGTGATATGCAGCTGTTCCCGAATCAGATCAATGGCATAACATCCCAGCTCGTATTCCTGCGGATAAAACCGGCGGATCTCCCACAGCAGCGCATTCTCAAGATTGATTCCCTTCTGGCATCTGTCGATGGCAAAATTAATGTGATCCGTCAATGTCACGTAGATGCTTTGGTTCAATTTCAGCTTCAGAGTCTTCTTAGCAAAAGCAATAATATCATTCGAAATCTTTGTGTGCTCAATGGGCATTTTTGCAATCAGCTCCATGAACTGATCCGCCACACTGCGGCTCGTGATTCTGAAGACTTTTTCCACTTTGGATTTATCAATGACTTCTCCGGCTCTTGCGCGGAATCCCAGTCCGCGCCCCATCACGACAACTTCTTTCCCGCTTTCATCATATGCCGAAACGATATTATTATTGATGACCTTCTCTATAACCATAACCGACCTTCCCGGAAATCTTTCTTCTCCTCAGGAAACAAAAAAACCAGATTTTTATAAACATCCCTATTCATTCGGTTTATAAAAACTGGTTTTGCCTGCCTTACAGTAACAATCCATTAGTATTTAATTGATTAAGTCCATTATAACAATTTCCACCAAAAAGTCAACTGAAAATTTTATTTTTTGTTTATAATATTTATATTTTCTTTAGCTTTCCACAATGAGCCCATTTTCAATGTATTCCACAATCTTCCAGAAAAGATCTCCCCGCAAGAATCAGATTCTTACGGGGAGATCGTGTTTTCTTATTTTACACAGCCTGCAGGAACTTCCCGCATGTTATCAACATCTGACGGCAGCGCCTGGATTCCCCTGACTAAGCAGTAACCGCAATGCAGCCAATCTTCTGTACCGTCAGATTAATTCCGGAATAGAAAATAGTTCCTCCAGCGCTGACCACATTCAGAACCGCCGGCACAGTGTCTACTCTGATAATCTGAGAAAACGCCACATTGACTGCTTCTGTAGATGTGTGGAAGGTGTGCAGAGCTTCTGCTCCCGGTACCTGTGTTCCCTGCTGCCGCAGAGAAACTGTAATCGTCAGCGGGAAATTCGATTGTTTCGCAGGAGCTAATGTTCCATTAAAAGTAACGAAATAATATCCCGTCTGATTTATCACTACATCTGTGCTGTTCAGTGCATGCGTGATCGCAGTCCCACTGGTCACACCGTTCATGTCGAAGACCAGTTTTCCTCCGGATGCCGCCTGCTTGGGCGGTGTGGAATACGTGGACATCAGCTGCGGCGTGCATGAACACTCATCGCAAGTACCGTCATTTCCTCTGGGGATTACAAAGTCAAAGACCGCACTGTTTTCATCCCCGCTGTTGGTGACAGCTGCCGCTGTGCCAGGCTCTCCCGTAGTTACGGTTCCCACCTGGATCGTCGCCGCTGTTCCAGTCGCTCCGGCCGCCCCGTCCTCTCCGTCTGAACCAGTGGGACCCGTTGGGCCTGTCGGACCTGTCGGACCTGTCGGACCGGTTGGGCCTGTCGGACCGGTTGGGCCTGTCGGACCTGTCGGACCTGTCGGACCAGTCCCTCCGCTGGGGCCCGTTGGGCCGGTCGGGCCGGTTGCTCCGCTGGGACCCGTCGGACCTGTCGGACCAGTTGCTCCGCTGGGACCCGTCGGACCTGTCGGACCAGTTGCTCCGCTGGGACCCGTTGGGCCGGTCGGGCCGGTTGCTCCGCTGGGACCCGTCGGGCCGGTCGGGCCGGTCGCTCCGCTGGGGCCCGTGGGACCGGTGGCCGCAGTAAGAGATCCGCCGCAGCCAGGGGTCTTCTGCACCGCAAAACGGGGCACTTTTATTCATTGCAGAGTGCTGCCTTATATCCAAGCTCGTCGAGAAGTTCCATATCTTTCTGCACTGTAATTCCCGCAGTTGTAAGCATATCACCGGAAATAGCTGCGTTGGCGCCAGAAAGAAAGCATCCCCTGCCCTTATCCATGAGCAGTCCCCGCCCTCCTGCCAGGCGGATCGAAGCCGATGGAAGAATGAAGCGGTACACTGCCACAATTCTCTGCATTTCCTTTTCCGTCAGTGTTTCATTCTGTTCCAGCGGGGTCCCCGGAATGGGATTGAGCATATTCACCGGCACACTCTGAATTCCCAGTTCCCGAAGGGTAAACGCCATATCAATCCGGTCCTCCGGCGTTTCTCCAAGTCCCATAATGCCTCCGCTGCACACGGAAAGTCCTGCTGCCTGAGCAGCGCGGATGGCCTGGATCTTATCGTCAAATGTATGTGTCGTACAGATATTGGGGAAGTTTCTCCGGGAGGTTTCCAGATTATTATGGACGCGGGATGCTCCTGCCTCTTTCAGCTTTCTAAACTGCTGCTCATTTAAAAGACCAAAGGAAACGCACACTGAAATTCCCACGTCTTTCCGAATCTTTCTGATCACCCGGCACATCGCCTCAACTTCCGCATCAGAGAGCCGTTTTCCAGAGGTGACGATGGAATAACGCAGTACTCCCTGCTCCTGGTTCACTCTCGCCTGCTCCAGGATTTCTTCGTCAGAAAGAAGCGGATATTCTGACGCACATGTGTGGTTGTGCAGTGACTGTGCGCAGAACTTGCAGTTTTCCGAACAGCGCCCACTCTTTCCATTAATAATGGTACAAATGTCGAATTGATCGGAACAGAAATGACGGCGGATCTGATCCGCACATTCGCACAGAACCTCCAACGGCTGATCATACAGAGCCAGCGCTTCTTCCTTCGTAATGAGCCGTCCATCCATCACTTCATTTGTCAATTTTTTTAAATCTTTTATCATAAAATCACTTCCTTTATATCATAAAGCCCACCGGTTCCGTATCTAATGAACAGATCGGCGCAAACTGCGCAGAGCCGGTGCGGCTTCATTTTGCACAGTAAAACAGCTGCCGTCCGGCAATCATTCCGGATACACTCTGCAGCCATTAGAAGTTTAGCATAGGGGCATAGGATTGTCAACTTGCGGAAAATAGAAGTTGACAATCACCGCTTCTATGACTGTTCTTCTGCGTGCGAAAGAAGGGAACGTAATGGATCCTCAAACCGGAAATGAATTGTGATTTCGTTTTTTTCGTATACCTGGATTTCCTCAATCAGAGTGACCAGCAAAAAACGGTCCAATGCCCTGATATTGGCTTGCTCCGTAAATTCTGTAAGCAGGGAATTCTCCGGATTCTTCTCTGCCTGAAGCCGGCTGATTTCTGTCCGGATATTGCTGCCGGCATTTTCAATCTGAATTTGTTCTTCCTGATACTGTTGCCGCATGCGGCGGTATTCCGTTTCAGACAGCTCTCCTGTTTTCCAGCTGCCATACAGGCTGTCATAGATCCTCCGGACTCTCTGCAGCTCCCGTTCCTTATCTGTCAACAGCTTTTCCAGACGCTCCCTGCCGTCAGCCGCCGGAAGCCGGCGGATTTCATCCGCAATAGCCTCCGGCGATTCTAACAGTTGAATCTGCGCCTGGACTGCTGCCAGAACTGCCTGTTCCAGACGGTCCTCCCGGATAGATCTGACCGGACACGCTTCCGGAGATTTCGCTTTCCGGGTCCGGCACTGGTAATAGACACGTCCGCTTCTGTGAGAGCGGTGCATCGCCTTCCCGCAGTTTCCGCATTTCACCAGCCCGGCGAACGGATGCACTGTATCGGAATGATCCGCAGTACGGGTATCCCGGGCGAGCAGACTGCAAAGAGCATCATATTCTTCCTGAGTAAATGTAGCCTCATGCGTATTCTCCACAATGAACCAATCCTTCTCCTGCACGGCTACTTTGTCATGGATCTTATAACTTATGACTCTCTGTTTTCCCTGCACCATATGTCCGAGATTCATCAAACTGAGAAGCACGTTCTTCACCGTAGTCCCGCACCACAGACCATCGTTCTCTGCGGCGTTCGGATTGCAGTACTTCCAGCCTTTCAGCTGTTTATATTTGGTCGGATTCGGGATCCCCATTGCGTTCAGCCGTTTTGCTGCGCCGCTGAGGCTCATCCCTTCGCGGAGCAGCCAGTCTTTCATCTGGATCTTAATCGGCGCCGTGTCCGGATCAAGAATCAGATGATTCCTGTCCTCCGGATCCTTCAGGAATCCCCACGGTGGAAACGCGCCGATGAATTTTCCCTTTGACCGCTTGTCATCAAAGGTTTTCCGGACCGCCCGTGATGTGGCCGCCGCGAACCGGTCATTGAGCACACCGTACATGGGAACATCCAGATGATAGACCGCTTCCGCATCCATATAAGTATCCAGAAAAGCATCCATAGTAGAAATAAAACGGATATTTCTGGATGGAAAATATTCTTCCAGATAATACCCCTGATCCGAATAATTTCGAAACGCCCGGGAAAGTGTCTTGACAACAATACAGTTCGCCTCTCCCCGTTCCACCGCACCGATCATCCGCAGAAATCCTTCCCGCGTATCATCGGTCCCTGTCAGTCCGTCATCTTCAAAGAAATCTACAATCTCGTAGCTTCCTGCTTCGAAATAAGCATCAATCCAGGACACGAGAATACTCTTCTGGTTCTGAATACTCTCACTTTTCATCTGCTGCTCATGTTCTCTCTTGGACAGGTTTTTCCTTGTATCCTCCCGGGACAGCCGGACATACACACAGATCAGCCACTTTGACGGCGTGGCAGTTCGATTCAAAGCCGCCGGCTTCGGGCCGGTTCTGACTCTCCGAATCCGTGCCATTCTCTCACCCCTCTCATCATCTACGGCCGCTGCTTTGTGCCGCCGCAAAGTATGAGACAAGCGCATCTTTCAAAGATCTCCCGTCCATGGAAAAGCGGACATTAACAATCGTCTCTCCACATTTGAACGCATACGGGTTCTTTATCTGCCTTAAGTATGATTCCGCACGGCGTTCCGCCGGGATAGACCGATCCATCTCAATATCCCTTATCTCTGCCCGGTTCAGAACCGGGACTTCCGCGTCTGTCAGGTGAATTCTCTGCTCTCTTGTCAAAATACCTATCCCCTCATACCGGATTCAGTCTAATGTATGCCTGCATGCCAAAATACATGCCAGATGAAACATACCACTTCTCACACACTCGAAACGCAATCCTCGTCCCAGAGCCTCATTCTCTGCCTTGGCGCATAAATAACTGCCCCGGTCGGGCCAGTTGCTCCACTCGGGCCGGTTGCTCCGGTCGGACCCGTCGGGCCGCTCGGGCCAGTCGGACCACTCGGGCCGGTTGCTCCGCTCGGGCCAGTCGGACCTGTCGGGCCGGTTGGGCCGGTCGGACCTGTCGGGCCGGTTGGGCCGGTCGGACCCGTCGGGCCAGTTGCTCCACTCGGGCCGCTCGGGCCAGTCGGGCCGGTTGGGCCGGTCGGACCTGTCGGTGGGATTCTATATGCACAACCGCCCCTGTTTTCAGGCTCCCTCGGAGGAAAGATCTGGTTCTGAAAAGCGAAAAACCACGGTGATGGCACCATTCTCCTGTACTAGGATTTCTTCGATCAGTTCTGTCAGAATCCCGCGGGACAAGAAGGGAAGATTTCCGGATTCCAGGAACTCCTCCACATATGAATGCTCAAACCGGGATTCTTGAATCCGCTCTGTCTCTGCTGCGGTTTTCTCCGTATGCGGGAAAGTGTCCTCCTCTCTGGATGATTCTTCCTGAAGATTCCGGATGATTGTTTTTAAATGTTCTGTCCGGCCTTCCAGTTTCTCTTTCAGATGCCGGTACTGTGCCTGTGCAAGGTCGCCGCTTTTCCAGTCCAGATAGAGCTCATCCATAAGGGATTCCATCTTGTTCAGTTCTTCTCTGTGAGACTTCAGAAGCGCCGCCCTGCGTCCCTGCCGCTTCTCGGAAGCAGGCGCCGTTCGGATCTCCCGGAGCAGATCCGGCAGGTTGGCTATGGACGCGATCTGCCTTCGCACAGCTTCCAGAACCGCCTCCTCCAGTGCGTCCTGCCGTATAGAATGAATCGAACACTTTGTCCGGGATTTCCGCCTGTAAGTGGAACAGTTAAAATATTGAATCCCTTTTGAGGACTTCCTCGTCATCGCCTTCTTACAGTCCGCACATTTCAGCAGGCCGGAGAACAGATGATTCTGACCGGTTCCCGGTACCCGCCGCAGATCTTCTGCCTGAAGCTTCCGGGCCAGTTCGAACAGTTCCCTCTCCACGATCGGTTCATGCGTATTGGGCACTTTGTACCATTCTTCCTCAGCAACCGCAGCTCTGTCATGCACTTTATAGCTGATCACCCGCTGCTTACCCTGTACCATTGTTCCAACGTACATTTCATTCGAAAGGACGGCCGCCACTGTACTGCCCTGCCAGAGACCGTCATTCGCTGCGCCTTGGGGATTATAATATTTCATTCCCTTCCTCCGCTTATAAGCAGAAGGATTGGGGATCCCCAGGTCATTCAGCTTCCGCGCGATTCCGGCTTTGCTCAGGCTGCTCTTCGCGCTGCCGTCCCCATAGACATACCAATCGAAGATCGTTTCCACCACCTCTGCCGCCTCCGGATCCGGAATGAGCCGGTTCTTGTTTTCCGGATCCTTTCGGTAGCCATAAGGCGCAAACGCGCCGATGAATTCACCTCTTCTTCTCTTGGTATCAAATGTTCTCCGGATGTCACTGGACGTCTTATACGCGAAGCGGTCATTCATCAGTCCGCTGATAGGGATTTCCATCCCGCTGACTGTCTCAGGGTTCAGAAAGGTATCCACCTTGGGATCCCCCAGCGTGATAAAACGGACCCGGTACCTGGGGAAGAAGCTTTCCAGGAAATATCCCTGATCCGAATAGTTGCGGAATGCCCGCGACAGATTCTTGCAGAGGATACAGTTCACGCTTCCCCGCTCCACGTCACACAGCATCCTCTGGAATCCGGGCCGTTCATGGTCTGTGCCGCTCTGTCCGTCATCCGTATAAATATCTATCAGGTTCCATTCGCCCTGAAACGAGTGTTCCAGATATTCCAGAAGAATCTTTCTCTGATTCGAAACACTCAGACTTTCCTCATTTCCGTCATCCCGCGAGAGCCGGATATAGACTCCAACGTTCCAAACCTTACCTCCCGCTTCTCCTTCTGCCGGCATATTTCTCACAGATCCAGCCTCCTCTCATTCCTGCTTCAGACGGATGAAATAACGCTTCAGAACCGTCCCAAGGTCAGGTGTCCCCTCCGTAAACCGCACGTGAACCTGCATATTTCTATGACAAAAGACAGCAGAACCATCGGTATCCTGCTGTCTCTGAAGGGGAGTCTGGTCTTTCTTGTCCATCCATCTGCCTCCGGTTTCTCCATAGGGAAATCATCCCTACAGCTTATGAAAACCGGATTGTCCATTATGCGCCGTTTGCTGGCCGCCGCCCGCTGAATGCCAGCTCATGCAGGCATGTCTGCCGCTGCCGGGCGTATTGCAGAAAAACGTACAGACCTGCTTCTGCAGATCTGCACGTTCCTCTCATTTCTATCTTTTACGCGGTCTCGCTTCCGCGTCTGTACTGTCCTTCAGCGCGGTCTGTGCATCCTTGCCGGACAGCTGTTTATGACAGCTGCTCCAGTACCCACTTCACATCATCCGTAGTCTTCAGCGTTTCCAGAAGTGCCGGATCTTCCAGCAGGGTACAGAGCTTGCCCAGGAGATCCAGATGTTCGTCGCCGATGCCGGCAATACCGAATACAAGCTGTGCCTTCTCCTGACCGAAATCAACCCCTTCCGGATACTGAAGGAAGACGATTCCTGTCTTCTTCACTGTACCCTTCGCCTGTGTCGTGCCGTGAGGGATGGCCACGCCCATGCCCATGTAGGTGGACACAAGTTTCTCACGTTCCTGCATCGCATCCACATAAGACTCATCTACATATCCCAGTTTCACCAGAAGTTCGCCTGCGGCCTGGATTGCCTCTTCCTTTGTCACCGGCTTCTGTCCCAGTTTAATTCCATCTTCAATGATGACCTGCTTCTTGATCGGCGTATCCGGGATCACGATGTCTGTATTCTCGCCTGCCGGAGCCGCCGGCGCGTCTCCTGTCGTCAGCTGGATATACAGAGCGTCCAGAGCCGGATCAGCCAGGAAGTTGCCGATGGTGATCAGCTGCGCCTGAGGCGCTGATTTCTTCGCCCTTGCGGCCAGTGTGGTCTGAACAACCGCGATATCGCAGTCTGCCGGGATATTGTCTACGGAAGTATTGGCAACCGTGATGTCCGGACGGTCGCTCTTAATCCGGTTGCGGAATTTCGTTGCACCCATTGCAGAGGATCCCATACCTGCGTCGCAGGCGAAGATAATCTTGCGGATCTCAGCTGAACGCTCGATCGTTCCAGGTACCGCTGTCTCGCCTTTGGAAGCTGCTTTCATACTTGCCATCTCGCTCTGAGCTTCCTCCAGGCTCTTGCCGCCCGCCATCTTGACGATCGGCGACGCGATCAGGAAGGAAACGCCCGTCGCAAGTAATACTCCTATGATCACCTTGATCATATCCGACCCCGGGGTCATCATGATATAAGCGATGATCGAACCTGGAGACGCCGGTCCCACCAGGCCGCAACCTGTCAGGTTGAACCAGAAGATCGCGACCATATTTCCCACGATCGGGGCAACGATCACCAGCGGGTTCATCAGGATATACGGGAAATAAATCTCATGGATACCTCCCAGCAGGTGGATAATCACCGCACCGGGCGCAGAATCCTTCGTTACTTTATCCTTGCAGAAGAACATATAAGCCAGAAGTACGCCAAGTCCCGGGCCAGGGTTTGGCTCCAGCATATACATAATGGACTTGCCCAGTTCTGCCGCCTGCTCTGTCGCAAGAGGGGTGAAAATACCATGGTTGATGGCATTGTTCAGGAAAAGCACTTTCGCAGGTTCAATGAAGATCGATACCAGCGGAAGGAGGCTGTTCTCAACCAGAATGCTGACTCCGGCAGACAGGATTGCCAGAATTCCACTCATGAGCGGGCCGATTGCAATATATCCCAGCATGGCCAGAACCATACCGATGATTCCTGCGGAGAAGTTGTTGATCAGCATCTCAAAACCGGCAGGCATACGTCCTTCCATCACCTGGTCAAACTTCTTGATGCAGAAGCCGGCCAGCGGTCCCATGACCATGGCAGCCATCAGCATCGTAATCTCTGTGTTGCTCATAATCGCGCCGATTACAGCGATGGCGCCTACTACACGTCCTCTGTCCCCGCCGATCATCCGGCCGCCGGTTGACGCGATCAGAATGGGGATCAGATAAGTCAGCATGGGACCGACCATGCTGTTAAATCCTTTATTGGGGATCCAGCCAGTGTCTATAAAGAGCGCTGCAAGAAAGCCAAATGCGATCAGCGCGCCGATATTCGGCATTACCATTGCCGATAAAAATTTACCAAATCGTTGTACGCTATTTTTCACGTTATCCCACCTCCATGAACTTCTCAGTCCTCAATGGAGAATGGTTCAGCTGTTATCTGTACGGACGGCTAGAGAACCTGCACGCCGTACCTTCTGCACTCGGAGAGGAATTCCTCCGGAAGTTTTCCGTCGGAGACCACGATATCAACATCCGAAAGACTGCAGAAACTAAATGTGCATTTCACACCGATCTTCGACGAATCCATCAGGGCGATTACCTGATCTGCCTTCCGGATTGCCGTCTGCTTCGACAGCGCCTCATCACTGATCCCGCAGGAAAATCCGACGGAAGGATGGAATCCGGTAACTCCCAAAAACGCCTGATCAAAGTTCACCCGCTCAAGCTCACGGATCGTAGAGAATCCGAATACACTGTGGCTGTAGCGGTTTAACTGGCCGCCGGGGAGCATGACCGTCGGTTTCGACAGGTTCGCCAGCTCCGTGGCGCAGCTTAAGCCAGTGGTATAGATCAGATAGGAGCGGTCCGGGATCTGCCGGGCAAAGGCTGTCGTAGTACTTCCGGAATCCAGGAAAACCGTAGTATCCGGGTGGAGCAGTGTCAGGGCCTTTTCCGCAATCTCCTGCTTTTCTTTTCGGTTGCGGACGGACTTCCGGTTCAGAAAATCGTCAGTTCCGATGACGACCTGCACGGATCTCGCTCCTCCGTGCACGCGCAGAATCCTCTTTGCCTCGTCCAGGCACTTCAGATCTGTCCGCAGGGTCATCTCAGATACATTGGGGAACTCCTCCTTAATCTGCGCGAAGGTTACGTTCCCCTTCTCATTAATCAGCTGAACAATCGCATCTCTGCGCATTTCCATTGAATCCATATCTTCCTCCCATCCGTGTCAGAATCACACGGACAGGAGATCCTGACACCTATTTAGTTCTCAACAAAGTTTGCCAGCAGGTATTCCTCTGCTTCCGGGCACCACAGACCATTGTGAGCGTCCACGATATCCGCCAGTTCCATCAGCCTCTGATCACCGTCTGCCTCTCCCTTCGCACGCAGATCTGTGAGCGCTGTCAGCGGCATGGACAGATGTGTATAGATCAGTTTTTTGCCGCCCGGGATCTTCGGCAGGTTCAGTGTGGTCTCTGCCACAGAGTCCAGACCGCCGATATGTGTTACCATAACCGCCGGGTTGATCCGTCCCTCTGCTGTCAGTTCCAGAGACTCGATCATATCAGCTGTATTGCCGCCGGTAGTTCCCATTACATGGGTAGAATTATAATGTACGTCATAGAAGTTCATCGTCGCGCTGAACTTATTGTCTGTGGGGCCTGCGAAGAAGTTCAGACATCCGTCTCTTCCCAGAATCGCGCTGGACTGTGTGACAACTGCTGCCACCGGTGCATAGCAGAGTACATCATCATACCCTGTTCCGCCGGAAATCCGCAGCAGTTCCGCTACCGGATCCTCGAAGCTGCCCGTATTCACAAAATGAAGCTCGATTCCGTCCTTCGCTGCTTCCTCCGGCGGGAACAGAGCAGCCGCACGGTCAAGACGCTCCTGGTTCAGGTCTGTCACAACTACCATGGACGGACGTACATCCCGGTGCAGCGCATAAGTCAGTGCTCCCAGTCCCATCGGACCTGCTCCTGCCATGATCGCCATCTTGCCGCCCTCTTTAATCCCCATCTGATGTGTATAAACACCCATCTGTGTGTGGTATGCAGCGTTAAATGCGCCGATGCTGCAGGACATCGGCTCTGCCAGGGATGCCTCATAGTATGCGCGTCCCTTGTATTCCAGCAGGCAGCCAAGTTCCATAACCTCAGCCGGAATAATGCAGTACGTAGCATCTCCTCCGAAGAACTCATAAGAGTATCCCGGGCTCCACATCGTTCCCTTATAGTTCAGCGCCGGCTGCAGGGTAAACTTCATACCCGGCTTGAAGGTATCCTGGTGATTCTTTCCTACTTTCACGATATCTCCGGCAAACTCATGTCCCATAATAGCCGGGTGCTCTGCCACATCATCGTGTACACGTTTGTGCGCGGTTCCGAGAATCGCACATTTGTAAGTAGACATACAAATACTG
Organism: uncultured Eubacteriales bacterium; assembly: GCA_949283695.1. GTDB lineage: Bacteria > Bacillota > Clostridia > Lachnospirales > Lachnospiraceae > Mediterraneibacter. The sequence goes on along the minus strand of CASDTX010000046.1, from coordinate 215,293 downwards.
TCAGAAACCACCTTAACCAGAATTTCGTCATCTGTAATCTCAGGAAGTTCAAACTCCTCCAGTCTTAAATCGTTCGCTGCGTGAAGACGTACTCCTTTTGCTTTCATAATAAAACTCCTTTCTTTATCATAATGAAAATATTAAAGATTTGCAACCGCAAAAACTTTCAAATCAAAAAGCAGATCTGCTGCTTCGTTACTGTTCGCGGAGCGGCATTCAGATTCTATGGAAGATCACTTTCGGAAGCAGTCCCTCGATCACTTCATACTCTGCTGCCTGAGTTCCGCTGCACATCACATTCGCCGCGCCGGTAGCTGTGGAAAGCCGCACCGTTTCTTCCAGACTCATACCCGACTCTTCTGCCACGGCAAGAGCAGCAACCACACTGTCTCCCGCTCCAACCGTACTTCCTACCGGTACCTTAAGCCCTTCTGCGTAGATGGTCTCCTCTGCCGTCACATACAGTGCTCCGGCTCCGCCCATCGATACAACGATCTTCCCGATGCCGTATTCTTCCATCAGCTCTCTCGCCGTCTCCGCCAGCTCTTCCGGAGTTTCAAGCGTCCGGCCCACCAGTGCAGAAAGCTCATGATTGTTCGGCTTAATCAGATAGGGGGAAGCCTTCAGTCCGGCCTTCAGCAGATCCCCGTCTGCATCCAGAATCACCTTCGCTCCCTTCTCGCGACAGGCTTTTGTCCAGGTATAATATGTATCCTTCGGCGACCCCTTCGGCATACTTCCGGAAATCACTACGATATCTCCCGCTGTGATTCGGTCCAGCAGTTCTTTCAAAAGTCCGTCCAGAATCTCCTCTGAAACGGTCACGCCCGGTTCGTTAATGTCCGTGTTCGTATGATTGACCGGATCAATGATCTTCATATTCGTACGAGTTTCCCCGTCTACGAAATGAAACCATGTGGTAAGATTCATCTCCTCCAATGCTGACAGGATCGCTCTTCCTGTATCTCCTCCGAGAATTCCTGAAGCGGTGCTGTTTCCGCCCAGCTTGCTGATTACTTTGGAAACATTGATTCCTTTGCCGCCCGGATCTGTCCGCATCGTTGTGATACGGTTCACTGCGTCCACTGTCAGGGAAGGAATTTCAACTGTCTTGTCAAGTGCCGGATTCAAAGTTACCGTGTAAATCATGACAAACCTCCTTTTTGTTTCAAAACTCTTTATACTGTTGTTTCAACAACTTTTGATTATATAATACCACATTATCCTTAGTTGTCAACTGTTTTTTCAATATTTTTTGTTGAAATAAATAAATTATATTTTTGAAACAAAAGTCGCTATAATATAGAAGCAGCGGCGCCGGCGTTGTGCATCCCGAGATGCCGCTGTCGCCCCGCTGGGCCCCGTCGGACCTGTGGCACCGCTTGGGCCTGTCGGACCGCTGGGCCCTGTGGGGCCAGTTGCTCCGGTGGCTCCCCTGGGAATTACGAAGTCAAAGACTGCCGCATTTTCATCCCCACTGTTGGTTACCTGAGCATTGCTCCCCGGCTCTCCGGTTGTCACAGTCCCTACCTGGATCGTCGCTGCAGTTCCAGTCGCTCCTGTGGCTCCGGTTGCGCCCGTCGGGCCGGTTGCTCCGGTGGCACCGCTTGGACCTGTCGGACCGGTCGCACCTGTACAGCAGCATGGCCGCGGCGGACACGGTCTGGAACATCCGAAAGGATTCCATCCGCACCTTCCCTGTTCCTGACAGGAATCATCTCCGTCACAGCACGCAGACTGTCCAAGTACTTCATCATTTTTCTTATCTTTTTTTCTGAACCATATCATAATTTCTATCCTCCTTTCATAATTAATGTATGTTGAGAATTATTTTTTGACCGTCTCTTATTCGCTCTTCTTCCAATCTGACATCTGAACCTTCCGCCTTGTGTCGAAATACTTCTTGTTCCTCTGATAATAGGGGGAATCGGGTTTCCATTTTCCCGCCAGTTCATTGTATTCTTCTGCCCGCCGGTGATCTCCCAGGCGGTCATAGCACACGCACAGCGAAACAGCGGGCAGGAATCCATAACACTCTTCGATAATAAACGCTCCAGATTCCGGAACTTTCTTCGCCTGCAGCGCCTGCTCGTACCAGTAGACGGCCTGTTCATACCGCCCTCTGTCCATAAAATGGCGTCCCAGATCACAGCACGTCTCTCCCCGCGGTACGTCGTACTCCAGTCCCTGAAGCAGCGCTGCCAGCGCTTTCTCATCCTCCTTCACTGCATACAGACAGCAGGCCAGCTGCCGTGTGGCGTCAATCCGGTTTTCCACCCAGCCGTCCGGGCGTTCCAGGAACATCCGGAAAACATCCGCCGCCTTTTCGAATGCTTCATGATACATCAGTTCTCTTCCATAGTAATAAAGCGCTCTGCTGTCGAAATACTCCCCTTTCTCCTCCATATCCTGATAGATCCTCAGATTCCTCCCGTTCTCTCCGCTTTTTGTTTTCCGGTGTTCTACAGCGATCTTCTCATAGACCACCTTCCCGGACGGCGGGATTACTTCATGCACCCTTCCCTGAAATCGGAATTCCCGGCCGTTCTTTACAATCCGCTCCCGATAATATTCAAACGCAGCCTTCCCGTTTTCATCAAAGGAGACCGCATAGGGCATCATGACCATATCCGTGTCCGGGTCCAGTTCCGCCTTCAGGCGGAGCAGTTTCACTCTGCTCTCCCGCGGAACAACATCATCCGCGTCCAGCCACATCAGATAGTCCATACTGCCCCTTTCAAATGCATCGTTCCTGGCGGCAGCGAAATCGTCCTTCCAGCGGAAATCAAAAATTTTGTCGGTATATCTGCGGGCTACATCCTTTGTTTTATCGTCAGATCCAGTATCCACAATGATGATCTCATCCACCGTTTCCTTGATACTATCCAGGCAGCGCCCCAGCACGTCTTCCTCATTTTTCACAATCATGCATAAACTGACAGAGATCATTCCTTTCTTCCTTCTTCTTTTTCTGTCATTTTATGCATGAATACAGCTCTCGGTTCCCATTGATTTTATGCATAATTTTAAATGTATAATGAATTTTTATGCATTTTTATATTTTTAAAAATTTTCTCTTGCATAATTATAACTTCTGGTGTATAGTAGGTTCTAGCTTGCAGAAGCAAACAAAATGACAACACTTCCAACCGGCTTTTCGGAAGGAAGCATTTAATAAAAATACATTCAGGAGGCAATTGAAACATGAGTAAAGAAAAAGTGGTATTAGCATATTCAGGCGGTCTTGACACGACGGCTATTATCCCGTGGCTGAAGGAGAATTTTGATTATGAAGTAATCTGCTGCTGCATCGACTGCGGACAGGGAGAGGAGCTGGACGGCCTGGAAGAGAGAGCGAAACTTTCAGGAGCTTCCAAATTATACATCGAAAATATTATCGACGAGTTCTGCGACGACTACATTATGCCGTGTGTGAAGGCAGGCGCTGTCTACGAGAACAAATACCTTCTCGGCACATCCATGGCTCGTCCGGTCATCGCGAAGAAATTAGTTGAAGTTGCTCGGAAAGAAGGCGCTGTTGCCATCTGTCACGGAGCAACCGGCAAAGGAAACGATCAGATTCGTTTCGAGCTGGGCATCAAAGCGCTTGCTCCGGACATTAAGATCATCGCTCCCTGGCGTATGACAGACGTCTGGACCATGCAGTCCCGTGAGGAAGAGATCGAGTACTGCAAACAGCACGGCATCGACCTCCCCTTTGACGCAAAGCACAGCTACAGCCGTGACCGCAACCTGTGGCACATCAGCCACGAAGGTCTTGAACTGGAAGATCCGTCCAACGAGCCGAATTATGACGATCTGCTCGTGCTCGGCGTGACACCGGAGAAGGCACCGGATGAGGGCGAATATGTGACCATGACATTTGACGCGGGCGTACCCAAGACCTTAAACGGCAAGGCCATGAAAGTATCGGAGATCATCACAGAACTCAATGCTCTTGGCGGAAAACACGGCATCGGCATCATCGACATCGTTGAGAACCGTGTGGTTGGCATGAAGTCCCGCGGTGTATATGAGACACCGGGCGGAACGATCCTCATGGCAGCTCACGAGCAGCTGGAAGAGCTGGTTCTTGACCGTGCGACCTATGAAGTGAAGAAAGATCTCGGAAATAAATTTGCTCAGATCGTCTATGAAGGAAAATGGTTCACACCGCTGCGCGAGGCTATCCAGGCATTCATCGATGTAACCCAGGAATATGTAACAGGAGAAGTGAAGTTTAAACTTTACAAAGGAAACATTATCAAAGCAGGGGAAACTTCTCCGTATTCTCTGTACAGCGAATCACTGGCAAGCTTTACAACAGGTGAACTTTATGATCACCACGATGCAGAAGGATTCATCAATCTGTTCGGACTGCCGCTGAAAGTTCGCGCGATGAAGATGCAGGAGATCGAAGCACAGAAATAAATGAAGAATTTGTATGCATTCAAATGCATCTCTGATCAAAGAGAGGACAGAACGCCGGCCGGCACCCTGTCCTCTCTTTTTCTCCTTTATCCGCCGACGCTATCTTTCATACCGGGCCAGAAGGGAAAGAAATTCTTCATCTGACCGCAGAAACGCGAACGGCTCTTCTTCTTTCAGAGACCGGAGCAGCACGGCCTTGATCTGCTCTGTATACTTCTGCTTCTCAGCCGCTCTGTCCGCCGGATCGGACGGTCTTTCCGCCCCGGCCTGTCCCTGTTCTCGCTGATATCTGTTGATATGGTAAGTCAGCGAACCATCCGGCATCTCAAAAACCGCATCCACGTTCTCTAACAGCCTGCGGATACCGTCCACACTCTTTCTGACCTCCTTCTTAGCAGCAGCCAGTTCCAGTGGAATCAGACAGGAGTAGTATCCGCCAAGCTCATAGAGTTCTGCAGACTTCCTTCCAATCTCTGCAATTGATGCAGCGCGCATCTCGTCGCCTTCCTCCAGGGCAATTTTCATCAGCTTCAGAAGGGTCATCTCAATCTCATTGATATCCCCCCGGATCTTTCCTTCCAGGATCCTGCCTGCCTCGAAGGTTTTCTCCTGCTTCATAAGGACGTCCGCCTTCAGAAGTCTTGGGTCCACGCCCCGGTCCGGAATCCCGTCCAGAAGGCTGGCCGCCTTCTCCCATTCCTCTTTCTGCAGATACCTGCCGGCAAGAAGATAGGCCGCGCCGTCCCGCGTACTTCCCTCTTCGGCAGATTCCACAACATACTGATAGTATGTCATGATTCTTTCCCGATAGGTCTGCAACTCTTGTTCACTCAGATCAGAGGATGCCATCACAAGCGCTCCGTCCATTGTCATGCTCAGCATATGGAACAGGCGCATGCACTTGGGGTACTCCCGCATCTTCTTCTCCGCCAGCTCGATCCCTGTTTTGACCCCGTCGCTGCGGATCTTTTCAGCCACTTCATTGCATGCCTCCAGGATCTCCTGTTCTGTCAGCTCCTCCCGGAAACAGAGGAGTGTGTTCACGTCCGTTTCCAGCAGACGTGCCAGCGGGGCAAGAATCGCCACATCCGGACAAGTGCTTCCTCTCTCCCATTTATTCACTGCCGGCGCCGACACTCCCAGCCGTTCTGCCACCTGCTCCTGGGTCAGTCCCAGCGCTTTTCTCTTCTCTCTTATCACTGCGTTGATCGGCATGTGTTCTCCCTCCTTTTCCCCCTCATTGTACCAGAATCATGCCATCCGGCACAACTGAGCGGTTCTCAGGAACAGGGCCCGGGAAATTAACCTGCGGGAAATCCATGCCGCCGGCTCATCCTCTCTTTACAGCGAATAGACCCATAGATTATTAATCTGTGGTTCCAAAGTCTCATAATCCCACAGCTTCTCGCTCCGCTTCACACTGTTGGGATCGTTGACACGGATCTTGCCCTCTTCGGTTCCCACAAGGACGATAAAGTGCCCCACAGTGGTAAAATCGCCCGGCCTCATGCTGCATATGATCGGACACCCGCTCTCGAGGGCGGAGAAGACCTCGCCCTCACTCAGGCCCATCTCCTCCCCGCGGATCCCGAAATACTGTGCTCCATCCGTCATCAGCGTCCAGCTGGTGCCGGCTTCTCCTTCATAGTATCCGTTTTCCGCCGCAAACTGCGCCACCCTGTAAGGAGTGATCGTCTGATCACCGGTAAGGCCGGATGCCACCATGGAAATCACGGTCGGCCCGCAGCCGTTTACAGCGATCATTTGATCCCCATAGATCTGATAGCCCCACCGTTCGTCCCACTGCAGCAGCAGCGGTATGACTCCGGGTGTGATCTCGCCCACCGTCTGTGCCGGCGGATGATCCTTCTTTTCCATGTAATTTCTGACGAAATCCGCTGTCTCCGGATTATTTTTCACCAGCGTGCGCAGGGTATCCGCGGCGTCCCCCGCCTGTTCATACACCTCTTCCAGATCTCCGGTCTGGATGGTCTCGAGTATTGACGGAATTGCACGGTTCGCCGCGGGATTACTGACTGCTTGTTTCAGACATAAAGCCAGGGCAATGACGAACAGCACTGCCGCGGTTCTTCGCAGCCGTCTGGCTCTCCTGCGCGCCTTTCTCCGTCTGTTCCTGGTACTCTCCGGATATCTTTCATATCTTCTGTCTCTGCTTCCGCCTCTGCGGTTTTGATCATATCGTGACATATGGATCTGCCTCCTATGTTCTGCTGCCAGAGATTATAAGCAGAGAAACTGATGGATTTCTGAAACAAAATCTTAATAATTGATAAAAAAAGACGCCCCTGTATCAGGAACTGCCGTTCCTGCATACACAGACGTCTTCTTTTCGTTTCGTCATTGCCCGTCACGTAAGGCTTTCTTCTGTCAGTCTTCTCTGTCGTTCGTCAGCTTCAGCTTGTCGAACAGATAGAACATCAGTCCCATCAGCATCCCCACCACGCAGGCCAGAACCATGCCGGTAAGCTGAATACTTCCGAACTGTACGTTAATTCCGGAAAGGCCGGTGACGAAGATCACAGATGTCATCGCCATATTTCTGGATTTCCCATAGTCCACATTCGACTCCACGAGAATACGGATACCGGAGGTTCCGATCATTCCGTAGAGCAGGAAGGAGATACCGCCGATCACAGGCCCCGGGATCGTATTGATCAGTGTGGTCATCTTCCCGATAAAGGAACAGATCACAGACAGCACTGCTGCTCCTCCGATGACGTAGACACTGTATACCTTTGTCATGGCCATAACTCCGATATTCTCGCCGTAGGTCGTGGTCGGCACAGAACCGATCAGACCGGACAGCATGGTCGAGAAATTATCAGCGAACAGTGACCGGTGAAGTCCGGGATCCTTCAGAAGATCTCTCCCTACGATCCTGCTTGTCACAATCTGATGTCCGATATGCTCAGACGCAATGACCAGAAGCACCGGGAGAATGATCACAATCGCCTCCCACTTAAACTTCGGCGCGGAAAAATTCGGCACCGCGAAGACAGATGCCGCCGCCACGTCTGAGAAATCTAACATTCCGCAGAAAAGCGCGGCCACATATCCCACGATAATCGCGATCAGGATCGGGATCACCGCCAGGAACCCCCGGAACAATACCGATCCGAGAACCGCTGTCAGCAGCGTCACAAGGAATACGATCACATTCCTTCCGTCTACCACTTTCTCTGTCAGGCCTGCATTCGACGCAGCCGTCCCTGCCAGTTCCAGACCTATCAGCGCCACGACCGGTCCCATCGCTGCCGGCGGAAGCACGACATCGATCCAGTCCGAACCGAACTTGTAGATGATCACTGCCAGAATACAGCCTAAGAATCCGACCGCCACGAAACCGCCCAGGGCGTAACTGTATCCCCATTTCGAGATCACCACTCCCGCAGGTGCCAGAAACGCGAAACTGGATCCAAGGTAAGCCGGCGCTCTCCCTTTCGTAATCAGGATGAAAAGCAGTGTGCCCACACCGTTCATAAACAATACAACCGACGGGTTAATGCCAAACACAAAAGGAACCAGCACGGATGCGCCAAACATGGCAAACATATGCTGGATACTTAAGGGAATCAGCATATTGACCGGGACTTTTTCTTCCACCTGAATGATTCTTTTGCTCTCCATTATAATCTCCTCTTCTCTCTTCATTCTGCTGCTTAGCGTCAGTGGACAGGGAACGCTCCGCTCCATGCGGCTGCCTTGTACACCAACACTAACGATTATAGCAAAGCATCCAGGCGATTGCAATGTACACTTCCATATGCTGATTTCCCGCATGGTTACCGTTCACAGGAACGCCGCATGTATAATTTCTCATTTTCTTACATACGCTAGTGTACTGGCATAGCTTAGCTTACAATCTTTGTGCACAGAAAACGGAGGTACCCTCATGGAACCCAAGATCGGCATCGTTGTCTGCGGCTTCTCCGGAAACCGCCAGTTTGTCTCAAATCCATATATTCAGTCTGTCCGCTATGCAAAAGGACTTCCGCTGATCCTCCCGCTGGTCCGCAGCGACCGGATCATCAATGAGTACGTCAGCCTCTGTGACGGTTTCCTCTTCTGCGGCGGAGGCGATATCACGCCGCTGCTCTTCGGACAAGGACCGCAGAAAGGGAACGGGAAGACAGACATCACTGTGGATCTCTTCCACATCCGTCTCATGAAGCAGGTTCTCACATCCGAAAAACCAATCCTGGCTGTCTGCCGGGGCATGCAAATCTTAAACGTGGCCTGCGGCGGCACGATCTGGCAGGATCTGTCTCTGATCCCCGGCAGCGTACTGGATCACATGCAGCAGACGCCCACCCGCAGCGAAGTGAGCCACCGGATCCGGGTAGACCGATCCAGCGCACTCAGCCGCTATATCGGCACTGCCCTCTATGTCAACAGCTTCCACCATCAGGCCGTCAATGAGCCGGGAACAGGCGTCTCTGTCTGTGCACGGGCACAGGACGGAACCACAGAAGCAATTGAGCTCCCCTCTCATCCCTTTGCCATCGGGGTGCAGTGGCATCCGGAGTGCATGTACCGGACATCGCCGGAAATGCGGACGCTTTTTCACGAATTTATTGCGCATTCGCTCATAAACAGATGTCCGCCCGGACATACTAACTCCTGAACCATTATTTTATCAAAAAGGAGGTTGCAGCCATGTCAGAAATATCAATTCTTGACCTGCAGAATCTGCGTCATCTCATCGGAGGATACTCCACTACTCACTGTAAGATGACAGACTACGCATCGAAGGCTCAGGATCCGGAGATCAAAAAGCTGTTCCAGGACGCGGCAGACTCTGCTATGAAAAACAAACAGGAACTGATGAAGTTCCTGTAAACGCATGAAGTCCCTTAGGGCGGATGAAATTCCTGCAGCACGCAGTCAGAGACGGCCCGGATCTCTATCCCGGCCGGCAGCAAAGATGATACAGAATACGAGGTAATAAAAATGGATGAAAAAACTATGGTGGCCGACGCCCTTGTCGGAATCAACGGTGAACTGAAAATGTTCGGGGATATGATCCCTCAGACAGAAAACAAACAATTAAAACAGTGCTTAAAGCAGATCCGCAATCAGTGCGAGATGTCCCAGGAAAAGATGTATGACGCAGCCCGGGAGAGAAGCTACTATGTCCCCGCGGAGAAAGCGACCCAGGAAGAGATCAATCATGTGAAATCCATCGTTTCCATGAAGTAATCCAGGTTTCCTGTTCTTGAAAATACCGCTGCAGACAGCCGGTTCAAGTGCTGTCCGCAGCGGTATTTGTCATAGTCCCTGCAGTTTCAGGATTCGTTCAATGGCCTTGGCCGCACCGTCTCTGTGGTTGGAATCCGTCACATAATCTGCCCTTTCTTTCAGTTCTTTCACAGCGTTCCCCATGGCGATCCTCAGACCAGCCGACTCAAACATGGACAGATCATTCTCCCCGTCCCCGATGCAGGCGGTTTCTTCCCGTGCAATTCCCAGATATGCCTCCAGCGCTGCCAGCGCGTTCCCTTTCGACGCCTCCCGGGAATACACTTCCCCGTAGATCCCGGTATATGCGGCTGTCAGGCGCGGGCAGTCTGCCAGCAGGGAACGCAGTTCCTTCTCTGCGCTTCCTGAGAGGAAGTAAAACTGCAGCTCCTCGACCTCCCGGCAGCTCTCCCGGACAGCCTGCTCCATATCTTTGACACAGCAGACGCCCCACGCATCTCGTCCGTAAATCAGACGGCCGGCCATTGTCAGCAGTTTCCCCTCCATCAGATACCGGTGCCCCATATGGGACGCATAGCCCAGCCGGATTCCCCTGGCCCGGCACATCCCAAGGAGAGACAAGGCGTCTTCCCTCAGCATCAAGGCCCGGAAGAGGACCTGCTTCTTCCGGATATCCACCGCCAGCGCTCCGTTTGAAGAGACCGCATATCGGAACAGATCCCCATTCTTCTCTCCCTCCGGGGTGTTGTCCTGCTTCAGAGTTCCCGCTGCCAGCCTGTGCGGGATGCAGCCCAGGCACCGCCCGGTCACAGGCACCACCGTGATCCCGGCAGCAGCGGCCCGCCGAAGCGCCTCCAGCGTGCGGCCGGTCATGCGGCTTCTGCTGTTCAGACAGGTACCGTCCATATCCACTGCAAGTAGTTTTATCATCTGTTCTCCTTCAACTCCTGATTCCGGCTCTATTCTGCCGCTTTCTCCGCGATCTCTCTGGCCACATACACTCCGCTCGCAGACGCATGAGACAGGGAGTGGGTCACGCCGCTTCCGTCCCCGATCACATAAAGTCCCTGATGTCTGGTCTCCAGATGCTCATCCAGTTTCACTTCCATGTTGTAGAACTTCACTTCCACTCCGTACAGCAGAGTATCGTCGTTGGCGGTACCCGGAGCAATCTTGTCAAGAGCGTAGATCATCTCAATAATACCGTCCAGGATCCGCTTCGGAAGGACGAGGCTTAAGTCTCCCGGAGACGCGGACAGCGTGGGACGTACGAATCCCTCCTCGATCCGCTTCACCGTACTCCGCCGGCCCCGGATCAGGTCTCCGAACCGCTGTACCAGCACGCCGCCGCCCAGCATATTAGAAAGGCGGGCAATACTCTCGCCGTAGCCGTTGCTGTCCTTGAACGGCTCAGAGAAATGCTTCTCCACGAGCAGCGCAAAGTTCGTATTCTCCGTCTGTTTCGCCGGATCCTCATAGCTGTGTCCGTTCACGGTTACGATCCCGTTGGTATTCTCATTTACGACGATTCCGTACGGATTCATACAGAATGTCCGGACTCTGTCCTCAAACTTCTCCGTGCGGTATACGATCTTGCTCTCATAGAGCTCGTCTGTCAGATGAGAGAAGATCACTGCCGGGATCTCTACCCTGACGCCGATGTCCACACGGTTCGATTTCGTCGGAATGTCAAGCCCTTCACAGATCTTCTCCATCCACTTGCTCCCGCTTCTGCCCACAGAGACAATGCAGTACCGGCACTCGTCCTCTCCTGCCTTGGTAATCACCTTATAGCCTCCGTCTGTAAGCTCCACCTGATCCACATGACAGTTGAAACGGAAATCCACCTGATCCTTCAGCTCCTGAAACAGGTTTTCCAGAACCACATAATTGATGTCCGTTCCCAGATGGCGCACGGATGCATCCAGCAGCTTCAGCCGGTTCTGCATACACAGTTTCTTGAACTTCGTGCCGGCTGTGGAATACATTTTCGTTCCGCTTCCGCCATACCGCACATTGATCTCATCCACGTAATTCATAAGATCAATTGCCGTGCTCTTGCCGATATATTCGTACAGACTGCCGCCGAAATCATTGGTAATATTATATTTCCCGTCAGAGAAGGCCCCTGCTCCTCCGAAACCGCTCATAATCGCACAGGTCTTACAGTTAATACAGCTTTTCACCTTTTTCCCGTCAATGGGGCATTTCCTCTTCTCCAGAGGATTGCCGGCCTCAAATACCGCCACATTCAGATCCGGCGCTTTCTTGATCAGCTCATATGCCGCGAAAATACCGCCCGGCCCGGCCCCGATGATGATCACATCATACTTACTCATAATCGTTTATCCTTTCTCTGCTCTTCTGTCAAAGCGGACGGTGAACGCCCGCCCTTCCCGCAATAAAAAGTGCCGTTCCACTCATGTTGTGCTTCGTGGGACGGCAGCTTTCTTGCAGATCTGAAACCCTTATTCAACTTCCGAGAACTGATCTTTGCCTACTCCGCACAGCGGGCAGACAAAATCTTCCGGTACATCTTCCCACGCTGTTCCCGGCTCAATGCCGTTATCCGGATCGCCTACTGCCTCATCGTAAATATAACCACATACATCACATACATATTTCTTCATGACTGTATACCTCCTTTTCCTGTCTGGGTATTCATTTTTCTGTAATGGGAACGCTCTTCCCTCATCCATCATAGCATAACCCGTTTTCTTTTTCAACGCGGAATTCACTGGGCATTTTTGCATTTTTGCCGATGCTTTCAGGCGTTTCCGTTCACAGGAGCGCCATCTGCAGGCCTATGCTTCCGTGTCATCTTTCAGTCCCAGAATCCCTTCCACCAGGATCTTCACATCGTCGAAAATATAGTCAAACGCGCCTGCCTGACACATATTGATCAGGACCATGCCGATGGGAACTGCCAGAATCATCCAGATAATTCCGCCCATCCGATATCCCACATACAGCAGGATCAGTGTCACCAGCGGATTCAGTCCCACGCTGTCGCCCACCATCTTCGGCTGAATCAGCTGTCTGACGACCTGGGTAATCACATAGATCAGGACCAGCGCCGCGGTCGTCTTGTAATCTCCCATGAAAAACTTATACGCAGCCCACGGGATCATCGCCGTCCCCGTCCCGAAGAACGGCAGGAAATCAAGGAACGCAATCAGCAGCGCCACAAGTACAAAGTACCCCGTCCCCAGGAATCCCAGTCCTACGAGGAGGATTGCGAATACAATTCCCATGATCTTAAACTGCGCCTTAAAATATCCTCCCACTGCATATCTGAGATTGTCCATCACGAGCGTCATGCGCTTCTGTACCGCCTTCGGAGCAATGCTCTTCATCCATCCCAGCACCTCTTCTCTCTGCACGATAAAGAAGTAGGCGGACATCACTGCCACGATAAACGACACCAGAAAATAAGGGACCTGTTTTGCCAGATTGCCGGCTGCCTCCACCGTCGGTTCGCTGATATCAGAGGCCAGATCTCCCATATACTGGTCTAAGTTCTCTGCCATCGTACTCCATCCGCTCCGGATCCCTGATGGCAGCTTCTCGAAGACTCCGTACAGCGTATCCCCGATCTGCCGCAGCCCGGTTTCCAGCTGGGCGTACATCGTCGGAAATTCTCTCACCAGGTTCCCGATCTCTTCCACCAGGCGGCTGATGCCGAAATAAAGTGCAAGTACAATGGCTGCCAGCACCAGGATAACAATCAGGGCGGATCCCAGCTTCTTGACAATCCGCAGCCGCCTCTCCAGCCAGTTTACCAGAGGATAGGCGATGGCCGCGATGATCCACCCCACCACGAACGGCGCCAGGAAGCCCAGCAGTTTCAGACCGATCACCACAAATGCCGCCGTGGCCAGAAGACTGAACAGCAGCCGGATTCCCACCTGCCAGTACGGACGTCTATTCTCCATCGTCATCCTCCCCGCTCCTGTGGCTGTCATCTCCGGTATCCGGCTCATTCTGCCCCAGACATTCTGCCTCGATCAGTTCCCAGATCTCCTCTCTGCCCTGCTTCGTAGAAGCGGAGAAGGGGATGATCTTGGTCCCTGGCACGAGCTTTAAGCCTTCCCGTAGGATCTTGATCTGTTTCTGTACCTGGCTTCGTTTTATTTTGTCCAGTTTTGTGGCAATTATGATCGGATGAAATCCCTGATCCACAATCCACCGGTACATCATCTTATCATTTGCCGACGGTTCATGCCGGATATCGATCAGCAGGAACACGGCCCGCAGCTGGGCAGATCCGTGGAGATAACGCTCGATCATCTTTCCCCACTGTTCTTTCTCTTTCTCAGAGACTCTCGCGTATCCGTATCCCGGAAGATCTACCAGATACAGCTCATCATTGATATGATAGAAGTTAATGGTCTGCGTCTTGCCAGGTGTGGCCGAGATGCGGGCAAAGGATTTCCGGTTCATAAGCGCATTGATCATGGAGGATTTCCCTACGTTGGATTTCCCCGCAAACGCCACTTCCGGATGGGGATTGTCCGGCAGTCTGCTTGTAATCCCGCACACGGTTTCCAGCTGAATGTTTCTGATTACCATAGTTCCCTCCTTTCCTGCTTATGCCAGTGCTGCCTCCAGCACTTCGTCCATGTTTTCCACCGGAAGAACCGAAAGTCCTTTCGTAATCTCCGCAGAAAGTTCTTCTACATCTGCCTTGTTTCCTTTGGGAACAAGTACGGTCCGGATCCCCGCGCTTCTGGCTGCCAGCAGCTTCTCTTTCAGCCCGCCAATGGGAAGCACCCGGCCCCGCAGGGTGATCTCCCCGGTCATTGCCAGATCCGCCCGTACCTTCTTGCCTGTGATGGCAGACAGCATGGCCGTGGCCATGGTGATCCCCGCAGACGGGCCGTCTTTGGGAACTGCTCCTTCCGGAATGTGGACATGGATATCATGTTTCTCGAAATAGTTCTCCGGCACGCCGTATTTCTCGCTGACGGAACGAATATAGCTGATCCCTGCCTGTGCGGATTCCTTCATCACATCTCCCAGCTGTCCGGTAAGCATCATCTCGCCGCTGCCCGGCATTACATTGACTTCAATCTGCAGCGTATCTCCGCCCACACTGGTCCACGCCAGACCGCGCACGATGCCGATCTCCGGCGCCGGGTTGGCCATCTGATAGGTATATTTCTCTTTCCCGAGGAATTTATGGATATTCCGGTCCGTGACCGCGATCTTCTTCCGGTCCGTCGTCAGAATCTCTCTGGCTGCCTTGCGGCAGATGTTGCCGATCTCTCGTTCCAGCTGTCTGACGCCTGCTTCTTTCGTATAATTGCGGGCCAGCTTCCACACTGCCTGTCTGCTGAAGGTAAGCTGTCCCTCTTTGAGCCCGTTTCTCTTCAGCTGCTTTGGAATCAGGTGTTCCATCGCGATATGAAGCTTCTCATTCTCCGTATAGCTGCTGATCTCGATCACTTCCATACGGTCTAACAGAGGCCGCGGTATGGTCTGCAGGGTGTTGGCGGTCGTGATGAACAGAACTTCCGACAGATCCAGGGGAACTTCCAGATAATGGTCCCGGAACCGGCTGTTCTGTTCGCTGTCCAGCACCTCCAGCAGCGCGGAAAAGGTATCTCCCTTATAGTCTGTACTTACCTTGTCAATCTCATCCAGCAGCATCACCGGATTCTTCACTCCGGCGGTCCGGATTCCGGCGGCGATGCGCCCCGGCATCGCTCCCACATAGGTCTTTCTGTGTCCCCGGATCTCAGCCTCATCCCGCACGCCTCCCAGAGAGATGCGCACGTAAGGCTTCTTCAGCGCTTTGGCCAGAGATTTTGCAATCGAGGTCTTCCCGGTCCCCGGCGGTCCCGCCAGACAGAGAATGGGGCTCTCGCCCTTCTTGGTCAGTGTGCGCACGGCCAGAAATTCCAGAATCCGCTCTTTGACCTGCTCCAGTCCGTAATGCTCTTCTTCCAGCACCTGCTCCGCATACCCGATGTCATCACTGTCTTCTGCGGCCCGATCCCAGGGCATCTCCAGAAGCGTCTCAATATACGTACGGATCACGCCTGCCTCGGAAGGAGAATTCATAGAGCTCTTGAAGCGGTTGATCTCCTTCTGCAGCTTGTCTTTCACCTCTTGCGGCGCGTTGAGATTCTTCAGCGAGTTCTCGAACTCTTCCGCATCGGATATGGTGGAATCCTCCCCCAGCTCCTCCCGGATCAGCTTCAGCTGCTCCCGCAGAAGATACTCTCTCTGATGCTTATCCACCCGCTCTTTGACCTTGCGCTGAATCTCATCTTTGATGTTCATGATCTGTACTTCGTTGACCAGCTTAAACGCCAGTTTCTCATACCGTTTCCAGAAATCCGTCTCACTTAACAGTTCCTGCTGATCCGTGTAAGAAAGAGGGATGTTCGCCGCGATCTCGTTGACCAGTTTCCGCAGGTCCCGGATTTCCAGAAGCTGGGCAACCGCCTCTCTCGACATCTTCCCGTTCTTAGCCGCATATTCCGTGAACATATCCTTCAGACCCCGTTCCATGGCCTCGCCGTTTAGGTCCTCCGGTATGGTCAGTTCAGACTCGTCGATGATCTCCACTTCTGCCCGCAGATAGGGTTCATCGAACTCGATCCTCTTCAGCCTTCCTCTGGTCTCTCCGGATACAAGCACGCGCACGATCTGCTTGGGCAGCTTAATGATCTGCTTAATCGTCCCAATCGTTCCCACCTCGTACACGTCCTCGATTCCGGGGTTCTCTGTATCGATGGATTTCTGAGCGGTCAGGAATACCTTCTGCTCCTCTATCATCGCTTCCTGAACAGCGGCAATGGATCGCGCCCGGCTCACATCAAAATGAACCACCATCTCCGGCATAATGGTCATTCCCCGGAGGGCCACCATCGGAAAGCTCTTTCTTTCGTTGTCCATTCATTCTCCTCCTGATCTGCAAAGCGGACACTTGAAATCCGCTTTCCTGCTTCCTCGTTCTGTAAGACAAAAGGCAGGCACGAATGGTTCTCCCCACTGCACCTGCCTTACAGCATGTTTTGTCACAGTTCACGCGCAAGTGCGGTCTGCGAATGGCGTTCCCGTGAACAGCAATCATGCTTCTGTTCTTATGCGCTCTGTGATCTCAGGAACGATCTCCGCTCCTCGCCGTCACGCAGATACAGCGGCTTGCCTGTTCCATTCACCGCTTCTTTTGTGATCCGGCATTCCTTGATCGTATCATCAGACGGAACCTCATACATGGTATCCATCATAATCTTTTCCATAATTGCCCGGAGTCCTCTTGCGCCTGTCTTACGCGCAAGTGTGGTCTCTGCGATCGCTGTCAGGGCGTCCCGGTCGAACTCCAGCTTCACTCCATCCAGCTCCAGAAGCTTCTGGTACTGCTTCACAATCGCGCTCTTCGGCTCGGTCAGAATCCGGATCAGCGCCTCTTTGTCCAGAAGATCCAGAGATACGGTCACCGGAAGTCTTCCTACCAGCTCCGGGATCAGGCCGTATTTCACAAGATCCTGGGGCAGCACCTCATGCAGAAGGACATCCATGTCATACTCATGCTTGGAGGCGATCTCCGCATTAAATCCGATTGACTTGCGGTCAAGACGGGTCTCGATAATCTTATCAATCCCCTCGAACGCTCCTCCGCAGATGAACAGAATGTTCGTGGTATCGATCTGAATCAGCTCCTGATGGGGATGCTTGCGTCCGCCCTGAGGCGGAACCGAAGCCACAGTTCCCTCGATGATCTTCAGCAGCGCCTGCTGCACGCCTTCCCCTGACACATCCCGGGTAATGGAAGGATTCTCTGATTTCCTCGTAATCTTGTCAATCTCATCAATATAGATAATGCCGTGCTCCGCGCGCTCGATGTCTCCGTCCGCTGCCTGAATCACTTTCAGAAGGATATTCTCAACATCCTCGCCCACATATCCGGCTTCTGTCAGAGCTGTAGCGTCCGCGATCGCAAACGGTACATTCAGTACCTTTGCAAGGGTCTGCGCCAGCAGTGTCTTTCCACATCCGGTGGGCCCCAACATGAGAATATTACTCTTCTGAAGTTCCACCCCCAGATCCTGTTCAGCCATGATCCTTTTATAATGGTTATACACAGCCACTGAGAGCACCTTCTTCGCCTCGTCCTGTCCGATCACATAATCATCCAGGAAAGCCTTCATCTCTTCCGGGGCAAGGAGATTGATATCGTCAAGCGCTGTCTCCCGGTCGTCATAATCCAGTTCTTCCTCGATGATCTCGGAACAGATCGCGACACACTCATCACAGATATAAGTCCCGTTCGGCCCTGCGATCAGTTTTCTCACCTGTGCCTGTGTCTTATTGCAGAAAGAGCACCTTACGATATCCTCTGTCATTCTGCCTGTCATTTTGCCTGCCATACATGTCACCTCATACTGAAATTAGTGATTTGCGATCACTTCATCGATCAGGCCGTAAGCTTTCGCCTCTTCAGCGGACATAAAGTTGTCACGCTCGGTGTCAGCCTTTACCTTCTCAATATCCTGTCCTGTGTTCGCGGCCAGGATTTCATTTAATTTCTGCTTCGTGCGCAGGATATGTTCTGCTGCAATCTGAATCTCTGTCGCCTGGCCCTGAGCCCCGCCTGACGGCTGGTGGATCATAATCTCTGCGTTCGGCAGAGCAAATCTCTTGCCCTTCTTTCCGCCGGACAGCAGAAATGCTCCCATACTTGCGGCCATGCCGATGCAGACCGTGGACACGTCACATTTAATATACTGCATGGTATCATAGATTGCGAGTCCCGCCGTAACTGACCCGCCCGGGCTGTTAATATAGAGCTGGATATCTTTGTCCGGATCATCCGCCTCGAGGAAGAGCAGCTGCGCGACAACAATGCTCGCTGACACATCATTTACCTCTTCACCGAGAAAAATAATTCTCTCCTTCAACAGCCTGGAATAAATATCGTAAGACCGCTCCCCCCTGCTTGTCTGTTCAACAACATAAGGTACTAAACTCATGTTCCTACCCCTTTCTGTGATCTCTGTGTCTGTTTCCTGTAATGAATCCCGGTTTCAAGATCTTCGGATGTCCATTGCTGAAAGACATCTGATTTCAAGAAGAGGTGTGCCCTGCAGCACACCTCTCACGTACCCGAATTACTCTTCTTCAGCCGCGTCCGCGATCAGCGTCACTGCATCCTGAACCGCGATATCTTCCTTCATCTGTTTCTTCTCATTATCACCCATGAACTCTTTGAGTTTCTCAACTTCCATCTGATAGGACTCTGCCATCTTCTGCAGTTCTTCCTCCAGACGCTCGTCTGATACTTCAATATTCTCAGCAGCCACAACTGCCTCAAGAACCAGTCTGGTACGGATCCGCTTCTCAGCCTGCGGACGGAACTCTTCCATCATCTTCTCCTCAGAGAGCCCTGTGAACTGGAAGTACTGCTCCAGACTCAGTCCCTGCTGCATAATGCGGCGTGCGAAATCATCCGCCATCTGTCTGGTCTGCAGATCAATCATCGGCTCCGGGATATCGATCTGTGCATTGGCTACAGCCTGCTCCACAGCCTGATCCTCTTTCTTCTGCTTTCCTTCGCGCTCTTTGCGCTCACGGATCTTAGCCTCTGTCTCTGCCTTATACTCTTCTACCGTCTCGCTCTTCTCAGATACATCCGAAACGAACTCGTCATCCAGCTCCGGAATCTCCTTCGCCTTGATCTCATTTACCTTGCATTTGAACACAGCAGCTTTCCCTGCGAGTTCTTCTGCCTGGTAATCCTCCGGGAATGTCACATTGACTTCCATCTCTTTGCCGATCTCAGCGCCGATCAGCTGCTCCTCAAATCCCGGGATAAACGCTCCGGAACCGATGGTAAGCGCGTAGTTCTCGCCTTTGCCGCCCTCGAATGCCTCGCCGTCTACGAATCCTTCGAAGTCCAGTTTGATCTGGTCCTTATCCTGTACGGCACGGTCCGTCACATCGATGGTTCTCGCGCTGCGCTCACGCTCTCTGTCGATCTCTGCGCTGACCTCTTCCTCTGTCACATCCGTAGAAATCTTATCCACTTTCAGTCCTTTATATTCACCGAGTGTCACTTCCGGCTTCACAGCAACCTCAGCTGTGAAAATAAACGGTTTTCCTTTCTCGAGCTGTGTCACCTCGATCTTCGGCTGAGATGAGATCTCGAGTTCGCACTCATCATATGCTTTGCCATATGCTTCTGATATCATATGATTCGCTGCTTCGTCATAGAACACTTCCGGTCCATACATCTTCTCGATCATCTGACGCGGTACTTTGCCCTTGCGGAATCCTGGAAGGCTGATCTTGCTGCGCTCTTTCAGATATGCGGCCTGCAGCGCTTTCTCTACATCCTCTGCTGACACCTCGATCGTCAGTTTTGCCATATTATGTTCTAATTTTTCTACCTGTAAACTCATTTTCTTCCTCCTTGAATGCGCAAAATCCTGTCTCCTCTCCAGACACGAGAGGGCATTTGCAGTCATTGAAACAGTATAGCACAGAGACAAGCATATTTCCAGTGTTTTTTTCTCACTGTTCCATTAATACACAATGGATTTTCTTATTTCTTCTGCTTTCTCCGCGCCGACAAGAACCTCTGTCAGTCTGAGTGCGAACGGAATGGCAGCTCCCATCCCTCTTCCTGTCGTCACATGTCCGTCCGTGACAACGGGCTCCTGCACCACTTCCGCACATTCCAGCCCTTCTTCAAAAGACGGGTATGCGCATGCCTTTCTTCCTTTTAATATACCTAATTCGCTTAAGATGCTCGGCGCGGCACAGATCGCCGCCACAGGCCTGCCCTGCCGGTCAAAGGAAAGCAGCTGCTCCCGAAGTCCCTCGTGCGCTTTCAGATGCAGGGTTCCCGGCATACCGCCCGGCAGCACCAGCATATCCGCCGTCGCAGGATCCACATCCTGGAACATCTCATCTGCTTCCACCAGAATCCCATGTGAGCCGTTGATCTTCTTCTCTTCCATGACAGATACCGTAATGGTCTCAACTCCTGCCCTGCGCAGGATATCTACTGCCGTCAGTCCTTCAATTTCTTCAAATCCATCCGCCAGAAATACATATACTTTCTTCATTTTTTCATCCTTCTTTCTCTCAATTATCAAGTCAGGTTCCGGCATTCCTATCTCAGTTTATCAGACCCCTCCGGCAAATGCAATGCTATTAGAACGGTTTTGCGAATCGGGCTCTGTACGGGTTACCCACCGCCCGCATGCGCACTCGCCGGGGTAGCATAAGCAGAAGAAATGTACTATAATCAGACATAAGCCCTCCCGTTTCCGCGCTGATGACCGCCCGGCGGGAGCCGCTGGATATCTGATACAAGGAGGACGAAACTAATGGAGATCGAACGGAAATTTCTTGTAGACTCGGAGCAGCTGCCCTTTCGCCCGGAGGACTATCCGTGCCGCATGATCGAACAAGCATATCTGTGCACAGATCCGGTTGTCCGGGTCCGCAGAGACAACGACAGCTACTTTCTCACCTATAAATCCAAAGGACTCCTGGCACGGGAGGAATATAATCTTCCGCTCACAGAAGAAGCCTACCGGCACCTGATCGCCAAGGCTGACGGAAAAATCATTGCGAAGAAGAGATACGTCATCCCCCTGCAAAACGGCCTGAAACTGGAACTTGACATCTTTGCAGAACCATTCGCACCGCTGGTTCTGGCAGAAATCGAGTTCCCGGATGAAGATTCTGCCCGTTCCTATGAGGCGCCCCCGTGGCTCGGTGAGGATGTCACTTACTCCTCACAATACCATAACAGCACGCTCAGCCGCAGTTAGCACGTTCGTGCGGCTTTGTGAATGGCTCGGACTGAATCCGTATGAATTTATCCAAAAAGCAACAAATCGTTGCTTTTTCATCGAAACAAAACGATCTGTTGCATAACACTTTCTTTACAGGAAAAATTGTTTATAATGATGAAAATTTGTAAGGTTTCTCAAAATAATTTTCCTGTAGATGGAGGTGTTTCCGTGTCCAACATTCAACTCGCAGAAAATCTGCGCAGGCTGAGGGATGATTATAATTACACTCAGACGCAGATCGGCGAAAAACTGAATATCTCACGGCAGGCATACTCGAACTACGAGACAGGGAAACGAATCCCCGACATTGACATGCTGATCCGCATCGCGGATATCTACCATGTAACTCTGGAACAGCTGATCACCCAGAACTGCCGGAAAACCGGCGTGATAAACGAAACATCCCGTCCATATTATACGGCTATGACCGTGGAAAACGCCGATACCATCTATCTGACACAGGAAGAAGTGGATCTGCTGACACATTACCGCAGCGCATCCAAAGATGACCGGAAGTTTGCCCGGCGTATCCTGGGTATGTAGCGTCTGACCATTCAAATTCGGCTCTCGTTTTCTAATAGACGAGAGCCACTTTTCATCCCTTTGTCTGTTTCCAAGTCAAAGGATATGCTTCTTTTTAAATATGAAGATACACACTGCCACCACCACGATGCTCAGCAGTACGACCCAGGGATATCCGTCTTCCAGCCCGGGCATATTCTGAAAGTTCATCCCGAACCACCCTGTGATCAGGGTCAGGGGGAAGAAGATCGTAGAGATCACGGTCAAATACTGCATGTTGCTGTTCTGCTTCGCATCGATCTGGGCCTGATATGCCTCTTTGACCTGCTGCGCATATTCCAGCAGATGGCTGGTTCTGCTCATGAGCCGGTCTGCGCGGTCGGTCAGGCTTCCGAAATACTTCAGCTGCTTCTTCAGGAAGAAGCCGTTCTCATTCTCTTCCAGCTCCTTGGTCAGATCCATGATTTCGTCATAGTAGCTCCGAAGATTCAGGAGTTCTCTGCGGATCGGCATCAGCTTGTTCTGAAATCCCTCCACATGTTCCTGGCTTACATCTTCTTCCATCCTTAAGAGGCGCCGCTCATACGCCACCAGCATTTCCAGATCCCTGCTGATAAACTCTGAGATATAATTATACAGGAATCGTTCCTTCGTCTCGCCCTGATGCGTCTTCTTCTGCTGAATCCGGCGGATCAGCCGCTCCGAGAAGTCTTCATCATCCACGATCACGACATTGCTCCTGTTGACGAAGAAATACATCCGGTATCTGCTCCCAAGCACATCCAGCAGTTTGGGGATGCACAGGGTTCCCACCACGCAGTCCTGCTGATTCTCCAGCCTGCAGAACCCGATCTTGTGAATCTGGATCTCATTTTCATACAAGATCCCCGCTTTCGCAAGCGTCTCATCCGCATGCCGGGAATCTGTGACAAAGACCGCCGGCACCTGATCAGCCGCCCATTCTTCTTCACTGAGCGGAAGGAGCTGTTCCCCAAATTGAAATATCATTCTATCACCTGCTGTCTGTTCTTACTGTTCTTCCTCCGCAGTTCCCTGCGCCTGTCCCACATTCCTGACAGCCGCCCGGTCATATGCCTCCTGGTAGAGCGCTTCCTGAGAGTTCACCGGCTCTCCTTCGCATTTCACAATGGCATAGCAGCCTGCAGCGTCTTCTCTCCTTGCTTTCTTATTGTCGCCTAACATCAGGTCGAAGATCCCCTGAATTCGCCTGCGGATGGCCGGTGAGTACACCGGAGCGGCAACCTCTACACGCTTCACGGTATTCCTTGTCATAAAGTCTGCGGAAGAGATATAATACTTCGCCCGTTCTCCCCGCCCGAAGATGTAGATCCTCGAATGCTCCAGGAATCGTCCCACAATGCTGGTAACCTTGATATTCTCTGTCTGCCCCTTCACACCCGGAATCAGACAGCAGATTCCGCGGATGATCATATCGATCTGTACTCCCGCGCAGGATGCTTCCACGAGCTTGTCCATGAGCTTCTTGTCTGTAAGAGAGTTCAGTTTCAGTCCGATGTATGCCTCTTCCCCGTTCTTCTTATGGTTGATCTCTTCCTGGATCAGATCAATGATCCTGGACTGCAGGCACTTCGGCGCTACCAGAAGATGCTCGGATTCTTCCACGGCCTCACCCTTCGCCAGCGCCTGGAAGACTCTGGCCGCGTCCATACCGATACGCTCGTCTGCTGTCATCAGAGAGAGATCCGTATACAGTCTTGCTGTCTTTTCATTATAGTTTCCGGTTCCGATCTGGGTGATGTATTCGATTCCCTCCGCACCCCTTCTTGTGATCAGACAGAGTTTGGAGTGGACTTTATATCCTTCCAGTCCATATATAATCTGGCATCCGGCCTTCTCCAGCATCCGGGACCAGCGGATATTGTTCTCCTCGTCGAAGCGCGCCCGAAGTTCCACGAGAACAACCACTTCTTTGCCGTTTTCCGCCGCCTCGCACAGAGCCTCTATGATCTTGCTCTGCTTTGCCAGACGGTAAAGCGTCATCTTAATGGAGATCACATTGTCATCCTCTGCCGCCTCGTACAGCATGTTGAGGAACGGCCGGATCGATTCATAGGGATAGGACAGCAGTTTGTCTCCCTTCTTGATCTGTCCCAGAATGCTCTCCCCGTCCGCAAATAACGCAGACTTCTGGGGCACCCGCTTCCCATAGAAGAGCTCCGGATTCATGCGCAGCAGGTCCTGAATCTTAAAGATAAAGGACATATCCAGCGGCGCCTCGCTGCGGAAGACTCTCTCCGGCGACACATCCAGATACCGGCAGAGCGCCTCCACCACGGAGCCGTCCATCTCACGGGACAGATCCAGGCGCACAGGCGAGAGCTTCTTTCTCTCCTTCATCAGTCCTGCCATGAATTCCCGATAATCCAGATCCTCATCGTACAGCGCGTCCGCGTCAATATCCGCATTGCGCACCACACGGATCAGTGATTTGCCTTTCACTTTATAGCCCTTAAAGACTTTGCCGATATAGTGAAGAATCAGATTCTCGGAGAGCATATACCGTCCTTTGCCGCCGGGAAGCTCGATCAGCCGCTCCACCATATTATTCGTACATGGGATGATGCCGATCCTCTCCTTCCCGCTCCTGGTCTCGAGAACCACGACTGCATAGATCTCCTGATTCTTCAGGAACGGGAACGGCTGCCGTTTCCCGACAATCGTCGGAGAACTCAAAGGTACAATATCATGATTAAAATACTGTTCCAGATACTTCTTCTCCTCTGCCTTCGCCGTTGTAAAATCAATCAGACGGATCCCGTAATCCGCCACCTTCCCCATCAGCGCGCTGTACGCCGCGTCTTTCCTCTTATTCAGGCGTTTCACTTCTTTGAGGATTGCCTTGATCTGTTCCTCTGAAGTCATGTTGGTCTTGTTGTCTTTTATCTTCTTGTTGACGAGCATCTGATCCTGCAGAGATCCAACCCGCACCCGGAAGAATTCATCAAGGTTGCTCTGATAGATGGAGACGAATGTCATCCTCTCACAGAGCGGCACCTCATGATTCTCCGCCTCTTCAAGTACTCTCTCATTAAATTTCAGCCAGGATAACTCCCTGTTCATATAAATATTTCCCATCTCATCCTCCTTGGTAATCTGCGCACTGCGCTCCTGCACCTATCATACCCTTTTCCCTCAAAATAATCAATGCGCTATCCAAGAAGTAAAATGTTAAATATAAGTAAAAGTTCCCTGTTCACAAATTCCTCCCTGTGTTATGATAGGTATCAGTTTCTCAGAAAGGAGTATCTACAAAAGAATTCTTATGAACTACACAATCACAGAACTGCTCTGGCTGCTCCTGATCTATTCCTTCATCGGATGGATCATTGAGGCAATGGTCGGATCCATCAAGAACAAACGATTTACGAACCGAGGATTCTCTACCGGACCGTTCTGTCTGGTCTACGGGATTACCGCGGCGCTTATGACCGTTACGCTTACAGAATTGATAGAGCGTCCGGTCTTTCTGCTCATCGGCTGCGGAATCCTGGCCACCGCCTCCGAATGGATTGCCGGCAAGACGCTGGAACGGCTGGACCGCCGCAAGTGGTGGGACTATTCTAAGATCAAATGGAACTTTGACGGATATGTCTGCCTTCCGTATTCCCTGCTCTGGGCGCTGCTTGGCTTTGCTGCTCTCCGATATGGGAATACCTTTTTCCTCTTTCTGTACAGCTTAATTCCCCCGCTGGCTCGCACGATTCTCATCTGGGCCGTCAGCGCCTTCGTGCTTCTTGACGCTGCGCTCTCGGTCGCCGCAGTCATCCACAGACGCAGAGCAAGATCAGGGAAAGATGCCGCTGCCGGACAGATCACCACAGCGGTCTACCGGGCCGGGATCTCTGTGATCCGCTTCGTTGAGAAGCGTATGGAGAAGGCCTATCCTGCCATCCAGGAGCGGGCTGATGAGATCCGGAAACAAGGGCGCTTCGCAGAAGGCTGCGGCTTCTACAAGCTGTTCTGGCTCTTCCTCATCGGCGCCCTCCTCGGGGATCTGACGGAAACTATTTTCTGCCGCCTGACTTCCGGGGTATGGATGAGCAGGAGCAGTCTTGTCTGGGGACCTTTCAGCATCGTATGGGGTCTTGCAATCGCCGCTGCCACCGCGCTTCTGTACAAAGACAGAGACCGGCCGGACCGCCACCTCTTCCTGATCGGCACCTTTCTCGGCGGCGCATACGAATACGTCTGCAGTGTATTTACCGAGCTGGTGTTTGGCCAGGTATTCTGGGACTACAGTGAGATTCCGTTCAATCTCGGCGGCAGAGTCAATCTCCTGTACTGCTTCTTCTGGGGCATCGCGGCCGTAGTCTGGATTAAGCTGCTCTATCCCAGATTCTCCGGCTGGATTGAACAGATTCCCAAGATGGCCGGGTATATCGGGACCTGGATCCTGGTCATCTTCATGGCCGCTGATATCATGATCTCTGCTGCCGCACTGATCCGCTATACAGAGAGAGACGGCGGTCCCGCGGCCGAAAGCGGCTGGGAACAGATCATAGACACTCACTTCGACGACGCGAAAATGCGCCGGATCTATCCCAACGCGAAGACGGCCTCATAGTTCTGCTGACAGATCCGTCTCTCCGATCTGGTGCCGGTCCGCATACCCGGACAGAATCAGCGTCAGCGCCCCGTCTCCTGTGACATTGCAGGCAGTCCCGAAGCTGTCCTGGAGGGCGAAGATGGTGAGCATCAGCGCGGTCCCGGTCTCGCTGAACCCCAGCACGCCTGTGATCAGTCCCAGCGAGGCCATAACCGTTCCCCCGGGAACCCCCGGCGCTCCCACCGCGAATACTCCCAGAAGGAGACAGAACAAGACCATCGTTCCCACAGGCGGTATCTCCTGATACAGGAGATGAGACACGGTCATCACGAAGAACACTTCCGTCAGCACGGATCCGCACAGATGAATATTCGCGAACAGCGGAATCCCAAATTCTGCCATGTCCCTGCGCAGCGGCGGCGTGGATTTCTTCGCGCAGCGGAGGGCCACAGCCAGCGTTGCGGCAGAGGACATAGTTCCGGCCGCGGTCAGATAGGCAGGGCCGTAATTCTTCAGAACAGCCAGCGGATTCTTCCTTGTATAGATGCCGGCCGCTGTATAGAGCACTGCCATCCAGATCAAATGCCCTGCCATCACAATCAGGATCACTTTCAGAAACACCGGCAGCTGTCTGGTAAGCACTCCTTCATAGGCCAGTCCGCAGAATGTAAATCCGATAAATACCGGCAGTATGGGGATGATAACCTTTGTGACTATTTTTAACACCATATTCCGGAATTCTTCCAGAAGCCGGACCGTCATTTCTGCCTTCGTCCAGGCCGCCGAAAGCCCCAGGAGGACAGAGAGCGCCAGGGCGCTCATCACACTCATAACCGCCGGAATCTCAAGCCGGAATACAAGCTCCGGCAATTCTCTTAAGCTGCCCGGATCTGACACTTCTGACAGCCCCGGGATGATGCCATATCCTGCTGCCATGGACAGAAGAGCTGCCAGAACAGATGACCCGTATGCGCAGAGGAGCGCTGCCCCCAGCATCCGGGATGCGTTTCGTCCCAGCTTCGCAACCGCAGGGGCAATAAAGCCGATGATGATCAGCGGAACGCAGAAATTGATCAGTTCTGATAAGATAAATCTGACCGTTACCGCCACATTCATGAAGCTGCTGCCGAAGGCGTTCACCGATTCCGCACCGGCGATCCGGCCCGCTGCCATTCCGGCAGCTACTCCAAGCAGCAGCTTGAACGGGAGACTGCTGAATATTCGTTTCATAAGAACCTCTCTTCCTGATCCGCGGCCGGACTTCCGTTTCCTCAGGATCCCGGATTTCCCTCCTGCCGCGGAACTTCTGATAATACGGGATTATTATAAACAGGCCGTACCCGTCTGACAATATGGGAGCTGCTGGTATCAGTTCATGAGCAAAGAAGCGGCGCAGCCGCAATTCGCACGTCAGTGCGGCTTTGCGAATGGCGCGGGCTGAATTACAGCTGCTTCCATCCCGGGGAAGCCGCCTGATTGGGGCTGAAAATACTTGACATTTCCCGCTCCAGGGTGGATACTGATGAGGCAGTTATCATCGAAAGAAATATGAGGAGAGAATCATGGGACTTTATAATAACAGAATCGTAGTCAAAGTAGGCACCTCTACCCTTACCAACGACACGGGAAAGAGTGATCTGCGCGCCACAGACCGTCTGGTCTGCACACTGGCAGATATTCAGAATATGGGGTACGAAGTGATCCTTGTATCCTCCGGCGCCATCGCCGTAGGAAGGAATAAACTGAACATGCAGTCCAGGCCGGACAGTATGCGTATGAAGCAGGCAGCTGCCGCTGTGGGACAGTGCAGCCTGATGTATCTCTATGACAAGTTCTTCGGAGATTATGACAAAACAGTTGCCCAGATCCTGCTGAACGCGGAAGATATCGAGCAGGAGGAGAAGAAAGAAAATCTGACCAATACCTTTAATGCCCTGCTGGAGATGGGGGTTATCCCGATCGTTAATGAAAATGACTCCGTCAGCTACACGGAAATCGAATCGGACGACCGGCTCTTCGGAGACAATGATATGCTCTCTTCTGTGGTTGCAGTCCTCTGCCGGGCGAAGCGCCTGGTCATCTTCTCCGATATCGACGGCTTCTATGACAGCGATCCGAGGCTCTATCCGAACGCCAAGCTGATCGAACAGATCGACTGTATCGATGACAGCGTGTACTCACTGGCGGGCGGAGCCGGTTCCCGCCGCGGCACCGGCGGTATGCGGACCAAGCTGCAGGCTGCCGCTCTGGCCACCTCCCAGGGGATCGATACCATCGTGACCAACGGGAAACGCCCGGAAGTTCTGTATGATATCGTAAAGGGCGGGAAAGCCGGAACTCTGTTTACCGGAAAGCGCTAAGTTATAAAATCAGGCAGGTTCCCCGGATGGACTCCATTCAGGGAACCTGCCTATTTATCTTTATCGAACGATCTTCTTGCACAGCGGGGTCTTCCCGGTGAGCACACTGCTCCTTTCATCCGGCTGACTTCCTCCTGCATAGATCAGGAACGTCCGCGAATCGATCCGCCGGTTTCCCTCATCATCTACGATCTCAAAGGCCCTCTCGTCCAGAACGATCTCTACCCGTTTCGTCTCCCGGGGCTGCAGGCTGACCCTCCGGAATCCGCACAGACTCCAGTTGGGCACTGCATGAGGTGATTCCAGATCCTTCAGATATACCTGAACCACTTCTTCGCCGGGACGCAGGCCCGTATTGGTCACAGAGACGCTGACTCTCCACGCCCCATCCGCACCGGCTGCCTGCAGATCCGAGTACGTGTACTCTGTATAGCTCAGCCCATAGCCGAAGGGATATACGGGCTCGGACCGCAGATAGCGGTAAGTCCGGTTCTGCATCGAATAATCTGTGAAGGCCGGCAGATCTTCTACATCCCGGTAAAACGTAATCGGCAGCCGTCCGGAAGGATTCACCCTGCCGAACAGGACGCGGGCAATGGCCAGCCCGCCTTCCGCGCCGGGATACCAGCCCTGCACAATGGCCCTTACAGTTTCTGTTTCATGGAGCCAGCCTAAGTCCACCGCACTTCCCGTCATATTGACCACAATGAGATCTGCCCCTGTCTCTATAAGCCGTTCCAGCAGCCGGATCTGGACCGCCGGCAGTTTGATATCGCTTTTATCTGCTGTGCTGCCCTTCTCGTCAAACCGGTTTCCGATATCCTGCTGCTCTCCCTCATAGCGCTCGTCCAGGCCCACGCACACCACCGCTGTCCCTGCGATCCGGGCCGCCGTGACAGCCTCCGAGATCCGGTCGTCAGGCAGGGCAAGCTTTTCCACCCGGTCCTTTACCGTGTGGCAGCCCTCTGAGTAATAAATCCGCATCTCCTCTCCGGCTGTCCGCCGGATGCCGTCCAGGACTGTAATATACCCGGGCGCAGTGCCGTGATAGTTGGCGATCAGAGGCCAGCGGCTGTCTGCGTTGGGGCCGATCACTGCCAGCTTCTCCAGATCCGGCGACAGCGGCAGTATGCCGTCGTTCTTCAGCAGGACCACAGACTTCTCCGCCGCCAGAACCGCTTCTCTTCGGTGTTCCGGGCTGGCCACTTCTTCGTAGGAAATGGATTGGTATTCGCAGTCTTCGTCCAGCATCCCCAGGCGCAGCCGGGTGCGGAGCACGCGAACCGCGGCTTCTGTGATCTCTTCTTCGGTGACCAGTCCGTCCTGACAGGCTTGAAGGATCCGCAGATAGATGTTCCCGCAGTTGATGTCGCATCCTGCCTTCAGCGCCAGGGCCGCTGACTCTTCCGCGGTGGACGTGACCCCATGATTCTCATGGAAGTCCTTCAGCGCCCAGCAGTCCGAGGTAAAGTACCCGTCAAATCCCCATTTCTCCCGCAGGATCTTCTGGATCAGTGTCTTGCTCCCGCAGCAAGGCTCGCCGTTGACCCGGTTATAGGCTCCCATTACGCCTTCCACGCCGGCTTCTTTCACGCAGGCCTCGAAGGCAGGAAGATAGGTTTCCCACAGGTCCTTGGGCGACACTTCCGCGTCAAACTCATGGCGCAGCTCCTCAGGGCCGCTGTAGCAGCAGAAATGCTTCGCGCAGGCCGCTGCCTTCAGATAGGGCCCATCGCCCTGGATCCCCCGGATGAAGTTCACTGCCAGTCTGGCCGTGAGATAGGGATCCTCCCCATAAGTCTCGTGGCCCCGGCCCCACCTGGGATCCCGGAAGATATTGATATTGGGCGACCACAGGGTCAGTCCCTTATAGATATCCCGGTCGTTTTCCGCACAGCAGGCATTGTATTTTCCTCTTGCTTCCGTGGAGATCACGTCCCCGATCTTCTTCATCTCTGCTTCATCGAACATGGCGGCCATGGCAATGGCCTGGGGAAACATGGTCGCCGTCCCGGCTCTGGCAACCCCGTGAAGACCTTCGTTCCACCAGTGGTACCTGGGGATCCCCAGCCGCTCGATGGGCGGTGAATCAAACCGCAGCATCCACGCTTTTTCTTCGACTGACATGCGCTCTGCCAGTTCTCTTGCCTTCTTCTCAAACTCCATCTTCTCTCCTCATTTAAAAGAACCTGATTCCCGCCGGCTGCAGCCGCTGTTTCAGATAGCGGACACTGTCCAGATAGGCCTGATCAGACTTCAGATGTTCCGTGATCATCGGCATCTCCGGATCATACTGTTCAGCCAGCCGGATGTAGTTCTCCAGATTGATCTCGCCCTGTCCGCAGGGCACTTCCTTCAGATGACAGGTCAGCTCATGGGTCAGCTGCACATCCTTCAGGTGGCAGCTCTTGATGTACAGCCCCAGCTTTGCAAAGCATTCTTCCAGAAAGGCCTCGTGGAAATAATACTTCTCTGGCGTATTCAGCCAGTTGCAGAAATCCATATGCACTGCGAACCGGTCTCTGTCCACCTCCTCCATGAGCCGCACATACTGATCCGGATCCAAGGGAACCATATAGGGCATGGGCTCAATGGTGAAACAGGTGTGCTGCGGACGCACTGCGTCAATGATGTCCTGGATCGTCCGCACCGTCAGATCCCATGTCTCTTCGCTGAAATTCCCTTTGTATGCTCCGGACCATTTCGCTCCCGCGGCCCCGGCCACGTTGACGCAGCACCTGGCTCCTACCGCGTCCGCCAGCCGCAGCTGCTCCCGGCACCGTTCCAGAGCCTGTTCCCGTTCCTTAGGATCAGGGGAGATGGGATTGCACCAGCAGCCAGTCTCCGCGATCACCAGCCCCCAGGCTTCTGCCGCGTCGGCATACGCCCATACAGTCTTCTCATCCGCGGTGTAATCCACCGGAAATACAACAGCGCCGCACCCAAGGCTGCGGATGCTCTCCGCCCACTCCTGCGGGCTCTTACAATTCAAATCCGTCGATATACCCAGTCTCATATGCGCTCCTTCTAAAATGCAGTGTCATAGGGCCAGGGCTGTCCGCCCGCGATACATCCCCCGTCCACCCGGATCTCTGTTCCCGTAATATAGGCGGACGCGTCCGACGCCAGAAGAATGCAGACCCCTACAATATCTTCCGGGTACCCCGGACGGTTCAGCGCGATCCGGTCCAGCAGGTATTTCGACCGCTGGGGATGCTCCCAGGTAACCGTGGTCAGCGGGGTCTGGATATGTCCCGGGCTGACACAGTTGGCACGGATATTATATTTCGCCCATTCCACGGCCATCGAACGCGTCAGTGACAGAACGCCGCACTTCGTTGCCCCGTACACCGCGCAGCCTCCCAGAATACTGCCCGTATTATGAGAGCCGATATTGATAATGCTGCCGCTTCTCTGCTCCTTCATATAAGGCGCGGCTGCCTGTGACACAAGAAACACACCCTTTAAGTTTACATCCATGATCTTGTCATAGGTTTCCTCTGCCACATCCGCAAATCCTTCTCTCTTATTGATTCCCGCGCAGTTGACCAGCACGTCCAGGGACCCGTACTGCCCGTGGATCTGGCGCATACACTCCGAAATCATCTCCTTGTCCGTCACGTCCAGGCGGTGGCAGGACGCGGTTCCGCCTGCACCGATGATCCGGTCTCTCACTTGTTCCAGCTGCCCGGTACTGATATCGCAGAGCGCCACCGAAGCGCCTGCCTCAGCCAGCCCTTCTGCGATCGCACTTCCGATGCCTCCCGCTGCCCCGGTGAAGACCACCGTCTTCCCCTGCAGGGAAAAGCGTTTTTCCAGCGGCGACAGTTCCATTCTACATCCCCTCCTCTTCCGTTCCGATCGTTGTGCCGGCCAGTTTCTCATAGTATTTGCAGATCGCGCTGTGGTCGCTCTGTCCATAGCCGTCTGCGCGGAGATTCTGCAGGATCTCCATCACCCCCGCCGTCATAGGCAGCGGTGCTCCAGTCTCATGCCCGGTCTCCAGAGCGTTAGCCAGGTCTTTGATATGGAGATCGATCTTGAAGCCCGGCTTATCGTTTCCTGCCAGAATCATGGGAACTTTCGCGTTCATCACCGTGGACCCTGCCAGACCGCCCCGGATAGCCTCAAATACCTTCTGCGGATCCACGCCTGCCTTCTTGCTCAGCATGAACGCCTCGGATACAGCGGCAATGTTCAGCGCCACAATGACCTGGTTGGCCAGCTTCGTCGTATTGCCCGCTCCGATCTCCCCGCAGTAAACCGCACTGCCGCCCATGGACATGAGGATGTCATATACCTTGTCAAATACTGCCTTGTCCCCTCCTGCCATAATGGACATGGTTCCGTCAATAGCCTTCGGCTCTCCCCCTGACACCGGCGCGTCAATCATCTGAACCTGCTTCTTCGCGCAGGCTTCCCAGATCTCCCTGGACGCAGCCGGAGCGATGGAGCTCATATCAATCAGGATACGTCCCGGCCTGGCTCCTTCCAGAACTCCGTCTTCTCCAAGCACCGCAGCTTTCACGTGGGGGGAGTTCGGCAGCATGGTAATGATCACTTCACAGTCCTGGGAGGCTTCTTTTGCGGAGCACTTCGCCTCCGCCCCTCTCGCTGCCATCTGTTCTACATTCTCTTTCACAATGTCGTATACTGCCACCTCATACCCTGCCTTCATCAGGTTGAGCACCATGGGCCTGCCCATGATTCCAAGACCGATAAAACCGATTTTCATTTTCCCGTACCTCCTGCTTCTATCTGTTCATCTTCTCGACTGCCTTTACGATATGCTCCGTGGTCAGGCCGTGCGCGTTCAATACATCCTGATAATTGTGGGCGCTGCACCCGAACGTATCGTTAATCCCTACGAATTCCACGGCGATCCTCTCCTTGCGCAGGGCTTCTGACACCGCGCTTCCAAGGCCTCCGATGATGCTGTGCTCCTCCGCTGTTACAGCCGCTTTACATCCCCTGGCCAGCTCTGCGATTCGGTTCTCATTCAGCGGCTTGATGGTGCTGACATTCACCACTTTTACAGAGATTTTCCCCGCCAGTTCTTCTGCCGCCGCAAGAGAGAGTCCCACCATATATCCGGTGGCAAAGAGAACGATCTCCTCTCCCTCTCTCAGGACTTTGGGTTCCCCAATGCGGAATTCCTGGCCTTCCTCTGTCACATTTTCATAGTCATTCCGGTTCAGTCTGATGTAACAGGGTCCGTCCATTTCCACCATGGCCTTCACAGCGCCCACCGTCTCATTGGCGTCAGCCGGGCAGAGGACCGTCATATTGGGGATGGCCCGCATGAGCGCGAGATCTTCCACCGACTGATGCGTGGCCCCGTCTCCGAAATCAGACAGCCCCGCAGAAGACCCGCAGATCTTTACATTGAGTCTGCCGATGGCGATCGTCTGTCTGATCTGGTCATAGGCGCGCCCGCCCGCGAAAACGGCAAACGAATTCGTGAACGGGATCTTCCCCGCCTGGGCAAGCCCTGCCGCGACGGAGGTCATATTTGCCTCCGCGATCCCCATCTCAAAATGCCTGTCCGGGTACTCCTGCTCGAACATTTTCCCCATGGTTGAGCCGCCCAGGTCCGCGTCCAGCACCACAATATCCGGATTCGTCCTTCCAAGCTCTACCAGTGTGCGCCCGTAGGCGATTCTCTGATTCGTATATCCCATTGCTGCCTCCTCCTTATGACAATTCCTGTAATGCCTGCTGATACGTCTCTTGTGTCAGCGCTCCGTTGTGGTAACCTACAACATTCTCCGCGAAGCTTACGCCTTTGCCCTTGACAGTGTGTGCAATGATGACCGTGGGCATCCCTTTGATTCCGTCTGCCTGGTCAAGCGCAGTGAGAATCTCTTCCATATTATGACCGTCGATCTCGATCACGTTCCAGCCGAAACTCTTCCACTTCAGGGTGAGCGGGGCTGTATTCATGCGGTTCTCCACCTTTCCGTTGGCCTGCAGGCCGTTCTGGTCCACAATGGCCACCAGGTTGTCCGCCTTATACATGCCGGCCGCCATAGCTGCCTCCCAGACCTGTCCCTCCTGGGTCTCACCGTCTCCGACCAGTACATATACCTTCCGCCGGATCCCATTGCTTCTCATGCCGAGAGCCATCCCCAGCCCGATCGACAATCCCTGTCCCAGCGATCCGGTCCCGGCCTCGATCCCCGGCGTCTTGCGCACATCCGGGTGGCCCTGCAGATAGGATCCGATCTCCTTTGTTTTTTTCAGATCTTCCACCGGGAAATATCCCGCCTCTGCCAGTGCCGCGTACTGAAGAATGGCCACGTGACCTTTGCTCAGCAGGAACCGGTCCCGGTCCTCCATCTGGGGATTCTGGCTGTCATAATGCATCTTATAAAAATACAGTGCCGCCACAATGTCCGCGGACGAATTCGATCCCCCGATGTGTCCGGCGACGCCTACTCCCATGCTGATCACAACATCCTTTCTCAGCGTTCTCGCCTTCTCTTCCAGCTGTCTGATCAAGTCCTTGCTATATTCCATATGTCCTCCGCTCCTTTTGTCCTTCCATGATCTCTTATTCGTTGCCGTTCTGCGATTCCTCAGCTCCAGATCCGGTCCAGTGAGGATTCCTGGTTCCACTCGTCTGTGGACATCCAGATCTCTCCGTCTGTGACCTCTGCATGTTCCCTCAGCACCTCCTCGTTCAGCCCGCGTATGCCCAGCCCCGGCTCATCCAGAAGGGTGATCTGTCCGCCCGCTCCAATAGGCGAATAGGGACTGTCAATCAGATCCTCCCACCAGGGCATATCCAGCGCATCGTACTCCAGGGCAAAGAACACATCGCTCACCGCCGCGGCATGTGCCGCTGCCAGTGCCGCAACCGGGCTCTCGCACATATGGATCGCCATGGATGCACCGTATTTCTCTGCCAGCGCGCTCAGCTTTTTCACCTCCAGGATCCCGCCCACGGTCAGCAGATCCGGGTGGACCAGTGACAGCGCGCCGGTCTGAAGCAGCGGTTCGAAGTTCTCCGCCAGATAAATATCCTCTCCCACTGCCAGCGGGATCTCCGTACGCCGGGCCAGATGCGCGTACTGCTCTGTCAGGTACCAGGGCAGCATATCCTCGGCCCAGGCCAGGTTAAACTTCTCCAGTCTCCGTCCGATTTTTATCATGTCAATCATGGGGAAATGCCCGAAATGATCAATTGCCAGAGGCACCTCATATCCTGTGACTGCCCGGATCCTTTCGATGTAAGATTCCAGACAGTCCAGTCCCTGTTCCGTAACATGCAGATTCGTAAACGGATGTGCCAGATTATTATAATTATACAGAGCCGCATTCAGCTGTGTCCGCGTCTTCAGGTCCTTCGTTCCGGCTTCTTTGAGTCCGTCTTGTATCTTTCTGTAGTTTCTCAGCCAGTCCGTGGCCCCCGAGACATTCCCCTCCTGATACATCAGAAGCTCCACACTCAGAAGCTTCAGCACGGAGAAGTCCTGACTCATAGATTCCAGCAGGGTTCTGCCCACTTCCTCGGGCTCACGCACCTCACCGGTAAACCTGCCGCTCTCAATGTGCGCGTCTGCGTACAGCCGGATCTGCGCTCTCTGCTTCCCGCCCAGCAGCTGATAGACCGGGATCTGGTAAGCCTTCCCGCACAGATCCCACAGAGCGATTTCCACGGCGGAGACTCCTGCCGCCTGGCGGGCCATCCCGCCGAACTGCCGGATCTTCTTCAGCAGCCGCTCAATGTCACAGGGGTTTTCCCCCAGGATCCTGCTTTTGAGCATCTTCACATACGTCGCGCTGGCTCCGTCCCGCAGCTCCCCATATCCGGTCAGTCCCTGATTGGTCTCAATCCGGATGAGATGGCTTCCCCAGGGCGGAATATGTACCTTGCAGATCTTCAGATCTGTAATCCTGAGCCGGGACGGGGCGGAACCTGTATTTACCTGTTTCTCTGCTGCTCCTGATACTTCCACTTTACAGACCCTATCCTTTCTTCATTATTATTTAACCCGTTTCTCGTATTGATTTTATTTTTCGTATTTCTTCTATTGCTCGTATTTCTTCTATTGCTCGTATTTCTTTCATTCATCCAGTTCGCCGATCTCCAGCCCTGCAGGCATGGGCGCGGGTCTCTCGCACGAAGATGCAACCGCCGAGACCGCATCCTCCCGGCTCAGACACTCCATCACTTCCAGGACATGTCCGGCCAGTTCCGCTCCCGCCCGGGCAGGCCGCTGATTCTCGATTGCACAGATCATGTCCAGAAGCCCGATCCCCCGCATATTCCCGTCCGGCTGCCGGTACAGGGAGGGCATCACTCTGTACTTCTCCCACATCTCCGGCCTGCTCAGCAGTCCTGCGGCTTCATCGCCCGGCGCCGCTTCCACCGCATCCAGAAGTGCCTCCCTTCGGATGAGCTTCACCTCGCCGTCGAAGCGGTTCGGATCCGGAACGACGATCGTGCCTTCTGTGCCGTAGATCTCCAGCTTCGGAAGGTTGGACAGCCAGGCGTCAAAGCTCAGATTGATGTTCGCCACTGCCCCGCTCCGGAAGCGAAGGATCCCCGCGTAATGTGTCGGCACTTCTACGCGGATCGATTCCCCCCTCCTTGGCATACTGTATATTCTCCGCTGCTCAAATCCCTTTGTGGAGAAGCATCCCGCCTTCTCCACCGGTCCCAGAAGAGAGACCAGTGCAGTGATATAATACGGCCCCATGTCGAACAGCGGCCCGCCTCCCGGCTGATAATAGAAGTCCGGAGAGCGGTGCCAGGTCTCTGTGCCGTGGTTCATCATATTGGCGGTCGCGCCCACCGGTTTCCCGATCCATCCCTCATCGATCAGCCGCCTGCAGGTCTGCAGGCCCGCGCCCAGGAAGGTATCCGGCGCGCAGCCGATCCGCACTCCCTTCTCTTTCGCCAGGCGCCGCAGTTCCTCTGCCTCCCTGACGGTAAGGGCCAGCGGCTTCTCACAGTATACGTGCTTCCCGGCTGTGACTGCCTTCTGATTGATCTCGTAATGCGCCTGCGGAATCGTCAGATTGAGCACAATGTCAATCTGCGGATCCGCAAGAAGCTCTTCCACGGTGCACACCTTGCCGATGTCATAGCTGGCAGCCAGCGCTTCCGCTTTCTCCCGGATGCGGTCCGCGCAGGACACCACCCGGATCCTGCCGTAAAATCGCCGGATATTGTTCAGATAAACCTCGGAAATCACCCCGCAGCCGATGATGCCGATTCGTGTCTTCTCCATCCCTGTCTCCTTTCCTCATCAGTCGTCCTGCAGAAGTTCCAGCATGACCGCCAGTTTCTCCTCACTGGCCACATAGGCATACTTCCCGCCCCGGTATTTCCCCCTCTGGACAAGGGAGATCTCCTCGCCTTCCAGCTCTTCCAGCGCCCGGTCCATATCCGGCACGTACAATGCGATATGGTGAACGCAGTTCCCGTGCTGCTCCAGATACTCCTTCCATGTACTGTCATGTGCATCCGGCTCCATCAGCTCAATGCGCATACTGCCGAAAGAAAGGAACGCCTGTTTCGCGCGGGCCGGAGTCGGTCTGCCCCGGTATTCGGTCTCTGCGATTTCCTCCGGACAGGTCTGTTTGATCTGCGGCATCTCCATCCGGAAGATCCTGCAGTAATCAGCAAGTGTTTTCTCAATGTCCTTTACAACAAGCGCAAGATGCACGATCTGATCCTGCTGCCATTTCTCTGTTTCCATATCTTTCCTCCTATAAGGGCATAGGCCGCCCGGTCGCATCAATGAACGCGATCTTGGAATAGATGATCTTCTTCCGCTCCATAATATCCAGTATGCCGGCAGCGATGTCTGCCGGGTCAGCCGGTGCGTCCGTCCCACCCATGTTCGTGCGCATCCATCCCGGGTGCACCGCATACACCTGAATCTCCTTCTCCCGGAGGAACTCCCGCAGACGTTCTGAGAACATATTTAACGCGGCCTTCGACATACTGTAGGCATAGTTGGTGGGGAATGCATTGATGATGGTCCCCGCCTCGGAAGAAATGTTAATGATGGACTGCCGCTCCCCCTGATACAGCAGGGGCAGCAGTTCCTGGACCACGCGCATCGGCCCGACCGTATTGACTTCAAAGGACCGCAGCACTTCGTCGATGTTCAGATCTTCGATGGTTTTCTCCCGCTCGGTCATAATCGCTGCATTGTTGATAATCCCGTCGAGCACGACGCCCTTCTGCTCCATCCGGTGTGCCGCTTTCCGTATGCTGTCAGCTTTCGAGACATCCATTTCCAGCACAGACAGTCTGTCCCCGTACGCCTTCTTCAGTTCAACCATCATAGGGGAAATCCTTTTGGATGAGTGGACTGCCGCATACACTTTATGCCCTCTGTTCAGCGCCGCTGATGCGAGATAGCACCCCAGTCCCCCGCCGGCGCCTGTGATGATGATATTCAAATGAATCCTTCCTCTCTCTTCCCTTTATCTGCTCTTTCGTTCCTTTAATTCTATGGTCACGCCAAGTTGTTCCTGGGTGTCAAAGTAGGCATATCTTTCGAACATCTTCTCTTCGACAAAGCTCATCGGATATCCGCCCTTCTCCATCAGATCAATATGCTGCTCGAATCCGTCGATGTAAAAAGAGAGGAAGCACACACCCGGTCCGTATGTTTCCAGGTAGGTTCTCCACGGGCTTTTCTCTTCGTCCGCCGGTTCCAGGATCTCCAGGTAGACCGGGCTGAGATCCACGATACAGGATTTCAGCTTGGGATGAACTTCCTCGCCGTGGTATCTCTTATAGGCTCCTTCTGCCGGCTTCTTGTTCGGATCCGGGTACCGCACGGCCGCTTCTTTCCCCAGAGCGAACAGCCGGTTATAGCGCTCCGCGGTCTGCTCAATATCGTTGACCACGATTCCGATCTTCACCACGAAGCTGCTGGACAGCTTATTCTCGCACATACCCGCACCTACTTTCTCTCTTTGAGGAATCTGGCCTGGGGGGACTCTTCCCCGACCTGCATCAGTTCGATCCGGTTGCGGTCCGGATCTCTTACCCAGCACTGCCAGTTGCTGTCGATCCCGAACTTGACCGGGCGGTCCAGCTCACAGCCTGCCCCCGTGATCTGATCCGCGATCGCCTGGATATCCGAGACTTCAAAGCACAGGTGGGAAAATCCGATATTATCATTGCTGTACTCCGTATAATTCACCCCTCCGTAGAAGAGCTCGATGAACTGTCCTCCGCCTGCATAGAGGTATACAATCCATGGTTCCTTTGTCTCCGGGTTCTCCATCTCGAACGCCTTCTCAAATCCCAGAACATCACAGTAAAACCGGATCGATTTCTCCATGTCTGAAACATTTAACGCTGTGTGTGCCAGTCCTTTCACTATCATCTTCTTCATCCTCCTTGATCTTATATTTTCTTTCTATCCTTTCACTCCGCCTTCTG
This sequence comes from uncultured Eubacteriales bacterium, assembly GCA_949283695.1. Taxonomy (GTDB): domain Bacteria; phylum Bacillota; class Clostridia; order Lachnospirales; family Lachnospiraceae; genus Mediterraneibacter. The sequence continues at coordinate 174,937 of CASDTX010000046.1, read as the reverse complement.
ATAATCCCTTCACAAATACCTTATTGCACAGTACAAACAGCAGGATTACCGGCAGGGAAATCACCGCGCCTGACGCCATAATCGCGCCCCAGTCAATGACGAACTCACCCTTGAACATATTGATCGCGATCGGCAGTGTCCGGATCGACGCTGAATTCGTCAGGTTCAGTGCAAACAGGAACTCTTCCCATGTGGTCAGGAATGTGTAGATCGCCACGGAAACCAGTCCCGGCTTGGCGATGGGCACGATGATTCTGCACAGGATCCCCAGCTTGCTGGCCCCGTCGATCCTGGCCGCATCCTCCAGCTCCACGGATACGCCGTCGAAGAAGCTCTTCAGCATCAGTGTCGCCAGCGGAACCGTGATCGCCACATCCGGCAGAATCAGGGAAAAATAGGAATCCATCAGCCCGATCTTCGTAAATACAAGATAGATCGGAATAATCAATACCACCGCGGGCATCATCTGGCCGTACAGCAGCCCCACATATAAGGCTTTCCTTGCCCGGAACCGGTATCGCGAGAATCCATAGCCTGCGAGGCAGCCAAGAACCACTGTGATGGAAGTCGCTGTAACCGATATGATCAGACTGTTCAGAAAGGCTCTTGGGATCCCGCTGTCAAAGATGACCCGGATATAATTCTCGAACGTGGGGCTCTCGATCCAAAATGTGGGCGAAGAGGAGTAGATCTCAGACTCCCCTTTCAGAGAAGAGTCAAACATCCACAGGATCGGGAATATGGCAATGATTACGACAGCCAGCAGAAACAGATGGGTTGCCGCCACTTTGATTTTCTCTGTATGCCTGTTCTTGATCACTGGTCCTCACCTCCTGTTGACAGTTTGATATAAATGCTGCTGAACACTGCGACGATGATAAACAGGATCGTGCTTGCAGCCGCCGCGCTTCCATAATTGAAGTTCTGGAATGCTTCCCGGTAGATAAACAGAGACAGTACCTGGGATGACGTCCCCGGTCCTCCTCCTGTCAGGACATAGATAAAGGTAAATGCATTCAGTGTCCAGATAGAAAGCAGAAGTACCACCGTCTTGCAGGTAGGAGCGATGTGGGGCCATGTCACCACCCGGAAACAGTGGAATGCATTGGCGCCGTCCACCACTGCCGCGTCCTGAAGACTCTTGGGGACAGACTGCAGAGCTGCCTCTATGTACAGCAGTACCAGCGGGAACATCTTCCAGACATTCACAATGATCGCTGATATCAAAGCGAACTCCTTGCTTCCCAGCCAGGGAATCGCTTCATTGATGATCCCCAGTTTCATCAGAATATCATTCAGAATTCCAAAATCTGAGTGGTACATCCACCTCCATACCATACTTCCAATGATGGAAGGAAGTACCCAGGGAAGCATAATCAGGCATCTCCAGATTCCTCTCAGCTTCACCCGTTCCTGGGCCAGCACGAGTGCAACAAGAAATCCGATCACAAACTGGAACACCACACTGAAGAATGTCCATACCACCGTATTTTTCAGCGCGTTCAGGAATTTGCCGGACGTAAGAAGATCGATATACTGTTCGATTCCTACGAACTTCCAGTCCGCGTTGTATATTGTTTTCTCGAAAAAACTTAAGGCAATATTATACAGCAATGGGAAAAACATCACCAAGGCTACCACAAGAAATGCCGGCAGGATAAATATTGCTCCGCTGTTTTTGAATGTATGTTGTTTTCGTCTTCCTTTCATCCTTACCTTCTCCATCGATTCTGATCCAAAACACTCTTTCCTAACGAACAGGGGGAGTGCCCCGCAGCGAGATCCCTCTCACCCCTGACACTCCCTCAGTCATACCTGTTTATAAAGGGCTACTGCAGCAGATCATTTACTTCTTCTGTAGTCTGTGTCATCGCTTCCTCAGCAGTCATCTCACCGGAAAGTGCAAGCTGGATGTATTCGTATAATGTCTGCCGGATCTGTGTGATCTCCGGGATAACCGGCAGCGGCTCCCCATACTGAAGAGATTCTGCCAGGCTTGAAAGCAGCGGATCTCCTGTGTATTTCTCATCGTCAGCCATAGATTTTCTCGCCGAGAATGTCGTAGAATACTCCACCGAGTTCTCCGGCTGCGCAAGGAACTCCGCCAGCAGCCATGCGGCGTCCGGTTCTTCCGTGTGTGCGGAAACCGCGGTGCTCCATCCTGCGAAAATGATATGTCTGTCTGCACCGTCAAACACCGGAACCATGGCTGTACCCATATTTAAGTCCGGGTTCAGATCCTGAATTGTGGCGATATCGTAGGCTCCTGTCATGAACGAAGCCACCTTCTCTTCTGCGAATAAGGTACGTCCCGCTGCGTTGTCATTCTCCAAAATGCTGTCTGGAACTACCTGATGCTCCACACTTAAATCCACAAAATACTCTGCCGCCTTGATTGCCTCTTCCGAATCCAGAACACACTCTGTGTTGTCCTCATTCAGGATGTCCCCGTCAGCGCATAAAATCATGTTGATCAGCTGATACGTCGTGTTGCCCCATTCGCCTCCGGGAACTGCGATTCCCTTTACTTCTCCGCCGCTGTCCTCTGTGATCTTCACTGCAGCGCCAAGGAACTCTTCCCAAGTCTCCGGCACAGCATCATAGCCTGCTTCCTGGAACATATCCGCGTTATAGAACAATCCGTGGGTCTCCGCTCTGTAGGGGAGTGCGTAGACAGAACCGTTGATCGTTATCCCATCCAGGGCTCCGTCATAGAAATCGGACATATCATAGTCGTTGGCTTCAATGTAGTCGTCCATGTTCATCAAACCGCCGCCGGCCACAAACGTGGAAATCCATTCATTGTTCACGCTCACCAGATCCGGGCCGCTGCTTCCGCCGTTGGTCAGAGCTGTCAGATATTTGTCTGACATGCCGTCGCTCGGGAAATATTCTACATTCACTTTGATTCCCGGGTACTGCTCATTGAATTTCTCGATCAGCCCCGGAGTGATGTTTTCGTTCCAGCTCGCATCCCACAGGGTCAGCTCTGCAGTGATCTCTTCCGGGTTTTCAATCGTTCCCCTGTTTTCGTCTGTTGTCTGATCCTTGTCGCCGCCCGAACATCCCGCAAGGCATCCGGCGACCATCGCTCCTGTCAACATGAGTCCTAAAAATCTGTTTCTCTTCTTCATACGTTCCTCCTTCTGCATGTTATGTGTTGTATGCTGTCGCTTGTATTACAGGTATGAGTATAAAATAGCATACACTGCTGTTTTTGTCAACATCATGTATTCTAAAAGCAGATTTTTATGTAATTTTACCAAATTCGGGACCCGTTTATTGACACCATCAGAAAAAGTCCTTGTTCCGTCCGATATGTTCCTTCATCATCTGTGCCGCTTTTTCTTCGTCGTGATCTGCGATTGCTTTCAATATTTCTCCGTGATAATACAGACCGCTCTCATACCCCATCTTCTCGATCACTTTGTCCATCGAACATTCCAGCACATCCCGCAGGATACTGTTCGTCTTAATAATCAGTCCATTCCCGGTAATCTTGGCAACCTCGAAATGAAAGTCCAGATCTGCCTTGCTGAATTCTTTGATATTCTTCTCGGTCTCCCATTTCTTCATATTGTCCCAAAGTCTCTCCAGCTCTTTCACATCTTCGTCTGACGCTCTCCGGGCCGCCAGTCTCGCGCACTCTGTCTCGATAATCTGACGGAATTCGATCACCTGCATAATCGACTGTTCCCCAAGATAAACCGTGGGGATCAGCGCGTTCATATTCTCGCCGGCATCCAGTGTCTTCACAAACGAGCCCTCTCCCAGACGAGTCTCCAGAAGTCCCAGGGCATTTAATTTCTGCAGTGCCTGGCGCACAGTCACTCTGCTGACATGAAACATGTCCGCCAGCTCATTTTCCGACGGAATCTTACTTCCGGGCGCCCACTCCCCTTCCAGCAAAAGCTTCTTCAGCTGATCGTATACCTGCTCGCCTACCGCTACTTTCTCAATTGGTTTAATGCTCATTTTCTTACTCCTTCTGTTTTGTAATACAGCATACAGCTTGTATGCTGTATTACAGCTTTTCTACATTATTACCCAATTGTAAGAAAATGTCAATGGGGCTGCTGCAAAATAGTGGAAGAAGCAGAGCTGAAACTGCCAGTTTCCGGCGGGGAATCGGCAGAATTGTCATAGTCTGGATCCGTTCCCTTCCATTCACCCTTCCATTCAGGATGGGTTTCCTCATACCATTCCAGAAAATGACCAATCTCCATAGAAACCGTCAACGTCCTATACTTCTATCTGACAGAGATTCTGACTCCTGGGCTGCCTTTATGCACTGACACCAGAAAAAGCCGGGAACGATGTATCCTTCTATACATCGTTCCCGGCGGATGATTTCTTCTATACCGTCGCGATATCGATCAGTGTCAGTTTCTTTATATCTGTATTTTCAAGGCTGGTGATCAGAGCTTCTGCCGTATCGATGGCGGTCAGCACATTGACGCCTGTCTCGATCGCATTTCTGCGGATCACGAATCCATCTTTCGAATGATCTGCTCCCTGTGCCGGAATATCGATAACGAGGTCGATCTTGTGTCCTAAGATCAAGTCAAGAAGGTTCGGAGACTCCTGCTCGATCTTGCGGACCGGAGTTGCTTTCACGCCTGCCTCATTCAGTGCCCGCGCAGTTCCGCTTGTGGCGAAGATATGGTAGCCGATATTCGCGAATCTGCGTCCGATCTCCACTGCGGCCGGATGCTCCTCGTCGCGCACCGTCATGATCATGTTCTTGAACTTCGGCAGCTTGATGCCTGCGCCGAGGAATGCTTTATAAAGGGCCTCGTCAAAGGTCTTTGCGATCCCCAGGCACTCGCCCGTGGACTTCATCTCAGGTCCCAGACTGATATCCGCGCCGCGGATCTTCTCGAAGGAGAATACCGGCATCTTAACCGCCACATAATCTGCCTCCGGCTGCAGTCCCGGTGTATAGCCCAGTTCTTTGATCTTATTTCCGATGATAACCTGTGTCGCCAGCGGCACGATCGGAATTCCTGTCACCTTGCTGATATACGGCACAGTACGGCTGGACCGCGGATTGACCTCGATCACGTACACATCCTCATCGCCGCACACGATGAACTGGATGTTGATCATACCGATCACATGAAGGGATTTGGCGAGCCGTCTTGTGTACTCTGCGATCTTCGCCTTCGCGCCCTCTGTCAGGCTCTGGGCCGGGTAGACAGAGATACTGTCGCCGGAATGGATTCCGGCACGTTCGATATGCTCCATGATACCCGGTATCAGAATATCTGTTCCGTCGCATACAGCGTCCACTTCGATCTCCTTGCCCTGCAGGTACTTATCTACAAGGATCGGGTGATCCTGGGCGATCCGGTTGATGATGCCGATGAACTGATCGATGTCGCTGTCGTTGATGGCGATCTGCATGCCCTGGCCGCCCAGTACGTAGGACGGACGAACCAGCACGGGGTACCCTAAGCGGTTGGCGACTTCCTTCGCCTCCTCCGCGGTAAATACGGTTCCTCCTGTCGGACGCGGGATCTGGCATTCTTCCAGAATCTCGTCGAAGAGCTCTCGGTCCTCTGCCTTATCTACATTCTCAGCAGATGTTCCCAGGATCGGCACGCCCATCTTCATCAGCGCCTCTGTCAGCTTGATGGCGGTCTGTCCGCCGAACTGAACCACCGCGCCGTCCGGCTTCTCAATATCTACAATACTCTCCACGTCTTCCGGCGTCAGCGGCTCGAAATACAGCTTATCCGCGATGTCGAAGTCTGTACTGACTGTCTCCGGATTGTTGTTGACGATGATCGTCTCATATCCCTCTTTTGCGAAGGCCCACGTACAGTGTACGGAACAGAAGTCGAACTCGATTCCCTGACCGATCCGGATCGGACCGGAGCCAAGGACAAGGACTTTTTTCTTGCCGGTCGTCTGTTCTACTTCATTCTCGCTTCCGTATACGGAATAGTAGTACGGAGTCTCTGCCGCGAACTCTGCGGCACAGGTATCCACGATCTTGTATGCGGCCACAATGCCGTTCGCATGGCGCATGTCATGGATCTCACGCTCGCTCTTTCCGGTCAGGCGCGCGATCACGTTGTCCGGGAACTCGATGCGCTTCGCTTCTTTCAGCAGTTCAGGGGTCAGTTCCTGGGTCTTCAGGGCATTCTCCATCTCCACGATGATCGCCAGTTTGTCGATGAACCAGGGATCAATCTTCGTGATTTTATAAATGGTATCGTAGTCAATGCCTTTCCGAATCGCCTCTGCGATCCTCCAGATGCGCATATCATCCACGATCGCCAGTTCTTCTGTCAGGTCTTCCTTCGAAAGACCGCTGAAATCATAAGACAGCAGGCAGTCCACATGCTGCTCCAGAGAGCGGATGGCTTTCATCAGTGCTCCCTCGAAGTTATCGCAGATGCTCATCACTTCTCCCGTTGCCTTCATCTGTGTAGTCAGCGTCCGCTTCGCGCTGATGAACTTATCAAAGGGAAGCCGGGGCAGCTTGACAACAACATAGTCCAGCATGGGCTCGAAGCTGGCATAGGTTTTCTTCGTGATTGCATTCTTGATCTCATCCAGCGTATAGCCCAGCGCGATCTTCGCGGCCACCTTCGCGATCGGGTAGCCGGTCGCCTTGGACGCCAGTGCGGAAGAACGGCTGACACGGGGATTTACTTCGATTACACAGTACTCGAAGGAATCCGGATTCAGCGCATACTGCACGTTGCATCCGCCTGTAATGTTCAGCTCGCTGATGATATTCAGCGCTGACGTACGGAGCATCTGATACTCTTTATCGCCCAGCGTCTGAGAGGGAGCCACAACAATGCTGTCGCCGGTGTGCACACCCACAGGGTCAATATTTTCCATATTACATACGGTGATGCAGTTGCCTTTGCTGTCACGCATCACCTCATACTCGATCTCTTTCCATCCCGCAATGCACCGCTCTACCAGCACCTGGCCTACACGGGAGAGTCTGAGGCCGTTCTCCAGAATCTCCACCAGCTGCTGAGAGTTATTGGCGATGCCGCCGCCGCTGCCGCCCAGTGTATAGGCAGGGCGCAGGACGACCGGGTAGCCGATCTTATTCGCAAATGCAAGTCCGTCCTCCACGTTCTCTACGACAAGGGAAGCTGCTACCGGCTCACCGATCTTCTCCATCGTCGCCTTGAACTCCAGACGGTCTTCTGCCTTCTTGATCGTTTCTGACGTGGTTCCGATCAGCCGCACATGATGCTCCCGCAAGAATCCCGCTTCTTCCAGCTCCATGGCAAGGTTCAGTCCTGCCTGTCCGCCCAGTGTGGGAAGGACACTGTCCGGCTTCTCTTTGAGAATCAGCTGTTCCACTACTTCGACAGTCAGAGGCTCGATATAGACCCGGTCCGCGATGTCTTTATCTGTCATGATCGTCGCCGGATTGGAGTTCAATAATACAACTTCAAGGCCCTCCTCCTTCAGAGAACGGCATGCCTGTGTTCCTGCATAGTCAAACTCCGCGGCCTGCCCGATAACGATCGGACCGGAACCGATAACCAGCACTTTCTTAATACTTAAATCTCTTGGCATTATTTCGCTCCTCCCATCATCTCAATGAATCTGTCAAACAGGTACCCGGAATCCTGCGGCCCGGGGCACGCCTCCGGGTGGAACTGAACCGTGAAAATATTCTTGCCCTTATAGGACAGTCCCTCGTTGGTCCCGTCATTTACGTTGACGAATGCCGGAGCAGCCACTTCAGGGTCAATGCTCTCATCATCCACCACATATCCGTGGTTCTGGGAAGAGATATAAACTCTGCCCGTACTCAGGTCTTTCACCGGATGGTTGCCGCCTCTGTGGCCGTATTTCAATTTGTGGGTTGTGGCGCCTGTGGCAAGGGCCATCAGCTGATGTCCCAGGCAGATGGCGAATATCGGAATTTCTGTATTGTACAGCTTTCTGATTTCTTCAATAATGGATGTGCAGTCCGCCGGGTCCCCAGGGCCGTTGGAGAGCATGATGCCGTCCGGATTTGATGCAATGATCTCCTCCGCGCTCGTGTGGGCCGGATAAACCGTCACTTCACATCCTCTCTGATTCAGAGAACGGGCGATGTTCTTCTTCGCACCCAGATCCAGCAGCGCGACTTTCTTTCCCGATCCTTCCAGGACATATTTCTCCTGGCAGGTCACTTTCGAGACGACGTCGCCGACTGTATAGGCTTTCAGCTTCGGAAGAATCTCATCCAGATCATAATCCTCATTCGTAGTGATCATGCCGTTCATGGTACCCTTTTCTCTCAGGATCTTCGTGAGAGCACGCGTATCGATTCCCGCGATTCCGGGAATATCCTGCTCCTTCAGGAAGTCCTGGATCGTGCCTTCGCAGCGGAAATTGCTGGGCATCCTGGACAACTCTCTCACAATATATCCATCCGGCCATGCTTTCCCGGATTCCATATCCGGAGTAATGCCGTAATTCCCGATCAGAGGGTATGTCATGACGACAGCCTGTCCTGCGTAAGATGGGTCTGTCAGCACCTCAAGATAGCCTGTCATCGAAGTGTTGAATACGATCTCGCTGACACAGTCCCGTGCAGAGCCAATACTTGTCCCTGTAAATACTGTACCGTCTTCCAATATTAGAAACGCCTTCATTTGTTCACCCTTTCCCTTCTTTACATAGCAAAGGCACTCTTGGAGTCTTTTGATCCAGAGCGCCCTCGTTCTCAAATTGTAAAGATTATACTACAACTGCAAGTAGATTTCAACAACAAGTTTTTTATAAATATTCATTAAGATTTATAATATTACAGTTCATAAGTAACGTATCGGCAGCAGCCTCAAAAAAACCGGGCTGATATTCTCAGCCCGGCGCTGTCCTTTCGGATCAGTCAACTTTCTTTATTTTAATCAGCTGTGCATTCAGGCTCTCCATGAATCCTTCCGGAACAAGAGATCCTGCCATCTCTCCGTAACTGTCCAGTGTCATGGCTTTCATCATATCCCACATGCCTTCACCCGGACGTACGGTCATGTTCATCGTAAGCTTCACAGCCTTTGCCGCGATCTCCAGAGCTTCCGGAGACTTCGCCAGCTCTTCCATGGTATCATGGATGCTGTACATTCCTTCCGGGAACTCCATCGGAGCCTTCAGGTCAAGGTCGCCCGCCAGTTTGAACCAGTTGGCAACGCCCTGTGCACGCTCATTTACTTCCGGAAGAACATAGATCTCAGGCTCTTTCTCAACCTTCTCCAGCGTCATGGTATCTTTCACGCAGCCCGCATCCGCAACGATAATATTCTGTCCTTCTGCCAGAGCAACTGTGAATACGAATACCTTGTCCGCACTCTGCTCTTCCACTTTCTCGCCGTTTACATACAGTGCAACAGCCGGCTGGTTGGAGTACACGCGAACCTCGGTAGTCTCCCCTGCACGCTGTGCGTAGCGTTTGCCGCAGAGGTGAACCATCGGCTCACTGTTCCAGTATGCTTTATAGATGTAGTAAGCATCTTTCTTCGTCTTGCGGTCAATGGTCATCAGACCCTTGTTGTTCCTTCCGGCAACTCCGCCTTCATTACGAGCCGCGCAGCCGAAGTCAAACATATTCCATACATGGCTTGACCAGATCCACGGACGCTCATCCAGCATTTTCGCCATATGCTCGTGGTACAGTGCCTGATATTCCTCACTGTAGTCCTTGCATGCCGGATTCGGGCCGTGATAGGTGATGATACCCTCACATCCGTACTCGGACAGACCCAGGCAGATGTCCGGATGTACCTTGTGGAAGTTGTCCATCCAGGGACCGTTGTCCTCGGTTCTTCCGCCGTACCATCCGAAATAATGGTTGTAGCTTTCCACATCTGTAATTTTATGCATCGGTCCTTCCACCGGCGTCATGCTTACATGCGCGATCGTGGTCAGACGGGTCGGATCCAGTTCTTTCACCAGCGCATTCAGTTCCACGTGGTTCTCAACCAGCTTCTCTGAGATACCGCCGATCAGGATCTCATTGGAGATGCCCCAGAAGCAGATGGACGGACGGTTATAGTTCTGGATCACCAGCTCTTTCATCTGGCTGATGCAGTTCTGATGTGCGTCCAGATCCGCGTTAAACACGCTGATAAACGGGATTTCTGCCCACACGATAAATCCGAGCTCATCGCAGGCATCATAGAAATCCTGAGAATGCTGATAATGAGCCAGCCGGATCGTATTCGCTCCCAGCTCCTTGATGAGCTGTGCATCTTCGTAGTGCTCTTCTCTTGTCAGGGCATTGCCTTTATAGAGGCGGTCCTGATGACGGCTTACGCCGCGCAGCGGAGTCAGAACTCCGTTTAAGAAGAATCCTTCCTGCGGATCACAGGAGAAGGTACGCACGCCGACGCAGGCGCTGACTTCGTCATAAGCCTCATTGCGTCTCTGAAGGAGTGCTTTCACTGTATACAGGTACGGATGATCAATGCTCCACAGCTCTGCGTCCGGAACGAAGATCTTCACAGCCGTGTCGTCTGCCGGCCGGCACGCATAGCCGACTTCTTTGCCGTCTGCATCTGCGATACTGTAAAGAACTGTGAAATTCTCATCCCCGTTCTTCACATAAGTCTCAATCTCGAACTCCGCGCCTCCTTCACAGGGCCTGGGCGTCACTTTGATGCCCGGGCCTCCGTAGTACTCCAGATCGAAATGCGTATCCGGAACACTGATCAGGTTCACGCCGCGGTACAGTCCGCCGTAGAACGTGAAGTCCGCTGACTGCGGATAAACACTGTCCTTATATTCATTGCTGCAGGCGATCACGAGGAGATTCTCTCCCTGCGCATTGCACAGATCCGTAACATCTGCGCGGAAGATGGAGTACCCGCCCTCATGATAGACCGCTTCTTTGCCGTTTACATAGACCGTTGCCTGCTGTCCCGCTGCCAGGACTTCTACGAAGACTCTTCCGCCCTTCAGCGGCTGCTTCGGTGTCTCGAATGTCTTCGCGTACCAGTAGGTACCGCGGTCGTATTTCCCGTTTCCGTCCTGGCCGTCCACCGCATTCCAGGAATGGGGGAGATCCACGTTCTGCCAGTCCTCCGGGAAGGATGCCGGAAGTCCGGCATCCTTCTGGATAAATTTCCAGTTTTGATTCAGATTAATGACATTGCGCATATATTATTTTCCTTCTTTCCTCTTTCTCAGCGTCGCAACGTTCTCATCCACTCTCTTCTTGCTCAGCGGATATAAGAAGATCAGAGCCAATGCTACCAGAACGAATCCGATCAGCGGAACGATACAGGAGATCCGGAAGATTCCCAGCGTTACATCCGGATCGAACGCGGTCGCCTCTGTGTATCCAACCATCGTTACCAGAGCACCTACCAGACCGGAAGACAGTGCCTGACCAACCTTACGTGCGAAAGAATAAACGGAGTAAATCGTACCATCCTCACGGACACCATTCTTGATCTCAGCGTCGTCAATTACGTCCGTAATCATCGCCCAGATCACCATGTTGAAGAATCCGATACCGATCAGTCCGAGGGTTGCGAACAGTGCATACACATAAGCGTTGGACGGCTGCATAATCAGACAGATCAGGAAGGAAGCCGCTCCGCCGACTGCTGCCACTGCGGAGACTTCTTTCTTACCAAACTTGGAGGAAAGTCTTCCTGCCAGCGGTGCGCAGATCACAAGGGTTGCAACGCTTCCCAGTACACTTGCAAGGGACTGCGCCCTTACGTTTCCATAGAAGTTCGGGTATACATAAGCTGCCACACCGTTCATTCCCAGCTGTGCAAGGAGCAGCAGGATTGCAGCTACGATGATACCGATCAGGGACCGGTTTGTAACAAGGCTCTTCAGCAGGTGTCCTACGTTCAGTTTCGTTGTGTTCTGCGGAACCTCTACACGCTCACGTACCAGGTTGAAGCAAAGGATGTAGCAGATGATTGCTCCGATGGAGCAGGCTGCTGCAACGATCAGCATACGTGTGGAATCCAGAACCTGATTGCCGTCTACTACCACATACGCAACCAGCGGGATACCAGCGTTGATGGAAAGGCTGGCCATTGTTGCACCAATATTTCTCCATGTGGACAGAGACGCACGGTCGTCCGGATCATCGGAGATCGCAGATGCCATCGATCCATACGGGATATTGATGGAGGTATAGAAGATGGATCCCCACAGGAGATATGTAATAATCATATAAACCAGCTTAAAGCCGTAAGCCATATCCGCCAGTCCGCCCTGATAGATCAGGAAGCTGGCGATCGCCACCGGCCCGCACATACGCTTGATCCAGGGACGGAACTTTCCATCCTTCGTCGGTTTGGAACGGTCTACGATCTGTCCCATGGTAACGTCTGTGACTGCGTCTACGAAACGTGCAGCCATCATCAGGACACCTACAACCGCAGCCGGAATTCCCATAATATCTGTATAGAATTTCATCATGAAACCAGATGACAGCATGAAGGTAAAGTCGTTACCGAAATCACCGAATGCATAGCCGATTCTGTCGGCCCAGCCAAAAGGTCTTACATTTTTCTTATTGCCACTCATTCTTGTGTCTCCTCCTTTTCGGTTTTTTCTTTAGAATCTGGTTTCCCATCTTCCGCAGAATACATTCTCATTATATCTGCCCTTGAAGCTGCTCTTGCCCATCATCTTCTCCAGGGTTGCAGCGAACGCTTCGTGGTGATCCATGTAAGAATTGATATAACATCTTGCCATCGGAACATCGATGAGGTTGTTGGTATAGCTCAGAGATACTACGAAGGTCGGAAGCTCTGACATATACCATGGCTGGTTCACCGGCTCATCCCATTTCACACGCATGGTGTTGAACTGAGCGAAGCCCTGCACGTTCAGAACCAGGAGCACGCAGTCGTATTTCTTCTTGAAATCTTCCATCTTGCCCTTCTTCGCCGTCACTTCTGTGTCAACCTCAAATCCTGCCTCCTGAAGCTGAGCCACGATGTCATTGATAATGACTTCATCGTTGGATTTGATCTTCGTTCCGGCTACAACCATTGCCTCAGATCCGATGTAGACCATCTTGATCTTCTTGTATTTCTCCGGTGTCATCGGCAGGTAGTTCAGACGGTCTTTCACAAGGGTTACATACTTGTCAGCGAACTCTCTGGACGCCTTATGATGCTCCTCGCATCCTACTACAGCCAGGTTCTCCTTCGGCGGTACCAGTGCGCCTTCTGCCTGAAGCTTATAGAGGTTCAGCGCCGCTTTCACACCCAGGATCCTGTGCAGCGCGTCGCTTAAGCGCTCCTCTGTGATCGTTCCGTTCTTATATCCTTCCATCATGTAGCCGAAGTCTTCTTCTCTGTCGTTGAAGAACAGGTACATATCGCAGCCTGCCGCGATAGCGCCCGGAACCTGCTGGCTTCTCGGGATGGTTGCGCCGAACATACCGATCATATGAGACGCGTCTGTAACCACAAGGCCGTTGAATCCAAGCTGTCCCTTCAGCAGATCTGTGATCAGCTCCGGAGCCAGTGTCGCCGGTCTGATCTCCTCGTCCTTGATGCCGGGGCGGAGTTTCTTTGAATATGCCGGAAGCGCGATGTGTCCGGCCATGATCGTCATAACCCCTTCGTCGATCAGCTCTTTATAAACTTTTCCATATGTAGCGTCCCACTTGTCGCAGTCATACTCATTGATACCCATGATCAGATGCTGGTCGTTCTCTTCCGTGCCGTCGCCCGGGAAGTGCTTCATGCAGGTCGCCATATTCTGTGTCTTCATGCCTTTAAAGAAGGCTTTGGAATAGCGGATGACATCGTCCGGATTGTCGTTGAACGCACGGAGCTGAACAATCGTGTTCCTCCAGTTGTAAAGCAGGTCAACAATGGGAGCAAAGTTCCAGTTGCAGCCCACTGCCGCAGCCTCGCGTGCGGAGATTGTCGCCATCTCATAAACCGCATCCTCAGAATCAATGGCAGCCATGGCAGCGCCGTTTGCGATCGGCGTTCCGCCGCCCACGCCGCCGTTTCCTCCCTGCTCGCAGTTTGAAGCGATCAGGAGCGGAATCTTCGTGGTCTTCTGCAGGCAGTCAGCCATTGCCCAGAGTTCTTCCTTCGGTGCATTGTGGTAGCGGATCGCACCCGGATGATAGGTATCAAGCACTTTCTTGATATTCTCCGGCTTTCTCTCTTCCGCGTTCCCCACCATGTTGACGAAGAGCTGTCCGATCTTCTCCTCGATCGTCATCCCTGCAATGGTATCTTCTACCCACTGAATCTGCTCGTCGTTTAAGTAATACGGTTTCTCTCTCAGATTAACCATCTGTCATCTCTCCTTTCTTTTATGACAGGTTGTCGGTGAACTTCTTGATCAGCATGTCCTGATATTCACCGCCGTAAGTTCCGGCTTTCAGATGCTCTGCCGCTTCTGTGATCTCTGCCCAGCTCTGCGTCTCATGCTTTACCAGGATCGGGTAGTAGAACACACCGTTTTTCTGCGCCGCGTCCATATCCCCCGGCGCGTCCCCCGTCATCATGACGTGCTCCTTGTCATACCCGTACGTGAGCAGTTTCTCAATGCAGCTTTTCTTCGATCCGGCGTTCTGGGCCAGTACGATGTCCACATGGTCGATCAGGCCGTATCTGGTCCACTCTTCCTTCACTGCCTCATAGTTCGCAGAGGACACGATGGCCACATCGCAGAACTCGTGCAGCATAGCGATCTTCTCTTTCACGCCGTCAAAAGGCCGAACTTCCTCTTCGGGGAGTGCCCGTATGGACTCGTTCACTGCCTCTGACCAGCGCAGTGCCTTCTCAAGGCAGATGCTGTGTTTCTCCTCCGCGGCAGCTTTGACAGCCGCGTTGGAAAGCTCATCCGTCTCATCTACCCAGGTAAGCAGCGTATCCAGATCTTCGATCTTCTCATACTGCTCATTCACTTCCTTCAGGATAGCCGCAAGGCCTTTGAAACGGTTGATGCCCCTTGTCATGGTGTAGAGATTGATCTCATCCCAGCGCTTCAGTATCTCATCCCTGTTCTTGTCCAGGCCCCACTCAGCCACCATGCAGGGGCCAAAGCACCGGATGTGCTTGATATCCATGGAATCGATCGCGCATCCATCCGAATCAATGCACACCAAAAAGTCTTTTTTCTTTGCATATCCCACAAAAGGACTGCTCATTTCACCACTTCCTTTCAGCAATTTTACCTATTCTCTAATATAGCATCTTTGATTTTTATCAACAATAATAAAAACCTTTAAAAATCATATGATTTTATGTTATAATTCGTTTTAGTGTTAAATTATTCTATTTCTCAAATTTTATGTTACACGGAGGTTGCATATGGAAACAAACTATCTGGATTTGTTTTTAAAAGCCCTGGGGGGGTGGAATGTAAACACACAGCTTCTGAAGGAAGACGGATCCAACCTGCAGCAGATCGATCACGGACTGCGGATGCGCCTGTATGAAAACTATTCTTACAAGGAATCGGAAATCATTTTGAATAAAATGCTGAAGCCGGATTCGCTCCTGCGGAAGACAGATGAATTTCTTTTCTCACATCTGTTCCTTTATATACCAGAAGAGTATCGTTCCGCCGGGGACAGTGCCTGTCTTTCCATCGGACCGTTCTCTGACGCGCGCAGAAGCAGGGATGAGATCTATGCGATTATGGAGAGAAACAGCCTTCCCTCCAACCTGTTCAATGAAATGTGTGTATTTTATGACTCGATCCCGGTGATCGAGCCGCAGCTCTCTTTTGAAAATGTGATTCTGCATCTCGCGGCCGGACTTTTCCGGCGGGAATATCACCTGGAATACATGCCCGAGGACTCCGTCCTCTTCCTGGGAAGCGACCAGATCCTCAAAGAAGTCCAGGACAATCCTCAGATTGCCAGCGCAAGCATTGATGAGCGCTACCGGGCAGAGAATGAGATGATCACCGCTATCGCATCGGGAGATTATGCCCGGGCCTATGCGGCCACGCAGAAGTTCTATACTTATCAGATCCGGCCCAGGGCTAAGAGTCCGATCCGTAACAAGCAGCATCTGGCAGTGATTCAGAATACCCTGTGCAGGAAAGCCGTGGAGGCAGGCGGGGTGCCGCCGCTGTATATTGACGAGCTCTCCACCCGGTTTGCAATCTTGATTAACGAGATCAACTCACTAAGTGATATTGATACGCTCACCCAGGAGATGGTGCACAAGTACTGCCTGCTGGTACAGAATCATTCCATGAAGGGGTATTCGCCTGTCATAAAGGAGATTGTCTCGTATATTGATTTTCATTACTCAGAAGACCTGAACCTGAACTTCTTCGCAGAGAAGTTCAACATCGCGAAAACTTATCTGTCCAATCTCTTCAAGAAGGAGACAGACACAACGATCACGGATTATATTCATCAGGTGAGGATGCGCAAGGCCATCACACTGATCAATTCATCGGTCATTCCGGTCAGCGCGATTGCTTCAGCCTGCGGATATAATGATATCAATTATTTCATCCGCATTTTCAAACGTACATACGGGCTCTCACCGAAACAGTATCAGAAGACTGTGGTTCATTCCACGCGCTGACGCCAGAAGAAAGGCACAGCTGCCGCACCGGTTTCTCAGATCCGGCGCGGCAGCTGTGTTTTTCCTTTTTTCTCTTTTTCGTTTTCCCTTTTATTCGCTTTGTATTCCCTCATAGTTCCAGAATACCATCATCTTACAGTGATCCGCATCCTCTGTGTACGTATACTGTACGCGCTCCAGGCCATAAGCGCCCGCAAGATTCTGGGCGGCCCTGGGGAACAGATCATTGATCATGGCCTCCCGGGCGGTACTGTATACAGAAGGGTCCGCGAATTTGCACACAAACATCTCTTCTCCGGCGTATATACTCTCATTCATAGCCTGAAGCAGGATCTGCGCGTCAAAGGCGTCATAATACATCCCATTCATTTGATAATAATTCAAGTCTTCAGAATCACAGACCGGGTAGGATACCTCGCTGCTCTGCACATGATCCGTCATAATCTCCCCGTCCGTGCAGCAGAGATAATCATAATTAATCACATTCTGGGGAAGCTTTTCCCCGCTCTCTGAGGAGTAGAACACCGGATCCGCAAAGGTCACATCCATCTGGTAATACCTCCCGCCGCAGCTTACGATATTCCAGGCATGGGCTCCCTGTCCTTCTATGGTCCCCACCACATAAATACACTCTGCCCCCAGCTTCCCGAGCAGATATTGTGCGGCTCTGGAGTATCCCGCGCAGACGGAACGTTTTCCGACAAGCGCGCTGTAAATATTCTGATTGTCCGGAGCATTTTCATCGTAATCGACTGTATTTACAATGTACTCATACACATACCGGATCCGGTCATACTCAGACGCATCCGGGCTGATCCCGCCCACACAGGCGGATACAGCCTCCTCTATCTGTCCCTGCCGAAGGATCTTCTCTTCCTCTGTACATGTATATCCCGGACAGAACTCCGTATAATCCTCGTAGACGGTCATCCGCGAACTTCCGTCACACCAGAACAGTTCTGGCCGGTCATACAGAAGATACTCGTATACCCTGGCCGGATCATCCCCGCTGCCTGCATGGATCAGAATGCGCTGCTCCATTCCGTTGACTCCCTGGAGCAGCTCCCGGTACACGGTCTGTTCCCCGCTGCCAAGCTGCTGATAGTAGAAGTCTCCTTCGACCTCTTCCACGGTGATCTGAAGCTCCGGGAACTCTGTCTCCTGCCGAGGGACAAGATTCGCCGTCTCTTCCACAGCCCGGTCCACGGTCCTGCGCAGAGTCCCGCCGAACTCCCACGCGGCCCATGGAACCGCATATGCGCCCACAGCGCTGATCCCCGCCGCAGCCGCCAGCGCGCACAGACATCCTGCCGCGCGGGCGCGCCGTCTCTTTCTTCCTCTTCTCCTTCTTCTGTCTGCCATACTTCTCCTCTGCAATCTCTCCACCGGTCCGGGCATCATCAGACACACTTACGTAAGTTCCGCTATCCTGGACACACCTACATAGATCTCAGATATTTTATACCAGGTAGAATAATCCACCTTCCCGGTCACCGGAAGCCCGAACACGGACTGGAACTCCCGCACGGCCTCTGCTGTAGCCGGACCGTAGATCCCGTCCGCGGTGATCTTCGGAAGAGCAGGATATGCATCTGCAATGCGGTTCAGCTGTTCCTGCATCTGCCTTACCTTCTCTCCGCTGGATCCCTCTTCCAGAGTATACCCCGGCCAGGAAGACGGTATACCCGAGATCTCCTGGGCCACATTGATATACATATCGTCCCCGTAGAAATACCGGAGAATTTCAATGGGCGAATACCCTTTGTCTCCCAGCTCCTTGGATCCCCACTGGGTCATCCAATTCGGACAGCTCACCCGCCGTCCGTCACAGTACTGCGTCAGGATCGGCTGGCGTACGTTAGGCCTGGACAGGTAGTTGGAGAACAGTTCATCCACAATCACGGAAATCGTGTCATAAACGTTGCGCTCGGGAATCCATTTGTGATCAAAGGCTGTGGAAGATGTAATGGTAAAATCATACCCCCGGTTCCTGTACCATTCCGTGTAGACCCGGTTCAGGGTAAAGGACATAATCGCCAGCACGTTGGCCCGGATGGTATCAGCCGGCCAGGTGGCATAGATCTCACTGGACGCCACGTTCTTAATATAGTCCTTATATTTCACATAATAATTCGTGGCGGTTGTATCTCTGGGCGAGCCGTCGTGGACGACGATATATTCCGGCACCACGACGCGGCTTAAGACGATCTCCCCCGACTCGTTCACCGGCTTGATCTCATCCTCCGCGATCTTCGGCGGGTATTCTGCATATAGAGTGTGGGCAGGGATGACGAATACCTCTTCCTCTTCCCTGCCCACTCCGCTGGGACGCATCCTTACGTTCTGGATGGCTTTCACATTTGCCAGGATCTCTGTGCCGGCAATGCTCACCGGTTCAAACCCGGGCGCACTGATATCCAGCGTGTACTCTGAATAGGGCTGCCTCTCATTGGTAGGATCCAGGCTCCACTCCTCAGGAGGTGCATTCAGTTCCAGCACTTCCGACTGGCCGGAGGAGTCTGTCTCCACGCGCTCCAGCGTACTCTCCGGCACTCCCGTGTAGGAGATCGATATCCGGGCCTCTGAGATCGGCCGCGCGTCCGCCATGGAGACTACATTGATCTGAAGCTTTCCCTTCTCTGTTTCTTCCTGCATTGCTCTTATATGTGCCATCTGCCTTCTCCTGCATATATTCATGATCTTTTTCATTATATATGCCCGGGCGCCGCTTTAGAACAATTTCATAATATCATTGAACATCACGACGATCATCAGCACCATCAAGAGCGCAAACCCTGCGAAATGCACCATCCCCTCTTTCTCCGGGGGGATGCGCTTTCTGCGCACTGCCTCAACGATCAGGAAGAGCAGCCTTCCGCCGTCCAGCGCGGGGATGGGCAGAAGATTCAGCACGCCTAAATTCGCGGTCAGAAGCGTTCCGAAATTCAGCATACTCAGGAAGATCACCCATGCCCCCGCAGGAGCCGCAGATTCATACACATCGTTGACCACATTCACGATTCCCACAGGTCCGGACAGATCCTTCACGCCCGCCCGTCCGGTAGCCAGCATCCGCAGGCTGTCCACCGTATAATGGATCCAGTACTTCACCTTATAGAATCCGTACTGCATGGACTCCAGAACTCCCGGCTTCTGAAAGTCCGCGCCCACCACACCAAGTCTCGGAGACACATCGCCGTCAAGCTGTCTTAGATCCAGCTCCGCCGTATACGTTTCACCGTCACGTTCATACACGACTTCATAGGAAGTCTCATCCGCATGTGTCATGGTATAAAGCCGCAGGTCATCCCACATATACACATTGCGCCCATTGATCTCTTTGATCACATCTCCTGCCTGCATGCCCTGCTCAGCAGCCGCATATCCTGCGTCAACATCCGTAATCTGCGCGGACTGATAGCCGTTCGCGCCGATCAGGATCACACAGAAAAACCAGGCCAGAATCAGGTTAAACGCAGGGCCTCCGAAAATCACTGACATCCTGGCCCATACCGGCTTGCTGTTGAAGCTGCCCGGGGACAGATCATCCGCGTCATCCTCCCCCATCATGCAGGCGCCGCCGAACGGGAGCAGTTTGACACAGAAGAACGTCTGGCCGAACTGCTTCCCGAACAGAGTCGGTCCCAGTCCCAGTGAGAACTCATCCACCCGGATGCCGTTCAGCTTCGCCAGCAGGAAATGTCCGAGCTCATGAAATATAATGATAAAGCTGAATAATAGAATCGCTATGATTATGCCCATGTATTACCACCTGTTTTTAATAAATTCATATGTTTCCTGCTCTGTCTTTAGTATTGTTTCCACATCCGGATCCGGAATATTCCTGTGAGCTTCCATACAGGCCCCGATGATCTCCGAGATCTGAAGATATCCGATCTTCCGGTCAAGGAACAGGGACACTGCCAGTTCGTTTGCCGCATTGAATACGGTGGGAAGTGTTCCTCCCTGCCTTCCCGCCTCGTAAGCCATCTTCAGCCCGCAGAAGGTCTCCATATCCGGCTTCTCGAATGTAATCTGCGTCAGCGCGCCGAAGTCCAGCCGTTCGCCGGGCAGGTATCTTCTCTCGGGATAATACAGCGCATACTGGATCGGCAGTTTCATATCCGGCGTACCGAGCTGGGCGATCACTGCCCCGTCCTCGTACTCTACCATGGAGTGAATGATACTCTGGGGCTGCACAACCACCTGGATCTGATCTACAGTGACTCCGAAGAGCCATTTTGCCTCAATGACTTCGAGCCCTTTATTTACCATCGTGGACGAATCAATCGTGATCTTCCTTCCCATAGTCCAGTTGGGGTGCTTCAGCGCGTCCTCGGGACGGATATTCTGGAGCTCTTCCCGCTTCCTTCCTCGGAAGGGACCGCCGGAAGCCGTCAGAAGGATCTTGTGGAGCGCCTTCTGCTGCCCGCCCTGAAGGGACTGGAAAATCGCGCTGTGTTCACTGTCCACGGGCAGGATAGATACCCGGTATCGCTCTGCCAGCGGCATAATAATATGCCCGGCAGTCACCAGTGTCTCCTTGTTCGCCAGCGCGATATCTTTGCCCGCTTTTATGCCCTCGATCGTGGGCAGGATCCCGATCATGCCCACAATGGCAGTCACCAGAATCCGGGCCTCTGGCTCTGCTGCCACGGCCAGGAGTCCGTCCATGCCTGATACAATCTTTACATCCAGATCTGCGACCCGGCTCTTCAGCTCCGCCGCCCGCTCCTCGGTCCATACCGCCGCCAGTTTGGGACGGAATTCACGGATCTGTTCTTCCAGGAGGGAGATATTGTTTCCCGCAGCGAGAGCCGTCACTTCGATGTCTCCGTTTGTGCGCACGATCTCCAGCGTCTGGGTTCCGATAGAACCTGTAGATCCTAAAACAGCGATCTTCTTCATCTGTATTTCAACCTCATTTCTTCCACGCATTCTCTCTGCAGCGTGCTCTGCTTATCCGGCGGATGCCGGGTGCGCAGACTACAGAAGAACTGCAAGATAATATATGATAGGAGCTGTGAAAATGACACTGTCAAACCGGTCAAGAATTCCTCCATGTCCCGGAATCAGTCTGCCATAATCCTTGATGTTGTGGCAGCGCTTAATGGCCGACGCCGCCAGATCCCCCACCTGGGAGATCGCCCCGCCTGCTGCCCCGATAATGGCATATTCCACCAGGCTGGCGCCTGCTTCCCCCCAATGGTTGATGGCCAGTGCATAGAGCACTCCGATCAGCGCTGCTCCCACGATGCCGCCGATGCCGCCTTCCACAGACTTCTTGGGACTTAAGACCGGTGCCATCTTATGCTTCCCGATGAGCATTCCCACACAGTATGCGCAGGTGTCGCATCCCCATGCACAGATGAATACCAGCCAGACCGTGAACACCCCGCCCGCAAGGATCCGGGTCTGATAGATATAAGACAGCATCACCGCCACATAGAACATCCCGAAAAATGCCGCGAAGATCTGCTGGGTATTGTATCTCGGATAGGCAAACACAAGCACTGCCATCTGGCAGATCAGATATCCCATGAACAGAAGCATAAACCAGGTCAGCTTCTCCCCGGGCAGCTGAGCTTCAAAATAGAGCAGTCCATAATAGAGCACCGCGAACAGATACCCGATGATGCCCGGCGGTTCCTTCTCGATTCCAAACACTTTATAAAGCTCCGTCATTCCGATCAGACTGATCACAAGCAGCACTCCGAACAGGAGCGTTCCTCCGGTGATCAATGTGATCAAAGCGATGATTACAAGCAGTATTCCACTTAACAGCCGCGTTTTAAACATCTCTACGCCTCCTCTACACCGCCGAATCTTCGGTGCCGGTGATGAAACTCTTCGATTGCCTTCACCAGTTCCTCTTTCGTGAAATCCGGCCACGGCACATCTGTAAAATAAAACTCTGAATAAGCAAGCTGCCAGAGCAGATAGTTGGACAGCCGCTGCTCTCCGCTGGTGCGGATCAGAAGATCAGGATCCGGAATATCGTGGGTGTCCAGATAGGATCCGAACACAGATTCGTCAATCTCCTCCGCTTTCAGTTTCCCGCTCACGCAGTCCGCAGCCATCTTCCGCGCCGCCCGGGTGATCTCGTCCCGGCTTCCGTAATTCAGCGCGATCGTAAAGTTCAGGCCGCCGTTATTTACGGTAGCAGCTTCCAGTTCCCGGATTCTGCTCTTAATATCCTCATCCAGCGGCCTGATATCTCCGATTACACGGATCTTCATATCGTTCTTGGCCGCTGTTTTCAGACAGGTTTTCATATAATTGCGCAGCAGCGACATCAGTGCCGCCACCTCGCTGTCGGGACGGCTCCAGTTCTCTGTGGAGAAGGCATAGACCGTCAGATATTTGATCCCCATCCGCCAGGCTTCTTCGCAGATCCGCTCCACGTTCTTACTGCCCTGGGCATGACCATAATTTCTCGGCATCCCCTTAGCCTTCGCCCAGCGGCCGTTGCCGTCTAATATGATCGCAATATGTTGTGGTACATTCATCTTATCCTACCCCCTGGTATCATGCAAAAGGGAGCCTTGCACCTGAAAGCCCCCTCTGATCTATCCCGTCTGATCTGCTTATACAGTCATGATCTCTTTGGATTTCGCCTCGACCATCTTGTCGATCTTCACAATGTATTTGTCCGTAATCTTCTGAAGCTCGTCTTCCAGATCTTTGATCTCGTCCTCGGAAACTTCCGTTCCTTTCAGCTTCTTGAACGCCACGTTCCCGTCTCTGCGGATATTGCGGACAGCAACCTTTGCACCCTCACCCTTTTTCTTCACGTCTTTTGCCAGCTCTTTTCTGCGCTCCTCCGTCAGTTCCGGGAACACCAGACGAATCGAGCTTCCGTCATTGGTGGGATTGATGCCGATATCAGAAGTAAGGATGGCCTTCTCAATCTTCTTTAACAGGCTCTTCTCCCAGGGCTGGATCTGAATCATGCGGGCCTCGGGAACGGAAACATTCGCCACCTGCTGGATCGGTGTGGGGGCTCCATAATAATCCACGGTCAGCTTGTCCAGTACGTGCGGGTTGGCGCGTCCGGCACGGATTGTCGCCAGTTCGCTGTCAAGATTATTGATCGTCTTTGTCATCTTTGCGTCATACGCTGTCACTCTTTCATTCATGCTGTAATTCCTCCTGAATTGATTCTTTCATTCTGCTGCTATTCATTCTGCTGTTATACGGTCACCTTTGTCCCTCTGAAATTGCCGCTCATTGTCTCCACGATGCTGTTCTCCTCATTCAGCCCGAACACAAGCATAGGCATCTTATTCTCCAGGCACAGAATGGATGCTGTCAGATCGACTGCTGCCAGCTTCCGATCAATCACTTCCTGGATGGAGATCTCATCATACTTCACCGCAGCCGGATTCACCTTGGGATCGCTGTCATAGATTCCGTCAATGGCCTTGGCCAGAAGCATGGCGTCAGCCTCAATCTCAATGGCTCTTAAGACCGCCCCGGTGTCCGTGGAGAAATACGGATGTCCCGTGCCGCCCGCGAAGAAAATCACCTTGCCTGCATTCAGCGCCTCTGTCGCCGCGTCTTTGGAAAACAGAGAAGTAAACGCCCCGCACACGAACGGTGTGAACACTTCCGTCTTCATTCCCACATGACGGAAGATTTCCGATACATAGATGCAGTTCATCACTGTCGCAAGCATTCCGATCTGATCTGCCTTCGTCCGGTCAATTGTCTCGCTGGTCCTTCCTCTCCAGAAGTTGCCGCCTCCGGTTACGACCGCAACCTGGATGCCGCCGTCCACAAGCTTCTTCACCTGTTCTGCCACACCGATGCAGGTAGCCTCGTCAAATCCGGTCTTCTTATCTCCCGCGAGCGCTTCTCCGCTCAGCTTCAGTAACACTCTCTTCATAAGTATCTGCTCCTTTGATTTCCTGGCGCAGGAACCGCGGAATCCTCGTCTCCCTCTGCCTGCGCTGACCTAAAATGAAGTATAACATAAGTTTTCCATTTTGTCATGTATATATCCCGCATCCCGCTCATCTGTCATCACGGTCAGCTTATCTCCTGCCATCAGCGTCGTCTTTCCCCGGGGGATCCTCTCTTTCCCATCCCGTTCAAGCCCTACCAGAAGGCAGTTCTTCGGCCATGTGATCTCCATCACGGTATGGCCCTCCAGGACCGAGCCGCTCATGATCACAAACTCGCTTAACACTTTCTGACCGCCTGAAGAGATCTGATTGCCGCCCTCACCGGCGTCCCCGCCGGCACCTGCCAGGATCCGTTTCAAAAGGCTTTCGTAGATGGGCTCTGACTTCAGGAGCGTGGCCGTTATATAGGCCGCCACAGAGACGATGGACAGGGACAGCATCTGGCTGACGGATCCGGACATTTCAAACAGAAGGATGATCCCTGTGATGGGAGCGCGCACGATGGCGGAGAAGAAGCCGGCCATGGACAGCAGGATGAAGTTATTCCGATACACCGCTTCCAGACCGAACAGCTCTGTTCCGCTCATGGCAAAAATCCCGCCCAGAAGCGCTCCCAGCACCAGCAGCGGGAAGAAAATCCCGCCCGGGGCTCCGGAGCCGAAGCTGATCCCGGAGAAAACAAACTTCACAAGAAAGGTAAGGATCACCAGCCCCAGCGCCATCTCACCGCCGGTCAGGTCTGTGATCAGATCACCGCCGCTCCCCAGGACAGACGGCATGACCAGCCCGATCACGCCTGCTGCCAGGAATGCGATCGCAAGCCTTCCCGTCTCATTTAAGCATTTCGGCTTCTTATATAGATCCTGTGCTTTGAGCATGGCTTTATTATAGAGAGCGCCCATCACGCCCAGAAGTCCGCCCAGAAGCAGCAGCATCCAGTAATAATTCTGAGGCAGGACATGTTCCAGCCGGAACTGAAACACCGGGTCCAGCCCCATAATATGCGAACAGATATAATCCGCAGTCACAGAAGAAGTCATCACCGCCACCATCAGACTGACGGAGAATCCTTTATGAATCTCCTCAAACGCAAACATCATCCCCGCCAATGGGGCGTGGAACGCTGCCGCCAGTCCGGCGCTGGCCCCGCAGGTCATGAGATATCGTTCCTCCGTCTTCCCCCGGTCCAGGATTCTGGATACTCCCTGTCCGCTCATGGCGCCCAGCTGGATAGACGGGCCTTCCCGCCCCAGCGACAGTCCGCCCAGCAGGCAGAGGAAGCCGCCAAAGAATTTGGCCGGGAGTACTTTCTTCCAGTTCTGAGACAGTTTACCCAGAATCTCTCCCTCCACCTGAGGGATCCCGCTCCCTGAGATCAGAGGTTCCCACTTCACCAGACGGCCCACAGTCAGGGCGAACAGTAGCAGGAGAAGGAACCAGCCCGCGATTCTAAGAGGCTGTCCCTGAATGAATTCCAGAATCTTGTTCAGCCACTGGGCGGCATAGGTCAGGGCGATCCGGTAAAACATGACCGTCAGACCGGAGACCGTCCCCACCAGCAGGCCTTCTCCGATCAGAATCACCGGAAGGCGCTGGACCCGTTTAATTGTATAGGAAGTGTCTTTCTTCATCTCTCGTTTCCTTCTTTATCTCTCATTTTCCTTCTTTTTCATTTCTCTGGTTTTCCGCAGCTGCATTACGCTGAACGGACGTCCATTTTCCCGCCTGCGCTGCACTGAACGGACGTCGGGCTTTCCGCGGCTGCATTACGCTGAACGGACGTCCGTTCACAGGATCACCATGGAAATCAGCACCGTAATGATGCCGCAGATCCCAATGGCCAGACCGCTCATCGCTCCCTCAACCTCGCCGATCTCGATCGCCTTGGAGGTGCCTACCGCATGGCTCGACGCGCCGATGGCCAGCCCTGCCGCCACCGGATCTGATACATGGAACACCCGGATCAGCAGCGGCGCAATGATGCTTCCCAGAATCCCCGTAAGAATTACCGCCACCACAGTCACCGGCACCACGCCCCCGGCCGGCTCTGAAATACTCACCGCGATGGGCGTGGTTACCGATTTCGGAAGCAGGGATACGCGCACTGTCTCATCCAGCCCGAACAGGCGGCACATGACATAAATGCTGCCGACGGACGCCGCCGATCCTGCCGTACATCCCGCCAGGACCGGAAGCCAGTACTTCTTCAGCACCTGCATCTTCGTGTAGACCGCCACTGCCAGGCACGCCGTCGCCGGAGCCAGGAACATGTTGATGATCTCTCCGCCTGCGTTGTAGGATTCGTAAGGAATCCGAAAGATCAGAAGCACTGCCACGATCAGCACAATCGCAACAATCAGCGGATTGCACACCGGCGTTTTCAGCTTCCGGTTCAGCCTGACTCCCAGGCCGAATGCAGCCACACTCAGAGCGATCCCGAAATAGGGCGAGGCGCACAGTTCTTTGAGTTCATTCATCTCTTGTTTCTCCTTTCCAGCAGACGCATCGTCAGCTTCACAGTCCATGCTGTCACAGCGAATGTAATCACCGTAGAGACAACACAGATGATGATGATCTGGACCGCCGCGCTCTTTAAAATATCAAAATAGTTCATAATGCTCACCCCTGCCGGCACAAAGAAAAAAGCCATATTTTCCATAAGGAAATCTGCCTTCTCCTGAATATGTTCGATCTTGAGTATCCCCGTGATAAGGCAGAGCAGGAGCAGCACCATGCCGATCACACTGGCCGGGAAGGCAAACGGCAGTACATGCTCTACAACCTGGCTGAGCCAGCACACAGCAAACACAATTCCGATCTGTCGGATAATTTTCATACTTCACTTCTTCTCCTTTGATAGCCTCATACTGTTGTTATTGTTTTCTTAAAATACCACCAGGCTCACACCGCTGTCAATGAGGAAACCGTGACGAACTCCGAAACCAGCCAGAAAACAGCCTGGAAAACTGTTGACATTCTGCGGCTGATGATTTATGATACTTATGTTTTCACACTTTAAACAGCTAAAATTTTACAGTGTGAAGTTCCTGTTGATATTTCCATATCAAGAATTATATCATCTATTGCAAATATAGCGCCAGTATATCCGCAGCAGCTGCTGCTGTTTCACCGGTGCTGACCAGACCGAAGGAGAAGGAAAAATGATCATCGTATTAAAACCAAATACTACCGAACAAAATATCAGCCGTGTTGAAAACCTGGTGAAAAACAGAGGGCTCGACACCCATGTCGTACGTGGCACAGAGATGACCATCATCGGCTGTATCGGTGACACCACACTCATTGATCCCAGGCTTTTCGAAGTAGACAGCAGCGTAGACAAGGTCATGCATGTCCAGGAGCCTTATAAGCTTGCGAACCGCGCGTTCCATCCGGAAGACTCGGTCATCGATGTCTCCGGCGTCAAAATCGGCGGCGGTTATATGGGATTGATCGCCGGACCGTGTTCCGTAGAATCCTACGAGCAGGTCCTGGAAGTCGCCAAAGCGGCGAAAGCCTCCGGGGCAAATCTCCTCCGCGGCGGCGCGTTCAAGCCAAGAACCAGCCCATACTCTTTCCAGGGACTTGGCCTGGAAGGACTTAAGATCCTCTGCGAAGTGAAAGAAGCCATAGGTCTTCCCATTGTCACAGAACTGATGTCCCCTCAGCACCTGGATATCTTCAATGAGAAAGTCGATCTCATCCAGATCGGTGCCCGCAACATGCAGAATTTCGATCTCTTAAAACAGCTCGGACAGCTGGACCGCCCGATCCTGCTGAAAAGAGGCTTAAACGCAACATACGAAGAATGGATCATGTCCGCAGAATACATCATGGCATCCGGCAACGAAAATGTCATCCTCTGCGAGCGGGGCATCCGCACCTTCGAGACCTATACAAGAAACACACTGGACCTCCAGAGCATCCCCGTGCTCAGAAAGAAGACCCACCTTCCAGTCATCGTAGATCCCAGTCACGCAGGAGGAAAATGGTGGCTCGTAGAGCCTATGGCGAAAGCTGCTGTCGCTGCCGGAGCCGACGGACTCATGATCGAAGTTCACAACAATCCAGAATGCGCACTGTGCGACGGCGCACAATCCTTAAAACCAGAAAAATACGATGCATTACTCAAACAGGTAAAACAAATAGCAGAAGTTGTAGGAAAGATTCTGTAAATTCTGCGAAAAGGGGTCAGGCACTTTTGCAAAAGTGCCTGACCCCTTTGAGACAAATTTTCAAACAAAGGAGCCACCAACATGAAATTAACTGTTAACTTAGGTAAAAATTCATATCCCATCTACATCGAGCATGGTATTCTGAAATCTGCCGGCCAGTATATCTCGCAGGTTTTTTCCGGACGTAAAATTATGATTATTTCTGATGACAATGTGTACCCCCTGTACGGCAACACGCTCACGGAAGCGCTCTGTTCATATGAATGTCATTCTCTTGTCCTTCCTCACGGGGAACCGACGAAGAGTTTCCACTCTCTTCCTGGTATTTATTCTGCCATGCTTAAGGCGAAGCTGACCCGCAGTGATCTTGTGATTGCGCTCGGCGGCGGGGTCATCGGCGACCTGGCCGGTTTTGCCGCAGCCACTTATCTGCGCGGTGTGAAGCTGGTTCAAATCCCCACCACCCTTTTGGCACAGGTGGATTCCTCTGTAGGCGGCAAGGTGGCTGTGGATCTGCCGGAAGGGAAGAACCTGGCAGGTGCTTTCTATCATCCCAGGCTTGTCTTGATCGATCCGTCTGTCCTGGATACGCTCCCTGCCCATTTCATCAGCGACGGCATGGGGGAAGTCATTAAATACGGATGTATTAAGGATTCGAAGCTCTTCAGCAGGCTCTGTGCCTGCGCGTCTTTTGAAGAGTTAAAGCCTGCGCTGGTTGAAATCATTGCCCGCTGTGTGGATATCAAGCGTGCTGTCGTCGAAGCTGACCAGTTCGATACCGGCGAGCGTATGCTCCTGAACTTCGGCCATACCCTGGCCCATACCATTGAACAGTATTATCACTATGAACGCGAAAGTCACGGTGAAGCGGTGGCGATCGGAATGTACCAGATCACCAAGACCGCAGAGGAAAAGGGACTGACTGCTCCCGGATGTGCAGAGAAGATCAAGAAAGCGCTCGACATCTACCAGCTTCCTTCCTCCTGCGGACTTGATATTTCCGCACTGACCCAGGCCATGTCTTTGGATAAAAAGAACCTCAACGGCCATCTGAATCTTGTTCTGCTGAAGGAAATCGGGGAAAGTTATGTATACCCCACAGAGATCACATTTTTCAACGAAAAAGGAACGGTGTAATGCCGTTCCTTTCTTTATTACTCACCTTTATCACTTGCCTTTATTACTCGCTCCGCGACAGCTTCAGCTGTCTAACGCACTGTTTCCGCACGAACCAGAAGCACACTGCCTGCATGAGAATGGTTGCAATCCAGGATCCCGGATAGGAGATGAACAGGAAATGCAGAGACCGGTGGTGAGGGAAGAATCCGTAGATCCACACAATCCTGGTGCCGACGGTTCCGATCACAGACAGGATCATGGGAACCGCGGAATGCCCCATTCCGCGCAGGGCCCCCGGAAAGAGATCCATAATGCCGCACAGGAAATAGGGTACTGTGGTGATCGAAAGAATCTCCAACCCGCACTGAATCACTTCCGGATCTGCCGTGTAGATCTTCAGAATCTGTGACCCGAATACATAAGCCCCGCCTCCGATGACAAGCGACACGCCTGCCGAAAGAATCATACATTCGACAAGTACCCGGTCCATTCGTTTCTGTTTCCCCACACTATAATTCTGACTGGTAAAACTCATGCACGCCTGCGTAACTGCATTCACCGACACGTATAAAAAGCCGAGGATATTATTGGCCGCTGTATATCCCGCCATCGCGGTAGCGCCGAAAGAGTTGACGGACGACTGCAGCAGTGCATTGGAGAAATTGATCACCGTACTCTGGATCCCGGCAGGGATCCCCACTGCAAAAATCGGCTTCAAATACATCCACTTAATCCTCAGCTTTGAAAACCGCAGCTGATAACTTCCCTCAGACTTGTAGAGACAGCGGATCACCAAAATGCTGGAAACCAACTGCGACGCAACCGTGCCCACAGCCACGCCTGCCACGCCCAGGGGAATCACAATCACCAGCAGAAGATCCAGCGCTACATTCGTCAGTCCGGCAACAATCAGAAAGACCAGCGGGCGTTTCGTATCTCCCACCGCCCGCAGCACTGCCGCTCCATAGTTATAGAGCATGAAGAACGGCATTCCCGCAAAGTAAATCTTCATATACTGCACGGACAGATCAATCACATCTGCAGGCGTATCCATCACCTCCAGCGCCGTTCTGGAAGCTCCTATTCCGACAAACGCCATGATAATTCCGCTGATCAAGGCCAGCGCAATCGCCGTGTGGACCGCCTCTGACATTTCTCTGCCCCGCCCGGATGCCTGGTACCGCGCCGCCAGAACATTTGCGCCCAGCGAGATTCCGATAAACAGATTCGTAAAAATATTAATCAGCGCAGTTGTCGATCCCACCGCCGCAAGCGCCCGGCTTCCATTGAAATGTCCGACAACAATGATATCCACTGCGTTAAACATCAGCTGCAGAACACTGGACAGCATCAGCGGCAGGGAAAAAGAGATCAATTTATCCATGATAGACCCATGGCACATGTCTATCTCATATTTACTTCTTTTCAAGGTTCACGCCCCCACTTTATCTAAATCACAGTTCTCCCGTCAGAAATAGCCGAACTGTTCCCTTTATGAAAGGGCATCATGATTCTCCCGAATCACAATGCCCTTCTCTCAACCGCCTTCTGTAAGGCAGTCCTTCTTATCTGTTTCTGATCCTTAATAACGAACGTAGATCATACCGCTCTGTACGGGGCCGACCTTCACCTGCTCGCCTGTCTGCGGCGCATGGATCATCTGGCCGTTGCCTATGTAAATTCCACAGTGCGTTGCGCTTGTACAAATATCTCCCGGCTGGGGATTGCTTACCTGAGTCCATCCCATAAAGGTATAAGTTGTTCCCAGACGTACGTAACTTCCTGTCAGAGCATAGCTTACAAGTCCGGAGCAGTCGAATGTATCCGGGCCGCATGCGCCCCACTCATACCAGCATCCGATCTTGCTGTACGCGCGGTCAACGATCGCGTTGCCTGTCACTTCGTTGTAAGCCGGCGCGCTGGATGTGGATCCTGAGCTGCTCGTGCCGCCGCTGCTTCCTGTACCGCCGGTTGATCCTGTATATCCGGTGTTGCCGGTGTTCGTACTCTGATTCTGCTGTGCCTGCTGCTGTGCAGCCGCTTCCTGTGCCGCTCTCTCCTCAGCTGCCTTGCGTTCTTCCTCTGCCTTCCGGGCCGCCTCCTGGATCATCTCATCCAGATTGCTGATCTCATCCTGCTTGGAAGAAATGGTATCCGTCAGCTCATTCTGCTGAACCTTGTACTCTTCCTCCAGATCCTGAAGATTCGCCATCTCCGTCTTCAGTGTATCCTGGAGATCCTCAATCTCTGTGATCGTAGCTATATACTCATCAAGCTGGTCACGGTCATACTCGTGAACCTTCTGAGTATACTCAGCCTGTGTCAGCATGTCAGAGATATCGCCGGATGTCATCACCTTTTCCATCGTGGCAGTCCCGCTTCCGGACTCGTACATATATTTAATACGAAGTTTCATGGCCGCATACTGCTGTTCCTTCTTCTCCTCAGCAGCCGCCAGATCATCCTCTGCCTGGCTGATCTGCTCCCCCGTATTAATCAGCTTGACTTCCAGCTCATTCGCCTTGGAGATCAGAGCGTTCAGTTCTGACTGAAGACTGCTCAGTTCACTCTCGGCATCCGCCTTCTGATCTTCCAGTTCATCCTGTGTCGGTTCTGCGAATACCGGCGTTACCAGCATTGAGCAGGTAAGGACTGTTGCTATCAGCGCACTATGTACTCTTTTCAGTTTCATCTCTTCACCTTTCCTTATTCTTTATCTATAAGCCCACACATATGCATGATACAACACCAACCTTGATATTTCAACTGTGTTTTCCGTAAAAATACACGATCTGCGGACTAATTTCTCTTTTGTTCTCACTCTGTAATAGATTATAATAAATCCAGGCTGTAATTTCAATACTTTTTTAATATTTTCGTAACATATACCCATTTTTGCTTGTCACTAGTATGCACCTTGCGGCACTTTCTCCATGCAAAAGGGCACATTTCCTCAAAAATGCGCCCAAAAATTCCATAATTCGACAAATTGATTCAATTTGTTGCTACTGTACACTAAGATTTGTATACCCCATCAGACTTTCGTCCACTTCTTTCGCCGCTTCCCGGCCTTCCCGGATGGCCCATACGACCAGAGACTGCCCTCTGTGCATATCGCCCGCAGTAAACACCCGTTCTGCGCTGGAAGCATGCCGTCCTGCTTCCGTCCGCACATTGCTCCGGCCGTCTACCTCCACACCGAAGGCCTTGGTCACATACTCCTCGCTCCCCAGGAATCCGGCCGCAATCAGCACGAGATCTGCATTCACCGTATACTCGCTGCCCGGGATCTCTGTCATCATCATCCGTCCGGTCTTCTCGTCCTTTTTACTTTCCAGCTTGACGAGAACCGCCTTGCAGACTCTGCCTTTCTTATCTTTGACAAATTCTTTCACGGTAGTGGTATACACTCTCGGATCCTGACCGAATACTGCCGCTGCTTCTTCCTGTCCGTAATCCGTCTTGCACACTCTGGGCCACTCCGGCCAGGGATTCACTGCCGTCCGCTCGTCCGGCGCCTTTGGCATCATCTCCAGCTGGAGCACAGATTTCGCGCCATGACGGATAGAGGTTCCCACACAGTCATTTCCGGTATCGCCGCCTCCGATCACCAGAACATGTTTCCCTGCCGCGGAAATATAGCTTCCCTTCTTCAGAAGTGCCGCAGCATTTCCAGCCGGAAGTACGCCTTTTCCGGCCTGCGCATCCTTCCCCTGCAGGACCGTTCCCGCTGTCTGCGCGTTCCCGTCAGACTCTCCCGTTCCAGATGCGTAGATCCCCCCGTCCTTCCACAGTGCTTTTGTCGTAGATTTCAGGAAATCAACGGCGAAATAAATCCCCTCGGCATCTCTCCCGGGCACTTGAATATCCCGCGGATTGGAGGCCCCGCAGCACAGAACAATGCGGTCAAACTCTTTCAGAAGCTGAGCGGGTTTGATCTCCTTTCCCACATTGCAGTTCAGCCGGAACTCAATCCCTTCTTCTTCCATAATCCGAAGCTTGCGGTCGATATACTGCTTCTCCAGCTTCATATTGGGGATCCCGTACCGGAGCAGTCCCCCGGCTTTATCCTCCCGCTCAAACACCGTCACAGAGTGGCCCCTCCGATTCAGAAGATCCGCGGCCGCAAGTCCGGAAGGGCCGCTGCCGATCACAGCCACCTTCTTCCCCGTGCGGACCTTGGGAGGACGCGCTTTCGCATAGCCTTTTGCATAGGCATTCTCAATGATCGCGTACTCATTGCTCTTGGTCGCCACCGGGTCTTCATTCAGACCACAGGTACAGGCATTCTCGCAGAGTGCCGGGCAGACCCGGGAGGTGAACTCCGGGAAATTATTCGTCTTTACCAGGCGGTAATACGCCTCTTCCCAGTTGCCGTTATAGATCAGGTCATTCCACTCCGGCACCAGATTGTGGAGGGGACATCCGCTGGCCATACCCATCAGGTTCAGCCCGGACTGGCAGAAGGGGACGCCGCACGCCATGCAGCGCGCCCCCTGAAGTTCCTGCTCTTCCTTCGGAAGCGGTGTGTGGAACTCCTGAAAATGCCGGATCCTCTCAAGCGGTGCTTCCGCTGTCTTGTCTTTTCTTGCATAATCCATAAATCCTGTCGGTTTTCCCACTTCTCAACGCCTCCTTATTTTCCGTGCTTTACCATATTAAATGCTTCAATCTTCGCCTTCTCCCGGCTCAGACCCTTCTCTTCCATCTGAATGATGGCTGACATCATTTTCTCATAGTCCTCAGGGATAATCTTCTTAAACTTCGGCAGGTATTCTTCGAAATTGTCCAGGATCCGCTTGCCTACCTGGGAGTTGGTATAGGACACATGCTCTTGAATCATGCCTTTTAATTCCTGTACATCATATTTATCTGTCACACGGCGGATCTTGACCATCGCTTTATTCACTCTCGTGTACAGCGTGCTGTCCATATCTAAGACGTACGCCGTACCGCCGCTCATTCCCGCCGCGAAATTCTTGCCTACCTGGCCCAGAACGACTACGCAGCCGCCGGTCATATACTCACACCCATGATCGCCTACGCCTTCCACAACCGCATGTACACCGGAGTTGCGCACACAGAAGCGCTCGCCCGCCACACCGCTGATGTAGGCCTTTCCGCTGGTTGCCCCGTAGAAAGCCACATTTCCGATGATAATATTCTCATCCGAGGCGAATCTCGTCCCGCTGGGCGGATAGACCACCAGTTTGCCGCCGGACAGTCCTTTGCCGAAATAGTCATTGCTGTCTCCTGTCAGCTCCAGGGTCAGTCCCTTTGGAATGAAGGCGCCGAAGCTCTGTCCGCCTGCTCCCCTGCACTTGATCACAAAGCTGTCCTCTTCCAGTCCTTCCGGATATCTTCTTGTGATCTCAGAGCCGAAGATCGTTCCGAAGGTACGGTCCGTGTTCGTCACATCGACTTCCAGCCCTCTCTTCTGTCCTTTCTCCAGCGCGGGAAGGAGCTGTTTCACCAATACTCTCTCATCCAGCGTCTTGCCCAGCTCGAAGTCATAGACCTTCTTCGGATCAAAGATCATGCCCTTCTTCTGCTTTGCATACGGGTTATAAAGCACGCCGCTCAGATCCAGAGACGCCGCCCGTTTGGACGTAGGATTCTCTTTCACTTTCAGAAGATCTGTCCGTCCTACCAGTTCGTCCACCGTGCGCACGCCCAGCCTGGCCATATATTCTCTTAACTCCTGTGCGATGAACAGCATGAAGTTCATCACATACTCCGGCTTGCCCGCGAACCGCTTCCTCAGTTCCGGATTCTGCGTAGCCACACCCACCGGACAGGTATCCAGGTTGCACACCCGCATCATCACGCAGCCCATTGTCACAAGCGGCGCTGTGGCGAACCCGAATTCCTCCGCCCCGAGAAGCGCTGCGATGGCTACGTCACGTCCGCTCATCAGCTTGCCGTCGGTCTCGATGCGCACCCGCTCGCGCAGCCCGTTCTCGATCAGCGTCTGATGAGTCTCTGAGAGTCCAAGCTCCCAGGGAAGGCCCGCGTTCTGGATGGAGCTTCTGGGTGCTGCGCCGGTGCCTCCGTCATAACCGGAGATCAGGATCACGCCTGCGCCCGCCTTGGCCACTCCGGCAGCAACCGTTCCCACGCCTGCCTCAGAGACCAGCTTCACAGAGATTCTCGCGTTCTTGTTGGCATTCTTACAGTCGTAGATCAGCTGAGCCAGATCCTCGATGGAATAGATATCGTGGTGCGGCGGCGGCGAAATCAGGCTCACCCCGGGCGTGGAGTGTCTGGTCTTCGCGATCCAGGGGTAGACCTTCCCGCCGGGCAGATGTCCGCCCTCGCCGGGCTTCGCGCCCTGAGCCATCTTGATCTGAATCTCCTGGGCACTTACCAGATATCTGGATGTCACGCCAAACCTTCCGGACGCCACCTGTTTAATTGCGGAACAGCGGTCCGTATCCAGACGCTCGATCTCCTCGCCGCCTTCTCCGGAGTTGGATTTTCCATGGAGACGGTTCATAGCGATCGCCAGCGTCTCGTGAGCCTCTTTGGAAATCGATCCGTAAGACATAGCTCCGGTCTTAAACCGTTTCACAATGGACTCCGCCGGCTCTACCTCATCGATGGAGATTCCCTTCTTCGGATAGTTGAAATCCAGCTGTCCTCTCAGGTTGATCTTCTCGCCCTCTTCGTCCACCATCTTGGTGTATTCCTTGAACATCTCATAGTCGCCCCGTCTCGTGGACTGCTGAAGCATGTGGATGGTCTGAGGATTATACAGATGTTCCTCGCCCCCGCTCTTATATTTATGCCGTCCCACGCTGTCCAGCGTCATATCGCCGTCCAGCCCCAGGGGATCAAACGCCTGAGTATGGAACGCAGTATAATCTTCTGCAATCTCCTCGATGCCGATTCCGCCGACGCGGCTCACTGTGTCTGTAAAATAATGGTTGATAAACTCCTTTTTCAGGCCCACAGCCTCAAAGATCTTCGCACCCTGATAAGACTGGATCGTAGAGATTCCCATCTTGGAGGCAATCTTAATAATTCCGTGGATCACCGCGCTGTTGTAATCATCCACCGCTGCATAATAGTCCTTGTGCAGCAGTCTGGACTCAATCAGCTGCCGGATGGACTCATGCGCCAGGTAAGGATTGATGGCACATGCACCATATCCGAGAAGCGTGGCAAAATGATGCACCTCTCTGGGCTCGCCGCTTTCCAGGATCATCGCCACCGAAGTTCTCTTCTTTGTCCGCACCAGATGCTGCTGCAGTCCGGATACGGCCAGAAGGGACGGAATCGCCACATGATACTCATCCACTTCCCGGTCTGTCAGGATCAGGATGTTGGCGCCCTCGCGAATCACACGGTCCACCTCAACGAACAGGTATTCAATGGCCTTTTCAAGACTCGTGTTC
The DNA here is from genome assembly GCA_949283695.1 of uncultured Eubacteriales bacterium. Lineage (GTDB taxonomy): Bacteria > Bacillota > Clostridia > Lachnospirales > Lachnospiraceae > Mediterraneibacter. Next base: position 137,819 of record CASDTX010000046.1, on the reverse strand, counting down.
TTATAATAAGTAATCGGAATCTCCGCTACTTTGAACCCTTCTACGTTCATATTCTTAATCTTCAGAAGATCTGTATTGGTGAGAATGGGATTGTTGACCCGCAGCATCTTACAGTTTTCTTCTTTTTTCTCCAGAAGGTTTCCGTCTCTTCCTATATATATTGTAGTGGAAGTCACGATCTCCTCACGGATCGCGTCAATGGGCGGATTGGTCACCTGCGCGAACAGCTGTTTAAAATATCCGAACAGAGGCTGCCGCTTCTTGGAGAGGACAGACAGCGGAGTGTCAATTCCCATCGCAGCGATGCCCTCTCCCCCGTTCTTAGCCATGGTCAGAATCGAGGTCCGCACATCCTCATATGCGTAGCCAAACGCTTTCTGAAGCCGCGTACATTCATCCTTCGTGTATTTCGGGATATCCTTATTCGGGATCGGCAGATCCTGAAGATGGATCAGGTTGCTGTCCAGCCACTCTCCATACGGTTCCTCGTTTGCATATTTTTCTTTCAGTTCCTCGTCGTCGATCACCCGTCCCGCAGCCGTATCCACCAGCAGCATCTTCCCAGGATGAAGACGTTCTTTCACGAGGATCTTCGCCGGATCAATATCCAGCACACCTACTTCTGAGGAAAGGATCAGGTTATCATCATCTGTAATATAGTATCTGGACGGACGGAGTCCGTTTCTGTCCAGCACGGCTCCCATCACATCTCCGTCTGAAAACAGGATTGACGCCGGGCCGTCCCACGGCTCCATCATCGTCGCATAATATTGATAGAAATCTTTCTTATTCTGAGACATGCTCCTGTTGTTCACCCACGGCTCCGGGATGGCAATCATCACTGCCAGCGGAAGCTCCATACCGCTCATAACCATGAATTCCAGAGCATTGTCCAGCATGGCAGAGTCTGATCCGGATGTGTTGATCGCCGGAAGGACCTTATGCAGCTCTCCTTTCAGGCAGCCTGCCTCCATCGTCTCCTCGCGGGCCCGCATCTTGTCCGCATTTCCGCGGATCGTGTTGATCTCACCATTGTGCACGATGAAACGGTTCGGATGGGCTCTCTGCCAGCTGGGAGCTGTATTCGTGCTGAATCTGGAATGCACCATGGCAATCGCGGACTCATAATCCTCATCCTGCAGATCACCGAAGAACTGTCTCAGCTGTCCCACAAGGAACATTCCTTTATATACGATCGTACGGCTGGAAAGCGAGACCACATAAGTGTCGTCGCTGCTCTGCTCGAACACCCGGCGCACCACATAGAGTCTGCGGTCGAAGGGCAGTCCCTTCTCGATCTTCTTCGGCCGCTCGATGAACGCCTGCATAATGCAGGGCATACAGTCCAGCGCAGCCTTGCCCAGTGTCTCCGGATGAATCGGCACTTCTCTCCATCCCAGGAAGTTCAGTCCTTCCTTCTTAACGATCACTTCGAAGATGTTCTTAGCCTGGTTTCGTTTCAGTTCATCCTGCGGCAGAAAGAACATTCCCACACCGTAATCTCTCTCTCCGCCGATCTGTATTCCCAGAGGCTTACAGACTTTCTCAAAAAACCTGTGAGAAACCTGCAGCAGGATGCCCACGCCGTCTCCGGTCTTTCCTTCTGCGTCTTTCCCTGCTCTGTGCTCCAGGTGTTCCACGATCTCAAGTGCTCCCGCCACGGTGCTGTGGCTCTTCCTGCCCTTGATATTTACGATCGCTCCGATCCCACAGTTATCATGTTCAAAACTCTCACGGTAAAGTCCGTGTGAATTTTCATTTGATCTTTTCATGGCTGCTCTCCTCTCATCAGCAAATTATGTGAAAACTATACACCTCTTTTCCTACTTTGTAAACAGGAAATCTTTTTAAATTGTCAGATAATATGATAATTTATTATTTTTTATCTTATTATCTGTTAATTTATGGTTTTTGTGTTTCTTCCGTTTTCCGTTTTATCCGTCATTCTTGTATCTGTTTTTCCTTGTTTTTCCGCGATTTTTGAGACTTTCAGGCATAAAAATATGGCAGAAGTTCACCCTTCCGCCATACACAATTTCAGATTGTATTTTTATTCGTACATACTTAATTTTCTGACCTGCCGGCACATCATTTGGTGCTCAGCGGCGATCCGCAGTTCCTGTTACAGATCCATGGGCCCTCTCTGGTCCGTGCGGATCGGTTCCTGCACCGGACCTCCAAGCCTCTGCATCATAACAACCGCCGCAGAACAGAGAAATGCGCCCGCAATGGCTGCCGCTGCCATACGCATGGGATTCAGAATCAGCCACTGGAAGACGCCCAGCTCGGTCAGCAGCACAGAAAATAGATTCATCACCATATGCAAAAGAAGCGGCGCTTTGAAAGAGCCAAACTTCTCATACACGTATGCCAGCATCAGCCCCAGGAGAAACGCATAGATCGACTGGGTTGTATTCGTATGCATGAGCGCAAAGAATACAGAGGACCACACCGCCGCATACCAGAATCTCTGGCGCTCCCGGTATCGTTTAAATAAGATCCCGCGGAACATCAGCTCCTCTGCCAGCGGCACCACAATCCCCAGCACCAGAATCTGCATCGGTATTCCGGCTGAATACAGGACTTCCGCAGTTTCCTGATACTGAGCGTCATACAGCGCGATCTGGGCCATCGTCATCAGCGACGTAGCTGCCACACAGCCCGCGGCCCCGAAAACCAGGATCGTCCAGTATTTCGACAGCGGCAGCTTCTCCCGCAGAACAACACCGTATCTTTTCTCCAGTTTCCGGTCAGACAGGAACAGGATGCCTGTCAAGATCAGGGTCGCCAGAGCAGCCGCCCCGGTGATCTCAACCTGGTACTGAAGGAGAAGTTCAATCGCCGGTTCCATTGCCGTCAGGCAGGTATTCAGAATCTCTTCCATGGAGGGAGTCTGATTTTCCCGGAACATCTTCGCGTAGCCGCGCATCACATAAGGAAGTTCGACCACAAACTGGATGGCAAACTGCACGGTCCACTGGATCGCAAGATATCCCAGAAACGGTCCCGCCAGGCTCCAGAACGGACTTCTTCTCTGAATTCGGTTCATGAACATTCACCCGCTTTCTTAAGAATCCATGTTCTGATCTCTTCTTCTTTGCCGACAGCGGTTCCCTGCGTCATCTCCGGCTTCCCGCCGCCCCGGCCGCTGAATTCTCCGTTGAACTCCCTGGTCAGAGTGCGTACATCGAGACTCCTGCTTCCGATCACATACCGGTACGTCTTCGCGTCTCCAGCGTTTCCCGCCTCATTCTCATGGAATACCGCGCACAGTCTGTGCCCTTCCTCCAGGACAAGGTTCATGAACAGGCGCATGGACTCCCCTTCCAGATCCCGGGCGAACACGCATACCGGATCAGGTCCCGCAGGGATCAGCCGGGCTTTCTGCCGGATCAGCTGCTTCTCCTTCTCCCCCAGTGCGTATTTCAGCGCGTTGTTCTCCTCTTTCAGCCGGCGCACTGCCTCCGCGGTTTCGTTTTCCTTCGCACAGAGCAGTGCCGAGACTTCCTTTGCCTGACTCTGCTTGACCGCATAATCCCGAAGTGCACGCACGCCGCAGAGCATCGTCACGCGGACACCACCTTTATAGCGCTGTACATTGGTCAGCTTAATCAGCCCGATCTCACCGGTTCGCTCCACGTGGGGCGCACAGCAGGCGCAGCAGTCATATCCCGGGATCTCAATGATCCGAACCTGCCCCTGGATCTCAATCTTGCTCCGGTACTCCATTCCATCCAGTTCTTCCTTCGAGGGATAGAGCGTCTTCACAGGCAGATTCTTCCACACCGCCCGGTTGGCTTCCATCTCAATCTCCGTCAGCTTCTCTGCGGTGATCTCACCATTGAAATCCATGGTGCAGTCTTCGCTTCCCAGGTGAAATCCGACGTTATGGTACCCGAATGCCGCATGGACCAGTCCGGATACAATGTGCTCTCCTGTATGCTGCTGCATCTTCATGAACCGTTCGTCCCAGTCAATCGATCCCTGCACCGTGGTTCCAGGCAGAAGGGCACCGTCTGTCATATGCAGGATCCGTTCTTCCTTCTCCTGCACATCCAGCACCCGGACGCCGCCAAGGCGCCCTGTATCCGCGTACTGGCCGCCTCCCTCCGGGAAGAATGCTGTCCGGTCCAGTTCCACCTCATACAGTCCGTCCTTCCCCTCCGCGGGGCGGCAGGCAGTAACTGCCGCCTGGAATTCCTTCTGATGACTGTCTTGATAAAAAAGTTTCTCTGTCATCACCGTTACATCCTCTCCGGAGCCTCAAACCCAAGCAGGTCAATGCAGGTCTCCAGCACCCGTCTGGTCAGCAGCAGAAGCGCGATGTATCCCGCTTTCTTCTCTTCATCCTCCTCAGACAGGATCTTCGTCTCATGATAGAACTTATTGAACTCATTCGCCGCCTCATAAAGATACGCGCAGATCTTGTGAGGCGCTGCTTCCTCGCAGACCGTCTCGAATACGTCGTTGAATTTCAGGACCCGGAGCATCAGTGCCTTCTCATATTCATTTTCTGCCGGACGAATCTGAAGCCCTTCCAAACTTCCCCCGCTCTCCTGATATTTATTGAGGATGGACTTAATCCTGACAATCGTATAAAGGATATAGGGTCCTGTATTTCCCTCAAAGGAGGTAAAACGGTCCACGTCGAAGATATAATCCTTGGAAGCCTGGTTGGAAAGATCCCCGTATTTAATAGCCGCCAGGCCTACTGTCTGAGCCGTGCGCTCCGCTTCCCCTTCTTCCACGGTCCGGTTGTCCATGATCTTCTTGTACATCTCTTCATTGATCTCCCGGATCAGGTTCTCCAGGCGCATCACGCCGCCTTCACGGGTCTTAAACGGCTTTCCGTCCTTGCCGTTCATTGTCCCGAAGCCCAGGAACTTCAATTCCGTCTCCGGGCGCACGATTCCTGTCTTCTTCGCGCACCGGAATACCTGTGTGAAATGCATCTCCTGGCGCTTATCCACGACATAGATCACCTCATCCGGACGGTAATCCTCCTCCCGCTCCACAAGAGTGGCAAGATCTGTAGTATCATACAGCGCCGCGCCGTCGGATTTCAGAATCATGCAGGGCGGCACTTCTTTATTGTCCGTTTCCTCCTGCACATCCACCACAAGGGCACCCGCATCATAGCGGGCAAATCCCCGGTCTTTCAGCATCTGAACCATATCCGGGATGTACTTCTGGGCATCTGCCTCCCCTTTCCACAGATCAAACTCCACGTTCAGCTTCTCATAGTTCTTCTTAAGGTCTGCCACAGACACATTCATGATGTGATTCCAAATCGCCCGGTATCCCCGGTAACCATTCTGCAGCAGATAGGTCGCATGCAATGCTTTTTCCCGGTATTCTTCGTTCTCTTTCGCATAAGCGCTGGCAGTGGGGTAGATCTCTTCCAGCTCCCCAATGGTGAACGGCGCTTCCTCCGGGTACTCTCCCTCATAAGCCTCATCGAAATACGGAAGATCCGGCTGCCGTTTCTGAAGTTCTGTAATGATCAGGCCCATCTGGTATCCCCAGTCTCCCAGATGAATATCCCCTATCACACGGTTCCCTTTGTAGCGTGCAATGCGCTTCACGCTCTCGCCGATAATCGCGGAGCGCAGATGTCCCACATGCAGCGGCTTCGCCACGTTTGGTCCGCCGTAGTCAATGATAATTGTCTTCGGCTCCTTCGCTTCCTCCACGCCCAGCTTCTCCTCGCCCGCCATCTCATTCAGATAGGCTGCCGCCTTATCCGGGGACAGTTTCAGATTAATAAATCCCGGCTTCACGACATCTACGGACTCAAAATACACACTTTCCTTTAAATGAGCCGCTACGTCCTCCGCGATCATAAACGGTGCTTTCTTATATGTCTTCGCCCCGGCCAGAGCCCCGTTGCACTGATACTCGCACAGGTCCGGTCGGTTGGAGAGCGTCACTTTCGCCAGCTCCTTACTGTAGCCGGCTTTCAAGAATGCCTCCTCCATCTCGATGGTGATCAGTTCCAGTAAAGTCTTCAATTTTTCCACACTCCTTTGTCCATATCCATGTTATTCTAACATGTCCGCGGGTCCAGGGCAAGGTTTCATGCGGGATTTGTCAGACAGCACTGCAGGGGATCCGCCGGGAGCTGCCGCTTTTGCTATACCCGGGAAATCATTCGTTCCCGGATCGTCTCGTCTGTGTTCCCCCGGAAATACGGAACTGCATGTGTTGTGTTGGCTGACGATGCCAGAAGATGAATGCTGCCCTTCCTGATCCCCCAGAGTCTGGCTGCAAAGCTCTGGTGAAACTCCGCATATTGAATATTCCGGTAGCGCACTGCCAGATAATTCCTCCCGAAGTATCCTCTGCAGAGCTTCAGGAACTCTCTTCCCGCCGCACACCCGTCTGTCCGGTACTTCAGGAGCATTCCCAGCAGGAGGGCCAGGATCAGGCCGGCTGCGCCTGCCCAGACCAGAAGCCGGCGCTCTCCTGCATATTCTGCACCTGCTGCAGCAGCCGCCAGCACACAGAGAACAGAAATCCCTGCCGGCACGGTCCAGGCACCCCATACCGCCCGCGGCAGACGTTCGGTCTGAAGTTCGAGAGCAGGGAGGAATTCAGGGAGCAGGATCGCAAGCTGCTCCTGCAGCTTCTTTTCCGGCAGATACAGAACCAGGAAGGAGTTCTGTTCGTCCTGATCGTCGCCCATTCCCACATTCACGATTTCTGCCATGTACTGACGCCCCAGCCGGGCAAGCAGGGACTGCCGGATCTTCAGCGCCTGGATCTTATCCACCGGGACCGTGTATTCCACCTTTTTCAGAAACCCGTATTTGATGTAAATCCTGTCTCCCCGGCGCTTTGCCCGGAAATGATAATATTTCACAAAGTCTTTTATCGTGTCCCAGAGAGCAGATACAATGATCGATACAGCCACGATCACCCCGGCCGCAGCACCGGCAAGAGACTTCAGCATATCCGGACCGCCCAGAAGTTCCGCAAGGGTATCCACAGCGCCCGCCACACCCAGTATCAGCACAGCCACGGACAGAAGATTGACAGAGAAGAAGCCATGCCGGAGGATATCCGCAAGATCCGCTCTCACGTCATAATCTTCTATCTCACTTGTATCTATGGGAGAGCTTGCGCCGCCTTCGGCGTGCGGTATCTCCGCCATCCCCATGGCCGCCTGCATTCTCCGGGTCAGTTCCTGCTGAAACTCCTGTGCCTCTCTCTTCTTCAGCACGATGTTCACATCCGTACTGTCTGCCGTGGACCGGCTGTTCGTATCCAGCTTTACCTTGCAGGTTCCAAGCAGCATCTCAAACAGATTCTGTTCGAGATTGATATTGGAGATATTGCGGATTCCAATGGTATTTTTCTTCCGGTTCAACGTATTCTTCTCAATAACCACAGCCTGGTCCTCAATCGATATGTAAGTCTTCGCCCAGGCAAACACCTGAAACATTACGATCACCCCGAACAGCAGAACCGCCCCAAGATTGACCAGAGCAGCTTTTCCATCCAGAAAGGCCATTCCCCTTTCCTTCACTTCATCCAAATTCTCCAGAATCTGAGGGATCAAAATGGCAGCCAGGGCAACCAGAACTCCTCCCGTCTGCTCAACGATAATCGAGATATGATTGCGAAACCGCTTTTTCGTTTCTTTCATTCGTTCTTTATTTCTCATCTTGTTCTTCCCTCTGCTCTTCCACGATCTTGTTCTTCCCTCTGTTCTTCCACGATCTCGTTAATCCTTCTCTGCAGGTTCTCCGCGATCTGCTCTGCCTTCTCTTCTTCCAGGAAAGAAAGCGTCACATCCCCGCCTCCGGTGGTTACAATCACTTTTGCCACTTGAAAGAACTGGTCGATGGGCCCTTTCTTCGTCTGAAGCTTATGCAGCCGCTCAATGGGAACAATATTGCGCTTCACAAAGAGATATCCCTCAATGACATCAATCGACTCATCATCGATGCTGTACCGATAGCGATGATATCGGAAATAGGGGCTGACAAACATCTCAATCAGAAGGAGAACTGCCAGCGCCAGGGAAATCCATTTTCCAATCATAATGTCCTCCGGAAAAACCCAGAACCAGTTCACTGCTGCCAGAATCACCAGAAATACCGCTCCTACGATGATATCAGCCGTATACATACAGTACAGCGCGCGTTTCGAAAGCTTCGTATATTTTCTCTCCTCCATGCCTTACTCCTTACGTCCGCCGAATCTGCTTCCTGTCTTTCCCGGACAAAACAGCAAATCCCGCATATTGTATTATTATTTTAATACAATATTACGGGATAACTGATCCTGTGTCAATACTTCTCCGACAGCTTCTCCTCAATCCTCAAAAGGCGGTTGTATTTCGACGTCCCTTCCATCCGGCTCGGCGCGCCCGCCTTCATCCATCCCGCACCGAATGCCGCGGCAATATCCGCGATCATCGTATCCTCGGTCTCCGTATACCGATGGGACAGAATGACACCGTATCCGCCTTCCTGAGCCGCCCGAATCATCCGGAACATCTCAGTCAAAGTCCCTGTCTGTCCCGCCTTGAGCACAACCGCATTGGCAGCCCCTTCTCGGATGCCTCTGGAAAGCTTCTGCGGACTGCCTGCAAATAACTCATCGCCTGCAAGCTGAATCCGGCCGCCCAGCCGGGCAGTCAGATCCTTCCACCCCTTCCAGTCTTCCCTGTCCAGAGGATCTGTCAGGGAGCAGATCGGGAATTCTGAAATCAGTTCTTCATAATACCGGATCATCTCGTCTGTATCACGCACGATCTCGCAGCCCTGCCTCCTGCTCTCTCCCGGGAAAGAATATACGCCCTGCTGTCTGTCATAGAGAGCCGATGCACGGACATCCAGCGCAGCCTTTATGTCCTGTCCAAATCCATATCCCGCCTGCTCCACTGCATCTCTGATCAGGCGGACTGCCTCCTTTATATCTTTGAGCTCAGGGGCAAACCCGCCCTCCGTACCGACACAGGTACGGCAGCCCCTGTCTGTCAGAACCTGCTGAAGCTCACGGTACACTTCCGTGCAGATCATAAGCTGCTCATGGAACGGGGCAGTCTGTGCCGGCACAATCAGAACTCCGGCAATGTCCAGATAATTATCTGCATGGCAGCCGCCATCCAGAACACTGATCATAGGAACCGGCATGATCTTGGCCCGCACACCGCCGAAATACCGGTACAGAGGCACTTTCAGCGCTTCTGCCGCAGCCCGTGCCACCGCCATGGAGACTCCCAGAAGCGCCTTCCGTTCCAAAGATTGTATACCGTCCGTACTTCCGCGTTTTCCCGCAGCCCGCATCAGTTCCCGGTCCATCTCCTCCTGATCCAAAATATTCCGCCCGATCACCGCAGGCGCAACCTGGCTATTCACCATCTCCACAGCCTGTTCCATATTCATCCCGCGAGATGGTCTCTCCTGCTGTTCTGCTCCTTGTTTCTCTCGCCCTGCAGATATGCCGGACGGGACGGATGCAGTTCCCACCGTGTCACTGCCGGCCAGTACCTCCACTTCTATCGCAGCATTTCCCCCGGAATCAAGGATCTCTCTCGCATAGATATCCCGAATCAGCATCTCTTTGCCCATGCTCCATTTTCCTCCCTTTCAGCCTCTGCTTATGTCATTTTCCGTTTCTGCTCATGTTACTGTTCGGTTACTGTTCAGTTACCGTTCACAGGAGCGCCATTCGTAAAACCGCAATGCGTGCTTATTGTGGCTGCCGCCACTGTTCACAGTATTTCCAGCCGGTGTTTCTATAATGCGTTGACTTTTCATATTCCAGAGATTACAATTCCAGTAGGCGCTCCTGTTTCATTCCGAGTTTCTATTCGGCAGGATCCGGAGAGTAAAATCGTTTACAATCAGAGGGGATTACCAATGAGCAAATTCAAGTATTTCTTTATGCTGACCTTCAGCACGCTTCTCATCGCTGTAGGGACCTATTTTTTCAAATTTACGAACAATTTTACATTCGGCGGCATTACCGGTCTTGCCGTGCTGGCAGCGAAAACCGGCCTGATCTCCGCCGGAGATTTCAACCTGGTGATGAGCATGATTCTCCTCGTGATCGGTCTCTTCATCCTGGGAAAGAAATTCGCAGCCAAAACTGCCTACTGCAGCATTCTGCTTTCCGTGGCTCTCTCAGCGCTGGAACGAATCTTCCCCTTGGACGGTCCTTTTACCGATCAGCCCATGCTTGAACTGTGCTTTGCCATCGCACTGCCCGCTCTCGGATCTGCCATCCTGTTCAATATCGGTTCATCCAGCGGCGGTACAGATATCATTGCCATGATTCTAAAGAAATATTCCAGTTTCGACATCGGACGGGCGCTGCTGATTTCCGACGCTTTGATTACCGGAGTTGGTTTCTTCGTATTCGATATTGAAACAGGGCTCTATTCTCTGCTGGGCCTTGCAATCCGCTCCTTTATGATCGATACCTTTATTGAGAGCTTCAACCTCTCCAAATATTTTAATGTGGTATGCGATCATCCGGAGTCAATCTGCGATTTCATTGTTCATACGCTGAACCGCAGCGCCAGTGTCTGTCACGCCAAAGGAGCTTATTCCGGGAAAGATAAATACATCATCTTCACAGCACTCAACCGGGTACAGGCCGTAAGACTCCGCAACTTCATCCGGGAAAACGATCCGGAGGCATTCATCCTGATCTCCAATACAAGCGAGATCATCGGAAAAGGATTTCATAGTGTATAAATATAGAACTGAGGCCGGAGCCTTTTACAGAAGACTCCGGCCTTTTCATAAAAAGCAGCCGTTCAGCCCGCACCATTCGCAGAGCTGAACTAACGTGCGAATTGCGGCTGCGCCGCTTCTTCGCTCATGAACTAATTATCACAATAAAATAAAGGAGATTCTCATGAAACATCTTGTCATTGCAGAAAAGCCTTCCGTCGCACGGGATATTGCCCGTGTTCTCGGATGTACAAATAAAACCGCTTCTTATATGGAGGGGAAAGATTATATTGTCACATGGGCGCTGGGGCATCTTGTCACCCTGGCCGACCCGGAAGAATACGGCTCTCAGTATAAATCCTGGAACATGGACACTCTGCCGATGCTGCCGGAACACTGGAAGCTCGTTGTCATAAAACAGACCTCCGGACAGTACCGCGCGGTGAAGGAACAGATCTTCCGCAAAGATGTGTCCGACATCATCATTGCCACGGATGCAGGCCGGGAAGGCGAGCTGGTAGCCCGGTGGATTTTAGAAAAATGTGGGAACAAGAAACCTCTCAAACGGCTCTGGATCTCTTCCGTAACAGACAAAGCGATCCGGGAGGGATTCTCCCACCTGCGCCCCGGGAAAGATTATGACAATCTGTACCGGGCAGCCGCTGCCAGAGCCGAGGCAGACTGGGCAGTGGGCATTAACGCCACGCGCGCCCTCACCTGCAAATACAATGCCCAGCTGTCCTGCGGGCGTGTCCAGACCCCCACGCTGGCCATGATCGCCGCCAGAGAAGCAGAGATCCGGAACTTTGTTCCCCAGCCTTATTATGGACTGAACATTTCTGCCCAGGGCATTGTATTTACCTGGCAGGATCAGAAGAATGGTTCTTCCCGGACGTTCAGCCGAGAGCGGCTGGAGACCATTTGCCGCAGTGTCCGAAAGAACGGTTCTTCGCTCCGCGTCACCGCACTGACGAAGAAGCGAAAGAAGAGCTTCTCTCCGGCACTCTATGATCTGACCGCGCTTCAGCAGGACGCGAACCGCAAGTACGGGTTCTCCGCCAAAGAGACGCTCAATCTCATGCAGCACCTTTATGAAAACCATAAAGTACTCACTTACCCGCGGACAGACTCCCGCTATCTGACTTCCGATATGGCAGGTACACTGCGTGAGCGGCTCAAAGCCTGTGCCGTGGGGCCCTACCGCAGACCGGCTGCCCGGCTGTCCATGCAGGAAATCCGCCCTGACCGCTCTTTTATCAATAATGCAAAGGTATCTGACCATCATGCCATTATTCCTACCGAACAATTTGTTCAGTTAGAAGCCATGAGCAGTGATGAGCGGAAGATTTACGATCTGGTTGTCCGCCGGTTTCTCGCCGTTCTCTCTCCCGCATGTGAGTATGATGAGACCTCTGTCACAGCCGAGTGCAGCGGAGAAGTCTTCCGTGCATCCGCCAAATTAATGGTGACGGCCGGATGGCGTGAAATCAGTGAGAACCTGGACTTTGATCCCGCTGAGGATTCTCTTGATTTCACTTCCGCCTCTTCCCCGGATCTGACAGCCGGTCTGTCCCGGTTAAAGAACGGCTCCCTTCTTCCTGTATCGGCCGCTGTCATTACCGAAGGAAAGACGGCCCCTCCTTCCCGCTTCACGGAAGGGACTCTGATCGCAGCCATGGAGAACCCGGTAAAATATCTGGAGCACCGCGACAGTTCGATCATCCGCACGCTGGGTGAAACCGGCGGACTGGGCACTGTGGCCACCCGGGCAGATATTATTGAGAAGCTCTTCAGCAGCTTCCTGATGGAGAAGAAAGGATCCGAGATTCATATCACCTCCAAAGGACGCCAGCTTCTCTCCCTGGTTCCCGAGGATCTGAAGCGGCCCGAGCTCACAGCTCAGTGGGAATTGAGATTAAAGTCCATTGCCCAGGGGAAGGAATCAGACCAGAAATTTCTGCAAGAGATCGAGGAGTACACGAAGTCTTTGATCCGCCAGATCCGGGAAGCAGAAGGCACGTTCCGGCATGACAATCTGACCCGCCATAAATGTCCGCAATGCGGCCGCTTCATGCTGGAAGTTAACGGCAAACACGGGAAAATGCTTGTATGCCAGGACCGGGAATGCGGATACCGGGAGACCTTATCCCGCAAGACTAACGCCAGATGTCCGGTATGTCACAAGAAGATGGAACTTGTCGGGAAGGGCGAGTCCCAGCGCTTCGTCTGCTCCTGCGGCTATAAGGAGAAGCTGTCCTCCTTCCAGGACCGGAAGAAAAGCCAGGGGAAGAGCGCAAATAAGCGAGATGTGGCAAACTACCTGAAACGGCAGGCAAAAGAAGCTGCCGCGCCCATTAACAGCGCTTTTGCAGATGCGCTTAAGAATCTGGACCTCCCGCAGAAATAACATCTGCAGACTTGACAGGTCCGATAGACTTTTGTATAGAATGAAACAGGAAGCCATCACCTCATCTGTCCGGTGATGGCTTCCTGTTTCATTCTTTCTGATCGTTCTTTCTCTCTATCTTACAGATCGCTGTCTTCTGATCTGGCTTTAGTCTTCCTGAAGGATCTTATATACGCCCTGCTCAACAACAACAACGATCGGCTCTTTCGACGGCTCGCCGTCATCGCCCCAGGTGATCTGCTTTCCTGTCAGACAGTCAACGCTGATCTCTGTCATAGCGCCCTTCAGTGCGTCACACAGATCTGAAACGCTCATATCCGGTGTCACATCTGCCTTCTCAGCCGCTGCTTTGATTACATAGATACAGTCATAAGCATCTGCTGCGAACTGGTTCGGTGTATCGCCGAACTCTTCTTCAAACTTCTGTACAAATGTCTGTGTCTCCTCATCCTCTGCGTCTGCAGTGAAAGGAGTCAGGAACATCAGTCCCTCTGCAAGGCTCGCATCGAAGCCTTCCAGTGCAAGAAGTCCGTCCATACCGTCGCATCCAAACCACTGTGTTTCAAATCCCATCTTATCTGCCTGTGCAAGAATCAGGGAAGCCTCCTGATAATAAATCGGGAGAAATACCAGTTCTGCTCCTGCGTCCTTTGCTTTCTGAAGCTGAACAGAGAAGTCCGTCTTGCTGTCTCCTGTGAATGCCTCTGCCGCAACGATCTCAAGCCCTTTCACGCCAGCTTCCTCTGCGAACTTCTGATAGATACCAGAAGAATAGGGATCTGAGCTGTTATAGATCACCGCGATCTTCTGTGCGATTTCATGCTCTGAGATATAATCTGCAGAAGCTGCTCCCTGACCAGGATCAGAGAAGCACATACGGAATGCATTGTCATACTGGATACTATCCACGGATGTAGCGGACGGTGTCAGCTGGAACAGATTGTCAGCGTGTGTCTCCTCCACAACAGCTACACACGGTGAAGAGGTAACAGTTCCAACCAGTATCTGCATTCCCCAGTCTTTCAGGGTATTGTATGCATTGACCGATTTCTCAGAATCAGATACATCATCTTCAAACTGATATTCAATCTGCTTTCCATTGATTCCTCCGTCTGCATTAATCTCATCCACTGCCAGCTGAATTCCATTCTTAACAGCTGTTCCGTAGATCGCGTTATCGCCTGTTGTAGGTCCGATTCCGCCGATCTTGAATGTGTCTGAGCCGGATGTACCCTCGCTGTTTCCGCCGTCACTTCCGCATGCAGCCAAGGAAAATACAAGGGCTGACGCAAGTGCCAGACTTGCTGCTTTCTTTAACATCTTCATAATACCTTCCTCCTCGTTAAAATGTTAATGGTAATATCGTACCCTTACAAGAGGCATTTGTCAAGTGGAAAACCGACTGCACTCTGTGAATCACAAGTTACTGTTCAGCCATACTTTTCCGCAGCCTCACAGCAGCGTCTCCAGAATTTCCAGAGACTTAAACGTTTTCCCCACATAGATTTTATTTAACCGTTCCAAGACCTTTCCCAGCTGTTCCAGGACCTGTTCCGTCACAGTAAATGTATACAGTTTCTCGATTCCGCTGCTCTCTATATACTGCATCGTATACAATGTAGAATGATCCAGAATCATCCCGTCCGTTATGTTACGGTCGCATTCCCTGCATACCATTCCGCCTTTCGCCGCGCTGAACACAGCCGGCCGGTTCTTATCCCCACAGACAATACACTGAAACACCTGCGGTGCCTGTCCGTTGATCGTCAGAGCTTTCAGTTCAAATATGTAGCGGATCAGAAGATTCGGTATGTGTGGATTAAGCAGTGCCCGGAGCGTCTGATACAGGAGTTTCAGCATTTCTCTCTCATCATTAAACTCTTTCGTATAATAATCCGCAAATTCGAGAAAATAAAACCCATAATAAGCGCCAATCATATCCCCCCGAAGCTCTGCAAAATAATTCTTGATATCCGCAGACTGTATCGTATAAGAAGTTCGGCCTTCATACATGGTAAATTCTCCGAATGAAAAGGGATTCACCGCTCCCATGAGCGGACTGTTCGGACGCCTTGCGCCCCGGGCGAACGCCGAGATCTTTCCTTGTTCTTTTGTCAGTATGACCACCCGCCGGTCATATTCTCCTACCGGCATGGTAGACAGCACCATGCCTGTCAGTACGATCTGATTCACTTCCATCCTTTCTGCCGTTCATCTGCGTTTCCGTCCGGCCGTCTCTTGTGCCCGCCTCATTGTTCCTTCTGTCTGTCTTGCTGCTCCCGCTGTCTGCCTCGCTGTTCTTGTAGTTCAGATAATCATCGATTTTCCCGGTTGACAGAAACCGTTCCCAGTATATTCCATTCATCGGCTCACCTCTTCTTACGTGATCTCAGGCAGCTGTATCTTCTCTTCCATTTATCTGAAAATAAGAAATACATCATGCCCGCTTTTTCCACTGACATGTGGACGATTCTATAAAAATAGGTTGTCCGATTCCCCGGGCTGTATACTGCGTAAAAAATACCAGATCATTTTATCAGCAAAGCCTTGACAACGGTTCTTTCCAGCCTAGATCTCATCCTCATGATATCCGAAGTTCTTCATCAGGTAATCACTGTCCCTCCAGTTCTTCTGTACCTTTACCCATAGTTTCAGATTCACTTTGCAGTCCAGAAGACGTTCGATTTCGTATCTGGCCGTACTTCCGATCTTTTTAAGCATACTTCCCTGCTTTCCAATAATAATCCCCTTATGAGAATCCCGCTCACAAATGATCGTAGCGTCGATATGCATCACCTTTTTCTCCATTTTCATGCGGTCAATCGCCACCGCGATCCCATGGGGGATCTCTTCATTCAGGCTGTGGAGCGCCTTCTCCCGGATCAGCTCTGCCACAATCTGCCGCTCCGGCTGATCCGTAACCGTATCCTCGTCATAAAACTTGGGGCCATACGGAAGATACTTCAAAATCACTTTCACAAGCTCATCCGTATTATCCCCGCTCCTCGCAGATACAGGCACGATCTCCATGAAATCATACTCCTTTCGGTAGATATCAATGGCCGGCAGCACCTCTTCCCGCTTCACCGTATCGATCTTGTTAATCACAAGGATGACCGGAGTCTTCACTCTCTTAAGCTGTTCAATAATATGCCGCTCCCCAGCTCCGATAAATGTCGTAGGCTCCACAAGCCAGAGCACGACATCCACCTCATTCAGCGAACGCTCCGCAATCGTTACCATATACTCGCCAAGCTTGTTCTTCGCCTTGTGAATCCCCGGAGTATCCACAAAGACAATCTGTCCTTCCTCCGTTGTCAGGACAGTCTGAATCCGATTCCGAGTCGTCTGCGGCTTGTTCGATGTAATCGCAATCTTCTGGCCGATCAGATGATTCATCAAAGTAGATTTCCCCACATTCGGTCTGCCGATCAAAGTGACAAAACCAGATTTAAAATTCTCTTTCATACGTACTCCTTTTTCAAAAGTGCTTCAAAAGTGCCGCTTCAAAAGTGCCTGTCCCCTTTGCATCGGTGCCTGTCACTTTTGAAGCAAATATTCTGACAATCAGCTTAATGTTCTCACTTCCATAAACATTTCTTTCGCTTCTTCGATCTTTTCTTCGCTGCCGATCACGCAGACCAGTTCTTCCTTCAGCATCGCCCGCAGTACGTCTGCCAATGCCCGGATATCGTTCTGGTCTGCCGTCAGGATCTGTTCTCTCTCTTTCTGGATCATCTCTTCTGATACATGATTCATATACAAGTTCATGGAACGGTTTCCTTTGGCCGCCGGATTCATCGGCCGGTCAATGTTGCTGATGGTGCCGATAATGAACTTGTTCATATCTCGGTCATCTACATGGAAGTTTTCCAGATATTCTACGACTCCTTCGTAAATTTCCATTGTTTTCTCCAGATTGGGATCCCGGTAGGAGATCAGATATCCTTCTCCGATTCGGTTAAAACTACTCATGCAGCCATAGGCGCCGCCCTTGACTCGGATATTCTGCCACAGGTAGTCATAGCTTAAGATTACTTTCAGGATCTGAAGCGCCCCCGTATACTCAGCTCCGCCGTCGATAAAGTTCCCAGCTCTTGCCACGTACTGTACCTTCGAAGATGTCTTGAACCCTTCATTGCGTTTCCGGCAGTGGAGAATGCATCTGGCATCCGCGGAACTGTCTGCCCCGGCGGAATCTGTGTTAAGCCCGTTTCTGACAGTGCTAAACGCAGCCTTCATAGGCGCCAGCCCCTCCTCCGCGGATGTATAGCTGATCATCATATGATCTGCGCGGAAGATTCTTGCGGAGATCTCTTTTAGCTTCCGGATCAGCTCTTCCTTATGCTCTTCGAACTTTTCTTCCATCTCTTTCACTACTTCGTAGAAACCGATGCCGTCTGTGTCGTCCTTGAACTTGGCGATCGGCGAGGTGTAGGATAAGGCACGCAGCGCTGCCGTCGTATGCCCGGATGAAAGGAACGACATGGCAAGACGGGATTTCAGCATGGAGAGGATCTCTTTCAGCCGTTTCTCATCCTCCAGCTTAGACTCCATCAGAATCTCTCTCATCATTTGGAAAAGAATATCCATCTCCGGATACAGAGCCTTTCCCTTAATTTCAAATGTAGCGCGGAATTCCTTTTCCTTCACCTTAGTCACATCCGGATACAGCTCCAGAGAAGTGCCGATTCCTCCTGTATGGATGTTGATTTCATTGAACAGCTCCCCATACTCATAATTCGTTGTATCAATAATCCCTAGTACGCTCTGGAGGATCCCTACATAAGGAAGCAGTTCTTCTTCGATACCAGACAGATCAAACAGAAGGGCAGCATATCCGATGCCGTTTGTTTCTACATTGTGATGCACCATCCGCACTCCTTCTGCCTCCATCTCTGTATTGCAGACCGGTGCGATGTCCCGGGAGATATCATCCCGGCTCAGCACCGGAATCCTGGCCAGATCTTCCGGAGAAGATTCCTCTTCCTGGTAAGCTTCCAGTTCCCTGGTGGACCGCACGAGTTCTTCAATGGCCTCTTCTGACAGACTCTCCTTATATGTGCGCAATTTCTCTGCGAGTTCTTTATCCATGCGGGCCGTCCTTCCGCGTTCGGGCCGGATGATTACGACTGCCCCGTGGGTGTTGTCCAGCAGGTATTCTCTGATCAGGTTCTCAAAATATCCTGTCCCTACCTGTCCTTTCAGAAATTCAAATGTAGGGATGGCCTGCATATGAATAAACGGCTTCTCATCGTCATAAAGCCAGCTGTCAAACAACTGAAGTCCATACATCAGTCCTCTTGGATAGTTGCCGAAATCTGCCTCGCGGAAGCGAAATTCATAGTAGTTGAGTCCGGCCCGCAGTGCCTTCTGGTCCACGCCATTCTCTGCAATTCCCCGAAGAGTATCCTCGATCACCTGAATGAATGCTTCTTTCTGTTCCAGATTTGCATTTTTCGCAATGACCGAGAAAATCGGCTGATACACACCGTTATCATAGGATCCCATAATGTCTTTGCCAATTCCTGCATCCAGCAGCGCCTTCTTAAGAGGCGCACCCGGCGCAGACAGCAGCGCATAATCCAGAATCTGAAACGCCAGATACAGTTTCTCATCCAGGGATGTACCGATCACTTTGTTATACGAAAGGTAGGTATTGTCTTCTTCCTTTTCATCGCTTGCTATGGAATATTCCTGCACGATTTCCCGCATCTCAGCGAATGGTTTCTGATACTGAATCTTCGAATCCACCTGGATCTCATCGAAGTCTGAGAGATAATTCTCGTCCAGCCATCTCAGCTTCTCTTCCATGTCCATATCCCCATACAGATAGATATAGCTGTTGGACGGATGATAATACGTCCTGTGGAAATCAAGGAATTGCTCATAAGTCAGCTCCGGGATCACTTCCGGGTCCCCTCCGGACTCATTTGCATAGGATGTATCCGGGAATAGTGAGTTCAGAATCACCCGGTCCAGCACGCCCTCCGGAGAAGAGAACGCTCCTTTCATCTCATTATATACCACGCCGCTGATCTCAAGATCTGCATCCGCATCACTCAGCTTATAGCTCCACCCTTCCTGGCGGAATGTCTTGTCGCTCAGATAAATGTTCGGATAAAATACAGCGTCCATATACACATGCATCAGATTCTGGAAATCCTTGTCATTGCAGCTGGCCACAGGATACACCGTCTTATCCGGATACGTCATAGCATTTAAAAATGTATTCAGAGATCCTTTTACCAGTTCTACAAACGGATCCTTCACCGGGAATTCTCTGGATCCGCACAGAACGGAATGTTCCATAATATGGGGCACGCCTGTACTGTCTGAAGGCGGCGTCCGAAAACCGATGGCAAACACTTTGTTCTCGTCATCGTTTTCCATCAGCAGAACCCTGGCTCCGCTCTTTCTGTGTTTCAGCAGAATTCCCATGGATTTCAAATCTTTCAGTTCCTCTTCGTGTACCAATTCGTATGCTTTCAGATCATAGATACTCATACTCTGTCTCCTTGTCCTGGTTCTAAAACGGATCTTCTGACATCCGTTTCACCGCTTCTTCGTTCCGCCTGAGTCCATGCGCCGGAAGGGATCCTCTCGTCTCCTGCGCACAAAGCGTGACTCTAGTATAACACTAACCGAAAAACTTTAAAAGGGGGGGGCGCAGCACAGGTTCTTGTGTATCAATTCAGCCATCTGCGTCAGAAGACGGATTTATGCTTGCATAAGAATCCGACGGCTGACAGGCAGATGTGCTGAGTGCCAGTTCATGAGCAAAGGAGCGGAGCAGCCGCAGTTAGCACGTCAGTGCGGCTTTGCGAATGGCACGGGCTGAACTGCTGCGTTCTTGTTCGCCGGACACCCTTTCACGAGCAGCACCGCGGCAGCAATCACAAGAAGCACACAGAAATACACAGTTTGGTTGCACTTCTGTAGCTTTCATTTTATAATAGTCAGCGTCGGTGTACAGATGGCCGCATGGTTTCAAATGATTTGCCATCTGCCCGCCGATGAGATTCCTTTTATTTGGGATTACTTTTATTTGGAAAGGAAGAATACTATGATCATCGGTTCACACGTCGGCATGAGCGGCAAAGAGATGCTGCTTGGATCCGCAAAAGAAGCCGTATCTTACGGTGCAGATACATTTATGTTCTACACCGGCGCACCGCAGAACACGCGCAGGAAAGAGATCAGCGAACTGAACATTGCTCCTGCCTGGGAGTATATGAAGCAGCACGGCATCCAGGAGATCATCGTCCATGCCCCCTATATCATTAACCTTGGAAATTCTGTAAAACCGGAAACCTTCACGCTTGCCGTTGAATTCCTGGCGAAAGAAATCGACCGGACCGTCAGCTGCCGCAGCCACACTCTGATCCTGCATCCCGGAGCCCATGTAGGCGCAGGCATCCAGGCCGGAACCGCGCAGATCATCAAGGGACTGAATGAGGTGCTGACCCCGGACACAGACTGCTGCATCGCTCTGGAAACCATGGCCGGCAAGGGATCTGAGATCGGCTGTTCCTTCGAAGAACTGGCACGGATCTACGATGGAGTCCGCTGCAATGACAAGCTGCGGGTGTGCTTTGACACCTGCCATACCAGTGACAGCGGCTATGATATCATCCGGCATTTTGACGATGTCATGGAAGAATTTGACCGGACCATCGGCAGGGACCAGATCGCGGTCTTTCATATTAACGACAGCAAAAATGTGCCCGGCGCCCGCAAAGACCGCCATGAAAATATCGGCTTCGGACAGATCGGCTTCGACGCTGTCAATGCCATTGTTCACCATCCGGACTTTCAACACATTCCTAAAATTCTGGAAACCCCGTATATCCCGTCCCCGGGGAATCCAAAGAAATCTTACGCACCGTACAAATACGAGATCGCAATGCTTCGGGAAGGGATTTTCGACCCTGAAATGAAAGAGAAAATTATCAGAGACAACGAGGCGGCCAGCCTGTAACAGATGTGTTATTTTTGTTAATTTCCGTCAAAACCTTGACATAACACTTTCATCAACTTATTATTGTATTATATATATAATACAGTTACAGGGCGCGGCATATGCCGCGCCCTGTAAGGACCGCCGAAGGCGGTCCTTCAAAACAGAAATTGAGGTGATGAAATGCCATGGGATCTGGATAATGGACGTCCTATCTATGCACAGCTGATGGAACGGATTCAGCACGATATCATATCCGGTGTATACAAGCCAGGCGATAAGCTCCCGTCCGTGCGCGACCTTGCCCTGGACGCCGCAGTCAATCCGAATACAATGCAGAAGGCACTCTCCGAGCTCGAGCGGAGCGGGCTTGTCCATTCTCAGAGGACAAGCGGACGCTTCATTACTGACGACGCGGAACTCCTCGACAGGATGAAAGCCGATCTGGCAGGCGAACATATCAGCAGTTTTCTGACGCAGATGCACAGCCTTGGATTCAGCAGCGAAGAAACACTGAAGATGATGCAAGAAACAATAAAAGATAAAGGGGGAAAATCATGAGGCCAATACTTGAATGCCAGGGACTGACAAAAAAATACGGAAACTTTTTTGCCCTTTCGAATCTTACGCTATCACTCGAGCGCGGTCAGATCATCGGTCTTCTCGGGCCAAACGGCAGCGGAAAAACCACACTGATCAAACTTGCAGCCGGACTTTTAACTCCGACAGGCGGGCACATCATGTTAAACGGTCTTGCCCCATGTCCGGACACGAAGAAATTCGTCTCCTATCTTCCGGACAGGAACTTCCTGAACGAACATATGCGGATCAATGAAATTCTTTCCTATTATGCAGATTTTTACGACAACTTCAGCCTGGAGCGCGCAGTAAAAATGCTGGATACTCTGGAGATCGACAGACGCACCCGGCTCCAGTCCCTGTCCAAGGGCACAAAGGAAAAAACTCAGCTCGTACTCGTTATGAGCCGAGACGCTGACTTGTATATTCTGGATGAACCGATCGGCGGTGTAGATCCTGCGTCAAGAGACTACATTCTCCGGACGATCCTGACAAACTATAACGAGAACGCCTCCATCTTGATCTCCACCCATCTGATCTCAGATATCGAGAACCTGCTCGACCGGGTTCTGTTCTTAAAGAGCGGGCAGCTTGCCCTCAACGCGACTGTTGACGAAATACGTTCGCAGTACGGGAAGTCAGTGGACGCTTTATTCCGGGAGGTATTCAAATGCTGAAAAAACTGATTCAATACGATCTGAAATCCATGATGCGCGTGTTTGTCCTCATTCATGCAGCGTTCTTAGCGATCTGCGTATGCGCCCGTTTTCTTTATATGGACAGAGTGAACTTTCATTTGCCCGCAGAACGGCTGATCACTCCTCTTGCCATTGCTGCATCGCTGTTGATCACGCTGATCGTGGCGGTAAATTTAAGTACCTGGCTCCTTATGGCGTTCCGTTTCTACAGGAATCTATTCAGCGGAGAAGGCTATTTGAGCTGGACTCTTCCGGCTTCCGGTCCGCAGCATCTGCTGGCCAAAACCATTTCCGGGTACATCTGCATGCTGCTGGACACCTGCGTGATCGGCCTCGGCATCCTGATTCTGTTCACCAGCAGAAATGTGACTGACTCCTACCGCTTGATCGCTCCGGAAATGACAGAGGTGCTTGGCATGACCGTCAGCAGATTTGCTGTCTATACCTTCCTGTTTTGTATACTTTCCTGTATCAGTACAGTTGTCATGACATATTTCTGCATCACCGTAGGGCAGCTTTTCCCCGGTCACCGTGTACTTTGCGCGATCGCCGCATATTTTATTACCTACTTTGTGATTCAGTTTCTGTTGCTGCTGGTCATGGCTGCCTTCGGGTATTTCCCAGGATATGACTATCTCGACGAGTATGGTCTGCCCCTCAGCCATTTTCTGTTTGGGATGTTATCGATCAGTACGGCGATGATGCTTCTCGCAACAGTCATACAGTATATTGTCACACACCATATTATGAAAAAGAACATTAACCTGCTTTAAAAAATCCTGGAAAGGGAGATAGTATCTATTCTGAATTTTACACATAAGAAATAGCCGTCCTGCTCTCGTCAGAGTTCAGGAACGGCTATTTCATAGCTTAGTAAGATCTGGTTAGAAGCGTCTGAACGGAGTCGAACCGTCGCACATGCCTCCGGAGGGCATTGCTCTATCCACTGAGCTACAGACGCATTCCGGCTGCTGAGAAGAAACATCTGTTTCTCTCTTCAACAGCCTTAATTATCCTAGCACAAATTTTACAAAAAGTAAAGTACTTATTTTTTCTTATGCACTTCCCACACGGAGCCGGCCGCTGCTTCGCTCATAGAGATAGACATGATTGCTCAGGACTTCTTCCTCGGCCACCTGCGTAGCGTTGATATCCCGTACCATTTCGTCCATCTCACCGCAGTCAAGACCGCCTGCGCAAGGCACAATGACGACCTCATGAACGCTGCTCGGCAGAATATAATAATCATTCTTAAGTATCTGCCCGATCATTTCCATAATGTGCGGATAAGCAATGCATGCAGCTCCATAGTTTCTCAGGCTGTTCGAGAGGATATACATCCCGTCCCTGTCATCCGTATTGCCAAGAAGAATGTTTTCCGTGTCCCTGAACTCACTGCCGGCGTCACTGCTGTACATCATCTCCCGCATCATATAATTCATGGTAAAGAACTCTGCCGGAAGGATTCTTTGGGAGTTCTTTACAGCGTCAGCCCACAGCATGTCCGTCTGCACCTCCCACTGCTCCGCATGCGTATTCCCGACAACCATAACGGCGGTTCCTTCCTCTGTCGCTTCCAGAAGTACATAAAATACGATCGAGAGATCCAGGAACTCCAGATGCGGCACTGCTCTCAGAAAGCGTCTGTTCTTGGCCGTATTCACCAGTTTAAACACAATCCTGTCCCTTACCCCTTCATAGGTCAGAATCTTTCTCTGGTCCCACGACTTCTCGTGGCGGATGCTCTGATAAAACCTCAGCAGCTCATCCGTTGTTTCATCCAGCGGTTTCCCTTCCTTATAATCCTGAAAATATTCTTCCAGATAGATGGTAGGCGAAATATTTACCCCTGGCGTCTCGATCAGTATCCCGGTCCTTTCCGTCCCATTATTCTTTACGGCTGTATACAGACTTGCCTTCACACCTCCTGTCAGTTTCTGATTCATTCGCTCTTCTACCGCGTACATGAAATCCTGATAATTCATGATTCTCCTTTCTTAACGCGGTCCATCTGAAATTAAATGAGAAATCCGGTACGAAATGTACCTGTTTGCAAATAGAATTAGATCAATGCATCTGAACAATATTATGTGTTCTTGATTATAGCGGAATCATCGGCCAAAAGCAATGGTGCATTTTTCACAAATCACCGGAAATGCCTGCCGGACAAACGCCGGCAGGCACTTCGCATTTTCAGAAATTTTCTGTCACAGTTTTCAAACTATACTCTTGAGAGATACTCTCCGGAACGTGTATCAATCTTCAGAACATCACCTGTCTCACAGAACAGCGGTACCTGAACAACTGCACCCGTCTCAACTGTAGCCGGCTTTGTCGCGCCCTGCGCTGTATCTCCTTTGAATCCCGGCTCTGTCTCTATGATTGCGAGCTCTACAAACAGCGGCGGCTCTACAGAGAATACATTGCCCTTGTGTGAACAGATCTTTACAGTCTCGTTCTCTTTCACAAACTTCAGTGCATCGCCAACCACATCTGCGTTCAGAGCGATCTGATCATATGTCTCCATGTCCATAAAGTTGTACAGATCACCGTCATTGTAAAGATACTGCATATCTTTTCTGTCGATATGAGCATTCTCAAACTTCTCAGTCGGGCGGAATGTTTTCTCAACAACGCCTCCACTGATGATATTTTTTAACTTTGTTCTTACAAAAGCAGCTCCTTTTCCAGGTTTTACATGCTGAAATTCCAAAATCTGATAAATATTTCCGTCAATCTCCACGGTAATGCCGTTTTTAAAATCTCCTGCTGCGACCATTTTGTCTTCCTCCTTCAATCGTACGCCGCGCATTGCGGCACTTTACGTACTAATATTATACTAATTTTCCTTATTTTTCAACGCTTTTTTATAAAAATGGAGTACGATCTTCTCCAGATATCTCTTAAGTACAATCTGGATTTCCTCCCGGGGATGAATCGGTTTTACGAGAATATTGCGGATTCCGGCCCGCTTGGCTCCCCATACATCCGTAAACAGCTGATCCCCCACAAAAATTGTATTCGAACGATCCGTCCCCATGATCTGCATTGCCCGAATATAATTCTTCACCGACGGCTTATGCGCATTATAGATATAGTTTGTCCCGATATCACGGTTAAACATCTTCACCCGCGCCTCCTGGTTGTTGGAGATCAGACAGGACGAAAACCCGATTCCAGAAAGCCGGTCAAACAGTTTCCGGGCCCGTTCATCCGCAGGCGCTCCATGGGGGACAAGTGTATTGTCAATATCAAAGATCACACCCCGGTACCCCTCTTCGTACAGTTTTTCAAACGGGATCACATAGGTGGATGCCACATATTGATCCGGGAAAAATTTCTCAAACATTATTAATCATCCAACTCCATCAGCTTTGTAATCAGTTCTTCCGAGATCTGCAGAATCGTTTTTCCATCGGTCTGGATCACAACATCTGCGGCTGCTTCGTATTTTTCTCTCCGCTTCTCCATCAGATCCGCAA
This sequence comes from uncultured Eubacteriales bacterium, assembly GCA_949283695.1. Lineage (GTDB taxonomy): Bacteria > Bacillota > Clostridia > Lachnospirales > Lachnospiraceae > Mediterraneibacter. The sequence goes on along the minus strand of CASDTX010000046.1, from coordinate 112,002 downwards.
TAAACTCCACATTATTGTTCCCGTTAAGAATCGGTCTGTCATTGCTGTCCTTTACCCGCTCATAAATCGTTTCCGGACTGGCAGTAAGCAGCACCACTCTTCCGTTCTTCTTCATCTCCACCACGTTTTCTTCCCGCATAGCCACGCCGCCTCCGCAGGAAATGATGCAGTTCTTTCCAGTCTGCAGTTCCTTCAGCAGGTTTGTCTCCAGATTTCGGAAATATTCTTCCCCATATGTAGCAAAGATATCCGGGATACTCATCTGCTCACGCTCAGAGATCTCCTGATCCATCTCTACCAGCCTCATATCGAACATCATGCTCAGATAATCCGAAATCGTTGTTTTCCCCGCCCCCATAAATCCAATCAGGACAATGTTGTAAGAGAACAGTTTTCTCGCCTGGATCCGCTTGCTGTTGCGCAGAATCCGTCCGAATACATCCTGGATCTCTTCCTGATATTTATTGTCTTTGAGCTTCTCATTCAGCCTTCTCTGCTGCTTTTCTTCCTGAGCCGGCTGAAGGATCGGCATTCCATACATTTCTTTATATGCCATTATCTTCTCGATAATCGCATTTCTCTCTACGAGCGCGTCAATAATCCTGTCGTCACAAATCGCAAGCTGCTCGCGGTACATTTCCAGATCGTTCATCTCTATCCTCCAGATTGTCATCTTTAATAAATACTTCACTAGTATATCAATTTCCCGGCGTGATAGCAAGAACGAAATCATAGTTTCCGCCCGCTTCCGCAGGCGCTGCCCTTCCTAAATCCAATCTTATCAGCTGCCCGCTTCTGCTGTCTTCTGAATCGCCTGTCCCACCTGATCTTTAAATGCCTCCCAGGCGTCCTCATGCTCTACATAATATTTCGGACAATTCTTCCCTGTCACATCATAATGGCGGATCACATCATCCTGAGAAAGTCCGAATTTCACACACAGCCAGGCAGTCAGCTGCACCAGAGACCCATAGGTATCCTCCGTAAACTTCCCAGTGGCATCCGGATGGCACACCTCAATGGACACCGTGTCATGGTTCCGTTCATTTGAGGCATACGCAATCTCCCAGGTCGGCACACACTGGATCACTTCCCCATCCAGGCCGACGATGAAATTACTGCTTGCGGACGTCTCCTGGGAATACTGAAGCCCATTGAAATAATCCCTGTTTTCCTGAGCCGTGCTTCCCGGGTTGGCCGTATAATGGATCACAATCCCGGTGATACCGTCAGACTGTATTCCGGGTCTGGAGTATGGATTCACATCAAGAAGCTGTACGTCGATCTCCGGCTCCGACGCATCCACATCCACATGGTATTCCCCGCTCCACAGACAGGCACGAAGGATCAATGCAGCTGTCAGTACCGTCAGCAATAGGATCCCTGCTTTTGCATTCCGCCCTCTGATCCGTCCATGTCCTCCGCCTCTGTTTCCCGTCTTCCGGTATCCTGATTCAGATCCATTCTTACGAACCGGTCTCCTTCCACTATTTCTTCTGTTCCTGTTCTTTCCACGTAAATCCATCTGTACCCCTCTGTGACCTGTATTTCTCTTCCGCTGTATTTCTAAATAATGATCTTAACACTGAAATTCTTAATTCCCGTGAACAAATTCTTATGAATTTATAAAAAGAGTCCCTCCCGGAAGCCTTTACTGCCGCAGATCAAGTATCTGCTCATAGAAAAACAATCTTTTCCGTACGAAATGATACAGAAAAGATTGCTTTCTCGCTTACTTATTCATCAACACTGTAGTTCGGAGCCTCTTTCGTGATATGGATATCATGCGGATGGCTCTCCTTTAAGGAAGCAGCAGAGATCTTGATAAACCGTCCGTTCGCCTTCAGTTCTTCGATATTGCGCGTTCCACAGTAGCCCATACCGGAGCGGAGACCGCCCATCAGCTGGAATACAGTATCTTCTACAGTTCCTTTATATGCCACACGGCCTTCCACACCTTCCGGGACAAGCTTCTTTGCATTTTCCTGGAAATAACGGTCTTTGCTGCCGTTTTCCATAGCTGAGATGGATCCCATGCCGCGGTATACTTTATACTTTCTTCCCTGGTACAGTTCAAATGTTCCCGGGCTTTCATCACAGCCTGCAAAGATACTTCCCATCATACATACATTCGCTCCGGCTGCGATCGCTTTTGTCATATCTCCGGAATATTTAATTCCTCCGTCAGCGATAATCGGAATACCATACTCTTTGGCAGCTTCATAGCAGTCCATAACTGCTGTAATCTGCGGAACACCGATACCTGCTACCACGCGGGTCGTACAGATCGATCCGGGGCCGATTCCTACTTTCACCGCATCCACACCGGCCTCGATCAGAGCCCGTGCAGCCTCGCCGGTAGCCACATTCCCCGCAATCACCTGAAGATCCGGGTATTTCTCCTTCACCATGCGGACCGTACGCAGTACATTGGCTGAATGTCCGTGCGCAGAATCCATCACAATTACGTCAACCTTTGCCCGCACAAGCGCTTCCACACGTTCCAGGCAGTTTGCCGTAATTCCGATCGCGGCACCACAGAGAAGCCGTCCCTGAGAATCCTTTGCTGACAGCGGATACTTGATCTGCTTTTCAATATCCTTAATTGTAATCAGGCCTTTGAGATTCCCTTCGTCATCTATAATCGGAAGTTTTTCTTTTCTTGCTTTTGCAAGAATTTTCTTCGCTTCTTCTAAAGTAATGCCTTCTTTTGCAGTGATCAGTCCTTCAGAAGTCATGGATTCTTTTATCTTTTTCGAGAAGTCTTCTTCGAATTTCAGATCACGGTTTGTAATAATTCCGACTAATTTGCGGCCTTCTGTGATCGGCACACCCGAAATGCGGAATTTTGCCATCAGATTATTGGCATCTTCAAGCGTATTCTCCGGTGAAAGGTAGAACGGATCGGTGATGACTCCATTTTCTGATCTCTTTACCTTATCAACCTCTTCCGCCTGCGCCTCAATAGACATATTCTTATGGATAATGCCGATGCCGCCCTGACGTGCCATAGCAATCGCCATACGGTGCTCTGTAACCGTATCCATGCCCGCACTCATCATCGGAATGTTCAGCTTAATCTTTTTCGTAAGATTAGTAGACAGATCCACTTCATTCGGAATCACTTCAGAGTATGCCGGAACAAGCAGCACATCATCAAATGTAATTCCTTCGCCAATAATCTTTCCCATATTCACTGACCTCTCTTTCTTATGAATCCACATTTGTAAATGGTTATCTGATATACTACAAAAATTCGCGGCTTATGTCAACAATTTTCTGGGTTCCCTCAACGTTTTTGACTTGATTTATTTTAAGGCTTATTTATAAGTTATACTAATATATTGATTAAATTTAGCATCCGCGTACAAGGGTCAATACAATCAATGAAGGACAAATAGAATCCCTTTTGACGTTATTTTCACTCCGCGTACACCCCTGGAAATATTAAAAAAAGAGAATCCGGTACTCTATTTAACCAGATTCCCTTTTTTGTTACATCCGTCTTCTGTGTTCCAGCTGAGCATGTACCGCTCTCCGCCGGATCACCCTGGTGACTCAGGAATTACATCATACCCATTCCGCCTGCGCCGCCTGCCGGTGCTGCCGGTACCGGCTCTTTGATTGTGGATACAACAGACTCTGTTGTCAGCAGTGTGGAAGCAACGCTTGTAGCGTTCTGAAGCGCACTTCTTGTAACTTTGGCAGGATCAAGAATGCCTTCCTCTACCATATCTACATATGCTTCTTTATAAGCGTCAAATCCAACTCCACGCTCGGATTCTTTTACTTTATTTACGATAACAGCCCCTTCCAGACCTGCGTTAGCCGCAATCTGGTACAGCGGAGCTTCCAGTGCCTTCAGGATAATTCTGGCACCTGTCTTCTCATCTCCGTCCAGCTGCTCTGCCAGCTCTGCAACTTCTTTTGCTGCGTGGATATATGCAGAACCGCCTCCTGCGATAATTCCCTCCTCAACAGCAGCTCTTGTTGCGTTCAGGGCATCCTCCATACGAAGTTTCGCTTCTTTCATCTCTGTCTCGGTCGCTGCACCGACACGGATCACTGCTACGCCGCCTGCCAGTTTCGCAAGTCTCTCCTGAAGCTTCTCTCTGTCAAAATCAGAAGTCGTCTCCTCGATGGCTTTCTTGATCTGAGCAACTCTGTCGTTGATCGCGTCCTTGCTTCCGCATCCGTCGACAATGACGGTATTCTCTTTCTGAACTTTCACAGATTTCGCACGTCCAAGCTGATCCATTGTGGTCTCTTTCAGGTCAAGTCCGAGCTCTTCGGAGATCACCTGTCCGCCTGTCAGGATCGCGATATCCTGAAGCATCTCTTTTCTTCTGTCGCCATATCCCGGTGCCTTCACGCCAACTACATTGAAGGTTCCGCGCAGCTTGTTGACGATCAAAGTTGTAAGAGCCTCTCCTTCGATATCCTCAGCGATGATCAGAAGTCTCGCGCCAGACTGTACAACCTGTTCCAGAAGCGGAAGGATATCCTGAATATTGGAGATCTTCTTATCTGTGATCAGAATGTACGGATCTTCCAGAACCGCTTCCATTTTCTCCATATCTGTTGCCATATATGCTGAAATGTATCCGCGGTCAAACTGCATACCTTCTACCAGATCCAGTTCGGTCTGCATTGTCTTGGACTCTTCGATCGTGATAACGCCGTCGTTGGATACTTTCTCCATTGCATCAGCAACCATCTCACCTACAGCTTCATCACCTGAAGAAACTGCGGCAACTCTTGCAATCTGCTCTTTCCCTTTTACCTTGCTGCTCATGGACTGAATAGCCTCGACCGCCTTATCCGTTGCTTTCTTCATTCCCTTTCTCAGGACAATCGGATTCGCTCCTGCTTCCAGGTTCTTCATTCCTTCATGAACCATCGCCTGTGCCAGTACGGTAGCAGTTGTTGTTCCATCACCTGCCACATCGTTCGTCTTAGAAGCGACTTCTCTGATCAGCTGTGCGCCCATGTTCTCAAATCCATCTTCCAGCTCGATCTCTTTGGCGATCGTAACACCGTCATTCGTAATCAGCGGTGCGCCGAAAGATTTATCAAGAACAACGTTACGTCCTTTCGGTCCAAGTGTAACCTTTACTGTATCTGCCAGTTTATTTACGCCCTTCTCCAGTGCTGCTCTGGCCTCTGCTCCATATTTAATTTCCTTTGCCATTTCTAAGCATCTCCTTTTCTTAAATTCTGCAAACTGTCATTAATCATAAGTCCCGTCAAGTGTTCTATGCCTCAACAATTGCAAGGATGTCGTTCTGCTTTACAATAATATACTCTTCACCGTCCAGTTCCACATCGGTTCCAGCATACTTGGAGTAGATAACCTTATCCCCTTCTTTCACCTGCATCACAACTTCTTTACCATCTATAACTCCGCCCGGTCCAACAGCGATTACTTCCGCTTCCTGCGGCTTCTCTTTTGCCTGCCCTGGCAGCACAATACCAGATTTTGTTGTCTCTTCTGCTTCTAACTGTTTCAAAACAATTTTGTCACCTAATGGTACTAACTTCATTGTAATTCCTCCTTAAAAATTGTTTGTTAGCACTCATTTCTTACGAGTGCTAAACCTCATGAATATAAAATAGCACTCCGATTCTGATTTGTCAACACAGTTTACAAGGTTTTTATAAGTTTGTGAACGGTGCCTGTCACCTTTGCAAAGGTGACAGGCACCGTTCACAAATTCTTCACACAAAACGAAACGCACCCTCAGGCGCGTTTCGTCATTTTTCTTCCTTCATATACATTATAAAATCCGTTTTCGATCCGGAATTTGAGAACCTTTTTGTCTTCCTGGAGGAATCGTTCTTTCACCACACCCGTACAATACAGCAGTTCCGTCCTCGTGGATATATAACAGCGGTACTTCGCATCCAGCGAAATGTCTGTCAGATGATCTTCTTTTAATTCGAGATAGATAAAGTCTTCTTCCGGATCGTACTTATGAACCCTGCACTGCCGGGTTGACTCATCAAAGATGCCGTCCGCAGATATCACTTTTACCATCCGCAGATCAACAGGATTTCCTTCATACATAGCTGTCTTCCTCCCGGCTATACCCGTTCTTTCTTTATTTTATCAAGTTCGGTAAATACATAATCATTCAGCACTTTTATGTATGTTCCCTTCATTCCTGAAGATCTGGATTCTATCACGCCCGCACTTTCGAATTTGCGCAGTGCATTGACGATAACGGATCTGGTGATTCCCACGCGGTCCGCAATCTTGCTTGCCACCAGGATCCCCTCTGTTCCGCCCAGTTCATCGAAGATATGTATGATCGCCTCCAGTTCGGAGAATGAAAGCGTACTGATCGCCGACTGTACGATATGTTCTTTTCTTGTTTCTTCCGCACTCTCCTCGTTCACGGAACGCAGCATCTCCAGTCCTACAACCGCTGTGCCGTACTCACTGAGTATGATATCATCGATCGAGTAGGTGGCATCCTGCTTATACAGGAACAGTGTTCCGAGCCGCTCTCCCGCAATATCAATCGGCGTCACGATCGCCTGGCAGCCCTGTACGGCCTCCGGGGAGAATCCCAGTGTCTCAAGATTTACATTTTCTTTCGTAGACAGAATGCTCAGCAGCCGTTCATTGAGCATTTTGTCAATGTGAGATCCCACCGCTTCTGTTATCAGCTCGTGAATCTCTCTCACTCCGGTGCATTTGCTCGCGCCGAGAATCTTCCCCTTCCTGCTCACCACCAGGACATTGGAATCAAGGATCTCCGTGAGAACCGCGCAGATGTCATTGAAAACAACCTTGCTGGAGTTATTGTTATGCAGAAGTTTATTGATTTTTCTGGTTTTGTCTAACAGTTGTACGCTCATTATTTCCTCCGTATGCTCATATTCGACAGAATTGTATATACAAATTCAATCAATTCGATAGATAAAATTATCTTAACATACCATTTTCAGAATAGCAATGCAATTCAACTGATTTTATGCTTTTTTTCTATGCAGAACCGCAACATACCCGCACTTCTCGTCTGCACAGACAAGTTTATTTCCTTTTTCAACCATATAGCCGCCGCACTGCGGACACTTTTCTGTAGACGGTTTCTGCCAGGACATAAACTCACAATCCGGATTATTCTCGCATCCGTAGTACTTTCTGCCCTTCTTTGTCTTACGGATCACCACGTCCTTCCCGCAGATCGGACACGGCACTCCGATTTTCTCCAGATAGGGCTTTGTATTCCGGCATTCCGGGAATCCCGGGCATGCCAGAAACTTCCCATGGGGGCCGTATTTGATCACCATATTCCTGCCGCACTCTTCACAGACAACCTCTGTAACCTCATCCTCGATCTTCACGGTTTCCAGCTCTTTCTCCGCCGTTTTGACTGCCGCGTCAAGATCCGGATAGAAGTTACGGATGATCTCCTTCCACTCTACTTTTCCTTCTTCGACCATGTCCAGAAGGCCTTCCATATTTGCCGTGAAGTTCACATCTACAATACTGGGGAACGACTGTTTCATCATATTGTTGACTACTTCACCGATCTCTGTGAGATAGAGATTTTTCGCCTCTTTGGTCACATACCTGCGTCCCAGGATAATAGAAATCGTAGGCGCATAAGTGCTGGGACGTCCGATCCCCAGTTCCTCCAGCGCCTTCACCAGGCTGGCCTCAGTATAGTGTGCCGGCGGCTGGGTAAAATGCTGTTTCGTATCAAACTCTTCCTTTGTAAGTACGGAGTCCATGCTCAGATTTCCAACAAGAACGTTGCTCTCTTCTTTCTCTTCATCCGCTTCTGTATACACCGAACGAAATCCCTCGAAGACCAGCTTGGAGGTTGACACGGTGAAACAGTACGCTCCCGCACCGATCTTTACAGAGGTAGCCTCATATTTCGCAGGATTCATCCGGCTTGCAGCGAACCGCTTCCAGATCAGCTGATAGAGCCGGAACTGATCCCTGGTCAGGGAGTCTTTCAGCATCGCCGGAGTCCTGCTGATATCCGTAGGCCGGATCGCCTCATGGGCGTCCTGAATCTTCTTCCCGCTGCCCGCAGATCCCTGCCCCGCAGCTGCAAACTCTTTCCCATAAACTGATGAAATGTACTCCCGCGCCGCAGCGTCTGCCTCGTCTGCAATCCTTGTAGAGTCCGTACGCAGATATGTGATCACACCGACCGTCCCGTTTCCTTTGATATCCACGCCTTCATAAAGCTGCTGGGCGATACGCATGGTCTTCTGGGTTCCAAAGTTCAGTGCTTTGGCAGCTTCCTGCTGCAGGGTGCTTGTCGTAAATGGAAGCGGCGCCTTGCGGATTCTCTCGCTGGTCTTGATGTCTGTGATCTGGAACTTGGCATCCTCGATTTCTTTCAGAATCTGATTTAACTCCTCCTCGGAGTGGATCGTCATTTTCTTCTTATCTGTACCGTAGAATCTCGCTGTGAGCGGCCGTTTCTCACCTTTGATCTTCAGGATGGCATCCAGGCTCCAGTACTCTTCCGGGATGAATGCGTTGATCTCGTCCTCACGGTCTGCCACAAGACGCAGAGCCACGGACTGCACACGCCCCGCGCTCAGCCCTCTCTTCACCTTCGCCCAGAGAAGCGGGCTGATCCGATATCCAACCATGCGGTCCAGCACACGTCTGGCCTGCTGCGCATCAACCAGGTTCATGTCGATATCCCTTGGTTCCTTCAGGGATGCCTTTACTGCATTTTTCGTAATCTCGTTAAACGTGATCCTCCGCATCTTCTTCTCATCCAGCTTCAGCGCTGCCGCAAGATGCCAGGAAATCGCCTCTCCCTCACGGTCAGGGTCCGTTGCAAGGAAAACTTTATCCGCCTTCTTTGCCTCTTTCCTCAATGCCGCGAGAATATCACCTTTGCCGCGGATCGTGATATACTTCGGCTCGTAATCATGCTCCACATCAATTCCAAGTGTACTCTTGGGAAGATCCCGAACATGTCCCTGGGATGCCGCAACGGAATAATTGCTTCCCAGAAATTTTTTGATCGTTTTCACTTTCGCAGGTGATTCCACGATAACAAGATAATGTGCCATAACCCTAACTCCTAATATACTGATTCTTCGCTACTTCTCTTATATATCCCTTCAGCTGCAGGGAAACCAGAAGTTCCATGACAGTCCTTGCTTCCAGCCGGGTCTCTGCCACGATCCAGTCCGCCCCTTTGGGATACAAACCGAGACAACTATACACCAATTTTTCAGCAGTTTCAAGCATTTTTTCATTTTTCCAGTCCTCCGGCACCCCATGCAGAGGACTGTCTGCCGCCAGTTCCCACTCTTCCAGAAGCTGATCCGGGGACAGGAGAATCCCGGCTCCCTGACGGATCAGACGGTTGCACCCGTTGCTCAGCTCACTGTTCACCGGCCCGGGAAGTGCATACACGTCCTTGCCCTGTTCCAGCGCCATGTCCACTGTGATCAGGGAACCACTCTTCTGTCCGGCCTCCATCACCAGCACTGCATCGGACAGCCCGCTGATCATCCGGTTCCGGGCCGGGAAATTCTGCGCAAGCGGCGGAGTTCCCGGCGGCTGTTCCGACAGAATTCCTCCCCCCTGCTCCAAGATGTCCACATAAAGGCCGATATGTTCTCTTGGATAGCAGATGTCTGCTCCACAGCCAAGCACTGCATAAGTTCTCCCCTTTCCCATCAGTGCACCTCTGTGCCCCATGCCGTCAATCCCCCGCGCCATGCCGCTGATAATCTCTACTCCGCATGCTGCCAGCGCACGGGCAAATTCAACCGCGTATTTCTCTCCATAGGGCGTGCACCTGCGTGCCCCCACCACCGCTGCGGCGCGCCTGCCTTCTTCCGGAAGACTGCCCTTTACATATAGGGCATAGGGATAATCGGTAATTTTCAGCAGGCGCTGGGGATACTCCCGGGCATGCCACGGGATCAGCCGAATCCCTTTCTCACACATGTTCGCGTACGCTTCTTCAAATCCTTGTTCTTTCCCCGCCTGCATAATTGTATTTCTCTCACGCTCATTCAAGAACTCCATTTCATTCAGACGTGTTTCTTCTATATAATAAACCGCCTCTGCTGATTTCATCCGCCTGCAGAGAAGGCATTTTTTTCCTGCAGATACTCCTCTGATTCCTGCCAGCCAATATTCATATGCCATTGCATCCATGTCTTATCTCCTCCAATACTTCTCGTCCACAACTCGATAGCCGATTGCCTCTTGCAGATGCCTCTCACAGATCCGGTCCGTCCCGTCCAGATCTGCGATCGTGCGGGCGGTTTTAATAATTCTATGATACGTCCGGGCGGTCAGTCCCATAACAGAGAAGGCCTGCTCCATCAGGCGGTTCTCTGCCGGACCAAGTTCACAGTAATGTTTCAGGTCACCGGCAGCAAGCATGGCATTGCCTGTGATCCCGGTTCCCCGGTACCGTTCTTTCTGGATCGTGCGCGCACTGCACACCCGCTTCCGAATCTCTGCGGAGCACTCTGCCCTGCTCTCGTCTGTCAAGTCCTCATACTTCACTCTGGCAGCCTCCACACACAGATCCATCCGGTCCAGGAACGGCCTGCTGATCCGGCTCAAATACGTCTGAATCTGGGTTGGGGTACAGGTACATTTCTCCATGTCTGGAAAGCACCCGCAAGGACACGGATTCATAGCTCCAACCAGGATAAAATCCGCTGGGAAGCTGTAATTACCGTAAACTCTTGATATAAGAATACTGTGCTTCTCCAGGGGCTGGCGCAGTACCTCCAGCACGCTTTTCTTGAATTCCGGAAGTTCGTCCAGGAAAAGCACCCCTCCATGCGCCAGGCTGATCTCGCCCGGATGGGGAACCGCCCCTCCGCCGATCAGCGCCGCCCGCGTCGCCGTATGATGGACCTCCCGAAACGGCCGTTCCCGTATCAGAGGCTCCTCTTCATTGAGCATCCCCATGACACTGTAGATCTTCGTGATTTCCAGGCTTTCTTCCAGATCCAGCGGCGGGAGGATCCCGGGAATACAGCGGGCCGTCATCGACTTGCCGCTGCCCGGCGGACCGATCAGAAGGAGGTTATGCCTCCCCGCTACCGCAATTTCCGCAGCCCGCTTTACATTCTCCTGTCCCCGGATATCCGCAAAATCCGGGATATTGTCCCCGCTCCGATTCTTGATCTGCGCTCCGATACTGCCCCGGCTATCGATCCCCTCATTGACATTGGAAATCTGCTTCTGGTTCAGAACTTCGATTGCTTCCGACAGCCTTCTGACGCCGATCACTCTGATCCCCTCTACAAGAGCCCCCTCTGCCTGGTTTTCTTTCGGGACAATGCATCTTGTGATTCCATTTCGCTTGGCCTCCATCACAACCGGAAGTACGCCGGGTATCTTCCTCACAGTTCCGTCCAGACCCAATTCTCCGATCAGAAGACACCCGTGCATGGCTTCCATGCTGATCTTTCCCAGCGATGTCAGGATCGCTGCCGCGATGGGCAGGTCAAAAGATGCCCCTCGCTTTCTCAATGTAGCGGGGGACAGGTTCACGACGGTTCGTTTCGGCGGATAATCGAATCCCGAATTCCGTATCGCGGTACGTACCCGCTCCCCCGCTTCTTTCACCTCTGACGAAAGATATCCTACCATATGAAATACCGGCAGGCCATTCGACACATCTGCTTCCACCCGGACAAGCTCAACGCTCAGCCCTTCAATAGATGCAGACAGCACTGTGCTGAAACTCATCTGCACTCCTTTCCTATGAGTTCCTGATTCCAAGACTGCAAGTCATATTTCTGTCTGATCACTTCTATAACACCACATAAAACAACATCTGAAATCCGGCCGATTCGGCCAGGCATCCCCGTACAGGGAACAGATCACCGGGACAGATTCTCCCGGGAAGTGTATGCTCATAATAGTCCAGAAGGCAAATCCCTGTCAAGGGAAATTTTGCACAAAACACAGTTTCAGCAGCGCAGTTCCTGTCCCTCTTTCAGGGTGGAAAAGCACAATACCTGCCGTTTTTTCATAAACTATATCAAATGTGCTAAGAGGTGCCGTCTTGAAATCATTTCCCAATCCCCTCACCCCGTCGGAAGAAAAGCATTATGTCCAGAGATATACGGAGGGAGACCTCGAGGCAAAACACATCCTGATCGAACGCAACTTAAGGCTTGTGGCCCATGTTATGAAGAAATATCAGAATCTGGAGGAAGATCCGGAAGACCTGATATCCATAGGAACAATCGGACTCATCAAAGCAGTGGTCACTTTCAATCCGGATAAAGGCAACAGGCTTGCCGCCTATGCCTCACGCTGTATCGAAAACGAAATTCTCATGCACCTTCGCTCCAAAAAAAAAGCATCAAAAGAAATCTCGCTCTATGAACCCATCGGAACTGACCGGGAAGGGAACGAAATCCGGCTCTATGATATCATCGAATCCGACGACGATGACATCTCAGAAAAAATATACCTGAAAGAAAATGTACAGAAACTTTACGAGAATGTTGAAAATCTTCTCTCCTCCAGAGAGAAACTGGTCTTAAAAATGCGGTATGGCCTATATAACGGAGAAGAATATACCCAACGGGAAATCGCCAGGCAGCTCGGGATTTCCCGCTCTTACGTCTCACGAATCGAGAAAAGCGCAGTAGAAAAACTAAGAGAACATTTTCAGAAGGAGTAGTTTTGCAAAAGAGAGGGTTGCTCCATTAAAAACGGGCTGCCGCATATCTGCGGCAGCCCGTTCCATTCATTCGGTCAATCTGAAATTTACGCCTGCGGACCAGCTGCAACAAGTGCTTTTCCAAGCTCGTTGCTCTCATATTTCTTGAAGTTCTTAATGAATCTTGCAGCCAGATCTTTTGCCTTTGTCTCCCACTCAGAAGCCTCAGCATAAGTATCTCTCGGGTCAAGGATCGCAGGATCAACTCCCGGAAGCTCTGTCGGAACTTCGAAGTTGAAGTACGGAATCGTCTTTGTCGGTGCGTTAAGGATCGCTCCGCTTAAGATTGCGTCGATGATACCACGTGTGTCTTTGATGGAGATACGTTTTCCGGTTCCGTTCCATCCTGTATTCACGAGGTATGCCTTCGCTCCGCTCTCTTTCATTCTCTTCACGAGCTCCTCTGCATATTTCGTCGGATGCAGCTCAAGGAATGCCTGTCCGAAGCATGCGGAGAATGTCGGTGTCGGCTCTGTGATTCCACGCTCTGTACCTGCAAGTTTTGCTGTGAAACCTGACAGGAAGTAGTACTCTGTCTGCTCCGGTGTCAGTACAGATACCGGCGGAAGTACTCCGAACGCGTCAGCTGACAGGAAGATAACATCTTTCGCTGCCGGTGCTGCGGATACCGGACGTACGATCTTCTCGATGTGATCGATCGGATAAGATACCCGTGTATTCTCTGTCACGCTCTTATCTGTAAAGTCGATCTTTCCTTCTTCGTCAAGTGTAACGTTCTCGAGCAGAGCGTTTCTCTTGATTGCATTGTAGATATCCGGCTCGGAATCTTTGTCAAGGTCGATAACCTTCGCATAGCATCCGCCCTCGAAGTTGAATACTCCGTTGTCATCCCAGCCGTGCTCGTCGTCACCGATGAGAAGTCTCTTCGGGTCTGTGGAAAGTGTTGTCTTACCTGTTCCGGAAAGTCCGAAGAAGATCGCTGTATTCTCACCGTTCATATCTGTGTTTGCAGAGCAGTGCATGGAAGCGATGCCCTTCAGCGGCAGGTAGTAGTTCATCATGGAGAACATACCCTTCTTCATCTCTCCGCCGTACCATGTATTGGCGATCACCTGCTCACGGCTTGTAATGTTGAACATAGCCGCTGTCTCGGATCTGAGCCCCAGTTCCTTATAATTCTCTACTTTCGCCTTGGACGCATTGTATACCACGAAGTCCGGGGTGAAGTTCTCAAGCTCTTCCTCTGTAGGGCGGATAAACATGTTCTTTACAAAGTGTGCCTGCCATGCAACTTCCATAATGAAACGGATTGACATACGTGTGTCTTTGTTTGCACCGCAGAATGCATCAACAACGAACAGTCTCTTGCCGGAGAGCTCTTTGATTGCAAGCTCTTTTACTGCATCCCATGCTTCCTGACTTGCCGGATGGTTGTCATTCGGATACTCATCAGATGTCCACCATACTGTATCTTTGGAGTTCTCATCCATTACAATGTATTTGTCTTTGGGGGAACGTCCTGTGTAAATACCTGTCATAACGTTGACAGCACCAAGCTCGCTGACCTGTCCTTTATCATAGCCTTCCAGGTCCGGATTCGTCTCTTCTTCAAACAGCATCTCGTAAGAAGGATTGTAAACGATTTCTGTGGTTCCGGTAATACCGTACTGAGTTAAATCAATCTTTGACATGTTCGCTCTACCTCTTTCTTTCTATAGTATTGAATATCAGATCTTGCACAGCATGCTCTGATATTGGCACATCTTCCATTATACAGAACAATTGACAAAAAATCAACAATAATCTTTCTCAATTCTTCTTATCATTTGAAGGATCATTCAATCTCCAATTCATTCTTACCCATACTTCCTCGGATATTCAGGAATACAGAGAGGACAAAATGCAGGATCTTAATCACCTTCTTGCATTTTGTCCTCTCATATTTTTTCTGTCAGCCGATCAGAGATCTCTGAACAGCCTGCTCTGTCCTATTTTCGGAATCCACGCAGTACACTAGACACCCAGGATCTCCTTCACGGTATCCTTCATTGTGTCTGCATCACATTCCCGATGATGTCTGATCGGAGCGCTGCGGATCTCCTCCACTGCTCTCGGCACATCCGTCTGTGAAATCCGGCTCAGCTCATCGATCAGCTGAAATTCATCTGCTGAAGCATATTTCTCATCAATGGCTGTCATCACGCTGTGGATAAACTTATAAGGACTTGCCGTTGAAGCCACAAGGCATTTCTTCTCATCCCCGCTCTTTCTGCGATAGTCAGCACATACAGACGCCGCTACAGCTGTATGGGTATCCATCACATATCCGGTGGTCTCATAAGTTCTGCGGATGGCTGCACTGCATTCTTCCTCTGTCGCAAAGCCGCCTGCAAAGTCATTCAGCTTCTCCCGCATCTGATCCGTAATCTCATAGACGCCGTTCTCTTTGAGCTGCGTCATAAGCTCGGCATCTTTCGCTGCGTCCTGTCCGGCAATCGTATAGATCAGACGCTCCAGATTGCTGGAAATCAGGATATCCATGGACGGGGAAGACGTCAGTTTAAACTCCCGGTTCCGGTCATAAACACCGGTCTGAAAGAAGTCAAAGAGCACCTTATTCTCATTGGATGCACAGATCAGTTTTGCAATCGGCACGCCCATCTGCTTCGCATAATATGCGGCCAGAATATTTCCAAAGTTCCCCGTGGGCACTGTCACATTGATTTCCTCCCCGGGGGCAATCTCTTCATTCTCGAGCAGCTTTGCATAAGCATACACATAATATACCACCTGCGGAACAAGGCGTCCGATATTGATCGAGTTTGCAGAAGAGAACTGATATCCCTTATCTGCCAGTTCCTGTTCCAGTTCCCGGTCCTCGAAGATCGCCTTCACACCATTCTGCGCATTGTCAAAATTCCCGTGAATCGCGACAACAGAAGTATTCCCGCCCTTCTGCGTCACCATCTGAAGCTCCTGAATCCGGCTCACTCCGCCCTTGGGATAGAAGACGATGATCTTCGTTCCCGGCACATCCGCGAATCCGGCAAGGGCTGCTTTCCCCGTATCTCCTGAGGTGGCGGTCAGTATCACAATATCCTTCGTCACATGATTCTTCTTCGCCGCAGTGGTCATAAGGTGCGGCAGAATCGACAGTGCCATATCTTTAAACGCGATCGTCGCACCGTGGAACAGCTCCAGATGATACGTGTCTCCCACTTTCACCAGCGGCGCAATCACTTCTGTATCAAACTTCTCATCATAAGCACTGGAAATACAATGCTTCAGTTCTTCTTCTGTGTAATCCGTAAGGAACTGCTTCATGACTGCGTATGCGGTCTCCTGATAAGACATGGTCTTCAGTTCGTCCATCGTCACATCCAGCTTGGGAATGTACTCCGGAACAAACAGTCCCCCATCCTCAGCAAGGCCTTTCAAAACTGCCTCAGATGCAGTCACTTTTTTCTCTGTGTTTCTTGTACTATTATACAATAAATTCATCTTTCTGCCCTCTTTATATCTTTTAACGGTTTCGCGCCGATGTACACCGGCGCTGCTGTCCTGAATTATAGCACAGGACATACTGCAGGTGCAAGCCGGGAGCACCTTTTCACGAGTAAATCGTACCCGTTCCGTTACTGTTCACAGAAGCGCCATTCGTAAAACCGCACTGCGTGCTTCTTGTGGCTGCCGCCACCGTTTTTCTCATGAAAAGGCGCTCCCTGAATGAGTACTAGCGGTCACCGCCTCTGTTCCTTCCGATGGAAATCGCGATGAACCCGCAGACTGCCATCAGCAGCGGATAGATCAGGTACGGTATAATTGCAAACGGCGTCAGCCCGGTCAGCGTGGCAGCAGAGAGCAGCTGGGCGCCGTAAGGGATGGTCCCCTGTCCCACGGAAGTAAAGATATCCAAAATGGAGGCAGAACGCCTCGGATCCACTCCGTATTCCTCACTGATCTCTTTCGCAATGGGTCCGGCCATCACAATCGCCACTGTATTATTGGCTGTACAGAGATCCACGAACAGTGCCAGCAGGGCAATCCCTGCCTCGGCACCTTTACGTCCTTTAATCCTGCTCCGGATCAGATGCAGAATAAACTGAATGCCTCCGTACTCCTTCACCAGCGACACAATACATGCCACGATGATCGAGATCACTGTGATATCATACATGGAAGTCACGCCGTCACCGACCACAGAGAACATATCAGAAACCGGGATATTTCCTCCTGCCACTCCCACAATCAGTGAGAGGACGATCCCGCCGATCAGCACGAGGAAGACATTGATCCCGATCAGAGCTCCTACCAGCACCACCAGATACGGAAGTACTTCCAGCAGATTATACTCCAGATCCATCGAGATCTCATAGCTGGCTCCTCTCGTAATGAGCCAGAAGAATCCAATGGTCACAATTGCTGCCGGCAGAACGATCAGGAAATTCGCCTTGAACTTATCTCTCATCTCGCAGCCCTGGGTCTTCACTGCCGCAATCGTCGTGTCAGAAATCATGGACAGATTATCGCCGAACATCGCGCCGCAGACCACCGAAGCTATGCACACAGGCAGCAGGAATCCCGTCTTTTCACTGATTCCCACCGCGATCGGCGCCAGAGCCGCTATGGTACCCATGGAGGTACCCATGGAAACGGAGATGAAGCATCCGATCACAAACAGTCCTGCCACGACGAAGTGAGCCGGGATCAGCGACAGTCCCAGATTCACAGTGCTGTCCACCCCGCCGGCCGCGGTCACTGCCCCGGAGAATCCGCCCGCGCAGAGAAAGATCAGACTCATTGTAATGATATTCTCTTCTCCCACTCCTTCTGCAATCACTTTCATTTTCTCCCCAAAGCTCAGCTTCGGGTTCTGCAGGAATGCCACGAACAGTGCGATTAAAAATGCGACAATGGCAGGCATTGCGTAAAAATCCTCAAAAATAATGCCTGCCCCCAGAAAGATTACCAGAAAGACGCCGATCGGAATCAATGCTCTTAATCTTCCATTTTCTTTTTCCTTTGCCATATCCCTTTTCCTCTCATTTCTACTTGATTTTTAATTTTACTCACCGGATGCCTGCACATTGCCTGCCGGTTCTCTGCTGCCTTTTGCATGCCCTATAAAGAGAAAGGGGATGCAAATCTTCTTTGTCATCCCCTTATATGGCAGGTATCAGTTCAGCCATCTGCGTCAGAAGACGGATTAATGCTTGCATAAGAATCCGGCGGCTGACAGGCAGATGTGCTGAGCGCCAGTTCATGAGCAAAGGAGCGGCGCAGCCGCAATGAGCACGTCAGTGCGGCTTTGCGAATGGCGCGGTCTGAACTGTTACTATGGCAGCACATTTATTCCAGCACTGCATTCCTTTTTATTTCTTCTTACTGTTCGTATAATTCACAAGTCCGCCGGCCGCGATCAGCTTCTGCATGAATTCCGGGAACGGATGACCCTGGAATTCCGTCCCTTTTGTGCGGTTATAGATCTTGCCGCTGTCAAAGTCCACTTCCACCTCGTCGCCAGCTTCGATCCCCTGCGCCGCCTCCGGACACTCGATGATCGGCAGACCGATATTGATCGCATTCCGATAAAAAATTCTGGCAAATGTCTCCGCAATGATACAGCTTACTCCTGCAGTCTTCAGGCAGAGCGGCGCATGCTCTCTGGAAGATCCACATCCGAAGTTCTTGTTCGCCACAATCAGATCTCCCGGCTGTACCTTCTTCACAAAGTCCGGATCAATATCTGCCATCGCGTGGCTGGCAAGCTCCTGTGCGTCAAATGAGTTCAGATATCTCGCCGGAATGATCACATCTGTATCTACATTATCTCCATATTTAAATACATGTCCTTTTGCTCTCATTTTGCCTCACCTACTTTCTCCGGATTCGCAATATATCCCGCGATCGCACTTGCTGCCGCAACTTCCGGCGATGCAAGGTAAATCAGGGAGTCCACATGTCCCATTCGTCCGACGAAATTGCGGTTGGTCGTTGAAACACATTTCTCGCCGGCCGCCATCACGCCCATATGTCCGCCCATGCAGGGGCCGCAGCTCGGTGTATTTACCGCACAGCCCGCATCCACGAAGATGTCAATCAGGCCTTCCTTGATACACTCTTTATAGATCTTCTGCGTAGCCGGAACAACCATAACACGGACATCCGGATGTACAGTATGTCCCTTCAGGATGGATGCCGCTTTCCGCATATCTTCCATCCGGCCGTTGGTACAGGATCCGATCACCACCTGATCGATCTTGATCGGCTCCATAGCCTCAACTTCATCGATCGTCTTAGCATTGCCCGGCAGATGAGGGAATGCCACTGTGGGCCGCACCTCTGCAAGATCGATGGTAATCACCTCATCGTACTGCGCATCCTCGTCCGCCTCATAGACTGTGTAAGGTTTCTTGGAATGTTCCTTTATGTAAGCAAGTGTCAGCTCATCTACCGGGAAAATCCCGTTCTTCGCTCCCGCCTCAATGGCCATATTCGCCATGGTAAAACGGTCGTCCATGGACAGATTTGCGATGCCGTCGCCCACAAATTCCATCGATTTATACAGAGCCCCGTCCACTCCGATCTTACCGATAATATGGATAATTATATCCTTGCCGCTCACATATTTCCCAGGCTTGCCTGTCAAAACAAACTTCACCGCACTGGGAACCTTGAACCAGATCTCACCTGTCGCCATACCTGTAGCCACATCCGTAGTACCCATTCCTGTAGAGAACGCACCAAGCGCCCCATAAGTACAAGTATGAGAATCCGCGCCTATAATACATTCCCCGGCAGTAACCACCCCGGCCTCCGGAAGAATCGCATGCTCCACGCCAGACTTGCCCTGCTCAAAATACCAGGTCAGCCCCTGCTCTTTCGCATACTCACGGATCGCCTTAGAATTCTCCGCGGACTTAATATCCTTATTCGGTGTAAAATGATCCGGCACAAATACCACTTTATCCTTGTCAAAAACCCGGTCTGCCATCTGCCGGATAATCGGCAGGGCCATAGGACCTGTAATATCATTGGCCATGACCACATCCAGTTTCGCCTCGATCAGCTGGCCCGCTTCCACGGAATCAAGTCCCGCGTGGGCTGCCAGGATCTTCTGCGTCATTGTCATTCCCATAACAAAAGACCTCCTTTTTGTGAATATTTTATGAACGGGGACAGGCACTTCTGCAGAAGTGCCTGTCCCCTTTTCGGGAAATCGTCAGACTATTCTTACTTCTTTGAGATATACCCTTTTGCAGTCAGCGCCTCCGCGCACAGTACCGCCCCGCCTGCAGCTCCTCTGACTGTATTATGGGACAGACCGATAAATTTGAAGTCATACATGCTGTCTTCTCTTAATCGCCCGATGGAAACGCCCATTCCATTCTCATAATCCACATCCATTGTCACCTGCGGACGGTTGTCTTCTTCCAGGTACTGGATAAACTGCTTCGGAGCGCTCGGAAGTCCTGCCTCCTGAGGGAATCCTTTATAGTTCACCAGCTTCTCGATGAGCTGCTCTTTGGTCGGTTTCTTCTCGAAATTGATGAACACTGCCGCTGTATGTCCGTTCAGCACAGGCACACGTACGCACTGGCATGTGATCTTTGGCAGTTCTGCTTTTACGATCACACCATTTTCTACCTTGCCAAGTACACGCAGCGGTTCCTGCTCGCTCTTCTCTTCTTCTCCGCCGATAAACGGGATGATATTCCCCACCATTTCCGGCCAGTCTTTGAATGTCTTTCCGGCACCTGAGATCGCCTGGTATGTGGTTACTACCAGCTCTTTCGGTCCGAACTCTTTCCAGGCTGCCAGGCAGGGTGCATAGCTCTGGATCGAACAGTTTGGTTTCACTGCGATGAATCCGCGCTCTGTTCCAAGGCGCTTCTTCTGATCCGGAATCACATCAAAATGCTCTGCATTGATCTCCGGCACTACCATCGGCACATCCGGTGTCCAGCGGTGCGCGCTGTTATTGGATACAACCGGAGTCTCTGTCTTTGCATATTCTTCTTCGATCGCCTTAATCTCTTCTTTGCTCATATCAACTGCGCTGAACACGAAATCAACTGTGGATGCCACATGCTCCACATCGTTTACATTCAGCACTTCCAGCTTTTTCACCGCCTCTGGCATCGGGGTATCCATCTTCCAGCGGCCGCCGACTGCTTCCTCGTATGTTTTCCCTGCGGAGCGCGGACTAGCCGCTACAGTTACAACCTCAAACCACGGATGGTTCTCCAGCAGCGCGATAAAACGCTGTCCAACCATTCCTGTCGCACCCAGAATTCCTACTTTTAATTTCTGCTCCATTTCTCTCCTTCTCCTTTTCTCTGTCCTTTTCTATCTGTATTCAATGTCAGCTCCCCGCCTTTCCGGCACAGCCGCTTTATTTGCAGTCTTCTGCCAGATAAGCCTCTTCCGCCGCAATGACTTTTTCCATCGCTGCTTTGCCCGGAGCTCCAATCGTATTTCTCATCTCAACACAATTCTTCATACTGATGGCACTGTAGATATCTTCCTCGAATACCGGCGAGATCTCCCGGTACTCTTCCAGTGTCATATCATCCAGCGCAATGTTCTTCTCGATGCAGTACAGCACCAGTCTTCCCACAATGCCGTGGGCATCCCGGAACGGCACTCCATGGTTCACCAGATAATCTGCCGCATCCGTGGCATTGGTAAATCCGTGCTTGGCACTCTCTTCCATCCTGGCCTCATTGAACTTCATGGTCTGAAGCATGCCCGTAAACAGTGCCAGGCATCCCTTCGTGGTATCAATCGCGTCGAAGACCAGCTCTTTATCTTCCTGCATATCTTTATTATATGCAAGCGGGATCCCTTTCATCGTGGTCAGCAGAGACATCAGGGCTCCGTACACCCGCCCCGTCTTGCCGCGTACCAGCTCTGCAATGTCCGGGTTCTTCTTCTGCGGCATGATGCTGCTGCCCGTACTGTAAGCATCGTCAATCTCTACAAACTGATACTCATTGGAATTCCAAATGATCACTTCCTCTGAGAAGCGGCTCAGATGCATCATGATCGTAGACATAGCTGACAGCAGTTCAATCAGATAATCTCTGTCAGAAACCGAATCCATACTATTCAGCGTAGGTCCGTCAAATCCCAGAAGCTGCGCTGTATAATCCCGGTCAAGCGGATAAGTCGTACCGGCCAGCGCACCCGCACCCAGGGGGCACAGATTCATCCGCTGATAAATATCTTTCATCCGCTGACGGTCTCGCTTGAACATCTCAAAATACGCGCCCATGTGGTGAGCAAGAGTAATCGGCTGAGCCTTCTGCAGATGCGTAAATCCCGGCATAAACGTTTCTGTATTTTCTTTCATCAGCTTCAGGAGCACTTCCAGCAGTTCTCTGAGAAGCCCGTCCAGTTCCGTAATCTCATCCCTCGTATACAATTTCATATCCAAGGCTACCTGATCGTTTCTGCTTCTTCCTGTATGAAGCTTCTTCCCCACATCGCCGATGCGGTCGATCAGATTCGCCTCCACGAAACTGTGGATATCCTCATACTCATCCGTAATTTCCAGAAGTCCGTTTTCCACATCTCTGCGTATGCCTTCCAGTCCCTCTATAATCTGCCTCTTCTCCTCTTCTGTCAGGATTCCCTGTTTCGCAAGCATGCTTACATGTGCAATGCTTCCGCGGATATCCTGCTCATAGAAACGTTTGTCAAAAGAGATAGAAGCATTGAAGTTATACACCAATTTGTCCGTCTCTTTTGTGAAACGGCCGCCCCATAACTGTGCCATTTTCTTTCCTTCCCTTTTCCATTTCTGCATTTTCCACTTAGTTTAACACAGTAAAATGTGAAATGTCTACTATTTTATGATAATTTGAGACCTGCCAGCAGCAGTTCAGCCATCTGCGTCAGAAGACGGATTTATGCTTGCATATGAATCCGGCTGCTTCTCTGACCGCCTGCCCGCCTCCCGGCGCTCCCGCATCGAGAACTCACATCCGCAGTAATCCTGGCGGTACAGTCCGTATTCTTTGGACAGCTCTATGGATCGTTTATATCCGTTTTTCTTCTTAAAATCAGACACAAGATAGTTTACTCCGTACTCCTGTCCCACTCGCATCCCGATCTCATTGAGTTTCTGCGCATTCTTCATGGGACTGATGCTCAAGGTCGTTGTAAAATAATCAAAGCCGCCGGCCGCAGCCTGGCGGGCCGTCTCAGAAAGTCTCAGTTCATAGCATTTCATGCATCTTGCCCCGCCCTCTTTCAGTTCTTCCATTCCCCTGGCCATGTCATAGAACCGCTCTTTGTCATATTTCCCGGCCAGGAAAGATACCGGATGGCGCAGCTTCATATCCCGGATCAGTTTCTGCTGCTCCAGAATCCGTTTGGTATATTCGCTCTCCGGATAAATGTTGGGATTATAATAGAAAACCGTGATTTTAAAATATTCTGACAGATACTCAAGCACATAGCTGCTGCACGGAGCACAGCAGCTGTGGAGCAAAAGTCCCGGCACATGTTCCTCTTCTTCGATCTGTTTTAACACTTTTTCGAGTTCTTTTTGGTAATTGATATTCTGCAGATTCATTTCTGATTGTTCTCCCGCTGCAATCCGTAATGCGGCGCCGGTGCATGCAGGTACACCCTCTCATACACCGGCGCCATGTCCGTCTTTGTCTCACCGCACTTTTTTCATGCACGCTCTCAGGATTCCTTCCCGGCTGTGCTCTTTCCTGCACTATGCCCGATAGATCATCTCGAGAATCTCTACGATCCGGTCAATTCCGAGAAGGCTTACATTGAAGAGCATCTGATGGGAGCTGATATCTCCCCACGTCCTCCCGGTGTGCAGTTCATAGTAGTACTTACGTTCCCGGTCCGTCCTGCGGATCTTCTCCGCCGCTTTTCTCTCTGTCAGATCATAGAGCTGCATGATCCGCTTCTTCCGGTCCTCTTTGTCCGCGCAGATAAACACATTCACACAGTCAGTCCTGTCCCTCAGCACGTAGTCCGCGCAGCGCCCAACGATCACACAAGACTCCTTCTCCGCCAGTACACGGATAATCTCCGCCTGCTTCCGGTATACATCCTCGTCGAACGACTGAATGTAAGATGCAGCATTGATAAAATCTGTATAGAGGCCCGGCGTCACTGCATAATTCGAAACAAATGCATTCAGACTGGACTCATCCACACGCTTTGCCGATTCTTTGCTGACTCCCAGTTCCTCCGCTGCCATGCTGACGAGCCGGTGGTCATAGAGCGGGATTCCCAGCCTCTTCGAGAGTTTCTGCCCGATCTCATGCCCGCCGCTTCCGAACTGTCGGCCAATGGTTATGATTTTATGTTCCGGCATATAGATCCCTCCTTCCGGCATCTGCCTTTACGAACTGTTCCTGACTCTATTATACCGCCTGTACATACAGGTACACAAGTAAATTCCTCACAAAGCCTTCTTTTTTTCATACACTGGTTATAGATATACGAAACAGATGGGAGTGATTCTATGAACCCTTTGCTGGAACTGAATCAGATCAGTTATTCTTACCATACACCGGACGGAGAGACAAAGGCTCTGTCCGATATTTCATTTGCCCTCGCTCCCGGAGAATTCACGGCAGTCGTAGGGCCTTCCGGGTGCGGCAAATCCACCCTTCTCTCTCTGATCGCCGGACTCATGAAGCCAGAGAGCGGGTCTATGACTCTGAACGGCAAGCCTCTGACAGATAATTCTGATAAGATCGGATATATGCTGCAGCACGACCACTTGTTTGAGTGGCGTACCGTATACCGCAACATTCTTCTGGGAGCAGAAATCAGCGGAAAGGTGACGCCCGAAATCCGCGCGCGTGCAGAGGCCCTGCTGAAGCAGTACGGGCTGAAACAGTTCGCCCATTCCAAGCCTTCCGAACTCTCGGGCGGCATGCGCCAGAGGGCAGCTCTGATCCGCACGCTTCTGCTGGAACCGGAGCTGCTTCTTCTGGATGAGCCATTCTCGGCCCTGGATTATCAGACCCGCCTCACAGTCAGCGACGACATCGGACAGATCATCCGCCAATCCGGCAAGACAGCACTGCTTGTCACGCATGACCTCTCTGAGGCAGTCAGCTTATCGGACCGGATCATCGTTCTGTCCAGACGCCCGGCATCCATCTCAGCTGTCCTGACCGTCACATTCTCTCTGGAAAAGGACACTCCGCTCAACCGGAGGAATGCTCCGGAATTTAAGACCTATTTTAATCAGATATGGAAGGAGTTAAATGGCAATGAATAAAATTTCCCACGGTCAGCAGCTGTTCCTGAACCGTCTGCGCCGGCACCGTGCCATTGTGCGCACGGCCCGGATATTCATTCTGATTCTTTTCCTCGTTCTGTGGGAAGTCTGCGCCCGCACCGGAGTCATCGATTCCTTTATTTTCAGCAGTCCCCTGCAGATCGCAGGATGCTTCTGGGAAATGATGGAGGACCGCTCTATCTTTCTGCACATTGGAATCACGCTGTATGAGACCATTGTCAGCTTCCTGCTGGTGACACTGTTCAGCATTCTGGCTGCCGTGCTCCTCTGGTGCAGCCGCAAGCTTTCAGAAATACTGGAGCCTTATCTGGTCGTACTGAACAGTCTTCCGAAGTCCGCCCTTGCTCCGCTGCTCATCGTCTGGCTGGGTGCCACACCGACGACCATCATCGTGGCAGGAATGTCTGTGGCCGTCTTCGGAAGTATCATGAACCTGTATACCAGCTTCAGCACTGTGGATCAGGAAAAGATCAAACTGATCTACACCCTTCACGGGACACGCAGGCACGCATTGTTTAAAGTGGTCCTTCCGGCCTCCGTCCCTGCCGTCATCAGCAACATGAAAGTCAACATCGGGCTGTGCCTCGTGGGAGTTGTGATCGGCGAATTCCTTGCCGCCCGAAACGGACTGGGCTACCTGATCATCTATTCCAGTCAGGTATTTAAAATGAACTGGCTGCTCATGTCGATTGTACTGCTGTGCATTATGGCGATGGCATTATACGCGGTGATCGGTGTAATGGAGAAGATTTATGAGAAGCGATTCTGATCTATCCGATCCTTCTTTTCTTTGCTGACAGCTAAAGCCTCTCTTCTATCTTTCATTAGAAAGGGCGATTCACAATTCCTGCACATCCTTCCCGCGCACAGAATGCCCGGCATCAGCAGTACAAGGATAAAAACTGCTGATGCAGCGGGAAGATCTCCCTGCTGCCGCACCTGACGTACAAATGCATCTGACAGCGACCCGCTGAAATTAAAAATCGCATGCAGCAGGATCACAGTCCCAATATTTCCGCTGGCGCGCATCACCATGCTCAGAATCATCCCCAGGCTGAATGCATAGAACGCCTGAGTGACAGTCCCCAGAATATATTCCGGACGGTGAAGAAGATTCGTCAGATGCATCGCCCCGAACAACGCAGACGTAATACAGGCTGTTTTCCAGAAGCTTCCTTTGCCCCGCTGTCTGTTCTCCTCGAGAATCCCCTGTATGATCCCCCGGAACCAGATCTCCTCAAAGCAGGCCGTCAGAAAGCACACTGCGGTAAATCCAAGAAACGCGGCCGGCGAAAACGAAATCTCTTTTTCCCGAGCCAGACCAGACAGCACGGTAAACAGAAGGATACCTGAGGCCAGCAGGACATACCAGCCTTTTGTAAACAGACATTTCCACCCGTCACGCAGGGGAAGGATTCGCTTCCCCTGTCCCAGCAGTACTGCCAGAAGGACCAAGGCTGCTGTGGATATCAGATATGCAGATATCTCCATTGCGGCTCCCCTGCCTTTCAGCACATACCCGCTGAACTTGAGCACCGCGAATCCTGCCGCCAGCACCGCCAGAACTTTCATGCTTGTATGATTGTATTTTTTCATGCCTTATCTCCTATGAAAATCTCAGCGCGTCAATGGGTTTCTTTCTCGCTGCCTTATCCGCCGGATAGATCCCGAAAACCATTCCGATCAGCGCGGAGAAAGCAGCAGCCGCACAGATCACTTCCACGACCATCCGAAAATGATACTGAGGCAGTACCAGGTTCACCACCTGTATAATCCCCCAGGAGAGCAGGACTCCCACAGCACAGCCCAGCAGACTGATGACCAGTGCTTCAATCAGGAACTGCAGCATAATGCCAGTATAGTCAGCTCCGATGGCTTTGCGGATCCCGATTTCTCTCGTGCGCTCTGTCACAGACACCAGCATAATGTTCATGATTCCGATTCCCCCTACCAGAAGGGAAATTCCGGCGATTCCTCCCAGCATCAGCATCAGGGTCTTCTGAGTAGATTCCATCAGCTGCAGGAACTGAGACTCATTGATCACCCGAAACGCTTTCTCGTCATTTCCGAACCGTTCTTTCAGATACCCGGTTACTTCTCTCTCGGCATTTTTCATATCTTCCTGGCTTTCTGCCTTCAGGAAGAAGCTGCTGACATAGTTGATATCTTCCGCAGAGCGCATTAAAGTTGAATAGGGGATATATGCTTCCAGCTGTTCTGCATTCCATCCCATAACGCCGCTCTTCTCCAGCACTCCTGCTACCCGGTATGTCTTTCCGCCGATGATCACGGTTTCGCCGACTCCATCTTCCGTGCCCAACAGTTCTCTTGCGGCCCGGTTGTTCAGAATGACACTGTAGGTACTGTTGTCCAGGTCTGCTCGTTTCAGCGTCCGGCCGTATACCGGTTTCAGATTCTGGATCTCAAAATACCCCGGTGTTGTGCCCGTGACCTGGATATCCCGGTTCTTTCCCCTTGCTTTCGCCGTACTTCCGGTATTTCCTGTAGATGCCGTAGCTGTGATGCTCTTTCTCTTTCCCAGTTCTTCGACATCTTTCCACGTAAGCGGCTTCCCTTTATCCTCTAAAATGTCCACCGAGATCATTGTGTTTCCACTTTCCGAGATCCCTTCTGTCACAGAATCCGTGGCGCCTTTGACCAGGGAAACCAGAACGACCAATGATGTTACTCCGATAATAATTCCAAGCATGGTCAGGAAAGACCGCAATTTATTTGACAGAATAGCTGTACAAGCCATTTTCATTGACTGTAGGATCATTTTGCCACCTCGCTTACTTGCCCGTCACGAATCTTGATTTTGCGTTCTGCCTGCTCCGCCACTTCTTCATCATGAGTAATCACCACGATCGTGTTGCCTTGTTCGTGAAGTACGTGGAAGAGTTCCATGATCTCTGCACTGGTCCGGGAATCCAGCGCCCCTGTGGGCTCATCTGCGAGAAACAGTGCCGGGCGGGCAGCCAGAGCCCGGGCAATGGCGACCCTCTGCTGCTGGCCGCCGGAGAGCTGAGACGGTTTATAGTCCATCCGGCCTTCCAGGCCGACCTGTTTGAGCGCACATGTTACCCGCTCCTGTCTCTTGGCAGCCGAGATCCTCTGATAAATAAGCGGAAGCGCTACATTTTCCGCAGCCGACAGCTTCGGCAGCAGATTGAAATTCTGGAAGACAAACCCGATCTTCTTATTCCGGATTCTCGCCAGTTCTTTCTCCGTATAATTCTGAATCGGCTGACCGTCCAGGCAATACTCTCCCTCGTCGGCGCAGTCCAGACAGCCGATAATGTTCATCATCGTTGACTTCCCGCTGCCCGACGGTCCTACAATACTGACGAACTCACCCTTTCTGATATGGAGAGACGCTTTCTGAAGTGCATAGACTCGTTCTTCCCCCATCTGATAAATTTTAGAAACTTCCCGAAGCTGTATCATGGCATTACCCCCATGTCGTCTGTCAGGGAATCTTCCGTAAAATCAGAGCCGGCCCCCGGTTCATAATAGACCGTCTGTCCCTCTTTTACACCTTTCACGATCTCGATCTGTACGCCGTCCGAAAGGCCGGTCTGAATCACCTGTTCCTTTCCCAGCTGTCCTGTCTTATCGTCCGCGGACAGATAGACCCAGGACTGCCCGCCTTTTTCTGCCACAGCCTCCGCAGGAAGCACAAGGACATCCTGCTTCTCGGCTGTCAGAATCGCCGCTGATACATTCATGCCGAAGAACATTTCCCCGTCTTTCGGAAGCAGGATCTGGACCCCGTATTTTGTAGTCCCGTTCTGGCTCGTTCCGTTCTTATTGATCCGGCTGATCACTCCTTCATATTGTTTCTCCGGACGGGCATTGAGGGTGACCTCTGCCTTCTGTCCCAGAGACACCGAGAGAATGTCCAGCTCATCCACCTGGATCTCAACTGCCAGCTTCTCCCCTGAGGCAATTGTACAGAGCGTGCTCATCTCTGTTCCTGCCCCTTTCTCTTCCGCTGCCCCCGCATCTGCTCCAGCGTCTCTTCCGGTATCGCCGGTGCCTGTGCCTGAGAAGACATTTCCAGAGTTCATCCCGGCAGCCGCCGGACTGTCCTGTGCAGACAGTGCATTCTGAGACGGATCACTCTGAGGCGAAGTACTCTGAGACCAGGTGCCCTGAGGTCGGTTCACCTGAGGTTTGTTCACCTGAGTATCGGATCCTTCCGGCTGTGATGGCTGCGGTTTTCCAGGCTGCGGGTCACATGGCCCGGAAGGCTCCTGGTCCCCTCTGGGCGGTTCTGTATTCTCGGATCCGCCGGCTTCTCCCGATTCTTCATTGTCCGTACCTGCCCCTTCCGTCCGGGGGAATTCAGCCGCAAACCGGATCTGTACGATGCCGCCGGATTCGTCTTTCTCACAATCGATATCCGACAGCTGCGCTCCAAGCACAGACAGCTTCAGATCTTCCTGGAAGACGTAGCCTTCCTTGGCCTCAATCTCTACTTCTGCCGTATAGACCGTATCCGCAGCGAATACCTCTGTCTTGGGACTCCATTTAATCTTGATCCGGTACTGCGGTTTTTCCTCCGGATCTGGCGGCAGCTTTTCTCCTGCCGCGGGAGCTTTGAGTTGAATCTCCGGGATGTGCTCAATGACAGCTGCCTGCCCGCTGTTCCTAGCTGCCATCGGCCAGATTCTTCCGGCTGTATACACAGCGGTGCCGCTGTCTGACTGCCTGCCTGCTGATCCGGCTGTGTCACCGGTTCCCGCCTTATCCTTTCCATTATTTACATTCAGAACCACCCCGGCCGCGTCAGCCGTCACATTCCCGCTGTCCTTTATGCTCTGAAGGATTCTCTGCTTTTCCAGCAGGTTCTCCTTTTGCTTTACCATTTCATAATAAGAAGCTTTTGACTGGTCTGCTTTCTGAATCCTCTTTTCAAGATCCGCGATACTCTCTTTCGCCGTCAGCAGTTCTTCCATCACACTGTTTCCGTCTACCGTGGCAAGTACATCGCCGGCCTTTACTTCGTCCCCGTTTTTCACTTTCACATCCCGGATTCTGACTCCTTCCGGAATCCGGATCTCTCTCGTACTGTCCGGCGCGAGGGTGCCGGTTCCCTGTATAATTTTCCGGATCGTCCCCTTCTGCACTTCCGTCTGCTCTGTGTAGATCTCCTGGTTCTTTGCCTGGCTGTTTCTGTACAGCGCACCGGCCGCTGTGAGCACCAGCGTACCCGCGATACACCCGGCAATGATTCGTTTCTTATGTATCATATCCTTTACCTCCATTTCATTGTGACGCAAGAATATGACAGAAACCTTGAAAAAAGATTGAAAGTTTCGATTCTTCAGATCATCAGATAAAATGTGGTAATCCCGTCCCGGCAGTCCACCCAGATCCTGCCTTTGTGCCGCTGGGCAACGGCTGCCGCAATCGCAAGCCCCAGACCGTGCCGATTCTCTTTCCTGCCCTTTGTTTTATCAGACTGATAGAATCTCTGGAAGATCCGGACTCTCTCCTCCT
This sequence comes from uncultured Eubacteriales bacterium, assembly GCA_949283695.1. Lineage (GTDB taxonomy): Bacteria > Bacillota > Clostridia > Lachnospirales > Lachnospiraceae > Mediterraneibacter. Next base: position 81,546 of record CASDTX010000046.1, on the reverse strand, counting down.
CCGGAATCTCTGGTCCTGTATTCGCGACTTCCAGGATCGCCCGGTCCTTTCTGTGTGACAGTCTGACCCATACATTTCCGCCTGCAGAAACATGATGAAGCGCATTGTCTACCAGGATGACGGCGGCCTGTTTCAGATGTTCTTCCTCACCCATGACAAAGCATTCTTCTTCCAGATCCATGTAGAAATGTACCCCCAGTTCAAAAGCATCACTCTCGTAAGGAAGAAGGGTGCCGGTCAGGGCCCGGCTCAAATCAAACTTCTTCTGCTCTCCTTCCACAGACGGTCGTTCCATGCGGGCCAATGTAAGCAGCTCTTCTAACAGCTTCCCCATTCTCTGATACTCACTCAGGATATAGCCCAGCCATTGATTGTCACCCATTTCTTTCTGAAGCCGCTGGGCGTTGGCTCCGATGACTGCCAGTGGGGTTTTCAGCTCGTGGCTGGCATCCGAGACGAACTGCTTCTGCTGCTCAAATGCCTTCTGGGCAGGTCTGGTAAGCCATCTCGAAAGCAGCAGAGAGATCCCAACGATCACTCCGGCGAAAAGCAGGAAGGAAACAGCCAGCCCCTGGATGAGTCCCCGGTTATATTCTTCCCAGTCAGATTCATCATAAAGTACCAGAATCGAATCCTGATACAGATAGCGGAAACTCCCGTACTTTCCCTCTGTCTGGTCCAGTTCCAGTATGGTCTGTGCCTGCTGCAGCACCGCTTCTCTGCCGGTCTCCGCGCCCCCTCCGCCAAAGATCTGCCGCAGCTCTCCCTGCGTATCGATGAAAACAGATACCGGAAGCCCCTCATACAAGATCCATTCCTGCCCGGACCAGGTCTGCTCCGGCCGGGTCTTCCCCGGCTGGGTCTGCTCTGGCTGGGTCTGCTCTGGCTGGGTCTGCTCTGGCTGGGTCTGCTCTGGCTGGGTCTGCTCTGACTGAGCTTGTTCTCTCTGAACCTGCACTGCGATTTCTTTCAGAAAGAGCTGTTCCGACTGTTTATTATAGGTATAGCTCTCCCAGTACAGATACAGCTCAATGGCTGCAAGAATCAGAATCAAAACTGCGCTTAATACCACACAAATCCGTTTTCTCAGCTGTTTAATCATTCCTGTACTCCAGTCTGTAGCCGATCCCTCTCACGGCCTTTATCGTTACGCCTGACTCTATGTATTTCAGTTTCCTTCGGGTAAATGAAATATAGACTTCAACATTATTGTATTCTGCCTCGCAGTCATATCCCCAGAGCTTCTCCGCGATCTGCTCCCTGTTCAGGATCTGGCGGGAATTCCGCATAAAATATTCCAGAAGCTGAAACTCTTTCTTGCCCAGCCGGACCTGCTGCTTGGTCTCCGTATTCTCGATGACCCCGGAATTCAGATTCAGGCTCAGATCCTTATAGGTAAGATGCTCCAACCAGACAGTGCCCTGCCGTCTTGTAATCACCCGGATCCGCGCAATCAGCTCTTCCATATCGAAGGGTTTCGTCAGATAGTCATCCGCACCCAGGCCCAGGCCCGTCAGCTTATCCTCCAGCTCAGAACGGGCAGTCAGCATCAGAACCGGTGTCTGGATCTGCTCCTGCCGCCATCTTCTTAACACCTCGCAGCCATCCATCTCCGGAAGCATCCCGTCCAGCACAACTGCGTCATAGATCCCGCTGATTCCCATGAAATACCCCGTCTCGCCATCTTCCGCCAGATCTACTTCGAAATTTTCATCAGAGAAAGCGGCTTTGATCACTTCTCCCAACGCCGTTTCATCTTCAATCACCAATAATCTCAATTCCTCCCACCTGCCTTTCTCGTTTGTGTCCACATTATAGGATATCTGATCGGTTTGCAAGGCTTTTACGGCAAAACCGGACAACAGACTTTCTTTTCATCTGTTGTCCGGTTTCATATAAACATATCTTATCTCTTTCTTATCCGAAGAATTTACTCCAATACCCCTGAAGGAACAGGAAGATTACGATCAAAGGTACGATAAACGTCACGTAGAATCGAACCCATTTCGGGAACTTCAGGCCCTCGCCTGCATTTGCTTCTGCCAAGAAATTCTTCCAGCCCCAGCCCCAGCGCGTGGTACAGAACAATACGTACAGCAGACTTCCCAGAGGAAGCAAATTATTGCTCACAATAAAGTCTTCCAGATCCAGGACTGCGCTTCCCTCGCCAAAAGGCGCGAATCCGCTCAGCACGTTGTAGCCCAGCACACACGGCATAGACAGCAGGATGATAGCGATCAGATTCACCGCGATGGCTTTCTTTCTCGAGCATCCTGTCAGATCCATGGCAAAGGCAATAATATTCTCAAATACTGCAATAATCGTGGACGCCGCCGCGAAAAACATACAGAGAAAGAAGATCGTTCCCCAAACTCTTCCGCCGACCATAGCGTTAAAGATGTTCGGCAGCGTGATAAAAATCAGGTTCGGCCCGCTGTCCGGATTCACTCCGAAGGCGAAACTTGCCGGGAAGATGATCAGTCCGGAGATCAGCGCAATACAGGTATCCAGTGCGGTAATACACACTGCTTCCCCTGCAAGGGATCGCTTTTTGTCAATATAGCTTCCGAAGATCGCCATCGCGCCGATTCCCAGACTCAGCGTAAAGAACGACTGACCCATGGCGGCAGAGACGACCTCCATAACCCCGGCTTCCTTCATCTTCTCAAAGTCTGGCAGCAGATAAAACCGAAGCCCTTCCCCCGCTCCGGGAAGTGTGACCGCACGGACAGCAAGGATAATCATCAGAGCAAGCAGAAGCACCATCATCACTTTGGTAATCCCTTCCACACCCTTCTGCAGTCCCAGACTGCACACACCGAAACATAAAAGAACCACCACAACCATAAATACCGTCATCAGGACCGGTTTTCCCATCAGTCCGCTGAATTCTCCCTGAATCTGCTCTGTACTCAGTCCGTCAAAATTGCCTGCAGCCATCTTAAACAGATAAAGCAGCAGCCAGCCTCCGATAGTAGTATAGAACATCATCAGAAGATAATTTCCCGCGATTCCAAAATACTTGTACCAGTGCCATTTCGTTCCCAGGGGCTCCAGCCGGTCAAACGCCAGAGCAATACTCGACTGAGAGCCGCGGCCGATCGCGAACTCCATCACCATAATCGGCAGTCCCAGAAGCACCAGACACAGCAGATAGATTAATACAAACGCCGCGCCGCCGTACTGCCCTGTAATATACGGGAATCTCCACACATTCCCCAATCCGATTGCACAGCCGGCTGAAATCAGAATAAAACCAAGCCGGGAGCCAAACTTTTCCCTCTTCATCAATAAAATTCCTCTCTTTCCTATTTATCAAAGGTGCCTGTCACTTTTGCAAAAGTGCCTGTCACCTTTGCGATATATTGTCAGAATATTCACGTCAAAAGTGCCTGTCACCTTTATACCTTTATTTCACTTCTACAATCTCGTATTCTCTGCTTCCGAGTCCCAGCTTTACCGCGTGTTCCAGACAGGTCTCCCACTCGGTATCTGGTGTCGTATTCAGGAAATGATCATGTCGGTCGCAGAATCCCTCTTCATGCATCCGTTCATCCAGGAGACTGCCGGGCATCGGCTGCTGTGCATTGCACGCGTCTGCGCAGGCCTGATCCAGCGCTACCGGATCGAAACTTGCAAACATCCCTACGTCTGGGATGATCGGCACATCATTTTCTCCGTGGCAGTCGCAGTACGGGGATACATCGATTACCAGACTGATGTGGAAGGACGGGCGTCCATCCAGTACAGCTTTCGTGTATTCTGCCATCTTTTTATTCAGGTCTTTTACTGCGGATCCGTTTTTATTATAGATCGCGTCAAAGTTGCAGGCACCCAGACACCGTCCGCAGCCCACGCATTTGCTGTGATCGATGACTGCCTTTTTCTCCGGAAATGAGATGGCGTCGTGCGCGCAGTTTCTGGAACAAACGCGGCATCCCACACAGACAGACTGGTCTACGGACGGCTTGCCGCTGTTGTGCTGCTCCATCTTCCCCGCGCGGCTTCCGCAGCCCATGCCGATGTTTTTGAAACAACCTCCGAATCCGGCCGCCTCATGCCCCTTGAAATGGCTTAGACTGATAAACACATCCGCATCCATAATGGCGCGTCCGATCTTCGCCTCTTTCACCAGTTCTCCTCCAACGACCGGAACGCTGATATCGTCTGTTCCCTTCAGTCCGTCCCCGATCAGCACATGACACCCGGTAGACAGCATATGAAATCCATTCTCATACGCCGCGCTTAAGTGCTCCAGCGCATCTTTCCGCCGGCCCACATAAAGGGTGTTGCAGTCCGTCAGGAACGGCCGGCCTCCCAGTTCTTTGACTACGTCTGCTACAGCTTTCGCATAATTCGGCCGCAGGAAGGACAGGTTCCCCGGCTCCCCAAAATGGATCTTGATCGCTGTCATTTTCTTATGAAAATCAATCTCTCCGATCCCGGCTGTCCGGATGAGTCTCTTCAGCTTATCTGGAAGATTTGTCCCCGGAAGCGCACGCATATCTGTGAAATATACTTTCGACTTTCCCATATCTTCTATCCTTTCTTACTTCCTACCCGAAATGTAGTCGCTGTCACAGCGGCTGTCAGATTCCCCAGTTCATCCTTCACTTCGATCCGGTAATACCCGGTCGTCCTCCCGTTCTTCACGCAGAATGCCTCCGCAATCAGCCGTTCCCCCTTCGCCGGAGTCAGATAGGCGATCTCGGAATTCAGGGAAACACTCCCCATCTCTTTCCAGTTGCTGGCCACCGCCAGTGCGAAATCCGCAAGCGTAAAATAAACGCCTCCCATCACAGCTCCCATGGCATTTCTGTGACTCTCCTCAATCTTCAGGCTGCATTTCGCATACCCCTCATCCACTTCATCAATCACCGCGCCGTTTTCTGTGGCGAAGCGGTCTTTCTCAAACAAGCGGACCGTTTCTTCTGATGGCTTCATCTTCTCCTCTCCTTTCAACGCACAAAGCGCAACCCCTGCATTTCAGGGATTGCGCTTCATGATTCTAAGCCGGAAATCAGACTTGAACTGACGACCCCTTCATTACGAGTGAAGTGCTCTACCGACTGAGCTATTCCGGCATTTGGCCCGTCTCATCGACGAGCCTCAATTATTATATCTCATTCCATGGGAAATTTCAACTGTTTTTTTCACTTTCTGTTTTTTTCACGTATCAGTTCAGCCCGCGCCATTCGCAAAGCCGCACTGCCGTGCTCATTGCGGCTGCGCCGCTTCTTTGCTCATGAACTGGCGCTCAGCCATCTGTCCTATTTACAGCCCTGCATCCACAGCCGCCCGCTCGATAGCCAGGCCTTTCGTGTACGCCTCCATGAATTTCTCATACCCTGCCACATCTTCCGGAACCGGATCCATCCCGGATCCTTCCGCGTTCTGGAAGACTTTCTGGTCCAGGTAGGCTGTCAGGCTCTCGCCTTCCTCCTGATGCACCAGGTAGTCTGCCAGCAGAGCAATCCCCCAGGCGCCGCCTTCACCGGCTGTCTCCATCACATAAACCGGCGTATCGATAGCTCCTGCCAGAATCCGCTGACCCACGCCCTTGGTCTTAAACAGGCCGCCGTGTCCCATCATACGGTCCAGCTTCACCTGTTCCTGCTTCAGAAGGATATCCATCCCTGTCTTCAGCGCGCCCAGAGACGTATACAGATGGACTCTCATGAAGTTCGCCAGGTTGAACTTGCTCTCAGGTGAGCGGACGAACAGCGGACGTCCCTCGTCAAAGCCTGTGATGTGCTCTCCTGAGAAATAATTATATGCCAACAGGCCGCCGCAGTCCGGATCTCCTTCCAGCGCCTTATGATAAAGCGTGCCGAACAGACGGTTCATATCCACATCCATGCCAAAGCTCTCCGCGAACTCGCGGAACAGTCCTACCCATGCGTTCAGGTCAGATGTACAATTATTGCAGTGCACCATGGCCACAAGATCTCCCGCCGGGGTTGTGACAAGATCGATTGCGTCGTAGGGCTTTGTCAGATCTTTCTCCAGTACCGCCATGGCGAATACACTGGTTCCTGCGGATACATTTCCGGTCCTTACCGCCACACTGTTCGTCGCTGTCATCCCCGTGCCTGCATCCCCTTCCGGCGGACACATAGGTGTTCCGGGCTCCAGCAGCCCGGAGGGATCGAGCAGTCTGGCTCCCGCTTCGGTCATGCAGCCCGCATCCTGGCCTGCGACCAGCACCTTGGGAAGCAGCTCCCGGATCTTCCAGGGATATCCCTGACCCTCCACCAGCTGATCGAACTGATCCAGCATGGTGCTGTTGTAGTCTTTCGCCGCGATATCAATGGGGAACATTCCTGCCGCGTCCCCGCTTCCGATCACCTTCTGTCCGGTCAGCTGCCAGTGAATGAATCCCGCCAGAGTGGTAATAAAGCGCACGTCTTTCACATGCTCTTCCCCGTTTAAAACAGCCTGATACAGGTGTGCAATGCTCCAGCGCTGAGGAATATGATAGGAGAATACCTCTGTCAGTTTCTCGGACGCCTTACCGGTAATCGTATTTCTCCATGTGCGGAAGGGCACCAGCAGCTCTCCCTTCTCATCAAACGCCAGATATCCGTGCATCATAGCGCTCACGCCCATGGCTGCCAGCCGGGTCAGTTTCACGCCATATTGGCTCTCCACATCTTTCACCAGGTCGCTGTAGCAGCCCTGCAGGCCTTTCCATATCTCGTCCATGCTGTAGGTCCAGATATGATCCACATACTGATTCTCCCAGTCATAGCTTCCAGAAGCTACCGGTGATTTCTCTTCGTCAATGAGCACCGCTTTGATCCTGGTAGATCCGAACTCAATGCCCAGCACGGCGCGTCCTGCGCTGATTGCCTCTCTGATCTCTTCTTTGCTCCGCATTCTGTGTTCCTCCTTTTTCTCTAAACTCTCTGATTCTTATGCAGGTTCCTATACAGGCTGCGGCCGGCTTCCGCTGATATGCAAAATGCCGCATACGGTCCGGTTTCTCTCCGGCCCGTGCTGCGGCATCTGATCTGCTGTTTCCGGCAGCGCACTTAGGCGCCCTTCCAATCAATCGATCCGGTCTTATCTGTCTGCCTCGGACGGATCCTACAGCATTGTTTTTCTCAGCTCTTCTCCGCTCTTCGCGCTTAAATACGCCGGAGCGATGTCAAAGACGGTCCTGCAGCCGCTCTGGCCTTCCTGGGAAAGCCTGTATGCAGCTCTGGCATAAGCTACCAGTACGGAAGAGGTGAACTCCGGGTTTGAATCCAGTTTTAAGCTGTACTCGATGAGATGGCTGTGTTCCCCATCCCATCCCGTTTTTCCGCTTCTTAACACGAATCCTCCGTGGGGGATTCCGCTGTGTTCTGCCTGAAGCTCTTCCTCGCTGATGAAATGCACGGTAGTGTCATAATCAGCAAAGTAGTTCGGCATGGTCTTGATCGTCTCTTCAACCTTCGCCGGATCTGCGCCTTCCTCCAGGACCACGAAGCACTCTCTCGTATGCTTCTGTCTTGTCGTCAGCTCCGGATTCTCGCCGTTTCTGACCGCATCAAGCGCTGCGTCCACAGGGATTGTATACTGCTTTGCGTCTTTCACGCCCGGCACTCTGCGCACTGCGTCGGAGTGTCCCTGGCTTACGCCTTTGCCCCAGAATGTATAGTCCTTCCCCTCCGGCAGGATCGCGTTTGCATACAGACGGTTCAGGGAGAACATGCCCGGGTCCCAGCCCACGGAGATGATGCCCACTTTACCGCCTTCCTTTGCAGCCGCATCTACATTCGCATAATGCTCCGGAATTCTTGCATGGGTGTCGAAACTGTCGATTACATGGAACAGACGGGCAAACTGAGGTGTCTGCTCCGGAAGATCTGTGGCGCTTCCGCCGCAGAGGATCATCACATCGATCTTATCCTTCCACTCCGCCGCGTCCTCGATCCTGCACACAGGCACTCCCTCTGTCTGGATCTTCACGCCCGCCGGATCTCTGCGGGTAAACACCGCTGCCAGCTCCATGTCTGCATTCTGTTTTATTGCACACTCTACTCCTCTGCCGAGGTTTCCATAACCTAAGATACCGATTCTGATATTCATTTTTATGCTCCTTTCCTGTCTCATGAGACACAGACAGTCACTCTGCCGCTCTGTTTCCCGGCGCCCGGCTGCTCATGTCCATTTGTTATTATACAGAGGAAGGAGCGGGTTTTCAACGGATTTCTACTTCCTGTAAGCGATTTCGTTCCATCTCAGCTCATTCTTCAGGTTCCGGATGGTCGTATCTTTATCAATGTAAACTGCTTCGATTCCCATGGCTGCCGCCCAGTCGCCCATCTGTTCTGAAGTCAGATCGTACGAGAAGGCTGTGTGGTGCGCGCCTCCGCAGAGGATCCACGCCTCCGCACCGGTCATCAGATCCGGCTCCGGAGTCCAGAACGCAGTCGCCACCGGAAGCTTGGGCATCGGCTTCTCTGTCTTCTTGCAGTTAACGTCATTGATGATGAGACGGAAGCGGTCGCCCAGATCGATCAGAGACGTTGCCACTGCCGGTCCGGTCTTGGCAGTGAACACCAGACGCGCCGGATCCTCTCTGTCGCCCATAGAGAGCGGATTCACCTTGATGCTGACAGGTCCTTCGGAAATAGACGGGCACACTTCCAGCATATGCGCCTGAAGGATCCCTTCCTTGCCCGGCACCAGATTATAAGTATAGTCCTCCATGAAAGAGGTTCCCTTTGCGTCCTTCATGCCTTCTGTCATGATCTTCATGATGCGCACCATAGCTGCCGTCTTCCAGTCTCCCTCGCCTCCGAAACCGTAGCCTTTCTGCATCAGTCTCTGGATCGCAAGTCCCGGAAGCTGCTTCAGGCTGCCCAGATCACCGAAATGGGTCACGATCGCCTGATAATTCTTCTCCTCTAAGAATCGCTCGAAACCGATCTCAATCTGCGCCTGCACTGCGACATGGCGGCGGAACTCTTCCGGATCTCTGCCTTCCAGAAGGATCTCATAGGTGTCATAGTACTCGTCTGTCAGAGCCTTCACATCACTCTCCGACACTGCTTCTACAGCCTCTGCGATCTCATTGACCGGGTAAGCGTCGATCTCCCAGCCGAACTTGATCTGCGCTTCTACCTTGTCGCCTTCTGTGACTGCCACATTTCGCATATTGTCCGCGATTCTCATCACACGCACGTGGCTGCTCTCGATCACGCCGACAGCTGTGCGCATCCAGGACGCGATCTTGCTCTGCACATTCGCGTCAGACCAGTGCCCTACAATCACTTTACGCTCAATGCCCATACGTGTGAAAATATGACCGTACTCTCTTCCTCCGTGGGCAGACTGGTTCTCATTCATGAAATCCATGTCAATGGTATCATAGGGGATCTCCTGATTGAACTGTGTATGCAGGTGAAGCAGCGGTTTCCTGTATTCTTTGAGTCCCAGGATCCAGGATTTCGCCGGAGAAAATGTGTGCATCCATGTGATCACGCCCGCACAGTTCTCATCCATATTTGCTTCGTTGAAGGTTTTGCGGATCAGTTCACTGGTAATCAGCGTCGGTTTCCACACCACTTCGTAGGGAAGTGCTCCCGATTCATTTAATTTCTCCACAATGATTTTCGCGTGCTCTGCCACGTGCGCCAGGCACTCATCTCCATACAGGTCCTGTGACCCTGTGCAGAACCAGAATTGATACTCTTTTCTCTTTAACATGCTGTTTTCCTCCTTTAACTTCTACAGGCTGCCCTGTCCATAATAGGCATTCGCGCCGTGTTTTCTATAATAATGCTTATCCTGCAGCTCCTGCGGAGCAGGTTTTACGTCTGGGTTGATCATCTCGCAGCGGGCCGCCATCTTCGCCACCTCTTCTGCCACCACCGCATTGTGCACGGCCTCGTGGGCGTCCTTCCCCCAGGTGAACACACCGTGGTTCTTGCAGAGAACCGCCGGAACCGCCGCCGGGTCTTTCCCTCTGGCCTCAAACTCATCCGCGATCAGGATGCCCGTGTTTTTCTCGTAAGCCTCTTCGATCTCCTCCCGGGTCAGGTTGCGCACGCAGGGCACCTCTCCGTAAATGTAGTCCGCGTGGGTTGTTCCATAGCAGGGGATATCTCTGCCTGCCTGCGCCCAGCTTGTAGCCCAGGGCGAATGGGTGTGCACCACGCCGCCGATCTCCGGGAAACGACGGTAGAGCACCAGATGGGTCGGTGTATCAGAGGAAGGATTGTACCTGCCCTCTACCTTATTTCCTTCCAAATCCATCACGACCATATCGTCCGGGGTAAGCTTGTCATACTCCACACCGCTGGGCTTGATCACGAACAGCCCGCTCTCCCGGTCGATTCCGCTGACATTTCCCCATGTAAATGTCACAAGTCCATACTTCGGCAGAAGCATGTTTGCCTCATACACTTCTTTCTTTAACTGTTCCAGCATTCTCTCTGACTCCTTTCCTTTTGATCTTCAGATCTCTCGTAATACCTTCACGGAACTGCGCATGATCAGCTCCGGTTCGAACTCCAAGGTTTCCATCTTCTCCTGGCGGCAGATGCAGCCGACCATGCGCTCCGCTGCAGCCTTTCCCAGTTTCTCCGCCGGATTTCTCACGGAGGTAAGCGGTACCGGACAGAATCCTGCCAGGCCGGAATTATCGATTCCCACCACCGACACATCCCCGGGGACATGCACGCCTGCTTCCCGAAGGATGGACACCAGCTTATACGCGGTCTCGTCGTTATAGCAGACGCACGCAGTACAGCCTTTCAGCCGCTTCAGGAACTTCGCCCGCTCTTCCTCCATCTCCCGCAGTTCATCCGAGTCAATCCAGATGACATGTTCACTCCGGACACGGATCTCCCGCTCCATCAGGGCCTCCGTATATCCGGCGTACCGCAGATGGCCCTGCCCGTCGTCCGACTTGAAGATCCCGCCGATGCGGGTATGACCGCACTCTGCCAGATGCCGGGCCGCCAGATACCCGGCCTGCCTGTCATCCAGACTCACATGAGGGATGTCCAGCTCCCGGTAGAAGCTGTTCACGAAGAGCACCGGGATTCCCATCCGCTCCAGTTTCAGATACAGCTCCAGATTGGGGTTGGGAAGTCCGCTTTTCACAGTCTCCGCGATCAGCCCGTCTACAGATTTTGTCCGGATCAGCTCTTTCAGAAGCATCCGCTCCTTCTCCACCGCATTTCCCGTAACCGAGATCTGCATGGTGCAGCCCTCGCCTGACAGCACGGACTCGATCCCTCTGACAAGCGCCGGGAAGATGTACGTATCCACACAGGTGAGCATGACTTCCACTCGAATTTCCTTCCCGGTGTATCGCCGGGTGTTCACCGAGACATACGTCCCGCTGCCTCGTCTGCCCTCTACAACGCCTTCTTCTGTCAGAATCTCCAGCGCCCGCCGGACCGTCTGGCGGCTGACCTGAAACTGTTCCATCAGAAGATTCTCCGAGGGAAGCCGGTTTCCCTGGGCGAGCGCGCCGCTCTCGATCTGGCTCTTGATCCAGGCGATGACCTTCTCGTATTTTTTCTGCATAGATCAGCCCCCTTTCCCCATCCTGCATTTAACTATACAGCATAACAACTTTCAATACAATTCGCATATTTTCTAAATATTACAAGTGATTTTTGGAAGAAAATAAGAAGTTGTATTGCTCTGTTTCGTTATTTTACAATACAACTTCTCGCGTTTTTCCGTTTACCACTTCTTCTCCGGCAGAGGACAGCGGCGCACGGCAAGTGCGGCGCGCATCTCAACGAAACATCCGCACTCCGTGCACATTCCATTCATCAGCCGCCCGCACTCCCTGCAGATCGAAAGCCGTCTTTCATACTCCTCATCCGGCGCCTTCTCATCCTCCGGAAGATTCCGGATATAGAGATACATATTCTGAAAATATTCTCCCTCCGGCAGGTCCCGGAGCAGACACTTTCTGCAGATCCGCTGTTCCATCCCGCACTCCCGTCCGCTTACGCTTCCGTCTTCACTGCCAGGTGCAGCACACTGCAGGCAGGCATCGTGAATTTCAGCCCGTGTTCTGTGATCGCCGCACCGTCAAACTTACTTACTGTGACATTCTCCGGATTCTCAAACGTATTCATGGCATGCATCTCATTGACCAGGATCTCCCCTGTCACCTCCGACACCGCAGTGTCTACGAGCAGCGCATCCACATCATACGCCTCATCCGCTGACAGGTTCGTCACGGTCAGATGCAGGATTCCGTCCTGATCCACAGATACCGACTCCGTCAGATTCGGCACACGCCATTCCTCCGGCCCGATCATCTCCGTCTCCATATGGCTGTCCACCAGATCCGCGTCCTGATGATACTTATACATGTTAAATACATGGTAGGTCGGCGTCTTGATCATCTGGTCGCCCTCGGTGAGAATGACTGCCTGAAGCACATTCACGATCTGCGCAAGATTGGCCATCCGCACCCGGTCGCTGTGCCGGTTGAATATATTGAGCGTAATTCCCGCAACAAGCGCGTCTCTCATCGTATTCTGCTGATAGAGGAATCCCGGATTCGTCCCCGGCTCACAGGTGAACCAGTTGCCCCACTCGTCCACGATCATGGCGATTTTTTTCTCCGGGTCGAACTCATCCATAATCGCCCCGTGACGGCGGATCAGCTCATCCATATACACCGCTTTATTCAATGTCTTGTACCACACCGTTTCATCAAACTCCGTGGCACTGCCCTTGATCTCCCAGCCTTCCGGATGCACATAGTAATGAAGCGAAAGCCCGTCCATGAAGCCTCTGTCTGATCCCGCAGAATGGCGGAAGCAGGTGGAGAGAACCTCACGCGTCCACTCATAGTCATCCACGTTCGGACCGCAGCACACCTTCTGGATCTTATGGCCTTTCTGATAATCCCGGACAAAGGTCTGATATCTCCGGTATTCGTTGGCATAATAATCCGGGTTCATATTGCCGCCGCATCCCCAGTTCTCGTTGCCCACGCCGAAATAATCCAGCTTCCAGGCATGTTCACTTCCGTTCTCCGCGCGGAGCTGTGCCATAGGGGATACCCCGTCAAAGGTCATATACTCTACCCACTCAGACATTTCGCGCACCGTGCCGCTTCCCAGGTTGCCGTTCACATAAGTCTCACAGCCCAGCTGCCGGCACAGTTCGAAATATTCATGGGTTCCGAAGCTGTTGTCTTCCACAACACCGCCCCAGTTTGTGTTGATAATCTTCTTTCTCTGCTCCTTCGGTCCCACACCGTCTCTCCAGTGGTATTCGTCCGCGAAGCATCCGCCCGGCCAACGCAGCACAGGAACCCGGATTTCCTTCAGAGCCTCAACGACATCCGTACGCATTCCGTTTACATTTTCGATGGGAGAGTCTTCGCCCACATAAATGCCTCCGTAGATGCACCTTCCAAGGTGCTCTGAAAAGTGTCCGTAGATTTCCTTATGAATTTTGCTCTTCTTTCTCTTTGGGTTGATCACTAATCTAGCCATGTTGTCTCCTCCTGATTCTTCCCTATTCTTCTGATAAAGCGTTCAGTCCGCTGCCCCATACCGCTGTCCCTGTCTCACTGCACAGAGCGGTAAATGTCATCACGTACTTCTTCCCGTCTTCATCCCACTGTTTTAAGAACACGCCCTGATAACTGTCTCCGTCAATGGTAAGCGTGATGCTGTTCTCACCGGACAGGCTCCACGTCCCCTCCGCCGCGCCGGTCACATCTCCATTCTTCTCCAGCACGATTTCCTCCGACTCTTTCAACTCCGCGGAAATATCCCGCCCGTGATTGATATATTTGTAGGTACCGGTCACATCTGCTTCTGCCACTGGCGCAAGCGACTCTTCCGTATAGCGGTAGGGCGCGATCACCGGCCAGCCGTCTTCATTGAAGAACATCTGATGGACTCTGACCTGATGCTCTTCCCCGCTGCTCTCGAATCTGGTGTGATAGATGATAAAGTATTTGCCGGATTCTTCCTGGTACAGACAGGAATTATGTCCGGGCGAGAGATAACCGATCCGGTCTTCTCCTTCTTCCCCTTCCTTCCAGGTGAACTTATAACCGCCCATCAGCTTGGTCCCGTACAGTTCTGCCGTAGCGTCGCTGAAATAAGATCCCGCCGCGCCTTTGCAGTCCGTCATCTCCTGTCCCATGGAGTCCACGTAGGGCCCGTCCGGGTTCTCGGACCGGCACACGCGGACATTATAACCGCCGTCGGAATCCAGCCCGCCGAAAGACAGGAACATGTAATAATACCCTGTTTCTTCATTATAGATAATGTATGGTGCTTCGATTCTCAGGTGATTTCCTCCAAGCAGCTTCTCCCCGTATCCACTCTCCAGCGGCAGTCCGGTCTGTGGGTCCATTTCCTTGATGAAGATTCCTCCGGAGTAGGACCCGTACACCATCCACAGCCTGCCCTCCGCGTCATAGAACACGGCCGGATCTACGGTATTCGGGTCCACGGTCGCCTGATACAGGTTCCCGTCCTCATCATCCTCAGAGGCCGGCATTCCTGATTTCAGCATCAGTCCCTCATTCACATAAGGACCTGCCACACGGTCGGAAACTGCGGTGCCCAGACAGGATACCGGCTCGTCGCCCTGACAGTTGCAGTAATAGAGATGGTATTTCCCATCGTTCAGTTTCGCCACGTCCGGGGCCCAGAATGTATTGCTGTGGGACCACTCAAAGGCGTCTTTCATCGCGGAATAAACATCCGGGATCACTTCATTGTCATTTTTCACACCTTGATTGACATAAGTCCAGTTCATCAGATCTTCCGTCTTCGCCACAGCCAGATGAGATCCGAAGATATACCAGGCCCCGTCCTCTCCTTCTACGACAGAAGGGTCATGCACCGACACTTCCTCAAACGTATATTCTATCGGAGTATCCGCCTTAAGCTTCTCCTGCCCCGCGGAACACGCGGTCAGAAGTGCGCAGCACAGCAGCGCAGTGCCTGAAGTGATTACTTTCTTCAATCTTTTTCCTCCATTTGTCTGTAAGCAGCCCTTCAGCCATCAGAGATAAGCAGGCTGAACTGCTGCGCTTGTAAAAGAAAACAGCTCAAAACCGCCGGCTGATCCGGCAGTCCTGAGCCGCTCTTTTTCAGTTTCTAATCCATCGGACTGTAGGCAATCCGCACCTTGATGTCCTGATTATAGTTTCCGAACCCGTTTCCGAATATGGTCAGACCGCCGATATTTCTGGCGTCCTCCTCGATCTGGAACTTGAACCGGATCGTGCTCTTGTAGTCCAGATTGAACTCCTTGATATTCACGTCCGAGATCTTCAGCCCGTCCACAAACGTCCCCTTCCTGTTCACGACAATCATCTTCAGAAGACCGTACTGGTTCCAGTTCGGGAACCACCAGTCCGGCGTGAAGATTCCGCGCACATCGCCGTAATCTCCGGGGCTGGTCCATGTTCCCAGCTTCCTGTCATTGAGGTAGAAAGAGATATCTGAGGGCCAGTCGCTGTTCACGCCCGGCGCTTCGGAGCTGATCTCCAGTGACAGTGTAATCTGATTGATCTTCGTCGCACTGGGCAGAAGATTGGGGATAATGTATTCGATATACCCCTTTGTAAACCAGAGAATCCCTGCATTGATCCGGTCCGGATGAGCGAAGTATCTGGGGTCGTCTACTTCCCCGACGATCGCCCGGTCCGTCGCCAGTCCACAGGTCGGATAGACTTCATAATCAGAATAATGTCCCACCCGTACCTCTGTATTGTAGATATTCTTATCTTCTTCCGCCTCATCCGCCTCGACGTCGATCAGAATCTTGTCCACTGCCACGCGGCACATCTTCTGATTCCCATGTCCGCCGTGCTCGGTGACCACTTTGATGACACCGCTCTCCTCCAGCTTCCTGATGTGGCTTGTCAGCGCTCCATTGGTCACCCCCAGGCTGGAAGCGATCTCATTCATATTCATTTCACGGTTTTCCAGAAGAAGCTTGACGACGTTAATCCGCAGCTCGGAGCCAAGTGCTTTAAACAGTTCAAGCCCTTCGTCTAAATTCTTTATGTGTAACATTGTTTTCTCCTGTCTGCAAATGTTTCTCAAACATTTTAGACTTTTCTAAACAACATTGTACAGGAATTTTCCCCAATATGCAAGACCGGAATTGCGAAATCCACAGACACACAGCGTTTCTCCCCCATTCTCGAAATCGCGGCTCCGGAAGATCACTCCGTTCTTCAGATATTCACTGTCTGCTGTCAGTCTGAGGGAAACCGCAGTCTTCATCTGATTGTCTGCCTCGTCAAAAACGATCAGCTCCCACTGCCCTTCCGCCTCCATCGGGGAAACCGGCTCAGGTATCTCCCCTTGGTATGGCTCCGGGCTGAGTACCGGCCAGCCGTTCTGAAAGAACATCGGACGTACCATCATATAATGGATCTGATAGCTGTCCCGCCCCTCCTTTTCGTCGTGAATCCTATTTACCAGAGCTCCGTCACGGATATGATGAACGAAGAACCATCTGCGGGTAACCGGATCAAAGAAAGGCACTCCGTGCCCCGGCCCCCGCAGGCCGCCCCACTTCCAGCCCTGCTTCCATCCGCCGTCTCCGGTCAGCACCCTGGGTCTGTCTGCCCGGAAACAATAGCTCCCGGCCAGCTTCACGCCCCGTGATTCTTCCACAAGGCTTTTCCCTTCCATGTCACGGTAAGGCCCGCACACAGACCGGCTTCTTCCCACGCGGATATCATAGCCATCTCCCAGCCATCCATAAGACTGAAACAGGTAATACCAGTCTTCTTCCGGGCAGTACATCACCGCCGCTCCTTCCGGACCGTCCGGCAGGGTGCCTCTGCGCGCCCGGGAAATGCAGATCCCCAGTTCCCGCGGATCCCCGCATTTCGCAAGACCGCTTCTGCTGTCCAGCTCTTTCAGATAGATCCCGCCGAAGAAAGATCCATATACAAGCCAGCTTCTTTCTTCCTGCCAGATCACATGGGCGTCAATCGCATTGGGATCCGTATCCTCTGTTCCCCATGTATCTGCCGCGACTCCACGATTTTCAAAAGGACCCAGCGGACTGTCAGAGACAGCCAGCCAGATCCGTGATTCTGAACTGCCGAATGCCCGTGTTGCCGAGTAATACATACGGTATTCGCCCTGCACATACTCTGTGTATGGGGCCCAGAACTCTTTCGTATCAGGATAGGCTCCGTTATCGCGCCCCTCCCTGACAGCCGCCTCTGACAGCACGGTTCCTTCATATTGAAAATGTACCAGATCTGCCGAGCTTCGGACCGGTATCCCGATCCGGCTGTCAAGCCCTGCTTCCGGGCGGTACACATCCGTACTGTAGGAATAGTACCTCCCGGACGCCGGATCCCACATCATCGACGGGTCATGCGACCATGCCGCAGGGTTTCTCTCTGCATTGCAGTCATTCAGCCTCAGTATTCCGTTTTCATCCATAAGACTAACCCTTGATGCCGGACACTGCCATAGACTCGATAATGTACCTCTGGAAGAAGAAGAACAAAAGCAGCGTAGGCAGGATTGCCAGCACCGATGCGGCCATGATCAGCGGATAATCACTGTTGACCGCGTAGTACGCGTTAAAGGAACGGATCACCACCTGCAGGGTAAACCACTCTTCATTCTGAATGAAAATCGTGGGTGCAAGATAATCATTCCAGATCCCCATGAACCACAGGATGATCTGTGTCATCAGGGCGCCCTTCATCAGCGGCAGGAAAATGCTGTAATACATCTTGAAATACCCGCAGCCGTCGATCTTGGCCGCCTCAACAATCGAATCCGGTATACTTGACAGATTCTGACGCAGGAAGAAAATAATACTTACATTTCCGAACAGTCCCGGTATGATCAGCGGAAGAAGGCTGTTGGTCCAGCCGATCTTCGTAAACATAACATACTGCGGGATCATCACTACCGCGAAAGGAATCATCATGGTTGCCAGAAGCCCCAGGAAGATGCCGCCTTTGCCTCTGAATTTCAGCTTGCTGAACGAGAATGCCGCCAGGGAAGAGGTGAATCCTCCTACCAGCAGGACCGGAACCGCAACCATCAGCGTGTTTCTGAGACCTCTTAAGAATTCCGGTTTCTGGAGTACTTCCGTATATTTACCGAACTTCCACGGATCCGGTATGATGCTGAAGTTCGCAGAAAGGATCTGATTCTTCGTCATGAAAGAGCTGAGCACCATATAGATCAGCGGGAAGATCATGGCGATCGCGCCGATCAGCAGAAGGATAAACACGATACAGTCTGCAATTTTCGTTTTTGTGCTCTTAACTTCTGAGCTTTTTTCATCAAACTTTGACATGTCTTCTCCCCCTTACTCGATCGTTTTCACCCATTTATCCTCAACCTTGAAGTTGATCGCCGTGACGATAAAGATGAAGATTGCAAGGATAAACGCCATTGCCGAGCCGTAGCCCATCTGGTTGTTTCCGAATGCCTTATCATACAGGTAGAATACAACGGTAGCCGCGCTGTAATTCAGACCTCCGTTCGGTACCATGACAAGGACTTCAACAAATACCTGGAACCCGCCGATCAGTCCTGTGATCAGCAAATAGAAGGTAACCGGAGATACAAGCGGGATGGTAATGTGACGGAACAGATTCAGTCCGCTGGCCCCGTCGATCTTCGCCGCCTCGTAATAGTCTCGCGGTATGCTCTGCAAACCGGACAGATAGAGGATGATGGATCCTCCAAGGCCTTTCCAGACCATGAAGATAATCATGGATACTTTCACCCAGAACTCATCTCCCAGCCAGTTCGGTCCGTGTCCGCCCGTAATCGCCGAGATAATGCTGTTGAGCAGACCGTAATCGTAGTTGAATACCCACATCCACAGGATTGCAACCGCTACAAGCGAGGATACAACCGGCACATAGTACATCGTTCTCAGCACTTTGATTCCGCGGATCTTACGGTTCATGCCCACCGCGATAATCAGCGCCAGTATCATTCCGATCGGAATCCCGATCATATAGATCACTGTATTTAACAGGACCTTCCAGAACTTCTCATCCGTAAGAAGATCCATATAGTTCTCCAGACCGATGAAATTGGACATCATATCGTTCATACCGTTCCATTTCGTCAGACTGGCAATGAAAGCGAAAACAATCGGGAATGCCATGAACAGACAGAATCCGATGAACGGCGGCGACACGAACGCCAGACCGTAACAGTGCTCTTTAAACTCCGCTTTCGTCATTTTTTTCTTTTTAGGCCGTACAGCTGTCTCACTCATACATATACCTCCAAACAGAGGAAAGCCTCTGCGGGATCCTGGCGGCACACCGTCAGGAATCCCCGGGCTTTCCGCTTGAAACTGCATTGGTCAGAGGGATGAACCCTACTCGACACTCTCCCATGCCTCGTCGAGAGATTCCTGCATCTTCGGCGCCACTTCTGAGATATACTCATCTACAGTCATAGAACCGTTCTTTACATTGTCAAGTCCTTCAAGGAAGATATCATGCCACTCTGCATTCGGCGTATATGTTGTCTCCTGGAATTTTCCTTCGTACTTGTCTGTTCCGTTTAAGTAGTTGAAAAATACATCTACATTCGACGGGAATGCAAGTGTTCCGTCCTGGATCGCTGTCACGAACTCACCTTCTGCAAGACTCTTGATGTTCGGAAGCTGGATGGACTGTCCGCCGGTAACACCGGAGAGTTCTTTCTGTCCGTCCTCATCCGTACACAGATAAGAGATCAGCTCTGTCGCCTCTGCCTGGTTCTCGCTCTTGGCAGATACACAGAATCCAACGGTTCCCAGCCAGGTCATTGTCTTGCCTGTGGACAGCGTCGGGTATGCGCACAGATCCCACTCAAACGGGAATGTCTCATCGTCCATAAATGCCGCAACATCCCAGGTTCCACATGCATAAAACGCTTCCTGTCCTGCCAGCCATCTCTGGTAAACGCCCAGTGACGCATCCTGCTCAACCGTCGGAGTTACTTTATATTCCAGTGTAAGGTCTACGTATTTCTGAAGCGCCTCTTTGAATTCCGGTGTATCAATATTTACCGTCTTATAATCGTCTGTCAGGTAGGTCGCTCCGTTTGACCATACGAACGGCTGAAGCATGAACGCATTCGCCATACCGCATCCCCACTGGTCGATCTCGCCGTCGCCGTCTGTGTCCTTCGTGAACTGCTCACACACGTCAACAAACTCTTCGTATGTATACGGGTTCTCCGGATCCGGATAGGGGATCCCTTCCTTATCAAAGAGATCCTTGTTGTATGCGTATGCAAACACGGACGCATCCTTCGGAAGAGCATACAGATCGCCTGAGCCTGCCTTCTCTCCGTCATAGCGGTAGCTGTTCAGAGCCTCCTGCGCAACGAGCCCGTCTGTGCTGATGCCCTTCTCGTCCAGGATCGGCTGCAGGTTCGCGATGTAGCCGTTCTCTACGAACTGCTCAACCGACTCCGGTCCTACATAGAACACATCCGGGAGATCGCCGGCGGTCATCATACCTGTCAGGGTCTTGGAATACTCGTCCTGGGTAGTGATCTGAATGTCTACATTCGCGATCGTATCTTTATGGTCCTCTTTGAACTGCTCGATCATGTCCTTGTAAACTACAGATTCATGATCGTTCGCAAAGATGAACACCGACAGGTTCTTCCTCCCGTCCGCCTCTTCGCTGGACTTAGAATTCCCGCATCCTGCAAGCAGTGCGGACGTTGTCATAAGTGCAGCAAGTCCGAGTGCGATCACTCTTCTTTTCTTCATAACTAGTTCCTCCTTTTTATTTTTTCTACCATTTGCTGGTAGGTTCACTATAGCATTAACATTTAGATTATTCAATACTTTTTTATATTTTTCTAAATATCGATGGTAATTTCGCTATAATTTACAATTTGAGTCCTAGTTTTTTGTGCACTTTTCAATTTTTATCTTTATTATTTTAGATTAATCTAAATATTATGTGTCTGATACCGAAATACCGGGAATCCTTCTTTATCGTACTCTACTTTCATGATCATGGCATGACGGTTCGGATCATACAGCGGATTCCCGATGATCTCATCATACGGTCTTGCATGGTAAACACAGAGATCCGTCACTCCATCCTCAGCCTTCACAAAGGAGTTGTGCCCCGGTCCGTATACACCTGCCTCCTCGTCGGTCTTAAGGACCGGGTGGCGCAGCTTCGTCCAAGACCTGGGATCCAGCAGGTCCGCATCCTCCCGGGCATACATCAGTCCCATACAGTAGCATGCCCCGGTGGCGCTTGCAGAAAATGTCAGATAGATCATGCCGTCATGCTTTAAGATGGCGGGCCCCTCGTTCACCCAGAAATCCACACGCTCCCAGTCGTAATCCGGCGTGGTCAGAAGCACCTGGGCAGTGCTCAGGCGTGTGGGCGACTCCATTTTGGCAATGTACAGGTTCGAGATCTGCTTGCCTACTCCTGTCTTCTCTGCCCAGATATAGTAGCGCTCCCCCTGATTCTCCAGCACAGTGGCGTCCAGAGAAAATGCGTGAAAGGAAAACGGATCCTCCTCCGCGGCCTGCATCATGCCAAGTTCCTCCCAGGCATCCGCCATGGGATCCGCGCCTGTACAGCGGAGCACATAAGGCCGGATCTCCCACTCATCGTCCTTATCACCGGCGGCATAGTAGATATACCACTCCCCGTCCAGGAAATGAATCTCCGGCGCCCAGATATGCAGGCTCTGCTCCCCGCTCTCATGTTTCACCCAGAGGGTCTTCTCCGGAGCGTCTTTCAATCCTTTGATACTGTCCGCCCGGCGCAGGACGATGCGGTCATACGCCGGCACAGAAGCTGTAAAATAATAGTTCCCTTCTCCGTCTCTGTATACATAGGGATCTGCCCTCTGCTCAATAAACGGTTTGTTATATGCTGTTTCACGATAATTTGTCACATCCATGTCTTTTTCTCCTTATCTTTCCTCTTTTTCATATGAAACTTTTTCCACAGTGTGTCTTGATCTGTATCCTCAGTCTACACGATCCACATAGTGATAGCAATAAATATTTTAGTTTTTATTAAAATATTACATATTTTTCTAAATATTTTTGTGAATTATTCCTTCTGTTTTTTATCCCTGCATCCGCTATAATAGAACTATCGTTTACAAAAGGAGTTGTTTGCAATGAATCTATTCTCTTATGACAGTATGCTTTCCCGGTTTCTGCACCTGACAGCCGATATCCTGACGCTGCACGTTCTGTGGCTGGTTTTCAGCCTTCCCATAGTGACGATCGGAGCGTCCACCACTGCCCTGTACTACGCCTGCATGAAGCGTGTCCGCACAGGCGAAGGGTATGTGTTCCGCAATTTCATGCACTCATTCAAAGAGAACCTGCGTCAGTCTACTCTGATCTGGCTGATCCTGGTTGGCATCGGTCTTCTGTTCACAGTCGATCTTCGCATCGGCATGGCGCTGGACGGTGCCCTGGGCACTTTCATGCTCGTAAGCTGCTCGATCTTCCTCATCCCTTATCTCCTGCTCTGCATCTATATCTTCCCTGTCCAGGCGAAATTCGAGAACCGGATCCGGGACAATATCAAGAACGCCCTGATCATGGCCCTGCGTCATTTCCCCTGCTCTCTTCTCCTGGCTGCCATCTACGTCACCTTCATCCTGCTGCTTCTGTCATTCGTGCCCTTTATCGGTCTGATGTGCTGCTGCGGCGCAGGTCTTCTGGGCTATCTGACGTCCAACATCTTCATCTATATCTTCCGAAAATATATCCCGGACGAGCTGGAACGGGATCTGGAAGCATCCGGGGAGAGGTTTATATAACCTCTTGCCCCGGGATGCATGTCCACTGGCGCTTACGTTTCTGAAGAAATATAAATCTCATTGAATAGTTCCAGCATGCCGTCTCGATTCTCGTTAGAGAAGCTTACGCGCACCTCCCTGCCCCGGTATTCCCCCGGCAGATAGTACTCCCTCTCTTCAAATCCCTCTGAACCGCTGCACAGCACCTCTCTGATCCACTGGTTTCTCTCCAGGAAGATACTGAACCTGGCATTGCCCCTCACTGTCACATGAAGACTGCAGGGTTCCCTGGGAATCTGCAGCTTATAAGAGAACCACCCGCCGGGTTTCGCCCGACGGAAACGTCTGCCCTGCTCGTGGCCTGCTTCCGTCTCATGTCCCCGGATCCCGAAGGCCAGCTCATACTGATCGTTTCCCAGCGGGACCACTTCTCTCTGCGTCCTGCGGATCCGTCTCCTTCGTTCCAGCTCCCTGCAGTATGCTTCCAGCTGCCTGCTCCCCTGCTCAAAGAAATAAAAATAGATCCCGTACCGCACATCATTCTTCAGAAAATGGGGCGCAAAACGAAGCTGCCGTCCGTCCGCACCGGTGAACACAAACTCCAGCTTCCCTTCCTGTCTCTCCATCCCGGACTTCAGCTCCGTCTCCCAATCTCCGGACGCCCCCTCACGGATCAGAAGATACTCCGGCACTTCTATGTCCCGGGTCGGCACAGTGACATCAACTCCGGTCACGTCCGTCCGCAGATCCTCTTGTCCCAGATCTGCGCTCAGAACGAAGGGACCATAGGTAAATGCCGCCGCCCGCTCACTGTCTGGAAGTCCGTGCACCTTCAGTTCCATGGGAACTGTCACCCGCACCTCATCCTTTCTGCGCCATTTCCCTGACAGGATCAGATAATCTCCGGCAATCTCCTGCCGGATGCGCTTTCCTGTACCGGCCGCACACTCCATCACGGGCATTCCTGCCGCCCATTCCGGGATACGCACGGCGATCTCCAGGAACGCGGTCTTCTCCTCCATGTCCTTCACCCGGATACAGAGAGGCTTTTCTTTCAGAAGATCCGCCTCCGTCTCAAGCAGCACCTTCTTCTCGCTCCACTTGATCTCCGCAGACACAAACCGGCTGATACAGAGGGTATCCCCCCGCTGATAGCAGATGTTCTCGCACTGCTTGGTGAAGTTCTCCATTCCCGTCCCGGTACAGCACCAGAAGTTGTCATAAGGCCGGGAGTACACCTTGAAGAAACCGGTTCCCATAGGCTGAAAGTAGGTCGTCATGCCGGTCTCATGATTCTGGGAAGAGAGGATCGCATTCACGTATGCGCGTTCGTCATAGTCCGCATATTTCTTCTCCCCGGTGAGCTGAAACAGCAGGGCTGAAAGTTTCAGCATATTGTAGGTATTGCAGGTCTCACAGTTGCAGGCCGTGCGCTCACCGTCCAGAATATCCGGTCTCCCGAAATGCTCCCACTCACTGTTGCCCCCGGTCAGATATGTGTGGTGATCAATCACCAGATCCCAGAAATTCTTCGCCATCTCCAGATAGAACACTTCTTTTCTTCCCAGAACTTCATACCGCTTCAGCCCTCCCAGGATCTTGGGAATGGTAGTGTTCGCATGAAGTCCGTCCAGAATATCCCTGCGCTGAGCCATGGCTTCAAAGAGCGGCATCTCATCAAACCGGTGAGCTGCCTGGGCATGAAGCGGATTGCCCGTGATGCGGAACACTTCGTAGAGACAGTCATTCATCCCGCCATACTCTACTGCCAGCACAGTTTTCTGGATCTCTTCTGTCCAGGAAAGCACTCTCGCCGCAGTCCAGTCCGCCAGCCGTTCCATGATCCTGCGCGCGGTCACATTGTCTGCATACACCCAGGCCGCCGTCACCCCGGAAATGATCTTGTGCATGGTATACCACGGCACCCAGGCCGGCTCCTTGCGCTCTACCCGGTCAAAGAGTGCCTCCGGAAACGCGGACAGATATCCGTCCTCCCGCTGGCACTGCGCCAGCCCATCCACAATACTGTCAATTCTGTCTTTCACATCCGGGTCGTGCTCTGCCGCCCAGAGCTGTGACAGGGCGGTCAGATAATGCCCCATCGTATGTCCGCGGATCTCTGTGCTCTCCCACCCGGGATAACGCATAGCCGCCGGACGGATCCCCGCTGTCTCCTGGAATCCCGCCAGCAGGCGCTTCTCATCCAGAGACATCAGATAACGCTTCTCCAGCTTCATGCTGTCTGTCAGAAATGGGTCTTTGACCGTCACCTGGCCGTAGGCCATTGCCTTCCATTCACATTCCTGCACGTTTCTTTCCTCCTGAAATTCATTGTTCATTTATGTTTCTGCACAGCCAGATGATTCCCCGTTCTCTGCGAAGGTGCATGTACCCTTGCAGCAAAGAAAATCATCCATGTACATTGACGCTACTATAACTCATAACGGAGACTTTTGCAATACTCTAAATTATTTTATATTTATCTAAAATAATAATCCAGCCATCTAGCGAAAAAGGACATGAATTCCGCAAAATTCATGTCCCTGCTCAAACTCATATTCGATTGTCCGTTCTGATTGCCTCCTGCTCCCGCTGCCTCTTGCCCTGATCGCCTCCTGCTCTTGGTGCCTCCTGCTCTTGCTGCCGCCTGCTCCCGCTGTCTCTTGCTCTGATTGCCTCCTGCTCTCGCTGCCTCCTACTCTCGGATCACCCGTCTGCAGAACAGATGAGACACCAGAAAATATCCTCCGTACAGTCCCACGATCAGCACCGCAGTCACAATCAGAGAGGAAAAGATCCTGTCTGAGTGATAGATATTCAGCATGGACCTGCATACCTGGATGCCGAAAATCGAGTGAATCACCGCCAGCAGAAGAGGCAGCCCGAAGAAGAGCGACATCTGTGCCAGCAGTGCCCGGTTCCTCACCTTCTCTCCGGCCCCCAGCTGACGGAGCACCTCATATTTCTCCCGGCTGTCAATGATGTCCGACATCTCTTTCAGCGCCAGGATAGCCGCCCCGCTGATCACAAAAACGAAGCCCAGATACAATGCAATGAACACCACCATACCGCTGGATCCGATACTGTCGTCGCTGATCTTCGACCTGGTGGTCAGAAAAACCGCATCGTCCTCCATCACTCCCTGCGGATTCACCAGTTCATCAAATCCTCCGTCATCCATGTAAGCCCGGAATTCCCTGGTGTCATACTCTGCAGTATAATCTGCCGCCAGATAACTGCCCCATTCATTCTCCTCCGTAAATGGAATATCATCCGGCACAATCACCACTCCCATATTCATGGGCGAATAGCTCATCACAAGGTAGCTGTCCTGCACCTTCTGGTCTGCCAGCGTGAGCGTCCTCCGACATACTTCAATGGTGTCATTGGCTTTCAGCCCCTCTGTAAACTGCTGCACCGTCGTCTCATAATCTGCGCTGACCAGATACTCGTTCTGCCCCAGACTGACCGGATCGAACCCGTATGCGAGGGCCAGATCGTTGTAGTCAGACTCCCGCACCAGCTCCAGTTCCTCATTCAGCCACGGTTCCATGGTCGGGTCATTCTTGATATACTCTTCCGCATAACTGCCCATCACAGAACGCCGGGTCACCGTGTCCGCCCGGTACGTGAGAAACTCCGCCTTCAGATCCAGTGCCTCTGCGGCAAATCCGCATTCTTCCAGGCGTTCTCTTACGGGCTGTCCATACATCACATTCGTATTCATGCATACATCCACCGGTGCCTGCCGGTCCAGCTGCCCTTCCTTATAGCCCTTCAGCGCGAAAGCACTGGACAGGATACAGATGGTGGCAAAGAGCAGCAGACAGATCACCGTTCCTGCCGCCGCAGACGTATTCACCTGACTTCCCGCCTCGCTCAGCACAAAGGAATTCATTCCTCTGTAATAAACCCCCGGCAGCTTCTTCACAAGGTTCAGGACAAACCCGGCGACAGACCAGAACACAAGAAACGTTCCCACAATCCCCAGCACGATCTGAAGCAGTACATCCGCCTCCGTGGCCATCGCCTCCTGGTTCGCTGTCACGTTATAGTAGGCATATCCCAGCATCACGCAGGCAGCCGCGAACACCAGCACACAGAGAAACGGATTCTTCAGCCGGAGCTTCTCTTTCTTCTGGTTGGCCACCAGAAGATCGATCAGTTTGGATCGAATCACGACGATCGTATTCATCACGATTACTACCACATAGATAATGACGTAATAGCAGGCTGTCTTGACCACTGCCTCTCCGGAAACGACAAATACGAACCTGCTCATATCTGCCTGAAAGATATTGGCGACCAAAAGAGACATGAACTGTGACAATACAATCCCCAGCACAAGTCCGGCCCCAAGGGAGAAGAGCCCGATCACCGCCGTCTCAGCCAGCAGAAGCCTGGCGATCTCTCCTTTCCGCATCCCCAGGGTGATATAAACCGCGAACTCCTTCTTTCGTTTCCGGATCAGGAACCTGCTGGCATAGACAATCAAGAATCCCAGAACGCAGGAGACAACCACGCTCATGGCTGACAATGCCCGGATCATGGTGTCGATCATTTCAGATTTTGTCTTCGATACCTCCATCATCGCGCTCTGCGTATGGATCGCATTAAACACATAGAAAATACAAACGCCCAGGATCAAAGTAAAGAAATAGATCGAATAATCCCGGATACTTTTCTTCAGATTCTTCAGAGAAAGGCTAAACAGCATGGTTCAAATCACCTCCCATAAGAGAGATTACATCCATAATCCGGTCAAAGAACGCCCTTGCATCCTCCCTGCCCTTACGCAGCTCGTGAAACAGCTTTCCATCCTTGATGAATACCACCCTGGATGCATAACTGGCTGTCACTGCGTCATGTGTCACCATCAGTATGGTAGCTCCCGCATCCTGATTCAGCGACACCATGCTCTCGAGCAGCACCCGCGCGCTCCTGGAATCCAGAGCGCCTGTAGGTTCATCCGCCAGAATCAGTGAAGGACGGGTAATAATCGCCCGTGCCGCCGCGGTTCTCTGTTTCTGTCCCCCGGACATCTGATACGGATATTTATTCAGTACGTCCGTGATCCCCAGCCGTTCCGCCGCCTCCCGCACCCGTTTCTTGATGTCGCCGGGCGCACATCTCTGGATCTGCAGCGCCAGCGCGATATTGTCGAACGCGGTCAGCGTATCCAGCAGATGAAACTCCTGAAAAATAAAGCCCAGACGGTCTCTCCGGAAGTCGGCAAGCGCATTTTTCTTAAGCCCGGACGTGCACACTCCGTCAATATAAATGTGCCCTCCCGTGGGCCGGTCAATGGTAGAGATACAGTTCAGAAGTGTGGTCTTGCCTGATCCGCTGGCACCCATGACAGCCGTAAATTCTCCCTTCTCTACTGTCAGCGAGATATCGTTGAGTGCTTTGGTCAGACTGGACTTATTTCCATAGTACTTTACCAGATGGTCAATTCGCAGTAATTCTCCCATATCAATCACCTTTCTTTACGCTTTCAGTCCGCTCCTAACGCGGCCCGGCCTCCTCCGTATCCGTCCGCGCACAAGAGAAAAGCTGAACTGCAGCGGCGGTATACAAGGGGCTAAGAACACCCTAAATCATTCCACACAGTTCAGCCATTGATTCATCTGACACAACCTTACAATCCTGTAACATTCTTTCCTTCCTGCACACGTATCTGCACTGCAGAGAGCCGGCCGCTTTCTGCCGGTTTCTCTCTGCCGGTTCCTCTCTGCTCAGCTCTCAGCCCCATCCCTCTCCCCGGCGAATTCCAGGATGATGCGGGTATACCTGCCCGGCTCGGACTCGGCAGCAATCCGGTGTCCCAGCTCTTCGCACAGCTTCCGGCAGATATACAGGCCCATGCCTGTGGCGACTGTCTGCCTTCCGTTATTTCCGGTGAACGATTTCTCAAAGATCCTGGGAAGATCTTCCGGTACAATCCCGATCCCGCTGTCCTCGGCCTGCAGGCGGACGCAGGTTCCATCCTTCTCGGCCCGGAAGCAGATCCTGCGCCCCGCCTCACCTGCATATTTCACCGCGTTGCTGATGATCTGTCCCAGGACGAAGGACAGCCATTTCCGATCTGTATAGACCGCCTCCGCTCCGATCTCTATGTTCACGGAGAACCGATTCAGGATCAGACTGTCCTTATTCTCACGGACAGCCTCCTCCACGATCTCTCTCAGAGAATGACGCCCGATGCTGTAGTCATTCTGAGGTACCTCGCTGCGGATATAATAAAGCACCTGCTCCACATCTCCGTCGATCCGGGTCAGCTGCTCTTTCAGCTTCCGCGAGATCTCCCCCGGACTATTATGAAGAATCAGCCGGGCACTGGCGATGGGAATCTTGATCTCATGAATCCAGGCTTCCGCGTACTGACGGAACTCCCCGTTGACCCGTTCATGGCGCGCGATTGCGTCATTCATGGACTTCAGGATCTCCATATATGACTGATAGAGCAGCCGGCCTTCCAGGAACTGAGGCTCCTTGAGCATCTCCACGACCAGATACTTTTCCTCCAGACTGTCCAGTCTTTCCCACAGTCTGTTATAGAATGCGGCCTTCCTTCTGTAATCATAAAGAAAGGCCAGGATCCCTGCACCGAACAGAATCCCGCCCACAAAGACCAGTTCTGCCGCAGTGCCGCCGAAGAGCAGCAGCACCCCTTCGGCCAGGCATCCCGCCGCAAGCCATAGAGCCGCCGGCACCGCGTATCCTTTCAGATAATCCCAGATCTTCATACTAACAGATACCCCTGCTTTCTTCTTGTCTCAATCACATCCACAAGCCCCACGGATGCAAGCCGTTTCCGGAGTCGGTTCATATTCACTGTCAGAGTATTATCATCTACAAAGTCGCTCAGATCCCACAGGTAATCCATCAGTTCATCCCTGGATACGATCCTTCCCCGGTTCTTCATCAGACAGTGCAGAATCGTCAACTCATTTCTCGACAGAATCAGCTCCCCACCGCTGTGGACGATGCAGCTTCTCGGAAGATCCAGCCGAATCCCCCTGTATACAAGCGTTTCTTCTCTGGATTGTCCCCCGGTTCTTCTTAAGACGGACTCGATTCTCAGAAGGAGAAGCGTCGGATGATAGGGCTTCGTGATATAGTCGTCCGCCCCGCCGCTGCGGCTGATGATCTCCTCCACCTCGCCGTCCCTGCTGGTCAGCATGATCACCGGCACATCCGATTCTGCCCGGATCTCCCGCAGGATAGACTGGCCGTTGGTCCCCGGCAGAAGGATGTCCAGAAGCACCAGATCCGGCGGATCCTTCAGGATCCGCTCCGCGGCGTGCAGAACATCTTCTTCCACAGAGGCTTCATATCCGCTGTTATTCAGCAGCAGCTTCAGTTCGTCTCTCAGTACTCTGTCATCCTCGATAATCCGTATCCGTCTCATCATGATTCTCTCCCATCTGTCATTCTCTCCCGGCCGGGGCACACATTCCAGCAGGTCTCCGCGCCGCACATGCCTGCCGACATACTTTTCATCTGAACATTATAACACAAGCAGGACCGCCGTTCCATCCGGCTGCAGCACCTATTTACTTATTGACGTATCAGTTCAGCCATCTGCGTCAGAAGACGGATTTATACTTGCATAAGAATCCGGAGGCTGACAGGCAGATGTGCTGAGCGCCAGTTCATGAGCAGAGGAGCGGCGCAGCCGCAATTCGCACGTCAGTGCGGCTTTGCGAATGGCGCGGCTGAACTGATTACTTATTGACTTCTCATCCTCACATCCCATATAATATGGAGGTACCTCTATATTATCCCTCATAGCCAGGTGTGTTCCAGATGCAGACAGATCAAAATAATACGAACGAGATGAATATGGCAATGAAAGTAAATACAGAGCTCAAACGGAAAGCGGATACTCAAACAAGCAGACAGATCCATGATCACGATCTGACGGAACTCTTTTATGACGTGGTCCGTCAGCTGAACCGGCTGGCCAAATCCTGTCCGCAGGACCGCAGTCCGCTCTCAGGGCAGTATAAGTGTCTGTTCCTTCTTGAGGAAGCAGGAACTCTGCCGCAGAAAAAGCTGGGGCAGATTCTGGAGATCCGCTCCACCTCTCTCAGTGAGCTGCTGGCGAAACTGGAGAAGAAAGGTTATATCCAGAGAACCCCTTCGCCTCAGGATAAACGTGCCTATTTTATTACAGTCACACCGGCCGGGAAGGAAGAAGTGAACCGCGTAAGAAGTATCCGCTTAAAGGAGCATCATGAGCTGACAGAACCTCTCACTGAGACAGAGAAGTCAGATCTATATACGATCTTATCCAAGATCAAAAAATACTATACAAGAGGAGAGGTTCTATAAATGAATTCATCGAAAGTTTTGACTGACCAAAGAAAGTTTTTTTATTTTTATTACTATTTTAATATCAACCATTGCATCTTCCATGCTCTCTACGGCGATGACCACTGCCCTGCCTCCCATCTCTGCGGATCTGTCCATCAACGTGGCTGCCGGCCAGTGGCTGACCAGCGGCTACTCTCTTGCTATGGGCATTATCATGCCGCTGACCGCGTATCTGATCCGAAGGTTCCCAACCAAGCGGCTCTATCTCGGGGGAATCCTTATTTTCATCGCCGGTCTGGTCATCAGCCTGTTCGCAGGCAGCTTCTTCATCATGATGTCCGGCAGGATCCTTCAGGCATGCGGCAACGGGATCCTTCTGTCTGTGGCACAGGTCGCCATCCTTACGATCTATCCCCCGGAGAAAAAAGGAACTGTCATGGGCTGGTACGGACTGGCCTCAGGCGCTGCCCCTGTCATCGCTCCGACTCTGGCCGGGCTCCTCGTAGACCTGATCCACTGGAGAGCAATCTTCGGTCTTGCCCTGATCGTGATGATTATTGCCCTGATCGTCGCCTGGTTTGTATTCGCGGATGTGCTGGAAACCGGCAGTCAGACCTTTGATGCCCGTTCTTTTATCCTGAGTGTATTTGCCTTTGGCGGTCTGACTCTTGGCATCGGCAATATCAGTACATACGGGCCTGCTCCGGTCAGCAATCTGGGGATGTATTTCCTCACTCTGAACATGCCTGTTTTCGTTGCTGCCATGTATAATGTGATCCGCTGCATCGCCATCGGCTGCCTGATGATGCCGCTGATCACATGGGGAACCTCCCATGTGAAACCCGCCCTCGTGGCAGACGCAACTGCTCTTCTGACCTCGCTTAGAACCATAGCCGGAGCTATCGGCTCTGCCGTCTTCGTGGGGATTATGAGCCTGGTTTCCAGCCGTTCCGTCTCCTCTTACGGAGAGAAGGCAGCTATCCATGGACTGAATATTGCCTTTCTCTGCATGACCGCAGTCGCCCTCATTCTGCTGGCAGTGGCCGTCTTCCTTGTGCAGGGGAAGAAAACAACAGAGTCCCGGTAATCTCTCAATGCCAAAAAAAGCCCTTGAAAATCCCCGTTCCCCGGGATTCTCAAGGGCTTCAAGCAACCTTTCGGCTATAAGATTACATTTCCTTAGTTTCCAGCCATCTGCTTTGCAACTTCTTCTGCGAAGTTCTCTTCTTTCTTCTCAATTCCTTCTCCGGTCTCGAAACGAACGAACTTCTTAACTGTCATCTTCGCGCCGTTCTCTTTTGCAACCTTATCAACGTATTTTGCAACTGTAAGGTCGCTGTCCTGAACGTAAACCTGATCAAGCAGGCAGATTTCCTTCAGCTCTTTGTTCAGACGTCCGATGATCATCTTCTCGATGATGTTGTCCGGCTTCTCCGGATTCTCTTTCTTCGCCTGAGCAAGGAGGATCTCTTTCTCATGATCCATGTATTCCTGAGAAACTTCGTCACGGGATACATACTTCGGATACATAGCAGCGATCTGCATAGCTACGTTCTTTAAGCACTTCTTGATCTCATCATTTACAACATCTGTTTCAGCTGCTACCAGAACACCGATACGTCCGCCGCCGTGGATATAGGATACAACACATCCGTTCTCCTCGCTTACTCTCTCGAATCTTCTGATATTCAGGTTCTCGCCGATCGTTGCGATCTTCTCAACGAGAGCATCTTTCACTGTCTTGGAAGTGTCAGCTGCCCACGGCTCTGCCATAAATGCGTCGATGTCAGCTGCCTCAGAATCTGCAACCTGATTAACAACATTCTCAACAAATCCCTGGAACTCATCGTTCTTTGCAACGAAGTCTGTCTCAGAGTTTACCTCTACGATTGCCGCGCTCTTATCATCTTTGACAACCGTCTTTACGATACCTTCTGCAGCGATTCTTCCGGCTTTCTTCTCAGCCTTTGCCTGTCCGTTCTTTCTTAAGAACTCAACAGCTGCGTCCATGTCGCCGTTTGTCTCTGTGAGAGCTTTCTTGCAGTCCATCATTCCTGCGCCTGTCATCTCTCTTAATTCTTTTACCATTCCTGCTGTGATTGCCATGATAAATTCCTCCATTTAAAATAATTTATCTTACTCTTCTACAGCCTCTGAAGCCTCTTCTGCTGCTTCGTCAGCAGCCTCAACCTCATAGTAATCTTCCTCTGTAGCGCCCTGGTTTGCCTCAACAACAGCGTCTGCCATCTTAGAAACGATCAGCTTCACTGCTCTGATTGCGTCGTCGTTGCCCGGGATCACGTAATCCAGCTCTTCCGGATCGCAGTTTGTATCGCAGATACCGATCAGCGGAATTCCCAGTGTGTGAGCTTCCTGAACACAGATTCTCTCCTTCTTCGGATCAACAACGAAGATTGCATCCGGCAGTCTCTTCATCTCTTTAATTCCGCCAAGGTTCTTCTCAAGCTTTGCCCACTCTTTCTTCAGTGCGATTACTTCTTTCTTCGGAAGAACATCGAATGTTCCGTCCTCTGACATCGCCTCGATCTCTTTGAGACGTTTCACACGGCTCTGGATTGTCTTGAAGTTTGTGAGCATACCGCCCAGCCATCTCTCGTTTACATAGTACATTCCGCAGCGCTCTGCCTCAGTTCTGATCGCATCCTGCGCCTGCTTCTTTGTTCCTACGAAGAGGATTGTGCCGCCCTCTGCCGCAATGTCAGAAACGGCTTTATATGCATCGTCTACCATTCCTACAGATTTCTGCAGGTCGATAATGTAGATACCGTTTCTCTCTGTGTAGATGTACGGAGCCATTTTCGGGTTCCATCTTCTTGTCTGGTGTCCGAAATGAACACCTGCTTCCAACAGCTGCTTCATTGAAATAACGCTCATGTTTCTTTCCTCCATCTGGTTTTGAACTTCCGTATGCTTTGTTCTCCTTCGAAACCGGCCGGAAACTGTTCTCTCCGGCTTAGGCACCTTCAAAGGAATCCGCATACGTGTTTTTTTGCAACAGTCGTAGTATATCATAGAACCAATGGGTTTGCAAGAAAATTTCCCCTTGACTTTCTTTTTTTCTTCTGCTATCCTTACGGCATGACAAAGACGTCTGAACACGGAGGCGGAGCGGCCGCCCTTTCCGGATCAGGCGTCTTTTTTTGTCATAAAAGGCTCATCTGCCTTTTTACGCCCGCGCTTTGATGCGCTCTCACTTATGCACTGTCTCATTCACTTTCCGCAATGAGACAGGACATTAGAAATACCCCGGGGATTTCACATTTTAAAAATATCCTTCGCAGGAAGGAATGGGAGGTATTTATATGGACACTGGAAACACTGGATTTATGATCATCTGCACAGCACTGGTATTTTTCATGACACCGGGCCTGGCATTTTTCTATGGCGGCCTGGTGCGGAGGAAAAATGTCTGCAATACTATGATGGCCTGCGTGGCGATCATGGGACTCTCTGTCTTCATGTGGACCCTTTTCGGCTACTCGCTCGCTTTCGGCGGGAACCACGGCGGCATCATCGGAGATTTCCGCTGGTTCGCGCTGAATGGAGTCGGCTGGGATGCAGGCCCCTATTCTGACACGATCCCGCACCTGGTATTCGCCGCATTTCAGATGATGTTTGCCATGATCACGCCGGCGCTGATCACAGGCGCTGTTGTAGGACGCATGAAATTCAAAGCACTGTTTGCTTTCATCGCCCTGTGGACTGTCATCGTCTACTATCCCATGGCCCACATGGTCTGGGGAGAAGGCGGTTTTCTGGCAGCCATCGGTTCTGTCGACTTCGCCGGAGGAAACGTGGTACATATCAGCTCGGGTGCAAGCGCTCTTGTCCTTGCGATTTATCTTGGCAGAAGGAAAGGATATGAGCAGACTTCCTATCGGATCCACAATATTCCCTTCGTGGCGCTTGGAGCTTCGCTTCTGTGGTTCGGATGGTACGGCTTCAACGCAGGAAGCGCACTGGCAGCTGACGGCCTTGCCGCACACGCCTTCATGACAACCTCGATCTCTGCCGCGTCCGCACTTCTGTCCTGGATGCTGATCGACACGGTAAAGACTGGCAAGCCGACCCTTGTAGGCGCGTCCACCGGTCTGGTCATCGGTCTGGTCGCCATTACGCCGGGCGCCGGATTCGTCCCGATCTGGTCTTCCTTTATCATCGGATTCCTCGTAAGCCCGATCTGCTACTGCGCAATGCACATCATCAAGCACCGCCTGAAAATCGACGATGCACTGGATGCTTTCGGATGCCACGGCATCGGAGGGATCTGGGGCGGTATTGCCACCGGCCTGTTCGGACAGACATCCATCAACTCTGTGGCACGCTGGAACGGCCTTGTCTTCGGTGAGACAGAACTTTTCACCGCACAGATTATCAGTATCCTCGTCACAATCGCGGTCGCAGTCGCCGGCACACTGATCTGCATCGGTATCGTCCGCATCTTTGCAACCCTGCGGGTAGATCCGAAAGACGAACTGATCGGCCTCGATCTCACACAGCATGGCGAGAATGCATATCCGTCCTTCAACGGACTTGACTGACAGATCCCGCGCACACTGTCCCCGGCATGGGACAACGCGCTTCTGTCCCCGGCATTGTCATATATTTATATATAGTAGAAACACAGCATGATAGGTAAAAAAACAGGAGGAGTCACTCTATGATGATAAAAGTAGAAGCCATTGTAAGAGAGGAGAAATTCGAAGATGTGAAGGCTGCCCTCAGCGCCATTGAAGTCAACGGCATCACTGTCTCCCAGGTCATGGGCTTCGGAGCCCAGAGAGGATTCAAAGAGATTGTCCGCGGTTCAGAGGTGGAGATCTTCATGCATCCGAAAATTAAATTTGAAATCGTGGTATCTTCCGAAGAATGGGAGAAGAAAACCATTGCCGCAATCCAGGAAGCCGCCTTCACAGGAGAAGTCGGAGACGGCAAGATCTTCAGTTATGCAATCCGCAGTGCCACAAAGATTCGTACCGGCGAGACCGGATACGATGCACTTCAGTCCCTGGCCAAATAATCTTCCTCAATTGTCAGATCCCCTGCAGTCTGAGTCAGGACCCGCCATCTGCGGCGACCCACTCCTGCAGGGGATCCTTTCTTGCATCTGCATCCCATTTCTGGATCAGAGCATCAGCCAGTTCGCGCGGAACGGACGCATCAGATTCCAGTACCACGCTCCCGAAAGCCCGTACTCCCTCACCAGTTCCCATTTCGCCTGGATGCTTCTCACGTCTTCGAACCACACCACATGCTCCATCCCTCCGGCACGATAGACAAACCAGGGGCTCTGGGCAATCTGCGCGTATTCGATCGAAGCACCGTTCTGCACCGCAATCGCCACTGCCTCTTCATTTCCTATCGTTCGTGCCCGGGTAACACCTCGCTCATAGGGGAGCATCCAGTCATATCCATAGTTTGGTATCCCCAGGATCAGTTTCTCCGCCGGAATTTTCGTCAGAGCATATTCTACAACGCTGCGCACTTTGTCAAGAGGTGCCACGGCCATGGGCGGACCATACGTGTATCCCCACTCATAAGTCATCAGAAATACAGTGTCTGTATTCTGTCCGAGCAGCTCATAATCCAGTCCTTCCACCAGAAGCCCCTTCTGATCATCAGATACTTTCGGTGCTGCGGCAGCTGACAGACTGTACCCCTGTTCATTCAAGCGGCTTCTCAGCCTGCCCAGGAACTCTGCATACTGCTGCCGGTTCTCCGGAAGAATATACTCGAAATCCACATTCACCCCGGCATATCCCCTGTCTTCTACCGTGATCAGAATCTGTCCGATCAGCCGTTCCTGAATCTCTACGTTTTCTGCCAGCACCTTAACGAGCTGATTATTAAACGCACCGCCTGAGAAAGGCGTCAGAACCAGCAGCGGCCGTGTCCCGTTCTCCCACGCAGCCTCAATCATCCACAATTCATCTTCCGCAGGCGGCACAAGCGTCCCT
This sequence comes from uncultured Eubacteriales bacterium, assembly GCA_949283695.1. Lineage (GTDB taxonomy): Bacteria > Bacillota > Clostridia > Lachnospirales > Lachnospiraceae > Mediterraneibacter. Next base: position 44,498 of record CASDTX010000046.1, on the reverse strand, counting down.
TCAAATGTATACCCGTAAGAAAAGATCAGCAGTTCCTGCAGCGGCGGAAGCGCGGTTTCGAAGACCTGCTTCTCGATGAAAGGATAGGCGTATCCTCCTGCCCTTAAACCGTCCGCTGTTCCTTCCTGCTCTCCCGGTGCCAGGATCAGAAGCGCCTGTCCCGGGACAATTTTATTTCTATTCAAAAGCTGGTTGTCAGACACGATCTTCCATGCCGGAACACCGGTCTGTTCTGCAATCTCGTCCAGCGTATCACCCTTTTGTGTTATATAGATCAAACTGATCACCCCCGTGCAGAAAGTTTATGCGCGCACAGGGGCATTTATGACAACTGTATCCTGAAGATTTTTCCGGCTTCAGAAAGAAATCTGCACTTTTATTCTATCTTTATACACGGGAAAGATTCCTCTATACAAATAAAAAATTTGCCGGACAGTTTTCATCCTCCCGACTGGAATTGCAGATCACGTAATCAAAATCATTGATCGAACAGAACCGGCAGTAGGCAGTCTCCGAAAGCTTCGACGCGTCTATCAGCAAGTATTTATGCTCTGCTGTCTTCATAGCCATCTTTTTCATAGGAATTGTATCAATATCATTGTTGAACGCTACCTGCTGTTCCAGGTTTACCCCCGAGCAGCCGAAGAACGCATGATCGAAATGGAACTGGGAGATCATATTCTCTCCATAATATCCCACAGTTGTTGCATGATGGGACTTATAATACCCACCCACCAGAAAGATATCCGCCGCAGGGTCTTTCAGATTCAGCACAATCCTTATATTATGTGTCACAATCTTGATCCTCTTCCCGGACAGATAGTCAATCAGAGGTGCCAAACTCGTTCCGCCATCAATGAAGATACAGTCTCCATCATGTACAAAGGTGGCTGCCCGCTTCGCTACAGCACGCTTCGCGTCTGCGTGTTCATTATGCCCCCGGAACAGAATCGGCTGTGTATGATCTATAATCTCTGCCTGTCTGGCGTTCCCATCAACTCTCCTGGCCCCGCTTCTGACACGGACGAGCTTGCCGTCTCTTTCCAGCCCTTCCAGATCTCTGCGCACGGTGGCCTCGGATACGTTCAGCTCCCTGGAAAGTTCTTTCGATCCGATCGTTTCCCTCTCCTTTAACCGTTCCATAATATAGTTATATCTTTCAACTGCTATCATATATCCCACCATCACTTTTCCAGAATCAGCTGAATTTCCAATATTTTCCAGCCTAGTCTCTATTATAGCAAACCGGGCATCACAGTGCTACTTGTTTCCCTTGGTTTTTCTTCTCTGTGTTACAGCTGCCAGGACCGCAGCCTCACACTCCATCCCGGCCCGAGGCCCCGTCTTCCGAATATTAGCGGCAGCATACCGGTTAGCAAAATCTGCAGCCTGCTCAAGAGGGCGTCCTTCTGATAGCCCGTGGATCAGCCCCGCCGCAAAACCGTCTCCGGCGCCGGTCAGATCCCTCACAGTCACATCATACCCAGGTACAAAAGCCTCCCCTTCTTCCGACACTACACAGCATCCGGCCGCCCCCAGTTTACACACAACCGTTCGGCATCCCTGCTCACGTATCTTTCTGCTTCCCCGTCGGCAGTCCTTGATCCCAGTCAGCACTGCCAGTTCTTTCTCACCCGGAAGAAACAGATCAATATAAGGAAGCAAAGGCTTAAGAAGATCTTGATGCAGCATTTTAGGATCCTCAGGAGGTTCCAGAAAGGTCCGCATTTTCATTTCCCGTGCAGTCCGAAAAATCTCCAGAAACTGCTTCTGTTCTTCCGGATTCTGCGGTGCGGCCGCCAGCATGCCATAGAAATCGCCTCTGCCGATCTGTCTCAGCTTTCCTGCAAAGTCCACTCCTGTCTGAAACAGCCCGCCGCCAAGCCCTCTTGTATTGGCAAAGATCGTTCTCCGCGGCAGTTCCGGCTCTGTCAGCACAAACGCTGTATAAGTCACGCCTTCTGTCCGGATCATATGCGTCACATCAATACCGCACTGAACCAGATCTTGAAGGCAGATTTGCCCGGCAGGATCATCGCCGAAGCATCCGATGACCTTTACTCGGTGTCCCAACACACTTAATCCATATGCAAGATTCAGCTGGGATCCGCCCGGCGCAGTGATACACTCACTCAATTCTCCCGAAGTTTCCTCCCCTTTAACACCGATCACATCCAGAGCCAGCCCGGTTGGTCCTATAATAATATCCGCCATATTTGTCTACTCCCTCCTGATGGTCCCTTTCATCGGTTCCGTTTTAGCCATCTTCCCAATCTCTGCCATCTCCGCCGCAAATACCGTGTCGTGTGCCCAGCCGCGGAGAAGTTCCAAGCAGTACGCCTTATATTCTGAACTGCGGCTCCGACTTTCTCTGTTGATATATTCATAGGTTGTCTGTCCCCCTCCAGATTCCTCCAGCAGAAACACAAACTCTGTTTTTCCCATGTCCCGGCCCACATAATCCATCCGGCATCCCAACTGCTGCAAATACTGCATACAGATCTGCCCCAGAAGATCTGTCCCCAGAAGCACGACTGGATAGACCAGATATCCTGCATCTGTGAGTTCCCTTATCTCCTGCTCCGCATCCCCCAGGAAATCTGCCTGCAGTGTTCCGGTACTGGTATTTCCTATAGAAATCTCTGTATCATAGGAATATCTATATATAACTTTATTTCTAAAGAAATAAAGTACTTTCTTCAACTATATCACCTATCCTTTCACACTGCCCGAAGTCATTCCCTCTATGAAACTCTTCTGCAGGAGAATAAAGAGCACTACCACCGGGATACTTGTAATAATTCCCGCCGCTGCGACCATAGACAGATCGATGTCCCGGTTGCTCGAAAATGCCAGATACTGGGTAGAAACTGTCTTCAGCCCATCCGACTGAATCAGAGTAACCGCAAATGTAAATTCGTTCCATACCCAGGTAAACACTATCACGATCAGGCTTAAGAATGCCGGCCTGGACATAGGGAGCACAATCCGGAAGATAATCTGAATGGTACTGCAGCCGTCCATCTTGGCACACTCTTCTACTTCTCTTGGCAAACTCAGATAAAAGGATCTCAGGAAAAAAATAGAAAATGGCAGATAGATTCCAATGTACACAAGAATCAGTCCGGTGTGTGTATCGTTTAACCCCAGTACAGACAGATTATTATAAAGCGGGATCAGGAACAGTTGGGGCGGTACAGCCAAGCCCATCAGCAAATATGTATTAATCTTCAGCTTACCCGGCACATACAGCCTGGCAAGTCCATAGGCTGCTAGGGCGGCAAGCAGGATCACTGCCGCACACACAATCACTGCGATTTTCAAACTGTTCACCAGGCCGATCTGAAACTGACCGGTAAGATATGCTTCTATGAAATTTCTGGTCTGCGGGATGGCCGGAAATTCCAGCGGTCCTGCCTTGATTTCCACATCTGTTTTCACAGAGTTCAAAGCCAGGATATAAATCGGGAACAAAACCAAGAACGCCATAAGCGCCAGCAGTATATATACAGCCGCATCGCCCGCTGAAAAATGTTTCTTCCTTCTCATACCGTCTCCAGCTCCTTTCTCTGCAAGTACATATAGGCTGCAATTCCTACGGAAGACAGCAGCATCTGAAGAACCGCCAAGGCCGAACCGTACCCGGCCTGGAACTGCAGGATTCCGTTTTTATAGATCAAGGTTGACAGCACCTCCGAAGCCTTGCCCGGTCCTCCCCAAGTCATGATATAATTCAGATCAAAAATCTGGAACGAAGTAACCATAGTGAGAACCAGAATAAAGATCAGCGTGGGCCTCAGCATAGGCACCGTAATCTTCACAAACTGCGCTGTCCGGCCCGCCCCCTCCATGCTGGCTGCTTCATAATATACGGGATCAATCTGCTGCAGTGAGGACAGCAGAATCACCAGCGGAAATCCCCACCAGCACCAGACGCCGACAACCGCGATAGCATACATTACGGTGTCCGGATCTCCAAGTCCAAGAAATGGCAGATCCAGTTTCTCAAGAACCGGCTGCAGTCCCACGATCGGATTATACAGCCACATCCAGATCCGGCACACAACCGTACGGGGAAGAATCACCGGCAGATAAAAGATCACCCGGAGTACCTTCATCACTTTCGGGTTTACATTCCTCAGAAGTCCGGACACGGCCAGTGCCAGACTAAGATTCACGACGATCATAAGCACCATCCAGAGCAGATTATTCTTCACAGCCTGCCAGACAACCCATTCTGACGAATCAAACATATGTGCATAGTTTTCCAGACCGGCAAATTTAGGTTCCCTTCCCATCTTCCAGTCCGTAAAAGAATAGAAAAACGTCATAATCATGGGGTATCCCACCACGAATGTATAGACCGCCAGCGCCGGCAGAACGAATGTCAGTCCCTTTATCCGTTTTCGCAATTTCACCAGCAGCAAATTCAGCCACCTCCCTAACGGGCGGATCATCAGAAACCGGCCAGATGATCCGCTCCGCAAACTTAACTTCTATTTTCTTCAATCCAGCGGGAAAACCGTGCTGAAATCTTCCGAATATCCAGCCGGTTCACTTCTTCTATAAGTTTCAGGTCTTTGTCCGGTATATCCATGCAGCCACTGAAGACTCCGGTCAGTGCCCCCGCCATACTTCCTGTAGAGTCTGTGTCTCCTCCGGCATTTACAGCATACAGAATGCTCTGCATCTGGCTGTCAGGACAGGCAAAGAACACAGCCAGGGAGAAGGGAACCGTCTCTGCAGCCGGCAGTCCGGCTCCGATCAAGTTATAGTACTCTTTCGCTACTTTTCTCGGATCTTTCACTTTCTCTGCAATCTTCCACGCCAATTCAATCCGCTTCTCTACCGAAGGTGCGATCCCCGGCAGTCCGTACTGACTGCCAAGCCGTGCGCCTTCACAAGCTGCCCGATACACGTCTTCCTTCACCGAATGTTCCTCCATGGCTGCAGCCACAGCCGCAGACCAAGCCGCAGCTGCTGAGAGAGCTACACAGCTTCCGTGTGTAGGCAGCGCCGCCCGTACAGCCTCCATGGCAGCTTCCCGGACCTTTCCCGGATTGGCCATTCCAATCGGAGTCGAGCGAAGAGTCGCAGCACCGCAGCTCTGTCCTTCCATCGGACCGGACGGCAGTCCGGTCACCTCCGGATTCTCGCCGCGGAAGATCCGATTCATGGCCTTCTGCGTACTTGGTCCATAAAATGGGGTATCCAGGATCTCCCTGCCCTTCTCTATAAAGATCCGGGCGGTGATCTCCTCGTCCATCCTCCCACACTCAAGATACTTTTCTATGACATAAGTATTAAAATAGGTGTCATCTGATCCTCGCCCCCTGGGAGTCACAGGTCGGTAGACATACCCATCCTCAACTGTTGGCTGCTCCAGAGATACCAACCCTGTGACTCTTCCGAAAACCCTTCTCACATGTTCTTCCGGCATCATTTCCATGGGCAGGCCAAAAGCATCGCCTGCATACATCCCCGCCAGTCCTGCATATACCTTCTGTCCAATACTCATTCTGATTTTCCTCCCATAATCATATCCCATACATATTCGTTTGCCCCCAGACCATTCTGACGTGCAGTCATCGCCGCCAGCGTATCCGTGGAAATCTTCTCCGCGATCTCGCTAAGTCTGCGGATCCTCACGGTATTGATCCGATACTCTTCTTCCGGATCTTCATTGACAGGAAACGTATCACAGTACAAAAATCCTTTATAGTCATAATCCCGCAGGTACTTAAAGATCTCCAAAGTCTGAATCATACTTACAGAACCTACAGCCAGGCCGTCATCCGCTCTGGCGTATCCGTCGTTAAGATGCAGCCCGAATAAACGCCCCTCCTGCAGCGCCATGGCGATCAGCTGTGCCGGGTACTCAGCTGCCATCATCATATGACAGAGATCACAGGTAATTCCCAGGTTCTCTCTGCCAAGCTCCGCCAGCGCCAGCATGGTCATTCCAAAGTTTCCCATCAGGCTGTTTTTTCTCGGTTCTAAGGGTTTATACTCGATACTTACACGGATCCCCTTCTCTGCAGCATAGTCGGCTACTTTTCCAATACCTTCTTTTTCCAGTTTCCACATTTCCGGATAATCCATCTGGAACGGATAGTCAAATCCGTCTGTTCCCAGCCACAACACTACATCCGTTCCGCCAAGCTCTCTGCACACATCGATGGCTCTATATGTAAGCCGATAGCCCTGCAGCCTTATCTCCGGATCCGGATTGGTAAAGATCCCAAGGGAAAACTCTTTTGGATACCGCATATTAATGCCGGATAATTTCAGCCCGGAACTTTTAATAAAAGCGGTCATTTCCGCCTCTCCCGGAGCCAGGAAATGCTCCGGATAATTGGCGCAGAACCACTCCGACCCGCCAGCACGCTTCATCCGCAGCAGCAGATCCCGTGGATCTCCCGGGGTAAACTGCCATTGATAATTCTCCGGCCGCGCTTTAAATGAATTCAGTCTAGTTGATATTATCATTCTCATTGCTGTTCCTTTCACCATACGGTAGATCTGTCGCCTTATAGACGGGATTAGCGCCCGGGAATCTGCGGTACAACTCCTTCTGCAAATTCCTCCTCGAATATCTTTTGTCCCTCATCCAGAAGTTCCTGGGGAGTAATCTCCTCCAGATACACCCTCTCAATATTTTCGTAAATATAGGTTTCAAACTTCGGCGGCCAGAACGTCCACATAGATAATCCCGGCGCATCTTCGGGTATTGAATTAAACTCCTCCAAAGCACGTACGAACTTGGGGTCAGCATTTTCCGGCAAGGTTTCTGTATCATAGACCATGGGGATCCACATCTCGCCCGAAAGATTCACCGCGATCTCTGCTGCCCGGTCTTTATCTTCCAGAAGGTAGTTCAGGAATTCTGCCGCAGCATCTTTCTTCTCCTGGTCAGCCTGTGCATTAATTGCCAGACAAGATCCGAGCCCGACGATCATGCTGTTCTCCACTTCTTCATTCCAGGTGGGCCATCTCACAAAGTCAAAATCAAAGTCCGTACAATATTTCGGAAGATCCTTCAGAAGCCACGTAGCCCATCCAACCATCCCTGCTCTCTGGGTTCCGAACAGAGAAAGCGCATCTGTGGTGGTAATCTCATGCGACTGTTTATTGGTGATGTATCCCTTCTGCCACATATCATTCAGCGTCTCAATCGCTTTTACCATGACCTCTGAGTTCCAGGCAAGTTCTCCCCGCAGCGCCTTTGCCACATTATCTCGGCCTGCATAATAGTTCCAGGCCAGTGTAGTCCACCATTCATTAGCTGCTTTGAACTCCTGTGCGCCGAACGCAAATGGCATGATGTCCTTTTCCATCATCTTGTCACAAAGGTCCATAAGCTCATCAAATGTTGTCGGGGGTACCCATCCATTTTCCTCAAACATATCCTTATTATAGAAGAGGAAACAGGTCTCTGTTGTCACTGGAATACTATACAGCTTATTCTGGTACCGGCAGGAATCCAGCGCCCAGTCCATTACCTGACTCCAGTCGTACTGTTCTTCATAGCCACTCAGATCTTCCAGAAGCCCGTCCACAGCAAACTGCATGCTGTACGCCGGACCATTTGTCGCAAAAAGATCTGGCCCGTTCTTCGTTCCAAGGGCTGTCTGCAGCACTCTGTCATAATCTCCCTTGCCCTGCATATCGATGGTAATATCCGGATGCGCTTCTTCAAAAGGCTCGATAATATAAGTTTCAATCTTCTCCACCAGTTCTGTATCTGTATACTCATTCCACCAGACGACTGTCACCTTGCCGTCCTCATCCTCTCCCTTCTGAGCATCTGAGCTGTCCGACTGCGCTCCCGCTCCGCAGCCTGTAATACAGACCACGACCGCCAGCATAAGACCGATCATTTTCTCTTTTACGCCGATTCCAAACCAACTTTTGTCTCTTAATTTCATTCTTTCATCCCTCTTTTCTGAATTTTTAATTCTGTTCCAAAAATTGTACAATTTTTATGGTTTCAAAGTATCATACACAATTTTCACTGTCAACATTTTCATTCTTCATTTTCTTATATTTTATGTTATTTTTTATTTATTCTTTCATATTCAATCAAATTAAAACACTTTCGCAAATTTAAATCAATTCAAATCATTTTTTTTCATTTTTGAATACATCTGCCATGGTCAATCAAGGCACTTTCTCAGTGAAAAAAGGCACCTAATGGCTGTTCACTTAACCATCAGGTGCGCTTCTCTTTTTTTTACTATTCATTTTCATTTATGATCAACTGTAGATACCTGCCAGAATCTCTCTGACTGCCTCTTTCGCCGTAATCACTCTGTCTTCCGTAATACAGCTTCGCAGGACTGTCAGTGCTGCCTCATGTTCTCTCATCCCGGATGTAGAGCCGCAGAGATCTTCAATCACCGCACAGTCAACCAGATCATTATAGCAGTCGAGAACACTGTTCAGCACGCAGCATCCGGTATTCACCCCTGCAAAATAAACTTTTTCAATACGATTATCACGAATAAATTGCTTCACCTCATCATTCCAGCAGCTGTATTTGTCTTTATCAAATACCCGTATCACAGCCCCGCGCAGAGACGGGACAAGTTCCGCCTCTTCTGTTCCTGCCATACATGCCTTCCATCCCTCAAACACATAACATGCTGTATGCGCATGATTGACATAGCGGGTACCGGCAGTGATCACCTGCTCCCCCACCTGTTTCAGGAAGGCCAGAATCCTCTCGTCAATGCCTTCTGTATGCACATTGATAAATCCGATCTGCATATCAATGATCAAAAATAGACGTTTCTTCATGCTCATTTCCTCCGGATAATTCAAAACTGACGCACAAAACTGTGCAGATATGGAACTATTATCTCCGCTGGGTCGGATTCTATAACTCAGCTGTTCTGATTATCTGCGGCGCGCGATCCACCGCAGCATCTTAAGCAGCCATTTCCGCACAGGGAACAAACTCATCCACACCGCGAACACCAGCTTCCACCGGAGTCGTCCGCAATCGATCTCCCTTCCTTTTCGAATAATTTTTACTACAACGCCTCTCACACAATCTCTCGGAAAAACTCCGTCCAGGAACAGATTGCCGTCTCCTGCTGTAATAAACTCCCGGTCTGTTATCTTTACAATCCGGTGAAGAAGGTACTTCCCTCCCGGAGTCTGAAACAAAATGATATCGCCCTTTTTCAATTGATCCTGATCCGGCTGTTTCAAGACAACCTTGTCTCTTCCATGACAGATAAAAGGCCACATGCTCATCCCCGTAACTGTAAAAAGAGCCTGCCGGTCTCCGGCAAGCATCTCTTCAACTACAGCAAACAAGTCCTGAGCAGATACATATTCTCTCTCCGCTTCCATCGTCTGTCTCTCCCTCACAATTGATCAATCTCTCTTTTCAGCAGCTCCGCCGCTTCTGTCTCAGGTCTGCATTTCAGCAGATACACAGGAATCTCAGCACACATATCGTCAAACAGATCAAGCGCTTCATTAATTACGGCCCTGTCCCAGAGCGGGAACATAATATTGCCATACATTCTCTGGAACCCTTCCAGCAGAGGAAGTCTCCGCACTTCATTCTGCTCGGCCTGCTGCAGCACCACAATCGCACGAATAGGAACCTCTCGGTTGATGTACTCTCCTGAACTTCCGCACCACGGCATACCATATCCCATCCATACACCTGCCTTCTTCCGGCACAGTGAACGGTCCCCGTTCACAATCAGCGCCCGGAAATGATCCCGCCAGAGATGCGCATGCGTGGATTTCCCCGTTCCAGAAGGCGCGGACAGAATCACACCTTTGCCCGCATACTCCATCAGAACTCCATGAAGAACAAGCGCCTGCCTCCGAATCAATGAGAATGGCAGCAGTCTCCCCAGCTGTTCAAACGCAAAAGTGCCGTGCGTCTTCGTATAATCATGCAAAACGATAATCGACTTTCCGCTGTGCCAGATAAGCGCGCTGAAAACCAGCTCGCCTCCATCCTTCCTCAGCAGATACAAAATTCCTTTCCTGCACTTTCGAAATTCATACGACTTTCGGAAACCCTTGCCAGAATAAAGCACCGGGAGTGCCGCAGCGGCGGCAGATAAGGTCTCCCGGTCTATAAAATAAAATCGAAGTTCAATGTCAGACTTCTTCGCATCTGTCAGGAAAGCATGATACTTATATGGAATCTGAAAAATGTTATTTGAAATCAGACGCAGATCATAGCCCAGAACCAGATCCGCCGCCTTTAAATGTAAGAAAGACATTAGCTCCAGTCACTCGGAACGTACTCGCTAAAATCTCCGCCTTGGAAATTTTCACCAGAATTTCCACCTACTTTTTGTACTGCTTCCGTTAAACGCAAAATTTCATCAGTGGTTGCTCGTCTAATCCTCTCACCATCTGAAATATAACCATTCTTATCTGAGTCAATTACATAATATACTGTTTCTTCATCCGGCTTACCGCCATCACATCCATCATTTCCTTTTGCGACCTTAAACTCCAGGCTCCCAAGTCCTTCCAGGTTATAATACAGTAACGGGCTTTTCCCATTATTTGCATATGCCCAGCATGTATCAGCCACCTTTTCTGCCGGATTTAAACTGATAAATTTTGCTTCTGGTTCTCTGTACTCTTTCATTTTGCTTAACCTCCTACTTTTTTGTTTCTTTGTTATTCGATATATTTCATATATTCTTTTGTCGTCTGGCAGACATAGTCTGACCACCCGCTCAAATCTCCGGTTTCTGCATATCGGGATGCCGGGCAGCTCCAGCACGCATATGCGTCCGGGCACTCCTGACATTTCGGATCAATATCCGTAATCCGCTCAACAATACATGGGTACTGTGCCCAGGCTTTCTGGAATCCGTCCGCCAGAGCATCCGTACAGAACTGGCCGAATATCTGACACCCGAGAAGTTTTCCTTCATATGTAATTGTATATGCGCTCATCCCGGCATGACAGCCAAAGAGTGTCACCTTACTTTTCTCAGATTTCTTCTCTGCAGCATCCGGATCTATTCGAAATCTGACACATTCCGGATCGAAACGTTCCGCACCCACAAGATCACGCATCTTGTTCATATTCCGCCGGAAATATAACTCCACATTCTGCTTCGGACTCAGACGGCACCCGGCCACATCTGCACATCCGCCGCGCACAGCTTTCATCACCATCTGGGTCTGTGTCAGTATATGGTCTGAATGGAATTCTTCTCTTACCATTCTTTCCATATTCTCGATATCTGCGTAATTATCCCGTATAATCGTCGTGCGGAAATCCATTATGGACGGCAGTTTCTGTAACTGTTTGACGCCCTCTTTCATCCGGTTGAACGCCTTTCTGCTTCCGCAGACTTTCTCGTAGATTTCCTCAGATGCTCCGTAGATCGTTATACCGATCTGGTGAGGCGGACACTTTGTCAGTGTCTCCATAATCTGCGGAGTAACCAGCGTTGCATTGGTATACAGCTGCATCAGGAATCCCATTCCATACAAGCTTTCCCAAATCTCGCAGAAATCTGACCTTATCATCGGTTCCCCGCCTGTTATCAGAAGATGAAGCGTTCCCGCCTCCGTCGCCTGCCGGCCCATATCTGTCCACTGGCTGGCTGTAAGCTCTTTCTTCCTGAGCGTTTCATTCTCACTGTCCGCATGCCGGAAGAGGCACATTCCGCAATGCAGATTACAGCGGACCGTAAGCTCAAAGGTCCCCTCCACAGGAGTCCGTCTGGGCATCCTTATCTGTTCATTTGTTTCCATCTGTCACTCCTCCAGAATCCCGCGCTCTTCCAGGACAGACAGGAATTTGTCTACATCTTCATACGCCTTTCTTTCATCAATGCCGTATTCGCTGCAGAGGCTGTCTTTGAGCGACTCTCTTGTACAGCCCTCCTGAAGCATTTTCCAGAGCAGAACTGCCGTTTCATTCAGAAGAACAGCTCCATTAAAATCTGCAATATTCTGCCCGATCGGAACGGCCACGTCATCTCCGGCGATCTTCCTGAGAATAAACTCCCCTTTCACCCTCATAATTCTCTTCACCAGCTTTCCTGATTTAATTAAACCGACATACAGGACAAGTCGATATTGTACTCTTAGAATACATCTCCCGCATAATTTGTCGTAACCTAATAATATTACCCATAAATTTCCATGTCAATATTGTTTTATCACATTTCTCGCTTCCTTTTGATTCCTAATCTTGTTCCTCTTGTCAGAATTCCTGATAAAGCTTACAATAATGAAAGAATTCTCCGCACCAGTGCCGAAATATCCTGCTATGCGCTCCTCCTGAAGAAAATCAAAGGGCAAAAATATACAATTAACTTAGACTTCTTGCTTGAAAATATTCTCTTCTGCCTGACAAAGATGTCCACTCAATTCAGAGTCCTCTTTTCTCCTGAAATTCTTCCTGATACCACCTCAAAAAATCCCCAAAAATCTTCTCTTCAGCTTCTTGTCACACCGTTCTGCAGGCTGGATTGCCGGACATCTACTTCATTCCCACCCAGTCTTTTATTTGTGGCAGGTCTTCTGTTCTTCCTTTAAGGCTGCTTTCATAAGCCTTAATATTTCTTTGGTATACTGGCACATATATTCCGGTGTTCTGTCGAATCTTCCTGCCTCCAACATTGCGCAGGCCGCACAAGTCTGACAGACCTCTCTCATTGTGCAGGCGTTACACCTTGCACTTATTCTGATCTTTGCACAATTCTCCGCGGTCCTCTCCCATGCGGTCAGAAAGCTAAGCTCAAACACAGGCTCTTCCGGGCCAGAAAGCATAACGCATGGGCGCATCATTCCCTGCCAGTTAACCGCAAAGGAGCTTCGCCCCGCCCGGCATCTCATCGGAGAAGGAATACACTCTCCAGGTTCTGCGCTGCCCCGTTCCAGAAAGCGCCTGGCGAACTCCAAAAAGTTCTTATCCCCTTCCCGCTTCCGTATCAGATCTATTCTCACGGAAGCAGCAGCCTCTGGGGACAATCTGGAGCTCTGACAAAAAGCGTCTCTTGTATTGATTCCATAAGCTCTCCCCATTACGAAAAAAGCGGCGGACCATTCCTGATCAACCGCTTATAATCCTTGTATTATGTACTATTTCGCTTTCTTCATATTATGAAGCATTCGGATTTGTTTCCCACTGAGGATCACTCACTTTTGAAAAATGCCTGTGAGTTTGGCCATAACCATCGGACCAATAATATACTCCTTGCACACCTGTATGCCAGACCCCGCAGCCATAAACGCCATCTGAGGTTAACTTCTCGTCGCCCCGATCATACGTGCCATTTTTATTATTATCAAGAAATCCGAATCCTGTGGGAACGTTACAATTAATTTTCCAGCAAGCCGCCACATACTCATTTGGCATAAACTCCTGAACTTCAACTTCTGGTTCTTCCCATCTCTTTTTCATTTTCACTTTACCTCCTCTAATACTTCATATCGTAGTGATTCTTTCACGAATTGTTCTGCCGCGCTCCGAATGACCTCTTCCGTCACATCGTATTCCTGCATTCCTTTTATCACCGCATCCTCGATCGTACCGGCCCGCTCAAATACTTTCCACAGAAACACTGCCGTATCATTTGGCGCCATTACCGTGTTCGAAAATATACCATCCGTATCAACCGGGATAATGGCATATTCCCCGGCAATCTCTCTCAGGATAAATCCCGGCCTTTTATATTGTTTCACGCAGCACCCTCTTCTCATATATGTTGTAATATCAGTGTATAAAAACAAAGATATTATCAAATAGTATACCATGTGACAGCTGATTTTTTTATGTTCTTCCCATTCCCCCGCACCATGACAGGCATTGGGAAGAAAACAGCAGTGCGGCGGCCTCGAGAGGCCGCCGCACTGCTCTTCTATGTAAAACTTCTTTCCAGAGTTCAACGCAGATTATTTCTTGCGAAGTCTCCTTCTTTCATGATCACCCGCATACGATCCACGGTTATATTTCGGATGTTTTCCAGGGGATTTCCGTCGATGACCAGAAGATCCGCACTCTTCCCTGCTTCGAGGGAACCGGTCACATCGTCCACTTTCAGAACTTTCGCTCCGTTGAGCGTAGCAGCCTTGATCGTGTCCATCTCGCTGATGCCGGCGCATTCGACGAAGGCGTGGAGCTCACCTACTGCTGTCTCGCCGTAGGGGGTCATCTGGGAGTTAAAGGAGTCGGAACCGATGGTCAGAAGGATCCCTCTTTCATTCGCCTTCTTCAGGTTCGCGTAGATACGCTGAAGATCTTTCTCTGCCACCGTTTCACCCGGGTACTGGTCATGAAGGGCCGGATCATATTTGGGCGGGAATGTCTTCAGCCAGGCCGGCATGAAGTTGATGGTCGGGCAGAGTGCGATTCCCTTCTCCGCCATCAGATCCAGTGTCTCGTCGTCCAGTGACTGGCCGTGTATGATCAGATCCACTCCTGCTTTCACGGAATTATACGCGCTTCCGAAGCAATGAGACCAGACAGGCACATGGCGCATCTTGCACTCATCCACAACGGCCTGGACTTCTTCCATAGTATAATGCTGGTCCATCGCTGTCTCCCAGCGCCAGATGCCGCCTCCGGTGGCCCAGATCTTGATCGCGTCCGGATTCTCGCGGAGCCGTCTGCGGACTGCCTTGCGCAGATCCCACGGACTGTCTACACATTCCCCCCAGGGATGCCCGGCATAATTCTGTTCGATGGACACCTTATGGGAATCTCCATGGGAACAGGTCGCGCAGAATCCCCGGCCTGTGGCTACCACACGAGGGCCTTTCATCACTTTCTGCTCGATCATATTTCGGATATGGATTCCGAATAAGGATACCTCACCCACCGTGGTAAGCCCGGCGTCAAGGCATTCATGCGCCTGCTGAACCGCTACCACAGCTTTCTGAAGATTATCTTCTGTCGGCCAGTCTGTGTCATTATCCGTCAGATTTCCCGAGAAATGAAGGTGTGCGTCAATCAGCCCCGGCATGATCGTTCTGCCGCTGATGTCAATCACCTCGTATCCCTGCGGAATCTCTTTGTCAGCCCCGGCATAAGCGATGTTCTCGCCCTCAACCAGTACGAGACTGTTCTCGACCGCGGGCGCGCCTGTCCCATCAATCAGAAGGCCGCCGCGAAATGCATATCTGCCCATATTTTACCCTGCCTTTCTTTCACTTCTTCGCTGCAGCGGACGCTGCCGGCCAGACGCCGGTTTCCGCCCGCTGCCTGCTGCCCGTGACTTTCTCCTAATTACGCCCAGATATCGCCGATGGTATACCCCTCCGGGAACGGATCTGTGGAGTCGAGTACCAGGTTGCTGTAACCGTAGATCCAGGATTCTCCGGCAATCGTCGGTATCACTGCCTTATGGCCGGCAATCTCTGTTTCCTCAATCAGATGTCCTTTGTAGACTACGCCGAGCAGCCCCTGATGCCGGAATGTCTCATTCAGTTTCAGCTCGCCTTTGGCATACATAGCTGCCATTCTCGCGCAAGTTCCGGTTCCGCACGGACATCGGTCGAGCGCTCCGATCCAGGTGGACGGATTGTCAAAGTCTACCTCTCCGCTGGCAACAGTAACCGCGTTGCGGATATCTGCGTTTGGATCGTCTGTCGGTCCGAACAGCTGAGAGATCGTAATACCCACGCCCGGATAGTTCGGATGCTCTACCGGAAGCTGATCCTGAGCTGCCCGGAGAATCAGGGAGGATACTCTCGTGATCTCACGTCCCATCTCAGGTGTCAGCTCGATCCATGGGAACTGACGCACATCAGCCATCACATAGAACATTCCGCCCCAGGCAACATCCACTTTCACCTTCTCAACACCGTGTCCGATATGGGGAACCGTGATCTCCGTATCTGTATATACTGCGAAAGCAGGAACATTCTTAAATGTCACTTCCGTTACCTTGCCGTTCTCGCATTTCGCCTTGATGCCGATCAGTCCTGCCGGCGCCTCAAGCTGGAACTCCGTATAAGGTTCCTTCATCTCGATCATTCCCGTCTCCAGAAGAACCGTTGCCACAGAGATTACATTTCCTCCGGACATCATCGGATACTCTGTCTGCTCCATGATGATAAATCCTGCTGCCGCGTCCGGATGCTTCGGAGGAACAATGATATTGCAGCACATCGGGGGATACCCTCTGGGTTCCCGGAGCAGGAATTTGCGCAGGCTGTCGTCCTGGGTCCGCAGGTACTCTTCCATTTCATACACGCTGTCGCCCGGGATGTGCCCGACGCCTCCGGTTACTACTCGCATAGGCTCGCCGTCGTGTGTCTCTACCACATTAATCACTCGCTTAAAACTCATACCGTCAAAACCTCCTTACACTTTTCTGTTTCTAAATACATGATTTTTATTCATAATAAATGTCAATCTCATCTCTGTCTTCAAAGAATTCAACTTCTTTTGCGCCTTCCAGCTTCGCATAATCTTCCTCGGACAGATTCACGACCGGAATGGCCACGTCATAGAATCGTTTCGCGATCAGCGGACCTGTCAGAACAACCGGGTCACTCCTGAGATTGATGATCGCCGCCGGAGCGCATCCGTTGCGGATCTGTTCCAGTATAATCAGTCCGGTACCGCTGCTCCCTTTCGGGGTGGTAAATGCCAGTACCTTCCCTGTCATATTCTTCTGATAGAGTGCATGCCGGTTGTCCCGGATATTTCCGGTCTTCGGGTCCACGGTCCCCCAGAAGCTCATCGGTTCGTTTGCCCAGAGCAGTTCCGCCCTGACACTGCCATAGACCGCTGTCTTACATTTTACCGTTACTTTCTCCATGGCTTCGCCTCCTTTACCACTTTCCCTGCCACAGCAGATTCAATACACTCCTTCATACTGCCGAACACGGGCTGGATCCCCCGCATCGAGAAGCAATAGGTATCGAACTTCCCGGAATTCGACATCATGGTCTTCGTGCCGAACTTCTGGTTGCGGTATTCCAGGATGCATCCGTCCGAATAGATCTGAACCCCGAGACGGATCAGCTTCTCATACAGCCCGCTGTCTTTCAGCCGGTCGTTCACGCTTCGCGGTGTGATCAGCCAGAACTGCACATGATCGCTGACATGTCTTCCCCGGAACAGCTCTTCTACTTTCGCACATTCATTGTAGGAGCAGTGGGGACATCCGAGAACAATGGCGTCAATATCCGTCACATCCGGATTGGTAATCTGCCGTTCTGCTGCCGCCAGATCGGAGAGATGGATTTCCACGGTCTCCTCCGGCTCTTTCCCTCCGAAGGCCTGCTCTTTTGTCTGCGCTTCCGGTGTGATTCCGATCAGATGGAACAGTGCGATTCCTCCGGAAGAAGCCGCCGTTGCACTGAACTGCTTCAGGATCTCATTGGTGATGCCCCGGGCCGGAACTCCTTCCAGCGCCCACACTCTGTCTGCCACGATAGATCCATACGCATAGGAGACCAGATTATAGATATCCTCCTCTTCAAAATACTCCGGCCGGATATCATCTCCCAGCTTCACCAGGCCTTTGGCATAGCGGTTTTCCGGAACATGAAGTCCGAAGTAGGGCACCCTGCCCGCGATGCCGCAGAGCAGTTCAAGGGGCCCGGCGTACCGGTTCGTCCGCGCGCCGATGATCGAGTTATAGTAGCAGATTACATTGGATTCCGCGCTGGCGAACTGCTGGCCGAAGGAGGGTGCCACGCCCACATGATAGGGGGCGCAGGACCAGGTCGGTATGGCTCCCATCTTCACATGCGCTGCCTCGATCCGACGGGTCGCCGCCATCGTCTCAACGTCATGTCTCTGCCGGTCCCACAGGCTGATATCACAGGCCGTCGCGTTCGTTGTCGTTGGCACGGCAAACCGCGCCCCATGCTCCGCCAGGTGTTCCGCGAACGCTACCTGAGCCTCACCGGCGTATACCGTACTGTCGTCATGACATCCCACTACTTCCACGAATTCTTCCACATCGTAGAAAGAAGCCAGATCACACAGCGCCTGCATTGCCTGCTGGCACATTTCTCCGCGTTCCCCGTTGAGCATCGCTTTTTCTACATCTGTCAGTCTCATAAGTTCCTCCTTTCTCGCAGTTAGTATCCTGTATCACTCGGACTCTTCTGACGTTCCTTCCGGACATTGTTCGATTCCGTTCTGCTGCTTGCCTTTGTATCCCCAGTTCGGCAGATAGAAGCATTTCTTTCCATATTTAAATAGGACAATTCCGCACAAGATCAGCATCACGCTCTGCAGCAGGCCGACCAGGGTAAACATGCCCTTAACAGAATCTACGCCTCCTGTCGCCACCAGTGTATATGCCGTACCTCCCAGGATACATCCGACAAGGATCTTCTGCTTTCTCGGAGGTTCGTCTTCTGCTGAAAGGTCGTTCACAGACAGGGTCGCCGCCACAGACGACATCGGATCTGCCAGTGTACAGAAGCTCAGTGTCACCGTAATCAGGAACAGTACCGTGAACAGCCCACTTAATGGCAGGGTACCCAGGATCTGGAATACCGTAGCCTGCATACCGGATTGATTCACTGCCTCCCAGATATCCAGCGTTCCGGAAGTCTGAAGGTAGATCGTCTGTCCGCCGAATACGCCGATCCACAGCATACAGAAGATCGATGGAACCAGGATCTGGACCAGCATGTACGTACGGAGCGTACGCCCTTTTCCCATGCGGGCCTGGAACATTCCGATGACAGGAGCGTATACGATGAAGGACGCCCAATACTGAACGATCCAGTCAGCAAACCAGGATTCGTCCGCAGACATAACGTTTGTAATGGTTGTCTGTTTGCCCCAGTTATCCACAATGAAGCCCACTGCTTCTGAAGTAATCTTTGTAATGAATTCCGTGTTTCCAAAAATAAATACATACGCCACAAGGAAGAAAAAGAAGTACATACAGGCAGAGGAAACCATCTTCAGTCCTTTTCCGATTCCGGATACGCAGGATAACACGAAGATCACGGTAATGAATATGGCTGCGATCAGCCAGGTCACTGCCGACTGCGGGATTCCAAACGCCGCCTCCAGGCCGGCTCCGATCTGCATCAGGCCAACGCCCATGGAGTTCGATGTGGCACCCATCAGACAGAAGATCACAACCGCTGTCACCAGGGTATTGAGCCATTTGATTTTCTTTCCTGTCACACATTCTACGAGGGAATTAAAGGACAGACTCTTTCTGCGGTTATAGCAGATGATGGCAAACGCTGCTCCACAGACCGCGTACATACAGTACTGTACGAAGCTCCAGTCCCACATCGCCTGTGCCACTGCGAACACTCCGGCTGTCCTCGTCTCAGGATCTGCGATCGCTGCCGGGGTCTGCATATAGTGAAAGATCGGTTCGCCCATGGCCCAGAATAAGAGTCCGGTTCCGATTCCGGAACAGATGGACATCGCGCACCAGGCAGGCATACTGTATTCCGGTTTCGCGTCCTTGCCGCCGATCACGATATCTCCGTAGCGGCTGAGGATAAATACGACTGCTACTACAATGAACACAAGTGACAGCAGGTTGATATACGCGCCGAAATAATCCGCCATCGCATAAAGCATCGCCGTCATGGCTGCCCCCACTTCTTCCCGCCAGATAATTCCGCTGATAATAAACGCCAGAAGAATAATAATCGCAGGCCAGAACGCCAGTTTATTCAGTTTCTTTTTCTCTGTGGTTTGATTCTCCATATCTCCACTCCTTCCTTTTGTAATTTCCTTATCTCTGTTTCGAAAGTCTCACGATCTCGTTTTCCCTGTTCACCTCTTTTCTCTCTATTCTGAGACTTCATTATCATAAAGAACCAGCAGCGCATCCGCGATCTCCGCTCCCTCCTCTGTCACGAAGACCGGATTGATGTCAAGTTCTTTGATCGTATCTCTGCCCTCTGCCGCCATCCTGCTGATCTTCACCAGCAGATCGGCCAGAGCCTTCTTATCACATACCGGCCGTCCCCGGTAGCCGCTGAGCAGAGGATAGGAGACAAGTCTCTTGATCATCTCCTCCGCCTGTTGGAAATCAAGGGGCGCCGGTGCCAGCTGTACGTCTTTAAACAGTTCCACGAATACACCCCCCATGCCGATCATAATCATTGGTCCGAAGTCCTTGTCATTATTCACTCCTATGATCATCTCTGTTCCTGCTTTGAGCATAGGTTTCAGGAGCACTCCTTCCAGCTCTGCATCAGGCGCATTCTTCCTGCAGTTTTCCATTACTGTATGGAATGCTGTGATCAATTCTTCTTGATTCTTGATATTCAGCTTCACGCCGCCCACATCCGACTTATGCTGAATATCTCTGGAATGGATCTTCACAGACAGCGGGTATCCCAGTTCTCCGCCTATCCGGGCTGCTTCCTCCTCTGTGGCAGCCACTGCCTGCGGCGGAATCGGAACCCCATGACTGCTCAGGTAATTCAGACTTTCATATTCGCTCAGAGCATGGGAGGATCCGTGCTTCTTCTCGGGAAGTGCCGGTTCCATGGGCTGGAACTTCCAGACTGCATAGTCCAGGATCTTCTTAAGCGCCGCGCATCCATATTTTCCCGTGGGCAGCAGCGGCGTTCCTGATTTCTTAAGAGTTTCCGCGCTCTCCAGATGTCTGGTATGCTCGATCAGCGGGATCCAGAACACTGGCTTCAGTCCTTCTTTCTCCCGGGCGATGGACACCGCTTCTACCATATGGGTGATGGTGTCATCCCAGATTTCCGGAGTAATGGTATACGCCACAACGATCGCATCCACGTTGGGATCCGCGGAAATCATTTCCATAGCCTGCACCATCACCGGCGTGTTGTAGCCGATTCCTGCTGTCATATCGAACGGATTGTTCACCGAACCATAATCCGGAACCAGCGTCTGCAGAGCGTCTTTTGTCTCCTGCTCCATCTCTGCCAGAGTGATGCCGTAATCTTCCGTCAGGTCAGCCATCACGCCGGCCTCTCCGCCGGATACATTCATGAACACACACCGCTCTCCTCTGGGGAGTTCGGCCAGCCAGGAAAACGCCGCCGCAAGCCCCATCAGTTCTTCCAGATCTGCCGCCTCGATCACGCCGTATCGCCGGAATACTGCACGTACGACCTTATCTGCACCCGAGAGAGAGCCCGTATGAGACGCGGCAAGCTCCCGGGACTTTCCGGAGCGTCCTGTCTTCAGCACTACGATCGGTTTCTTCTTCTCCGCCGCTTTCGCAAAGGCTGAGATCAGTTTCTCCGGCTTGGTAATTCCTTCTATATAGGCAGCCACTACCTTGGTATCCTCGTCGTCCACAAGAAAATCAAGATAATCTTCTACTTTCACATTACAGGAATTCCCGGACGAGATCACATGGCTGAAGCCCATATTCGGGCTGTCCAGGCCCCCGAGCACGATCTGTCCGCTCTGGGAGATCATCCCGATATTGCCCCTGCGGTCCCGCTCCTCTACCAGGAAAGCGAAGGCGAAGATCCCGTCGATAAAGTTGGCGAATCCGGCACAGTTCGGTCCCATCACTGCAATGCCAAGGCTGTCTGCCTTCCTGACCAGCTCTTCCTGCAGGATCTTCCCTTCCGGGCCGGTCTCACTGTACCCGCTGGCGAATACCACCGCGCCGCCGCACCCTTTCTCCGCCGCTTCTTCAAGCAGCGGAAGGATCGTCTTCTGGGGCGTGCAGAGGATCACAAGATCAATCTCTCCTTCGATCTCAGAAAGGGAGCGGTACGCACGGCGTCCAAAGAGGGTGTCATGCTTGGGATTGACCAGGTAGAGCCGGTCAAGATTCCTGGAAAACTTCAGATAATTTCTCGTAGTATCCCCGCCGAAGCCTGCTCTCTCGCTGGCTCCCACGATGGCAATTGTTCTTGGCTTTAATAATTTTCTCAAATCCATAGCGCATTCCTCATCTTCCTGTTGAAATTCGGGAGCTCCGGCGTCTTGCGCCGAAGGCTGTCAGCAGATTCTCCCGGCTTTCTCATAGCCTTCTTCGAAGCACTTCACATTCTGATCCGCCGGTTTGCCTTTGTTTTCAAAATAAGCTCTCAGAGTTTCTGCGAACTGCGTCTTATCCAGCATCCCCGTAGCTGCGATCATGGCGCCCAGCATGACCAGATTAGCTCCCCGGGTGTTGTCCAGCTCCGCCGAAATATTCATGGCGTCCACTCCGGTCACATGCAGACGCTCAGGATAAGTCCTCTCACCGAACAGAGAGCTGTTGATAATCACATTTCCGCCCTCTGTGACTTGTCCCACATACGTTTCATACGCCTCTTCATTCATACAGACCAGGATATCCAGGGTATCCGGATATGGCGTCCCGATCTCTTCGTCAGAAACTACCACTCTGCAGAGAGAGATTCCCCCTCTCATCTCCGCGGAATACTCGCTGGTCCAGCTTACGTTTTTCCCGTTTTCCGCCGCAATCTGTATCAGGATTTTCCCGGCTGTCAGTACGCCCTGGCCGCCAATTCCTGCGATCATAATATCAGCCATTATCTACACCTCCGGAATTCGTACGATCTACATACACTTTTACTGGAAATACTTTTTCATTTTCTTCTTTCAGCTTCTTCATGGCGTCCACTGCCGACATTTTCCAGTTGGTCGGGCACGGAGAGAGCACTTCAATGATCGAAAATCCTTTGTTGTCCCTCTGATTTTCGAAGCCTTTTTTGATCATCTTCTTTGTCTCCATGATATGTTTCGGGTCATACAGAGCCCCCCGCGCCGCATAGGCAATGGGATAATTCTGAATAATCTGAAGCATGTCAAAGGGAGAACCTGCCACATGGTCGTCGCGTCCGCTCTTGCTGCTTGTGGTCTTGTCGCCGACCAGCGTTGTCGCGAGACACATCTGACCTCCCGTCATTCCGAAAATTCCGTTGTTTACCACAATCATCGTGATCGGCACGTTTCTCTGAGCGGCGAAACAGGTCTCCGCAAGACCGATCACGTAAGAACATCCGTCTCCTGCATGAACATAAACATTTGCATCCGGCCGTACTTTCTTGATGCCTGTGGCAACCGCTGCACAACGTCCGTGCGGTCCGGCGATGCCGTCACAGTTTAAGGTATCAATGGACCAGTAAGCACAGGCGATGTCGACCACCTGAACCGTTCTTTCTGCCAGACCGAGCTCCTCACAGCACTCGGCAATCAAACGCTGAATGATGCCGTGTCCGCAGCCGCCGCACCAGCCCACCTGCTGATTAATCATCTGAGGTTTTGTATATTTCACAGCCATATCAGTACACCTCCAGTTCCTTTTCGCTTCCCGCAAGCACGCCGCGGCAGTAGTCCACAATGCCCTGTGTCTTCGGGACGTATTTTGATGTCAGGTATGCATACACCGGAACAGCGAATCTGGATGCCAGGCATACATCCTGCCCCATCTGTGCCGACAGGCTCATCTCCACAGAGACAAGTCCTTTCACCTGTTCCGGAAGGTTCTTGAACGCCTTCTCCGGGAATGGCCACGCGCTGATCAGCCGGATCAGACCCAGCTTCATCCCTTCCGCTCTGGCCCTGCGCACCGCGGATTTACATACGCGGGAAGAGATGCCATATGCCACAAGGATCAGTTCTGCATCGTCTGTCATGTAGTTTTCCCAGCGCTGCTCGCTGTCGTGCATCTCTTTGAACTTCGCCTGCATCATTCTGTCATATTCTTCATAGTTCATAGACCGGTCCAGGTTCGTCACTTTCACCTTTGGCTCGCCAGGTTCTTTGTAGCTCTTGATGGCCCAGTCGAACTGATCCTTGTCATGCTCCTTAGCCGGCGGAAGAACAACCTTCTCGATCATCTGGCTGATGCCGCCGTCACTGAGAACGATCACCACGGTCCTGTATTTCTCCGCCAGATCGAACGCAAGCCAGGTCAGGTCCGCGCACTCCTGCACAGACGCCGGAGTCAGCACGATCTGCCGGGAATCGCCGTGTCCGCCGCCGCGCACTGCCTCCCAGTAGGAATCCTGCCCTTCTGTAATCTCGCCGTCTCCTGTCCCGTAGCGCATCACATCCACGATCACTGCCGGAAGATTGTAGGACGCCAGATAGGAGATTCCCTCCTGCTTCAGATCATATCCCGGGCCGGATGAACTTGACATTACACGCTCACCGCAGGCAGCTGCTCCCCAGAGCATACTCATACTCGCGATCTCACTCTCGCCCTGAACGAATACCCCGCCGCGCTTTGCCATATTGGCGGACATATACTCAAGGATCTCGCTCTGTGGAGTGATCGGATAGCCCGCATAGAAGCGGCACCCTGCCCTTAAGGCAGCCTCGGCGATGGCTTCATTTCCTTTCATAAGCTGAAATTTTTCACTCATTTTGTTCCCTCCTTGTCAATCCACAGTACTGATCGTAAATACATAATCCGGACACATCTGATAACAGCGTCCGCAGCCGATACAGGCATCTTCATGAATCCGGATAATCTCATAACCCTTTTTGTTGATCTCTGTCAGAGGCTCAATCGCCCCCGTCGGACATACGCCGACGCACAGCCGGCATCCTTTGCAGAGACTAACGTCTGCCGTTGCTTTTGCCTTTGCCATTTTTCCTCCTCACCTTTCATTTCCAGTCCGTTTTCGGCCGGTAATTTGTACTAAATTCTGATTAGATCATAGGATTTTCTGTGCAAAATGTATATATTCATCCACACAAGAATGTATGTGCATCTGCCCAAAGAAAAAGAGGCCGCCCGCAGCCGGTTTCAAATCCGGCCGCGGACAGCCTCTTGCAGTGATTATGATTTGACAAAAGATGCAGGCAAGTTTCCGTTATTCAAGATAGATCATTCCTTTAATCAGGATTCGTCCGGTTCCTCCCACCAGGATTTTCGGAGGGCCGTCTTCCCTGTGCTCAACGCACCCAGAGATCCTGCTGGCCCTTCCAAGCTTTTCCCCCTGCGTGCATACATATTTCTGCCCTGACGACAGAATCCCGTTCTCATACAGATAATACAACAAAGAAGCCGTTGATGTTCCCGTAGCAATATCCTCCTTCACGCCATACAGCGGCGCAAAGTTCCGGCAGTGAGGCCCCTCTGCGGCGGACGGCATGGTGAACACATGGAAACTTGCCGCCCCGTAATCCTGCGACATCTTATTCAGCACATGATAATCCGGATCCACCTTATCCAGTTCCTCCTCGTCCTCCACCGGAACCATCATATCCGGAATCCCGGTGGACACAATGGCCGGGAAGATTCTCTTCCTGCACTCCCCCTCTGCTTCTGCATAGACCTCCTGATAGTCCAGCCCCAGAATCTCATACATTCTGGACATCTCGATCTCACTGCTGACCGTGCGGATGATCCGCCCTTCTCCCTGCTCGATCATCACGAACCCGTTCTTGATGACAGCCTCTAACGGCCCCACCGGCGTGTGATATACGTAAGAGTCATTGTCCGAGACCCACCCCTCTTCCAACAGAGCGGTAAACGCCGCAATGGTGGCATGTCCGCACAGATCCAGCTCATCCACCGGAGAAAAATATTTAAACGCCAGTCTGCCCTCCGCACTTCTGCGCACAAACACAGTGATATTGTACTTCAGTTCCTCCGCGGTCTTCCGCATCAGCTGCTTCGAAATCTCCGGAGCTGTCTCATCCATCAGCACAACCCCCGCGGTATTTCCGCCCATTAATTCTCTTGTAAAAGCATCTACAACATAAAACTTCATAAATCCTTCCTCCCACCGGCCTGTCAATTCTGAGGTCCGTCTTCCGCCAGATCCTTAATGATCAGCGCGAGCCTGATATTGACCAGATCATCAATATTGCTGAAATCGCAGTGCAGAATCCCCTCGATCTTTTTTAGTTTATATAGAACTGTATTTTTATGCAGATATGCCGTCTCGCTGACTTTCTTCACATTACAGTTGCACTGAAAATACGTTTCCAGAAAGGAACAGAAATCCGTGTGATGCATCTCATCATAGACACGGAGAATGTCATAATTCTCTCTCTGGAATTCCCGCATATATTCTTTGTCAATGCAGTCGGCTATCATCTGAAACAAGCCCAGCTGGTTATACTGGTAGATCATTTTCTCTTTCTGAATCTGGGGATTCACCAGCCGGATCACTGTCCACGCCTTCTGATAAGCCTCCTCCAGACTCTCAATATTGGTAAATACGTTGCTCAGCCCGATCCGGATGCGGATTCCCGGATACTCCTCTTCCATCTCCCTTGTATAATCTCTGAACTCTGATAGAATCTCATCGTGGATCAGCTCAGACGCATTATTCTTCCACATCACAGACACGGCCCCCAGATCCACCGGCACCACCAGCTGCGCGATCTTCTCGAACGAGCGGAAGAAGCTGATCATCCGGCCCCGCACCTCCTGAAAGGTCTGTACGGATATGTTCTTGTCTTTTAAGATCTGACAGACATTAACCTGGTATTTCTTCTTTCCGCCCAGGCCCATCTCCCGGATCACTTCCATTGCCGCCTCGTTATTATGCAGCGTAATCTCTCCCGCAAACAGCCTGCCAAGTATCGAATTGACAGACAGCCTGTGTTCCGCACTCGTCAGCAGATACTGCCCGATCGCGTGGGTGTACTTTGAGATCTTCTCGCTCCAGTCAATAGTAAAAAATGGAAAATCATGACTGTCACAGTACTCAAGCACAATGCCCGGCGTTCTCTGCCAGTACGGGCCGCCTGACGAGAACACGATGCCCGACTGCTGATATTCATCGGCCTTCTTCACCAGATACAGAAACTCATCCTCTGACTTCAGCTGTATCCCCGTCATAAAAATCAGCTGGTTCGGCGTCGAATACGGTATCCTGTCCGGCGTCTCAATCAGATCAATCCACTCCACACCGCGTCCCAGGCCGCCCTGTCCGGCAAGCAGCTTCATGCCGGCACATTCCTGAATCGTAAGAATCTCGCTCAATGCCTTTCTCATCGGTAAACTCCTTTTAAGATTTTTGTCACATATAAATCGTTCCCTGCCGCCCCTGGTTTCTGCAATAAAAAAACTAGAAGCTCTCTTCTGACGCAGTCTTTTCGCACAGCAGACGCGCATATGCCGCCAGTGTAAATCCATCGGTGATCTCTCCGTTACAGATCATCTCTTTCAGATCCTCTTCTCCCACCCATCGGAACCCGCCGATCCCTTCCTCTCCGGATGGGACAATCCGGGCCGCGGGAGACAGATCTGCCAGGAAGATCTGTGCACTTCCACTGGACAGTCCACTGTCAGCCCGCACCTCTCCGAGCGGCGTAATCCTGCAGTCCGACTCTGCTATACCAAGCTCCTCTGAAAGTTCCTTCCGCACATTCTCTTCTGGCGTAAGGGCCGGATTCTCTGCAAACCCTCTGGGGAACTCAACGCTCCACTGCCGCGCGGCATGACGGAAAATATGCAGCAGCCCAAACTGATTCTGGCAGCGCGGAACGGCAACACAGCCATTGCTTTTCGGATTCATAGATACCACGCGTGCATAACTGTACAGGCCTGCCCTTCCGCGACAGAGATCTGCAAGCACCAGATAAAACGGCTCATTGTTATACACTACCCCCATCGTTTTCCCGGTCAGCTCAGAATATGTCCGCATTTCCCTTTCATCCAGAATAAGGGGGATGCGCTCTGACTGCAGAAAAAGCTCCGGACGTTCTGCAATTAATTGAAAATATGCTGAAATTGTATCCATATTTCGTACACTCCTTTTCATTCCCATTCCCTGATTCATTTGCTGATCCATCTGCCGACTCATTCCTTAACTGGTTCTATCGGAGTCTGATAGCATTCCTGTGTGTCGCTTCCCTGGATCGCATACTTGTCTAACGCGCGGTCAGAAACCGAGATCTGATCTCCATTCGTCGTTTTTGCGTTCATCTCCGCCACATATGGAGTGTGATCCAAAGCAGTTGCATAGGCCAGCCCTGTCGCACGTTTCATCATCATTGCTTTCCGTTCTGAAGGAATGGATGGATCTATCATCACATCTCTTGCATCAAGTACATAATTCAGAATGTCACCCCATCCTACTACATTTCGTTCCGCATCTGACAGTCGTTTATATCGCTTATATGCATAATCTACCCGGAACACATTCTCTTGAAGTTCCTGATTCTTGTGATGGACACACAGGATCGGATCGGACATAGGAAGGATCACCTTCTCACAGGATAGTTTCCCATTATATAGAAGGTAACAGGTATGAACCAGCCGCCGGAAGGACTCCAATACTGCACTGTCGAATCTTCCTTCTTTCTTCAATTTATCGATCAGATGGTCATAATCGCTTCTATACTTGCAGCATTTTCCCGCAGAGTCCGGCTGCTGTGCAATCCGCTCCAACTCTGCAAACCAATGCAGATACTCTTCTCTGCCGTCAATCAAGGCCTTGCGCTGACCGGCTTCCAGCTCTTTTCGCATCTGACGCTGATCCTCTTCCAGTTCTTCCAATTTCTCATGCAGAATCACAGGCAGACTCTCATTTCGCCAGCCTGTACCGCAGGCATGTAAGGGAAACTTTCCTTTCCGCAGCTCCCCATTCTGATGATATCGCAGGATATCTTCCTCACGGAAACATTCTCCCGCCAGCCAGTAACCGTCATAGATGAGCTCCATCCGTTCCCGAAGCCAGTATGGAATGCTTCCCTCAATTTCTCGGAACATCAGACGGCGTTCCAGTCCGTCCAGCGCGATCTTACGAAGTTCTGCTCCCATCTCAGGATCATTATATTCTGGGAAACTGCTGAATTTAAATTTCTGATTCTTCAGACGGTCTTTTATAAAATCATCTGTATTTCTGATGTCACTGTAGGAAGAGAAGACAACAATCCCCATCTTACAGAGCATCTCAAACCCTTCTGTGTGAAGCAGCTGCAGAATATTCCGATTATCCACAATCTGCGGCCCCTGCAGCAGGATCGTTTTGCCGCCGGCTGCCAGCTGAAAAATATTTAGCTCCAGGTCGTTCAGATTTTTTTCATCCTGCCCGGTCACACTATCAAAGCATCCGCTGAAAACCGGCTCAAAAACTGCAAAACAATCTTGATCCTGGTTCACTTTCACTGCCGGAACCTGTCCGCCCCGCTTCTGCCCTGTATCTTCTGAACTGCTCCTCACTTCACGGATCTCAGAAACCAGCCTGTCACAAAACATTTTACATCGGTCCGCCATCCGTGAATCCACAAAATTGTCCTCTCTGCGGCCCTGGATGATTTCCTCCGCCTGTTCTAAGCGTTTCTGTATCAAAAAGCGGTCAATGATCTTTTGATTTCCGCAGCCGGAACGCCTGCTATATGCCTGAGCCGTCCATACAAGCACCTGCGCATAAAACAACGGAAGACGTTCATGGTCTCCCACACACAGGAATTCTTCCAGCGGCTGCACTGCCCCTCCGGCCGGATCCGGAAGCGCAACGCATAAATCATCAAACGTTCCTCTGTTGATCTTCTGATTCAGAAAGACCAGAAGCTGCAGATGCATCTCCAGTTCCCCCTCCTGCCAGGATTGGCTTGCCTGCAGAGATCGCTGCCAAAGCCGGTAGAATTCCTGTTCCGGAAGCTCAGATTTCCCTCGCTCCTTCTTCCACTCTTCCCCAATCTCATCGAACCGGCGGCGAATCTCCTTTGTATCTTCCTGTATCTGCAGAAGATTTTTTACACATTTCCACAGCAGTTCATGAACATAACTGGTATCATTTTCTTTCTCTTTCAGAAGCAGTGGTACAATGCTCCATAAAACCTGACAGAAGTTCTTGTTCTCTTCATCCGATGTGAAACTTCTGTTTTCTGCATATCGCTTCTTCAGAGCATCAAAAAGTGTTTCTGCATTATAAAATGCGGTTACAGGGAGCGGTGTTTCAGAGACATTCTCCAGAAGATCTCTGAGTTCCTCTATAATACGCACAGTCTCATTCTCATCTGTGCAGAATTCCTGCAAAGAACGGTTCACAGCCTCAGCAAGGCTTCGTTTAAAGTCGTTAAACCACGCCGTCAATCTTCCGGCTTCCGTTTTTGTCAGTTCAGCCGCTGCATTATTCAGGATTCCTTTGCTTAAATCATCAAGCTTCTCATTGTTGGTGATCAAGAACTGAAAAGCCGGCTTCACCAAAGTTTTCAATATAAATCCTATGATATGCTCTATTTTTTCCACCTCCCTGTGTTTTTGTTACTGCTTCTTTGATCTCTCAGTATACATGACCTCTTCTCCGATCAATCCTGACTTTATCTTAACATAGACGACTCACTTCGAACAAGATTGATGCTCCATATCTTCTTCAATTATCTGGTCTCTCATGTTATAATTGAGAAAATATTTGAGGAGGAAAACGCTATGATCAAGGATGACTGCCACTATGAAATAGCTTTGTCGTATGCACACAAAGACGAGCAAATTGCTTCATTGCTCGGAGCAGAATTAGAAAATGTATTTGCAGATCACTTTTTTAAGGATACCCTGCATCCTGAACAGTTAGCTTCTGCAGCCGTTTTCGCAGAAAAACTGGAACATATTTTTTCTGAATCCAGTTATGCTGTCATTCTCTATTCAGAAAACTATTCTGCCGGGAAATTTACACCTGTTGAGCTAAAAGCAATATTGAATAAGAATAAAAGTTCTGACTCCCCGCGCTTCTTCATCATCAATCTGGATGATACTTCCACTGCATTGCAAAGCATTGACGGGCTCACCTATATTCCTTTGAAGACAAATGAAGGAAATATTGAACAGCAGATCCGTGAAATTGTACACAAGAGAATCAAGCGCTATATGCTGAAGAAAAGCCTGGAAGACCGCTCTTTCGAGTATCGTATGTCCATACACACTTTGTTTGCAGGCGGCAATTCTCCTCTCTGGAACCCCAACTGCGACTGGACCACTCTTACGCCTCAATTTCTCCGCCCTCAAAGCCGTCTGCTAAAGGATGGCTGTACCTGGGATGAACTCTGGGAATATGTGCGAAATGATTTTGATATGGTCAAAAATGAGCTGAAGATGCTCCGTGACTGCAGACTATCCCTCTGTCTGAATTGTCACCTGAGCATCGCATACAAGCTAGGTCATCTGTACGGCGACCTGGATATGAACACTCCGCGAAGCTTGGTTCTGACCAGCGGGAAAGCTCTGGTCACAGATGGATTTGACTTTTCAAACAAACATGACTCTTCCGCTTCTGCACCGGAGTTCACCATCACTGTATCCGATACCAATTGCCCGGAAAGCACAGAGATTGCCTGTGCTATCTCGATTACCGCCCGGCCTGTCAGCGGTATCCGAGACTGTGTCTCAACTTCTCTTACTGATGCCGGGATTCATTACAAGAAACTTTTTCTTATTGAATGCAACAAATCTATTTCATCTACGGATGAACTGGAACTTACTGCAAATAAACTTCATCAACAACTGTTAGACCTGAGACAGAAGGAAGGAGCGAATACTGTCCACCTGTTCTTACGAACACCTGCTGCACTCGCATTTGTCCTCGGAGGGAAATCTATCTTCCCCGGTCAGGTCAGACTGTATGAATACGATACCGGCAAAGACAGATATTTTCCGTCATTGGACAGAGGGGAATCCTGATTCAACGTGGTATCTTCCGAACCCAAAGCTCGTATTTTTCCCTATATGGATCAGTTCCCCGACAAGCAAAAGCTGCAGTACTTCTTCCGGCAGACCAGAAATTCTGGTCTGCCCTTTAATTCCCCGAAGAATCATTTTTGTGTCTTTTCTTGAAGAATACCGGCTGATACCTTCTATGTGCTGCTCTGTATAAGAGAACTCTGGCAATACCTCTTCCTTCACGGCTTCCATATGGGCATCGATTCCTTCAAAACAATTCAGCATATACAGCCGCCGCTTCACAGCCTCTACAATCGCCTGTAATTCAAATTTCTGCAAATACTCCCCTTGATATTTCAGAGTTAAAGGGGTATCAAAAATGATTCGATAATCCTGTGCATCTGTTCCCAATCCCATACTTCGGTACAAAACATAATCATACAGGGTATGTATTACGAATCTGTCCATATACCATTCTCCTCCCTCAAAGAGAGACTGGCCCTCAGTGTTGCAGATCTTGCAGATCCTGAACTTGGAATGATACCTGCCGATCCCGCATCTTCTTCCCATTTCAAAAAAAGTGGCTGCATACTGGTTAAAATGAACAAGTGCTTTCCCGAACAGCACCAGACAAAACTCAAAACGTTCCCCTTTCCTGCAGTGTTCCACATGGTCTTCGCATTCCAACAAGTATCCCACACTGCTGTCACTGGTCACAAAGGCCGGCTGTATCTCGTATTTTGAATACAATGTTCTTGGAACAATACACTCCGATTCAAACTCGCACTGGCTGCACTCTCCGTCCCTGATACAATTCCTATTCAACAGAATACTGCCCATTCCCCCGCGAAGAGCCGACACTTTCTCCCGCGGAAGCGTCGTATCCGCAAGCACTTCCGCCGTGAATCGCATTTTTATGAATCTTACCTGCATTGCATCAAATAATTCTCTTTTCACACGTTCACTCTCTCTAATCAAATATTTCTTCCGGCATCCTGCATGGGATCGCAATCGTATAGGCACCTGTAATAATACTGTCTGACACTTTCCCGCCCTTTAATGCAATGTTAGTAAGACAGGAGCCATAATATTCTCTCGGCTGGCGATCAGCAAATACACTCCCCGCCTCCAAGAATACCACAGGTTTCTTAAACGGCGAATCTCCTTCGCTGTCTGTCTGCGACACTTTCGGATACTTAACAAATGCTTGATAGTACCCTTCCACAGGGTCCTTCGCGGACGGCACAAAGTTCGATAATGCAAGAAACGCATTCGCATTCTCCGGTATAAGAAACCCATGAAATTCCTCTGTCCCTGCAACGATCTCAAACTGACCTTTTCCGACTGACCGCTGTGCTCCGATTCCATAAAAAAACATATCCCGCAATGTCAGATCCAATACCTCCTGATCGAGAGTCGATAAGATATAGATGTCAAAAAAGCCTTTTGTAAAATGCTGCCATACCTCGAAAAGTCCACTCTCGTCACCTATTCTTTCAACGGTTCCCGATTCTCTGCGCACCAGATTTCTCCACTGGGATGTTGATGTACTCTCGGCCTCCTTCATAGCCCTGCAGCCGGAAAATGTTATCGCATTTCCATTTATGACCTGATTAAAATCCTCCAGCGGGATAAAAGAAGGCTTGTCTTTCTGGTTCATATAAGCATGATACCGCTCTGTCTTTTTTCCTGCTTCTTTTCCTTTAGAACCGAAAATATCTGCTCCGATCGGTACAGGCAGCATCCCTGCCGGAAAAGCATTGGACAAAATTACTTCCGGCTGCCCTTGCTGATAATGATCTACCAATTCCAACAGGGCGTCCTGCCCGTATCTGTATAAATAACTCCAGCAAAACGCGCCAAAAAATGTATCACTCTGAAGCGGAGAACAGTAAGAAGAAACTGGTCTTACCGTGATTTTATATAGCTTCATTTCTGAATTTCCTTCCAAATCGCCTGCGTCGCATCATCATAGTGGAACTTTACCTGTCCGGATCCTCTGGAACCTCCTCCGCCGAGATAGGAGGCTTCCACTGCATCCAGCCCCTCCTTTATATATGACAGCATTTTCTCCTTCTCATCCCCTTCAAAGACCTTTAGGACAATTTCAAAATGAAACTTTATTCCAGCCGGAACACGCTCTATCGTCCGGGGCGATCCTGCAGTTCCTGCTTCCCTTGAAATTATGTTTTCTACCTTTTTCTCCAGTCCGATACCTGTATTATCCTGCAACTCTTCCAGCTTCTTTCTCGATTCCTCCGTCAGCATAGCATCTCTCACAATAATCCGAGTAGGCGCTGACTGTGCATTTACATTTTTATGTGCTCCGAATATAACACATGTCATACAAGTTTTCTTCCCACAACCACACGGATCTTGAGGAGACTCTTCCTCTTTTGCTTCTTTTCTGTTAATTCTCTTGCTTCCATGACGCTTTTCCAATTCAGAACGCATCTTGCCTTTCAGACTAGAACCGGGAATATAAGGTTCCTTAGTCAGCGGATTCTTAATTACTTCTTTATCAATTCCGCCAATTTCTAGCTCGGCAGATGCGCCGCCTATACATAATCCGCCTATACATTCAATCTCGCCTGATATTATTATATTTTCTGCTAATTTCATCCTCTGTGCCTCCTATCTACTCTCTTTTGGCAAATATGCCATCAATGCTTGAAAATGTTTGACAAATGCATCCAGATCGTCTTTATCTTTTATCTGATTTAAATTTTTCTCGATAAATAGTTTAAATTTTATCGTCACTGTATCTCTAGTTAATGCGGAATAGACAACAGGTATCATTTTAAGCAGATCAGCCTTTATCATATTCAATGTAACGTTCCCTCTTTTTAGTCTGTCATTCATCCCTCTTGCATAGTCGCAATATTTTCGAATTTGAGATGGTTTATTTCTTTTTCTATCCCTCAGTTCTTTCACGATCATCTGTGGATACTCTACAATAAATGCTGGCTTCATGCATTTCTTTCCATCAATCACTTCATAGTATCCTTTACTGAGATCCTTACAGTATTCATCCCATGTAACCATTATTTCTCTCCTTCCTCGTATAATTCAATGCATATTTGACACAGAAACTGATATAATAAAAGTCTTTTTCTATCCGCCGATAATTTGATGCCGCCTTATATAGTCTCTGCCCCTCCTGCGGAAAGTCTTTTCTCGAATCATCATGCTTCTTATCGCCTCCTTTCTTTTTTATATCCGGATAATTTCTTTCTTTATCGCTGTAAAACAATGGAAGGAACATAAGATTTTTCGTTTCTCCGGTCTTATGGTACTGTTGATACATTTCCCCGTAGGTTCCAAGTCTTCTGAATATGGAAGTTCCATACTTCCGGATAAAGCGAGTATAAGACTTTCCCCTCTTGATTTGATTCCTTAGGTCCTCCCAAGTCATGGTTTCTCCAAGGAAGTAGACTCCGTCTCGCCCTCTCTTTTCCGGATGAAGAATGATATCAGCCTGCTTCTTCACCTGACTTAGCTTCTGCTCACAATACTCTGTCAGAGATGCAATATGGCTGCTGCCATTTGCTGTACATATCGCAGCGGACAAGGTGAAGCATTTGTTATCGCCCGTATATCGGTGAAACTGCTCATTAATCTCTAATGCCAGATCCGGCATTTTGTCCCATGGCCCAAGCAGAACCATATCATCTCCGCCTGCAAATACTGAATATATATTCTCATACGATCTTCCCAGGATCCGGTTCAGATATCCTGTAAAAAAGAAATCCAACATTCGCGAAAGAGTGCACAGTCTTGAAACAGAAATCTGTCCAGAATTCTCACTGCGCAGTCCTTCCGAAAACAAAAATCCCAAAGTATCCACATCTGCTTTCAGCATCCCTATTTTTTGTGCGCCTATGGAGGCGCTCTGAATCTCAGAGAACGTTTTAATCTCTCCGTGATCCGTTGTAGGAACTTGGTTTACTGTATAATGAACTGTCACAGGATACTGATATAACTTTGAAATCTCCTCATTATTTAAATGAAAAAGTATATACACATCCTTTTCTTCCCCCTGTTTATCCAGATTAAGATAATATCCCTCTAGCAGCTCATACTGTCCTCGGTTACGGCTGAATGAATAGCTTTTTATCTTAGGAAGAACTGCTCCGATCTCTGTATCATTTCGGCAGTTAGCACACATCGGCTCCTTCTCATCCACAAGAGCACTTCTGCAGGATTTACACATAGACTTGTGATTCAGCTCATGATAAACAATAAATCTATTCTCATCCCAGGAACCATTTTGAACCAGAATATTCTTTAATCTTTGATTCTTTTTCCTGCCCAGCTTCCCGGAAAGCATCCGCACGGTGGTTCCATAATCCGCAAGGCCTTCGTCTGTCATTTTATTCCACACCAGTTCCAAAGATAAATTGCCTTTGAACTTCTGATACAGATATTCTGATACCCTCTGCTCAGTTTCTTCCAACAGCCGTTCCGCATTATCTGTATTTGGAAGCAAAATATAGAACTTACCTCCTGTGAGAATGATGATATTCATCATCGGCATTTCAAATTTATGGATAATACTGTGTGCCAGAGCCGTCACCATTGCATTTACATAAAAAGAACGCGCGCGCAGCCGCTTTGCCACGCCTCCTTCCCCCACATTCGCAACAGAAAATATGTATTTCTGAATCCCCGAAAAATGCCCTGCCGCTGCGATAAACGGCTGATTCTTGTCGTCTGCCTTCATCAGCGCGGCCACAGCCGCTGTCTTTGTCTTAATGAAATCATACATGGAAATATCTTCAGCAGCTCCCTTTCCCGCTGGGATACTCCACAAATATTTCTTTATTACAGTATCAAACACAATCAAAAATGACTCGAATTCTTCCGGAGCTTCGCGGCCGAGTTTATTCAATTCTGATCTCAGCCCTTTTCTGATCCTGTCGAAATCACACTCTTCCTCTTTCAGCGAAGAAACGGGGACAGACGCATCCACAGACATCACTGCAGGTTCATAATGCCGTTTTTTCGGATACTCCCCATTAATACTCATGTTAGAAAAAATGCTGCACAAAGGCAGATCCCTTATAGCGTCAGAACATGCCAAACCGTTCCTGCCCGCCAATTCTTCGGCCTTTCTAAGTATTTCTGAATCCCCTGCTATTATCTCGCGCATCACATCCAGATCCGCATATCTTCCAAATAAGTTTCCATTTTCCGAAAGAAATTGTGTTGATTTCATATTCAAGAAATGACAAACCTCAGTAATTACAGAGCTTAAAATCATCTCCTTAAAATGATTCCTCATATAGGATTCCCCCTATCCGTCTCTTTTCTTTCAAACCAGAGATCATAGACGAGCACCATATCATAGATCAGTTTCCGCTGTATCTTATCACCCAAAAGTCCTCCCAGCGAAAAATCAATCTTCTTCTCAGTCTGGTGTGCCTTGATCCTCTCCTGCTCTGTCTTAAAGTCAGCCGGGCTCTTCTTCGCGCTGAATGCAAGGTTCTTAATATTCCCTCTTCCGGCTTTATCCAGCTCTGCTCTCATCTTCTCTACAATATCTACAGATACATATTTCTCTCTTATAAGCTTCGTGCCATCCTCGCCGACATATGTTTTCTGAATCTTTCTTCTGTAAACGCCCCGTCGCTCTCTTCCGTACAGTACTTATAGCAGAATATACTTATTATCCGCCATCTGCTTTTCCCTCGCTTTCATTTGTTCTTTTATTCAGGCATGACGCGTGCATCCGCATCTGCCGGTCAGTCAAACTCACGGAATCCCATGAATTTGAAGACACTCTTTTTCTCTGTTCTTCCGTCGATGACTTCTTCCACAACTTGTCTCTCCGTACATGCCGCCACGACCCTGATCCCGGCTCTTCTCAGTTTCGAAATCACTGCGTAAGTCAATGTATATTCCCCCTGACACATCACCGCGGCAGGACGGAAGGCCCTGATCCTTCTGCACAGTTCCTTCGCTGTCTCGTCGACCTCTTTTTCAGAGGCACTTGGGCTCACCGGCGGAAATGGAATGTCCGTGATCTCTCCATACTTCAGTGCCGCCTCCTTCTGCCCATCAGACCATTTCTCAGAGGGATGATTGGAGCAGTTGATAAATACAGTCTTTTCTCCGTGGAGCTTCTCTGCAATTTTGATAAAGTCTTTATAATGCCTTGCATAATATTTCAAAAGCCGGTCGGATCCGCTTCCTTTCTTGCTCTCCCCGAATCGCTTTCTGTATTTCTCCCGGTCCGGTTCCCCCTCTTCTGCCCGGATCCGGCTGTCTGACAGAGCTTTCAGCGTCTTCATCTCCTCCAGCTCCTGAAGGAATAATTCAAACCCCCCGTCTGCCATGTTTTCGCATTCTTCCATTACTTTTATCTGTGTCTTACATTCATCCAGCGTCTTTACCAGTGCTTTGGAGAATCTTTCTGTGGGAATATCCGTCTCTTTCAGGTTCTCAATCGTTCTCTGCAACTCTTTCGTAAAAGGTCGTATCTCATCCCAGTCTTTAATGCTCGCGAATATGGACCGTTCCTCATCCGTTTCCCGCATATCCCTGAACATCAGCTCCAACATGTTCCGGATCGTATCCCCGTGTCTCTCCATCTCTTCCCGATCCGTATTCTCATAAAGAATGTGAGCGCCGATATTGCGGATCTCCTTACGGATCACCTCATAATTCTCAGTGAAGCTCTCGTCTCCTTCCTCCTCCATCAGAACCCGCTTCACTTTCTCCCTCATGTCATATCTTTTTACAATATCAAGTTTTTTCTTGCCTTTGATGCCGGAAAAACGTTCCAGAAGATACGTTGTAATCCCTTCCATGGTCGCGATCGCCGCGCTTCCGAGACGTCCCTGACCATGGAACCACTCGGCAAGCCGCAGCGTCAGATTGCTGTATTTATATTTCACGCCGCCGCTGTTAAACCTCTTTTCAAAGTCTTTCCCGATACTTTCCAGCAGGATAACCGCCTGTCTTGGAAGTCTGTTCTCCTCCGGTACATTCTTCTGCTCGTTTCCCAGCTCCTTCAGGGAACACAGAATGGCAATCGTGTCCTCCAGAATCTTCAGGTTATGTACATTCGTTCCATAGTCAAACTCCATGAAGAGTTCTGACAATTTCTTCTTATGCCTGTTCCCGACAGGGATATCCCACTCGCTGTGTTCAGAAAAAATCCTTTTCAATTCCCGCACGGAGCCCAGGCTGCGGAATTCATTGACCGCATTGATCCAGTTCATAAGATCCGTCACTTCGTCAAGTTCTACCATAGGGGCATATTTCTCTGTGATCACTTTATCTGCCCCGGTTATCTTCACATCTCCATAGCTGTCCACTGCGTCCGCCATTCCGTAATACATGAACAGTTCATATGTTTCCGGACGGATTCTGGTAAGATAACTGGTAAAACTCCATATATACATAGGCAGGGATCGAAACCCGTTGGAAATATCAAAATAAATATCAATTTTCCTCTCCTCACCGTCTTTGATTATGTCTTCCCCGAGCCAGTTATAGTCCTTGTCCACAATGTTTTCCAATCCCGCCTGCAGCAGAGCAAAATTATTTTTCATCTCATTCTCTGCCACACCCTTCTTCAGGATGATAATTCTGACCTGTAGCCCGCTGAACTTCTTTCCAAGAACGGACGTCAGATATTTTTCGACCGCATGCCTTGTCTCCTCATCTTCCATGCCGTCAATTGCATACCCCAGGGGTATAATCGTTCCCCTTCGCGTCTCCTCATCCGCAATCCTGATCTGCTTCACGTTTTTTAATTCCGGAATCACCCGAAGCTTTTCCAGATATTCTTCATTCACCGGAACAAGCTCTGCTTTGCCTGTCAGCTCGTAGTTCATATAATAAACGCACAGCGAACCCCAGTAAGACGTAGAGGTGCCGATAAGTACAAGGGTATCAACCCCTTTTTCCTCCGGCTTCTCCATGTTTTCCGGGCCCGCTGTGCATCTTTCCTGTATTTCATTTAAAACGGCTTCAAATGTATACCCCGTCTCATACGGAGCTTCGCGTTTCAGCAGACAGTCCGCAGCCTCACTGGCGCCTCTGTCAAGTTCAATATACTTGGTTGGTAAATAGGTTCCTCTTCCGACCTGAGCGATCAGCATCTTTCGTCTCATTCCCAATCCCCTCTCTCTTCTGTAGATATCCTGAAGAAATACTATTTTATTATTGTATCATGGTAAAAACTTAGTGACAATTACATTTCACACAATATCCCCGGCTCTTTATGCATAGCATGCCTCCTCCTTTGCATGCTGTTTTTCTGTATATATATACCACACCCGTCTTATGTATAACTTTCGGCATCATTCTTATAATTAATATCCAGTCTCTTGCCCTTCGTCAGCAGAACCTGCGATGCCAGACATAGGATATCCTTCGAGAATTATAATAAGTATCCTGGCACTCTGAAATCCGGCGTAATACCAGCGGAGCAGGAACACTGTCTGCTATATGAAATAACCGAACAGCTCACCTGAAATGCTTTTTCGTATGTTCACCTGCCTTCACTCTTCCAAACAGCCCGGTAATAAATCACTTTATCACTTAAAGCATCTTTTTCCCCTGTTCTATTTTGGATATAGAAAAAGAGGGAAAATGATTCCCTCATTGTCTACTTTTATTTGTTTTCTTCACTTATAGATATTTTATCGCATAAAGAGTTATGTCAATAAACCTATGGATTATATGATGAGCAATTGTTCGCAAATAATTTATCTTTTTATTGTCCATATCGTCAGCTCAGATCGATGATCTTTTTCTGAAGTGTTTCCGGTACCTTTCCGGCCATTTTTTCCCATTCACTTAAAAAACTTCTTATTTTCGCCTCATAATCCGTCTCCTTATACTCTTTCCAGACAGAATCTTTGTACCTGTGCGACATATAAGAAAAAAATCCGTCTGGATTATGTTCCTCTGATGACGCGTGGTTCATCTTATTGCGCAGACCGCAAATATCCTTGTATCTTTTTAAAAGCGAAATAACTTTCCTCTTGTCCGTCACTCCGAACTTCAGAAGCTGCTCCGGATCACAAATTTCAGACTTTTTGTTAATTCTGCAGTAGTCTTTTATCAGATAATGGTTCAGATCCTTCATACGATAATAGTTCCACGGATCTAATCTATTATAAAGCGTCTCACAAGTTTTTAGAAATTTACTCTGGTCTCCATCCTCTGTCAAATAATATATGAGCCCGGAA
This sequence comes from uncultured Eubacteriales bacterium, assembly GCA_949283695.1. Taxonomy (GTDB): domain Bacteria; phylum Bacillota; class Clostridia; order Lachnospirales; family Lachnospiraceae; genus Mediterraneibacter. Next base: position 3,817 of record CASDTX010000046.1, on the reverse strand, counting down.
CGTACAAATTCTCCCGGCATCTTAGCCTCAAAAATTGTCAGCGCCTGCTGTAGAAAATGTCTGTCCAGACACCAGCGTATCTGAGCAACGTATCGATATTTTGCCCCGAACAGAGTCTCATAATTTTCATAAATATCCTGATATACTACATCCATCTCTGTAACAGTCTCAGGATTTTTAAATTCTTCTGCGAGTTTTTCAATCTTACGCACCGCACTGTCAAATCCCTCCCCATTACATCTGCTGATTGCCAGAGATGCCTCCTGTACAGCCTCTGATAATCGGTCTTCTTTGGTATCTCCTTCTCCACTATCCTTAAAATATTCTACCAACTGGTCGCCCCATCCATACCGTGCAAATATATCCATTGCTGAGATCAGCTGATAAGTACGATATTCTTTTCCTGCATCTCGGATTGTATGAAGCGGAGGATTCCTCTTCGGTTCAAAATCATTGGCATATCTTCCCCGAATGCTCACCTGCTGCCGTACCAGAAGCTCTGCGATCGCATTCATCTGAGATACTGCATTCCTGTCTCCTCCCTGCATGTCCATATACAGATAAACTGATCCCTTTGCCTCCGTATGGCGAATTGCTTTCACGGCTTCCCAGAAAAAAACAGGATTATCCAAATCAATCGTTATAATCTCAGGAAATGAGTGTTCATATAAACGCAGATCGCAGGGCGATTCCTTTAATTCTTCCAGCTCATCTGCCAAATGAATGTCCACTGTTTCATTTGCGCCCAGATAATTGTAGATTCTTTTTGTGAAAAGCGTTGTAGCCGTTTCGTGATTCCAGTTAACCGGTCTTTCCGTGCGTGCCTTTGCACTTTCCAAAATGACGATTCGATCCAGCTTTTCTCCTTTTTCCGCCAACATATGAAGGACATATTTCGTATGTGGCTCCATCTGAGAGAGACTTTTGAAATATAGTGCCTTCCCGCCATAATCCGCCTGATAAGAATTAATCTTTGGCTGATACGGCAAAGTACTCATCACCAGCAACATGACATTTTCATGTTTTGGCCGCATTCCGCTCGCTTGCTTTGATTTGTTCATCACATATTCCTCACACTACAGTGCATTTATCATCGTTTTTTCTCATAAGAGATCAATACCCTCAGCGGGCTTCTTCCATTTCTACGAGAGCTAACTCTCTTTCAGGTGTCAACTCCCTTAGCGGGCTTTCTTCATTTCGACAGTACCCTCTGGGGACCCGCATAAACACTGGCTTTCCAGCCCCATTTTTGCAGGTATTTGTCTGATTATTCTGACAATAAGCGTTTTCTCATCATTTTTTGGCAAGTTCACAATTTGTTCATATTTATTAGTGAACTTTCACTTTTCCTGCACCTCTTTCATTCTGCCTCGGTCACTCCAATTGTTCTCAAAAACAATCGCCTTTTTATATTGCCCGATGCTCTCTGACTGCGCAATTATTATATCACGTGCGCAGAGATGGAAGCGTACGAAACGTATTTACTTCTCAAGCCATGGCTTGCCTGGGCTAATTCCAACGCAGCAGGTATGGGCAGATGCGGCATAGATCGCACACCTTGCGATTATTATAGTTTAATTTTTCTTTTTATAAAAGTGATTTTTCATAATTTATCCCACTTAAATGTTACTGTCTGCTGCAGTTCACACACAACCTCCGCCTGCATGCGCACTCGTCGCGCTGACTCGCTCCAGTCCTGCACTACATGCTGGGACTGCTTATGAGGGGGCGGTTACGAGCTCCACTCGTAAAACCGCACTGTATCCTTATACGGCAGGAAACTGCCATGTTTCCTGCCGCCCGCTTTTCCTCAGCTGCTACACTGCCTTTCTGCTTACAGCTCGATCAGCCATTCATAAGCCTCTCCTTTCTTCCTTCTGACGAGCATCCCTATCTCAATTTCCAGGCAGTCGATTCCTGCGTTGTCAAAGATCTTCTGGAGTTCTGACTCGGTCTTGCGTATGGACTTATCCAGCCCGCGTTTCTGGCGTTTCAATTCTACGATTCTCTGGGCAAGTTTTTCGTCTGCCTGAAATTGCAGCTGCAGCCGTATTCAACGGTGATCAGTTTATACTGCTCCCTGAGTTTTACGCAGCTTACTGGTTTTTCCGGAAGTTTCATAATGAATTTCTGTGTGGTGTTGTACTGGTAATTCAGTGTGAAACCCATTACCGTATGAACAAATTCTTTTCCTTCGTCGCCCATATGTGCAAAGACATACAGCACCGACATCCTTTCAAAATGCGACAGGTAACCGGTTGTTGCGGCTTTCTGGCAGAGATATCTCATAAGACTGCACCTTTCCAGTACGATGCGCACTGATTCCGGGAGCGTACCAAAGCGCTCAAGATTTCTGTCCACTTCTTTGGTCTGTGTTTTTTCCTTCATTTCCAGGGAATACATCCCCAGTATCTTTCTGACAACGTCAAGCGAATATTTTGCAATCCCGGAAAAGAATTCTTTGTAATCACTGACCGGCATGAACTGTTCATCGAGAAAGAGACTCCTGTTCCCTGTACGGATGTGCACGCCAAGTGGCAGCTTGATTTTCTGCCCGAATTTACCCTGCCGGATTCTTGCGCTGTTTGGAAAGAGTTCCACAGTAATCTCATTCGTAAGCTCATTTCCTTCGTTCTGCCCCAGTTCTTTTTGTACGCAGTCAGTAAACTGGTTCAGATACCTTACAGGAATCCATTCGGTAAAGAACAGCCATACATGGTATCCGCGAAAACCGCTGTCCTCTACATAACCGGTCAGTCCCATTTTCTTAAGCATCTTACACACCTGCGCAGCGTACTGTGCGGCTTTTTCCTTATATGCCGCGAATTCTGTACTGCCGTAATTATACTGAAGCAGGATTTTCTTTGAAATGTCAATGTCAAAGACAACATATTTTGACGTATTGTTTGGTCGCTATACATACGTGCCAAGTATCACATTACCTGATAAATGCTGGCGCACCGCTTCCTCTGTCAGCGGTTCCATAACCTGTTCCGTCTGCCGCGCATTTGCATTTCCTGCCGTTTCTTTTACATAAGTATCTTCCCGGCCGGCAAACAGGTCCATATATTCCTGAATATTGATTCCCTTCAGCATCTCAGCCGTTTCTATTGTGGTCTTTACTGCGCCTTCCATACTCCCAGAAGTTTCTGCCGCACTTTTTACTGCTTCTTCCGTCAATGCTCCGGACGCCTTCTCTTCTGCTTCCTTCCCGCTGCCGGAATCCGGATGGATTTCCGTATGCCTCTCCTGCGTGTATTTTGCCTTTATCTCCCAGAAATACGCTGCTTTTCTGTATTCGCCCATGTCTGTATAGAGCTGCATGATATCTATGTACATTTCTTCTGAAGGCTGGATCAGAAGCTGTACGTAACACCGCTCCAGTTCCTTTGCAAGTCTGAGGTGATTCTCATCCGGCGGCATTTCTTTTCTCTCCTCCGGCACCTGACAGAACTGCTCATATTCCCGGATGGCGTTGCGCAGATTATCACGTTCGATCCAGTATTCCGCCATATATTTTGCAATATCACGGCAGTATATTGAAAAGTCCCGGAAAAGCCAGTAAAATCAATGGTTTTGCGGAGTAGAAAGGCGTTTACTACACTACTACTACACCATTTTGATTTGGGCAAGAGTCTTGATATGACAAAGAAAAATGGCGGAGAGATGAATTTTTCAGTTTTGACAGGTAAAAATAATTCGCACTAAAATCTGTTGAAAATACACAGCCTCACTGCGAAAATAAGATTATGGCAAAAAACTTTTTCGCAGTGAGGTTGAAATGGGCAGAAAAGAACGAAGAATCCAAAAGAAACTT
>CASDTX010000045.1 GCA_949283695.1 uncultured Eubacteriales bacterium | reverse complement strand
CCTTTCAAATATACGAATCTTATCTGACTTTTGACTTCTTCTCGTCTTTGCCGTGTCCTCTGTAAGTTCTTGTCGCAACGAACTCACCGAGTTTGTGACCTACCATGTCCTCTGTAACATATACCGGCACATGTCTTCTTCCATCATGTACGGCAAATGTATGACCTACAAATGACGGGAAGATTGTAGAACGGCGTGACCATGTCTTAATAACTGATTTATCACCTGCAGCGTTCATTGCATCTACTTTTTTCAGTAAGTGTGCGTCTGCAAATGGTCCTTTTTTAAGTGAGCGAGCCATAGGTTCTAACCTCCTTGTGAATCTAATTATTTAATCGCTTTTCCGTCTCTTCTTCTTACGATCAGCTTGTTGGAAGCTTTTTTCTTCTTACGTGTCTTAAGGCCAAGTGCCGGCTTGCCCCACGGTGTACACGGACCCGGGCGGCCGATGCCAGTCTTGCCTTCACCACCACCATGCGGATGGTCGTTCGGGTTCATAACGGAACCACGTACAGTCGGACGGATGCCCATGTGGCGCTTACGTCCTGCTTTACCAACATTGATCAGGTTGTGCTCGCCGTTGCCTACTACGCCAACAGATGCGCGGCACACGATCGGAACCATTCTCATCTCACCTGACGGAAGTCTTAAAGTTGCGTATTTGCCTTCTTTCGCCATCAGCTGCGCGCTGTTTCCCGCGCTGCGTACAAGCTGTCCGCCTCTTCCCGGATAAAGCTCGATGTTGTGTACCTGAGTACCAACCGGGATCTCAGACAGAGGCAGGCAGTTTCCAACTCTTACCTCAGCCTCGGCACCGTTCATAACTGTCATGCCGTCTGTCAGGCCTTCCGGAGCAAGGATATATGCCTTCTCGCCGTCTGCGTAGCAGATCAGAGCGATGTTTGCGCTTCTGTTCGGATCATACTCGATTCCGATTACCTTTGCCGGAATTCCGTCTTTATTTCTCTTAAAGTCAACAATTCTATATTTCTTCTTAGCTCCGCCGCCACGGTGTCTTACAGTGATCTTGCCCTGTGCGTTGCGGCCTGCGTTTCTCTTCTTGGAATCAAGGAGGGATTTCTCAGGAGTTGTCTTTGTGATCTCAGAGAAATCAGACCCTGTCATCTGTCTTCTGGAAGGTGTATATGGGTTATATGTTTTGATTCCCATTACTGTCTCTCCTTTCATTACTACGTTTATTTGTTATCATGCTTTTATGCATATAGGTTGATTGGTGAAGTCTCATCAATCGGCTTACAGTTCCGTGCGCCTAAGCTCGCCCTTCGCATTTGTCAAGGAAGATGACTCCTCGCTCTGCTCAGAGCATCTACCTTCGTACTAGGCTCGGAAATACCTCGCCAAGCGCTCAGGCATCGCTAACGCTTGGGAACAGCCTTCTCACTAGACTCAGCCTGCGCTGACGCTTGGCTTCGCCAAGTGTTCAGTGCTTACAGACCCTCGAAGATCTCGATATCTTTGCTGTCTTCTGTAAGCTGTACGATTGCTTTCTTTGTCTTCGCTGTCTTTCCGTATGTCATACCGCGTCTCTTGTTCTTTCCGTCAAGATTCATTGTGTTGACACTCTTTACCTTTGTTCCATCGAACATTTTCTCAACAGCTTCTTTGATCTGATTCTTTGTCGCCTCTGTGTGTACAAGGAATGTATATTTCTTGTCAGCCATCAGATCCATGCTCTTCTCTGTGATGATCGGTTTAAGGATTACATCATAATACTGAACGTTTGCCATTATGCGTACACCTCCTCGATTGCTGCAACAGCAGCTTTCGTTGCAATCACTGTGTTGTATTTCAGGACGTCGTATACGTTGATTGTATTTGTGCGTGCTGTCTTGACATCCGGGATATTCTTAGCAGAGATCTCAACGTTTGTATTGCCGTCTTCCAGTACAACCAGTGCTTTGTTCACATTCAGGTTGTTCAGGACATTCTGTACGTTCTTTGTCTTGATCTCGTCGAATTTCAGCTCATCTACTACGATGAACTTGTTCTCTTCTACTCTGGAAGTAAGTGCAGACTTCAGAGCCGCTCTCTTCTCTTTCTTATTCATCTTGAAGGAGTAGTCTCTCGGAACCGGAGCGAATACAACGCCGCCGCCTGTCCACTGCGGAGCTCTTGTTGAACCCTGTCTCGCGTGGCCTGTTCCTTTCTGTCTCCACGGTTTTCTTCCGCCGCCGGAAACTTCAGAACGTGTCTTCGCTTTCTGTGTTCCCTGACGATTGTTTGCAAGCTGATTTACAACTGCCATGTGTACCAGGTGCTCATTTACCTCAACACCGAATACAGCATCATTAAGTTCGATTGTATCAACTTCTTTACCTTCGATATTGTAAACAGATACTTTTGCCATCTGTGTGTTCCTCCTTTCTTACTGTCAGCCTAGCAGCCTTTAACGGATTCTTTAATCGTTACGAGGCATTTCTTCGGTCCCGGCACAGAACCCTTCACAAGAAGCAGGTTGTTGTCAGCGTCAACTCTTACAACCTCAAGGTTCTGAACTGTAATCTTCTTGTTGCCCATCTGTCCAGGCATTTTCTTACCCTTGAACACCTTGCTCGGATCAGATGCAGCGCCGTTGGAACCGGCATGACGATGGAACTTGGAACCGTGTGTCATAGGTCCTCTGCTCTGGTTGTGGCGCTTGATCGCACCCTGGAATCCCTTACCTTTGGAGATTGCTGTAGCATCGATATGATCTCCCTGTGCGAAGATGTCTGCCTTGATCTCCTGAGCCAGTGCATATTCCTCTGCATTGTCAAATCTGAACTCTTTTACATATCTCTTCCCGGATACGCCTGCTTTTTCGAAATGGCCTTTCTCAGCCTTTGTCACACCGTTTCTGTGTGCGATGTTCTTCTTGCCGCTCGCGTCTTTTGTGATGATCTTCTCTTTCTTATCAACAAAACCGACCTGAACTGCTTTGTAGCCGTCGTTCTCGACTGTCTTAACCTGTGTTACAACACAAGGACCAGCCTGCAGAACTGTTACCGGGACCAGAACTCCGTCTTCATTGAAGATCTGAGTCATACCAACTTTTGTAGCTAAGATAGCTTTCTTCATTATAATTACCTCCTGTTATTTACAGCGGAGCGCTTCTGCGCTCATCCTAAATGTTAGGACGTTACTGTGCTGTTTTGATGTTCGCCTTGCCAGGCTCGAAAGAACCTCGCCAAGCGCGCCGAACTAAGTACGCACCAGGTTCGAAAGGACCTCGCCAAGTGCTTTACTTATTTTTCATTTTGATATCGATATACACACCTGCCGGCATTTCCAGTCTGGAAAGAGCATCAACCGTCTTCTGTGTCGGTGTGATGATATCGATCAGTCTTTTATGAGTTCTCTGCTCGAACTGCTCTCTGGAGTCTTTGTACTTGTGTACCGCTCTAAGGATTGTCACTACCTCTTTCTTTGTCGGCAGCGGCACCGGTCCACTCACCTGTGATCCATTCTTTTTAACAGTTTCGATGATTTTCTTTGCGGATGCATCAACCAGCTGATGATCATACGCTTTCAGTGTGATTCTCATTACTTGACTTGCCATAAAAAAAGTCGCCTCCTTTTCGTACTTATAACTTCAGTACGACAAGCGGTGACTGTACACTCTCCCGTGTGTGTCGTGAGAAACAAACACGGCGCTCTCGTTCTTTCAACTCCCGCTGCGGCTCTCACCGCATGCAAGAACGAGATACTGTTGTGATTCGTACAGTGACTTGTCGCCAGTTTCCTAACTTGACATTCGCTCCACGGAAAACCTGCTTTTCGCTTATGTCTTTGCGTCAGCAGCAACCTCGCGCTTCATTGCTATCATGTCACAGCTCTACCAGTATATCGGATACCTCCATTTATTTCAAGTAGTTTTTGAGAAAAATTGTATTTTTTCTGATACAATCCCTCTTTTTTCAGCTGCTGCAGATCCCGTTGATCCATTTCTTCTCCTGCCCGAAGCATACAAATATTACATTCTTGCTCAATTGTCTTTTCTTATGAAATTATCTATTAGCAATATTAATAGAATTTATATTGCCAAAATAAATATTTTCTAATATAATAAATTCGTGTCGAATATTGCTGTATTGTGACACTTATAAGGAGTATAAGAGTATTAAGGAGTATTACAAAGGGGTATTATTATGGAAAACGTCAGTACCAATACAATTATGTATCGAAAAGACTCTCCGTTTACGGAAATGGGCGGTGGTCTTTCAGAGGAAGGAAATCCGGTATCCGCGAACACCACGCCTTATATGGGGGATTCTACCGCCCCGGATTTCTTCGAAGAGCCTGAGGAGATCGAGACAGAATCTAAGATGGAGTCAGAGACAGATTCTGAGGCAGAGGCGAAGACAAAGATCGGTCAGAGCAATTATTTAAGGTATCTTTCCGAGCTGCGGAAGGCTGACAGCGAACTGGCTCTCGCCAAGGCAGAATCTGCCGAGCTGGTCCGCCTGATGGATTCTTACAGAGAACATTATTCCCAGTACGAAGATCTGGTTCTCAACATGATACGCGACAATAATTCGTCTGTAGGCGAGCAGCTGGAAGCACTCACCATATTGGCGAAGAAGATCAAGAAGACAAGCGCTTCTCTGGACGCGCACATCGAGCAGGAAATTCAGCGGCTCACAAAAGCACTTTCCGAATCCATCGAAGGCAGTGTCCGCCAGTCCTGTGAGAAGGAGCTGACGAAAGTAAGCGAAGCAACCGCTGTTCTCTATGATTACAGCGCCAAGGTAAAGAGTCAGTACCAGCGGTTCACGAAACTGGAAGGGTTCAAGTTCGCCCTCTTCATCATCAGCAGTCTTTCATCACCCATTGTACTGATCCTGATGATCCTGAACCTGCTGCATATTATCTGAAAACTGACATTCAGATTGACATCATCGCATTTTTTTAATCTTCCTATTCATAAAGACATCCCGGGGAATGAAAACTCATTCCCCGGGATGTTTTTATTTATTTTTCTTCAGGGGAATCTCCCGCAAGCAGCCGGCTGATCTCCGGGAACGCTTCCACGCTCCTTTTCAAGATCCCGTTGACATAAGCGATCAGAATCCCATAATTCGTGATCGCCACTCCCTGATCCTGCGCGCAGCTTAACCGATACTTCATCTCACGCTCATTGAGCATACATCCTCCGCAGTGCACGATCAGCCTGTACTTTGTCAGATCATCCGGGAATTCTGTCCCAGATACGGTTTCGATCCGGATCTCCTTCCCCGTATACTCCCGGATCCACCGAGGCAGTTTCACCGTCCCTATGTCATCGCACTGTCTGTGATGCGTACACCCCTCACTGATCAGAATCGTATCCCCGTCCGCCAGAGAATCCAGGGCAGTCACCCCTCTGACGACCGTCTCCAGGCTGCCTTTGTATCTGGTGAAAAGGATAGAGAACGAGGTAAGCAGTACCTCCTCCGGTGTATCTGCCGCGACTTTCCCGAACACCTGACTGTCTGTGATCACAACCTTCGGCTGCTTGTTCAGCTGACTCAGCACCTGCCTCAGCTCATTCTCTTTCACCACGACCGACACAGCATCCGCATCCAGAATATCCCGGATCGTCTGCTGCTGGGGGAGGATCAGCCGTCCTTTGGGTGCAGCTTTGTCGATCGGCACCACCAGCACCGCAATATCAGAGGGTTCCAGCAGATCCCGCACAATATATCGCTCCGGTTCTTCTGTCTTCGCAGCCGCGGCGATCTGCTCTTTCAGAGAGAAGATTCCTTCGCCGGTAGCCGCGCTGACCGGCACGAGCCGCTGCAGTCCGTCCGATTCTTCGGTCAGATCCAGTTCCCGGCATATCCTCTCCGCCATCCCCGGTCCTGCCAGTTCTTTCTTATTCAAAGCAACCACATAAGGAATGTTCTTCCTGCGGATCTTCTCCAGCATGGCTGCATCCTCCCGGCTGACTCCCATGCTTCCGTCGATGACGAGCACAGCCACATCTGTTTTATTCAGCACCTGGTAGCTCTTTCGCATGCGGAGCTGCCCCAGATCTCCCTCGTCGTCGATCCCCGGCGTGTCCATCATCACCACCGGTCCCACAGGCAGAAGCTCCATGGACTTATATACCGGATCCGTGGTGGTCCCCTTCACATCAGAGACCACCGCCAGATCCTGGCCTGTCACCGCGTTCATGACACTTGATTTTCCCGCATTGCGCCTTCCGAAGAATCCGATATGCACACGTTCGGACATCGGCGTCTGATTCATCCCCATCCGTTCATCCTCCCTGGCAGATAACTGCCTATTTCGCAACAAGTCTGCGGAACTTCTTCTTTCCTTTCTTCAGGATCACGCCTTCGCCGGCAAAGGTATCTTTCGCGAAGACCGCCTTAATGTCCGTAACCTTCTCGCCATCTACCGAAGCTCCGCCCTGCTCAACGGTCCGTCTGGCCTCTGATCTGGAAGAGACAAGCTCTGCCTTCACGAGCATGCTGAGGATATCGATCGTTCCGTCCGCAAAATCTCCCTCTGCGAGCTCTGTAGTCGGCATCTCAGCTGCATTTCCCTGGCTGAACAGCGCACGCGCGCTCTCCTGGGCTCTCTTCGCCTCTTCCTCACCGTGCACCAGTTTGGTCAGTTCATACGCAAGGATCTCTTTCGCAGTATTGAGCTGTGCTCCCTCCCAGGAATCCATCTTGTCAATCTCTTCCAGCGGAAGGAAGGTCAGCATCCGGATACATTTGAGTACATCCGCGTCCGCCACGTTCCTCCAGTACTGATAGAACTCAAAGGGCGACGTCTTATTCTCATCCAGCCATACAGCTCCGGACTGGGTCTTGCCCATCTTCTTGCCTTCTGAGTTCAGAAGCAGAGTGATCGTCATTGCACCTGCGTCTTCCCCAAGTTTACGTCGAATCAGCTCTGTACCTGCCAGCATATTGCTCCACTGATCATCCCCGCCGAACTGAAGGTTGCATCCGTACTTCTGGAACAGTGCATAGAAGTCATATGCCTGCATGATCATGTAGTTAAATTCAAGGAAACTCAGTCCTTTCTCCATTCTCTGCTTGTAGCACTCTGCTGTCAGCATACGGTTTACTGAGAAATGGGGTCCCACTTCCCGGAGCACCTCAACGTAATTCAGATCCAGCAGCCAATCCGCGTTATTCACCATCAGTGCCTTCCCGTCAGAGAAATCAATAAACTTGCTCATCTGCTTCTTAAAGCAGTCGCAGTTATGCTGAATCTGTTCCGGCGTCATCATACTTCTCATATCTGTCCGGCCGGACGGATCTCCGATATAGCCTGTTCCCCCTCCAATCAGGGCGATCGGCTTATTCCCTGCCTCCTGCAGGCGCTTCATCAGGCACAGCGCCATAAAGTGCCCTACATGAAGGCTGTCTGCCGTGGGATCAAACCCAATATAAAACACTGCTTTCCCATGATTCACAAGATCACGAATCCGCTCCTCATCTGTTACCTGGGCAATCAGGCCTCTCGCCTGAAGCTCTTCATAAATTCCCATCTTTCTTCTCCTTTATCCTTTTCATTCTGCTCTGCGCGGACGGCTTCTCTATCACAGATCAGTCCGAAGGACTTTCTTAAGATAGAAAAAACGTCCTTATTGCTTTCGCAATAAGGACGAATCTCTTCCGTGGTACCACCTTAATTCACCGGAAGTTCTCTCTTCCGGCCTCTTTCAGTACGGTAACGTGTACCAGTCCGTCACAGCCTACTCAGCCGCCCGCAAATCCGCGTTCCCGCGTCCGCAGCGGACAGTCTTCGGTGTGAAGCTCCGGGATGTATTCGCCGAGCCCTTGCCGTGCGCCTCTCATCAGCCGGCAGCTTTCTGTACGTCCGGTTCTCCGCTACTTCTTCCCTTCACAGCCTGTATCGTATGTGGCCTATCTTAGCCCATGTCTGCTGATTTGTCAAGTGTCAACTACTCTCAATGTCAACTGCTCTCAAGTCCATTCCCGATGCACCAGGCGCCTGCGCATACTATTTCGCCACTTTTGACATTGCCGCGCTGTCCGCCACCACAACAACGTCCCCATGCAGCTGCAGGATAGATCCCTGAACTTCCGGCGTCACCGGTCCATAGAGAACCTTTGCCAGCGCGTCTGCTTTATCTTCTCCATTCACAACAAGAAGGATCTTCTTCGCCTTCATGATCGTTCCGATGCCCATGGTATAAGCCTGCCGCGGCACATCATCTGCAGAAGCGAAGAACCTCTTATTCGCCTCAATGGTGCTCTCCGTCAGATCTACACAGTGCGTCGTCTGTTCAAAATGATCCGCCGGCTCATTGAATCCGATATGTCCGTTGCGGCCCAGACCCAGGAGCTGGATATCCACTCCGCCCATGGACGCAATCAGTGCTTCATATCTTGCGCATTCCTTTTCCGGATCCGGCTCTGTTCCATCCGGAACATTCGTATTCTCAGGTTTGATATTCACACGGTCAAACAGATGCTCATGCATGAAATAATAATAGCTCTGATCATTTTCTTTCGGCAGCCCCTTATACTCATCCAGGTTTACGGTTCTCACCTCTGAGAAATCAAGGTCCCCGTTCTCATACATCTTCACCATCTCATCGTATGTACCGATCGGCGTAGAGCCTGTCGCCAGTCCCAGCACGCAGTCCGGCTTGAGAATCACCTGTGACGCAAGGATATTTGCGGCCTTTCTGCTCATCTCCTGATAGTCCTTCACCTCGTAAATTCTCATCTGATCTTCCTCCTCAACATCGATATTATCACCTCTTTGATGCGAAAAAATCCAGACTTCCGAAGCATAAAGTCAGACTTTATCACTTGAAAATCTGGTCTTGTCTTCCGCGATCAACAACCGGTGATATTGTTAAATTTATACTATCAATGCCCCGAAGAAATGTCAAGCGGAACAACGTTTTTTCTCGCGGCCGCCGCCAGCATTCAACTCAGGGAAGGCGCTCCCGGATACTCGATTCCGATCAGGGTAAGCCCCTGCGGAGGAGCCGTCATCCCGGCGCACACCCGGTCTCTGGCTTCCAGCATCCGCTTCACTTCTTCCGGTGAGTAAGCGCCCCGCCCGGCTCCCATCAGAGTTCCCGCGATAATGCGTACCATATTATATAGGAAGCCGCTGCCTTTTACCCGGATCGTAATCAGGCTGCCCGTCTTCTCCAAATTCAGTTCATAGATCGTGCGCACCGTATTCTCTACCTCAGACTGGGCACTGCAGAAACTCTTGAAATCATGCTCCCCTTTCAGATACTCTGCCGCCCGCCGCATCCGCTCTATGTCCAGAGGAAATGATACGTGCCAGGTATCCCGCCGTCTGAGCGGATCCGGCATCTCCTGATTCAGGATCCGGTATTCATATGTCTTCACAGAATCACAGTGCCGCGGGTGCCAGTCCGGCGGAACTTCTTCTGATTTCACTGCCACAATATCATCCGGCAGCTTCCCGTTCAGAGCATAGACAAGACGCGCAGGCGGGATCGGTGTATTCGTATCGAACACCGCTACATTCCCTCTGCCGTGCACCCCTGCATCGGTGCGGCTCGCTCCGATCACTGTGATCCGCTCCCCTGTCAGTTCGGACAAGGCCCGGTTCAGCTCCCCTTCCACGGTCGGTCCGTTATTCTGCACCTGCCAGCCGCAGTAATCCGTTCCGTCATAGGCAACCGTCAGCTTCACTCTCCTCATAAGCTCTCCTCTAAAAAATCCATAACCGAAAAGAAACGAATCTTCCGGCAGCAAACACCGCCGCCGTGTAAAGAATGGTGACTGCATACGCTGCTCTGTCCCGCCCTTTATACTTCAGCGGCTTCATCTTCGTCCTGCCTTCTCCTCCGTGATAGCACCTGGCTTCCATCGCCATGGCCAGATCATTGGCCCGGCGGAACGCAGATACAAACAGCGGGACCAGAATCGGGATCATCGCCTTCGCTCTCTGAATGATATTTCCGCTCTCAAAATCCGCGCCCCTGGCCATCTGCGCCTTCATGATCTTATCCGTCTCTTCCAGCAGAATCGGGATGAACCGCAGGGCAATGGACATCATCATCGCAACCTCATGGACGGGAATATTGACCTTATTCAAAGGCTGCAGAAGCTTCTCCATGCCGTCAGTCAGACCGTTGGGCGAGGTGGTAAATGTCATGATCGAAGAGCCTGTCACAAGATACATCAGGCGCACCGCCATAAAAACAGAAGTCCGCAGACCATTCTCCGTAATCGTGAAGATCCCGTAGTGGAACAGCGTCTCTCCGCCCCGTGTCAGGAACAGATTCATGACAACCGTGAACATCAGAAGGATCACGATCGGCTTCAGACCCTTCAGAATATATTTCAGCGGTACTTTCGACAGATGGATCACCGTTCCCAGGAACACCGTGGCAATGACATATCCCGTGAAACTATTCTGAATAAACAGGGAGATCAAAAACAGCAGGGTACAGACAATCTTTACCCGCGGATCCAGCCTGTGTATCCGGCTCTCAGCCGGATAATACTGTCCAATCGTAATATCTCTTATCATACCAAACTCCTCATGATCTCATCTGCCGCTTCTTCTATGGTTGTCGCGTCCGGGTCCACCCGGAATCCCTGCTCCCTCAGCGTATGCATCACATACGTCACCTGAGGCGCCGCCAGCCCCACACGCTCCAGCTCCTTATAATGGCGGAATACTTCCCGGGGCGTCCCGTCCAGCATCTTCTCCCCGCGATTCATCACAAGAATCCGTTCCACATACCTGGCCACGTCTTCCATACTGTGGGATACCAGAATCACTGTCATGCCGGTCTCTTCGTGGAGCTTGGCTACCTGGTCCAGGATCTCGTCCCGCCCCTTAGGATCCAGCCCGGCCGTGGGCTCATCCAGAATCAGCACTTTCGGTTTCATTGCCAGCACTCCCGCGATCGCCACCCGGCGTTTCTGTCCTCCGGAAAGTTCAAAGGGCGACTGCCGGTAATACTTCTCCGGGAATCCGACCAGCTCCAGTGCCTCCCGCGCATTCTTCTCGCATTCCTCCTGCGAAAGCCCCTGGTTCCTGGGCCCGAAACAGACATCGCTGATCACATCTACCTCAAAAAGCTGGTGCTCCGGATACTGAAACACAAGCCCCACCTGGCTGCGCAGTTTCTTCATATCATATCCATCTTCATAAATATTCTGTCCCTCATACAGGATCCTGCCGGACGTCGCTTTCACCAGCCCGTTCAGATGCTGGATCAACGTGGACTTGCCCGATCCGGTATGGCCGATAATTCCCACGAACTGCCCCTGGGGAATCTCGAAGGAGATATCTTTCAGGGCCTGCTTCTCATAGGCTGTACCCGGACTGTATACATAATTCACATGTTCTAACGCAATTGACATAATGCTTCCACCAACTCTTCTCTTCTTAAGATCCCGCGGGGCAGATCCAGTCCCCGCCGCCTCAGCTCTTCTGCAAGCATCGTTACCTGCGGCACATCCATCCGGTAAGACTTCAGCTCATCCACACGGCTGAAGATCTCCCGCGGCGTGCCATGCATGACAATATGCCCGTCATCCATCACAAACACCTGATCCGCATCTATGACTTCTTCCATATAATGTGTGATCAGAATCACGGTAACCTGCTTCTCTTTCCTTAACTTCTGCACCGCACGGATCACTTCCCGCCGTCCGTTCGGATCCAGCATGGCCGTAGGCTCATCCAGGACAATGCATTTCGGCTCCATGGCAATTACGCCGGCGATGGCCACCCTCTGCTTCTGTCCGCCGGAGAGTTTGTTCGGCGAGTCCTTCCGCCGTTCCAGCATCCCGACTGCTCTCAGACTCTCTTCCACCCTCTGCCAGATCTCGTCCGTTGGAACCCCCAGGTTCTCAGGGCCAAACCCTACGTCCTCCTCCACGACCGTTCCGATGATCTGATTGTCCGGATTCTGGAACACCATGCCCGCCGTCTGACGCACATTCCAGAGTTCCTCCGGATCACTGGTGTCTCTGCCGTCCACCCACATCGTGCCGCCTGTCGGCACCAGGATCGCATTCATATGCTTGGCCAGGGTAGACTTTCCCGAACCATTATGGCCCAATATGGCGACAAAGGATCCCTGCGGGATATCAACATCCACTCCGTCAATGGCCCGGTTGGTTCCGATTACATTTCCTTCATCGTCCCGTTTGTCATATTCATAGATCAGTTTTTCTGCATGGATTATTTCCATCGGCTTTCTTATTCCTCCGTGTGTACAGGGATGCAGCACGCCTTGATACGCGCCGTTTTCAGAATCATATGCCCTCTATTGTACGGCATGAAAGTCTTTTTTTCAAGACATAACGAAAAGAGACCTGCTCGCACAGGTCTCCCAAGGTTACCGTTCGTAAGAATGCGGTTCTTCCCATCCGCGTCTCAGCGCCCGCCGAGGCGGTCCGCCGCTTCCGTCACACTCTTACCTTCACCACAATTTTCTTCACCTTGCAGGGGCCCGCGGCTGATCTGCGCCGCGGCGCGTGTCCGTCCTCCGGCGGAACGATGGCGAAGTCTCCCTTCTTCAGCAGGACGGTTCCGCTCTCCTTCGGCTCGTGGTAGAAGATCAGATCCTTCTCTGCGTCATACTCCCCAGACGGAGCCAGATTGGCTGCCGGTTCATATCCGAAGATCTCTTCCCCTTCCACCATATACTGGATATCAAAATACGCTCTGTGACTTTCGAACGGGCAGTCCGCAGCATCCATGGTTGTGTAGCTCTGCACATTCGCATAGATTTCCTCTCCGTCAACAGGCACATTTCCAAGGGGCAGCGCCTCCAGATCAGTCTCTCTTAAAAACGCAAACGCTCTTCTGAATTTCTCGCTGAGATAATCGTACTTCTCAGCCAATGTAAGGTTTGTTGTCAGCATATCAATTCTCCTATCTCTTCATACAGCCCCCAGGCCGCCTCTTGATCATAGGCATACACCAGGAGCACATCCAGCATATACGGTGAACAGTCCAGTCCCAGCAGTTCCCGGGCAAACGCCATCGCCGCCATCTCTGAAAGACACGCCAGAGAGGAACGGTTGGAAAACGGTTTCCGCCAGAGTTCTACTTTCTCCGTGCGGGTGTAGATCTCACCGGCATGCCGCTCCTCCACCGCGTGAAAGAGCTCGTGCGCCAGCAGCACATCGAACAGTCTCTCTTCCCCAAGCAGCGGGCATCCGCTTTCCTCCTCATAGCGGGACGCCCTGCGGATGCAGTCCATATAGATCGTGATCTCATCCGGCTGTACGAACTGCGCGAAGAGCACCTGTCCGCCTCCGGTCGGCTGATTCGGCTTTCGTACTTTCATTCCCATTTTCCGGGCCATTTCCCGCGGAGAGGAGGTCTGATACTGCCTTCTCATCCGCTCTGCCCACTCTCTGCCGCAGGCATTGGCCGCTCTTGTGTATTCCGCCTTCTGCCCGCGGTCAAACCGTCCGTCCAGAGGATCCCGGCTGAATGCATACCGTCCCCACTGTTCATCCGTAAGACCGGCAAGACTTGCCGCCATCTCGTCAAGCGGAGCCTCCGGACTCTTCCGCCGGATGTCTTCTTCCAGGAAAGGAGTGCCCCTGCCGCTGAAGGCGTCTGCCAGCCTTCTTAACTTCCCGCGCACGTCATTCTTCGTGTGATCCTGCAGGCTGTCTCTGTCACTGTGATTCATAAAGGGCACTCCTTTCTCTCTGTTACAGGCTGTTCTTTGCTCCGACGATGATCACATCGTCTGCGGGGTTAATCATCTGCATCTCTACTTCCATCAGCATCATAATCTTATCCAGATCAACCGATCCGGAGAAGTCCATCACTCTCGCTCCGGCACAGATATAATAATCCGGACGCAGAATCGCATCCTGCTGGTAGATCGCCAGCTCTTCCCAGAGCTGAGATACGACGTTGCGGTAGCTTCCCGCTTTCGTCAGCACGGCTTTGCCGTCGTTTCTCTGAACTTTGATGAATCCCTTCTTGTCCAGGATTCGGATCGGATGTCTGCCTCTGCGGTCCATGCCGAATACGTAGAAGTTCTTGGTCGCACATTCCTTCTCGATGGCGCCCGGCTTCTCTTTCAGATCTTCTGCTGCCAGCTCCCGCGCCTCTTCTTCTGTACATTCTTTCAGCAGGTCCGTGGTCTTAACTTCCGTAGAACCAAGGGCGATCGCCGTCAGCTTGGAGGTCTGCGGATCGATCTCAATATGGACATCCACCGTATCTGCAGCCGCGCCGCTTTCTACTGCTTTGTCAATGGCCTCTGCTTTAATGGAGCGGATATCTTCCGGCGTCGGATTGGGAACCACACGCTCTACTACGTCACGGACCATGGCCAGAGCAACACCGATGGAGGAAATCACTTCCGCGTTATCCGGGATCGAATATTTCAGACCCATCTTGTCTGAGCAGAATCCGATCAGAGCGGCAGCGCCTCCGCCGACTCCTACCAGGCTGATCTGATCCTTCTCCAGGCGGTACTTCTCAGCCAGTCCCATGATGATCGGCTCAATCTTCTCATATGCTCTCGTGAGAATCTGGGTGGCAACCTCTTCCACCGTAACTCCCATATAATCCGCCAGCGGCTTCATCGCCTTGCGGGCCGCGTTCGCATTGCCGTAAGCAAAGTATTCCGGCTTCACCAGTCCGAGTACATTGGCCGCACAGGTATTGGTGATAGTGATCCGCTTGCCGTTCTTCAGCTCGATCGCCACGTAATCGCTGGGATCCCCTTCTTTCGGGCTGAAGAAAACAACCTTAGGATCCACGATCTCTTCCTCAGGAGTAAAGACTGCATAGTCCATTCCCGCGATATGCGCAGAACGGGGACCTACGTCTTTTACGCCGCTCTTGTCCGCACGGACCATACTTCCTCCGGCGACACCCAGGACGCGCACGTCCAGGCTGCTGATATAGGTACGGTGTCCGCCCACGATGGAATAATCAATCGCCGGACGGCCGTCCTTGATCACTCCGATATTGGTCGTAGTTCCGCCTACTTCGAAGTACACACCGTTGGAAGCGCGCAGGTACATCAGACTTCCCATAACCGACGCGGCCGGTCCGGACAGCATGGTAAGCACCGGACGCTTCTTCATCTCGCTGATCTCCATCACACCGCCGTCGCCCCGCATGATCATCAGCGGAACTTCCACGCCCGCACTCTTCACACTCTGCTCCGTGGAGTTCGCCGTATTCAGCATCTTCGGCAGGATGGATGCATTGATGGCCGCAGTGCGGGTACGCCGTGTCAGGCCGTACAGCTTCGTGATCTCGCTGGCTGCTGTCGCCTCCAGACCCATATTTTTCGCGATGGCGCAGATGCCGTTTTCATTTTCCATATCATCTACACCGTAGGACTCGCTGGCAACAACAACCTGTGCCCCCTCACTGACCAGAGACTTGATGGTATCTGTCACAAGCTCGTCTGTCAGCTTCTCATCGCAGATGAAACGGTTGTGAAGCCGGATAAATCTTCCGGATCCAAGATCGATGTCGTGCATATTGGTCTGCACTTTGGCAATCCATCCGCCCGGCCCTTTCGGTCCCACTCCAACGACTCCCACATGTGCCACGTCACCCTCAATCAGCGCGTTGGTCGCCTGTGTTGTCGAATGCGCTACGAAGATAACATCCTTCGGATCGATGTGGTTCTCCTTCAGACAGTTCTGAAAGGCCTTTACAACTCCCGCAGCAACACCCGCCTTGTCGTCATGGGTTGTCTTGACGGAAGATTTTCCTATAATTTCATGGGTCGCATTGTCGATCGCAACAGCCTTTGTATGTGTTCCGCCGACATCGATTCCCATACGTACTTTTCTTTCGCTCATTCCCGGCACCTCCTTAACCAAACATTACGAATGTAACAGCCTGCATAATCGCACAGATGATCCATGCCACCGGCAGAGTCTGCTTCAGATGTTCTCTTGTAGAAACCTTTGCGTAGCTTACGCCCCACGCGATCCAGCTCTGCGTCATACAGATTGATACGTTCATCGTAATAGACGGAATCACCATCAGAGCGAACAGGTACGGTGTGGAGAAGCCGATTCCTTTCAGAATCCCAAGTGTGGCAGCGCCGCATCCGAACAAGGTGAACGGTCCGCGGAACAGTCCCAGCGGAGCCAGAGCCGCGAAGGCGATACAGATCACCAGTGTGTTGTTCGGGATCACATTTCCCAGCAGGGCGTTAAAGTACGGCACACAGAGCTCTGCCGCCTTATTGAACATCGGGATCATCAGAAGGAAACCTACCAGCGGAGCTGTGTCAACCACGCCGTCGTAGAAATCCTTATTCATCACACGGCAGGCTGTCCGGAAAGAAGTCAATTTCTTACATACAGCCAGTGCGAAAAAGCTTCCAATCGTGAATCCGAGTATGATCGGGATATCGAATACAACCAGCAGAACAACCGGAAGAATCGGTGCGATCAGTGCCACAGTGGGAACGTATCCCGGACGGGACTTTCTTGCGGCTGATGCGGTCCACGCATGAACCGTCTTCTTGCTTCTCAGGGCAAAGATACACATCACGATTACCATAATAAGCTGTACAGCAACACCGATCATGGCCCATCTCAGACGCGCCGGATCATCGTATGTAATCATCTGTTTCCCGTCTTCGTCCAGGAAGAACGCCAGGAACTGTCCGGTCAGAACCGGGTTCAGGTACATTCCTGCTCCCACGCTCATCATGAAGGAGCCGACAGCCAGTTTCTTCGGAATCCCAAGGCTCATCAGGATCGGAAGGATAATCACTCCGATCGCCACTACCGCGCCTGCTCCGAACAGGGTCGAAAAGATCGCTGTCGTTACTGCGGAAAGGAGTACGCAGATAATCACCGGCCGGTCTCCTCCAAGCTCTACTGTCTTACGGATCAGCGTATCCGCGATTCCCGTCTGCAGAAGCACGCGGCCGAACCATGCGCCGAACACAACGTTTACAAGTACATTTCCCCATCCCTCAGGTCCGGACTGGAACACCTTCGTGATCGCGTCCACGAAACTGATATCCGTAACCCCCGGGTAAGCAGCGATAAAATCCGGATTTGTTGCGAATGCGTTGCCGATCAGCGGCAGAGCCGTCCAGATAATGCCCATGATCAGCATGCCCATCATCAGATTGCCCCCGCGGACCGCATAAACCGCGAGTCCTACGAACGAGATGAGCAGCAGTATGCCAATTACATATTCCATAGATATTTCCTCCTCATTCTCTCCGGCAGCCTTTCAGGAAAGCTGCCGTTTCTTTGATTCCTGTACTTACATTTTCAGAACAGATTCCCACACCTCTTCGACCACCGGGATTCCGTTCTCTTTGTTCTCCCGGATGTTCTTCAGCTCCAGTTCACCCGGATAATAGACCTCTCCGCCTTCTTGTACCGGCTTAGAAGATTTCACATCTGCCAGAATCTCATCTACGATCCGGTCTGTCTCTTCAACGGTATTAAATTTCGACGGGTCTACCGCGATCATGATCTGAGTCAGCCCGATCTCATCCCCGAAGGTACCGATCTTCTGAACCGAATTGCCATTGGTCAGAACGGTTGCGATCAGGTCCAGAACGATGGAAAGTCCGCTGCCCTTCCAGTAGCCCATGGGAAGTACTCGCCAGGTCTTCTCGATCTCTGCCGGATCCGTGGTCAGCTCGCCCTTCGTGTCATAGCCGCCGGGCACAGGAAGCTGCCTTCCGTTCAGCCGGCAGTCCTCGATCTTGCCGTAGGAAAACTGAGAGACCGCACAGTCGATCATCGCGTGCTCACCGTTGGAACGAGGAACAGCCATGATCAGCGGGTTATTGCCGATCTTGCGGTCCACACCGCCCCATGCCGGCATGTTGGGCATAGTATTGGACCAGCAGATTCCGATGCAGCCGTGGTCTGCCGCCAGCCAGCCATAGGTGCCTCCCCGCATCCAGTGGTTATTATTTCCAAGAGCCACACAGCCTACGCCATACTCTTTGGCCAGTTCGCAGGCGCGGTCCATAGCCTTCTTCGCATTCAGCGGACCGAATCCCCGGTGACCGTCCCAGCGCTCGATGGCTCCCATCTTCATCTCGCAGGTAGCCTGCGCGTTCGGATCGATCTCCCCTTTCTCAAGATAGCTCACCACTCTCGGGAACCGGTTCAGACCGTGGGAATAAACACCTGCCAGACTATTCTGAGCGAAGATTACCGCAGCGCTCTGCGCATCCTCGGATGTGAATCCCTTTTTCTCAAGAACACGAGCGAATTCTTTCGTCATCTCCTCATAAGCAACCCTCATTTTTCCATTCTCCTTTCATTTCCTGAAAATGTTTTGCAAATCTATAAAAGCGCTTTCTTTATTTTTATTATATATTTTCTTGTATTTTTGTCAATACAATCAATAAAACTTCTTGTTTTTCAGTACTTTTTTACTATATAGCCACATCTATTTTGTATATAATGTCAGTTTATATTTCATTTTTTATGAAAGCGCTTCTATTTTGATTTGCAAAATATTATCTTTCATAGATTTCCATGAAAATCTATGATGCGCATAAAATCTATGACATACATAAGAATCTATGATGTGCATAGGAAAAGAGAATCCTGCTGTGCAGAATTCTCTCCAGACACTCGTATCTGAGATCCGATTTTCTATGCCGTGCCGCCCTGGACGATCTCCGGCTGAATCGTACACGATGAATACGCATCCGTATCTTCGATCAGACTCGTCAGAAGCTGTACGCTGAGCATTGCCACCAGCTCCGGCTTATTATCGATCGTAGTCAAAGGCGGCTCGCAGATCCGGGCATACTCAGAATTATTATATCCCGTCACAGCCACATCATCCGGCACGCTCCGTCCGCACCGCTGAACTGCTTTCACGGCGCCCGCCGCCGTAATATCCTCTCCGCAGACAATTCCGTCGAACCTCCTGCCTTCTCGAAGCAGTTTCTCCACCGCGCGCACTCCGCCTTCCAGACTCATGTCTGTCTCGATCACATGGCGTCTGCCGCCTTCCAGCCCCGCCCGCCGGACCGCGTCCAGAAACCCTTCGCATTTCAGCCTGGCACTTACGGTATCCAGATCTTTCAGATAATATAAATCCCGGCACCCTCTCTTCACCAGATGATCCACCGCCAGGCCAATCCCGTATCCGTCGTCTACCAGCACCGAGTAGGACCGCTCCGCATCCACCTTCCCATTGGCCAGCACCATAGGGATACCGCCAAGCAGGCTTTCGATCTCCGGAGCCGTACAGATCGTATTAAAAACAGATCCCACAAGCACGATGCCATCTACATTTTTCTCCACAGCCACTCTGAGATATTTCGCCGTCTCATCCCGCTCACCGCCGGTGTTGCACAGCATAACCTCATAGCCTCTGCGGCTGAACTCCCGCTCAATGGTATATGCCGTCCTGGCATAATGCGGCACCCGGATATCCACCGTCAGAACAGCGACCGTGCGCATGGAACTGCTGACCAGTCCCCGCGCAATGGCACTCGGCCGGTACTGATGTTTCTCCAGCACCGCCTCCACGCGCTGTCTTGTATCCTCTTTTACATTACTTTTGTGATTGAGCACACGGGAGACCGTAGAGATGGATACTCCCGCTTCTTTCGCAATATCATAGATATTCATATTCTTTCGCTCCAGCAGGCTTTCTATATACCTAAAGAATACTTGATTCCGGAGTCATTTGTCAATCCCGTCGCCTTTATGGTTCCAGCTCATTCGCGCCCCTGTGTACATGCTTTCGCTCCGTTTAAGCTGCGGATCAAGTCTTTTACATCCGGCAGAGAGTCCACGCACCAGTCCCACAGCCCCAGTTCTTCCGCAGGAGCAGGCGAGAGATCCGGCACAGCAGTCACCATACACCCTGCTGCTCTCGCGGCGCGGATCCCGTTCTCGCTGTCCTCCAGCACCATACACTCCGCAGCCGGGATCCCCAGTTTCCCTGCCGCTTTCAGGAAAATATCAGGCGCCGGCTTTGACCGGCCGGCCTCCGCGCCGCAGACCGAAGCCGCAAAGTACTCTTCCACTCCTGCTTCCCGCAGATATCCTTCAGCCTTTCCCCGTTCTGTCGAAGTCGCCAGCGCCGCCGGGATACCCTCCATCTTCAGGAAGTCCAGCAGATCCTTAAGCCCAGGCTTCACAGGCACACCATTCCTTGCGATCCAGCTGTCGCTGTAACTTACCCGGACAGCCACCGCCTCGTCATAAAGGTCCGGTCTTCCGGTCAGCTTAATAAACTGCTCTCTCCGCTCCCGGTTCCCCATGCCTCTGAACGTGGCAATCATCTCATCCGTCAGCTCGATTCCCAGCTTCCTCCCGGCCGTTTTCCAGCCTTCCAGCCCCAGAACCTCCGTATCAAACATCAGACCATCCATATCGAACAGTACTCCTCTAACCATCACTCCATGTTTCCTTTCATTCATTTTTCGTCCAGTACAGCTCTCTCTGCGTGTCATTGAGGTCATTGACGAAACGCCTCTTGACAGCCAGGAACTCAGCCAGGTCCATCAGGATATGATAGAGAACTGCCCGGCTCTCGAACTCTTCCCGCGTCACAGGAAGCGGCTCCCTCTTCATGTCCTCAAAGATCTGATCCAGCCTGCGGATCTGCTTCTCCGGAGAATTCAGCTCGATTACGTAGTCTGTCAGATAGAGCATATAATCCGCGACCACCTGTGCCTGCGCAGGCATATGCCGGATCTTCCGCATCTCATTATGCAGGTTATGCAGAATGTCCAGCTGCTTCATACGCATCTCAAAATAATCAATATAATACCCCGGATGAGAACGGAACGTATTGTCCTGGTACTCATAAGCCGCGCGGATATCATCCTGCAGCTTCAGCTCCATCTCATGGATCTTCTGCCAGACATTGATCTGCATCCGCTTCCCAAGCATATAAGCAGCCAGCTCTCCCATGATCATCTGCAGTTCACTTTCTGCCTCCCGCTGGCTCTTGATCAGGTTCCTGCGCTGACTTCCATAGTCATAAAACAGATTCAGGATCAGAGCCGCCGTAATCCCGATACAGACAAGCTGGAATTCATTCCATATGAAATCATACCCGAAGTCCTTTGACTGCAGGAAATGCGTACCGATTACCGCATTTACCGAAACTGTCGCATACATGCCCACCACTTTGCAGAATCCGATCAGGCAGAAAATATAAATGCCGTATGCGATCCACTCACTCTTCATCAGCCCCATTGTCGCCGCTGCCAGCGCCACCGCGATCCCAAACGTAAAGATTCGGTACACGGACAGTCTCACCGTCTCCCACTTCGTGGTCACCAGGGTAAGCAGAGCAATACTGCCCGCCGACGCCCCGTACTGCAGCCCCATCATCTCTGCCGCATAGATTGCCGCACTGCTCCCTACTGCGATTTTGGCTGTCTGCAGCAGGAGCTTTCTCCATTCACTTTTCTTCCCCATAACATCTCCTTCCGGCATTTCCCATTTCGAAAGCACTACCCGTTAAGCCTATTATACAGAAGGCCGCAGGAAAAGTCATGGCAAACTGTCATTTCCTTACTGTTCACGCCGGAATCCTTCCCCCAGCACTTCACTGGTTTCCGTGAACATTAAGAAAGCATCCTGATCCGTCTCAAAAACAGCTCCTTTCACAAGATACGCTTCCGCTTTGGAGCATGCGCAGAGCAGGACATCCCTCGGCATACCCGTATATCCCCCGGATGCCGGGATCACGGTAGCGCCCCGCCTCACATTCTCACTGATCTTCGCAGCGACCGCTCCGCCCTTTCCTGTTATAATAATCGCCAGCGTACCGGCGCCTGTGCCATACAAAATCTTGTCGATCACAATCGTAGAAACACCCGTGGCCGCCACTCCATAAAGCACTGCGTCTACATCTCCGAACACCGGCCATCCCAGCAGGATTACTACAAGATCTATGAGAAGCGTGATTATTCCTATCGTCATATGCGGCTTTTTCTTCTTGATCGTCAGGGCAAGGAAATCAATCCCTCCCGACGAAGAACCTCTGATATAAAAGAGCGCCATCCCGGCTCCCAGGAAAACGCCAGAACAAACAGCCGCCATCAGACGGCTGCCTGTATACATCGGTATATAGGGAAATATGACATCCAGAAACAGCGAAGAAATAATCATTGTCTTCGCGCTCTTGATCAGAAGCTGCCGCCCGACAGCCTTATAGCTGATAATAACAAGGGGAATATTGAACAGGAGCGTTACCGTTCCGACAGGCAGCGCCCACAGAGAATTCAAGATCAGGGCCAGGCCAGACACCCCGCCCGGGGCAAATCCTGCGCTGCCCGCAAAGGTATAAATGCCGGCAGCATAGAGGATACTGCCGGCAATATCATAGAGAAGATCCCATACGAAAATCTTATAATCCCATTGATCTATTAACTTGAATACCGTTTTCTTACCGCTCATCTCACATACACACCTGCACATCTTCATTCACATTCGGCATCCGCCGGATACAGGATATAATATGTTCAGCGGCGGGAAATTTTATTCCCTATTCTGCTCCTTTGATCCAATCGATCGAATCTGCAAATTCATAAAAGTCGTCCATGCTCCCGACTCCTTCCAGTTCCCATCTGTAGACCGCTCCATCCGTCCGCACAAATACAATTCCCTTCCCAATCGACAAATCATACATAATATGGGCCTCTTCTCCGTCACAGATTTCATACGTCACATAATCCGCTTCATCCGTAATACCCGTGAGCGTGAACCGGCTATGGTCGGTGTGACCGCCGCAGCTGAAATAGATATCCATAGTTTCAATCCAATAATCCTTCCCGATTTCAGGATCCACCCCCATGATGGAAACCGTCTGGGACGAACTGCTGTCATAAATCACAATAAGATTCTTTTCCCCTTCCGGATATACCGCAAACTTACTTGCAAGAAGATCCAGATGATGCGCCTCTGCAATCTCTGTCAGAGTTCCATAAGTATACGCATAGTTCTTAGGTTCCAAATTCTCCGACGACTGAAATCCGTAAAATGTTCCATTGGATAATTCAACCTCGTATTCCGAAAGTGGCTCTCCCACTGCGAGGGATCTCTTTGTATCATCGGACAGTCTCCCCGGAGTAATGCTCACATCCCCATAAAACTCTTCCCCCTGCTCTGTCTCCATCTGATAGATCGTTATCCCTTCAGCCGAGTGTATGACCGAACATCCTGATAAGCCCAAAACCAATAATGCTGTCACAGCAATTGAAGCTCTCTTCATAGAAAATTCACCACCTTAATTATTCCGAGAGATCTGTCTTCTTCTCCCCTCATACACTGCCGCCAGACTCATGGGCGGCTATCTCGCCATTCCTACTTCGTTTCATTGTGGTTTTCCATTTTGTATTGTGTGATTGTAAAAAATTGACCTCTCTCCACCGGAATCGCCTCCATCTTTATTGCGCTGTCAGTCAAATATACACCGCTTCTATTAACTCCCTTTTCCCAAAATTCTTCCTTCACACTATGTAGTTTATATACATAGTGTGTTTATAACTAGATATTATCACACTACATACAATTTGCACAGCTTCTTTCTGTTCAGGACCGCTAGCGTCGGTGGACAAGGGGCAACACAATCTCAGGATGTACAGATGCAATTGAGATACTTGAGTAAAAGGAGGTTGATCCGTGAAGAATAAAAAACATCTGGATTCCGCCTTGCTCCATCTCGCTCGCAGGCTGATATTCTATGCCAATAAATAAAAAAGTGCCCGATTGAGAGCAAACTCTCATCGGACACTTTTCATTTATCACCGCACGGCTTATAGCCTTACGCAAATTACTCGATGATGGAAGCTACTGTTCCTGATCCTACTGTACGTCCACCCTCACGGATAGCAAATCTCAGACCTTCCTCCATAGCTACCGGATGAATCAGTTCAACTGTCATCTCTACGTGATCTCCAGGCATGCACATCTCTGTACCAGCCGGAAGCTCGCAAACACCTGTAACGTCTGTTGTTCTGAAGTAGAACTGCGGACGGTAGTTGTTGAAGAACGGTGTATGACGTCCACCTTCATCTTTTGTCAGAACGTAAACCTGGCATGTAAACTTTGTATGGCATTTTACTGTGCCCGGTTTGATCAGAACCTGACCTCTTTCGATCTCTGTTCTCTGAACACCACGAAGCAGAGCACCGATGTTATCTCCTGCACGAGCCTCATCAAGAAGCTTACGGAACATCTCGATACCTGTTACAACTGTCTTCTTAACATCCTCGTGGATACCGATGATTTCAACTTCATCAGATACATGAAGAGTACCACGCTCAACTCTACCTGTAGCAACTGTTCCACGTCCTGTGATAGAGAATACATCCTCTACCGGCATAAGGAACGGCTTATCTGTGTCACGCTCCGGAGTCGGGATCCACTCATCAACAGCGTCCATGAGCTCCATGATCTTGTCGCCCCACTCTCCGTCCGGATCTTCAAGAGCCTTCAGAGCAGAACCCTGGATAACCGGTGT
>CASDTX010000044.1 GCA_949283695.1 uncultured Eubacteriales bacterium | reverse complement strand
GAATGAAGTTCACAATGACTGTATCAGCTTATGACTGTACAGGATGCGGCTCCTGCGCAAATGTCTGCCCGGGCAAGAAGGGCGAGAAGGCTCTCGTTATGGCAAACATGGAAGCAAATGCAGGTGAGCAGAAATACTTCGATTTCGGAAGAGAGATTCCGGTGAAACCAGAAGTTGTCGCAAAATACAAAGAGACAACTGTAAAGGGAAGCCAGTTCAAACAGCCGCTGCTTGAGTTCTCAGGCGCGTGTGCAGGCTGCGGTGAGACACCGTACGCGAAACTGATCACACAGCTGTTTGGCGACAGAATGTATATTGCAAACGCAACAGGATGTTCTTCTATCTGGGGCAACTCCTCACCGTCCACACCTTACACAGTAACACCGGAAGGCAAAGGACCGGCATGGTGCAACTCCCTGTTCGAGGACAACGCTGAGTTCGGATATGGTATGCTGCTTGCTCAGAATACAATCCGTGAGAGAATGAAAGGCTATGTTGCAAAACTTGCTGAGGATGCAGAAGATGCAGACGTTAAGGCAGCTGCACAGGAATACCTTGACACATATGGATGCGGCGCTACAAACGGAACAGCTACAGACAAACTGGTAGCAGCTCTGGAGAACTGCGGATGCGACCGTGCAGAGAAGGCAGAACTTCTGAAGAACAAAGACTTCCTCGCTAAGAAATCCCAGTGGGTATTCGGCGGTGACGGATGGGCTTACGATATCGGATTCGGCGGTGTTGACCACGTACTTGCAAGCGGCAAGGACATCAACATCATGGTATTCGATACAGAGGTTTACTCCAACACAGGCGGACAGTCCTCCAAGGCTACGAAGACAGGTGCTACAGCACAGTTCGCTGCAGGCGGTAAAGAGACGAAGAAGAAAGACCTTGCAGGTATGGCAATGAGCTATGGCTACGTATATGTTGCACAGATCGCTATGGGTGCTGACTTCAACCAGACAGTCAAAGCCATCACAGAGGCTGAGGCTTATCCGGGACCGTCACTGATCATCGCTTACGCTCCGTGTATCAACCACGGTATCAAGAAGGGTATGAGCAAAGCTCAGACAGAGGAGCAGCTTGCAGTAGAGTGCGGATACTGGAACAACTTCCGGTTCAATCCGGCTGCTGAAGGCAACAAGTTCTCACTCGACAGCAAAGAGCCGAAGGAAGAGGATTACCAGGCATTCCTTGACGGCGAGGTTCGTTACAATGCCCTGAAGAGAGCAAATCCGGAGAAGGCTGCGAAACTGTTCGCAATCAACGAGCAGGAAGCTATGGAGAGATACGCATACCTGAAGAAACTGGTAGACGTATACGCTGCAGAGTAAGAAGCAGATTAAAAAGAATAGCTGAAAGACTGTCCGGAGACGGGCAGTCTGAAACAAGGGAGTATGTGACCGGAAACGGCCGCATGCTCCCTTGCTTTGTCTTAGCCTCATGTCTTGATATTATCTGTGATTGCGATTATACTTATTAAGAAATAATCAAGGGAGCAGCGATGGAAGTAGATTGATTGAGAATGAGAGAGAAAAATGCTTAAAATTGCGATTGTAGAAGATGAGGAAAGCTATATTTCCGTATTGCAGGAATATCTGAAGAAATACGGACAGGAGACAGGGGAGGATATCGAGGTCACGGTCTATCATGATGGGGACGAGATCGCCGCGTTCTATCGTGCACAGTTTGATGTGATTCTGATGGATATTGAGATGAAGTTTATCGATGGGATGACAGCAGCGGAAGAGATCCGCAAGGTCGATTCTACAGTGGCGATCATCTTTATAACAAATGCACCCCAGTATGCCATCCGCGGCTATGAAGTCGGAGCGCTGGATTATATCCTGAAGCCTGTGCCTTATTTTACCTTCAGCCAGAAGCTCGGACGCGCGGTTGAGAAGCTGAAGAAACGTGAGCGGAAGTGGATCACCGTACAGGTCAAGGGCGGGGTTATGAGGATGGAACTGTCGGATCTCTATTATATTGAGAGTGAGGGGCATGATCTGATTTATCATGCGAAGGATGGGACGTTTGTCTCCGGCAGCACGATGAAGGCTGCGGAAGATGCTCTGGCAGAGTTGGATTTCTGCCGGATCAATAAATGCTATCTGGTGAATCTGGAACATGTGGAGGGGGTCCAGGATAAATATGCTGTTGTCCATGGAGAGCGGCTTCTGATCAGCAGGCCGAGAACGAAGCAGTTCATGCAGGAACTGACACGATACTGGGGAGGGCGTTCGTGATGGCAGAGTTTATTACCGTATTGCCGGATATTCCCCGGCTCATCACTGCCGTTGCCCAGTGGCTTGCCTGCTTTGTGTGGATTCTGTCTCTGAGACAGAAGATGCGCGGGCGGGAACTTATAGCAGTGAGCGGGGGATTTTTGGCCATACAGAGCGCTTTTATGATTGTTACGGATGGATTCGAAGGAATCGCCTGGAATCTGTGCATGGCAGTGGCAGTACTTTTGATGTTTTGTTATATCACTGTATGTGTGGAGACTGCGGAAAGGAACGCGGTATGCTGCTGCTGTATTGCGTTTGTCGCTTCGGAGTTCGCGGCGTCCGTGGAGTGGCAGATCTGGTGCTACGTTTCGGATGTGTTTGGCCTGAAAGGGATTATCTGGGAGACTGTCACAGCGGCCCTGGTGTATGCCATAGTATTTTTCCTGCTCTGGCAGCTGGGACGCTCCCTGAAGGTGGAAGAAGAGATCCCGGTTTCTTCCCGGGATGTGCTGATTACAGTTGTGATTGCGCTGCTGACCTTTGCGGTGAGCAATCTGGGGTTTCTTCCTGTCAGTGTGCCGTTCGCGGGAAGGGACAGTGTGGAGATCTTTAATATGCGTACGCTGGTGGATCTGGGAGGCCTCGCCATCCTCTATGCCTACAGGCAGCAGTGGAGATCTGCATATATCCAGCAGGAGCTGGTGACCATCCAGACCATTCTCAACAGTCAGTACGAGCAGTACAAGCAGGCGCAGAGAACGATCGATATGATCAATTACAGATATCATGACCTGAAGAATCATATCATCGCGCTTAGAAGTGAATCCAATGCTCCTGAGCGGCAAAAATATCTGGATAAGCTGGAGCATGAGATCCACGATTATGAGGCGCTGAACAAGACGGGAAACCAAGTGCTTGACACACTTCTTACCAGCAAGAATCTGCGGTGTATGCAGCATAAGATTGATATGACCTGTGTGATTGACGGCACACTTTTTAATTCAATGGATGTGATGGATATCTGTTCTATTTTCGGCAATGCTCTTGACAATGCGATTGAGAGCGAGCTGAAGGTGAAAGATTATGAGAAGCGGATGATACACGTAGACGCCTTTTCGGAAAAGAATTTTCTGATCATCCGTTTTGAAAATTATTATGAGGGAAAGATCAGCTTTGACGGGGGACTTCCGGTTACTACCAAGCAGGAAAAGAGTATGCACGGATATGGACTGAAGAGTCTTCGCTATACCGTCCGCAAATACAAAGGCGAGGTCTGGATCGAGACGGAGGATCATTGGTTCAGCCTGCGCATACTGATCCCCATACAGATGACAGAGCAGGAGCGAAAATCATAAGGCGGAGAATCGATACGCATATGGATTGTAGAAAATGTATAAATCCATATGCGTATTTTTGTCGTATATTAACATAGTGCAAAACAGTTTATGCAGAATATGAACAGTTTGTGAAGAAAACGTAAAATCTGGTCGAAGGATTGGTATAATTGTCCCAGATGAAATGATCATCAAAATACGAAAAAGGGAGGAAAGAGAAGATGTTAGCAATCAACATCGATGACGTGATCAACGTCCTGAACACATGCAAGCCTTATCTGATCGCATTAGGCGTAATCCTTGCCGCTGTAATCATCATTACAGTTGCGGTCATGAAGCTGCAGAAACCAAAGAAGAAATTCGCCCGCGCGCAGAGCTGGATCGCATTTCTTGCTGCACTGGTTGTGATTGTGAACATGATCTGCTGGGGCCCAATGTCCAGCATGATCTCACTTGCAACAGGTGCGGGAACAATTGACGAGGAGACCTCAGCGGGAGCGACAGAGCTGTGCGAGGATATCGCGGATGAGGGAATTGTTCTTCTGGAGAACAAGAATGACACATTGCCGCTGGAAGCAGGAACGAAGCTGAATGTATTCGGCTGGTCTTCCACCAATCCGGTATACGGCGGAACCGGATCAGGAAGCCTTTCGGATTCTTATCCGACAGTTTCCCTTCTGGAAGGAATCGAGAACGCAGGATTTGAAGTAAACCAGGATCTGGTTGATTTCTATACCGAGTACCGCGCTGACCGTCCGATGGTCGGAATGTGGGGACAGGATTGGACCGTTCCGGAGCCGACGATGGAGGAGTACGAGGCAGCAGGAATCTTCGAATCTGCAAAAGAGTATTCTGACAAAGCAGTTGTTGTGATTGCACGTTCCGGCGGAGAGGGCGCGGATCTTCCGACAAGCCTTGACCCGGAAGTGGAGGATACATTCAATGGGGAAGGCGGTATGTTCGGAGCATCCGGACTTCGCTACAGTGAGAACAAGGATGATCTGGATGCGTCCAAACATTATCTTGAACTCAGCAACAGAGAGCGTGCAATGCTGGAGAGAGTTACATCCGAGTATGAAGATGTCGTGGTGATCATCAACGCAGCCAACACAATGGAATTAGGCTTCGCAGAAGAGTATGATTCTATCAGCAGCGTGCTGTGGTGCCCGGGAACCGGACAGTCCGGATTTAATTCACTGGGAGCGATCCTTGCAGGTGAGATCAATCCGTCCGGAAAGACAAGTGATACATTTGTAAGAGATCTGACAGACACACCGACTTTCAATAACTTCGGGAACTTCAAATATGACAACATGGATGAGTTCGTGACGAGTGAAGGCGGCGTAAGCTTTGTAAACTACACAGACGGCATCTACGTCGGATACCGCTTCTGGGAGACAGCCGCAGAGGAAGGATTCCTCAACTACGAGGAAGCTGTACAGTATCCGTTCGGTTATGGACTGAGCTATACAACCTTCGAGCAGGAGATGGGAGACCTTAACGTAAGCGACGGAAACATCTCTGTTGATGTGACGATCACAAACACAGGCGATGTGGCTGGCAAGGATGTAGCAGAGATCTACTACAACCCGCCGTACACAAACGGAGGAATCGAGAAAGCATCTGTGAACCTGATCGGATTCGCCAAGACGGGAATCCTTGAGCCGGGACAGAGCGAGACAGTGACGATCGAATTCACAGCAGAAGAGATGGCATCTTATGATGACATCAACGCGAAAGCGTACGTATTAGAGGCAGGCGACTATGAGATCTCCCTGCGCACAGATTCTCACACAGTTGTAGATACTCAGACATACACTGTTGATGAGACAATTACATACGGAGAGGGCAACGCTCGCTCCACAGACGAAGTAGCGGCGACCAACCTTTTTGACGAGGCGAGAGGAGATGTGACATACCTGTCCCGCGCGGATGGCTTCGCGAACTATGACGAGGCGACAGCGGCTCCGACGAACTTCACAATGTCTGACGAAGTGAAGGCAACCTTCTACAACAACAGCAACTATGATCCGGCTGATTACAATGACGAGGCTGACGAGATGCCGACGACAGGCGCTGACAACGGCCTGACACTGGCAGACTTAAGAGGCGTGGACTATGATGATCCGCAGTGGGATGAACTGCTCGACCAGCTGACGATCAGCGATATGGACGGCATGATTGCTCTTGGCGGATACCAGACACTTGCGGCAGGCAGTGTCGGCAAAGTCCAGACTGTTGACTGTGACGGCCCGGCATCCATCAACAACAACTTCAGCGGACAGGGATCCATCGGATTCCCGGCAGGGGTGATGATTTCCAATACATGGAACATTGAGCTTGCAGAAGCGTTCGGCGAAAGCATCGGAACGATGGCGGACGAGATGGGAGTATCCGGATGGTATGCACCGGCTATGAACACACACAGAAGCGCATTCGGCGGACGTAACTTTGAGTACTATTCTGAGGATCCGGTACTTTCCGGCGACATTGCCTGCGCGGCAGTGATCGGAGCGGAGAACCAGGGTGTATATGCGTACCTGAAGCACTTCGCACTGAATGACCAGGAGACAAACCGTAACGCGCAGCTCTGTACATGGTTCAACGAGCAGTCTGCACGTGAGATTTATCTGAAGCCGTTTGAGATCTGTGTGAAAGAAGGCGGAGCGAAGGCAGTGATGTCAGCGTTCAACTTCTACGGCACAGAGCCGGCAGGAGCAAGCTCAGATATGCTCAACGGCGTACTCCGCGGCGAGTGGGGATTCAGAGGATTCTCTCTGACGGATTACTACGGCGTATACGGATATCAGGATGCAGACCGTATGATCCGCAACGGCAACGACTGTATGCTCGTGGCTTATGACACAGAGACGAACCACCTGACAGATACAGAGAGCGCGACAAGCGTTCAGGCAATGCGTCAGGCTTGTAAGAATATCATGTACACGGTTGTAAACAGCCGCGCATATGATCCGGAAAATCTTGAAACAGGACTGATGGGCTGGCAGATCGCGGCGATCGTGATCGACGTGGTGCTTGCGGCAGGCATCATCGCGCTGGAGGCAGCGGCTGTTGCGAAATACCGCAAGAGAGTCAAAAATCAGGCATAAGACGCAGCCTAAATAAGAAAGAGACAGTCTGAACATGATACAGACTTAACAGGAACGACATACATAAGTCGGGAAGCCGGCAGGACGGATTGTTCCTGCCGGCTTCGCGCATAAGGAGAATGGAGGGAGCTTATGAGCAATTTGAAAACATGGTGGTCAGATAAGTGGGGGGCCTTTGAAAAGAACCATCCCAAGCTGGCAAAATGGGTCTATCAGATCTTCTATTTCTTCGTATTCAGCATGGGAGTGACCATCTTCCAGTACCTGGTATTTACCTTTATGCCCCATCTTCTGGGAGAAGGGCTCGCAGGCACAGAGTTCATGTGGCCGCAGGTGCATATGAGTCTCTTTGGAGTTGACTTCGACTGGAGCCTGCTTGGATACGAAGTGCTGACAGACAAAACCACCGGGGAAGTGCTGATCGGCGGAGGATTGGGATACTTTATCAGTTATGAAGCCGGCTCATTTCTTGCACAGTGCATCAACTTCCCGCTTCAGAGAAACATTACATTCAAGAGCAAAGGCAACCCGGCATACCAGGCAATGTGGTATTTCATCGCATGGGTAGTGATCTCTCTGATCTGCAACGGGTTCAACAATCTGTGGATGCCGATCGCGCAGCAGTATGTGGCGCCGGCAGTGTACAATCTGCTCGTGACATTCATCACAGGCGGTGTGTCCATGATTATCTTCTTCTTTGTATTTAAAATTATTTTCCCGGAGGGAGAACCGGAGAAGAAGTAGGACTGCCGATCAAAGGGAACAAAAGGAACGATTCTAAGAACAGGAGAAGTGCTGTGAAACATAAGGATATAATAGAGAAAATGACACTGGAAGAGAAGGCCGCTATCTTAAGCGGTAAGGGAGAGTGGCAAACCTGGGATTTCGAACGTCTGAACATCCCGTCCATGTTCTGCTCGGACGGCCCTCACGGCATCCGCAGGCAGGCGGGCGCAGGGGACCATCTGGGACTGAACCCCTCTCTGCCGGCGACCTGTTTCCCCACGGCAGCTACCGTTGCCAACAGCTGGGATCCGGCGCTCGGTGAAGAGATCGGAAAGGCCCTTGGCGAGGAGGCGTCCGTGCAGGGCGTACATGTTGTTCTCGGGCCTGGATTAAACATTAAGAGAAGCCCGCTGTGCGGACGCAACTTTGAATATTTCTCTGAGGACCCCTATCTGGCAGGAAAGATGGCGGCCGGATATGTAAAGGGAATTCAGAGCCAGGATGTATACGCCTGCCCGAAGCATTTCGCGGTGAACAGTCAGGAACTGAGGCGTATGGCCATGAACGCGGTTGTGGACGAGCGGACCCTTCGGGAAATCTATCTCACAGGATTTGAAATCGCTGTGAAAGAAGGCGGCGCGAAGGCGATTATGACCAGCTACAATCAGGTCAACGGTACTTATGCCAACGAAAACATGCATCTTCTCCGCGATATCCTCAGGGGAGAGTGGGGATATGACGGAATCGTGATCACGGACTGGGGCGGTTCAAACGACCACATCTGCGGCGTGGCGGCAGGCTCTGACCTGGAGATGCCCACACCGGGACTGGATTCGGCAAGGCAGCTTGTCAGTGCGGTGAAAGAAGGAAGACTTCCTGAGGAGGCCGTTGACGAGTGCGTGGACCGAATGCTGGAAGCGGTCCTCACGCTGGCGGGGAATCAGGACAGACCGAAAGCATTCGACGAGAAAGCACACCATGCGCTGGCGCGGAAAGCGGCTTCGCAGAGCGCGGTGCTGCTGAAGAATGAGGAACATATTCTTCCGCTGAAACCGGGCACACGGGTGGCGCTGATCGGCGATTTCGCGTTTGAGCCCAGGTACCAGGGAGCCGGATCTTCGATGGTAAATGCGACGGCTCTGGATAAGATGGCGGATCTGATCGCAGAGTATGATCTTGTGGTTGCAGGCACCTCAAAAGGATATGTCCGGACAGGGGAAGAAGACACGCTTCTGCAGAAAGAAGCTGTGGATCTGGCCCAGTCAGCCGATGTGGTGCTCTACTGCTTCGGGCTGGATGAGCTGAGCGAATCAGAAGGCGTGGATCGGACGCACATGCGGATCCATCAGAATCAGATCAGTCTGCTGGAAGCCATGGCCAGAGTAAACAAGAATATCGTCGGTGTTTTAAGTGCCGGAGCGGCTGTGGAGATGCCCTGGCATCACTGCATGAAAGGACTGCTTCACGGCTATTTATACGGACAGGCCGGAGCAGGGGCTATGCTGGATATCCTGACCGGCAGGGTGAATCCTTCCGGAAGACTGAATGAAACGTACCCGATTCGCTACGAAGACACACCTGCGTTCCGGTATTTCCCGAGTGCGGAGCGGAACTCCGAGTACAGAGAAGGACTGTATGTGGGCTACCGTTACTATGACACCAGCAAAGTACGGGTGCTGTACCCGTTTGGGTTCGGACTGTCCTATACCACGTTCGAATACTCGGATCTTAAAGCGGATCAGAAGGGCGTAACCTTTACGGTCACGAATACCGGCAGTGTGGACGGAGCCGAGACGGCACAGCTCTATGTGGGCATGAAATCTGCGAAAGTCTACCGCCCGGACAAAGAACTCAAAGGCTTTGCCAAAGTATTCTTAAAAGCAGGAGAGAGTCGGGAAGTACGGATTGATTTTGACGATAAGACATTCCGCTACTGGAATGTGCGCACCGGCGCCTGGGAGGTAGAAGGCGGGGAGTACCGCATCCTGATCGGTGCAAGCTGCGCAGACATCCGGCTGGAGACGCAGATCCAGGTGAAGGGCACGACAGAAGAGTATCCGTATTATACGAACCGGATGCCCTCCTACTACTCCGGACTGATCCAGCAGGTAGAGGACAAGGAATTCGAAGAGCTTCTGGGAACGCCGATTCCTTCCGGCAAATGGACAGGAGAGCTGACAGCCAATGATGCGATCTGCCAGATGTATTACGCAAAGAGCGCCATTGCGCGTTTCGCGTATAAGAAACTGACCCAGATGAAAAAGAAGAGCGAGGACGCGGGCAAACCGGATCTGAATATCCTTTTCATTTATAACATGCCGTTCCGCTCCATTGCCAAGATGACAGGCGGCATGGTGAGCATGGAGATGGTTGAAGGCATTGTCGCGATGGTGAACGGCCATCTGTTCCGGGGACTGGGGAAGACCATCGGCGGATTCTTCCGGAACAGAAGACAGAACAGCGCGTATATCAAGAAAATCAAATCTTGCAAACCATAGACAAGTGTGATAGAATAATCGTGGTTTATCCGCAGGAGGTGTTAGAGTGGACATTTTAAAAACTGTTTTGACAATTATCTTTGTTATAGACTGTATAGCGCTGGCAGCGATTATTCTTTTACAGGAAGGCAAGTCGGCAGGACTCGGTACAATCAGCGGAGCAGCGGACACATACTGGGGACATAACAAGGGGCGTTCAATGGAAGGCACGCTTGTCAAGGTTACGAGAATTGTTGCGGCTCTGTTCATCATACTGGCTGTGGTACTTAACCTCGGTGTATTTAATTAATGCGGCGCATGGTTACTGTTTTTCAGCTGCCGTACCGGTATGAAAAGTGTGATATCAGAAGATAATGATCAATGTAAGCACTCTATGCGGATATAGAGTGCTTCTATTTTTATGCGATGCGCCCGGCAGCGGCGGCCATGCCTGCATGAGCTGACAGCTGCCGGGAACCGTTCCGCCATACCGTGTGTATTCTGTGTATGGCGGGGGACAGGAGAGGCATTCGCAAGCAAATAAGCCGGGAGGACGGACATGGATCAGACATTTGAGAAACGGAAAAAAGTGATATTTGATTTTATCAGTGATGATCTCTATGTTCCCATGCGGATCAGGGAGATTGCCGCTGTGCTTCAAATCCCGCGGGAACAGAGAGAGGATTTAAAGGCGGTCCTGGATGCCCTCACAGAAGAGGGGAAGATCACCATTTCAAAGCGCGGGAAATACAGCAGAGGACATGCACAGCGTCTGAAAGGCACATTCCAGGCAAACGCCCGCGGATTCGGGTTCGTGGTTCCGGAGGACGGAAGCGGGGATGTGTTTATCGGCGAGGAGAATCTGGCCGGCGCTTTCCAGGGAGATGAGGTGGAGTTCGTGATTACCTCTGCACCTTCCGGACGGCGCAGGGAAGGGAAGATCGTGGGAATTCTTTCCCACAGTGTGACCCGTATCGTAGGGCTGTATGAGAAGAGCCGGAGTTTCGGCTTTGTGCGCCCGGATAATCAGAGATATTTAAAGGATATCTACATCCCGGCAGGTAAAGAGATGGGCGCGATGACCGGGCACAAGGTGGTTGTGGAACTGTTTTCTTACGGCGGAGAACATGCGAAGCCTGAGGGAAAAGTTGTGGAGATCCTCGGGCATAAAAATGATCCCGGAACGGACATCCTGTCGGTTGTGATGGATCTGGGAATCCGTACGGAATTCCCGGAGAAAGTCTTAAACCAGGCAGAGCGCGTGGGCAAGGAGGTCAGCGAGGCGGACCGTGCCGGGCGCATGGATCTGCGGGACTGGCAGACCGTGACCATTGACGGGGAGGACGCGAAGGATCTGGATGATGCGGTGACACTGACCCGTGAGGGCGAGAACTACCGTCTGGGGGTCCACATCGCAGATGTGACGAACTATGTGCAGGAAAACAGTGCCCTGGACCGGGAGGCCCTGGAGCGGGGAACCAGCGTCTATCTGGCCGACCGTGTGATTCCCATGCTGCCCAGGAAGCTGTCCAACGGCATCTGTTCTCTGAATGCAGGCGAGGACCGTCTGGCGCTGTCCTGTATCATGACGCTGTCTCCGGCGGGTGAGATGCTGGATCACGAGATCGCGGAAACGGTGATCCGGGTGGACCGCAGAATGAGCTATCACGGGGTACAGAAGATCCTGGACGGCGACGAAGAGGAACTGCGGGAACAGGAGACTGTTGTTCCTCTGATTCTGCGGATGAAGGAGCTTTCGGATATTCTGAGAGAGAAACGGGGGAAACGGGGATCCATTGATTTTGATTTCCCGGAGACAAAGATTCTGCTTGACGCAAACGGAAAGCCCGCAGAGATCAAGCCTTATGAGCGGAATGCAGCAACCGAAATCATTGAGGATTTCATGCTGCTGGCAAACGAGACGGTTGCGGAAGAGTATTTCTGGCGGGACGTTCCCTTTCTCTACCGGATCCATGAGGTGCCGGATGAGGAGAAGATCCGCCAGCTCTCCACGTTTATCAATAATTTCGGCTATCATATCCATGTAAGAAATGAAGTGCGGCCAAAGGAGATCCAGAAGCTGCTCGCGAAAGCGGAGGGGACCCCGGAGGAAGCACTGATCAGCAGACTGGCGCTGCGGTCCATGAGACAGGCGCGGTATACAACAGAGAATACGGGACATTTCGGACTGGCGGCGAAATACTATACGCATTTCACATCGCCGATCCGGCGGTATCCGGACCTGCAGATTCACCGGATCATCAAAGAAAATCTGCGGGGAAGACTGAATGAAGAACGGACAGCCCATTACGCGGCGATCCTGCCGAAGGTGGCCGTGCAGTGCAGCGAGCGGGAGCGGACTGCCGAGGAGGCAGAACGTGAAGTGATCCGCATGAAGAAGGCGGAGTATATGAGAGAACGGCTGGGCGAGGAGTTCGAAGGAGTGATCTCCGGCGTTGCCAAGTGGGGCGTCTACGTGGAGCTGCCGAATACTGTGGAAGGGCTTGTGCATGTGGCGGATATGTGGGATGATCATTATGAGTTCGCGGAGCAGAGCTATGCGCTGATCGGACAGCACACAGGCAAAATCTATAAGCTGGGCCAGACCGTGAGAGTGCGGGTAAGCGGAGCAGACAAGGTGCAGCGCACGGTCAATTTCGAATTCACATGATACGAAGAATTCTGCAGCGGGGCACAGAACCGTCACAGGAACCCGCGGCTGGGGTTATGGCTGAAATGAAACATCTGGTAAGGAGAAAGAGATGGCGAAGGCAGGAATCAAATTAATTGCCAACAATAAGAAAGCATATCATGATTATTTTATACTCGAGAAGTATGAGGCGGGAATCGTGCTTCACGGCACGGAAGTAAAATCACTGCGCATGGGCAAGTGCAGCATAAAGGAAGCATTTATCCGCGTAGAAAACGGCGAAATGTATATATATGGCATGCATATATCTCCCTATGAAAAGGGAAACATCTTTAATAAAGATCCCCTTCGGGTGAGAAAACTGCTGCTGCATAAAAAAGAAATACTTAAAATCTTCGGAAAAATGAAAGAACAGGGCATCACAGTCGTGCCTCTGCAGGTGTATTTCAGCGGAAGTCTTGTAAAGCTGGAAATCGGCCTTGCAAAAGGAAAGAAACTCTACGACAAACGAGACGACATTGCCAAAAAGGACCAAAAACGAGAAGCACAGCGAGAATTCAAAATCAAAAACGTGTGATGCCAGTCCGCATACGTGTCCATGATTCTTCCGGACAGCAGACCGGCCTGCTGTCTTGCAGGCCGGAGGAGATATGGATTCGCGGCGGACGCTGTACAGTAAGATGGAGGGGTGATAACAATGATTCAGGATATACAGCCTCATCACCTGGACAATCAGTACCATCCGGTTCCCCCGGATAAGGACAGCTTCGCTCTGTATTATGAGGAGCAGGCGGTACTGCTGAAAAAGACGGAGGAAGGGATAGCATTTCCCAGATTTCAGGACCTGGAACGCCTGAATGAAGAACTTTATACGGATTACATATATCTGTTCTCTGTAGATGATATGCGCTACTATCTGGTCCGGGAGATCAACCGGGAGCCTCTGTCGGAATTTGTGATGGAGAACACACAGATTTTCCGGACGGCGAAACCCAGGTACCATGCGTTCGCAGGGATTACCGGATACCAGCTTCATAACTGGTATCGGGATCACAAATACTGCGGGCGATGCGGGCGGAGAATGGTTCTGGATGACAGGGAAAGGATGCTGCGCTGTGAGGAGTGTCACAATATGGTATTCCCAAAAATCTGTCCGGCTGTTATTATAGGAGTGACAGACGGCAACAGAATCCTTATGTCAAAATATGCAGGCAGAGCGTATAAGAAGTACGCGCTTCTTGCCGGATTCACTGAGATAGGTGAGACTGTGGAAGAGACTGTTGCCCGCGAAGTAATGGAAGAAGTCGGGCTGAAGGTGAAGAACATCCGCTATTATAAGAGTCAGCCGTGGGCGTTCAGTGATACGCTGCTGATGGGGTTCTACTGTGACTTGGATGGAGAGGATACGATCACCCTGGATCGGGAGGAACTTGCTCTGGCAGAGTGGTTCGAACGGGAAGAGATCCCCGGCGGGATGTCCAATGAGAGCCTGACAAACGAGATGATCATGAAGTTCAGAAACGGAGAGGTCTGAAGCGGGAAACCGGCATTTCGCGGAAAAATAAGGAAATCAGATTAAAGGAGGCGGACTGCAATGAGAGCAGAATTTGATGAAAGTCTGGTAACTGGAAATGAGATGATCGACACACAGCATAAGGAGCTGATCGATAAGATTAATAAGCTGCTTGACAGCTGTGAGACCAGCAAGGAGAAAACGGTGGCGGTGAAGACGCTGGATTATCTTGCGGATTATACGGAATTCCATTTCGGAGAGGAAGAGAAACTGCAGGAAACAATCAACTATCCGGGAATCAGCGAGCATAAGAAAGAGCATGACAAGCTTCGTGCGGTTGTCAGTGATCTCTACAGCATGCTGGAGGAAGAGGAAGGTCCGTCAGACGCTTTTGTAGAGCAGGTCAACAGAAATGTAATCGAGTGGCTTTACAGACATATTAAGGGATTTGACCGGTCTGTGGCAGAGTATAAATTCATGAATGAAAGCAGCGAGAGACTGTAGAACATTTACACTGAATGAAACGCAGGTTTGCTTTTGCTTCAGAAGCGAACTGGGAAAAATGAACAGCGAAGAATAAACTGCGAAAAATGAACAGCGAAGAATAAACGACGGGAGTGCGCGGCAGATTGGATTGTGCCGCACACTCCCGTATCTTATGCCTGATAAACGACGGTTCCGCCGCAGATCGTCATCTTTACCTTCCCGTACAGATTCCATCCGGTAAAGGGCGAGTTTGATGACTTAGAGACGTATTCGGTGGGAGTCCACTGTTCGTCCGGAGCGAAAAGCACCAGGTCTGCCGGGGCTCCTTCCGCGATCTGACCGGCAGGGAGATGGTACAGCCTGGCCGGATTGACGGTCATTTTCTCCAGCAGCTGCATCAGAGTCAGGTGCCCTGGCCGGACCAGTGAAGTGATTCCCAGCGCAAGAGAGGTTTCCAGTCCGATAATTCCGCTTGGGGCGGCGGTGA
The DNA here is from genome assembly GCA_949283695.1 of uncultured Eubacteriales bacterium. Taxonomy (GTDB): domain Bacteria; phylum Bacillota; class Clostridia; order Lachnospirales; family Lachnospiraceae; genus Mediterraneibacter. The sequence continues at coordinate 12,494 of CASDTX010000044.1, read as the reverse complement.
TGGAACGGTCTTTTTCCTCTTTGCTGTGAGGGGCATGATCCGTAGCAATCAGATCGATGGTTCCGTCTGCAAGTCCCCGGATGATGGCCAGCCGGTCTTCCTCTGTGCGCAGGGGCGGATTCATCTTGGCCAGGGTTCCGTATTTCAGTACCGCTGTGTCTGTGAGCGTGAAATGGTGAGGAGTGGCCTCTGCATGGAGGTTCGCCCCGAGGGAGCGGAACAGGCGGACCAGCTCCACAGAACGCCCGGAGCTGATGTGCTGGATCACCACATGCGCGCCGGTGCGAAGGGCAAGCATGCAGTCTCTGGCAACGAGGGATTCCTCCGCGATGGCAGGAGAGCCGAAGATTCCCAGCTCATCTGAGACAGGGCCGTGGTTGATTCCATTGTTCTGGATAAAAGCAGGATCCTCTTCGTGCAGACTGATGGGCACGTCCAGTTCTTTCGCGGACTCCATTGCCTGATAGAGAAACGCTGCGTTTTTCAGCGGGATTCCATCGTCGGTGAAGCCGCGGGCACCGGCTTCCAGAAGTGCTTTCATGTCCGTCCGCTCTTCGCCTTTGAGAGAGCGGGAGACAGAAGCGGCCTGATAGATCCGGATCTGTTCGCCTTCTGCGCGTTCCAGAATATCTCTGAGAACCGAAATGTCGTCTACAACCGGGGATGTATTGGCCATGCAGACCACGGAGGTGAAGCCTCCCTTCGCTGCGGCCAGCGCTCCTGTGTGGAGGGTTTCTTTGTGGGTGAATCCCGGATCCCGGAAATGGACATGAGTATCGATCAGTCCGGGGGCAGTTACGAGATCTTCTCCGTTGATCACATTGTCTGAGGGGGACGCCGGAATATCGGGCGCAATCCTTTGGATCACACCGTTTTCAATCAGGATGTCAGCCCTGCGGGACGTCTGGGCGGCCGGGTCCATAATAAGACTGTTTTTTATTAGCATAGTAATCTCCATTCCGCCGCCTGTTCGGTTGGCGGCACAAATAATTGTTTGGTTTCGCTGTAAGTCTGCCGAACACGGATGCCATTCTCGCATTCTGTTCTGAATTTTAGTATAACCGATGCCGCCGGATGCTGACAAGAGCTTTGACAGGAAGGGGCAGAAGAACAGAGGGCGGCAGCGGGTCAGAGATGTATTGCCGGAAAGAAAAACCGGAAGGCCGGACACTGTAAGGTGTGCCGGTCTTCCGGATGATATCCAGACGATGAGAGCCATCCTATATCTGACGGAAGAGATGACGCGGTATACCGTCTACTACGATAGGTGCTACATCGCCCTGGATCAGCGGGCGTACATAACTGATGAATTCATCGGTCACATAGGTGCCGTCCTCGTTTACCCACTCACGCGGAACGAGTTTCTCATCATTTGCGATCTTGTGTACATCTTTTACTTCTGTTCCAGACTGATAAGGATCGTCGGAGAGGCGCTTCAGAACGACCATCTTGCCGGAATCGCCTTCGTCAGCAGCTTTGACAGCAGCTCCGCCTACCTGAGAAGCTTCCAGGATATCCACACGTGAAGAGCAGTGGGAAGCGGACCGCTGGAGGGTGCTCAGTTCGATTGCGCGTGTCTTGCAGCCGATCTCGCCGGCAATATAGCTTGCCAGATAATTGGCTGTACCGGAAAGCTGTTTATGCCCAAATGCATCTACGAAATCAATGCTCTGTCCCAGTTCGCACACATAACGTCCGTCTGCCAGACGGATGCCTTCGGATACTGCGATGACAACAGAAGGTTTCTTCTCAAGAAGTTCTCTTACTTTTGTTCCGAATGTTTCAATATCGAAGGGAAGCTCCGGCAGGTAGATCAGGTCCGGTCCTGCGCAGTCTTCGCCTTTCGCGAGGGCGGCGGCTCCTGTGAGCCATCCGGCATTGCGGCCCATGATCTCAACGATGGAAACCAGGCCTTTGCTGTATTCCAGACAGAAGCTGTCACGGATGATCTCTTTGACAGAGGTTCCGATATATTTTGCCGCGCTGCCGTAGCCGGGAGTATGGTCTGTCAGCGCCAGGTCGTTGTCGATTGTTTTCGGACAGCCGATAAAGCGGGTCGGGAATCCGGTAACAATTGCGTAATCGGACAGCTTTTTAATGGTGTCCATGGAATCGTTTCCGCCGATGTAGATAAAGGCTTCGATGTTCAGTTTATCAAGAATCGCGAAAATCTTGTCGTACACTTCTCTGTCTTCATGGATCTCGGGGAGCTTATAGCGGCAGGAGCCGAGAAATGCCGCCGGTGTTCTTTTTAAGAGTTCTGCGTCGAGATCGTTCGTAATATATTCGGACAGGTCAATATAGCGCTCCTGAAGCAGTCCCTGTATTCCATGAAGCATTCCGTACACCTTTCCTGCACCACGGTCTTTGGCGGTGCGGTATACGCCTGCCAGGCTTGAATTGATTGCTGCAGTCGGACCGCCTGACTGTCCGACGATTACATTTCCTTTCATGTATGTTACCTCCGTTTTGCTGATCTGTGTTTTGACTGGTTCAAAACAACTATAATAACAGTTTAGTGTATAATCACAAATTTGTAAATGAAAAAAATAAAAATGTATGCAAAATAACGAAAAACACATGAAAACAGGAAACAAGGAGAAAAAGATGGTATGCTGTTAGAAATGAGAATGATCGTAATCTGCAGCGCAGGGATACAGAAAGGGTGAAAGAAATGAAACAATATGATTATCTGATTGTCGGGGCCGGCCTGTACGGGGCGGTGATGGCATATGAACTTGGCAAAAAAGGAAAGAAATGCCTTGTAATTGACCGGCGGGATCATATCGCGGGGAATATCTACTGTGAGGACATAGAAGGAATCCATGTCCATAAATACGGAGCTCATATTTTCCATACATCTGACAAGAAGGTGTGGGATTATATGAACCAGTTCGCCGAATTTAATCATTATATCAATTCTCCGGTGGCGGTCTATAAAGATGAGCTTTACAACCTTCCGTTTAATATGAATACCTTCAGCAAGATGTGGGGAATCCGTACGCCCCGGGAAGCGGAGGAGATCATTGAGCGGCAGAGAAGAGAGACCGGCATCGCCGAGCCGAAGAACCTGGAAGAGCAGGCCCTGCTCCTGGTGGGCCGCGATATCTATGAGAAGCTGGTCAAGGGCTATACCGAGAAACAGTGGGGGCGGAAATGTACGGAGCTTCCGGCGTTTATTATCCGGAGACTGCCCTGCCGTTTTATCTATGACAACAACTATTTCAATGACAGATACCAGGGAATACCCATCGGGGGCTATACTCCGATCATTGAAAAGATGCTGGCCAAAGCAGAAGTGCGCACGGGGACAGACTTCTTCGCGCTTCGGGAGGAGCATCCGGATCTTGCAGAGCATGTGATATTTACCGGCATGATTGACGAGTATTTCGGGTATCGGTTCGGCGCTCTGGAGTACCGTTCCGTCAGATTCGAGACAGAAGTGCTGGATTGTGAGAATTATCAGGGGAATGCAGTGGTCAATTATACGGAGCGGGAAGTGCCCTATACACGGATCATCGAGCATAAGCATTTCGAGTTCGGGAAACAGGAAAAGACGGTGATCTCCCGGGAATACTCTTCCGAGTGGAGTGTGGGAATGGAACCATACTATCCGGTCAATGACGAGAAGAATAATGCCCTGTTTGAAGCCTATAAAAAGCTGGCCGACAAAGAGGAAAATGTAATCTTCGGAGGAAGACTGGGCGATTATAAATACTACGATATGGACAAGGTGGTTGCGGCTGCTCTGAACCGGCTGCAGCAAATGGAAGAAGACGGACAGGTGTAAGTACCTGCGGGCAGACAAAGGGAGAGGGCGTCCATCCCTCTCCCATTGGAAAAAAGGTCTTGCTTTTTAGAATTGATTCCTGTATATTACTTAATAACCAGATCGGTCTGATCTGATTTCAAAATTCTTTATTCAATATCAGTTTCTGATGAATTTCTCAGAAAAACAGATGTATCCGGCTGTCCGGCAGAAGAGGGAACCGGGGAGGTGCGATACAGGCCGAAGAGAATTGCATATGGGAGAAATGTATGAAGTGCTGAGTTTTATCGAACATGGAACGCACTGCAGGCAGACCATGGACTGTGTGCAGGGAACTTTGCTGATTGAATATCTGAGGGAGCATCCCCGGATAGAAAAGCATGTTCTGTTTGAGTGGTTTCGGAAGATTGCGATTTGCGTGGATCAGTATCATCGGTGCAGGAACCGCCAGAACTACAAGTGCCTGAATCCTTACAGCATTGTTGTGTCCGAAAGCAGGGGGATCTGTCTGCTGGATCTGGAAGCTCCGGACAATGGATTCGTGATGAAACAGATGCAGAAAAGGGCGATGAGGAACCATTTCGTAAAGCCGGTGTATGAGATGGGGGCGGACGGAAGATACAGCGCTGATCTGTTTGCTTATGGCAAGACGCTTCAGTTTATACTGGCTTATGCAGAGGTGGTTCCGGAGCTGACCAAGATGGAAGAGTCCCGGCTGCTGAAGCTGACGGAGCGTTGTACTGGAGAGGCGAGAAAGAGATTCGAGTGTTTCCAGCAGGTGCTCAGCAGTCTTCCGGATGCGAATCGAAACGGGCAGGCAGACAAGCAGAAGTATGGCCGGCGCAGAGTGATCCTTGCGGCAGGAGCTGCGGCCTGCGCTGTGCTTTGTGTCTCAGCAGTCGGGAGAGGGGCTGCGTCAGAGCGGGCGGAAGCAGTCAGCGGAAAGAGCCAGGAAGAACTGGAAAGCCCGGCGGCGGAGGCCCTGGCGAAGGGGGCGGTATCGGCCCGCGGGGCAGAAGGAGTGACGGCAGAAGGAACGTCAGCAGAAGGAGTGCCGGCAGAAGGAGTGCCGGCAGACGGAGCATCGGCAGACGGAGCATCGGCAGAAGGCGAAGCAGACGGAGAGCCGGCAGAGGAAGAGAACGCCGGGAAAATATCCGGGGAAGCCGCCGCCAGAAGAGCCGTGGATGCCATGAGTGAGTACCTGGAGGAATCATCCGGCGAGGCTGTCTGGAAAGCGATCACACTTGGAGAGACGCTGGAGGCCGGGGCGGTCAGATGCCTGGCGGCCGCCTATGAACAGAACGGAAGAAGAGAGGATGCGGTTCGGGCATACGGAAGACTGATTGAGATTGAGGATGATTCGGCGGCAATCGAAGGATGCGGGATAAAAAAGATGGAATTGGAAGCGCAGGGCGGCGCGTATGAACAGGCAGTGCAGACCGGACGGGCAGTGCTTGAACGGATCGGCCAATCGGAACAGATATCCCAGCTGATTGCGGCTTATGAAGCGGCCGGAGCCGGGACAGGTCAGGACGCAATGGGCCAGGATGCGATGGGGCAGGACGCAATGGAGTAGGATGCGATGGCCCAGGGTACAATGGGGCAAGATGTAAAAGGAGAATAGGTGGACAGAAGAATGAAAAGATGCAAGAGAACAGCAGAAAAAGAGACGGTGAAAGAGAGAACAAACACATATAAAAAAGCCCTGTGGATATTGGCCTGGGTTCTTGCGGCGGCAGAACTTATGGGGCAAATGGGCATACAGAGCAAGGTTTTGGCAGCAGAATGTGCAGCGGAAACTCAGACAGAAGGAGGCAGGGTATTTACTGCAGGCAGCGGTGTAGCTGAGATGGGGGAAGGGAAAGCGTCCATCATGATTACCGGAGCAGCGGGGCAGACACTCGCAGGGCAGCAATTCCATGTATACACGTTATTCGTCCTGGAGATCGGCGAAGGCGGGGGAAAGAGCAGCTATCGATTCAATCCGGTTTACGAGCAGACACTGAAGAAAGTGACTGCAGAAGTTTTGAGCCGGGAAGGGAAGGAGACAGAAGAGGATGATGTAACGGAATCAATGGCTTTTCAGTACCTTCAGGATATCGCTGCAGAGGACGCAGAAAGAATGTGTACCGAAGCGGATTCTGCGGGAGAGCACAGCAGATTCTGTTACTTTATGGAACGGTTTCGCAGTGAGTCTGCAGCGCAGAAGATTTATCCGGATACCGTGAATGTGACAATGGACAGGGAGGATCATTCTGTCTGGCTGACAGGACTTTCTTATGGATGCTATATCGTAAGTACGGTGTCCGGTGAAGAGAAGGCAGCTGATTCCCTGTGTATGCTCAATACTCAGAAGCCGGAGGCGGATATAGAAGCTGAGCCGGCGGATCCGCCGACTGTCAAGAAGATCCGGGAAGATGACGAAAATGATGGGATCGCAGATCCTGAGAAATGGAATGATATCGGGGACTATGAGATCGGTCAGGCGGTGCCCTATCAAGTGGTCTCTCAGATCCCGAATCTCAGCGGATATGAGACCTGCTGCTATGTATGGCATGATCGGATGGATGAGGCTTTGAGCCTGGATCCGGACAGTGTTCGTGTAGAGATCAGCGGGCAGATCAAAGACCAGGAGAAGACATATGAACTGACGGCAGATGAGTTCTGTCTTGTTCAGGATCCTGCGGACAGTGAGGATACCTTTCGAGTTTCCATAGAAGATATGAAAGGAATCATAGACCGGGAGTTCCCTTCATCGAATGGGGGAAATGTCTATGGACAGACCGCGGCGCTGACCTACCAGGCTGTGCTGGGCGAAACGGCGGCTGCGCGTGTCGGAAGGCCTGGATTTGAGAATGAGGTCTGTCTTCAGATCTCCAAGAAAATGGACGGACAAGATGAAATCACGGACAGCCGAACGGGCTGGGATCGGGTCGTCTGCTTTACGTATCAGCTGACAGTGGAAAGTCAGAATGAACAGGAACAAGCCCTTGCGGGAGCCCGGTTCCGGCTGTATGCAGATGAAGCCTGTGAAAACGAGATTTGCATCAAGGAGCTAGACGGAACATATGCGGTGATCAATCCGGATTCGTCTGCTTCTGACCTCAGTGAGGAAGACGGCGGGAGTCCGGAACAAGGGGATGAGATCAAATGTGAGGAGATGATCACCGGCGAGGACGGGCTGTTCACAGTGTGCGGCCTGGACAGCGGAACGTATTATCTGAAAGAAACGGGGGCGCCGGACGGATACACCGCGCTGTCAGATCCGGTTATGGTGGAGATCAGACCGGTTTTCGCGGCAGACAGGGACAGTTACGGTCAGGGAGAAGACGCGGCGGAAACTCCGCTTCAGAAACTGGGGGCTCAGGCCTGGATCAGCAGAGCTGCCAGGGAACAGGATGGGCAGGAGTTAGAGGCAGATGCAGAATCAGGAAATGTGAAATTGATTGTTGTAAACCGTACCGGAATAGAACTGCCTGCTACGGGTACGCCTGCAGCGGCGCTGATGACTGTCGGAGGAACCGGGCTGATGACACTGGCGCTATGGAAGAGCCGGAAGAAAGCAAAGGGATAGATGATCCGGCGGCGGGCGCTTCAAGCTCTGTTTCTGATGGGGTTCTTTCTCAGCGTGTCTCCTCTGGCGTATCACCAGATTGCGGAACGGAAACAGAGGGACCAGATCTGGGAATATCAGACAGCTGCGGAACGTTCCAGGGAAGAGACAGCTGCAAGATTGGACGCAGCGAGGGAATATAACAGGCAGCTGATGCAGACAGAAGCGGAAGGCATAAATCCAAGAACCGGGGAGAAATCACGTGTTGACAGTTATCAGGAACAGCTGGATCTGACCGGCAATGGGATGATGGGAAGTCTTGAAATTCCGAAGATTGATGCAGAGCTCCCCATCTGGCATGGAACCGGGGAGGAAGCGCTGGCGCAGGGCGTGGGACATCTTCAGGGGACAAGCCTTCCCGTCGGCGGGGAAAGTACACACTGCGTTCTTGCGGGACATAGAGGACTTCCGGGAGCAAAGCTGCTGACACGTCTGGATGAACTGGAAGAAGGCGATTGCTTTTTCCTTCGGGTGTGCGGGCAGTCTTTGGCCTACAAAGTGTGCGCTGTCACCGTAGTCAGACCGGAGGATGCTTCGCTCCTGGCAGTACAGGAAGGGTGTGATCTGGTCTCCATTGTGACTTGCACGCCGTATGGTCTGAATACCCACAGGCTGATTGTTACGGGAGAGCGGACAGGATACGAAGAGGCTGGGAGCAGGGCGGTTCAGAAAGCCGTTCCCTCTGGGCGGGAGCTGGTACTCTGTATAACGCCGTTTTTCCTTTCGGCACTGGCAGCCGGACTGTGGGCTGCGCAGCAGTGGAGAAAAGGAAAGCGCCAGAGGAGAGGAAGGGACAGGGAAGTCCCGTCAGGACAGTAGAGAAAAGAGAAAGGAGAGAAATACACAAGAGATGAGCAGATATAGATTGAGGGCAGCTGCGGCTGCAGTATTTGCAATGATCTTTATGCCCGGATATTCCGTCAGTGGACATGAAGAGGAGGAAAAGAAAGCTGTTTCATCTGCGGATCAGAATGTAGCAGAAGCAGAGGAACAAGCGGAAACGTCAGATGAGAGTGCCGGGGCAGAGGAGAACCGGAAGGGAGAAATCCTTGTGCGGCTTCTGGAAGGAACTGAAAGAACAGGGAAAGAAGGGATCGTCTTCTTCTGTGCGAAAGCAGCATTGATGGAAAACGGGAAGTATATACTCACAGAAGAATATCAGGATTCAGGAGCAGACTTGAATGAAATACAGCATGCGGAAGATCTGAATCTGGTGATCGAACAGCTTTCCGCATGCGAAGTAACAGGAATGTCCGGCACGACAGACCAGTCCGGAGAGGTCCGGTTTCAGAATCTCGCCCCAGGCGCCTATCTGGTGTGGGCAGAGGAGGATTCGGACTACGATATCATAGAGCCGGCAATCGCCGCAGTCCCCATATATGATACAGAAAGCGGGCAGATGACTTATCGCGCAGAAGTAGAACCAAAACATACTGCCCGCGTGAAGGCAGACCCGAGCCCCAAGACCGGAGTGGATGAAAGTGTGGTATTGTACATGACAGGCGGAATGCTCTGTATTTCCGGAGCAGTGCTTCTGGCATTGGCGGGAAGGCGAAAGAAATGTATGGGACAGATGAGCGGTGAGAAAAACAATGAAACAGAAAAATAAAAAACTCCCATAAAAAGGGAGGATGCCGGGCAGCTGATCGGCTCAGCTCCCGGCATGTATTATGAAAAAGTTTATTCAAAATAACTTGTCAGCGTCTTGTTTATTTATTTCTCTTTCGATGGTTACAGTATATGCGGGAGAAATGAAGAAAGCGTGATGATAAGATGAAAGATTTTTTAATGATAAATGAACAAATTATGAATTATAAAAAATCGATAAAGTAAAAGACCGATGGGGGAGCCATCGGTCTTTTGAGGGGAGTATAAATAATTAATAAGGGGTTGTAGAAAGCATTCTTTCTACGATAAATAGTATAATATACGAAATTGGAAAAAGCAAGCAAAAAATAAAAAATATATCACGATTGGAAACCTATAATACGGCGAATAAAAAAGCACCAATAAGAGATACTAAGACTGAACCTAAAAAACAGGAGGAAAAGTCATGGCAAAGAATTATAGCAATGGAAACAATTCAAACAAAAACGCGAACACAAATGCAAAAAATGGTTCCTATTCTTCTTATGCGGATACGCAGAACAAGAATAAGAATGCGAACAAGAACAGCACGAATTCCGGATCAAATGCTTCCAACAGCAAAAACTGCGGAAGAAGCTCGGACGCATATGATGAGTCCGACCGTTACTAAGCAGTAACAGGCTGAAAATTGCCGCAAGGGCAGAGTAAAGTTCAACTTTACTCTGCCTTTGTTTTATAGTAATATGGATAGTGATAAAGTGTAAGGACGGAAGAATAAATGGAGAAAATGGAGTGGATCGCTCCTTGTCATTTTGGTCTGGAATCTGTATTAAAAAAGGAGATTCAGGATCTGGGATACGAGATTGTGCAGGTAGAGGACGGGCGAGTGACTTTTTGCGGCGGGATGGATGCTCTGTGCAGGGCGAATATCTTTCTGCGGACTGCGGAGAGAATCCTTCTGAAAGCAGGCAGCTTTCGGGCGGAAACCTTTGACGAACTGTTTGAGAGAACGAGGGAGCTGCCCTGGGAGCAGTATATTCCGGAAGACGGGAAGTTCTGGGTAGCCAAGGCTGCGTCTGTGAAGAGCCGGCTGTTCAGTCCATCGGATATTCAGTCGATTATGAAGAAGGCCATGGTAGAGCGGCTGCGAAGCCGATACCGCATACAGTGGTTCCCGGAGACCGGGGCTTCTTATCCTGTCAGGGTCTTTCTGATGAAGGATACAGTGACAGTGGGGATTGATACTACAGGAGTATCCCTCCATAAGAGAGGGTACCGGCCTGCAGCAGGCAAGGCGCCGATTGCGGAGAACCTTGCTGCGGCCTTGATTATGCTGTCTCCCTGGAGGAAGGACCGAATCCTGGTGGATCCATTCTGCGGGAGCGGGACATTTCCTATAGAGGCGGCAATGATGGCAGCCAATATAGCGCCAGGGATGAACCGGTCATTTACTGCAGAGTCCTGGACAAATCTGCTGGACAGAAAATGCTGGTATGAGGCGGTGAATGAAGCGCAGGATCTGATTGATGATCAGATCGAGACAGATATACAGGGATATGACGCAGATGGAGATGTGATCCGCACAGCGAGAAGGAACGCAGAGGAAGCGGGAGTGGACCATCTGATTCATTTTCAGCAGCGGGCGGTGAAGGATTTGAGACATCCGAAAAAGTATGGATTTATTATAACAAATCCGCCCTATGGTGAGCGGCTTGAAGAAAAATCAGCACTTCCGCAGATCTATAGAGAATTCGGCGAAGCGTTCAGGAAGCTGGATTCCTGGTCAGCGTACATGATCACCAGCTATGAGGATGCAGAACGGTATTTCGGCAGAAAAGCTGACAGGAACCGGAAGATATATAATGGAATGATCCGCACCTATTTCTATCAGTTCCAGGGGCCGAAACCGCCGAGACAGAAGAGGGAAACAAGAACCGCTGAATCGGATAAAACGGAGTAGAGGGTACAGAAAGAATATGAAGAGAAGAATTGTATTTGCAACGGGCAATGAAAATAAAATGAAAGAGATCCGTATGATTATGGAGGATCTCGGAATGGAAATCCTGTCTATGAAAGAGGCGGGAGCAGAGACGGATATTGTAGAGGATGGCATGTCCTTTGAAGAAAATGCGGAAATCAAGGCCAGAGCTGTGGCAAGAATTCTTACGAGCGATATTGTGCTGGCAGATGATTCGGGGCTGGAGATTGATTACCTGGATAAGGCGCCGGGGATCTATTCCGCCAGGTTTGCAGGCGAGGACACTTCTTATGATATCAAGAACCGGATCCTGCTGGACCGGCTGGAGGGGGTTCCGGATGAGGAGCGTACGGCGCGGTTTGTCTGTGCGGTAGCAGCAGTATTTCCCGACGGCACGGTATCTACAGTGCGCAAGACGATTGAGGGTGAGATCGCCCATGAGTCAGCAGGAGTGAATGGGTTCGGCTATGACCCCATATTCTATGTTCCGGGATATGGCTGTACAACGGCAGAAATGACACCAGAGCAGAAGAATGAACTGAGCCACCGTGGAAAAGCACTCCGAGCGATGAAAGAGATCCTCAAAGAAAAACTGGAGAGGGATTAAAGTTATGAGAGTACTGATTGTCAGCGATACGCATGGGCGGCATGCCGGCCTGGACCGTATCTTGGAAGAGGCGGGAGACATTGATCTGTTCATTCATCTTGGCGATGTAGAAGGCGGAGAAGAATATATCAATGCGGTCGTTGAATGTGAGAAACACATAGTGAGAGGGAATAATGACTTTTTCTCTGATTTGCCCAGAGAGGAAGAATTCTGTATCGGAAAGTACAGAGTGTTTATAACACACGGACATTCCTATTATGTATCTCTGGATCCGGAATATATTCGGGAAGAGGGACGGGCCAGGAAGGCAGATATCGTGATGTTCGGACATACTCACAGGCCTTATTTTGAGCAGTCCGATGGATTGACAGTGCTGAACCCGGGAAGTGTTTCGTTCCCGAGGCAGGAAGGCCGCAGAGGCAGCTATATGATTATGGAGATTGGTCCTGACGGGGAAGCCGTATTTGCACAAAAGTATCTGAAGTAAGCAGGATCACGGGGCGCCATTCGCAAAACCGGACTGCGTGCTTATTTACGTCTGAGCTGTTGCTAAATGGGATCAAAATTCATTCGAGAAAAAAGAAAAAAATTGTTGACAATATGGAAGTGTTATAATATAATAATCCATGCGCTGTGGGAAAGACAGGATATGCGCGGATTATACCGGGGTGTGGCTCAGCTTGGCTAGAGCGCCTGGTTTGGGACCAGGAGGTCGCAGGTTCGAATCCTGTCACCCCGATGATGCGCGGGTGTAGTTCAATGGTAGAACACCAGCCTTCCAAGCTGGATACGTGGGTTCGATTCCCATCACCCGCTTACCTGCAGAGATTGCAGGGTGCTTTTTAAAGCAATATAACAAATGAGTCTGTAGCTCAGCTGGATAGAGCAACGGCCTTCTAAGCCGTAGGTCGTGGGTTCGAATCCCCCCAGGCTCGTT
>CASDTX010000043.1 GCA_949283695.1 uncultured Eubacteriales bacterium | reverse complement strand
TCCTGTTTTTATCTTTCGCCATTATACCTTTTCTCACTATCATCGAGCAGGGCACCCTGTTTCCCCGCTTCACCTCAGCGCATCCTTCATCCCCTTCACATACTCACCCACATATTCCGGGGCGTCTTTCCCATACTTCCCGATCAGCCTGACAATGGCAGATCCGACGATCGCCCCGTCCGAGATCCCCGCCATTTTTGCCGCCTGTTCCGGCGTTGAAATGCCGAACCCTATGGCGCACGGGACATCAGTATTCTCCCGTACCGTTTCCACAATAGATTCCAGGTCCGTCTTGATCTCACTCCGCATACCTGTAACCCCCAGGCTGGAAACAATATAAAGGAACCCTTCCGCCTCCCGGGCGATCATGGCAATCCTGTCTTCCGACGTAGGCGCGATCAGGGAAATCAGGTCCACGCCGTACTTTCGGCAGGCGGGCAGAAATTCTTCTTTCTCTTCATACGGAACGTCCGGCAGGATCAGCCCGTCGATCCCGATTTCCCGGCAGGTGGAAATGAACCGCTCTGTCCCATATGAGAAGACTACATTTGCATAAGTCATGAATACCATCGGCACTTCCACATCCCTGCGCAGTTCTTTCACAAGGTCAAATATTTTATCCGTGGTCACGCCCCCGCTTAACGCCCGCAGGTTCGCCCCCTGGATCACCGGTCCCTCTGCGGTGGGGTCTGAGAATGGGATGCCCAGCTCGATCAGGTCAGCGCCATTCGTCGCAGCCGCGCGGACGACTGCCGCCGTTGTCTCCAGATCCGGATCTCCGCAAGTGATAAACGGAATAAATGCCTTCCCGTTTTCAAACGCTTTTCTTATGTTACTCATAGATATCCTCCCCTCTGTAGCGGGCAATGGCAGCACAGTCTTTGTCTCCCCTGCCTGAAATGGTGATAACAATGATCTGATCCCGGCTCATCTCCGGCGCGGTCTTCATCGCATGCGCCACGGCATGCGCGGACTCGATCGCCGGAATGATCCCTTCTGTCCTCGCCAGATATTCAAACGCATTCACAGCTTCCTCATCGGTAACCGGAACATATTCTGCTCTGCCGATGTCATGGAGATATGCATGCTCCGGACCTACGCCCGGATAATCCAGCCCTGCAGATATAGAATAGACCGGGGCGATCTGCCCGTATTCATCCTGGCAGAAATAAGATTTCATACCATGGAAGATACCGACTCTGCCCGTGTTCACCGTTGCCGCAGTCTCAAAGGAGTCGATTCCCTTTCCTGCCGCCTCGCACCCGATCAGCCGCACTCCTTCATCCTCTATAAAGTGGTAAAAGCTTCCGATAGCATTGGAGCCGCCTCCCACACAGGCGACCACCGCGTCCGGCAGTCGTCCTTCTTTCTGAAGGATCTGCTCTTTGATCTCCTTGGAAATTACCGCCTGGAAATCCCTTACGATCGTGGGGAACGGATGGGGGCCCATGACGGAACCGAGGCAGTAATGGGTATCGCTGATCCTGGACGTCCACTCTCTCATCGCCTCGGATACTGCGTCTTTCAATGTGGCAGTCCCGGTCTTTACCGGAATGACCTCTGCCCCGAGCAGACGCATGCGGTACACATTCAGCGCCTGACGGATGGTATCTTCTTCGCCCATGAAAACCACGCATTCCATACCCATAAGAGCGGCCGCAGTAGCCGTGGCGACTCCGTGCTGTCCGGCGCCTGTCTCTGCGATCAGCCTGGTCTTTCCCATTTTCTTTGCAAGGAGCGCCTGACCGAGTACGTTATTGATCTTGTGGGCTCCCGTGTGGTTCAGGTCTTCCCTCTTCAGGTAGATCTTCGCTCCGCCCAGATCTTCTGTCATCTTCTCCGCATAATACAGGCGGGAAGGCCTCCCCGCATATTCATTGAAAAGTTCTGTTAATTCCCGATTAAACTCCGGGTCATTTTTATAATGATTATACGCTTCCTCAAGTTCGGTCACAGCGTTCATCAGTGTCTCCGGTATATACTGACCGCCGTGGATGCCGAAGCGTCCGTTCGGGTTTGTCATTGCATCTCTTCCTTTCTGTTCTTTTTTCCTCATTCATCAGCCCGGCTGGCTGCTAAAATAAACTCTTTCATTTTCTCTTTGTCTTTATATCCATCAGTCTCTATGCCGGAACTGACGTCCACTCCGTATGGTCTCAACGCATTTACTGCAGCTGTCACATTTTCAGGCGTCAGGCCTCCCGCCAGAAAATACGGGCGTTGTATCTTCCCAAGCAGTTCCCAGTCAAACACTTCTCCTGTACCTCCGCCCGGGGAATCCGCCAATATCAGATCCGCAATGCTTGTATCCGCCCTCTCCGCATCCTGCTCAGTGCGGATGGAAAACGCCTGAATGATCAGCGGACTTCCCAGTCTCTTCCGAAGGTTTCGGATATACGCTTCATCCTCCCTGCCGTGGAGCTGCACCATATCGATCACTCCCCTGCTGACAAGTTCTTCTATCATCTGAGGATCTTCATCCACAAACACGCCCGCCGCTCTGATCTGCGGGTCCAGCATCTGCTTCAGTTCCGCCGCCTTTTCCAAAGAGACATATCTCCGGCTCTTTGGGGCAAAGACAAATCCGATATAATCCGGCATCAGTTCATTTGCCGCCTGTATATCGCCGGGACGGGACAGCCCGCACAGCTTGATCTTTGTCATTTACGCCTCTCCTTTCAGCTCCAGGAGCTTTGCCTTCTTATCCTCCGCGCGCATCAGTGTTTCTCCGATCAGCACCGCGTCCGCCCCGATCTTGCGCAGCCTGCTCACATCCCCGGCGCTCTCCACGCCGCTCTCAGAGACAAACAGGACGCCCGGCGGAATCATCTGCCGCAGCCTCCGGCTGTTCTCTGCATCCACAGAGAAATCTTTTAAATTCCGGTTGTTCACGCCGATTACCCGGGCGCCGGCCCGCAGTGCCGATTCCACCTCATCTTTATCATGAGCTTCCACCAGGGCGGACATACCGAGCTCATCACATATCCCGATATATTCCTTTATCTGCTCCTCCGGCAGGATAGCGCAGATCAGAAGTACAGCGGAGGCGCCGAGCAGCTTCGCCTCATAGATCATATATTCATCCACTGTGAAATCCTTCCTCAGGCATGGAATGGACACGGCTGCTGCAATTTTCTCCAGATACAGATCGCTCCCCAGGAACCATTTGGGCTCCGTCAGTACGGACACCGCGTCTGCTCCGGCCGCTTCATATTCGCGGGCGATCTCAAGATAGGGAAACTCCGGTGCGATCAGACCCTTAGACGGGGATGCTTTTTTGCACTCACAGATGAATGCAATATCCGGCTTCTTCAATGCAGTTTCAAATGCAAAATTCCCCTTCGGCATGTTCAGCGCCTCCTGCCGGATCTCCGCCGGGAGCATCCTCCGCTTTGCTTCTTCTACGCGTTCCCGCGCATGATCCGCAAGCCGGTCCAGGATCGTCCCGCCTGCCGCCGTCATCCTTGCACCCCCGTTTCCGGCTCTGCAGTTTCATCCGCTGCTTTCGCCTCTGACGATGGTTCCGGCCGGTTGCTGACTTCGATAAGCTTCTTCAATGTCTCCAGAGCTTTTCCGGAATCGATCAGCTCTGCCGCCAGCTTCACGCCGTCTGCCATGGTCTCTGCCTTCCCGCCGATATAGAGGGACGCCCCGGCATTCATAAGCACTGCATTTCTCCGGTGTCCCCTTTCCCCTTTCAGGATAGATACGGTGATCGCCGCGTTTTCTTCCGGCGTTCCTCCCAGGAGATCTGCCTTTGTACAGCGCTCAAATCCGAAATCCTCCGGGGTGATAACATAATTCCGGATCCATCCGTCCCTGATCTCGCACACAGTCGTCGGAGCGCTCATGGAGATTTCATCTAATTTATCCTGCCCGTAGACCACCATTCCCCGCTTCACCCCAAGATCAGTCAGCACCTGCGCCAGGGGTTCCACCAGATAATCATCATACACGCCCAGGAGCTGCATTGTCGGATTCCCCGGATTCGTAAGAGGGCCCAGGATATTAAATACCGTACGGAAACCCAGTTCCTTTCGGATCGCCCCGACATATTTCATAGACGTATGATACTCCTGTGCGAAGAAAAAGCACATCCCCGCCTCATTTAAAAGTTCCACGCAGCGCTTCGGGCTCTGACGGATGTTCACGCCCAGCGCTTCCAGACAGTCTGCCGTCCCGCACTGAGAGGATGCCGCCCGGTTGCCGTGTTTAGCCACCTTCATCCCGCCTGTCGCCGCAACCAGTGCAGAGGTGGTAGAGATATTGAAGCTGTGGGCATTATCCCCTCCGGTTCCTACGATCTCAAACACATCCATTCCGGTTTCCACCTTTACCGCATGGGTGCGCATCGCCGCCGCGCACCCCGATATCTCGTCGGTGGTCTCTGCCCTTGCGCTCTTTGTAGAAAGGGCGGAAAGGAACGCCGCATTCTGTGTCGGCGTGGTTTCCCCGCTCATGATCTCGTTCATCACAGTGTATGCTTCGTCATATGTCAGGTCTTCTTTGTTCACGATTTTTACGATTGCTTCTTTGATCATGGCTTATATCTCCTTTTTTATAAAATTTTTCAGCATCTGTCTGCCGTCAGGCGTCATGATGGATTCCGGGTGGAACTGCACTCCGAAGATCGGATATTCTCTGTGCTGCACTGCCATCACCTCGCCGTCATCCGCAACGGCTGTAACCCGCAGTTCCTCCGGGATGGCGGATGCGTCCGCCGCAAGAGAATGATACCTGGCGGCAGGGGCTGTCTTTGGAATCTCCTGAAACAGAGGGCAGGTCCTGTCAAATTTTACATTTGACTGTCTCCCGTGCATCAGCTCTTTCGCATAGGTAATATCCGCTCCGAACGCCGCGCACACCGCCTGATGCCCCAGACAGACGCCCAGAAGAGGGATTTCCTTCCCCAGCTCCTTTACCGCCGCAATGATGATCCCCGCATCCTCCGGTCTGCCCGGTCCCGGAGAGAGGATGATGCGGTCCGGATGCATGGCGCGGATTTCTTCCACTGTCATCTCATCGTTCCGTATGACTTTGATCTCAGGATCAAACTCCCCGATCATCTGGTACAGGTTGTAGGAAAAACTGTCATAATTATCGATCAATAGTATCACAGATCCACCTCCTCTTCTGATTTCAGCGCATCCATCACAGCGCCCGCCTTATTGATGCATTCCTGGTATTCTTTCTCCGGCACGGAATCAGCTACGATCCCGGCTCCGCTGCGCACAAATACTCTGCCGTTTTTCTTATAGGCAATGCGGATCGCAATACAGGTATCCATATTTCCAGTAAGGTCGATATATCCGATGGCGCCTCCGTAGATGCCTCTCTTGTTGTTCTCCAGTTCACCGATGAGCTGGCATGCCCGGATCTTCGGTGCACCGGAAAGGGTCCCCGCCGGGAGGACTGCCTCAATGGCGTCCAGGGCGTCACAGCCGTCCCGGATCTCGCCCCTCACCGTGGAACCGATGTGCATTACATGGGAAAATCGCTCGATGGAATGGAATTTCTCCACCTGAACTGTACCGAACCTGCTGATCTTCCCCAGGTCATTCCGTCCCAGGTCAACCAGCATGTTGTGCTCGGCAAGTTCTTTTTCATCTGCCAGCAGTTCTTTCTCCAGCGCCTTGTCTTCCTCATCCGACTTCCCCCTCGGTCTTGTGCCGGCAAGCGGAAAGGTATGGAGCACGCCGTTCTCCAGTTTCACCAGCGTTTCCGGGGATGCGCCCGCCACTTCCACGTCCGTCCCTGAGAAATAGAACATGTACGGGGAAGGGTTGATCGTCCTGAGCACCCGGTAAGTGTTCAGCAGGCTTCCCTCAAAAGGAGCTGCAAGCCGGTTGGAAAGCACGATCTGGAAAATGTCGCCCTCCCGGATGTGATGCTTCGCCTTCTCCAACATGGAGCAGAACTCCTGCCGTTCAAACAGTGGGAGGACCTCTCCTGTAAGATGCCCGCCCGGTTCTTCCTTTTTCTCTCCGGCACGAAGAAGGGCACTCATCTGTTTCAATTCCATGACCGCCCGGTTGTATTCTGTTTCCAGAGTTTCCGGCTCCCTGTCCCCGAGAAACATGTTTGCGATCAGGACGATCTTCTGCCGGAAATGATCAAAAGCGATCACCTTGTCAAAAAGCATCAGGTCCACATCTTTAAACGCCTCGGTATCTTCTGCCTCTGTCCGCACAGCAGGCTCACTGTATCCCAGATAGTCATAGGAAAAATATCCCACCAGCCCTCCGGTAAACGACGGAAGATACTCAAAGCGGGGACTCTTGTGATCCGCAAGGATCTGACGGAGATACCCGGACGGATCATCTGTCCTGAACCGGACTCCCCCCGCATTCATCTCACCGTTCATGCAGGTGATCTCCATCTTCGGGTCATATCCGAGAAATGTGTATCTGCCCCATTTTTCATCAGCCTGAGCTGACTCCAGCATGTAGCAGTGAGTAGATACATTCTTTAAGATCTTCATCGTTTCGATGGGTGTACAGATATCCGAAAGAATCTCGCAGCTCACCGGGAGCACCTTGTACTCCACTGTCTGCGCGGTCTTTCTGACGTCTTCGAATTTCGGTAAAATATTCATCGCTTCTGCCTCCTTTTCTGCGTCCGCCCTATGCCGTCAGATTACTGCCCTGACCTTTGCGAGCCAGCTCGCACGGTCTTTTCTTTCCAGCCATGCCATTCATAATCCGGCTGGTCTTTTTTACCAGATGGCATTCTATTCCATCCGCCAGATTATTCATGCAGGGCGTCCGCCCTATGCCGTCAGATTACTGCCCTGCCCTTTGCGAGCGAGCTCGCACGGTCAGGGCAGTAATCTGACGGCGCATGGCTTACTTGTAAAACAAAAAACGCCCTTGACAGATTTTTATTTCTGTCAAGGACGAATCATACAAAATAATTATAATCCGCGGTGCCACCTCGAATTCACGGGAGAACTCCCGTACGCTTAGCAGGATACCATCATATCCCCGGCAGCTAACGTATGCCTCCACGTCGCAGAATACTCTGCCGGATCTCTCCGTGCATTTGACTGCGCCCTCAGCGGTCCATTTGACGACTTGTTTCTCACCCGGTTCTCAGCATTCCGGACTCTCTGTAAAGGCATGATCGCCGTTATCTCCGCTTCATCAGTTTAGCGTATTAACTTGTGGTTTACGATACCACGGTATTTTTGAATTGTCAACAATTTTTAAGAAATCCTTCCATGATCCATCTCATAGACCACATCCGCCACATTCATCGTGGACTTTCTGTGGGACACCAGCAGTACCGTCTTGTCCCCCCTGCCTTCTTTCAGGGATTTCAGGA
>CASDTX010000042.1 GCA_949283695.1 uncultured Eubacteriales bacterium | reverse complement strand
TCTCGACAAACGCTTTTTCAACCCGGCTGCGCTCCGCACTGCCGAGCATCTGTCTTAATTCCTGAACTTTCATACGCCTTACTCTTTTCTGCCGCAGCACTTTTTATATTTCTTCCCACTCCCACAGGGGCACGGATCATTCGGGTATACTTTCTTCGGTTTTACGGCTGGCTCCTGTCTCTGCGGTCTTTTGGCTTCCATATCCCACAGTCCGCCTTCCATACTCCATGGATCCTGTTCCGATTCTTCACTGGAAAACGGCGCTTCCCAGTCCTCGGCCCCCATTTCATACTCTTTCATGCGCTCTTCATATTCTTTCTGTATCCTGTCAAATTCACCGGCCTTCTTCTCCTGACCGATCTGTCTGCAATATTCTGCTCCGATAGCATAAAATCCGTCATAATCATTTCCGCCTTCGCACTCTTTCAGAATATGGTCCAGAAGCTCCTCAGCTCTCCCATATTCCCTTCTTGCCATCCAGTAGCCCGTGCACGCGGTGACCGCATCCGGCTCCCGGCCTTCCTCCAGCCAAGCGTCATACCATGCATCACTCTCTTCAAGCCTCCCAAGCTCCATAAGGCAGTTTCCGATACAATTTTTAAACTCGGACGGCGGGAACTGCTGCCATGCAAATGTATCGATCACTTCCTTGCAGAAGCTGATACATCTGTCATCTTCTCCCATCCTTCGATAAGAATCTGTCATTTCTGAGATCCACTCTTCCAGATTATACTCATAATCCGTCGCCTCATCCACCTCATAAATCTCCAGAGGCATTTCAGCATTTCTCACCTTTTCTTTCACGATCTCCCATGCCTTCTCCCATGGTTCTATCGCGGAAGGATCCCTGAAATCTCTGTCCAGTGCATCGTACCCCTGTTTCAGCATCTCACTCATTCCCAGCCAGGGTTCTTCCTGTCCGCCGAGGCCATAGTCTTCCAGCATCTCTTCGAGCCCGTTCCGGTAGCTTTCTTCGCTGAATTCCTTCATTTCACCAAGCATGGTATACATTTCACTGAGAAGGACTGCCGCTATAGCTTCCTTTGCCTCCGCAGAACTATATCCCATATCTCTCATTTTGTCGTATGCCTCTTTTACATAAGCGGTCGCAGGATCCTTCATCTGGTTATTGACCACCTGCAGGATCGTCCTCTTTAATCTTTTATTTCCCATATTCGCTCTCCTCTGCATTTCTGTCTTCATCCCGCCGGAATATCTCCAGATACACCCGCAGCATATTCTCCTGATACCCGGCTTTTCCGCTCTTCCGCAGGGCTTCCGCCGCCCCCTTCAATTCCGGATCCTCCACCTTCTCCAGCATCTTCTGTCTCCTCTGCGAGATTTCTTCTGCTGACATGGACATCTCATAGTCATCCGCCGACATATGCCAGCAGTGGAATTCGCCCTGGTAGTACTGTTTCAGCCTCTGCGCGATCAGAAGCCCCTCCGGATCGATATCGCCGCCGTACCATACTTCTGTCCCGGACTGTGCCAGCAGGTCAAGAAGCAGCAGGGAGCTGAACCTGGGCTGTCCGTTCATACACATCAGACCACATT
>CASDTX010000041.1 GCA_949283695.1 uncultured Eubacteriales bacterium | reverse complement strand
TCTGCTTTCTTAAACTCTTCATCCAGGGCGTCTTCCTGAACATATTTAAAACGGCCGATCTGCTCCCGCACAGGCATGGAGATCAGCTTCTGCAGGGAAGCCCCCTCGGAAAGAGCCTGCACTGCCCTGTCATAAAATGCATTGACAAGGAGCATCATCATATGCTGTTTCTTCAATGAGGTATATGTGTCTGTCTCATGGAAGGAGTTCTGGTGAAGGAAATCCTCGCGGATGGAGCGGGCCGCTTCCATCTTCAGCCGGTCTCCCGGTGAGAGGGCATCCATGCCGACCATCTTCACGATCTCTTCCAGCTCTGCCTCTTCCTGGAGAAGGGTCATCATCTTCTGGCGCCCGCTCATCCAGTCCTCCGCCACATTTGCATTGAACCATTTCTCCATATCATCCAGGTACAGTGAATAGCTGTTCAGCCAGTTGATCGCCGGGAAATGCCGCTTGTACGCAAGCGCAGAATCCAGCCCCCAGAATACCTTCACAATACGGAGCGTTGCCTGTGATACCGGCTCGGACGTATCGCCTCCCGGAGGGGACACGGCGCCGATCACGGACAGGGCTCCTTCCCTGCCGTCTTTTCCAAGCGAGATCACATGTCCCGCACGCTCGTAAAACTGCGCAAGGCGGCTTCCCAGATACGCCGGGTAACCTTCCTCGCCGGGCATCTCCTCGAGACGGCCGGACATCTCTCTTAACGCCTCCGCCCACCGGGACGTAGAATCCGCCATCAGCGCCACAGAATATCCCATGTCGCGGAAGTACTCTGCGATCGTAATCCCTGTATAAATGGACGCCTCACGGGCAGCCACAGGCATGTCCGAAGTATTTGCGATCAGGACGGTCCTCTGCATGAGGGGCTGCCCTGTCTTCGGGTCTTTCAGCTCCGGGAACTCGTTGAGCACGTCCGTCATCTCATTTCCGCGCTCGCCGCATCCGATATAAACTACGATATCTGCTTCCGCCCATTTCGCAAGCTGGTGCTGGATCACGGTCTTCCCGCTCCCGAAAGGTCCCGGCACTGCCGCCACGCCGCCCTTGGCGATCGGGAAGAAGGTGTCAATGACCCTCTGCCCTGTAACAAGGGGCATCTCCGGCGGAAGTTTCTTCTTATACGGGCGTCCGCGGCGGACCGGCCACTTCTGCATCAGGGTCAGCTCCCTGTCCCCCTTTTCGGTCTCCACCACTGCCACGGTCTCTTCTACCGTAAATTCTCCTGCTTTGATCTCTTTAATTGTTCCTTTTACGCCATAGGGAACCATGATCTTCTGCTCCACGAGCACCGTCTCCTGCACCGTTCCGATCACATCTCCCGCATCCACTTCATCGCCCGCATTGACAGTGGGAACAAATTCCCATTTCAGGTCCCTCTTTAAAGACGGCACTTCCACACCGCGCTTCAGATTGTTTCCTGACACCTTCATAATATCATCCAGCGGTCTCTGGATCCCGTCGTAGATGCTGGTGATCAGCCCCGGTCCCAGCTCTACTGACATGGGCACTTCCATGGACTCTACCGGTTCGCCCGGCCCCAGCCCTGAAGTCTCCTCATACACCTGGATGGACGCCTCGTCCCCGTGCATCTCAATGATCTCGCCGATGAGACGCTGATTCGACACGCGGACCACGTCAAACATATTTGCATCGCGCATTCCCTCTGCGATCACGAGAGGTCCTGCAACCTTTTTTATTACTCCTGTGCTCATTCGCCTACTCCTCCAAACAGAATATCTGACCCGACCGCCTGCTCCACGGTCTTCTTCACACCTGACACACCGGCTCCTGTATTGCCTGAAACGCCCGGGATCTGTATGACTGCCGGAAGTTTCATCTCCCGGTACTCATCCAGCCCGCTCCCAAGCTCGGCAGCCGCTTTTTCCGTGATATAGATAATGCCATATCC
>CASDTX010000040.1 GCA_949283695.1 uncultured Eubacteriales bacterium | reverse complement strand
GCTACAATCATCTACGTAACACATGACCAGACAGAGGCTATGACACTTGGTACAAGAATCGTTGTTATGAAAGACGGAATTGTTCAGCAGGTAGACACACCGCAGAACCTTTACAATACACCGTGCAATCTGTTCGTTGCTGGATTCATCGGATCCCCGCAGATGAACTTCATGGATGCAAAATGTACCGTAAAAGGCGACGATGTTATCCTTACAGTAGGAAAACACGACCTGAAAGTTCCGGCTTCCAAGAAAAAAGCACTCATCGCAGGCGGCTATAACGGAAAGACAGTTGTTCTTGGTATCCGTCCTGAGGATGTACATGATTCAGAGGCATTTATCAGCAATTCACCGGACAGCGTAATCGAGTCTACAATCAAAGTTTACGAGCTGCTCGGCGCAGAAGTATTCCTGTACTTCGACGTAGAAGGAACTCAGATGACAGCCCGCGTAAATCCGCGTACAACACTGAGAACCGGAGACAAAGCTGTATTCGCACTGGATATGGAAAAGATTCACGTATTTGACAAAGAGACAGAGTTGACGATTACAAACTAATGTTTTAAAATTGGGATAGCAGCTGAGCGGTTGCAAAGATGCTATTCGCTGCTGCCGGTGTAACCGGAAGCTTACCGCTTATCTATCACAATAAGAAAGAGGGGCTGCACTTTACAGGGTGCAGCCTTTTTATTCAGAGCGAGGACAGATGATGACCCATACATTGGAACTGGAAAAAGCAATTGATGAACTGAAGCGTGTCACCGGTCTTTCTCTGGATGTGTCCGCGGATACTCCAGAAGAAGCCGAACAGGCACTCACTCAGCTTCGCTGTCTCTGTACAGCCTATAAGGAGAAGTACAACCGGACAGATTTTCTGCAGAGTCTTATGACAGGCGGGATTCCTTCCTATGAGATTCCCGAGCGGGCTGCCCGGCTTCATATCAATCCTGAAGACAAGAGAATTCTCTTTCTTCTGGAAGCCAGAACATCCGACGAGACGATAGCAGAAATATTAAAAAATATTTTTCCGGGGCAGACGAAGGTCTATCTTGTACCTGTTACTGACCACATCACCGCAGTGCTCAGACCAGTACATACCGGTGAGACCGATGCGGATTTCCGCCGTATCGGACGGACCATTGTGGACACTCTGAATGCTGAGGCGCTGGCTCATGTGCAGGTATCCTACAGCTCGGTCATGGATACACTGGCTGATCTGGCCAGAGGCTTTCGGGAAACCAGTCTCGCGCTGAAGGTCGGTAAGCTCTTTTATTCCGAGCAGAATATATTCCCATATAATGAGCTGGGAGTCGGACGGCTGATCTATCAGCTGCCGATTCCGCTGTGTGAAGGTTTCCTGAAGGAAATCTTTGGTTCTGATATTCCGGAGTCCTTTGATCCCGACACAACTGCAACGATCAACCGTTTCTTCCAGAATAATCTTAATATTGCCGAAACTTCACGCCAGCTGCATATGCATCGGAATACGCTTATTTACCGTCTGGAGCAGATCCAGAAACGTACTGGTCTGGATCTCCGGCTCTTCGAAGACGCCATGACATTCAAGGTGGCGACAATGGTAATGAACTACTTACATGCAGAAAGGAACAAATAAACTATGAATGACGCATTATATGAACAGCTTGTGCCGCGCAAAGCAAAGCCCTATGATATGCTGATCCGGGTTCTTGTGGTCCTGCTCATCATTGCAATTGCCATACTGGGAATGCCGTTTCTTGGCTTTTTCTCCTTTATGCTTGCCGTGATCGTAGCGTTGTTGGCCTATTATTTCATCTTCCCAAGACTGAATGTAGAATACGAATACATCATTCTGAACCATGATCTGCAGATTGATGCCATCTATAACCAGGCGAAGCGGAAATCCATCCGCAGCTTTGACATCCAGTCAGCGGAAATCATTGCCCCCAAGAATTCCCCCAGGCTGAACTCTTATAAGCCGGACAAAGTCTTTGACTACAGTTCGGGGAAAGCAGATGCCAAAATTTATGCGATCATGATGCCTCTGGATCAGATCAACGCATGTGTTTATATTGAGCCGGATCAGAAAATGGTAGAACACATGAAACAATGGATGGGATCAAAGATGTATCTCGATTAAACGGATCTGAATGAAACCGATTCCTGTGCACAGGAATCGCGGGAAAGCGGCAGACGAAATTGCTGATAACAAACAATTTCATCTGCCGCTTTTTTTCGTTCGCTTTATTCCTCGTTCACTTTTTTCCCGCGCCGCCGCTTTTCTTTCCCGCAGGACTCGCAGTCACACAGCCATTCAGCCTGCGATATATCTGCATGCTGCCAGCGCTGCCACAGCCCCGTCGGCCGCCGCAGTCGTCAGCTGTCTCACTTCTTTCGTCCGGCAGTCACCTGCGGCGAAGATTCCCGGATGGGAAGTCATACAGTCCTCTGCTGCCAGGATGAACCCGCTTCCGTCCAGTTTCACAATATCTGCAAACACATCATTCTGCGGGATCTGGCCGACCGCGATGAACACGCCCGCCACTGCAAGCTCACTCTCTTCTCCGGTCTTCTTATGATTCAGGATCAGCTTTTCTACCATAAATTCGCCGACAATCTCTTTCACGACAGCACTTAAGATAAATTCTACGTTCTCTTTTTTCTCGAGACGTTTTACAATATTGTCTTCCCCGCGGAACTCGTCTCTGCGGTGGATGAGATAGACTTTTCTGCAGTAGCCGGACAGGAATTCCGCATCCTGGAGCGCCGTACTTCCTCCGCCTACGACTGCTACGTCTCTTCCCCGGAAAAACATTCCGTCACAGGTCGCACAATAGGATACTCCGGAACCGGTCAGCCGGTCTTCCCCGGGTACCCCAAGGTGTCTGTGGGTCACCCCGGTGGCCAGAATGACGCTCCGACAAGGGTATTCCTTCTCTCCGGCCACAATGATTTTCTCCGGGCCTTCATCCCGGATGCCTGTCACCTGTTCTGTCTCTGTCTCTGCGCCCAGCTTCACCGCCTGATCCAGAAGATTCATAGAGAACTCGCTCCCGCTGACACTTGCGATTCCCGGATAATTCTCCACATTGGGGGAAGATGTAATCTGTCCCCCAAATGCGCCTCCCTCTATGATAATGGTTCTCTTTCCTGCGCGCTGTCCGTATATCGCAGCCGTCATTCCGGCGGTTCCTCCGCCGATAATTCCGATATCATACATAAATTCAGCCTTCCTTTTCTGCGTAATGTTTAATCTTTGCCGCATTTGCCAGTTTCGTCACCTGTCCGTCCTTCACCACGATCAGGGTCGGCGCCTGCATGACTCCATATTTCTGCACCAGATCCATATGCTCTTCTGCGTCCACCAGCTCATACGGGATCTTGGCCTTCTCAAGGGAATTCACAGCCATACGGCAGTTCGGGCAGGTCTTCGTTGTGAAGAGGAACGTCTGGATCCGGCTTCCCTCTGCCGCGCCGGCCGCTTCTGGATCTGCGCTGCCTGCCGTGCCGGCCGCTGCAGCCTGTGCTCTCTCCGCTTCTTCTGCCGCCGCCTTCGTGCGCGGCCGCATGTGCGAATTAGTGATGTCATATACTTTACGCTCTTTGAATTCCTGAGTCTTTCCATCGTTCCAGTTCTTTACAGGCCTGTAGTATCCGGTAATCCGGCTGTAGACCTCCGCCTCCTCGCCGCAGTACGGGCATTTGAACTGCTCCCCGGACAGATATCCGTGGTTCTTGCAGATCGAATAGGTAGGAGACATGGTGTAGTACGGAAGCTTA
The DNA here is from genome assembly GCA_949283695.1 of uncultured Eubacteriales bacterium. GTDB lineage: Bacteria > Bacillota > Clostridia > Lachnospirales > Lachnospiraceae > Mediterraneibacter. The sequence continues at coordinate 67,269 of CASDTX010000040.1, read as the reverse complement.
TAATTCTCCGCAATCTTCCGCACAAGGGCAGCCGCTGACTTCCAGTCCGGAAGCTTCTCTCCGAGGAACGTGTGGAATACGGTGCCGGATGTGTAGAGTGTCTGAAGCTCATCCTGGATCTCCAGCGCCTCGAACACATCATCCGTATACCCTACCGGAAGGTGGGAGCTGTTCGTATAGTAAGGTGTGCCGTTCTTCTCGGCCGCTGTGATAATATCCGGAAACTGCTCCACATCATGCTTTGCCAGACGGTACGTGGTAGATTCTGCCGGTGTCGCTTCCAGGTTGTACAGATCACCGTACTCCTCCTGATAGTCAGACAGGCGCTCTCTCATATGGTTCAGCACGTCTCTGGTAAATTTCTGAGCCGCCTCATGTGTCAGATCCTGGCGGATCCACTTGGCGTTCAGACATGCCTCGTTCATTCCGATCAGTCCGATGGTCGAGAAATGATTCTCAAATGTTCCCAGATATCTCTTCGTATAAGGATAAAGTCCTTCATTCAGCAGCTTCGTAATTACGGTCCGCTTGATGTGCAGTGATCGTGCGGAAATATCCATCATGCGATTCAGCCTTTTATAGAATTCTGCCTCGTTTTCAGACAAATATGCAATTCTCGGCATGTTGATCGTCACAACGCCGACAGAGCCCGTGCTCTCACCGCTTCCGAAGAATCCTCCGGACTTCTTCCGCAGCTCCCGAAGATCCAGGCGCAGACGGCAGCACATGCTGCGCACGTCGCTGGGCTTCATATCGCTGTTGATATAGTTCGAGAAGTATGGAGTGCCATACTTCGCTGTCATTTCAAACAAGAGTCTATTATTCTCTGTCTCCGACCAGTCGAAATCACTGGTGATGGAGTATGTAGGAATCGGATACTGGAATCCGCGGCCTTCTGCATCTCCCTCGATCATCGTCTCAATGAACGCCCGGTTGATCAGATCCATCTCTTCCCTGCAGTCACCGTATGTAAAGTCCATCTCCTTCCCGCCTACAATGGCCGGCAGATCTTTCAGATCGTCCGGGACCGTCCAGTCCAGTGTAATGTTGGAGAACGGTGCCTGCGTGCCCCAGCGTGACGGGATATTCACACCGTAAATAAAGGATTCGATGCACTTCTTTACTTCCGGATAGGACAGATGGTCCGTCTTCACAAAGGGTGCCAGGTAGGTGTCAAAGGAAGAGAACGCCTGGGCGCCGGCCCACTCATTCTGCATGATGCCAAGGAAGTTCACCATCTGGTTGCACAGGACGCTTAGATGCTTCGCCGGAGCTGATGTGATCCTGCCCGGGATCCCCCCAAGGCCTTCCTGAATGAGCTGCTTTAAAGACCACCCCGCACAGTACCCGGTCAGCATGGACAGGTCATGAATATGGATGTCAGCGTTCTTATGCGCCTTGCCGATCTCATCGTCATAGATCTCTGACAGCCAGTAATTCGCCGTGATCGCGCCAGAGTTGCTTAAGATGAGGCCGCCCACGGAATAGGTGACGGTTGAATTCTCTTTCACACGCCAGTCTGTGACTTTCACGTAGCTGTCTACGATCTCCTTGTAGTCCAGAAGCGTGGAATTCAAGTTACGGATCTTTTCCCTCTGCTTTCTGTACAGGATGTAGCCCTTCGCCACATCGTCATATCCGGCCTGAATCAGCACGGACTCCACACTGTCCTGGATATCTTCCACTGCGATCAGATCTTCCTTGATCTTGGGTTCAAATGCCGCTGTCACTTTCAGCGCCAGCATATCAATAATATCCTGGTTATAATTCTTTTCCTGAGCCTCGAATGCCTTACGGATTGCTTCCCCGATTTTCGCCAGATTGAACTCAGAGATCTTGCCGTCTCTTTTCTTTACCTGATACATAACTGCACTTCCCTTCCATAGATTTGTTTCCGTTTTCTAGTACATCGTTCGATAAATAACTGGATCAATCACAAAATGTGGTCTGATACGTCTTCAGATCTGCCGTTCTAAATACGGCGTCTGGATCTATTCTATCACTTCCGGAAATGCCATGTCAATTAAAAGGAGCACCAATATCTAGTTTTGTGGAAAATATATAAATACTAGATATTGATGCTCTATTCATTTCCATATCAGCCGGTTCCGCGCAGCTGGGCAGACGGTATGTACTTTCTTACAATGGCCAGCGCCTGTTCCATAATATCTGCCGTATACGCCCGCAGTCCGGGGCAGATCAGGTCGCCAGAATCCACAAATCCCTGGAGATAGTAGCGGTCCGCACCTGCAAGCCATCGGCCGATCCCTTCAAAATCATCCCGTTTATGAAACTCCCTCACCACAGTCGTGCGGAACTCATACGGCACGACTCCCGACAGAAGATAGTCCACACTCTTCATCACCTGTCCCGGATCATAATCTTCAATCCCGATCGTCATCCCATACTTCTCCGGAACATTCTTAATATCCATGGCCACATAGTCTAAGAGCCCCTGCTCCGTCAGACGCTGCAGTTTCCCGGGACTGCTGCCATTCGTATCCAGCTTCACAAGATAGCCCAGCTCCCTCACACCGCGAATAAAATCTTCCAGATCATGCGCAAGCAGCGGTTCCCCGCCGGTAATACAAACCCCATCCAGAATCCCCGCCCGCTTCTTAAGGAAAGCCATAACCTCTTCCGACGGGATCCGGTTCCCAGGATCCACATGCGTGACAAGAGAAGCATTGTGACAGAACGGGCAGCGGAAATTACATCCTGCCAGAAAAACAGTGCACGCCACCTTTCCCGGATAGTCCAGGAGGGTAAGCTTCTGAAGCCCCTGGATATTCATAAATATTCTCCTTTCAGAATTTTCTGACGATTTTCCTCAAAGGGGACAGGCACCTCTGCAGAGGTGCCTGTCCCCTTTGAGGAAAGTTCTCTGACACCTCCATCCATATCTCAAAGTTTTCTGGAAACTCCCGCGCATGCCTTCATTGCTTCGATGACTGCGCTGCGCAGTCCTTTTTCTTCCAGCACGCGGACTGCCTCAATGGTTGTTCCGGCCGGTGAGCAGACCATATCTTTGAGTTCTCCCGGATGTTTCCCTGTCTCGAGTACCATCTTCGCGCTGCCGTATACGGCCTGTGCCGCGAACTGATATGCCTGAGCGCGGGGCATTCCTTCTGCAACGGCTGCGTCTGCCATGGCTTCTATCAGCATGAATACGTAGGCCGGTGAGCTCCCGCTGACAGCCACTACGGCATCTATGAGATGTTCCGGAACGAGCTCTACTTTCCCGAATGAGCTTAAGATCTTTACTGCATATGCCTTCTCTTCTGCCGTTACGTACTGATTCACGCAGGCCGCCGTCATTCCCTCTCCCACAAGTGCCGGGGTATTCGGCATGGTGCGTACCAGCTTCACGGGCTTCCCGAACTGTTCTTCCAGCCAGCAAAGCGTCTTTCCCGGCGCAATGGTAATGATCATCTGATCCATGCTGATACAGTCTCTGATCTCAGCGATTACCTCCGCATAATACTGCGGCTTTACGGAAAGGATCAGCACTTCTGATTCGGATGCTGTCTTCTTGTTATCGTCTGTCACCTCAATACCGTACTGCTCTTTCACGCTCTGCCGCCCTGCCTCGGAAACATCTGCTCCGATGATCTCTTCCGGGGCAAAGATCTGGTTCCGGATGATCCCGCCCATGATCGCTCCTGCCATATTTCCTGTTCCGATAAATCCTAATTTCATCTTCCTGTTCTCCTTTGCTTTATTTTGATTGTTCTGTCTCTGTCCTGTCTCAGACACGCGTTCACTGCTTATTTCACTTTGAAACTGCGTTCCTCTGCCAGGGGGATCTCCTCGGTGTCCACCCACTCGATTGTGATAAACCGATTTTGATTCAGTCCAACCAGCAGCTTATTGATCAGCTGCTCCCTTCCCTGGACCTCCATGGTCACCGTGCCGTCCCACTCGTTTCTGACCCACCCGGTCAGATCAAGGGACTGCGCCATATATTTGGCCGTATATCGGAATCCGACGCCCTGGACACGTCCGTGAAATACGATATGTTTTCTCACATCTGCCATACGATCTTCCTCCTCATTTTCCTATTCTACCATTTCTACAGTTCGCATGGGCGTTGTTTTCCGCTGACTTTTGTAGATCCGTTCAGCCCGCTCCCTTCGCGAAAACCGCACTTCGTGCTTATTGCGGCCGAACTGTAACACTTTTATTGTATCTCCGAGACACGGGAAAAGCAAATGAATCTTGTATCTTTCCCAGGCCCGTGCTATACTGGATCCAGACATTCGTTCTGACCGCAAAGGCAGTGTAATCTTCAGAAACTGTCCTGAGCGAAAAGGCGCTTATATCGTGAAAAGAACTATGAGGGGAATTCTGCCCTTTTCTTTTGCTGTATCCGCGCCTTTCCGGCGCGTTTTTTTGTCTTTAGCGTCGTTGTACAAGGGCAGCACGCCCCTCGTACACCGACGCCAGAACTACCTGAAATCAAGAAGGAGGATCAACATGGATACAAGAATTGCCCTCATCGGCATCATCCTGGAGAACCGGGATTCGGTTGACGAGCTCAACCGCCTGCTCAGTCAATACGGGGAATATGTTATCGGCCGGATGGGGATTCCCTACCGGGAAAAAGGCATCCACATCATCAGCGTAGCGATGGATGCACCGAATAATGTCATCAGCGCTCTGTCGGGCAAACTGGGGATGCTGCCCGGCGTGAGCACAAAGACAATCTACGGGAAGAACATATGAGTGTGAGCGTGACCACAGGATCCCCAGATCTGTCCTGCCCGGAATCCCGCGGCAGAGAACTCATCCGCCGACTGGAGCAGACTCAGACTCTTTCCCGGGACGAATGGAGCGAATTGATCCGGGGCCGCACGCCGGCACTTGCTGAATACCTTTTCCGCCGCGCAGAAAAGGTCCGCATCGCCCACTACGGCAGGGACATCTATATCCGCGGCCTCATTGAGTTCACCAGCTACTGCAGAAATGACTGCTATTACTGCGGCATCCGCCGAAGCAATTCCCGCACCGCTCGGTACCGTCTGACAAAGGAGGAGATCCTTTCCTGCTGCGAGCTGGGCTGGACTCTCGGGTTCCGGACCTTTGTCCTGCAGGGCGGGGAAGACGGATGGTTCACAGACGAGCGGCTGGCAGACATCATCTCCTCGATCCGCGCCCGGTGGCCGGAATGTGCCATCACCCTCTCCGTCGGAGAACGCTCCCGCGCAAGCTACCAGATGCTCTTTGACGCCGGCGCTGACCGATATCTGCTGCGCCATGAAACATACGATTCCGAACATTACGGAAAACTGCATCCCCCGTCCTTAAGCGCTGCCTGCCGGCAGCAGTGTCTCTGGGATCTGAAGGATATCGGGTATCAGGTAGGGGCCGGATTCATGGTAGGCTCCCCATTTCAGACACCGGAAAACCTGGCGGACGACATGTTGTTTCTGAAGAAACTGAATCCTCATATGGCAGGAATCGGTCCCTTTCTTCCTCACCATGATACCCCATTTGCACAGGAACCCCCAGGCACCCTGGAGCTGACCCTGTATATGCTGGGGCTCATCCGCCTCATGCTGCCGAACGTCCTGCTCCCCGCCACGACAGCGCTGGGCACGGCTGCCCCGGACGGCAGAGAACGCGGGATCCTCGCCGGCGCGAATGTTGTCATGCCGAATCTTTCCCCGCCTTCTGTGCGGGAGAAATATCTTCTGTATGACAACAAGCTGCACAGCGGAAGTGAAGCAGCAGAAAGCCTGAATGAATTAAAAGCCCGGATGGAGGCGATCGGATACCAGGTGACCGTTTCCCGGGGTGATTCCCTGAACAGATAACACAGAGGTATCCCGGCGGATACCAACATTTCGAACAAATCAGAAAAGGAGAAACCAACAATGTATGATGTCCATTCAAAATGTGCCGATGAGTTTATCAGCCACGAAGAAATACTGGAAACACTGGCATATGCAGACGAAAACAAAGAAAATATCAAACTGATTGACGCCATCATCGAGAAGGCAAAAAAACGCAAAGGGCTCACCCACCGGGAAGCCTCCGTCCTTCTGGCCTGTCCGATCGAGGAGAAAAATCAGGAGATCTATAAACTTGCCGAACAGATCAAAAAGGACTTCTACGGGAACCGGATCGTCATGTTTGCCCCCCTGTACCTGTCCAATTACTGTATCAACGGCTGTACCTACTGCCCTTATCACGCGAAGAATAAACACATCCCCCGCAAGCAGCTCTCTCAGGAGGATATCCGCCGCGAGGTCATCGCCCTTCAGGACATGGGCCACAAACGTCTGGCATTGGAAGCCGGAGAAGATCCGGTGCGCAACACCATGGAATACTACCTGGACTCTATTAAAACCATTTACAGCATCAAGCACAAAAACGGTGCCATCCGCCGCGTAAACATCAACATTGCGGCAACCACCGTGGACAATTACCGCCTGTTAAAAGAGGCCGGGATCGGCACCTATATTCTCTTCCAGGAGACCTATCACAAAGAAAGCTACCTGCAGCTCCATCCCACCGGGCCGAAGCATGATTACAACTATCACACCGAGGCAATGGACCGCGCCATGGAGGGCGGGATCGACGATGTAGGCCTGGGTGTTCTCTTCGGCCTGGATAAATACCGTTATGAGTTCGCCGGACTGCTCATGCACGCGGAACACCTGGAAGCCGCTTTCGGCGTCGGTCCTCACACGATCAGCGTCCCCCGGCTGAAACACGCAGACGACATCAATCCGGAAGAATTCGACAACGGCATTGACGACGAGATCTTCCTGAAGCTGATCGCCTGCATCCGCATCGCCGTTCCCTATACGGGCATGATCATCTCCACAAGAGAAGGCAAGAACGTCCGCGGTCGCGCACTGCACCTGGGGATCTCCCAGATCAGCGGCGCCTCCCGCACAAGCGTGGGCGGCTACTATGAGCCGGAGCCGGAAGATGAAAGCTCAGAGCAGTTCGACGTAAGCGACAACCGTACCCTGGACGAAGTTGTGCGCTGGCTGATGGAAATGGGCTATATCCCCAGCTTCTGTACCGCATGCTACCGCGAAGGGCGCACGGGAGACCGCTTCATGGCTCTGTGCAAGAGCGGACAGATTCAGAACTGCTGCCATCCGAACGCACTGATGACGCTGAAAGAATACTTGATGGATTATGCGTCTCCGGAGACTAAGGCCATCGGCGACCGGCTGATCGAGAAAGAAGTGTTCCATGTTCCCAATGAAAAAGCGAGAGCTGTTGTACTTGAGAACTTAAGACTGATTGAACAGGATAACCGGCGGGACTTCCGGTTCTGATTCCTGTATGTACAGCGGCCGCTGCCCAGCCACAGCAATGGCTGAAGGCAGCGGCCGTAACTTTCGCTGTATCGGTAATTCAAAGAATTCTCGGATTATTCAGGCAATCCACGGATTTCTGTCGGATTCTCCTGCTGGTCCTGCTGATCCGGCAGGTCCTGGAGTTCTTGGAGATCCTGCCGTTCTTCTTCCGCCGGGATCTCCAGCTTCGGCAGCGTGATATCCGCCTTGAACAGATCCGCCTCTGTAGAAATCTTAAGCGTGCCATGCTGCAGCTCCGCGAAGCTCTTGGCGATTGCCAGCCCCAGTCCGGATCCTTCGGTATTCCTGCTGGAATCCCCCCGGACAAACCGGTCGGTAATCTCATCCGTATTGAAGTTCAGCTCTGTGGCGGAGACATTTTTCATCGAAATGTGAACACTGTTTTCCTGTTCTGTCAGCTCGATATAAACTCTGGTATGGGGCATTGCATACTTCGTGATATTCACGATCAGATTCTCCAGGATACGGTAGGTTTTCTGACTGTCCAGCCACATAATCACCTTCTGTTCCGGCAGCTTCCAGCGGAATTCCAGATTCGCGGCCTTGATCTTGCTGTCGTTTTCCAGACCGACTTCTTTCATCAGATTCACAATGTCCACTTTCATAAAATGCATGGATACACTCTTGCTGGCGGCCTTGCTGATCTCAAACAAATCTTCGATCAGGACTTTCAGCCGCAGGGACTTCCGCTCCAGCACCTCCACATATTCTTTGCGCTTCTCTTCGTCCTTCTCGTTCTTCAGAAGATCCGTGTATGTGATAATGGCAGTCAGCGGCGTGCGCAGATCATGCGAGACATTCGTCACAAGCTCGGTCTTCATGCGTTCGTTTTTCACCTCTTCATCTACAGCCTTCTTGAATCCCTTCTGGATCTTCTTCAGCTCCTCCTGAAGAGGGTTGAACAGCCCCACGTCCCCTTCAATTGGGATATCCAGACGGCCGGCCGCAAGCTGGTTGGTGGACTGCAGGAGCATCCTGTATTTTTCCTGCAGATCTCTCACATATTTCCTCAGGAAAAGGAACAAAAGGATCGAATAAATCAACAGGGCAAAGATGCCAAAGAACCAGAAACAGCATACAATCATCAGAAAGATAAAGTTCGCAGCCACGATCTTAAAGATCGTCCGGTTGGCCTGATTCTGAATATCCAGGTGCAGGAGGGCATCATACTGCTGTTCCAGGAAGTTTCTGACCTTCCGGAAGATATCGTTCAGTTTCTTCCCCACCGGATCTCCCTCCTTCGGATGCCGGATCCGGTGAAAAAGCTTCCGAATCAGCAGCCGTTCTCTCCAGTACGCCCCTCTCATCCGAACCACAGCCCGCAGGGAAGTCACACACCAGAAGAGAACCCCGTACACGAACATCCACATCAAGAAGTTCACAGGAATCGCGATAATCTCAGCCCCGTGTCCCATTCCCGGAAGAAGCGTCCCGTTGATCGTCTCATATACCATCTCCGACGGAAATATCACACTCTCCGTAATATAGCCTAAAAACAGCACCAGCGCGGCAATCTCAAAATCCACGCGGAAGATATGCAGATCACTGATATCGAGCCGTTTCACACAAGGCAGAAGCAACGCGGCCATAACGGTCACAAAACAGAGCAGCAAATACGTATCACTATATGCCGGACTCCATCTCACACTGGAGATGTCTGCCACATAGGAACTGTTGGCCTCACAGTAGGCATCCAGATTTCCTTCTGTCATCCCGTAAATAATTGTCACGTCGGTGATCACGGCAATGCTGGAAACCCCATATGAATTCGCCACCATCCCGCACTGATCCAGGAAATAGTTTTCCAGTCCGTAGGCCTGCTCCGGCTCCAGTGCGTTCCCGTCTACCTGAATGCCGGCAAGCTCCCCTGTACTCGAGAAGGTATATTCTGCACGGAAGGCATAATAATCAGAATCCTCCTCGCTGAGATACCCGGCTGTCGTACTGCTCACTTTCTTCAGCAGCGGCTCTCCCTCACTGTCGAACACTTCACAGTCCGCATATTTCCGGATCAGATCAAAACTGAGCTTCCCATACTCCTCGAGCACGACAGAGGAATCCGTCTCTTTCGCGTATTCATTGTACAGAATGTAATTGCCCTCTGCCAGGTCATTGCCCATCTCATACAGATTGTTTATATACTGCGTCTGTACCTCTTCTTCTGCCTCCAGGGAAGCCTTGATCGTAGTATACTGCAGCATCATGGTCACAGAGCAGGCTGCCAGAAGCAGAAGTACGACAATTACGCCAAGTCTATGGCTGTTTTTCGATTTTGTATCCAACTCCCCACACCACCTTTAAATATTTTGGATTCTTCGGATCCAGTTCAATCTTCTCTCGGATATTTCTCACATGGACCATGATCGTATCCGTACTGATCGCCTTCTCCTGCCATACCCGCTCGTAGATCTCTTCTGCTGAGAATACCCGGCCCGGATTCTTCGAAAGCAGAAGCAGAATCTTATACTCAATGGGCGTCAGTTTCACCGGATTCCCGTCCATGGTCACTTCCACCGCGTCTTCATTAATCTCCAGTCCGCCAATCACATGTACATTCTCCTTGGGCGTCAGTTTCTCCAGAAACTTCCGGTAGCGCCGCAGCTGAGAATTCACACGTGCCATCAGTTCCATGGGGGTAAACGGCTTTGTCACGTAATCGTCCGCCCCGATATTAAGCCCGGTAATCTTATCTACTTCTTCTGATTTCGCAGACAGCATAATCACAGGAAAGTCGTATTTCTCCCGCAGCTTCATCGTCATCCGGATCCCGTCCATCCGCGGCATCATAATATCCACAATCGCCAGATGGATCTCCTCACGCTCCATAATCTCAAGGCCCTCGACTCCATCTGCAGCCTGAAACACCTGGTAGCCCTGGCTCTGCAGATAGATCTGAACCCCCTCCCGAATCTCTTTATCATCCTCTACGATTAAAATGTGATTTGTCTCCATGTCCTCTGTCTCTATCCTTTCTGTCCTCTCTGTTCCTGTCTGTTCACCTGGATGCCGGTGCCGGCTTCTCCGTCATATCCGCAGGCACACACGCTTCCATCGCCGGATCCGCATTCACCGGAAGATCCGGGATGTCGCTTTTCTTCACCACACCGTAATTCTTCACCGCCACGTCCACGGTGGTAAAGGGAAGCGGTATCACATATTTGTCCCACCGCCGTGTCAGCCGCAGACAGAATGAATACGTAAGACTGATCCCCACGAACTCTTCCTCTGCGTGCTCAGATAAATAAAATGCCAGTTTCTTCGGCTCGTGCCTCGGTCCCAGGGGACCGTCCAGCGCGACAGCGATGGAATGGGTCTTCTCATAAGAATCCTGTACGATCTTCTTCAATGCCGGGAACGCCCGGAATCCGTCCGGCACCCGCAGCGCGTTTCCTCCGCTTCTGCGTATCATATTCTCGATATAATCCCCTCTTGTATCCGCAGTCACAATCACATCAACCGGCGTAGTCTTCCGTGAAAGCTGATCCAGCACCACATTCATAAAAAAACTGTCTTCGTGCCAGAAGCCGTAGATCTGACTGTCTCCGTAGCGGTTCTCCTCGTGCCAACGGATGGTCACTGTCCGCTCAATCAGTGTAAGATATTTAATGAAGCACCACTGCAGAATGTTCTCTGCCGTCTGTCTGAGACTCATACACATTCTCTCCTTTTCCAATCTCTTCCTGCAGGGCCATTCTTCCACTGCAGCCTCTCCAATCCCTTACCCTCTTTTCGCAGATACATTGATTGTAGAGCATCTCCTCATATAAGGCAAGTGTAGATGCCCGGTAATTTTCTGCGGTCTGAAGCGCCGCTGCTTTCATTCTCCGGCAGTTCTCTCCCGTCAGAATCCGGGCTGCTTTCTGCGCCCACTGTTCTTCCTTCTCCTCTGTCAGGAATCCGTTCCATCCGTCCCGCACAATGTCGTCGGAACCTACCGCGTGAACCGCGGTCACCGGAAGACCGGCCGCCATGGCCTCAGCCAGCACGATACCCTGGGTTTCTGATGTAGAGGCAAAGAGAAAGAGATCCGCTGCCCCCAGGTAATCCTTCACCCGGCTGTTCGGTACATTTCCCACAAATGTGACCAGATCCGAGATCCCCAGAACAGCTGCCTTCGTTTTCAGCTCCGCCTCCTGACTCCCGCTGCCTACAATCATCACATGGAACTCATCTCCCAGCAGCCTGCGAAGCTCCTCAATTCCTCTCAGAAGGAATCCGTAGTTCTTTTCCCGCTCCAGCCGGGATACCGTGACAAGCAGATGCCGTTTCCCATGTCCGTACTGCTTCCGGATCCGAGCGGACGCCCCCTCCGCTCTGCAATACGCTTCCCCGGCCAGCCCTGTGGGGAATACCTCGCACCGGCTGCGGACACCGTACCCCTGTATGACGGCCTTCATCCCGGCAGACGGCGCCAGCACCAGGTCACACTGATTGGCGAACCACTTGATATAAGCCGGGACTCCCGTTTCCCTGAGCCATCTCACAACACGCCGTTTCACCGCCGGACTCTCGCCGCTCACCCCCAGTCCTGGAATGTAGTGCAGATAATCTTCGTATCTTGTGTGGCAGGTATCAATCACCGGAACCTGGTACTTCTTTCCCAGCAGCAGAGCACACGGCCCCACGAACATGGGATGGTGGACATGGATACAGTCAAATGGTTCTGTCTGAAATGTTCTCAGAATCTCCGCCGGATAAATCGACGGATATACCATCCCGTTCGCCATCTTCCGTTTCTGGGTTCCATATCGTATCACGCGCTCAGGCGCCCGTTCATCTGCCGCCAGCACTTGTGCCTGTTCTTCCGCGCTGTCCCCGTACATGGGCGCGAATACCGTCACTTCGTGTCCCAGACGGACCAGCTCCACTGCCTGCCGCTCCACAGAAACAGGAACACCGCCCACAAATGGTCTGTAATTATTGGTCAGCATTGCAATTTTCATGTCCCTTTCCCTCCTTAGGCCAGCAGGTCAATGGCTGCATTCCCGAAGAAATATCCCGCGCCGACAAATGCCAGGTTCCACAGGAAAATCCCGCCGATCGAGCTCACTGTATATTTCAGAAAATCCATCTTCACCATCCCCGCCGGGATCGAGATCAGCGTGCGGACCATAGGCAGCAGTTTGCTTACGAAGACTCCCACGCCGCCCTTCTCCCGGAGGAAGTTCATTTTCTCCTCTATCACCGGGCGATGTTTGGGAAACTTCTTAAAATAGAAGTCCAGCACCTTCCCGCCGCCATAACGGCCCAGCAGATAGAGTGCCCAGCTTCCGGTCAGCCCTGCCGCCACAGTCAGCACCATCACCAGAGGGAAGCTGATATCGCCTCTTGCCGCCCAGATCCCGGATAGTGGCATGATCACCCCGGCAGGAAAACCTGGCAGATTCAGATATTCTAAAAGTACAATGAAATAAATGAAAAAGGCTCCGTATTGCAGAAAATATTGGGTAAGTTCTTGCATGTTCATAAAAAATGCAGCCCCCTTTCACTGTCTACAGGATAGCCTGTAAATCTTAAGGGGGCTGCTATGACATTATGAAGAAATTCTAAAGATTCGGGATGAAATTACAGAATACCGCTTCCCGGCAAAGGCGCAGATCTGCCTCGCGGCGCGGCAGTTCAGATCCCCGCAGCAGAGCTTCGGGGCATTGTTTATTCATGTTCCTGCTTTTTGCGCATCAGACTTGCTTTCACCACGGCTCCTTTGCCGAACCGGGCATTCAGCTCATCTACCGTCGCTTTCAGGCGCTTATGCTTCTCATCAGGCTCCGCAGGCGCCTGGAAATCAAAGATCGAGAGCTGCTCCGGCTCTGCCTCATCGCTCAGCTTCGAGGTCCGTATTCCCAGGAGCCGCACCGGTTCCCCGCTCCACACCTCCAGGAACAGACTGCAGGCCGTATCCTTCAGTACCCTGGGATCATTGGACGGCCGTTCAAGCTGGATCTGGTGCGAGACAGTTCTGAAATCATGATATTTGATCTCCATGCTCACCATGCCTGCCTTTTTCCCTGCCGCCTTCAGCCGCCGTCCTACACTCTGGGCCAATTCTCCGAACACAGGCTCCGTCTCTTCCACTGTAGCTGCATCTTCCCGGAGGGTGGTGGAATTGCCGATTCCTTTGGCTTCCTCAGGCTCCGCCTGGACAGTATCTGTCCCTCTGCCGTTGGCGAATTCCCAGAGCATCCTTCCGTGGCTTTTCAGATGGGAAGTGATCCATGCCGGGTCGGACTGTGCCAGATCTCCGATCGTATGGATCTCCAGCTTCTTCAGCACTTCCACGCTGGACCGTCCGGCCATATACAGTTCCCCGATGGGCAGCGGCCACATCTTCACCCGGATCTCCTCCGGAAACAGCGTGTGGATCCGGTCCGGCTTCTCGAAGTCGGATGCCATCTTGGCGAGCAGCTTATTGGTGGATATCCCGATATTTACCGTAAAGCCAAACCGCTCCCGGATCCCGTCTTTGATCTCCGCCGCCCCGTCAATGGGCGAATGATACCGCTTCGCGATAGATGTGAAATCCATATAGCATTCGTCCACACTGACCTGCTCGATCTCCTTTGTATAAGTCCGGAGATACTCCATCAGGATGCGGCTCTTCTCCCGGTACATCTTGTGATCCGGGGGATACATGGCAAGATTCGGACACTTACGAAAGGCATTCGCAACAGGTTCCCCTGTGCGGATGCCATACCTTTTCGCCGGAGTGGACTTGGCGAGTACCACGCCATGCCGGGACTTCTGATCGCCGCCGATAATGGCCGGGATCTCGCGCAGATCCACTCTGGCTCCTTTCTTCAGTTGTTCAACTGCTGTCCAGCTTAAATAAGCGGAATTCACATCAATATGAAAGATGATTGGTGTCACTGCATGATCTGCCCTTTCACGCCTGCCGTAAGAGTTCCGTCCGCCGCGTCGATCAGGATCGTGTCGCCCCGGCCTACATTTCCGGCGAGTATGAGCCTTGCGGCTAAGGTTTCTACGTTCTTCTGCAGATATCTCTTCAGCGGCCTTGCGCCGTACATGGGATCATAGCCGCCCTCCACGATGGTATTCCGCGCTTCTTCCGTCAGCTCGATCTTCAGCTCTTTCTCTTCCAGGCGGCGGTTGACATCTGCTGTCAATAAGTCAATAATGGCACGGATATTCTGTTTCGTCAATGGCTTAAACATAATAATTTCATCCAGACGATTCAGGAACTCCGGTCTGAAATGCGCCCTCAGATCATTCATCACCCTCTCCTGGCTGCTGCTGTCAATGGAGCCGTCTTCATGAATTCCCTCCAGCAGGTACCCGGCCCCGATGTTCGACGTCATAATCAGGATCGTATTTTTAAAGTCCACAGTGCGCCCCTGAGAATCCGTGATGCGCCCGTCATCCAGTACCTGAAGAAGGACATTGAAGACATCCGGATGGGCCTTCTCGATCTCATCGAAAAGTACCACAGAGTACGGCTTTCTCCTGACCGCTTCTGTCAGCTGCCCTCCCTCGTCGTATCCTACATATCCCGGAGGTGCTCCGATCAAACGGGACACCGAGTATTTCTCCATATACTCGCTCATGTCAATCCGCACCATATTATTCTCATCGTCGAACAGACTCTGGGCCAGCGCTTTGGCAAGCTCTGTCTTACCGACTCCGGTTGGTCCCAGGAACAGGAAGGAACCAATGGGTTTGCTCGGATCTTTGATTCCGGCCTTGGAGCGGATGATCGCCTCCGTCACAAGTTCCACACCCTCATCCTGGCCGACCACCCTCTTGTGCAGCTCGTCTGCCAGGTGAAGCGTTTTATTTCTCTCGCTCTCGTTCAGTTTCGCCACCGGGATGCCGGTCCAGCGGGATACAATCTTCGCGATCTCATCATCTGTCACTGCCTCGTGGACGAGGCCCAGTTCCCTGGCTTTGACCTTCTCCTCTTCTTCCTCCAGCTGCTTCTGAAGCTGCGGCAGTCTGCCGTACTGAAGCTCGGCAGCCTTATTCAGGTCATATTCCCGCTGTGCCTTCTGGATATCCTTGTTGACCTGCTCGATCTCCTCGCGGATCTTCTGTACGCGCTCCACTGCGGTCTTCTCATTCTCCCACTGTACCTTCCGGCCCGCGTACTCTTCTCTCAGTCCTGCCAGTTCTTCCTGCAGGTGTTCCAGCCGCTCCCGGCTCAGACGGTCTTCCTCTTTCTTCAGAGCTTCCTCCTCGATCTCCAGCTGCATCACCCGCCGCCTCAGCTCATCCAGCTCAGTGGGCATCGAATCCAGCTCTGTCTTGATCAGAGCGCATGCCTCGTCTACCAGATCGATGGCCTTATCCGGCAGGAAACGGTCGGAAATATAACGGTTGGATAATGTGGCTGCAGCCACCAGCGCGCTGTCCGTAATCTTCACGCCATGGAAGACCTCGTACCGCTCTTTCAGCCCCCTCAGGATCGAAATCGCATCTTCCACCGTTGGTTCATCGACCAGCACCGGCTGAAAACGCCGTTCCAGTGCCGCATCTTTCTCAATATACTGGCGGTACTCGTCAAGCGTGGTTGCGCCGATGCAGTGCAGTTCGCCTCTTGCCAGCATAGGTTTGAGCATATTTCCTGCATCCATGGCCCCGTCAGTCTTGCCGGCGCCTACGATTGTGTGAAGCTCATCGATAAAGAGAATGATCTTCCCGTCACTGTTCTTCACTTCTTCCAGGACTGCTTTCAGACGCTCCTCGAACTCTCCGCGGTATTTCGCTCCCGCCACAAGTGCTCCCATATCAAGGGAGAAGATCGTCTTCTCTTTCAGTCCTTCCGGTACATCTCCGCTGACGATCCGCTGAGCCAGCCCTTCCACCACTGCGGTCTTGCCGACGCCGGGCTCTCCGATGAGCACCGGATTATTCTTGGTCTTCCGGGAGAGGATCCGGATCACATTGCGGATTTCCTCGTCACGGCCGATCACCGGGTCCAGCTTCTGTTCTCTTGCCCGCTCTACCAGGTCCTGTCCGTATTTATTCAGCGTGTCATAGGTGGCTTCCGGATTGTCACTGGTCACCCTCTGATTCCCCCGGACGGTAGAAAGCGCGTGGAGGAAGCCCTCCCTGCTGATGCCGAACTCCCGGAAGATCTGCTTCATATCTTTATTTGCATATTTTAACAGGGAAAGAAACAGATGCTCAACAGACACATATTCGTCGCCCATCTGTTTCGCCTCATCCTCTGCATGGATGAGCACATTATTGAGATCCTGTCCCACGTAAGGCTGGCCGCCCTGGACTTTCGGCCGCTTACCGATCGCCTGCTCTACCCGGTTGATAAAGAGCTGACCCTGGATACTCATCTTTTCAAGAAGCTTCAGAATCAGGCTGTCGTCCTGTACGAGCAGCGCATAGAGCAGATGCTCCTGAGCCAGTTCCTGATTGCCGTTGTCCGCGGCGATCTTCTCACAGTTCTGCACAGCCTGCAGTGAATTCTGCGTAAATCTATTAATATTCATGGTACTTCCCTCCTTCTGGCGTCAGATGAAACTGACGGTGAACCATTCCATGTCTTCGTGTTCTAGTGGTAATATAGCAGATGTTGTTAGCCACGTCAAGAGTCGAGTGCTAATTTATTTTTTCTTTAGAACTCTTTTCGCCTCCGTTCACACAGAAGCTTACATGGGGTTCTAGGAATCACGCTCTGTGGTCACCAGCGGCTGCAGGCACTGGACAATTTTTTCTATGGTCCTTACCATTGTGTCCGGATCCGCATCCGGATTATTCAGATAAGCATGATATGCTCCCTGAATGCAGTAGGAAAGCAGAATGTTTTTCTCCGTGTCATGCTCGAATTCCGGGTATTTCCTGAAGATCACCTTCTTCAGCTCGCAGTCCAGCCGGTTCCCCAGATGGTTCTGTTCTTTCCCGGAGAACACGATCGTAATCAGCGAGATCTGGGACATAAACGCCAGACAGAACTCCCGCGAGAATTCATCCGACCGGTCCACGGTATAGTCCTTCAGATGGTCAATACTGCTGATAATGGAAGACACGGTCTCCTGTTCCATCGCGTCTGACAGGGCATAGATGTCTTCGTAATGAGAGTAGAAGGTGGATTTATGAATGCACGCCAATGCGCACAACTCTTTCACCGTGATCTTCTCCAGCGGCTTCTTCGCCCGCAGCTCAATAAATGCATTCCGAATCGCTTTCTTTGTTTTCTCTAATCTCAGATCCATCTTTCCCTCCTGAATAGCGTCGGGTACATCCACTAAAAACAGCACATAAAACCGCCGCATACAGCCGGCACATAAAACCGACACATTCGATGATTCGTCGGTTTTCCGACTTTTCGGCCGGATTGTCTGTGGATTTCCCGCAGTGTGCGCGCTAAGATGATTATAGCTTATAAAACAACTCGTGTCGATTATTTGGAGGGATTATTTATTATGGACTTTTTTGATTTTTATACCGGGAAATGTTTTGATGCGTATCTGTATCTTGGCGCCCACTTCTCCGATGCCGGAACTATTTTCCGGACATTCGCCCCGGCGGCGGAAAGGATCTCTGTCATCGGAGAATTCAATAACTGGGAAGAGAGTTCCATGCAGAAAATACACGACGGAAACTTCTGGGAATTCCGCTCTGCTGACGCCCGGCCCGGAATGATGTATAAATACCGGATCTACGACCGGTCCGGTCAGTACATTGATCACTGTGATCCTTACGGCTACGGGATGGAACTTCGCCCAAACACAGCTTCGATCATCCGGGACAGAAATGCATACAAATTCCACGACAAAGACTGGATGAAAAAACGCAGCGACCGCCGCACAGAACCACTGAATATCTATGAGATCCATTTCGGATCTTTCCGCAAGCCCTCTGACGAGCCGGATGCCTGGTATAATTATGAAGAGCTGGCCGCTCCTCTGATTCCTTATCTGAAAGAAAACGGCTACAACTATCTGGAAATCATGCCGCTCACCGAATATCCCAGCGACGAATCCTGGGGATATCAGGGCACCGGCTTCTTCAGCCCTACGTCACGGTACGGAACTGCTGACCAGCTCAAAGCTTTCGTAGATCTCTGCCATCAGAACGGAATCGGCGTCCTGCTGGACTTTGTTCC
The DNA here is from genome assembly GCA_949283695.1 of uncultured Eubacteriales bacterium. Taxonomy (GTDB): domain Bacteria; phylum Bacillota; class Clostridia; order Lachnospirales; family Lachnospiraceae; genus Mediterraneibacter. Next base: position 48,852 of record CASDTX010000040.1, on the reverse strand, counting down.
CGTTCATTTCGCCGTGGATTATTATGCCCTGGCACACTATGACGGCACCGCACTGTATGAATATCCGCATTCTGCTGTCGGCCAGAGTGAATGGGGCAGCTGCAACTTCATGCATTCCCGTGGGGAAGTCCGCAGTTTCCTTCAGTCAGCCGCCAATTACTGGCTCACGGAGTTCCATATCGACGGGCTGCGGATGGACGCCATCAGCCGGGCGATCTACTGGCAGGGCGCGCCGGAACGGGGTGTGAATTCCAATGCGGTGGACTTTCTGAAGAATATGAACCGGGGACTGAAGCGCCTCCATCCATCTGCCATCCTCGCCGCAGAAGACTCCACATCCTTCCCCGGCGTGACGAAACCGACGGAAGAAGGCGGCCTTGGATTTGACTACAAATGGGATATGGGCTGGATGAATGACACGCTGAATTATTTCCGCACAGATCCACTGTACCGCGGCGCAGACTACCACAAGCTCACGTTCTCTATGGCTTATTACTATGACGAGCGCTACCTGCTGCCTCTGTCCCACGATGAAGTAGTCCACGGGAAGGCCACGATCCTTCAGAAAATGTTCGGGGAATACGAGATGAAATTCCCTCAGGCCAGAGCATTCTATATGTATATGTATGCCCATCCGGGCAAGAAACTGAACTTCATGGGCAATGAGATCGGCCATTTCCGCGAGTGGGACGAGAAGCGGGAACAAGACTGGAGCCTGCTGTCCTATCCGGCGCATCAGGATTTCCACAGGTTCATGACAGACCTGAACCACTTCTATCTGGAACATCCCGCTTTCTCAGAGAAGGACTTCGAAACCGACGGGTTCCGCTGGCTGGACTGCCGCTCAGAAGGGCCCTGCATCTACGCCTTCGAGCGCAGGGGGAAGGCAGAACGGATCGCAGCGGTCTTCAACTTCTCAGGCGTAGAGCAGAAAGGGTACCGGCTCGAACTGCCGGATGTACAGAAGCTGCACAGAATTCTGACCAGCGATTCCCAGATATACGGCGGAAAGGAAACGCAGCCGGACCTTTGCCTGCTGCCGGAGGACGGCAGCTTTGAACTGACACTGGCTCCCTTTTCCGCAGAATATTACCTGATTCAATCCTAGTACTAGCGTTGGGTGCCTCCTAACGGAAGCCTTTCCTGTCTGCCGCTGCATCGATCAGCTGTTTCGCCTCTTCGAATGCGTCCGGCAGATAGGCTTCCGTCCATTCTTTCCCCGCCTTCTCTTCCTTCTTGATCTCATCCCATTTCTGCAGAACCTCCCCAGAACCGGAGACGGCTGCACTGCCGAACACATGCGGATGCCGGCGCACCATCTTGTCGATCACCGTCTGAATCACATCGTCCATTGTGAACAGCCCTTCCTCCTTCGCAATCTGCGCGTGCATAACAACCTGGAGCAGAAGATCTCCCAGCTCTTCTTTCAGGTTCTCCGGATCCCCGGTCTTGCTTAAAATATTGATTCCGCAGATCACCTCCGCCGCCTCTTCGATACACGGTTTCTTCAGACTGTCATGGGTCTGTTCTCTGTCCCACGGACAGCCGTCCGGTGCCCGCAGCCGCGCGATAATCGCTTCAAACTCTTCAAACTTTGTCATTTTAATCTCCATTCCGCCGCCTGTTTCCCCGCGGCACTCCTCACATTCGAAAGCCCTGCAGCAGAAAGCAGCACACAGCTTTCATAAGTATATTTTAGACAGACAGTGGCATATTTGTCAAAAAATTTGTACGCCCCAGAGACCGGTTAGCGTCGGTGTAGAAAGAACGCCATTCGTGCCCCGCACCGCACGCTTCTTGTGGCTGCCGTTACTGTTTTGCTCACGAAAAGGTAGACTTTTCCCCCTATCTTGTGTAAACTTTCTGTGACAGGTGCCTGTCCCCTTTGCAAAAGGGACAGGCACTTCTGCAAAGGGGACAGGCACCATTGCGGCACTGCAGTAAGGAGGCTAACATGAATACAATACTTCTCTTAGAAGACGACCGAAACCTGAACCGGGGCATTTCCCTGAAACTGCGCAAGGAGGGCTATGACGTGCTTTCTGCCTTTTCTGTCCGGGAAGCCCGGGAGCTTTTCCGTACCGGCAAGCCGGACATGATTATCAGTGATATTACGCTTCCGGATGGAAGCGGACTTGACTTTTGTTCTGAGATTCGCAGAAAGAGCAATGTGTTCATTCTCTTTCTGACCGCACTGGACTCGGAGATCGATGTGGTAAGTGGATATGATATCGGGGCGGACGACTATATTACCAAGCCATTCAGTCTGATGATTCTTGTTTCGAAGGTCCACGCGTTCATGCGGAGGGCGAACAATGTTCCGAAAACGCGGATCTGCTCCGGCGGGATTGCCGTATCTTATCCGGAGATGAATGCGTATTCTATTTCAGGGGATACGGCCGGCAGTGCTGCCGAGCCGCTTCCATTAAGCAAGAAAGAGCTGCAGCTTCTTGTGTTCTTTATGGAGCATGCGCGTCAGGTCCTGACGAAGGAACAGATCCTGGAACATGTCTGGGACGCGGACGGACAGTTCGTAGACGAGAATACGCTGCCGGTTACGATCAGCCGGCTGAAAGGGAAGCTTAACGGAACGTATATTCAGAATGTAAGGGGGATCGGCTATATATGGACAGAAGAAAGCTTTCGGGAGTAGCCCTTGCCTTCGGACTGCTGCTTCTTGTTCTCGCACTCGGTGCAGGACTTCTGACTGCCGCGTGGAAGGTCATGTATGAAGCGGACGCCATAAAAATGGGCATGCTCACAGAACAATATCCGCAGGAGGAGGCTCAGATCGCCGCTGTCTTTAACGGAAAACAGAGCGAAACTGCTCTGTCTTCAGAAGGAAGCTCTGCCGAAAATGACCGGTATCAGTCAGAAGGGATCCGCCTCTTCCAGAAATATGGCTATACCTTAGGCGACAGCATCCGCTCTGGAATCATGTGGCGGTATGCCCTCGCCGCAGCGGTCCTGCTGACCGCTGGCGTCCTGCTGGAAGTCCTGATCCTTATCCGCAGCGCCGGAAGGACCAAGGCCGCGTCAGACCGGGCGGAGTTTCTGGAACAGAGGCTGCAGGAATCCCATGTCCGGGCAGAACAGGTGGAGGAGCAGCTTCGCAGAGAAGAACAGGATACCAAATCGCTCATCACGGACATTTCTCATCAGCTTAAGACGCCTCTGGCATCTCTGAAAATGAGCTATGAGCTGGCAGACTCTACAGGCCTTTCCCTTGAGGAGCGCAGAGAATTTGTGGAGAAAGAACGGGAAGAAGTGACCAAACTGGAATCACTCCTCACGATTTTCACCCAGCTCACGCGCCTGGAGACCGGCATGATTCATCTCCAGATCGAGAACAGCAGCCTGAAAGAAACTCTGACCCACGCAGTGAGCAGTATTTATATGAAGGCTTATGAGAAACACATCGACATCGCTGTAGAAGAATTCTGCGATGTTACTCTTCCTCATGATTCTCGCTGGACCAGTGAGGTTATCCTGAATCTTCTGGATAATGCAGTGAAATACTCTCCGGCAGGCACAGAAGTTTCCGTCCGTGTCTCTGAGCTGGCCAGCTATGTGATCGTGGAAATCGAAGACCAGGGCATCGGCATTCCCGCCTCCCAGGTCTCCGATATCTTCAAACGATTCTGCCGCGGAGACGCACCGGAGGTAAAAGCTGCCGACGGTTCAGGCGTAGGGCTCTACCTGGCCAGAAAAATAATCGAACAGCAGGGCGGCACCATCTGTGTGAAGCCAGGCACCCCCTGTGGCAGCAATTTCATCCTGACTCTGCCCAAGCGGCAGATCTCTCCTGTCACACAAGCTTCCTGACATTCCCGGTTCTGCAGCGTATGTGCGCCGCCGGAACTGCCGCAGAGCCGGAAAAACATTTCTTACAATTCTGTTATTCTTTCTGTAAGCGTCCTGTAAAAGAGCAGCGTTAGACTTGTATTATCGAACGGAACGCGGCGGTCCGCAGATCCGTGTACCGGCGCAGAAGGAGGCATCTTATGAAATCAATCCTAGAAACCAGCGATCTGGTAAAATACTACGGCTCCGGCGATAACCTCGTCAAAGCCATTGATCACACCAACCTTCAGATTGAGGCCGGAGAATTCACGTCCATCGTCGGACGGTCGGGCTCAGGCAAGAGCACTCTGCTCCACATGCTTGGCGGGCTGGACCGCCCGGATTCCGGGAAAGTCTATATCGAAGGGAAGGACATCTTCAGCCTGAAGGACGACCGGCTGGCTGCATTTCGCCGCAGAAAGATCGGCTTCATCTTCCAGAGCTTCAATCTGATCCCTTCCCTGAATGTATGGGAAAACATTGTCCTCCCCATCGGGCTGGATAACCGCAGAGTAGATGAAGACTATGTTTCCGGTATTATCCGGCGCATTGGAATGGAAGACAAGGTCCATTCCCTCCCCAACACACTCTCGGGAGGTCAGCAGCAGCGCGTGGCCATCGCACGGGCACTGGCATCCCGCCCGGCCATCATCCTGGCGGATGAACCTACAGGAAATCTGGATTCGAAGACAGAACTCGAGGTTGTCAGTATTCTGAAACGCTGTGTCTCCGAGTACGGGCAGACCCTGGTAATGATCACCCACGATGAGACGATCGCCCAGATGGCGGACCGGATGATTGTCATTGAAGACGGCAAGGTGGTGGTCGGCAGATGAATACCGTAACCAGAACAGCTCTTGCCAATGTAAAACAGAATAAAAGCCGCAACATTTTAAGCGGCATTGCCATCATACTAACCACGCTTCTGATCTTTATCGTGCTCACGGTAGGATACGACTCTATCACGATACGTTTTGCAGGGGTGAACGCCTACTATCCCACTTACCATGTTATGTGTCCATGATTCCCAAGGTCCAGGAGTACGGGAAACTGAAGGCCATGGGCGCCACCAGACGGCAGATTCGGCAGATCGTTTTCCGGGAAGGCATCCTGGTCACCGGCATCGCCCTTCCTGCAGGACTGCTCCTCAGCAGCCTGATCGCCAGGCCGATCGTTCTCCTGATGCACGAGACAGGGGCAGACATCCCGGGCAGCGGTCAGACCTTCAATCAGCTCTGCGTGGACCTGGTCCGCAGGGGAGAAGTTCCGCTCCTGCACTGGTGGATCTACCTTCTGACCGCTGTGTCTGTACTACTGACTGTATATCTGGCACTGGTGAAACCCATGCATACAGCGGCAAAGATCTCGCCCGTGGAAGCCATGCGCTATCAGGGCGGCCACAAAAGTAAGCAGAAGCAGCGGAAAGGCTACCCCAGCCTGAATATCTTCCGTCTCACTAAGGCGAACCTTTCCCGCAATAAGAAACGGACCGCAATCACCATCGTGACCTTAAGCGCAGTGGGGGTCCTCTTCCTGGTAACTGCCACAGTATTAAGCTGCGCAGATCCGAAAGAAATCGCCCGTCAGGAAATCGAATCCGACTATAAGATCTCCGTGGACAGCTGGGAGAATGATAAGATGAACCCTGACCGTTCCTGGGCAGAAATCATGAAGAACAATCCTTTGAGCGAAATGTTCATCCAGGAAATCCAGAACATACCAGGTGTGGAAAACGTACAGACAAAGACCCATCTCAACGGGATTCTTATGGATCTGGACCCGGAAAATGAAATCACAGGGGCCAGCGTGACAGGACTGGGCCCGGCCTACGCAGAGGAGCTGGAACATGCACTCACAGAAGGAGCAGTCACTTATGAAGAGTTAGAAGAGGGATCTGCAATTGTAGCAGACGAATCTTATCTCCACTGGTATCCTGATTTGAAGATCGACGATCCCATACGGATCTCCTTCCGAACCGGCGACGGGATGATTGAACGGACCTTCCGCCTGGCGGCCTTCGGAGATTTCTCAAGCGGATTATCCTCTGCCAGCCTCATCCTGCCCACCTCCGTGCTGGGGAACATCTGCCCTTATAATATCACCGAAACCTGCGAGATCACGGTAGCTCCGGATCAAAAAGACGCGGCTTATCAAGCACTGCAGGCCCTGGCTGATACCAGTGATTACCTGTCGACCTCAAACTATGAAGAAAGAGTCAGCCAATGGGAGAGCACCACAGCACTCATGAGCCTGGCCGGGTATGTCTTTCTGATCATCCTGGGCGGAATCGGGATCATGAACCTGATCAATACCATGATCAACAGCATTTACACCAGGAAACATGAGCTGGGCATGATTCAGGCGATCGGCATGTCCGAGAAACAGCTGATCCGAATGATGCAGATCGAAGGCCTGTTCTACACAGCAGGGACCCTGATCCTGTCCCTTGGGCTTGGCAGCCTGGCCGGGTACTGCGTCTTCCTCTATGCCAAGGCAGAACGGATGATGAATATCACCGTCTTCCACTATCCGGTGATCCAGGCAGTGATCCTCTCAGTGACCGTGGCCGCAGTCCAGCTGCTGCTCACTTATGGGGTGTCCAGAAGCTTCCGCAGGCTCAGCCTGATCGAACGAATCCGCTACTCCGAATAAAAAGTAGCCAGATCAAAATGTGAACAAACTGTGAAGGGTGACAGGCACTTTTGCAAAAGTGCCTGTCACCCTTCACAGTTTGTTCACATTCTTTCTAGCAAGCTCCCTTCAGCAGTTCTTCCAACAGCTGCCTTACAGCTGCCGGATCTGCTTTTCCTTTCATGGCCCGCATCGTTTGTCCCATCAGTGCTCCGAATGCTTTCTCTTTACCGCCTTTGTAATCTTCCACTGCCTGCGGATTCGCTGCCAGCACTTTCTCTGCAGCCTCTCTGAGAGCGCCCTCGTCACTGATATTCTTCAGTCCCTGTTCCTCTACATAACACTCGGGATCTACCCCATCCGTGTACATCTTCTCGAATACTTTCTTTGCCACAGAGGCGCTGATTGTCCCTGCATCTGTCAGATCGATCAGCTTCGCCAGATGTTCCGGCGAAAGCTTCAGTTCTTCCGGTTCTGTCCCCTGTTCTTTCATCAGACGGAACGTCTCTCCGATGATCCAGTTGGAGACCTTCTTTGGCTTGCCGCAGATAGCGCAGGCCTGTTCAAAGAGTTCTGCGGTCCGCCTGGACTCTGTAATGATCTCCGCATCATAACGGGGGATCTCATACTCCGCCTCATAGCGTGCCAGTTTCTCATCTCTCAGCTCCGGCTGCTTCGCCTTCACCTGGGCGATCCATTCATCACTGATCACAATGGGCACAAGGTCCGGTTCCGGAAAATACCGGTAATCTTTGGCGTCTTCTTTGGACCGCATCGCATAAGAGCTCTCCTTATTGTCATCCCAGCGCCGGGTCTCCTGAACGACGTTCTTCCCAGCTTCCAGAAGCTCAATCTGTCTCTGGCGCTCTCCTTCGATGGCATGGGTAATCGCTTTGAAAGAGTTCAGGTTCTTCATCTCTGTCCTTGTCCCGAAGACTTCCGATCCGACCTCCCGCACAGACAGGTTCACGTCCGCGCGCATGGATCCTTCCTGCAGCTTACAGTCAGACGCGCCCAGATACTGAACGATCATCCGCAGCTTCTCAAGGTAAGCAATGACCTCCTCCGCGGAACGCATATCCGGCTCAGACACGATCTCCACCAGCGGCACTCCGCTTCGGTTATAGTCCACCAGCGACGTATCGTCCCATTCATCATGGATCAGCTTGCCTGCGTCCTCTTCCATATGCATTTCATGGATCCGTACGTTCTTCTTGCCCGCTCCGGTTTCGATCTCCACCCATCCGTCACGGGCAATGGGCAGATAGAGCTGAGAGATCTGATAATTCTGCGGATTATCCGGGTAGAAATAATTCTTCCGGTCGAAACGGCAGACCTGCGTAATTCTGCAGTTTGTGGCAAGTCCGATAGCCATGGCATACTCGGCCACCTGCCGGTTGAGAACCGGCAGTGTCCCCGGCATCCCGGTACATACCGGGCAGGTGTGGCTGTTGGGCTCCCCGCCGAACTCCGTACTGCAGCCGCAGAAGATCTTGGTCTTCGTGGCCAGCTCAATGTGAACTTCCAGTCCGATGACGGTCTCATACTGCTTTGCCATGACTAATCAGCCTCCTTTCCTGCTGCCGCTCCCACTCCTGCCGCCTGTGCCGCAGACAGAGCGATCCCCTCGTATTGTCCTGCCGTGACACACTCGTAAGTGTATGCGGCGCGGATCATTTTCTTCTCTTCAAATGCGCTTCCGATCAGCTGCATCCCGATGGGAAGCCCCTGACTGTCTCTGCTCACAGGAACACTCATTCCCGGAAGGCCCGCCAGATTCACGGAAATGGTATAGATATCACTTAGATACATCTTCAGCGGATCGCTCAGACTCTCGCCCAGCTTCGGCGCTGTCGTAGGAGACGCGGGTCCCAGGATCAGGTCGTATGTCTCAAACGCGCGGTCAAACTCCTGCTTGATCAGTGCTTTGGTGCGCAATGCTTTCAGATAATATGCGTCGTAGTAGCCGGAGCTTAAGACAAAGGAACCCAGCATGATCCTCCGCTTCACCTCTGCTCCGAATCCCTCGGATCTGGTTTTCTTGTACATGTTGTGCAGGCCTTCGTATTCTGATGCCCGGTAGCCGTATTTCACACCGTCAAACCGCTCCAGGTTGGAGCTGGCTTCAGCCGAGGCAATAGTATAGTAAGCCGGAACCGCGTATTTCACAAGTCCCAGATCAAACTCCTCTACAGACGCTCCTCTCTCTGCAAGCACATTCGCGGCTGCGAGCACGGCGTCCCGCACCTCCGGATCCAGTCCTTCTCCGATATAGTCTCGGGGGATCCCGATTTTCAGTCCTTTCACATCGTCTGTCAGAGCAGAACTGAAATCATAATCTGCCCTCTGCATGGAGGTGCTGTCTTTCGGATCGTGGCCTGCGATCACTTCCAGAAATGCCGCACAGTCGGACACATTCTTTGTCACCGGCCCGATCTGATCCAGAGAGGATCCGTAAGCCACAAGCCCGTACCGTGAGACCGTTCCATAGGTCGGCTTCAGCCCTACCACTCCGCAGTAGGAACTGGGCTGCCGGATCGATCCCCCGGTATCTGACCCCAACGCGCCGAAGCATTCCCCCGCGGCCACCGCCGCACAGGAGCCGCCGGATGAGCCCCCGGGTACGTGCGCCGCATTGTGAGGGTTCCTTGTGGGGCCGTAATAAGACGTCTCCGTCGTACTTCCCATAGCGAATTCATCCATGTTCGTCTTCCCCAGGACCACCATGCCGGCATCCATCAGCCGCTGAACTGCCTCCGCCGTGTACGCCGGGCGGAATCCGGTCAGTATCTTAGAAGCACAGGTTGTGACGCCTCCCTTGATACAGAGATTGTCTTTCACCGCCACCGGCACTCCCGCCAGGGGCCCTGTCAGGCTTCCCTCCTCTATCTTCTTCTGGATCGCATCTGCCTGGGCATATGCCCCCTCCGCATCCAGAGTCACGTAACTATTGAGTTCCGGCTCCATCCGATCCGCCTGCTCCAGACATTCCCGGACCGCCTCCCTCACCGTGGCCTCTCCGGCCTGTATCTTCTTTCCCAGCTCAAAAGCTGTAAGTTCCAGTAAACTCATACCGCACCGCCTTTCTCTCTGTCATCCGATTGTACGCGGCACCTCAAAGCTGTCCTCTTTCCTCTGAGGTGCGTTTGCCAGCGTCTCTTCCCTGCGGTCTCCGTTCGTCACAACATCCTCCCGAAATACATTATTTACGGGAAATACATGGATCATCGGTTCCACGCCGGAGGTATCCAGCTCATTCAGAGTATCAATATAATCCAGCATCTTCTCCATATCGGCTTTCGCGGTTTCCTTTTCCTCGTCCGACAGTTCCAGTTTCGCCAGGATGCCCACATATTCGATTGTCTGATCTGTGATTCTCTCTGCCATCGTCTGCTCCTCTCCTTCTATTCTGCCTCGTTCGCTCTGTCTCTTGCTTCTGCCCTGCATTGTTTGCTCTGCTTCGCACTTCTGCCCTGCATTGTCTGCTCTGCTTCGCACTTCTGCCCTGCATTGTTTGCTCTGCTTCGCGCTTCTGCCCTGCCTCTTGCTTCTGCGCGTCAGCCATCCTATGGCTCCAGCCTGCTCATATCTCTTGGGAACAGCGTTGTCTCCCGGATATTGTCCTCTCCGACAAGCTTCATGGTCAGCCGCTCCAGGCCGATCCCCAGTCCGCCGTGCGGGGGCATTCCGTATTTGAATGCACTCAGATACTGCTCCATTCCTTCGGCTGTCATCCCCCGCTTTTCCATTTTCGCCAGAAGTTCATGATAATCATGAATTCTCTGTCCTCCGGTGGTCACTTCCATGCCCCGGAATAAAAGGTCAAAGCTTAACGTATATGTGGGGTCTTCCGGATCGTCCATGGCATAGAACGGACGTTTCTTAGATGGATAGTGGGTGACGAATACGAAATCTGCATCCCATTTCTCTTTCGCATATCTGCTGATCAGTACTTCCTCTTCCGGCTCCAGGTCATAAGGGCTGCGGATCTTCCTTCCGTAAGTCTCAGACACCAGCCGCTTGATCTCATCGAACCGTACCGCCGGGATCTCATCTGTCCTGGGGAGCTCAATCCCCAGTGTCTTCCGTTCTCTGCCGTACTCCTTCTCCAGCAGCTTCATCGTGTACTGAAGGTAGCCTGTCTCCATGGCCATCAAGTCCTCAAATCCACTGATATAGCCCATCTCAAAATCAAGGCTCGTATATTCATTCAGGTGGCGTTTCGTGTTATGCTTCTCTGCGCGGAATACAGGCGCTGTCTCAAACACACGCTCGAACACGCCGACCATCATCTGCTTATAAAACTGCGGACTCTGCTGCAGAACCGCCGGATGATGGAAGTATTCCAGCCGGAACAGGTTCGCTCCGCCTTCTGCACTCTTGGCGCCAATCTTCGGCGTGTGAATCTCCGTAAATCCTTCTCCGTACAGAAATTCCCGGAAGCCTCTCACAAGGCCTTCCTGAAGTCTGAATTTCGCCCGTTCCCGGACATTGCGGAGTGAAATCGGACGGTAGTTCAGCTTTGCTTCCAGGGAGGTGTTCATCTTCCATTTCGAGACAGGCAGCGGGGCCGGTGCAGCCGGTTCGCTTAAGATCCGGATCTCTTCCAGCCGGATCTCGATCCCATGGGGCGCTTTCTCAGACGGTGTCACGATGCCGGCGACTTCTGCCGCGGCCTCCTCTTTTACATCCTTCAGGCCTGCGGTTCCACGGCCTTTGATCTGAACCAGGACCCCTTTTTCACAGACACACTGCAGAATGCCTCCTCGCTTGCGGAGGATGACAAAGGCCACATTTCCCATATCCCGGACCGTATGCACCGCGCCGCTGACTTTCACGCGTTTCCCGTTCATTTCTCCTGTGAGAAGTTCCTCAAGTTCCAGAGTTTCTGTTTTTCTTACGCCTTTTACCAGTTCCATTATTCTTTCTCCTTTCAGATCCAGCATCCCGGAACATAGAAAAGTCCCGGGATACAATTGTATCCCGGGACGGAAATTATCAAGATAAAATCCGCGGTACCACCCGCATTGAACTCATAGTAAAGTTCCACTCTTTGCAGATAACGGCTGCTCTTCCGTACCGCCCTACTTCAGTTCAGACGGTCAGCTCCCAAGTGTTCCCTCAGCCTCCTCCGCTGTCCGGCGCTCTCAGTCGGTGACGCCTGCTTCCTGTCAGTTTCTGAAGACCAGAGTCTTGTTCATTGCCTTTGTCTATTTTAACGCTTTAACCTGTTAAAATATGTTTCCAATAATAGCATCTCATAATCTAATTTGCAAGAATATTTTTCTTTGAAATTGTATTTTTTCAGATACAATATTAACATCTGTGTATCAGGCGTCATACGGTCTTTTATTCTATCTCTTCTGCTACTACTTCCAATGCCTTTTCCAGCTGATTATCTGCTGTCGGATCCTCAGCGTGATATTCATATTCCACTTCCACATCCGGCACAACGCCTTCCCCGTTGATGCTCCGGCCGCTGGGCGTATAGTACTCAGCTATCGTTACTTTCAGGCAGGTGCCGTCTCCCAGATCGACGATCTGCTGTACAACGCCTTTGCCATAAGTGGTCACTCCCACGATTTTCCCGATGCCATAATCCTGAATCGCTCCGCTGAAGATCTCGGAGGCGCTGGCACTGTACTGGTTGACGAGTACTGCCAGGGGTTTGGTGAACATCTTCGATCCGTCACAGGTGATCTCCTCTGTGTTCCCATACTTATCTTTCGTCGAGACGATGGTTCCCTCCGGCAAAAGGAGTTTCAGCATATCCGTAACCGTGGACAGGCTTCCGCCCGGATTGGACCGCAGATCGATCACAAGTCCCTGCATTCCCTGCGCTTCCAGATCTTCAAGCGCTGTCTGAAACTGCTCGTACGTCACCTGATCGAACTCGCTTACCGCGATATATCCGATCTGGTTCTCCTTCATCTCGTAATCCACGGTCTGGACCTGGATCAGATCTCGGGTCGCGGTTGTCTCGATCGTTTCCCCGTCCCGCAGTACGGTCAGTTCAACATCCGTTCCTTTCTCCCCCTTAATCCAGGAAACAACCGTTTCGAGATCCTGACCTTCCGCAGATGTTCCATCCACTTCGGTTAAGATATCTCCCTCTTTCAGTCCGGCCTTATCAGCCGGAGAATCCGGATAGACATTCACAATCGTGACTGCCCCGTCGTCCAGACTCTTGGACATCGTCGCGCCGATGCCCGAGAATTCTCCGCTGGTGGACTCAAAGAGCGCAGCCGTCTCTTCTTCCCCGTAATACTCTGTATATGGATCCCCCAGTGCTTCTGCATATCCCGAATAGATCCCATTGATCAGGGTATCTTCGTCAATCTCATCTTCGTAGAGGTATAAATGCTCGATCAAGGCATTGATCTGATCCAATTTCTTCTCCACATCTTCCCGGGAAATCTCCCCAGACGCGAAGTCTCCTCCCTTAATCTGATGAATCAGGCCGCTGACTCCCCAGACAACTCCCAGAATCAAAACCGCAGTCAGAAGTCCGGCCAGATAGCCCTTGCCGAACCCTCTTCTTCTGCCCATCTTATTCCTGCCGCCGGCCTTGGAATGAGACTGTCCCGCATCACTGCCGCCGGCCCGATCCTCTGTCTGTATCACCTGGTCACCTGGTCCGCTTCCCGCCCTGCGCTCTGTGTCACTTTCTATTCCGCTTCCCGTTCTATATTCTGTCTGTCTTTCCATATCTGTTTCTATTCCTCTTTCTCTGCTAAATTACCAGCCACAAGCCCGTCTGTCCTCGCCGGAATCCTCCTGAATTCAGAAAAGACAAAGCAGAAACCTTTCTGCTTTGTCCTCCCTCACTGAACACAGCCCTCCGCTGCAAGACTGCTATGTATCTACAGATATTTGTCCGGATTCACCGGCACGCCGTATTCCTCAACCTGGAAATGAAGATGGGGCCCCGTTGACTGACCGGTGCTTCCCACATATCCGATCTGCTGTCCCTTCTCAACCGTCTGCCCCTGCGTCACGCACAGTGCACTGTGATGCATGTACTTTGTCGTCAGCCCGTTGCCGTGATCGATGACGACCCAGTTGCCTGCACTCGGACTGTATCCCGCAGTCACCACATACCCTGCCGCTGCCGCATATGTCGGTGTTCCGGTGGCAGCCGCATAGTCATGCCCTTTATGGCCGCCCACCTCGAATTCACGAATTTCCCCAAAATAACTGGACTGGTACTGATAGCCCGGACACGGATGCGTGAAATACCCGTTTCCGCTGACCACATTGCCGGTATTCGGGGTTGTAAAAGAAGAACCGCTGCCTTGACTCTGAAGCTGTTCCTGCCGGATCCTCTCCGCCTTCTCAGCCTCTTCTTTGAGCGTCTGCAGTGTCTCCTCATTCTCCTTAATCTGGGACTGAATATCAGCCAGCTTTGCCTCATTACTGTCTATGAGTGACTCCACCTCATCCTGCTGAGCCACAAGCTGTCCCTGAAGATCGTTCAGTTCTTCATATTCTGCCTGAACCTGCTTTTCCTTATCCTCCACCTGTTTCACAGTATCCTGATAACGGATGAGCTCATTTCTATCATATTCAGAAATCCTGGAAACATACTCGGCTTTGTTAAGAAAGTCACCCATACTTTCACTCTCAAAGAGCATTTCCATAAACTGGGTGTTCCCGCCCTCATACATGAACTTAATGCGGATCTTCATGCTCTCATACTGATCGTTGGCATCAATCCTCGCCTGGATCAGTTCGTCTTCCACTGCTACGACTTCTTCTTCCTTCTCTGTAAGCTTCTTCTGCGTATCCTCCATCTCCTGGATGATCTCGTCCAGCTTCTCCGAAAGTTCGTTCTTTTCTTCCTCAGCTGCCTTCTTTTCTTCTTCCAGCTGATCCGCCTTCTTTTCCGCATCGTCAATCGTAACAGCATTCACATTCGATGTCATGCCTGCAGACAGCACAAGCGCCATACTCATAGCCGCCAGCCTTCTCATTCGTCCTCTCATCGAGTACCTCCTACACTTTCAGGTGCTTACGTACGGTAAAGAAGCTTCCCAGGAAACCAATGCCGATACCCATGACAAGTCCGATGGGCAGCAGGACCTGATAGACCGTACCTACAGGAAGGAAATTAATGATATTCTGAAGGATGCTGAATTTCGTCATAATGTACTGTACCGCTCTGTCATACAGGAAGTAGAGAAGGGTAAGCGGAATCGCCGCCCCAAATACACCGATAATCAGACCTTCGATCACGAACGGAGACCGCACGACAAAGTCTTTTGCTCCGATATACTTCATAATGGCAATCTCTTCTTTTCTGACCGTAATACCCATGGTAACCGTATTGCTGATCAGGAAGATCGATACACCAAACAAAATCGCTATGATGGCAATTGACACGATGGCCACAAGCGTATTCACGCTGGAAAGTGTTTTCGCAACCACATCTGATTTATGAACCTCACGCACACCGTCCAGTCTCTCCGCAAATGACACCAGCTCTGACTGCGTTGCTGACAGGGAACGACTCTTTGCAATCAGACTCTCATCGTCCTCTAATGTCTTCATGTATACCTCATAGTTGTCAGAACTTGCCAGCGGATTGTCGTCCTTAAATCCTTCCGCCAGTTCCGGCTTGTCGGCGAAGTACTGCTTCTGGAACTCTTCCCAGGCTTCCTCGGCGGAGACATATACCACGTCGGCCACACCGTCGTGCTGTCTCAGCTTATCACCGATCTCCTCTTTCTGTTCCTCTGTAGCATCTTCTTCGAAGAATACGGTAATCGCAACACCCTCTTCGGCCATCCTTATGATATACTGAAAATTAACAAGTATCGAGAAAAATAATCCAAACAGGAAGATACAAGCTGACATTGTCGCAATGGATGCGAGAGAAAACATCTTGTTCCTCCAGATATTCTTAACGCCCTGTTTTCCTACGTATCCTAATGTACTAATCCTCATCTATATACCCACCTTTTTGTTCATCACTGACGATCACGCCCTGCTTCATCGCAATCACACGCTCATTCATCTCATTCACGATCTCCTGATTATGTGTTACGACAAGGACTGTGGTCCCCCTTTCATTCGCCTCCTTTAAGATACTCATGATCTCCCATGAGTTCGTCGGGTCCAGATTTCCGGTCGGCTCATCACATAACAAAATCGCAGGTTCATTGACAAGTGCTCTTGCAATGGCAACCCGCTGCTGCTCCCCTCCGGATAATTCCTTCGGGAAGGACTTGTATTTCTGAGCAAGACCGACCAGGGAAAGAGCTGCCGGCACTTTCTTCTTGATTACTCTGGTGGGTGTCTCGGTCACACGCAAAGCAAACGCAATATTCTCATAGATATTCCGGTCCTTCAGAAGACGGAAGTCCTGGAATACAACGCCCAGTCCTCTTCTGTACTTCGCAATGTGACGGTGCTTCATGCGGTTTAAATTCTGACCGTTCACGATGATCGTTCCCTCAGTCGGATTCAGTTCTTTCATAATCAGACGGATCAGCGTTGATTTCCCAGAACCGCTGTCGCCGACGATAAATACGAACTCTCCCCGCTCGATCTTCACGGAGACTCCGTTCAGGGCTGCATTTCCCTTGGAGTACTCCTTCGTCACGTTTCTTAATTCAATCATATGTTCCTCCTAATTATTCATACTCCTGCGTATATATGGATCCATGAGCTTTCCCCATGCCCGATGTCCTTCTTCCTGCTGCACGCGCCGCGGCAGGCATCAATACTCAAGTGATTCCATATACTTCATGTATTTTACGACCATCAGC
This sequence comes from uncultured Eubacteriales bacterium, assembly GCA_949283695.1. GTDB lineage: Bacteria > Bacillota > Clostridia > Lachnospirales > Lachnospiraceae > Mediterraneibacter. Next base: position 32,608 of record CASDTX010000040.1, on the reverse strand, counting down.
GCGATCTTGAATGTGATTGCATCTTCGAATACGCGCAGATCAAGCCCCGTACTCTTCTGGAGCTTGTCCAGTCTGTATACAAGAGTATTTCTGTGAATATAAAGCTGCCTGGACGTCTCTGATACATTGAGACTGTTTTCAAAGAATTTGTTAATCGTCGTCAATGTCTCCTCATCAAATTCGTCCGGAGATTTCCCCTCGAAAATCTCTTTAATAAACATCCTGCACAGAGGAATCGGAAGCTGATAAATCAGTCTGCCGATACCAAGAGTTGTAAATGCCACGATATCCTTCTCGTCGAAGAAGATCTTCCCTACATCGAGTGCCAGCTTCGCCTCTTTGTAGGATTTGGAAACTTCTTTAATATCATTGACAATGGTTCCATATGCGATGCGGATCCGCTCTTCCTCCCCCTCACTGTGAAGCGTATCGTACATCTCCTTTGCCATTTTCTCCAGTTCCCTGTTGCCGTCCTTCTCGCCGAGCTCCTTGACAACAATGATGTTCTTTTCATCGACCGCAGTAATAAAGTCCTTAGATTTGCCGCCGAGCAGACTCCGTACATTCTCAAGCGCAGCATTGTCTTTTTCGTGGGATGTCTCAATAATAAAGATAACACGTTTTACTTCTGTGTCAATATGTAATTTTTTCGCACGGTTATAAATATCTACAAGAAGCAGATTGTCAAGAAGGAGATTTTTAATGAAGTTGTCTTTGTCAAATCTTTCCTTATAGGCGACCAGGAGACTCTGGATCTGGAATGCCGCAATCTTCCCAAGCATATACACATCTTCACTGTCTCCGTCCGCGAGAAGCACGTACTCCAGCCGCTGCTCGTCAAAGATCTTGAAGAACTGACATCCCTGGATTACCTGGCTGTCCGCGGGGGATTCCACAAATGAGAGCACGGCTTCTCCATGGTTCTGAGTACTTTCAAATGTAGCCGCGAGTTCCTTCCCCTCTGTATCCAGTACACAGAAATCAACCCTGGAAATTCCTTTTAATCCGTCAATCGTATTTTGAAGTATCTGATTCGAAATCATACTTTTACCTCCACTCCTCCTGATTCATTCATGTACATTTTTCACAAAATTTAATCTACAAAAAAATACTCCGTTCACATACTCATGTTTTATATTAATGCAAAACATCAAAAAAAGAAAGAGGAAATACATTTTTTTTATGCACTTCCTCAAATCTTTTACAAAAATTTCATATTTATTCGTCTGTACATTGTTCACAAAAAGAGTCTGCCCCGTCCTGCCCCGTCTATTTTCTTTCCTTTTCTGCCTGCCGGAAAAATCTCTTTTTCATAAAAAAGTAGCCCAGCCGCCGCGTAATTCCCGCAGCCGAGTACATCCTATCATGCATGATTCCGCAGCCAAACCACAGCTTTGCACTGAGAAGGGACCGGTTGCGGCTGATAAACGCTTCCTGGTACGGAGATGACAGGACAGAGAGCACACAGTCTGTTTCCGTCCCATTAATATCATTAATAACCTTCTCTTCCCCGGTTCCGTCCGGCCCGAGTATGCCGGTTCCGGTCACATGAATTCCTCTGCTGTGCCTGCGGACCGTTTCCTCCAGGCGCGCCATTTCCTCCTCTGTCTCAGCCAGAAGGAAAATATATTTCTGATTCTTCTGAAGATACTTCATAAACAACTTCAGAAATGTACTGTTCTCTGCTTCTTTCATCTTCAGACGGTCATTCACATCTGCCGCCCTGAGAATGGCAGACTCCCCGGGCAGAACCAGCTCCAGACTCTCCGTGAAAGCCTTCCACTCCGGATCTTCCCGACTCTTCATCAGCGCATCCATAGACAAAATCTCTATTGTATTAACTGAGTCGTTCTCCATAAACTCCATCGCCCGAAGCATCGCTTCCTTGGCAGTAAGACAGTCCATCTCGATTCCCAGAACATTGATCTTATCTGACATAACTACATCACCTAACGTCTCCCCAGTTATACAATTTTAGCAAAGATGCAGTTCTTTGTAAAGCCGCTACCTGGCCTGCTTCTTCTTTTTCGTCACAATGCCTCCGATCCGTCCCGTCTCCTTAGACGTCAGAGATTTCCACCCGTCCGCAAGAACCCGGTCCAGAAGCCCGAGCTCCTCCGCCACTTCATACTTCAGCTTATCCTCCGGTTTCAGAGCGTTCAGATCAATGGGCTCTTCTCTTTTCTTTGTCATGGAATCCCTTCTTTCCGCTTTTTCTTAAAAAGTATTGCCGGAAAATTGTCGGAATATTCACGGAAAGGGGGTCAGGCACCTTTGCAAAGGTGCCTGACCCCCTTTCCGTGAATATTCCGACAATTTTACACCGGGCTGTCTGGTATGATGATCGCCGCCAGTATATATGCCAATAACCCTCCGCCGGTACATCCGAACAGGATGAATACCAGCCGGATCAGTGTCGGATCTATGTTGAAATATTCTCCGATTCCTCCGCACACTCCGCAGAGCATTTTGCTCGTTCTTGAACGATATAATCTTTTCCCATTCATGCTTTCTTCTCCTCCTTTTATTGTGAGCACATCTGCCATCCCCTGCCGTGGCCTGCCCGGTTGCTCTTGGCACTGCCGCTTATTCGAATCGAATTTCTACGTTTCCCATTCCGCAGTCTGCCTCGATCTCGCAGCTGCTTCTGTTATCTTCTTTGACCGTTCTTCCCACTCCGCTGAAAGTCTCCCCATCTACGGAGACCGAGCCGGCGCTGCACGAGATTTCATAATCATATGCTTCTCTTTGTCCGGGGAACGTACAAAGTACTTCGCCCATTCCGCAGTTAATCTCTGCTTTTTCTGTAATCTCTCCTGCCAGGATCATCTGGCCGGCACCGCACTCTGCTTCCAGTTTCTCTGCGGAGAAAGATTTCAGAATGATCTGCCCCACACCTGCTTTCACAGATAGTTTCCGTGCCTCTGCTCCTTCGATCTCGATCAGCCCTGCACCGGCGTCTGCCGTCACCTTCTCGAACACCATTCCCCTGGGCACACTGATATACATTGTCCCTGTATCATTTGTGTTCGATATCGTGCGGCCCTCCATCTTAATTTCCAGTTCTTCTCCGTCCTGCTCTGTCTGTATCCGCTCCTCCAGATCGGCACGGAGATGCGAGGTATCTACAAGGACCTCCTCTCCGTCCCATGGCAGAACGCGGACACTCACCCAATTCACTTCCAGCTCCAGTTCGCGGATTCCTTCATATGCCTCTGCCTCGGTCCCATACGCGTCCTCCGGCACATATTCTTTCGCTTCTGGATCCATGTCTCCGAGAAGCTCGGTCTCTTCCAGATCCTCCAGCTCTTCCACAACTTCTGTCACAGTTGTCGTCTGACGGATTCCGATTCCCAGCCGGTCCAGCCAGGCATTCAGGATCCGTTCGTCTTCACTGCCCCGCAGCGCGGTAAATCCGCCCATCAGCGCCCCCGCCGAGAATAGTCCGATCCCCAGTACAGCCAGCACTGTGCATACGATCCAGAACACTTTCCATCTCTTGTTCAATCTTTACACCGCCTTTCCATAGAACGGACGCCTGCACAAATTCACAAATCCTCTGAGCATCGCCGGATAAACCACAATGCAGAGCTTCACCGTTCCCGCCGTCGCGATCAGTCCGAACACGAACAGAAGAATTCCGATTCCCATAACAATGAACGCTGACGGTGGGATCGCTATCAGGGCCAGCCCTACAACAATGACAATCACGCCCGCGAACATGATGCACACAGCCGCCACAACAAGTGCTGCGCAAACGCTTACCGCCGCTCCGATTCCCAGGGTAACCGGCCACAGAACGACAGCAATCAGTATGAGCAGCACGACTTTCAGCCGGTTGTCTGTGCGCGGCCCGCCAGACTCACGATTTCCTTTCCATGAACTTTCTTCTCTGCGCTCCGGACCGCTTCCATATTTCTCCATATAATCTTTATGCTCGAAATCCTCCGCATGGAACTGTGTCCCATAATAATCTGCCTTGATCGACTCTGCCACTTTCTCCGGACTTCCCAGTTCCCGGATCACAGCATCCTCGTTCTCCGCTCCGGCATCTGCAAAATAATCGGCATAATACTGAACCGCCGCATTCCGCTCATCATCCGGCATCCCGGACAGGAGCCGCTCAAGTTCTGCCATAAATCCCTCACGGTTCATGCCTTTACACCTCCCTCAAATATCGCATTGATTTTATGAATATAGCTTTTCCATTCTGACTTATACAGATTCAGCTGGGCCATCCCTCTGGATGTCACCTTATAGTACCGTCTGTTTCTTCCGTCGAACTGTCTGTCGTATACCTCCAGACACTCATCCTTCTGAAGCCGCCTCAGGACCGGATATAACGTGGATTCTGAGACATCAATTACCTTCCGCACATCCTGAGTGATCTTGTAACCGTATGTCCCCTCGTCTTCCTGGGAAACAACAGCCAGCACGATGGCGTCCAGAAGTGCTGCGCCTGTGTTGAATACCATGCTGCCACCCCTTCCGTACAATCTCGAATCAACAATCTTGCTTCTCCCGCATATTTTATCGATTCCGTTATATTGTATTGTTTTCTATATTATATTTTATATAATATATATTGTCAATATAATATTAGTTGGTTTATTGGATAAAAATAAGATGCATAAAGTAAGGGGCATTACAATCACTGTGATCATAATGCCCCTCTTTCAGGTGTCTATTTTTCAGCAGTTCCCTTGTTTCCGGTCTCCTATTTCCCGCGGGCCGCAAGGGCTTCCATCGTCTCAGAATCTCCTGACCCTGCGCTAAAACAGCTGTTTAAATCTCTCCATTGCTTCTTTTGTCTTCTCATGTGTCCCAAAGGATGTCAGCCGGAAATGATTCTTTCCATTCACTCCAAATCCAGCCCCCGGCGTTCCCACGATCTGCGCGTTCTCCAGCAGATAGTCGAAAAACTCCCAGGACTCCATCCCGTCAGGGCATCGGAACCAGATGTATGGAGAATTCACTCCTCCGGTAAAGGAAATATTCTTCTTTCTAAGTGTCTCTGCAATCATGCGTGCGTTCTCCATATAATAGGAAATATTTTGCATGCACTCTTCCATTCCCTGGTCCGTGAGCACACGGGCAGCCGCATACTGAATGATATAAGGTGTTCCGTTAAACTTCGTGGACTGCCGGCGGTTCCACATATCGCGCAGGCTCATCGTGCTGCCGTCTGACGCAGAAAACACCAGCTCTTTCGGGACAACTGTATAGGAAAATCTTGTCCCTGTGAATCCGGCAGTCTTCGACAATGAGCAGAATTCTATGGCGCACTTTTCTGCCCCCTCTACCGCATAAATGCTGCGCGGGAGCTCCGGCTCGGAGACAAATGCCTCATATGCAGAGTCAAAGAGGATGACCGCCTCATTTTTCAAAGCATATTCTACCCACGCTTTTAGCTGCTCTTTGTTGTAGCACGCTCCGGTCGGATTATTGGGGGAACACAGGTAGATAATATCCGCTTTCACAGAATCATCCGGCATCGGAAGGAACTGGTTTTCTTCTGTTCCGTCCATATAGAGAATCTGTTTGCCGTCCATGGTATTGGTGTCCACATACACCGGATACACCGGATCTGGAACGAGGATGACATTCTCTTTCGCAAACAGTTCTGTAATATTTCCGGTGTCGCTTTTCGCCCCGTCCGAGATAAAGATATCCTCCGGATCCACCTGTACGCCCTGTTTTGCATAATAATCGGATACTGCCTTCCTGACGAATGCATATCCCTGCTCCGGGCCATATCCCTGAAATGTCTCCGCAGCGGCCTGGGACTCCACAGCTTCATGCAGCCCTTCTATGGCGCTTTTCGTCAGGGGCCGTGTTACATCTCCGATTCCCAGCCGGATAATATTTGCGGCTTTGTCGGGATGTTCTTTCTCATAAACACTGACTCTGCGGGCGATTTCAGCGAAGAGATAGCTGTCTTTCACATTCTGATAATTTTCATTTAATTTTGGCATCTTTCTTCTTCCTTTCCAAAGTATTCAGAGCTCTCTGTTCTAAAAAATGACAAAAAGCGAGCCTGCCTCTGCCGTCCCGCCCCATTGCGGTTCAGCAGAAAATTCAGAACCCGCTCTGTTTTTCTGCATTCCTATATTAGCAGAAAATGATTCGCTTGAAAAGTCCTTTTTCATCTTTCCTGCCGGATTTCTCCCTCGATCTCTTTCTTTGCGTTGAGAATATAACCGGCCAGTTCTTCGATCCGGGCATTGTCCATACGGCTGACCGGGGCAGAGATGCTGAATGCATATTTTGCCTTCCCCATGAAATCCTTCAGACTGCAGGCAACGCAGCGCACGCCGGTCTCATTCTCTTCATTGTCCATCGCATAGCCCATGCGTCTGACTGTTTCCATTTCACGCCTGAATTCATCAAAATCTGTAATCGTGCAGGGAGTAAGCCGCACGATCTCACTGCTGTTCCAGATCTCTTCCGCCTCCCATTCGTCCATCTGGGCAACCATGGCCTTTCCCACTCCGGAACAGTAGAGCGGGATCCTGCTCCCGATTCTGGATACCATCTGGATCCCGTTATTAAATGATTCTACCTTATCTATATATACCGCGTCTGTTCCTTCCCGTTCCACAAAATGTACCGTTTCTCCGGTAACTTCCATCAGTTTTCTCAGATGCGGCCGGACAATCTGCACAATATCCACTCTGCCGATAATCTTATTCGCCATATCTACGATCTTAAATGTAGGCTCATATTTCCCGTCCACTGAATTCTGTCTGGCATACCCCATATAGATCAGAGAATTCAGCACCCGGTGGGCTGTCGTCTTATTCAGCCCGAGCGTATTGCTCAGCTCCATCAATCCAATACTGCCGCTCTCAGTCAGCAGTTCCAGCGCCTGAAAAAGACGCCCTGCCACTTGAATCGGGTTTTTCTGTTCCATTTCCTTCCACCTCCTGCTCATACGGCGCTCCAGCTGCTTTTCTTCGATCCTGTCTGAGTCGTCTGGCCGGACACCTCTTGGCTGACACGTTTTCGCATCCCTATATTTTTTCGTTATAATTTTCACATTGTGGAACCAATTGTACCACGAAACAGAAGATTGCGCAAGTCATTTCAATTTCCTGAAATATGCGTATTTTTTATGTGTTTTGTACTTGACTTTTTTTGAAACCGTATTATACTTTCAAGTAGGATGTATCACATCAAGAAACTCATTTTCATATTGTGAAACAAAAGGAGAGAAAAAGATGAACGAAGTATTAAAACAAATCGAAGAGATCGGTATCGTTCCTGTCGTTGTCCTCAATGACGCAAAAGACGCAGAGCCTCTGGCACAGGCACTCTGTGAGGGCGGGCTTCCTTGCGCTGAAGTAACCTTCCGTACAGATGCGGCTGAAGAGTCCATCCGCATCATGACAGAGAAGTTCCCGGACATGCTGGTAGGCGCAGGCACAGTTCTGACGACAGATCAGGTTGACCGCGCGGTTGCAGCCGGAGCAAAATTCATTGTCAGCCCGGGCCTGAATCCGAGAATCGTAAAATACTGTGTTGAAAAAGGAATTCTCATCACACCGGGATGTGCAAACCCAAGCGACGTAGAGCAGGCAATTGAAAATGGGCTTGAAGTTGTGAAATTCTTCCCGGCTGAGCAGGCAGGCGGCCTGGCTTATATCAAAGCCATCGCAGCTCCTTATGTAGGAATGAAGTTCATGCCCACAGGCGGAATCAACCCGAAGAACGTAAGAGATTATCTTGCATATGACAAAATCCTTGCATGCGGCGGAAGCTGGATGGTAAAAGGAGATCTGGTGAAAGCCGGAGAGTTCGGCAAGATCAAAGAACTTGTGAAAGAAGCCGTAGAGATCGTAAAAGAAAGCAGAGGTAAATAAGAATGGCAAAAAAAGTAATTACATTTGGAGAGATTATGTTAAGACTCGCTCCGGAAGGCTACTACCGTTTCGTACAGGCAGAAACTTTCGGCGCTACTTATGGCGGGGGTGAGGCAAACGTTGCAGTCTCTCTTGCGAACTACGGATTTGACGCAAAATTCGTATCAAAGCTTCCGAAACATGAGATCGGACAGGCTGCTGTGAATTCCTTAAGGAAATACGGCGTCGACACATCCTACATCGCGCGCGGCGGCGACAGAGTCGGAATTTACTACCTTGAGAAAGGCGCTTCCCAGCGTCCGTCCAAAGTAATATATGACCGTGCCGGATCTTCCATCGCGACAGCTTCAGCTTCTGATTTCAACTGGAAAGAAATCTTTGACGGCGCAGAATGGTTCCATTTCACAGGCATCACACCTGCCCTCAATGACGAAGTAGCAGCAATCTGCCTGGAGGCATGCAAAGCTGCAAAAGAAGCCGGCGCTACTGTTTCCTGTGACTTAAACTACAGAAACAAACTGTGGTCCAAAGAGAAAGCAGGACAGGTCATGGGTGAACTTTGTAAATATGTAGATGTCTGCATCGCCAACGAGGAGGATGCTTCCGACGTATTCGGCATCAAAGCTGCAGACACAGATGTCACAAAGGGCGAGGTAAACCATGAAGGCTATAAAGATGTTGCAAAACAGCTTGCCGACAGATTTGGTTTCTCTAAAGTGGCGATCACACTGCGCGAGTCCATTTCTGCAAATGACAACAAATGGTCCGCAATGCTCTATGATGGCAATGACTATTACTTCAGCAAGAAATACACCATGCATATTGTTGACCGTGTAGGCGGCGGAGACAGCTTCGGCGGCGGACTCATCTGTGCATGCTTAAATGAATATGACTCTCAGGCAACCATCGAATTTGCAGTCGCAGCTTCCTGCCTGAAGCATTCCATCGAAGGAGACTTCAATATGGTATCCATGGACGAAGTTCTCAAACTGGCCGGCGGAGACGCTTCCGGACGTGTCCAGAGATAATTATGCTGACGTTAAAATTTATATAAACCCAAACCTTGAATCCGGGGATGCTGTCTGCCATGCAGCATCCCCTCAAAAATATCAGACTCTTTCATACAGATCTGACAGATTATTCAGGAGGTACCTATCATGAACAGACCTTTTGACCTTCTTTCACTGGGAGAAGTTCTTCTCCGACTGTCCCCTTCCGGAAATGAGCGCCTCGTGCGCGGAGAAACCCTCCAGAAGCAGGTGGGCGGTGCAGAACTGAATGTTGTATCTGGCGTATCACTTCTCGGGCTTCGCACCGGCATCATCTCCAAACTTCCGGCAAACGATATCGGTACATACGCCAAGAACCGGATCCGTTTCTGCGGTGTCAGTGACGATTACCTGGTCTACGACACTTCACCGGACGCCAGACTGGGAATCTATTACTACGAAAACGGTGCATATCCACGAAAACCCGGCGTAGTCTACGACCGGCGCGGCTCCACGATCAACAGCATCTCCTTAGACGATTTCGACGAATCCTTATTCGCCTCCACACGTTGTTTCCATACAAGCGGCATTACACTCGCCTTAAGTCCCCAGTGCCGGGAAACCGGTCTCGAGATGATCCGACGATTCAAAGAACATGGCGCACTGATCTCATTCGACGTCAATTTCCGCGGAAACCTCTGGTCAGGCGACGAAGCACGAGAATGCATCGAACAAATTCTTCCATACGTGGACATTTTCTTCTGTTCCGAAGAGACCGCAAGACTGACCTTCCTAAAAACAGGGGACGCAAAAGACATCATGAAAAGCTTCACAAAAGACTACCCCATCTCCATCGTGGCATCCACGCAGCGCATCGTGCACAGTCCGAAAGCACACACCTTCGGCTCCATCATCTACGATGCCCGCAGTGACAGATTCCACGAAGAAGAACCCTACCGCAACATCGAAGTTGTAGACCGTATCGGCAGCGGCGATGCATACGTATCCGGCGTCCTGTACGGACTGCTTTCAGATTACGAAGACTGCCAGAGAGCTCTGGAGATCGGAAACGCGACCAGCGCGGTAAAAAATACAATCCCGGGGGATCTTCCCTCCTCAGACTTAAAAGAAATCCAAAACGTAATACGGACCCACAAAGCGGTGGGGCCCCAGCTTGAAATGGATCGATGAATTTGTGAACAAACTGTGAAGGGTGACAGGCACTTTTGCAAAAGTGCCTGTCACCCTTCACAGTTTGTTCACATTATGCTTCTACAATCCTTACGTCCCATGCTCCAACCTGCATGTTCTCTCCCCTGCTTATTTTTTCTCCGGTTATCAAATCTGTTCCATCTGCTTCATCATACTGCACTGTCCGCTCCTCCGCGGAATAGTTAAAGATGAACCGGACGGTTTTTCCGTATTCATTGATCCCTTTCCGGACGATGATCGGGAATTCTGCTCCTGTCTGAACCTGAACTCCGGCATCTTCCATCGCTCTTTCGAATATTCTGCGCAGCAGTTGTTCGTCTGTCATACAGCCGATATAGTATGCCTGTCCTTTTCCGTAGGTATTTCTTGTCACTGCGGCATATTCTTTCCAGTTGTAATGATCATAAGATGCGAGTATCTCTGCCGTCTCTGGTATCAGCAGTTCCATAAATACGTTTGCCTGATGTTCTTCTTCCGGTCCCGCCAGTGTCCCGCAGAGCCCCACGTTTTTCGGGAAGGTGAACTGATGATACTTCACGCCCATGCACTCCCGGAGTATATGGGGCTGTACTTCATGGCTGACTTTTATATTTTCGTTGGCAAACCCGGTCTTGAAGGAGGCAATCAGGGTTCCACCGTCTTCTACGTACTGATTCAGCCGCTGCAGCAGTTCGTCGGGCGCGGCATAAAGTGCGGGCACTACGATCATCTTATAGTCACTGAAGTTCTCCGACTCCGGCCAGAGGAAATCGCACTCTGCATTCATTTTATAAAGGGTATCATAAACCCAGCGCACCACGTCATTATACATGGTCTTTCCATTGTCTGATGCCTTGGCTTCGATGCCGAACCATTTCAGCGCAGTCAGTGCCTCATTGCTCACGAGAACCGCTATCTCGTTTTTCTTCTTCAGGTTGACAAGATGACTGCCGATCTTCTGGAACTCTTCCCCGATCCGGCAGGCCTCGCGGTAAGTATCATTTTCTTCAAAATCATGGCTCAATACGCCCTTCCAGTATGTCTCAAAGGAATTATGTATGGAATGCCAGTGCCAGTACATCACGCTGTTCGACCCGGACGCGATGTGGCTGTACGCCTGCTCTCTGAGCTGTCCTTTGTACGGCACCCATCCCGGATAGCCCTGCGCTTCTGTCTCCAGCACCAGATAATTCTCATTCTTAAGTGAGCGCGTCATATCCCCTCCGAAGGCGATCTCAGCCCCGGTCAGCTCGTCCTGACTCGGATGGTAGATATCCACCCCTGCCACCGTCAGACACTGAGCGGCATGATAATGGTTCACATCAGGCTGTACTCCGAAGGAATATCCCCTCCACTCAAAGTCCAGATTCTGGGTGATAAACTGATCTTCCCGACGGTATTCATTCACAATAGCTGCCTGCCAGCTCAGGAATTCATCCACCAGCGTGCGCTGAAATTTCTCGAATTCCGCGCCCAGACTTCCGTTGATTGTCCCCCGTACATCCGGGAAATCTTCCCACGCATTAATGCGGTTGCTCCAGTAATCCAGGCCAAACTCTGCATTCATCGCATCCAGGTCATCCTGGAATTTGTTCCGCAGATATTTTACGAATTTCTCCTGCACGTTTTTCCCTGCTGTGCCGTAGTATTTCGTTTCATTGTCCACCTGGAATCCAATCACGCACTTCCTGTGAGCAGTTCTCTTCATCAGCTCCCGGATCACTCGTTCTGCATAGAAACGGTACGCCGGATGTGTGATATCCATGATCTGCCGCGGGCCATAAATCCCCCGCCCTTTGGCGGTCGTGGCGAGCACGTCCGGATAAGACTTCACCATCCAGGTAGGGACAGCGTAAGTCGGCGTACCGATAATCACAGAGATCCCGGCCTGTTCCATGGCGTCCAGCACCCGCTCCACGTGGGAAAAATCAAACACGCCCTCCTGGGGCTCACAGGTACTCCATGTGGATTCCGCGATTCTCACTGTATTCATACCAGCCTTTTTCAGCATCCGGATGTCCTCATCCAAGCGGTCGTACGGCATATATTCGTCATAATAGGCCGCACCGAATAATAAATTTTTCATTGTAGTCCTCCTCGTTCCGTCCATTCGGCATTGGTTGTGTGCTGCCTGTCCAGACAGCTCTGCCGTCTCCTCTCTATCATGCCATATCCGGGTTCGTTTTTCAATTTGGCTTTTATACTTTTTGACTTCTGGCATCAATGTCCACCGACCTGGCATCAATGTCCACTGGCCTAGCGCCAATATACACTCTCCTGGCGTCGATGGCTATCGCACTCCGCAGCTCATAACTGCCCGAACGCCGACGGAGGGCGCAAGCCTTCTCAGCCACGCCCTCCGCGTACGAAAGTCCGTCTCTGTCTCAGAGCACCCTCCGATGTACAAGACATTTCTATTTTACTGATACAAAATGTTTTTATTTTATGGGTTCAAGATCAAATCCAAAGTATCTGACCGCATTATTATAGGAAATATCCCGAACAATCCCGCCGAGTACTTTCTCGTTTTTCGGATACTCTCCGTTCTCTACCCAGCCGCCGATCAGGTCACAGAGAATCCGCCGGAAATACTCGTGCCTTGTATAGGAAAGAAAGCTTCTGGAATCAGTCAGCATTCCCACGAAATTGCCAAGGCATCCCAGATTGGCCAGAGAGGTCATCTGTTTCGTCATCCCAGTCTTATGGTCATTGAACCACCACGCAGATCCCTGCTGAATCTTCGCTGCAGCCGTGGAATCCTGGAAGCATCCCAGAATCGTACCGATGGCTTCGTCATCGTTGGGATTCAAGCTGTAGATAATCGTTTTCGGCAGCTCGTTCGTTCTGTTCAGAGCGTTGAGGAAGTCTGCCATCTGCCCGGAAGGCGCGTAATTGTTGATGCAGTCATAACCGGTATCCGGTCCCAGCCGGTCGAACATCGGTGTATTATTATCCCTCTTGCATCCGTAGTGGAGCTGCATCACCCAGCCCAGTCTGCTGTATTCTCTTCCCACGAACAGCATAAAAGCGGTCTTGTATTTCAGTTCTTCCTCTTTCGTGATCTGTCCGCCGGCCAGTCTTTTCGCCACGATTGCCTCGATCTCCTCCTCGGAAGCCGGCACATACATCACATACTCCAGCGCATGGTCCGAAGCGCGGCATCCCATCTCATGGAAGAAAGCCATCCTCTTCTTCAGCGCCTCTTTGATATCCGCAAAGCTCTTTACTTCCATGCCTGCTGCTGTCCCCAGCTCTTTTAAATAGTCTGCGAATCCCGGTTTCTCAATATTGTCCGCCTTATCCGGACGCCATGCCGGAAGGACCTGGACCTCGAAGCTGCCGTCTTCTTTCAGAATCTGATGCCACTCCAGCGAATCCGCAGGATCATCGGTGGTGCACAGCAGCGTAACACCGGACTGGCGGATAAGGTTGCGCACACTCATGGAATCCTCCTGCAGCTTCGCGTTGCACAGATTCCACACCTCTTCTGCCGTCTCCCCGTTCAGGACACCATGATACCCGAAATATCGCTGCAGTTCCAGATGGCTCCAGTGATACAGAGGATTCCCGATCCCCCGTTCCAGTGTCTCGGCCCATTTCTGAAACTTCTCGCGGTCCGGCGCGTCTCCGGTTATGTATGTTTCGTCCACGCCATTGGAGCGCATGAGACGCCATTTATAATGGTCGCCGCCCAGCCACACCTGGGTAATATTGTCGAACTTCCTGTCCTGGGCGATTTCTTTCGGGTTAATGTGGCAGTGATAGTCCAGGATCGGCGTCTTCTCCGCATAGCTGTGAAACAGTTCTTTCGCCGTTTCTGTGCTCAGCAGAAAATCTTTGTCCATAAATTCTTTCATGATTCCTTACCTCCTCGCAGCGCAGCGTACAAGCGGCAGCACGCCTGATTCCTTGTACACTGACGCTATTTATTTTTTTCGCACAATTTCTGATCTGTCCGTATGTACTGCAGCTTTTATGCCATGCCTTTCACATTATACATATCCCATCAGGCCCGGCAGCCACAGTGACAGCTGCGGAATATAGGTCACAAACATCAGTACAATAATGATTGCCGCAAAATAGAACAGCAGCTGCTTAAACACGGTTTCGATCTTCACCTTTCCGACCTTCACACCGACAAACAGCGTTGTTCCAACCGGCGGTGTAATTGTTCCGATACACAGGTTGAAGATGAGCATGATGCCGAAATGAATCGTATTCATGCCCAGAGCTGTGCAGACCGGAAGGAAGATCGGCGTAAAGATCAGGCAGGCCGGCGTCATATCCATAAAGGTTCCCACGAACAGGAGCAGGATATTAATGATGAAGAGAATGATATATTTATTGTCCGTAAGTCCAAGCAGAGCTGTGGAGATGGCTGTCGGGATGCCGGTAAATGCCATAATCCATGACATGATATTGGACACGCCGATAAGGAAAATGATGATACCTGTCATCTCTGCGCTCTCCTTTAAGATCTTGGGGATCTCTTTCCATGTAATGGACTTATAGAAGAACAGGGAGAGCACAAGGCTGTACACAACCGCGATCGCCGACCCTTCTGTCGCTGTGAACACACCGCCGATGATGCCGCCGATTACAACAATGATCAGAAGCAGGCAGGGAATCGCCTGAAGCACGATCTGTACGATCTCTTTCAGCGTGAATTTCACTTTGCTGACATAGCCGTTCTTCTTCGCAAGGAAATAGATCACAACCATACACGCCAGTCCCCACAGAATGCCGGGGATGTATCCCGCCATGAACAGTGCCGCAACCGACGTTCCGCCGCTGACCAGGGAGAAGGTAATCATCACATTGCTGGGCGGGATCAGAAGTCCCGTAGGTGCTGTAGCAATGTTTGCCGCCGCTGAGAAATTCCGGTCGTATCCTTCTTCCTCCTCCACAGGTCCGATGATGGAACCCATGGCGGATGCCGCCGCGGTACCAGAACCGGAGATCGCTCCGAAGAGCATGTTTGCCACTACATTTGTGTGAGCCAGAGCACCGGGCGCACGTCCGCAGACAACCTTCGCAAGGTTGATAAGACGGATGGCAATACCGCCCTTATTCATAATATTTCCAGCCAGTATAAAGAACGGGATCGCGAGCAGCGAGAACGTCGAAATTCCCGAGAAAATTCTCTGCGCGCCTGTAACTACCGCCACGTCCAGAGACATCACCGGAAGGATGGCGCAGACGGACGACACGCCCAGGGCAACCGCAATCGGAACACCTGAAACCAGCATGATCACCAGCAAAACCAGAATAATCAATCCGCTTAAAACCGCAATATCCATAACTTCTCCACCCTCCTACTCTTCTGTCGGATCCGGCATCACGCCTTTGGCCCGAATGATATCAATCACGTTCAGTATGTTATAGATCAGGATAATCACACCGCAGATCGGGATCACCAGGTAGACTGCACCCATCGGAATCCCCAGAGACGCGGTCACCTGAGCGAACGCAAGCTTTGTTATGCTGGTTCCGCCATACACAAGGATGACAAATGTAAATGCGAACACCAGAAACTCAATTGCCACTTCCAGGATCATTCTCTTCGTCCCGGTCAGCTTGTCCGCAATGAATCCCATTCTCATATGATCCCGTTTCCCGAACACCAGCGTGGATGCAAACAGAGCCATCCATGTAAAGGTATAGGTCAGCAGTTCTTCCGAAACCGTACTCGGACTGTTGAAAAAATACCTTACCACGACCTGATATGTACAGATCACAACCATGGCGCCGAACAGGAACTCACAGACGATCTCAAGAAATTTATCGATTATGCGGCGAAACTTCTTTAATCCTTCCATCTTAATTTCCTCCTTCCTCTGCATATACGGCATTGATCTCCTGGATATGCTCGTAGATATCTCTGATATCCTCATTCTCTGAGAGCATCTGCTCATGGAGTGGTTCTACCTTGGCCTTAAATACGTCAATATCTACGTCAATGAATTCAACGCCCATTTCATTCTTCGCGATATTCTTGGCCTCTTCCACCTGATCATCCCACGCTTCCATCTCAACCTCTCTAGAGATTCTCGCAGCCTCCTGGAAGATCTTCAGTTCCTCATCGCTTAACCCATTTAAGAACTTCAGGTTTCCGATCAGCATATCCGGCACCATCTGGTGCAGGGTGTAAGTATAATATTTCGCGACCTCACCGTGCTTATTGTTCGTCAGCGCAAGCTCATTGTTCTCTGCCCCGTCGATCACTCCCTGCTGGATCGCCGTGTAAACCTCACCAAAACTCATGGGAGACGCAGCCGCTCCAAAGGCCTCGATCATCGATACACTGGCCGGGCTCTGCTGAACACGGATCTTCAGGCCTTTCAGGTCCTCCGGTGTCTCAATCTTTGATGTCGCATAGACGTTTCTTGTTCCTGCGTTGTACCAGGTCAGCACCCGGAATCCGGCGTCGTCCGTGGAGGCATAAATCTGATCCATATAGTCTGTATCCTCCATTGTCGCATGATACGCTTCCTCTGAGGTGAACAGGTAGGGCATACTGAAGATTTCATATACATCTGCAAATGTTTCCAGGTTCGCCGTGCCGGCAACCACAAAGTCGATAGCGCCGGTCTGTGTCAGCTCGATTGCTTTCTGAGCCGCTCCCAGAAGTTCATTGGGATAGATCTGCACTTCATATTGATCCCCCAGATTCTCTTCAATGTACTCCTTAAACGCCAGAAGTCCGATGTGCTCCGGATGCGTTTCCGACTGGGCATGTGAGATCCGCACGATTCTCTTTCCGCCTGTAAAAGCTGTCCCCCCGTTGGAGGAGCACCCGGCCAGGCCCAGCACCATCGCCGCGCAGATACCGGCTGATACGAAACGTTTGATTGCTTTCATCGCTCTCATTTCTCTTCTTCTCTTCCTTTCTCTCTTCTTTCCATTCTGCTCCATGTTCCGCACTTCTTCAGCAGAATGTAACCGCTTACAATCACAGTGTAAGCTCTTACACCTCGAAAGTCAATTCATTTTTACAACTTTGTCGTTTCTCACAAATTCCCTCTTAATTTTTGTCAAATCGGCTTATTATTTTTGTTCAATATCCCGATTTTCAGAAATCCAGTACTGTTTCCGCATCGTCCGAGCACGCGCTCTGCAATGTAATCACTTACACTTCTATTCCATCCGCAGAGAAAGGAAGCCCCTTGTCCACCGGCGCTAAAAAAAGACATGGAAGATCTGTTTCTCTTCCATGTCTGCATCTCTCGTTCATCCACCCGGGATTGGATTTAAAAATCTGTGGTACAGCGTTTCACAAGCATGCACTCCACCGGCACATCTGCCGGCACTTCCTCCCCTTTCAGAAGTTTCATCATATTATCAATCGTGATATTACACAGCTTTTCAGCCGTATTGTCAACAGTCGTCAGCTCCGGCTCACAGCAGACCGAATACTCAGAATTGTTATAGCCGACCACACACAGCTCTTCCGGAATCCGGATTCCCTTCGCGTTGGCACACTTCACAGCGCCCACGGCAAGCCCGTCGTCCGTGGCAAACACAGCGTCATAGACCAGGGTTCTTCTGGAAAGCAGGATATCACGTACGAAATGGATCCGGTTTCTGGTGTAGAGCTTCAGCTCTCCCAGCACCGGCAGTCCATGTTCTTTCAGGGCGCGCTCATAGCCTTCCAGCTTCTTATTGGCACTATACGACCTGGAATCTGTCAGAAAAAGGATCCGCCTGCGCCCGGATTCAATCATTCTTGACACAACATCGTAAGCAGCCTCTTCATCCATACTGTACACGGAGTAAATATTGTCTCCGATGATCTTGCCGTTAATCAGAAAGACCGGGATCTTCTCCGCTGCCTTGCGGATGTATTCTGCCGAATCGTCGCCGCTCCCGTACCCTGCATAGGTAGAACCTACCAGCACCAGGGCATCAATCCGCTTCTTCATGATCAGTTCCAGTGCCTTCTCCTTCTTCTCCTGGTCATGGCCGCTGCAGTACAGAATACAGTCATATCCGTATTCTTTCAGACGCCGCTCCAGAAAGGCCACTGCTCTTGCCATATAGACATCTGAGACGTCGGGGCAGACGATCCCGATGGTCTGCATCGAATCCAGCCCCAGCCCTCTTGCGAATACATTCGGTGTATAATGGTTCTCTTCCATAATAGAAAGTACTTTCTGCTTTGTTTTCTCGCTGACTCTCGGGCTTCCATTAACCACTCTGGATACAGTGGCGATGGAGACGCCTGCCAGCTCCGCAATATCATAAATATTCATTTCTTCTGTCCTTCCCCTGATACAGCCTCGTGTGCTGGTATATTTCGACTAATAACTGCACCAAATCGCGTGCCCGCTTTCACGTTTGCACGATTGCGCATTCTGCCGGTTTCACAATATGCCGGCAGAACGATCGTTTGATTTCTAACTACTATTATATGTAAGTTCCATGTAAGAATCAACCTTACTTTCATAGATACAGTGCACAAAACATGACTTCTATTTTTGTATAAATCGACTATTTTTCTCCAATTTCTCTTTTTATCTTGACTCTCTCGTTAAAATGGATTACTTTTTATGTAAGCACTTACACAACCATGTTCCGCAAAAAACATGAAAGGAACTTATCATGAAAACCTATTTACAAATCCACCCCGGAGACAATGTGGCGGTTGCGCTTGAGCCGCTGTCTGCCGGGACTCCCGCGGAGGCCGGAGGAACGACTCTTGTTCTTGCCGAAGACATCCCCCAGGGACATAAATTCTCCCTCTGCCCGATTGCAGCGGGAGAACAGATCATAAAATACGGTTATCCCATCGGCATCGCGAAAGAGGACATCCGCCCCGGCAGCCATGTTCACATCCACAATCTGAAAACCGGGCTGGGAGATCTTCTGACCTACACCTATCAGCCGCAGGTCTGTGCGCCTGCCCCCACCGAAGAACGCTTCTTCCAGGGGTACCGCAGAGCGGACGGCAAAGCCGCCGTGCGCAACGAACTGTGGATCATTCCCACCGTGGGCTGTGTCAACAATATCGCCACAGCCGTGGAGCGGAAAGCGCAGTATCTGGTCAGCGGCACTGTGGAAGCCGTGGCTGCATTTCCTCATCCATACGGCTGCTCCCAGATGGGCGATGACCAGGAGCATACGAGACAGATCCTTGCAGATCTGATCAGCCACCCCAATGCCGGCGGCGTCCTGGTGCTCGGCCTCGGATGTGAGAACAGTCATATTGATGTGCTGAAAGAGTACATCGGAGCCTATGATCCGAACCGTGTGAAATTCCTCGTCTGCCAGGAGTCTGACGATGAGATCAGCGACGCCCTGGCACTGCTGGAGGAGCTGGCCGCATATGCCGGACAGTTCCGCCGGGAGCCAATCTCCTGCAGGGAACTGATCGTGGGGATGAAATGCGGCGGAAGCGACGGTCTGTCAGGGATCACTGCCAACCCGACTGTGGGCGCCTTCTCAGATCTCCTGATCTCCAAAGGCGGGACAACGATCCTGACCGAAGTCCCGGAGATGTTCGGTGCGGAGACCCAGCTTATGAACCGCTGTGAGACCGAGGAACTTTTCGAACAGACTGTGGATCTGATCAATGACTTCAAGGAATACTTCACAAGCCATGGGCAGACCATCTACGAAAACCCTTCCCCCGGCAATAAGAAAGGCGGCATCTCTACCCTGGAAGACAAATCCATGGGATGCACCCAGAAGTCCGGAACCGCTCCGGTACGCGGGGTCCTTTCCTACGGCGAGCGTGTCAAAGAGAAAGGCCTGAACCTTCTGAGCGCCCCGGGGAATGATCTGGTCGCCTCCACAGCACTGGCCGCAGCCGGCGCACATATCGTACTCTTCACCACCGGAAGAGGCACCCCCTTCGCCTCCCCGGTCCCCACGGTGAAAATCTCGACAAACAACCGACTGTATCACAAGAAGCAGAACTGGATCGATTTCAACTGCGGCACCCTGGTCGAGGGCGGCACTCTGACAGAGCTCCGGGACCGTTTCTTCGACTATGTGATCTCTGTCGCTTCCGGGGAGCCGGTGAAATCAGAGAAAGCAGGATTCCATGATATGGCCATCTTTAAACAAGGGGTAACGCTGTAGCCGCGCCGGAACCATCCGGCAGACATCCCGTGCGCTGCCCGTCCCCCGGAACAAGCAAACGAACGTCCGGAACCCGCTGTATACGGCATCTGCAGATACAGTCCGCTTCCGGCTTATGATACAGGAGGTATTCTGAAATGAAAATGATCAATGAAACAATCGAGAAAACATATGGACACTATCCGGAGAAAGTCCTGCAGTTCGGAGAGGGAAATTTCCTTCGCGCCTTTGTGGACTGGATGATCGATAAGGCCAACCGCAGCGGCATCTACCAGGGCAGCATTGTCCTCTGCCAGCCCATTGCACAGGGGCTCAAAGATATGATCAACGCACAGGACGGCATCTACACTCTGGCCATGCGCGGATCTGAGAACGGACAGCCGGTGGAGAAGATCGAGGTACTTACTTCCGTCTCCCGCTGCATCAGTCCTTATGAGGATTATGATGCCCTCATGGAACTGGCACGCAGCACGGATCTGGAAGTCGTCGTCTCCAACACCACAGAGGCCGGCATCGCATACCACGAGGGAGACCGGCTGACGGACCGGCCGCCGGTTTCCTTCCCGGCCAAGGTAACCGCATTCCTCTACGAGCGCTTCCGGGCGTTTGAGGGTGACCCGGAGAGAGGGCTTCTCTTCCTCCCGGTGGAACTGATCGACAACAACGGCGGAGAATTAAAGAGAATCGTCCTGCAGTATGCAGAAGAATGGGAGCTGGGCGAGGCCTTCATCCACTGGGTCAACACGGCAAATGAATTCACCAGCACACTGGTAGACCGCATCGTGACCGGCTACCCCAGGGACGAAGTTTCCCTCTTCCAGGAGAAGCTGGGCTATCAGGACAACCTCATCGACACAAGCGAGCTGTTCAACCTCTGGGTCATCGAGGGCAGCCAGAAATGGGCGGACCGTCTCCCGGTTCACAAGACCGACGCCAATGTCATCTGGACCGACGACGTGAAACCGTACAAGAAACGGAAAGTCCGCATCTTAAACGGCGCACATACTTCTACGGTTCTGGCCGCTTATCTTGCCGGATATGACATTGTCATGGACTTTATGAAAGACGACACCATTCGCACTTTCATGAATCATGTCATCTATCAGGAAGTGATTCCTACCCTGGATCTGCCGGAAGAGGAGCTGCAGTCCTTCGCCGCGGCAGTGAACGATCGCTTCGCCAACCCGTATATCAAGCACAAACTCCTGGACATTGCGCTGAACTCCTGTTCCAAGTTTAACGCAAGATGTCTTCCCTCTCTGCTCGGATATACAGAGAAGACCGGCAGTCTCCCGAAATGCCTGACGTTCTCCCTGGCTGCGTTCATCAAGTTCTACCAGGGCGAATGGAAAGACGGAGCCTATGTGGGAACCAGGAGAGACGGCACAGAGTATCCGCTGCGGGATGATGAAACGGTTCTTAAGTTCTTCGCAGACGCATGGGCCGGCAATGACCCGGACCGGGCCGCAGAGGCAGTGCTCTCCAACAGAACCTTCTGGAGCGGACTCGATCTGACCGAAACCGCCGGACTCAAAGACGCGGTTGCCGGATATTTAAAAGATATGGAGACAAAGGAGATCCGGGATCTTATGGCAGAGCTGATCTGACCCCCGCGTCTTGGCAGCTGAGGGAAGCCGCCCCCGGTGTCTTGGCAGCAGAGCGAAAACAGAGCCGGTGCACTTTGTGCACCGGCATTCTCATACCTGAATCTCTTTCCCCAGTGTAAAGGAATACAGGATCTTCTCCTTCACCGGTTTCCCCAGAAGCTGCGCCAGTGCCTGAGCATAATAATCCAGCTGGGCATGATACTTCTCCTGAAGTTCCGACGCCTGCTTCACCCGGTCCGTCTTATAATCCAGCACCACCAGCCCGTCCGGCTCTTCAAAATATACGTCAATGATCCCCTGCACAAGGATGGTCTCTCCGGACTCATCGCCAGGATAGATCTCCGACGCGTCCACCCCAAGCACAAAGGGCTGTTCCCGAAACAGCTGTCCCCGGCAGGCCGCCGCGGCCATCCGCCTTCCGCTCCGGCAGCTGAGGAAGCGCAGGATATCGCCGGGACGGATGCAGGCCGCCATCTCCGGGGACAGCCTGCCCGCCCGGCTTAGTGCCGCCACTGCCTCTGCAAGCTCCTCCTCTCCATAATCCTTCGTGAAATCCAGCAGCTCCAGGAGCTTATGATAGGCACTTCCTCTCGACGCTCCGGTAAGGCTCTCCTCCTCTTCCCGCAGGAACCTTGGGATCAGGGGCACCGTCTCCGGCTCTTCGTACATCTCCTGCCCTGCCTCTTCTGCAAGTACAGAACGCTTCTTAAGTTCCGAGACTGTGAACTTCAGTTTCATCCTTCCTTCCGCTTCCTGCGGATACACATAGTTCATCTGCTCCTCCAGCTGCTCTCTCAGTTCCGGGACATAAACTCCCGTACAGTCCCAGTTCTCCAGAACCGAAAGCGCCAGCTCTTCTGCCCCGGCCTCCGCCGGACCAGGTCCCGGCACCAGGCCGCTGAAGAACCGCACGTCCACCGGCACTTCTTCTTTCTCCTGCACCGCCGGATATCCCCCGCCTTCTGCCCCGGCTGTCAGCACCGCCGGAAGGATCCAGTCCAGACAGGATCTGGCGTCCCCCGGCAGGGAAAGACTGCCGGCTCCTACAGCCGCCTCCAGCGCAGACGCCGTGATACTGCCGGTCATGATCAGCTTCTCTCTGGCCCTGGTCAGGGCAACATAGAGAATCCGCTGTTCCTCAGCCAGAATCTCTCTCACTGACTCCTGCTGGATCATTTTCTTCAGGAACGTGGGATTCTTTGTCCGCCGTTCAATATCAATATCATCCAGCCCCACGCCCCACTCTGGGTGGAGAAGCATACTCCCTCTCGTGTCCTGGGTATTGAACCGCTTTCCCATGCCGGCCGCAAAGACCACGGGGAATTCCAGACCCTTACTCTTATGAATGCTCATAATCCGCACGGTATCCGCCTGTTCGTCCATGATTCCCGCCTCTCCGTAGTCCACATCATACTTCTTCAGCTGTTCGATATAGCGTACGAAGTTAAACAGGCCCTTATAGCTGGTACCCTCGAAAGCCGCCGCCTTCTCAGCCAGCATATCCACATTGGCCCGCCTCTGGGCCCCGCCCGGCATGGCCGTGATCCAAAGCCCATATCCTGTCTCCTCGATAATCTGAGCCAGAAGGTCATGAATGGGGGTATACGGAACCCGTTTCCGGAAGCTCTCCGCCTGCCGGTAAAACATCCGGAGCTTTCTCTGCAGGATGAGATCTCCGGCCCGGCGCGCCCCAGACTCTGCCGCCTGCTCATGCGCTTCGTCCTGCCCGTCACCGGCAAGTCCCTCCGCATACCTGGCAGCCGCTTCATAAAAAGGAAGATTCGGGCAGGCGATGCGGATCTGTGCCAGTTCCTCCTCGTCCAGGCCGGCGAAACAGGAAGTCAGAACCGCCGCCAGCGGAAGATCCTGTCTGGCATTGTCCAGGATTCTCAGATAGTCCAGAAGGACACTCACCTCATAAGTCTCGAAATATCCTTCCCGGCTCACAGAATATGCGGGGATCCCTTCTTCCGCAAGGACAGCGGCAAAGTCTTCCGCCCATCCTTTGATGCTCCTTGTGAGAATGACAATGTCCCGGTATCTTACCCGCCGGTATCCCCCGGTCTCCCGGTCCGTGACGACTGCCCCCGCAGTCAATTCCCGGATCCTGCGGGCGATCATCCGGGCTTCCGCCCGCCGTTCTCCTTCCTCGCCGGCGTCCTCTTTATCCACGAGCAGCAGTTCTGTCCGGAAAGAAGATTCCCCCGGCGGCTCCGGGAAGGCCGCGCCCGGATACAGAGCCGCGCTGTCATCATACACAATCCCGCCCAGTTCTTTCTTCATGATCTGCCGGAAGATGGCATTCACACTGTCCAGCACCTCTGCGCGGCTGCGGAAGTTCTTATGCAGGTCGATCCTCTGTTTCCGGCTGTCCGCCAGACTGTACGTATGATATTTCTCCATAAAGAGTTCGGGGCGCGAGAGGCGGAAGCTATAGATACTCTGTTTCACATCCCCTACCATGAAGATGTTGTACCGTCCCTGCGACACGCCGGACACGCTGGTAAGGATCGCCTCCTGGACCAGGTTGCTGTCCTGATACTCATCAATCATCACTTCCTCGAACCGCTCCTGATACTCCTGCGCCACAGGAGAGGGCACCAGCCTGCCGTCCTCCTCCACGGTCAGAATGGCCAGAGCGTACTGCTCCATATCATTGAAGTCAATCATGTTCCGGCTTCTCTTCTTCTCACGGAACATCTCCGCGAAACGTCTGGTCAGAGCTGCCAGCGTCTGCATAGATCCCCTGGCATTGTCCATCGTCCGTTCCCACGACTGACGCGGTGCATAGAAATACGCCTCCCGGATCTCTTTCAGCAGTTTCTTCGCCTGCTCCCGCAGCTTCTTGACCGCCTCCTTCTTCTCCGGGGAAACCGTCTCATCTTTCTTCGCAGACAGCCGCTTCCACAGGAAACTGCCCGCTGCCTCAGACAGACGGTCATAGTCCGTGCAGCGCTCCATCTTCCCGGCCTCTTCCAGATCCGCTTCCAGCGCATCCCCGTACATATAGGGGCCGTCCGGCAGCTCACAGATCTTCAGGCCCTGCCTGAGAATCTGCTTCAAGTCCTGAATCCGCAGAAGGGCCTGTTCTTTCGCACATTCTGCCAGATCCCTGTCCGGCTCTGCTCCTGTTTTTCCGGTACAATAGGCGTCCACGCAGGAATCCAGCCACCGGTCCGGGCGCGGGTAACCGCGGGAATATTCATAGAGCCTCAGGAGAATGTCCTCGATCTTCTTATCCGTCCGCCCTGTGCCGAACCGCTCTGCGAATGCGAGAAATTCTTCCCCGCCTTCTGCATAACATGCCTCCAGCAGCTCATCCAACACATCCTGCTTCAAGAGCTTCAGCTCACCTTCTTCTCCAATCCGAAATCCCGGATCAATGCCGATCACATGAAAGTGATCCCGGATCACTGACAGACAGAAACTGTGGATCGTGGTGATGGGAGCGCTATGGACCAGCGCTGCCTGCCGTTCCAGATGCGTATCGCCCCGGCGTTCGTCCAGCTGCTTCTCCACAGCGTCCCGGATCCGTTCTTTCATCTCCGCAGCAGCAGCCTCAGTAAACGTCACGATCAGAAGCCGGTCCACATCCACAGGGTGAACTTCATCCGTAAGCTTCCGGATAATGCGCTCCACAAGGACGGCCGTCTTTCCCGATCCGGCCGCAGCAGATACGAGAATATTGCGGTCTCTTAATTCGATTACCTTCTGCTGTTCTTCTGTCCACTTTACGCTCATTGCATCCCGTCTCCTTCTTCCTGCTCTTTGTTCTCCGTCTTTCCCGTCACTTCTTCCATCTTCTGCACAGCTTCTTCCATAGAGTATTTCTCCAGACGCCGGTAGGAACAGCCTTCAATCCGCAGGTCAAACCCGCAGATATCCCGGTACGGGCAGTAATCACAGCCGGTCGCCTCGCCCAGCTCATAGGGCGCCGCGTCCACTCTGCCCTCATACATCTCTTCCTTCATGAGCTGCTCTTTCTTCTGCGTGTAATGCAGCACCGTCTCGAAGACCTCCCGGGGCAGCGCCCGGGAACTCTTGCTCAGAGAACCGTCCTTGTTCCGCCCGATGGGGAAGAGCACCGAAGACCCGGACAGATCCCGCTCCAGATGAGAGAGCACAGCTTCATCCCCGTTCACCAGACCATCCAGTCTCAGCTCTTTCAGAATACTCCGCTCCACCGCTTCGTCACTGTCCTCCTCCGGCACAACCGGATCCTGGATCCGGTAGTAGAAGATGCCGGCCGGTATGATCTCCCGGCCCGGATGTTTCGCTTTCTCTGTCTGAAGCGCCGCGTTCAGATATACCGGCAGCTGCAGCTGAAGGCCATGGTACAGGGCTGTAAGATCGAAGCTCTTCATCCCGGTCTTATAGTCGGTCACCTTCACGTACACCCCGTCTTCATCCTCACAGGTATCAATGCGGTCGATCTTCCCGCTGCCGAATTTCAGCTCGTACCCGCTGGGGACGAAATCTCCCTTCGCCAGCTGCTTCGTCAGCGCCCACACAGAGCGGCGGATCAGTTTCTTAATCCGCCGGATCATATCTTCATTTCTCGCAGAACTGAAAAGTACCGTATTCCCGTAGTCAATAACGCTCTCTTCCACGCTCTCGTCGATCAATTCCTCCCGCTTCTGTTCCGGCATCTGGGTCCAGCTTAAGTGTTCCCGGTCTGCTTTCCTGGCGAATCTTTCCAGAGACTGATGAGCCACATTTCCCAGGTCCAGCGCCTCGAAGCCGTACTCCTCCCGGTCAGAGAGCCGCAGTCCGTAATTCAGGAAATGCGCACAGGCGCAGGCAGCAAACTGTTCCAGCCGGGTCACACTGACGCGGGAAACATCGGAGTAAAGCTGGGCCGCCCGTTCTCTTCCCAGGCTCTTTCCCTGTTTCTTCAGGAATGCCGCGCGTAAGATCTTCCCGATCTCTTCCCTGCCTTCTTCCTCTTTCCGAAACCAGGTATAGAGTTCTTTCCACTCAGCGCTTACTCCGCTCTGCCGGTCCCGGATTCCCTCTGCCACCGTCCAGATGCCGGTCCGCCGGGTCATCTCCCGGGCAGTCAGGGGACGTTTCTCCTCATCTACAGTCTGGATATCCGGGAACATCCGCCGGATATCCGGAATGAGATAGGCCGGACGCAGCGCCTTGCCGTCCCCGGATACCTTGGACCAGGACAGATACAGATATTCTGACGGCTTGGTCAGATTCAGATAGAGATAGAATTTCTGGATATAAATCTTCTCCTTCGCCACCGGGGAAAGGGTGATCTGCTGCTCTTCGAACTGTTCCCTGTCACGCTCAGAGAGAAGTCCCCGCGCCCCCGCATTTCCCGGAAGGAGGGTATCATTGGCCCCCACGAAGAAGAGTGCCCGGATATTCTTAATCCTGGTCCGCTCCACGTCGCCGATCACCACCTGATCCAGGCTGGGCGGAATCACGCCCACTCTGGCCTCTTCCAGGCCCGCGTCCAGCAGCTCACAGTACTCCTTCATGGAGATCCATTCTCCGCCAAGCAGCTCCACAAACTTATCAAACAGATCCATGACGATCCGGTAGATCTGGGCGTATTCCTTGGCCAATGCGAGCTCACCGGCCTCCTGGAACTGCTCTTCCATGGCGGCCAGCTTCTCCTGCAGCTTCTCCCCGGCGAGATACGTATAGACCGCCAGTGTCACATCCTGCACGGTCTTGCGCCGCTGCTTCAGCACGGCCATCAGGGGGCTGGTCTTCTCCACAAACCGTACTCTCAGATGATTCAGCGCTGCCAGCTCTTCTTCCCCCGCGTCCCTTGTCCGCCGCACCCAGGCCTGCTGCCACTTCTTATATCCTCGGATGCCAAGCGCCAGACAGTAGTTCTCCATCCGGTCGATCTCATCCTCTGTGAAGCCGCACAGGCCGGTGCGCAGATGCCGGAACACACTCTCATAAGAGAAGTTCTGCTCTGCCATCGCCAGCAGGCTGCGCACATACTCTACAAAGGCATTCAGCAGGATGCTCTTCTTATCGTCCATAAACAGCGGAATCTGAAAAAGCCTGAACTCCTTCTCCAGGGCGTCCGCGTACACATTCATGTCCGCCGCAATCACCGCGATCTCCCGGTAACGGTATCCTTTCTCCCTCACCAGATGGCGGACCGCCTCAGCCACAAACCGCGCCTCCCCTCTGGGATTGCGCGCTTCATGCAGAGAAACGGCATCCGGAAACGTCTCCTTGCCGCCTGCGTCTGTCCGGTACTGCCGCCGGGAGCCCCGGAACAGTTCTGATTCCAGGAAGGCCATCCGGGGATTCTCCCGAAACCGCCACGGAACCCCATTCTCCCGGTACAGCCAGACCGGATCTTCGACTTCCGTTCCGGCCTCCCGGGCCGTCTTCACCAGTGTGGCCGTCATCTGCTTGCTCAGCGCGAACAGCTGGTAGGGATGCCGATATACAAACGGGTCTTCCCTTCGGTCCATCTCCACCGTAACCAGCACCTGGTCACACACCCGGAGGAGTTCGCCGAGAAGCCGGTCCTGAACCGGGGTAAATCCGGTAAAACCATCCAGCGCCACAACACTTCCCCGCAGGATCTCCGACTCAGGAACCATGCCGCTGAGCACATCCAGCATCTCTTCCTTTGTGATATACCGTTCTCTCAGATACTCCTCAAATCCTTCATAGACTTTCCGGATATCCCGGAGCTTATAGCTGAGATAGCTGTCCGGACTCAGCACGCCGATCATCTGGTCCAGCCGTTCCAGATCCACTCCATACTGAGTGAACTCGGAGATCACGGACTTCACTTCACTGATATACCCCTGCTTCTTCAGATTTCCTTTCAGCACGGTCAGTTCGTCTTCGTAGTTCCCCGCAATCCTGCGCAGAACCAGGTTCTTCCCTTCGTCGTCCAGGATGGGCCGCTGATCCCGGCCCAGCTCTTCAAAAACCCTGTGCGCCAGGCGTCCGAAACTTAAGACATCAATATTCATGATCCCGCCCCGGGGATGTGCCAGGCAGAGATCCTTCTGGGTCTGCATGGTGAACTGCTCCGGAACAAGGACGATATAATTCTTCTCCGGATGCTGCATTGATTCCTCTATGATCCTGCGGTACAGACAGCGGGACTTTCCGCTGCCCGAACTGCCGAAAATAAACTGTAATGACATATGAAGCCTCCTGTATGACTCATTCTGCATGGACTGTTCAGACATTAAGTATACCACAGATGCAGACCGGCGGTGCTGTATTTTTCGTAAGCGGACCTCTGCATGTGATAAACGCCTGCTCATCCTGTTCACGGAAGAGACAGATTCAGGAAGTAACGTAACAGTTCGGGTTGACAACATTTCTTCTGTCTGTTATTCTTTGGGAAGAATAAGGAAGGACTGAACGCCTTCCGGAAGATTGGAGCTGACAAGATGATTATTATTTCCTGCTGATTACAAATACGCACAGCATAGAGCAGTTGTCTGAATTCTGCCGCAGCCCGGATGCCCGGTCTGTCTGTTTGCTGTGTACGCGCAGGAAAGTAATTTTCATCTTCTTATGTCAGATACATACCGCAGACGGACAGACCCGCTCCCGGATCATGGGGGTTCCGGGTGCATGGCCCGCCGGATACCGTATGCAGCATGAGGACCGCGGAGATCACTTTCCCGCGGTCCCTTTTTTTGATTTTGTTTAGAAGGAGGTATCCGATTATGTCTGTTATACAGATCAATGATCTCAGTTTTACTTATGAGGGCAGCTTTGACCCGGTCTTCGAGCATGTCACGTTCCAGATCGACACAGACTGGAAGCTTGGCTTCATCGGCCGCAACGGCAAGGGGAAGACCACTCTTTTAAAGCTGCTCATGCAGGAATACGAATACAGCGGAACCATTACGTCGTCCGTACAGTTTGAATATTTCCCGTTCCCGGTCCAGGATCCGTCTCTTATGACCTATGAGATCGCAGAAAACTGCAGTCCTGCTATGGAACAATGGGAGCTGATCCGGGAACTGAATCTCCTGGACATAGATCCGGAGGTGCTTTACCGTCCGTTCTCGACGTTAAGCTATGGAGAACAGACCAAGATCCTTCTCGCCTCACTCTTCCTGAAAGAGCACGCCTTCCTGCTGATCGATGAACCGACCAATCATCTGGACGCCATGGCCCGCCAGAAGGTGGCGGATTATCTCGCCGGGAAGAAAGGCTTCATCCTGGTCTCCCACGACCGGGACTTCATTGACCGGTGCGCGGATCATATCCTGGCCCTGAACCGGCAGAGCATCGAAGTCCGCAAGGGGAACTTCTCCTCCTGGTATGCGGACAAAACTGCCAGGGACGCCCTGGAGGCGCAGCAGAATGAACATCTGAAAAAAGACATCCAGAAGCTCAAAGACGCTGCCCGCCAGGCCGCCCGCTGGTCCAATAAAGTAGAAAGCACGAAAGTGGGAACCCGGGTCGCCGGCCTGAAGCCTGACCGGGGGCACATCGGCCATCAGGCTGCCAAGATGATGAAACGGGCCAAAACACTGGAGCGCAGAAAGGAACATGCCGTCCAAGAAAAAGAGGGCCTCCTTAAGGATGTGGAATCTCTGGACCGTCTGCAGCTCAATGTGCTCGCCCATCACAGCAGGCGGCTGGCGGCGTTTCACGACGTCTCTGTGGACTACCGGAAGGCAGACCCCCGTGACTTCGGCGGCGCCCAGGCGCCGCTCCTGTCCGGATTCAGCCTGGAGATCATGCAGGGAGACCGCATCGCCCTCTGCGGGAAGAACGGCTGCGGCAAATCCAGCCTCATCCGTCTTCTGCTGGGCGAACCTGTCCCTCACACAGGAGAGGTCTTCCAGGCTGCGGGGCTGAAGGTTTCTTATATCTCTCAGGACACCTCCCGCCTTCGCGGAGACCTGCCTGCCTTTGCGGCAGAATCCGGGGTTGATTACTCCCTGTTCTGTACTGTCCTGCGGAAACTGGGCCTTGAACGCGTCCAGTTCGAGAAACGGATCGAAGAATACAGCGAAGGGCAGAAAAAGAAAGTCCTGCTGGCCAAGTCACTCTGTGAACCGGCACATCTCTTCCTCTGGGACGAACCATTGAACTTTATCGATCTCTTCTCCCGCATGCAGCTGGAAGAACTGCTTCGGACCTTCCGCCCCACCATGCTCTTCGTCGAACATGACCGGGCTTTCCAGGAAAACGTGGCCACTAAGACGATCTGCCTATAGCCCCGCCCGCAGAACTCCAGCGGGCAGGCTTGAGCCTTGCATCCTTGAGAAACGTGCGCCGCCAGGCACGCGAAACAACAACGCCTCCGGCCGGAGGAATCTGTGTCATCCCGCCGGCCGGAGGCCTGTGATTACGCCTGAAGCGCCCTGTCTATTTCACCAGATCAAGAAGTGCACCCTTCGGCACTGCCCCGATCTGCTTTCCTGCCATCTCCCCGCTCTTAAACGCGATAAATGTAGGAATGCTCATCACACCGTAGCGCTGGGCAATCTCCATATTTTCATCAATATTGATCTTGCACACCTTCACATCCGGGTTCTCCTGCGCAACTTCTTCTACCACCGGTCCCATCATCTTGCACGGACCGCACCAGTCCGCATAGAAATCAACCAATACCGGCTGATCCGCGTTCATTACTTCCTGGTCAAAGTTCCCTGTCGTCAATTTCACAACTGCCATGATAATCCTCCTCTATAGCGATATTTTATTTTCTTCTGGATGGTTTTAGTATACCACATTCTCATTCTTTTTCTGTGACAAAATCACACTTTCCCGACACGAACAATGTACTGGTGTTATTTTCGAAACGATGTACTAGTGTGCTGTCACGTTCATTTTCAGCATAATGACGTAGAATGAATTTTCATTCTGCAAGGCGGAGGAATGAGGCGTAGCGGTGGCTACGTCGATTGACGCCAACGCAGCAGATGGAAATTCAGGCAAGTCATTTGTTGAAATGTGAACGTGTCAGTGCACTAGATCTTCCCCAGCCTGGCCGCGTCCAAGATCTCCACTCTGCCTCTGGTCAGCTTCACAAGCCCGTCTGTCTGAAACTGTTTCAGTATCCTTGTCACAACTTCACGGGCTGTGCCTGCATCCCGGGCAATGACCTCGTGGGTGACCGCCAGACTGTCGCTGCCTGTAAGGCCTCTGTGCGAGAGAAGCGCCCCCGCCACACGGGAAGCCACATTTGAAAACACAAACTGATGAAACAGCCACATGATATCTGAGAACTTCTCCGAAATCATCTCCATCGTGTAGTCTTTCACCGATCCGCTCTCATCATACAGCTTCCGGTATACCTTCTTGGGGATCGTGCAGATCACAGCATCTGTCTCCAGCTCCATGTCCAGCTCCACATCCATGCCGTTCAGCATGCAGGCAGCGCTTAAAATACTGACATCTCCGTCAAGAAGGCGGAACAGCGTAATGTCCCCGCCTGCCGGGGAGGTAATGAACACCCTGACCCTGCCGGATACGATAATCTGTACGCCTGCACATTCTCCGCCGCCGAAATGAAGCTGCGTTCCCTTCGGGCAGAGATTCTCCGCAGCGTGCCGGCGTACGTCCTGACGCTGCCCCTCTGACAGTTCTCCCCAGAAGGGAAATGCATGTTCGAATATCGACTCTTCCATCTTCATATTCTTCCCACCTTCCCAGAATCAGACTCCTCTTCATCGATCTATTGCCACTTGTACACTGACGCTAGTATAAGCGATTTCAGACAAAATAGCAATCGCGCCAGTTGCGAAACAGACACACAATAGTATCAGTTCAGCCCGCGCCATTCGCAAAGCCGCACTGACGTGCTCATTGCGGCTGCGCCGCTTCTTTGCTCATGAACTGGCGCTCAGCACATCTGCCTGTCAGCCGCCGGATTCTTATGCAAGCATAAATCCGTCTTCTG
>CASDTX010000039.1 GCA_949283695.1 uncultured Eubacteriales bacterium | reverse complement strand
TCTGCCAGTGCCTCTACTGCCTTTGTCAGATCTGCCAGCTGCTCTGCCGCGTCTTCCTCGGAGGTGCCTTTCACTCCGATGTAGAACTTGATCTTCGGCTCTGTCCCGGACGGACGGATGCAGCACCATGCCCCGCCTTCCAGCTCGAAATAGAGCACATTGGACCTGGGAAGTCCGGTCACAGTCTCTGCTCCGGTCACACAGTCCCTCAGAATATCCGCCTGGTAGTCCCGGAACTGCAGCACCTTCCGGCCGCCTACCTGCTCCGGCACGTGCGTGCGGATCTGCTCCATCATGGCCTGGATCTTCTTCGCGCCCTCCTGGCCTTTCAGCGTGACTGTGCACAGGCCTTCTTTATCATACCCGTAGGTCTCAAACAGCTTCTCCATCTGATCGCACAGCGTGATGCCCTGATGCCTGCAGTATGCGGCCACCTCGCAGAGGGCCATCACTGCCACAACCGCGTCTTTGTCTCTGGCGTGGGTTCCCACCAGGCAGCCGTAGCTCTCCTCGTAGCCGAATACATACTCGTGATCCTGATTCTGCTCGAAGAACTTGATCTGCTCCCCGATGTACTTGAATCCGGTCAGTGTCTCGATAAGTGTCATGCCATAGTCTTTCGCGATCTCCCGCGCCATCTTGCCGGACACGATGGTCGTCACCACTGCCCCGTTCTCCGGCAGTGTTCCCAGCGCCTTCCGCTGGGACAGGATGTACTCCAGGATCAGCATCCCCGACATATTGCCGGTGAAGCTCTGATACTTCCCGGTCTTCGCGTCTTTCGCGTACACGCCCAGACGGTCCGCGTCCGGATCCGTGGCCAGGACGATATCCGCATCTACTTCCTCCGCCAGTTTCAGCGCCAGCTGAAAGGCGTTGGGATCCTCCGGATTGGGATAGGATACGGTGGGGAAGTCTCCGTTCGGAAGCTCCTGCTCTTTCACCACGTAGACCTTGTGGAATCCCAGCTCCTCCAGGATCCGGCGCACCGGAAGGTTGCCCGTCCCGTGCAGAGGCGTATACACGATCGTTAAGTTCTCCGCCTCTTCCCGGATGATCTCCGGATGGATGGCCAGTGCCTTCAGCGCTTCGATGTACTGATCGTCGATCTCCGGTCCGATGACCTGACAGAGTCCGGCTGCCTCTGCCGCCGCCCGGTCCATCGTCTTCACGGAAGCATAGTCCGTCACCGCGTTCACTTCCCCGATGATCTGCTGATCCTTGGGGAATGTGATCTGGGCACCGTCCTCCCAGTATACCTTGTATCCGTTATACTCCGGCGGGTTGTGGCTGGCGGTGACCACGATGCCTGCCGTACATCCCAGCGCCCGCAGCGCAAAGGAGAGCATGGGGGTGGGCCGCAGGGACGGGAAAATATAAGCTTTGATCCCGTTTGCCGCCAGACACAGCGCCGCCTCCTGCGCAAACTCCGGAGACATGTTCCGGGAGTCAAATGCAATGGCCACGCCTTTGTCCTTCGCGTTCTCCTTGCTGATAAAATTAGCCAGGCCCTGGGTGGCCTTCCGCACCGTGTAGATGTTCATCCGGTTGGTGCCTGCCCCGATAATGCCGCGCAGGCCGCCTGTGCCGAATTCCAGGTCCCGGTAGAACCGTTCCCCGATCTCCTTTTCATCTCCTGCGATGCTTCTTAATTCTTCTTTCGTCCCCTCATCAAAGTATGGGTTCTCAAGCCATTCCTCATATCGTTTCTTCGCTTCCATCACGAATCTCCTCTCTCTTTCTCTCCGGTTTCAGACAGGTCCTCCCTGTCCTTCCGCAAGCAGACCTCCGCCTGCCTGCCGGCATTATGCAATAATCAGCGCCATCAGGTAAAATGGCTCCGCTTCTTCCCGCTCATCCGCAAGCACCTCCAGCTCAACCGTATGAGTCCCCGGCGTGCCGTGATGAAGCACCCGTTCCAGGAAGAGGCAGTCACCCCAGTCCTCATCGAAATCTCCATCCAGCAGCAGCGGATGCTGCAGATCGTGATCCAGGATCAGCTGCGCTTTCCGCGCCGGATGCCGGATCGTCTTCCGGTACTGGACAGCGATGCAGGACGCCTGCACCTGAAACTCGATCCGGTCCCCCGGATTCGCCCCGATCCATCCGTTCTTAAAGTGATCCAGATGCCCCGTCTTCTCTGCCGGATCAGCCCGGAATCCCTGCAGCTGCGGGCAGATCTCCCGGATCGTCAGCCGCTTCGCATTCTCGTACGCATTTTCCGTCAGCGGAGCCGGCATGGGCTGTGCGGACTCCTCCTCCCACATCTGCTTCCGGACCTCTTCCAGGTATGCGGTGATCTCCGCAGCCACGAGTCCGTGCCCCTTATCGTTCGGGTGCAGTCCGTCCGGTGTGATCTCCTCCCGCGTGAATTCCCCGGCTTTCATCCGTTTCCAGACCGTGTCCCGGATACTCACATAGGGAATCCGGTACCATGCCCCCACCTGGTTGTGGTATTCCTGGGCGTTCTTGCCCGTATCGTAATACACATTGTTCAGAAGCAGCAGCGCCGGATGAGATGGCCATGCCGTCATCTTCCGGATCAGCCCCTCGTAGGTCTCCTGGAAGAACGCTTCCGGCTCATCATTGACCGAAAAGTCCACCACCACAAAGTCCGGCTGATACATCAGCAGATCCGTCACCGCCCGGGAGACGCCGTAGTGAGACGTGGTCCCTCCGATGCCCCCGTTTACATAATGCAGGCGTGCCTTGGGGAATGTCTTCTCCCACCACTGAAACACCCGGTACGCATAACAGTTCTCATGCCTGGTGGCAAGGCTGTCCTGGGTGATCGAACCGCCGAAGAATCCCAGCGTCAGTTCTTCTCCGGCCTCTGCCCTCCTCATACATGCTTTCAGTCTCGTCAGATCTGTATCATACATCCTGATCGCCCCCTCTTTTACCATTCTATATTCAGGCTCTCAATATAAGCCGACAATTCCTGTGCCATCTCTTCCGCTTCCGGGATCCGCAGATGTCCCGGCGTACCTCTGCCGTTCCTTCGGAACAGATAATGGCGGATCCTCTCATCCCCGGCCGCGCGGCAGACTTCGTCAATGGCACGGTCCCAGGACGGATCATGTTCCAGCAGCGTAGTGATACAGATGATCCAGGCTTCCGGATAGGTCCCGCGGATGCTGTCAAGCAGCCTTCGGTAGGCCTCTCTCCAGCGCGCCCCCCGCTCTCCTTCATAGGCTTCCTTCATATAATCTTCCGGATGGCTGTCATTCTGCCCGATGGCGACAACCACCGCCTGGGGCGTGTACTCTGAGAAATCCCACTCCGACGCCGGGCCGAACGCCGGCTGATAGTGCACCTTCTTCCACACGGTCTCCATACCGATATAATCCGGCGCGTTGAACCAGCCGGTCCCGTCAAGAAGGGCGATTCCTCCCTGCGCGATATCGTGAATCTGGGCGCCCAGTTTCCGGGCGGTCAGCCATGCATAGGAGTACCAGCTGTTGGAGTACTCTCCGTTGTGCTCCGGGTCCGCCTTCCCCGTATATTCTACTGCCTCAGACACCTCGCCCGCAGATACGGAATCCCCGTACACCTCGATCCTGCGCTCTGGCCTTTGGGGCGGATCCAGGATCTCGGCCCCGTCCGCGAGCTCAAATCCCAGGAACGTCACCTCATGGCAGGCGTCCTGGCGCTTGAACAGCAGTACTTCATGAACACCGCCGTCCGCCGGCTTTACCGGGATCTCAATCACCCCTTCCCCATGGTCCGGCAGGCGGAGCTTTGTCTGCTCTCCGTCCAGAATACAGCCCAGGTAGTTCTCCCAGTATGCCTTCTGATTCTTTACAGTAATATTCAGCTTCTCTCCCGTGAAACGCATCCTCACCGACGTACAGGGGAAGACGAACACCGGTCCCTTCGGGTCCTGCCAGTCGATCCTTCCGCTGTACTGCAGCTTCTCATGATCAGGCCAAATCCTCATCTCTCTGATCCTCCAAATTCCTCACAATATTGTTTCATACATTCCAGAAACGGACCGCAGAGATCCTCATGCTGCCCATTGTCCGGAAAGGCCAGCAGCAGCTTTTCATCGGTCGCTCCCACAGCCGCCTCCATGAATCGATCCTGCCCCAGAACCACGGCCGTCACGTTCCCTTCGTCTGTATAGGTCTCCAGACCGGAAGGATCCATGCCGTCCAGGCTCCGGAACCCGCCCCGCATCTCCCTGCAGAATTCATACATGCTCTCTGAGAGAACGATGGCGTCGATCTCCTGGTTCTGCCACTTTAAGAAAAACTTCTCGTAAGAGCTCTCATTGACCGCCTGCAGCTTTACGTCTCCGTAAGAAAATACAAAATCCGAATCTACGGTCACCCGCTCCGGATCCAGGCCGTTCTCTTCTGCAAATGCTTCTGCGATCCTGCTGTCTCTCTCGCTGTCCATCTCCTGATTGACGATCACACAGGTGAACGCGGGCTTTTGATTCCCGTACAGGTAGAAACGGACAGTAAAAAAGATCAGGGCAGCAATCGAGACGATGATCAGTATATGATACCAATAATACGTGATCACATAGGAAATCTTCTGCCCCGTGCTCATGCCTGCTGTCTTTTCTCTGATGTCGTCAAGGTATCTTCTGAAGATCATATCCATCACTCCCCTGATCTTTTTTCCCCGGGCGGCCGTTTGATTCCGGCCGCCCGGCATTCTATTTATTCCATCGTTTCTTTCAAAAGCTCCAGATTCTTACGGATCAGTCCGCATCTCTGCTTCACGCAGTCCGGTGACCGCAGCGGATCCTCCGGCGTGTGGAACAGATAGTCTTCCAGCTGATCAATGGTCGTCGTCGCCACGTGCATCCTCGTATCGCAGGAAGCATAGTAGATATAGACATCACCGTTCTCCCTTGCGATGGCGCCGTTGGTGAACACCACATTCGATACATCCCCCACTCGCTCACTTCCCAGCGGCACAAGGAATACACCGGACGGCTGTGCGATCAGCCTGGACGGGTCCTTCAGATCTGTGCCGAACACATAGAGCACATACCGCAGCCCCGCCGCAGTGTTGCGCACGCCGTGAGCGATATGGATCCAGCACTTCTTTCCCCGGATCGGCACAGCCCCCGCTCCGTTCTTGGATTCGGTCAGGGTATGATAGACTCTTCTGCTGATAATCTTCTCTTCGTCAATCACTGCGTGCTCAATATCCCCGCAGAGACCGAACCCGATCCCGCCGCCGCTTCCGGTCTCGATGAACCCGTCCATGGGCCTTGTATAGAACGCGTACTTTCCGTCCACAAACTCCGGATGAAGCACCACATTTCTCTGCTGGGGAGACCGCAGGGTAGTCAGGTTATCCAGACGCTCCCAGGTCTTTAAGTCCTTTGTGCGGACGATTCCCGCTGCCGCGACTGCCGCCGACAGATCCGGATTGTCCGGATCCTTGCTCTCGGAACAGAAGACGCCGTAGATCCAGCCGTCCTCGTGCTTCGTCAGGCGCATGTCGTATACATTCGTTTCCTCCGGGCAGGTATCCGGCAGCACCACCGGATAATCCCAGAAATGGAAGCCGTCGATCCCGTTCTCACTCTCCGCGACCGCGAAGAAGGACTTCCGGTCATTTCCCTCGACTCTCACTACGAGATAGAACTTCCCATTCAGCTCAATGGCTCCTGAGTTCATAACCGCATTAATTCC
Source organism: uncultured Eubacteriales bacterium (assembly GCA_949283695.1). Taxonomy (GTDB): domain Bacteria; phylum Bacillota; class Clostridia; order Lachnospirales; family Lachnospiraceae; genus Mediterraneibacter. Next base: position 19,486 of record CASDTX010000039.1, on the reverse strand, counting down.
CAGACGCTCCATAAAATACGGGTTCGTCTTCTCATCCAGGTCATATCTCCAGTGTACCGGAGCGAACTCTCTTGTCAATACCGGATATTCATACCGGTCATAGATTCCGTTATAGAAATCTGCCTTCTGATTCTTCCGCCGGATCAGCTTTTCCACTTTTGCCTGCTCGATATAATACTGTCTATGCATCTTTCTGCATCCTCCTGATCACTTCCATACACATCCTGCCGTTGTGGTACGGACATTTCCACGGCTCCACGATCGGTTTCTCCAGTGGTTTTCTGTCTTTGTCAAGAGCCCAGTACCACTCAGAGCCCTCCCGGCTGTCCACAAGATATGTCTTAATATAATTCCAGATGTCTTCCGCCGCCTGAAGATACTCTGCATGTTCCGGAGACTTCTGCCATCCGTTCAGGAATCCTACAACCGCTTCCGCCTGCACCCACCAGATCCGGGTCGTATCCACCACTCCGTTCTCTGCCTCGTTGACCAGAGAGTGATCGATATACGCCCTGTCGTAGATATTCTTGGTAATGGTCCTGGTGATCGGGGAGACCTTCTCTGTATATTCCGGATCGCCCAGCACTTCCAGCCCCCGGTCCACAAGCCACGCGGTCTCAATGTCATGTCCGTATGAATACAGATCAATCAGCGTATTCCACGTCCGGTCAAAGAACACTTCCTGCCGGCCGGCCTCCGGATTATACACCTTGTCCGCGATCAGACCCAGCATGAACCGCAGATTCTCCTCCACCGCCGGATCCCGGGACACCCGGCAGAGCTCTGTATACGCCTCAAACACATGAAGCAGCGTATTCATGGTCTTCTCCGCGATCACGCCGTTCTCAGAGAGCTTGTCGTTCTCCTCCGGCTCGAACCGGATATTGAAGGCTTCCAGATATCCGTATTCATCCCTGCACTTCTCTTCAATGATCCCGCGAAGCTCACGCGCAAGTTCCAGTGCCTCCTCATCTTTCGACGCGTCATAGTAAGAGGACAGCGCATAGATGGCGAAGGCCTGGTTGTAAGTATGCTTCGTCGTATCCTCCGGCTTCCCGTCATAGGTCAGGGACCAGTAGATCCCCCCGTTCTCCTTGTCCAGGCAGTGTTCCCTCAGGAAACGGTACGCATGACCGGCATATTCCAGCAGTTCCTCCTCCCCGAGCAGCAGGTAGCAGTTCGAGAAGAACCAGAGGATCCGGCTGTTTAAGATGCAGCCCTTCACTGCTTTCTGATCGACCGCAAGGTCATACCCCTGATAGCCGTAATAGCCGCCGAACTCTTCGTCTTTGAGTCCTTTCCAGAAGGGGATGATCTTCTCGGTCAGATGTTCCCTTATTTCCTCTGCAAACATCATGCTCCTCCTTACCGGATTCCGATCTCTGTGTCAGTCTCAGATACCACACTGTGATCCTTGATGTAATTTACAACTTCATCCACTGTTGTAAATGCCAGCCCTACATACGTGTCCGCGCATCCATAGTAGATGGCGATTCTTCCGCTCTCTGCATCGTGGATCGTCGCGCACGGGAATGTCACGTTCGGCACAAATCCTCGTTCCTCATACCATGCTTCCGGGGTCAGCAGGAACGTGCCGCAGCGATATTTCACCACCGACGGCTGATCAAGATCAAGGATCGCTCCTCCGATGCTGTACACATAGCCGTTGCAGGTTCCGGTCACGCCGTGGTAGAACAGAAGCCACCCTTCCGTCGTCTCGATGGGCGCCGCGCCGCCTCCGATCTTCACATTTTCCCACCAGTTGGAGCTGTTGCCCATCAGGTGACGGTGCCGTCCCCAGTAGACCATATCCGGGCTTTCCGAGAGGAAAATATCTCCGAACGGAGTATGTCCGCTGTCGCTGGGGCGGGACATCAGCATATACTTGCCGCCGATCTTCCGCGGGAAAAGAACCGCATTGCGGTTGAAGGGAATGAACGGATTCTCAATTCTTGTGAAAGTCTTGAAATCCTGTGTCTTGGCGATCCCGATGGAAGCGCCGTAGAAATCCTGGCACCACATAATATAATAAGTATCTTCCACCTTGACCAGCCTCGGATCATACGCATACCTGGGCATGAAGTCATTGCCTTCTTCGTCTTTGAACGGGATCTTCTCCTCATCGAATTCCCAATGGATGGCATCCTTGCTTCTGCCAAGATAGATGTAAGGGATGCCGTTCGTCTGCTCGCCGCGGAAGACGCCGATGAACGCATCTTCATAGGGCACCACAGCACTGTTGAAGATTCTCGCCACTCCTTTTGCCGGATTCCGTCCGATGATCGGATTCTCGCTGTATCTCCACACAGGAAGATCCACGCGGCTGTCCGCCGGCCTGTCCTGCCATGGCATATTGGGCACGCTGGGCCCGATGATCTTTACATTACTCATATCCTGAATTCCTCCGTATCTGTTTATTCTGATCCGGCGGCCGGACTGCCGGCCCGTGCCGGATTAACCTTTCACCGCACCCTGTGCCAGACCGCCGTAGATCTGTTTCTGGCAGAGAATGAAGATGATGAGCGCCGGAATCATGGTGATAATAACACCGGCGCAGATGTAGTTATACTGGTTGCCCAGAGGGCCTGTAAACTTGAACAATGATGTAGCGACTGTAACCAGTGAGTTCTTATCCTGCAGATACAGGTTCGCCGTATAGTATTCGTTGTATGTACCCACGCCCTTTAAGATCATAACCGTGATAATCGCCGGTTTGAGGAGCGGGAGCAGGATCCGGAAGAAGACTCCGAAATACGTACATCCATCCATGATCGCTGCCTCATCCAGTGATGTCGAGATGTTCTCGAAGAACTGAATGAAAATATAGATCGAGATAACATCCGTGCCGCACATCAGCACGATATATCCGGGAAGGCTGTTGATCCAGCCCAGTGTGTACATAATCTGGTACACAGATACCTGCATCGCGATGCCCGGAAGCAGGGATGCGAACAGGAACAGGTTGCGGATCAGCCCGTTTCCAAAGAATTTAAAGCGGCTCAGCACATAAGCCAGCATGGAACCGATCAGCACCGCGCCGATCAGCACGCACACAAGGATGATAAAGGAGTTGCGGAACGCAAGGCCCATGTTGGCCTGCTTCCATGCCTGGACAAAGTTCTCAAAATACAGCCAGCTGTTCGGAAGATCCATGACACTGGTGCCTGCATACTCTTCCGGTGTCTTAAAGGCAGTGATCACACAGCTCACCAGCGGGAGCACTGCGATAAACGCAGTCAGAAGCAGGATCAGATATTTCAAAACCGTGATAATCCCTTTTTTTAATTTTGCAGGTGTCATTTATACTGCTCCTCCCTTCTGTGCCGCCAGGGCAGCTTCTCTGGCCTCCCGTTTCTTCCGTTTCCGGATCACTCTGTACGCTTCTGTCTCTCCCTCTCCGAAGAAGTACCAGAAGAAGAGTTTCTGCAGTGCCGTCGCGATCAGGATGATCACGAGAAGCACAATCGCCATTGCCGATGCAAGACCGACTTTCTGGCTCTCGTGGGCCAGTTTGTTCATGATAACGAAGTAAGTGCCTGTTCCGAATTCACCGCCGGTGGTCACATATGGCGGCTCGAATACGCTCAGAGAACCGGTGATCGACAGGATCAGGTTCAGCACGATGATCGTCTTAATGCTGGGGAACGTCACATATCTGAATTTCTGCAGGCCGCTTGCCCCGTCGATGTCAGCAGCCTCATACATAGAATCATCCACAGACATAATCGCTCCGATGAAGAGCACCATGTTCTGTCCCATATACCGCCATACAGAAGTTGCGGCAAGGGAAATGTTGTTGACGCTCGTATCTCTCAGCCAGTACGGAAGATTGTCAAGCTCGAAACCGATCCACTGGAGAACGGTATCAAATACGAATCCTCTTGTGTAGAAGAATTTGAATATGAAACCTACCGCAATACCGCAAACCAGATATGGGAAGAACAGCAGTCCTTTGAAAATTCCTGCGCCTTTCATCTTCGTGCTCAGTATGGATGCGAAGAACAGTGCAAGCGCAAGCTGTATGAACGCACCGACCATGTAGTACAAACTGAGCTTCAGCGCCTGGAAGCAGTCGTCTCTGGTAAATACTTCTACGTAGTTCTCCAGCCCTACCCACTCTCTGTCGCCGAGATATGCCATGTCGTAAAAGCTGAACTGGATCATCTTGGCAAACGGAACATAGGTAAACACGATCAGCAGAAGCAGCGGAACGAACATAAATGTTACGATCACAAGCCTGCGGTTTACTTTTCCGGTTGCGAGCCATTGCCGGAAGCTTCTCTTTTCCCTCATTGTCTTCTCCTTTCCCGCTCTTGTCTGAAAAAGGCCGCCCCATCGCATGAATACGTGTGCGGCGGCCTGATTCTGTTTCTTTTTATTCCTTAATGTGTGACTCCGTTCTCTTCCTGAGCTGCTGTCCATGCTGCGTTCCACTCATCTGCCAGCTCTTCCATTGTCTTCGCTCCTGTGACAGCGTTCTCTACTACAGAAGTAGCCAGTACGCCGGATACGTTGATTCCAAGCTCAGACTCGTTGTTGATATCAGACTGAAGAGTTTCCTCTCCTTCCGGTGCAGGATCATTCATGATAATCTTAACCGTATCGGACTGGAAGGATGCCAGTGCCTCCGGGAACTCTGCGTCTACCAGACAGTCAACGCCGCCTTCGGATGCCGCGAATCCGGACTGCTCAACCAGGTACTTGATGTAGCACATTGCTGCGATCTGCTCATCAGCGGAGCTGTTGACGTTGATGCCATAGAAGTAATCCGGTCCTTCTGTCGCATACTGAACTCCGTCCACGCTGATCGGGAACGGCATGTAGGCGATGTCATCGCCGTTGGAGCCGGCCTGCTGCATCTGCGGGATTGCCCAGGAACCAAGTACCATGCATCCGATCTGACCGTTATTCAGCATACCCTTGCTGCCTTCCCAGTCTGTCGTCGTCGGGTCGTCTTCTGTCAGGCCGCGTGTAACTGCCTCATACAGAGTATTGTACACTGCGTACGGGCCAGTCTGATCGCCGCGGTCAGCGAACGGGTTCTCGCCCTTTGTCAGCCCTTCGTTGGCGAAGCTTGTATCACCTGTCGCACATCCGTCAATGTAAGCATCCCATGCGCTCATGGTCCATCCGGCAGCGAAGTTGGTATACAGCGGAATCGCGTCTGTGTTGTCCTTAATCTTCTGAAGCGCATCCAGGAACTCGTCCGGAGTAGACGGAAGTTCTGCAACGCCTGCTTCCTCGAATACAGCCTTGTTGTAAACAACGCCCTGGATGTTCGCCATGGAAGGAAGTCCGTATGCGGTTCCGCCATAAGCGAAGTTATCCAGCATTGTATAGGTCTCATTGAGTGTACTCAGATCTCCGAGTCCGAGGAAGTAATCTCCCAGATCGTCCTTCGCCACAGTTGTGGGGATCATACAGATGTCGCCCCAGTCTCCGGTGGAGAGACGCGTCGTTACGTCGTTGGCATAATCTGTGATTCCTTCATACTCAATGTTGATGTTCGGATACATCTCCTGGAACTCTTTTATGTAGTCCTGGAATTTCGTATCTACAACATCTGTCTTGTGTGTCAGGAAGTGAAGATCTGCTTCAATATCCGTATAATCCTCACCCAGTGTAATCTGGTCGATTGTTACATCTGTTGCCTCTCCGCCTTCTTCCTTCTCACCGCCGTTGTTGCCGCAGGCTGCGAGGGACAGTGCCATAACTGCTGCTAATGCGAGGGCTGCTACTTTTTTCTTTTTCATTTTGGTTCCTCCTTAAACTGTTTTTAACTTGGTTTAATCATATCATTAATCTATTTTAATTTCAACTTTTTTGTTGTTTCTGCACTCTTTTTCTCCAATTTCCCCAATATTCCCTTCCTCTCTTTGTCTATTTTAACCACATTATGTTCCTGTCATCTAATTTTTACTTAAATTAAATATTTTTTAATCTGATTAATGTGCAATTAATTTACTTAAATACTTAATTTGAAATTGACTTATTTTTAATTTATGATATCCTATTATATAAAGTTAATCATTTAATTTCTGAGGAGGTTCTGCCATGAAACCGGACAACAAGTTCTTTTCATTTATGTCAATGCTGGGGGATATCATTCTGCTGAATGTTCTCTTCGTCATCACATCGCTCCCGGTCGTCACCATCGGGGTTTCCCTGACCGCGCTGTATGCTTCTATAAAAAAGAGGATCCGCGGCCGCGAATCCTATGTCATAAAAGATTATTTTTCTCTCTGGAAAGAAAATGCCAGAAACGGGCTCATCACCTGGGTGATTCTTCTTCCCTTTCTGGCGGCTATGGTCCTATTTACATCCTACATCGCCGGCCATCTGGAGAATCTCGCAGCACTGTGTGTTTACTTCCTGTTCTTCCTCATCCTGCTGCTTATACTGACCTGCCTCTTCCCCCTCCAGGCCACGTTCGTCAACCGTCCGCTTCTGCTCCTGCGGAACAGCCTGCTGACTGCCTTCGGCCACCTGCCGTATACACTGGCACTGATCTTCCTTACCTCTCTGCCAGTCTGCGTGACCCTCTGCTTCCCGCGTGCGTTCTACTTCACCGCCGCGTACTGGCTGCTCCTGGGATTTTCTGCGAACACGGTCGTCTCTGTACAGATCACAGAGAGAATCTTCCGGCACTATATCCCACAGGATAAGAACTAATCCGCCGGCAGCCCTTCCGCCCGCATCGCGCTCCCCTCTCCATCCGTTCCGCCCCCAGGGCTCGAATCAGAGCCCCGGGCGAACTTCTTTTAATTCAGCCGCCTCACACTGCTGCGTTCGATAATGCAGCTGTCAATATACCGCATCCCATAATACTTCTCCACGCCCCGTATCTTATCCAGCAGGCGCTTCACCGCCATCGCGGCCATGCGCTTCATGTCTACATTATAAGATGTCAGCCTCTGCGCGAATCCGTGGGAAGGGAGATAATTGTCATACCCTATGATCGACACATCCTGGGGGATCCGGTATCCCTTCTCCGTCAGCAGATCATACAGCAGCCCGGCCGACAGGTCACAGTTGCAGGCAAACGCCGTAGGCATATTTTCCGGAAGTTCCACCTTCATATCCTTGTTCATCAGGTCGCGGTCCTCCAGGATCCACTCCTTCCGTTCCCTGATCCCCGCCTCTACAAGCGCTTTCTTGTATCCGTAATAGCGATCCATGATGTTCTCATTCGCAAGGATTGATCCCACGAACGCAATATCTCTGTGTCCCCGTTCCAGCAGATACCGGGTCACCTTATACATCCCTACAAAATTTCCAGACATCACTGTATCACACCGGCTGCCCCTCACGCGGAAATCCAGCAGAACCACCGGCACCTCCGCCACCTTCACCAGGTGTCTGATATATGGCTCAAACATCCATCCGATTACAATCACTCCGTCCACCGCCTTTTCCTTCAGAAGGCGGGGCAGTTCTTTCGTATTCTGCAGTTCAATATCAAGCAGTTCCAGCATGGTGACACTCTGGCTTCTGGAAGCCGCATATACCACCTGCTGATACATGGACCAGTAAAACGAGTTCCCGATTTCCAGATAGTGCTCGCTGGCCACCACGCCGATCCTGGCTCCCGACTCTTTCTTCTCATACCTGGAGAAATCATAGCCCATCTCACGGGCCGCGCTCTCGATCCGCTCGCGCATCTGCGCGCTGACACCTTTCTTCCCAGACAGTGCATTGGAGACGGTAACCGTACTTACTCCTACTGCTTCCGCAATGTCCTTCATTTTCACCTCTGACATCTCACTGCCTCCTCCTGAATTTCACACTTTCTCCGCGCACCACACTGCCCTCAACGATACGCACGCCCTCCGGCTTCATCCTTCCTTCAATCCGCCGGATCATGGTATGGATGCTCAGACTGGCCAGCACTTTCTCATCATTCCTGTAAGTCGTCAGCTGCCGCCCGGTTCCCGGCGGATAGTTATCGAATCCGACCACGGACACATCCTCCGGCACCCGGAGTCCGCGCTCTTTCAGCTTCTCAATGATCGCCAGCGCAGACCGGTCACAGTTGCACACGAAGCCTTTGGGGATCCGCTCCGGCAGTTCCTGATCCAGACCGTAGACCTCTCCCTCCGGATCCCGGTCGGGAATGATCTGATTCTTTGCATCTTCAATCCCTGCCCGGTCAAGAGCTTTGCAGTATCCCAGATACCGGTCCGTAATATTCTTCGTTGAATTAACCGTTCCCACGAATGCCAGATCCGTAATCCCTTCTTTCAGCATCAGGCGCGTCATCTGCTCCATGCCGCCGAATCCGTCTGTCACAATATAATCCATATCTTCATACACATCATAATAGTCAACGCACACCACCGGGACTGTCCGGTATGCCGTCCGCACGGCCTCGATATAACTTCTTTTCAGCTCACCGATCAGGATCACGCCGGACACCCTGCATTCCTGAAACGCCGAGAAGGCCTGCTGCAGCGACTCCTTCTCCGGTGTGGCCACCTCCAGCACGGTCAGACTTCCACGCTTCATCGCTTCCTGGGCAATGTATTTATAGACCTCCATATAGAAGGACGGGAACTCCTTCACATACCGTTCTGCAACGATCACCCCGATCAGATAGGACTCCTTTTTCTTCTGTCCGTCTCTCCGAACCGTATGATAGCCCATCTCTCCCGCCGCCTGTATAATCTTCTGTCTCAGCTCCGCGCTGACCCCTTTCCTTCCCTTCAGTGCATTGGACACGGTCACAATACTGACCCCCAGTGCTTCTGCGATATTTTCCAGCTTTACATTCTTTCTCTGCCCCATCTGTTCTCCTGCCTCCCTCAACGAAAACTATACGCGCTCCACATCGATCAGCCGGCTTCTGGCGTCCCCCTGCACAGACGGGATCCGAAGCCCTGCATTCATCAGGACGTTCCCCCTGTAAGTTCTGCCCTCCACCCGATACATCTGCTGCGGATCCAGGCCTTTCAGCCGCAGGAACCGGCTCTTGCCGTTGGGCTTCGCCGTCACCTGCACGGCAAACACAAGGGCCCGTCCCTTATCTTTGCTGACGATCATCCAGCTGTCAAACGCACTGCCGGACATCGAAGACTCCATCCGGTAATAATCACCCTCCCGGATCAGATCATTGTACCGGTGGTAGTCTGCCACCTGTTTTCTCACCAGATTTTTCTCTTCTTCCGAGAGCTTCGTGATATCCAGTTCATATCCGAACGTCCCCAGCAGCGCCACATGCCCCCGCGTCTCAAAGGGGGTGACCCGTCCCACCGCATGATTCGGGCATACGCTTACATGGGCCCCCATCGCGGACACCGGATAGAGCAGCGCCGTTCCTTCCTGGATCGCCAGCCGCTCCACCGCATCGGTGTCATCCGAGCACCAGATCTGGGGGCTGTAATAGAGCATCCCCGGATCAAACCGGGCCCCGCCTCCGGAACAATTCTCCAGAAGAATCTCCGGGAAATCCGTCACCAGCCGCTCCTGCATCCGGTACACTCCCAGCATATATCTGTGGTACAGTTCGCCCTGGCGATCTGCCGGAAGGGCCAGGCTGCCCATCGTCGCAAGCTGCCGGTTCATATCCCACTTCACATAGGAGATATCCGCGCTCCTCAGGACCCCGGCAATCATCTCATAAATCCCGTCCACGACTTCATCCCGTGAGAAATCCAGCACATACTGCGCCCGGCTCTGGGTAATATCCCTTCCCGGAATCTGGAGCGCCCAGTCCGGATGTTTCCGGTACAGCTCTGACTCCGGAGAGATCATCTCCGGCTCGATCCAGATACCGAATTTCATGCCCAGAGCCTTCACTTCTTCCACCAGACTCGACAGTCCGCCCCGGATCTTCTCTTCGTTCACAACCCAGTCCCCCAGGGAGCTGTCGTCGCAGTTCCTCTTCCCGAACCAGCCGTCGTCCATCACCAGCATCTCAATCCCCAGTTCAGACGCTTCCCGGGCGATCTCCAGGAGCTTCTTCTCATCGAAATCAAAATACGTAGCTTCCCAGTTATTGATCAGGATCGGCCGTTTCTCATGGAGATAGCGGCTGCGAATCAGATGGCTGCGGTACAAATCATGAAACGTTCTCGTCATCTTGCCCAGCCCCTGATCCGAATACACCATCACCACTTCCGGCGCGGTAAACCGTTCCCCCGGGGCAAGCTTCCAGACGAAGCCTTCCGGATGGATGCCCATAGTCATACGGACAGCGCCAAACTGGCTCTTCTCAGCCTGGGCCATGAAGTTTCCTGAATAGACGAAATTCATGGCATAGACTTCTCCCGTCTCCTGGGTCGTCTCCGGTGTAACCAGCGCCAGAAACGGATGTTCCTGATGGCTGGATTCCCCGCGGAAAGAAGCGATATTGCGGCGCCCCCATCCCAAAGGCATCCGCTCGATATGCCGTTCCCGGGCCCAGGAACCGTACAGCCCCATCATCTCAAAGTCTCTGTCGTCCAGATCCAGACACGCACTGAATACCTTTTCCAGATAGACCGCTTCCTCCCCGGCATTTTCCACCGTCACAGCCCGGGTGATCACATCTACATCCGCGAACGTGCTGTACAGAAGCGTCACTCTCACCCCCGTCAGTTCATCCTTCAGCCAGATCTTAAGCGTCATGCAGTCTTCCTCTGACCCCCATACAGCCGGAAGGCCTTCCAGCCCCGGCTTTCCTTTCCGGATCTCGTATCCGTCATAGGACAGTTCACTGGCGCGGAATCCCCGTTCATCCCGCATACAGAAGGCGCTTTCCCGATAATCCCCCATGCCGCTCTCCGGATATTCCATATATGCGGCATCCAGGAAAGATCCAGTCTCCCGCACATTCTCAGAGGGCACAAACGGAGGTTCATCTTCCCGGAGCAGATAGCGGAGATCCGTATCCTCAATCCGTTTCCCATAATAAAGGTGACAGAGGTATCTTCCGTCCGTCACAGCCATCCCGTAGCTTGTATGTTCTGTATTGATCAGAAACACTTGCCGGTTCTCATCATATTTGATATTCATTTTACTGCCCTCAATTCTTTTAAGTAATTTTAATATATTTTAATTCTATTTTTAATTATTTTTTCTCTTTTGTCAATATGTTTTCATTCCAATCATGGGCATGGTTTTTTGTATGATTTGTACATTTCCGAGAGGATGCAAAAGAAGACCGGATGCAGATTTCTTCTTCCTGCATCCGGTCTTCCGGCACTGCTGTATCTCCGCCTCCGCCCGCGCTTTAAGCGCGAAAGCGAAGCGTTTTTTGTTCTCTCCTGTTTCCAATCACATGATCAAGCACATCATCCATATTGTCTTTGTCCGGCTTATGAACGACACACGCCTGTATCGCTTCATTAAGCGAAAGCATCTTTTCGTCCAGCTCAGCCACCATCTTCGCACATTCCCTCAGATCTCTGCTGATATACTCCGGCGCGTTTCCTTCGAACTTATAGTAGATCTTATGCTCCAGACTCGCCCAGAAATCCATGGCGATCGTTCGGATCTGAATCTCCACCTTCGCGTCCACCACACTGTCCGACAGGAAAATCGGCACCGATACAAGCATATGATAACTCATATAACCGCTGTCTTTCGGATGCTTAATATAATCCTTGATCGAAAGTACCTTAAGATCGCTCTGGTTTCCGATCATCTCCGCCAGACGATAGATGTCAGAAGTAAAGGAGCAAATCAGCCTCACCCCTGCAATATCATTAATGTAGCGGACCATGTTCTCAATCGAAGTTTCATAGCCGTATCGCTTTAACTTCTTTACGATGCTCTCCGCCGTCTTAATCCTCGTCTTGATGTGTTCGATCGGATTGTACTTGTGTACATGCTGAAACTCTTCATTCAGTATCTCCAGCTTTGTGCCTACCTCTTTCAAAGCTGCATTGTAGAGAAAGATAACCGTCCTCCAACTGTCGACATCCTCGTAAGTTCTAATCGCAGCCTCGACCTGTTGTTCCTGTTTCATCGCGGATATCCCCCATTGGTTGTTTTCATCTGGTAACAGTATACCATATTTCGTATCCAATGTCACAGAGTTCGCTCTTTTTTTATCGTCTTTTTAGGAACTGTTCGCTGCCGGCGCCGTCAGATATCCAGCTCCATATCTCCCGGCCGGATCCACTTCTTCCGTCTCATATACTCTGATACAAGCAGTGTCACCACTGCCGGGAGCACGAACTGAATAAGCACAATCTTCATCAGCACGATGGATGGGTCCTCTGTCTGCGTCATCACCTGCCAGGTCATAAGCGGCCCCACCAGGCCCGCCGTGCCCATGCCGGATCCGGTTGCATTATTCGTCATATGAAAGACCATGGTCCCCACCGGTCCCAGGACCGCGCTGGAAACGATAGCCGGGATCCAGATCTGCGGGCGCCGCACAATATTCGGCACCTGAAGCATGGACGTTCCAAGTCCCTGTGCCAGGAAGCCTCCGAACCCGTTCTCCCGCCAGCTGGCCACCGCGAATCCGATCATATTGCAGCAGCAGCCCACAGTGGCAGCTCCCGCCGCCAGACCTGACAGATTGAGGATCACGCCCAGCGCCGCCGAACTGATGGGCAGAGTCAGGATCATCCCCATGAGTACAGAGACCACCACCCCCATCAGCAGAGGCTGCTGCTCCGTGCCCCAGTTGATCAGTGAACCCAGCCACGCCATAAACCCGGAGATCGGCGGACCCACGAACAGTCCTACTGCAGATCCGGTTCCGATGCACACAAGCGGCGTCAATATGATATCCAGCTTTGTCTTCCCGGAGATCAGATTCCCGATCTCAATCGCAAGATAGGCTGACACGAAGGCCCCCAGCGGCTCCCCCGGTCCCGACAGCACCAGATTCCCGTCCACCAGGATCTGATGGGCCAGGATCTTCTCCGCGAACGCGCCGATCATGCCGGCCACCGCCGCCGACACGATCACCAGCTGCCCCGCGTCAAGCTTCCGTGCCACACCGACTCCGATGCCCGCTCCGGTCAGACCGGCCGCCACTTTGCCGAGCAGGTAGATCATATCCCCTGTCCCGCCGCCCACAAACGTCCCGATCTGCTGGATGATCGTCCCGATAATCAGCGTGGCAAAAAGCCCCTGCGCCATACCACTTAAACCGCCGATAAATATTCTGTCCAGTATTTTTTTCATATGCTTATCTCCTGAGAACACTCCACTCGCCGGCGTGTTCCTCGCTGCTGATATACTTCACCGGTTCCCCGTCCGCTCCGCAGATCTCCGGCAGTTCCAGCCCGTTCTCCATCTGATAGTCCGTGAGAAGCCAGCTCACAATATTCACATTATCCTTCCGGCCGGCAACCCACTCCGGAGCCGCGATGCCCATTGTCTCTTCCAGGAAATCAATGGCCACCTGGTTCCCCTTCACATAGAGAAGCAGATTCTTACAGAACCAGAGATACACCCCTTTGATCCTGCCGCCTTCAGCCGGCGGTTCCTCATCCACATACACGGTCTGATACGGCCTCTCAAAACCATACTCCTCGATGGAACGGTTCATCAGCCTTCCATAAGGCTCTTCCTTTAAATATTCTGCCAGGCTCTCCCTGTCTGCCTCTGTACATATTCTGATCATATCTTAGATTCCTCCTATGTTGGTTCTGCCTATTTACTCTCCGGCACTCCCCTGTTCCCCTAATACTATATCAAAAAGCCCCGCCCCAGGCAAGCTGCTGTTCACGGAGCTGTTCACGGAGCTCCATTCGCCGGACCGCGCTTCAGGTTTGTGAATGACTTTCTCCGCCGCCTGTGTTAGAATAGCATCATCACACAGAAGGAGGATCCATCTTATGTTTCGTTTATGGGGAAAAGAATTCAAAGATAACCGGATGCTCCGGGATACTGTCATCTGCGACGATACAGACGATACCCGCACGCACAAGATCTTCAATGCTCTGGATCAGATCTGCTATGAATTCGACCTGAGCAAACCGATCTGGCTGGACGCCACCATCGCCGAATTCAAACGGCATGCCAAAGCAAGATTTTATCAAGATAACTTTGTAGATTCCATTGATTTTGACTATCTTGAGATCCAGGTGATAGAGGAGTGATGCCCCTGTCACCTGTTCTCATTTCCTGATCCGCTTTATTTCCTGCTGCCGCACTCATGAAACGGCGTTTCCAACGTCCGACTCAAGGCCGCCCCCTCAGGCATGTGTGTGATCAGGATTGAATACATATCGATTCAGGCGCTCAAACGCTTCTTTCACTCTTGACAAGGGCAGAGCCAGATTCATGCGGACCGCATATTCTCCATGAAATGCGCGTCCGTCCTGCCAGGCCACGCCCACATCCCAGCCAGCCTTCTCCAGCTCGTCCATGTTCTTCCCGTGTTCTCTGCACCACTCTTCGCAGTCCAGAAACAGCATATACGTACCCTCAGGCTTAGAAACATCTACCCCCGGAAAATGCGTCCATATATACGCACAGGCATAATCCACATTCTCTGTCAGGACCGCGCACAGCTCGTCCACCCATTCCTGTCCTTCTTCTCCGTACGCTCCGGTCAGAGCATGCATACTGAGCACGTTCATGCTGTTATAGTGGCTCAGCGAAGACTCCTTCTCCACGCGCTCACGGATCCATGGGTTGTAGATGATATGATAACTCCCCACCAGACCTGCCAGATTGAACGTCTTGCTGGGCGCATACAGCGCCACTGTCCGCATCCTCGCGTCCTCACTCACGGACTGGACCGGGATGTGCCGGTGACCGTTCAGAATAAGATCGGACCAGATCTCATCAGACACCACATATACGTCATACTTCCGGAACAGCTCCATCGCCCGTTCCACTTCCCAGCGCTCCCAGACGCGGCCGGTTGGATTATGAGGAGAACAGAACACAGCCGCGTGGATCTTCTCCCGCTTCAGTTTCTCCTCCATATCCTCGAAATCCATGCGCCACACGCCGTTTTCGTCCTTTTTCAGCGGGCTTAATACCAGATCATATCCGTTGTTCCCAAGACTTCCGGTGAAACCGATATACGTCGGACTGTGAAGCAGGACCTTATCTCCTCTGGAACAGAATACATTCAGCGCGCTGATCACGCCGCCCAGCACGCCGTTCTCATACCCGATACACTCCCTGGTCAGCCCGGTCACACCGTTCCTTCGCTCATGCCAGCGGATAATCGCATCATAATATTCCGCCGAAGCGCTGAAATACCCATAGGCCGGATGAGACGCACGCTCAATGATGGCACGGGGTATGGACGGCACGGTGGGGAAATTCATATCCGCAACCCACATGGGAATCAGATCGAAGCCTTCTTTAGGCGCGCCCGGGATCATTCCTCCCGCTGTTCCCGGACCGTCCACCGCGATCGCGTCTTTCCCGCTTCGGTCCATAATGGATGTAAAATCATATTTCATAGAGACTCTCCCTTCCATTGAATTTTCATGAAGAAAAACCGGAAACGCTGTACTCACAACATTTCCGGCTTATTCTAAGCAGATGACGGGAATCGAACCCGCCTCCCCAGCTTGGGAAGCTGGTGTTCTACCGATGAACTACATCTGCATCTGGCACGTTATGAATTATAACGCGCTTTTGCTTAAATTGCAAGGACTTTTTATTCAATCTGCCAGTCAATCGGCTCAATCCCATGGCTCTCAAGGAATTCATTCGTCTGACTGAAGGGCCTGCTGCCGAAGAATCCGCGGAAGGCAGAGAGCGGACTGGGATGAGGCGCTGTCAGAATCAGGTGCTTGGGATTATTCAGCATGAACCGTTTCCGCTGCGCCGGCCCGCCCCAGAGGATGAACACCATGGGCCGATCCTGGCTGTTCAGCGCCAGAATTGCCGCGTCTGTGAATTCTTCCCAGCCGATCCCGCGGTGAGAATTCGCCTGATGAGCCCGCACGGTAAGTACGGTGTTCAGCATAAGCACGCCCTGCTCCGCCCATTTCGTAAGGCAGCCGTGATCCGGGATCGTACACCCCAGATCATCATGCAGCTCCTGGTAGATATTCACAAGCGACGGCGGGATCTCTACCCCTTTCTTTACAGAGAAGCACAGTCCGTGAGCCTGCCCGTTGTTATGATAGGGATCCTGTCCGAGGATCACCACCTTCACGTCTTTGAGCGGCGTCAGATGAAATGCATTAAAGATATCCTCCGCCGGCGGGAAAATGAGCCTTGTCCGGTACTCATGATTCACCGTTTCAAATAGTTTCTTGTAATAGGGCTTTGAGAATTCCCCTTTTAATGCCTCATACCAGTCGCCGTTCAGACCTGCCATGCTTCTTCTCCTCTTCTTCTCGTACTGTTTTGAACATCCCGTCTGATTCGCAGCCTCTGCTCTTCATCCGGGACCTTTTATAACCTCACGGGCACGCCTTCGCCCTGCAGATATTCCTTCACCTGCCGGATCTCCAGCTCCTTATAGTGGAACAGGGAAGCCGCCAGAGCCGCATCTGCCTTTCCTTCGGTCAGCGCCTCCTTAAAGTGTTCCAGCGTTCCCGCCCCGCCGGATGCGATGACCGGGATCGATACATGTTCCGCGATCGTCCGCGTCAGTTCCAGATCATATCCGGCCTTCGTCCCGTCACAGTCCATACTGGTCAGCAGGATCTCGCCTGCGCCCAGCTGCTCCACTTTCATCGCCCACTCGACCGCGTCGATTCCCACATCGATACGGCCGCCGTTTTTATAGATATTCCAGCCGGAACCGTCCGCCCTTTTCTTGGCGTCAATCGCTACCACAACGCACTGACTGCCGAACTTATCCGCCGCGCTGCTCACAAGCTCCGGCGTATTAATCGCAGAAGAATTGACGGAGATCTTATCCGCCCCCTCCCGCAGGATTGCGCGGAAATCATCCACCGTACGGATTCCGCCGCCTACCGTAAACGGAATGAACACGCACTCTGCAACCCTCCGCACCATATCAATCACGGTCTTTCTCCCATCAGACGAGGCCGTGATATCAAGAAATACCAGTTCATCTGCTCCGGCCCGATCGTAGGCCTTCGCGATCTCCACCGGATCTCCCGCGTCTCTGAGATCTACGAAATTCACACCCTTCACCACACGTCCGGCATTTACATCCAGACAGGGGATAATCCTCTTCGTAAACATAGCGTCCCTCCTCTTACAGCTCTACGAAATTCTTCAGAATCTTCAGGCCCACGTCACTGCTTTTCTCCGGATGGAACTGGCAGGCAAACACATTGCCCTGCTCCACGGAAGCGTGAATCCTCGTCCCATACTCCGTGGACGCCTTCACGATGGTCTCATCCGCAGCTTTCAGGTAATAGGAATGGACAAAGTATACATATGAATGTTCTTTCACACCCGCAAACAGTCTTCCCTCATTCTGAAGGTGCAGGGCATTCCACCCCATATGCGGAATTTTAAGTCCTTCCGTATCCGGAATCTTCAGGATCTCTCCCTGCAGGATCCCAAGCCCGCTCACACCCGGCGCCTCGTCACTTCGCTCAAAGAGGAGCTGCAGCCCCAGGCAGATCCCAAGGAACGGAGTTCCCTGGTCAGCCACGCGCCGGATCACCTGATCCAGCCCTCTGTTTCTGATGTGGGCCATCGCGTCTCCAAAGGCGCCCACGCCCGGAAGAATTACCTTGTCCGCCCCGAGAATCTCCTCCGGATCTCCCGTGATCTTCACATCCTGTCCCAGATATTGAAGCGCTTTCTCTACGCTCCTGATGTTTCCTGCATCATAATCAATGACTGCGATCATCCGCTGCCCCTCCTTCTTTTCGTTTGTTCCTCTGCTATCTACTTTTCTTCCCGCTTCTTTACACCCGTCTCTACCACAGGCACCGGTGTATCATCCACCGCATCCAGATCATGAATATATTTCTTTGTCTCTTTCACAATCATCGGCGACAGAAGAAGCACCGCGATCAGGTTCGGGATCGCCATCAGCGCATTCAGAATATCCGCGATCTTCCACACCAGATCCAGCGCCAGCACCGGCGCGATCAGAGCCACTGCAATGTAAAGCACCCTGTATGGAATCAACCCCCATTTTCCCGAGAAATATTCCACACACCGTTCCCCGTAATACGCCCATCCGAGGATCGTGGAATATGCGAATGTAATAATCCCGACCACAAGAATAAACGGCCCGAAATAAGGAATCTGTCCGAACGCAAGCGTCGTCAGCTCTCCTCCGTCCACGATCTGGTCTGCGTTGATGGCCGGATTTTTCATTATCGTTGATACAAGGACCAGTCCTGTCATCAGACATACAACAACCGTATCCCAGAACGTCCCCGTAGATGACACCAGGGCCTGACGCACCGGATTCCTTGTTTTCGCCGCTGCTGCCGCAATCGGCGCAGATCCCATACCGGATTCATTGGAAAAGAGTCCTCTTGCCACACCGTACTGAATCGCCAGACGGATTCCGCCGCCCACAAGGCCTCCGGCGGCTGCCCCTTTCGTAAATGCCAGTCTGCAGATCGTCTGGATCGCCGGTATGATGTAATCATAATTAATCCCAAGTATGATCACACATCCAATCACATAGAACAGCGCCATAAATGGCACAAGTTTCTCGCACACACTGGCGATGGATTTGATCCCTCCGAAGATTACAATCGCCGTCAGACCGGCAACAATAACACCTACAACCCACGGATCGATTCCAAGATTCGTGCTGCAGACCTCCGCAATGGCATTGACCTGCGTCGCGCAGCCGATACCAAACGATGCGAACCCGGCAAAAACCGCAAAAATCATCCCCAGCCATTTCATATTCAGACCGCGGTCCAGCGCATACATCGCACCGCCCTGCATCCGTCCGTCCGCCGTCTTCACACGGTACTTCACCGCGATCAGTGACTCAGCGTACTTGGTGGCAATGCCAAAAACACCGGTCAGCCAGCACCAGAGCACCGCTCCCGGACCTCCCAGAGCGATCGCCGTACCTACGCCGATGATATTGCCTGTACCGATCGTAGACGCCAGAGCCGTCGCAAGCGCTCCGAACTGACTGACCTCTCCGTCCGCGCCCTCTTCTTTGGCCACGGAAAGCGGGATTCCTTTGGTAATCGTTTTCGTCTGGATAAATCCTGTCCGAATCGTCAAGAAGATATGCGTTCCCAGAAGGAGCGCAATCATTCCCCATCCCCATACGAAATCATCAACAGCCTGCACGATTGGATAAATTGTTTCATACATACATTCACTTCCTCCCATCCATTTCACAACACACCGTACAACATCCTCCCTTACTCAGACAAAAGGAAAAGCATACGAGATGCCCGCTGCTTCCAGCCGGCATTCCGTATGCCTTCATACGGTTCTGTAATAGTAGCATTTTACCGCATTTTCACTTTAATGTAAAGAAGTATTCCCTCTTGTTTATTCCTGCTTTTGTATTTCTGTTACAGTTCACACGTATGCTTAAGGCCGGCTGCTTTATGCTTGCATAAGGGGCAGGCGGCCTTATAGCAGACGTAGGGAGCGCCTTTTCATGAGTAAAACAGTGGCGGCAGCCACAATAAGCACGCAGTGCGGTTTTACG
>CASDTX010000038.1 GCA_949283695.1 uncultured Eubacteriales bacterium | reverse complement strand
GAAGAAAGTCTTTACGACTCACCTTCCCGTGCTTTGTAGTGTAGCTTCTCTACAAACAATTTTACCAATAACGTGGAGGATTGAAAGACTTTCATTACTATTTGTGCCGCCGACTTGGCGGCGGAATGGAGATTATTATGAGTATTATCCGACCATTCCGGGCGGTCCGCCCGGCAAGTGAACTTGCCTCCTCGATCGCCGCGCTGCCGTACGACGTCTACAGCAGCAGTGAAGCACGGAAGATCGTTCAGGCGGAACCGCTGTCCTTTCTCCGGATCGACAGAGCCGAGACGCTTCTCCCGGAAGGAACCAGCTGCGACGCGCCGGAAGTTTACACGGCTGCCCGGCAGACTCTGGAACAGATGATCCGGGACGGCGCGTTCCTGCAGGATCCGACGGACTGCTACTATATATATGCACTGACAATGGACGGAAGGACCCAGACAGGTCTGGTCGGATGCGCGTCCATTGACGATTATAGGAACGGTGTTATTTTAAAGCATGAAAATACACTTGCCGCCAAGGAACAGGACCGTATCCGTCACGTAGACGCGTGCAGCGCCCAGACTGGTCCTATCTTTCTTACCTACCGGCCCATTGAACGTCTGAGACAGCTGATCACGGAAGTTCAGGCCGACCGTCCGCTGTATGATTTTCACAGTTCAGACGGGATCCGGCATCAGGTATGGAAGATCAGCAGCCCGGAATACATCGAGAATATTTCTCATTTATTCGCCTTGACTCCCCATCTTTACATCGCTGACGGTCATCACAGAGCCGCCTCCGCCGTGAAGGTGGGACTGGCCAGAAGAGCGAAAGATCCTGGCTTTTCCGGCACTGAGGAATACAACTTCTTCCTCAGCGTCCTTTTCCCGTCCGATGAACTGAGAATCTTTGACTATAACCGGGTCATCACAGACATGAAAGGCTATACATTTGAAGAATTTCTTGATAAGATAAAGGATGGATTTGAAATCACCGAGAACGGTCCCGCCGCATACCGCCCGAAACGCAAGGGTGAATTCGGCCTTTACGGCAGCGGCACCTGGTACCGGCTCACAGCGAAACCGGCGCTTCGTTCGGATGACCCGGTTCATTCACTGGACGTATCGGTTCTGCAGGATCACATTCTTGCACCGGTACTCGGTATTGCAGACCCCAAGACAGATCCCGGGATCCGTTTCATCGGAGGCATCCGCGGGACCGGCGCCCTGCAGGAAGCTGCAGATGCTGCCGGCGGAATCGCCTTCGCCATGTATCCCACGTCAATGGAGGAGCTGCTTCGCGTCGCAGATTCGGGCAGGCTGATGCCGCCAAAGTCTACGTGGTTCGAGCCCAAACTCCGAAGCGGACTGTTCATTCATCGGTTTTGATGATAACTATTATTTAGAGGAGATGTAATTCATGGAAAGAAATGACCTTTGCTGGTGCGGAAGCGGAAAGAAATATAAGAAATGCCACATGCCGATCGAGGAGAAAATGCTCCTTCACTCTGAGCGCGGAGAGATCGTTCCCACAAGAAAACTTCTGAAAACCCCTGCGCAGATAGAGAAGATCCGCGAGAGCGCAGCACTGAACACCGCTGTTCTCGACGAAGTGGCACGGCACATCCATATCGGGATGAGCACGGCCGAGATCGACGAGATCGTCTACCGCTTCACTACAGAACACGGCGGAATCCCCGCGCCCCTTGACTATCAGGGATTCCCCAAGAGCGTATGCACTTCCATCAACAACGAGATCTGCCACGGGATCCCGGATGAACAGATCATCCTGAAGGAAGGAGATATCATCAATGTAGATGTATCCACCATCCTGGACGGCTACTTCTCTGACGCCTCCCGTATGTTTAAGATGGGCCAGATCTCTGAGCGTGCAGAGCGTCTCATCCGCGTCACAGAAGAGTGCGTAGAACTGGGCCTTGCAGCCGCGAAACCCTGGGGACATCTGGGTGATATTGCCGACGCGATCAACACCCACGCACAGGCCAACGGGTACTCCGTCGTGGAGGAGATCGGCGGCCACGGCATCGGTCTCGCCTTTCACGAAGATCCCTTCGTAAGCTATGTGACGCCGAAGGGAAGCGAGATGCTGCTCGTGCCTGGCATGATGTTTACCATTGAACCTATGATCAACGAGGGAAGTCCGGACTTCTACGTAGACGAGGATAATGGCTGGACCGTGTACACCATTGACGACGGTCTGTCCGCGCAGATCGAATATATGGTACTCGTCAAAGAAGACGGAATCGAAGTACTGACAAAATAAAAAAAGAACCGGCGCTGCATGGACGAGGATTCCTCTATGGAGCACCGGTTCTTCTATTATTCTCTTGTCTTCACCCCTGATTCTCCCGGGATCAGCATCTTCAGATGCCGTTCGTATTCAACCCCTTCATTGCGCGGCACCTCCGCTTCCGCGGCGTCCCGCACCGCCCTGGCAATAAACAATCCCGCCAGCTCTGCTGACGCCCGCAGAGAGTCTCCTCTGGCCCTCCCGCCTGCGATCACAGACGCAAAGAGGTCTCCGGTTCCCGAATAGCTGCCGCCGACATAAGGCTGTGCAGAGAGAAACGCGCCTTCCTTCATGACAGCCAGGCTGCCTACCATCTCTTCTCCTGTTCCATCGTCCAGGAAGCGGATACCGGTTATCAGGACCTCTCCCGGCCCCCTGTCCATCACACTCCGCGCAAGCGTTTCTGCCGCACCCGTCACCAGCGTCCTCTCCGGAAGGTTCCCGCCCCATCCTGTCAGTTCTCTCATGACGCCAGGATCGGTCCCGGCCAGCAGACACAGCTCCGTCAGATTCGGCGTGATAATATCTGCTCTGCGCACCAGCTCTTTCATCCCCTCCTGGAATTCCGGCGTAGAGAACCCGAACTGCTCTCCATTGTCCCCCATGATCGGGTCCGCCAGGAAGAAGCCGGATCCATCCTGAAAGGAATCAAGGAACCGGATCGTTTTCCGAATCTGGCTGCACCCGGACATGAATCCCGTATAGATGCCGTCGAAGCTGACGTGCATCTTCTCCCATTCCCTTCGAATACAGTCCATCTTCTCTGTATAATCATCATAATAATAACTCGGATATCCTGTCTGGGCGCTCAGAACCGCCGTCGGCAGCGGGCATGGCTGCGCCCCCATTGCCGCGATAACAGAGATGGCCGCTGTCAGAGAACAGCGGCCAAATCCAGACAAATCATTGATCACAGCTATTTTTTTCGTTCCTATCTTTTCCGTCATCACTTAATATTTCACCACTTCTATTGGTTTCAGTACGATCGCAGAATGCTGGCCCATGTTGATCACGATTTCTCCATTCTCTACAATGTACTCATCATATGCTGTTGTATATCCGTCTTCATATGTGTAGATCAGGCGTTTCATATGGCCTTCTCTCGGTACTCCTGCCAGCCATACCGGAATCGTAACCTCCTGGAGTTCGCTTCGGTTGTTTATGATCACAACGATCTGCTCATCTCCCTCAAACCTCGCGTATGCCAGGATATTATAATCCGCAAACAAGAGCTTAAGAGAACCTTTCCGCAGAGGCTTCTCTTCTTTATGAATCCGTATGATCTCCTTGTGGAATTCGAGCATCTCCCTGTCTTCTCTTCCCCAGGGATACGTCCGCCGGTTATCCGGGTCTGTAAAGCCGCACAGCCCTACTTCATCTCCATAGTAGACTGTAGGCGCGCCCACCCAGGTCATCTGCACGGTAACCGCTTCCCGCATCACTGCATGGACGACGCCGTCCTCCGCTGCTTTCGCCCCCAGGTGCTCCGCGCGTCCGACCATCTGGTTCGTCCGCGTCAGAAAGCGGGAGTGATCATGATTGGAAAGTTCGTTCATGGCAACCTGAAGAGACGGTGTCATCATGCTTGCCATATAATGTCTCATCGCTCCCACGAAACTGTCCGGATTCCCCCACAGGTCATCTCTTCGCTCGTCGCTGTGTTTCTCCATCCCCGTCAGGAACCAGGTCAGCGGTTCCATGAAGGCGTCATAGTTCATCACACTGTCCCACTCGTCGCCCTGAAGCCATTCTACCGGATCCCCATAATGTTCGGCCAGAATGAGCGCGTCGGGATTGGCCGTCTTCACCTCTCTGCGGAACCGTTTCCAGAACATGTGATTGTATTCATTGCTGCATCCCAGATCCGCCGCAACGTCCAGTCTCCACCCGTCCACATTGTACGGCGGGGAGACCCATTTCTTGCCGATGTTCATGATGTATTCTTCCAGTTCCGGCGAGTCCTCATAAGACAGCTTGGGCAGAGTATCATGCCCCCACCATCCGTCATAACTCCGGTTATACGGCCACGCCTCTGGCCGCTCATCATGAAAGCAGAAGAATCCGTGATAAGGGCTGTCGTAACTTACATAGGCACCTTTCGGATATTCGGGCTGCTGTTCATAGATCCGCTCACGGTCCAGCCATTTATTAAAGGAACCGCAGTGATTGAACACCCCGTCGATGATCACCCGCATCCCGCGCTTATGCATCTCATCTACCAGCTCTGCAAAGAGTGCATTGCTGGCTTCCAGGTTGCGGATGTCCCCGGTACGCTTCTGATATTTCGAAGCCTTCGTATTATCCTGTGCCCCCTCCGGCAGCACTTCCCCGCCGTCTGCAACGATCCTTCCATAATGAGGATCAATGTAATCATAGTCCTGAATATCATATTTATGATTGGACGGGGACACAAATAAGGGGTTAAAATAGATCACCTCAACACCCAGATCCTGCAGGTAGTCCAGCTTCTCTCTCACCCCCTGCAGATCCCCGCCGTAGAAATTGCGGATGTCCATTGCCGCCGGGACCTGATCCCAGCTGCTGATCTTCTGACTGGGCGCTCCGATATAGATATATTCTCCGGTCTCCACGTCATTGGACGGATCCCCATTATAGAAACGGTCCACGAAGATCTGATACATCACTGCGCCTTTCGCCCATTCCGGCGTGGAGAACCCCGGTACAATGACAAATTCATAGTAGTTTTCTCTGTGATTCGAGACGCCGCAGCGATTAAAGTACCAGATCTGCTCGCCCTTCTTCACCTCAAAAGAATAGCGGAACGGCTCTTCTCCGAGCCGCCACTCTATCTCATAGAAATCAAACTCGTCACCCGAACTCGCCTTCCACATCGCATAATTTTTATCTCCGCAGAGGAGATTCACTTCTTCCACATCGTTGTGTGCTGTACGGAAACGAAGCACAATCTTCTCCCCTGCCTCCGGCTCCGCAGGAATCACATAATCCTGTGTGCCGTCACAGAACAGCGCTTCTCTGTTCATATGATCAAGCCTCCTTAATTTCGCTGTTCCCAAATAATGCTTCGAACTCGCTTCTTGTTATCTTTTCTTTCTCCAGCAGGAGTTCCGCACACGCTTCCAGCACGCTGTGATGATCCTGTATGATCGTCCGTGCCTTGGCATAGCACTCATCAATGATCCGCTTAACTTCCTCATCAATCGTGCCTGCTACTGCCTCGCCGTATCCGCGTGAAGTATGGCCGAAATCGCGCCCGATAAACACCTCATCACTGTCATTGTCATAATTAATCAATCCCAGACGCTCGGACATTCCGAACTTGGTAATCATGGATTTGGCAATGGCTGTGGCCTGCTTGATATCCTGTGACGCCCCGGTCGTAATATCATCAAAAATCTCTTCCTCTGCCACACGGCCTCCCAGAGCGACGGTAATCTCCTGGAGCATATGCCCCTTTGTGTTAAACATATCATCCCGCTCCGGCAGGGGCATCGTATATCCGCCCGCCCCGCCTGTGGGGATAATGGACACACTGTAGACCGGTCCCACATCCGGAAGTACATGGAACAGGATCGCATGCCCCGCCTCATGGTAGGCGGTGATCCGGCGCTCCTTCTCCGAGACAATCCGGCTCTTCTTCTCCGGCCCGATGCCCACTTTCACGAACGCGTGCCGGATATCCTGCTGCTGGATAAATACCCGGTTGTCCTTTGCCGCCAGAATAGCAGCCTCGTTCAGCAGATTCTCAAGATCTGCTCCGGTGAACCCGGCAGTCGTCTGGGCAATCTGCTTTAAGTCCACGTCATCGCCCAGAGGCTTGTTCCTGGAGTGCACTTTCAGGATTTCCTCCCGGCCGCCCACATCCGGGCGTCCCACGATTACATTCCGGTCAAACCGCCCCGGACGAAGGATCGCCGGATCCAGGATATCTTTGCGGTTTGTAGCTGCCATGACGATAATCCCTTCATTCACGCCGAATCCGTCCATCTCCACCAGAAGCTGGTTCAAAGTCTGCTCTCTCTCGTCATGACCTCCGCCCAGTCCGCTTCCGCGCCGTCTGGCCACCGCGTCAATCTCATCAATAAATACGATACAGGGCGCATTCTTCTTCGCGTCCTGAAACAGATCACGCACGCGGGATGCTCCCACGCCCACGAACATCTCGACAAAGTCAGAACCAGAGATACTGAAGAACGGCACTCCGGCCTCTCCCGCGACTGCTTTCGCCAGCAGCGTTTTCCCGGTTCCCGGAGGGCCCTCGAGAAGCACGCCCTTGGGGATTCTGGCACCGACCTGTACGTATTTCTTTGGAGCATTCAGGAAGTCGACGATTTCTTCCAGTTCTTCCTTCTCCTCCTTCAGTCCGGCCACATCGGCGAATGTGATCTTCATCTCACTTTGGTTTGTCATTCTCGCCCGGCTCTTCCCGAAGTTCATCGCCTTTGCATTGGCGCCTCCGCCCTGCCGGTTCATCAGGAAGAAGATCAGACAGATCCCGCCCATGGCGATCAGCAGCGGCAGCGCAATCGTGGTAAACGTGGATTCCTGGGGAATCGCGTTTAAGCTGTATTGGATCCCGTTGGATGTCAGCAGATCCTCCACTTCTGACACGTCAGATACATTGACGGACCTGGCGGTGCCTTCATCCTTCAGCATGAACGTCACCGTACCCGTGGGCACAGCTTTGTTCTGATCAATATACACGTCTGCTACATTCTCATCCTCTACTTCAGAGATAAAAGCTGTATAAGTCATCTCCTGCTGATGGATCTGAAGCCGGCCCGCCATCCACAGCGCGGCCGCCACAACCACAACAAACATCAGCAGGGTCGTCCCGTTGACGGTCCTGTATTTTCTGTTATTGTCCAAAGTCTCTGTTCCTCCCTATTCCAGACCTTCCACCACTCCGATGTAAGGAAGGTTTCTATATTTCTGAGCATAATCCAGCCCATATCCAACGACGAATTCGTCGGGGATTTCGAATCCGCAGTAATCTACTTTCACATCTTTCACTCTGCGGTCCGGCTTATCGAGAAGCGTACACAGACGCATGCCTGCCGGATTCCTTTTCTTCAGAACATCCATCAGGTAATACAGAGTATTCCCTGAATCAATGATATCCTCCACAATCAGAACTTCCTTGTTCTCAATCGATTCATCCAGATCTTTCGCGATACGCACCACACCGCTGGAGGACGTTCCGTCCCCATAGCTGCCCACGCACATGAAATCCATGGACACCGGCACCGTGATTCTCTTGGCCAGTTCGCACATAAAGAATACGCCGCCTTTCAATACGCAAATCAAATGAACCTGCTTTCCTGCATAATCCTCACTGATCTTTTTCCCTAATTCTCTGATCCTTTCATCCACTTTCTCCTCCGGAATCAGAACTCTGATTGTCTCTGCCATTTTCCCGTTCCTCCATTATCTTCAGTTCAAGAATCTTCTCTGTTTCTCTTCTGACCTGATATGCCGCGCTCATCCGTCTGCCCGGAATCCAGACAATATGGCTTCCGTCAGCGATCAGGGGCATCCGTTCCCTCTCTTCACGGGGAATCTTCTCATTGATCAAATAATTCTTTAATTTCTTCCGGCTCCCCTTCTGATCAACGGTGAAATAATCTCCCGCCCGCCGGTTTCTTACAGAAAGCCTGAATTTTATTATATCATAATCAATCCATTTCGTGTAACTTTTTTGCGGAATCTCCCGGGCCTTTGTGACATTTCCTCCGTCCACGAAACGGCAGCAGATCTTCTTCCCGGTTCCCGGAATTTCCGTCACCCCCGGCACCGCAAGTTCCACTTCGGTTTCCTCAGCTTCCTCCTGCTGCATCCGGAACGATTTGCCTGCAGTTTCCTGTGGTTTTCCTTTCGGAACGCGGCAGATCTCAACACCGCCATAGACACGCTCCGCCCGTACTCCGCCGGGCAGATGGACCGATCTTCCATTCTGACAGCAGAAGAGTCTGTTCACAGCCCCGATATGGACAGAACTGATATCCTTCTCCCCGCCGCGGACACGGGCAATGCAGCGCATCAGAAGCTGGTTCTGAACAGCCGGCATCTCCTCTGCAAACGCCTTCCCGCTGATCGCAATCCGCATCTCTTCTTCCAACATCTTCCCACTGATCGTGTTCCGCATCTCCTCCTGTCCGCTCACAGATCCCATTCTTCCGGACTGTATCGTCACGCACCGCTTCCAGGCCTGATCTGTGCCCGCCTCCAGATAGTCCCATACCTCCCTTGCCTGCCGGGACAATTCATCCAGATGGCGGACAGCGCCTGTATTGATCTGGTCTTCCAGAACCGGCAGAACCGAGTGGCGGATCCGGTTTCTTGTATATGCGTCTCCCGCATTGGTCGCATCCTCACACCACTGCACTCCCTTTTCTTCCAGATATGCTTCGATCTGCCCGCGGGTAAGAAACAGCAACGGCCGGATCCACCTGCCGCGCACAGGCCAGATCCCGCACAGACCTTTCAGCCCGGTACCTCTGGCTGCATTGAGGAGCACCGTCTCTGCATTATCCTCCCGGTGGTGCGCAGTGGCAATTTTCGTGCACCCGTCCTCCCGGCACATGCACTCAAACGCTTCCACGCGGACCGTGCGTCCGGCCTCCTCAGGAGATTGTTTCCTGTTTCTGGCAATTAATTCCACATTCCGGTGAAAAATACGGCACCGCACTCCAAGCTGTGCGCAGAGCTCCCTGACGTATGCTTCATCCGCGTCTGCCTCCGCACCCCGAAGACCGTGGTTCACATGGCATACCTGCACCTCGAATCCCAGCGTTTCCCTCAGCGCACAGAGCACAAAAAGCAGGCATACCGAATCAGCTCCGCCCGATACGCCTGCCGTCACCACATCACCTTCTTTTATCATGCGATGTGCCCTGATATATTCTTCTGCTTCTCTCTCTCTATTTCTCATCATATGTAAACTATAACCAATTCATTCCGGATTGTAAAGGTTTCAATTCTTCCAGATCCCCACAGCGACCACCGTCATGTCGTCTGCCGGTTCCTTTCCCGTCCACGCCAGCACCTGTTCTAATATATGATGCGCCAGTTCCCGGGGATTCGCGATGGAGGTCCCCTGAATAATGGTTTCCAGCAGGATATCCTGTTCTCCCACAGGGAGGGCGTCCAGCACGCCGTCCGTCACCATGATCACGAAGTCTCCGTCCTCCAGCTCCCGCTTGACCGAATCGAGCTCAATGTGGTTCACAACCCCGATCGGCAGACTGGTCGAGCAGAGATGTTCCACACTGTCTTTCTTTTTAATAAATGTGGAGGAAGCCCCTGCTTTGATGATCTCGCACTCCCCTGTGTACAGATCAAACACCGTCATGTCCACCGTCGAATAGTGGATCTCCTCCCGGCCCATGACCAGCGTGGTATTGATCAGCTGAACTGCTGTCTTCTCCGGAAATCCTGCTCCCAGGAGTTCTTCCAGGAGCTCGATGACCAGCGTGCTCTCCCGGCACGCCTCCTCCCCCGAGCCCATTCCGTCCGAGAGCGCTACACCCTGACGGCCCCCGGGCATCTCCATCAGGGCAAAGTTATCACCCGATATTTTCGAACAGCCCCGGCCGATGCGGGCAGTTCCCTGCATAGTGTAATACACAGGTCCCTCCCGGCATACGATTGTCATGTACCTGTTCCCCATCATCTGCGCACTGTCTCCGGGCATCACGAGCCGCCGCCCGGCAGCCTCGGAAACAGCCCGCACCACATCTTTCACCGGCACTTTGCCTGCTCCTACATTGCGGGCCGTCACGTGTATTTCGCACTTTCCCTCCTCGTTCATGAAGAAATTCATATAGAGAACCCGGATGCCCTTCTTCTTCAGCGCTGCTGTAATCCGCTTCTCCAGGCGCTCATCCGAATAAATACTCTGCTCCAGTTCCTTCGCCGTTCTCTGGATCACCTCCGCGAACATGTCCATCTGTATGGCACAGCCTTCCCGGCTTCTTGCCAGACGGTTGCTCCAGATAATATTTCTTCGTGCCTCATGAAATCCGGAGATCATTTCCCGCAGAAACCGCGGGGCCATGATGCACCTCTGCATGAGCTTGCGCTTCACTTCCGTATTCAGTTCATTTCCGTACTGATCCACTGCCGACAGGATCTCATACCCCATCTGATAGGTGTGGACGAAGTTTTCGCCCCAGCACCATCCGAATTTCTCACATTTCGCGCAGACATTTTCCCTCACCGAGTGGAACATCTCATCGATCTCTTCCGGAGAGAACTCCTGGCGCTTCTCCTCCAGCTCTGTAAATGTCCGGGCAAGCTGCCTCAGCGAATGAGAAAACTTCTCAATCTGTTCTACATAAGGACTCCCGTGCAGTGCCTGTCCTTCATTCATACCCTTAACTTCCTTTCTGTCCGTCAGCGCCCCGGATCTTCCTCCGCTGCCAGCAGCTTTCCTGAACACTCCTCAGCGAAATGCACAGTCAGGCGCACCGAAAAAGAAAAACCCCGGGAGTTCTCTCCCGGAGTCTTCATTCGTAGTTCAGGACGGTTCTGCTGTCAGATCCCACTCACTGAGCAGGTCTGAATATCACCTCATTCGGATCTACCAGATCCAGCTTGTCCTCTGCCGTCTCTTTAATATATTCATCTGTCTTTACATATTCTTCGAACTCTTTGACTTCTTCCGCCCGTTTCTGCTCTTCTTCGATCTGGGCCGTCAGCTCTTCTTCCTGCTCCTTGTACTGCGCGTTCTTAGCCTGCAGCTTCACAGACCCGAACATCAGCGCACCTGACAGAAACACCAGGACCATACAGATCAGAAAGATGCTTCGTCTGTGGTGCCGTACCCCGCGGCTCCTCCTTCTGCTCCTCTGACGCCCTGTTCCCGTTCTCTTCGTATTACTCATCCGCACTCACCCGCTTAATTCGTTTTATCTCCCCGTTATTGCCCGTTCACCCGTCCATGCAGACGCAGAATCCGCACCCACATCCGCGGCTGAACTGTGTCATGTAATATTCTAGCCGTTTTTCCTGTTCTTTTCAAGGCTTTTCTTTCTCGCTTATATAGTTTTTTGTATCAGTTCAGCCATCTGCGTCAGAAGACGGATTTATGCTTGCATAAGAATCCGGCGGCTGACAGGCAGATGTGCTGAGCGCCAGTTCATGAGCAAAGGAGCGGCGCAGCCGCAATTCGCACGTCAGTGCGGCTTTGCGAATGGCGCGGTCTGAACTGATACGTTTCTTTGCAGCAGTGCGGTTTTACGAATGGCGCTTCCTCAGCCGCAGCACCTTTGCCGCAAGTTTCAGCAGCCCGATTCCGCCCCCTGCGCCGAACAGCACCCCCAGCACAAAGAACCAGCGGATGCTCCCATAAGTCGTCTCATACATCTGCCTGAAGATATATACGCTGGCTCCCAGCCAGAACAGCAGGTCTTCCACCCCCTCTGCCAGAGAAGAATGGGGAAGGATGTGCCGAAAGCAGCTCAGAGCTTTATACACACTCAGCACACTGATCCCTGTCAGAACCGCGTACAGAAACACCTCGGCCTCCACTCCGATCCCGAGTATCATGGGGCCCTCCTACTTGAACAGCTTTGACAGGAAGTTCTCTCCCTGTCTGGCCGGTGAAGCGCTGGAATACGCAATGCTGTCAATGTTGCCCGACAGATCCACCTCGCCCTTCTCCACACTGAGCCGGTTCACATGAAGATCCGTTCCCTTGACCATAAGCATCCCCTGCTCGGTCTCGAGCAGAACTTCGTTGATGTCAAACGAAAGCACATCGAGCACTCCTGTCACCATGCCTGTCTTTCTGTTATTGATTACCAGTTTATGCGTTTTTGCAATGCGTTGTTCTTCCATCTGTACTCCCTCCCGGCCGGGCCGCCTGCTCCCGCCGCAGCTTTCTTCGCGCTGACTGAATCTGCGGAAGTTATCGCCCATCTGATATATATGAGAGGAAGTCCTCTTTTATTCCTAAAGATACTGAAACAGCTCCGCCGCCTCTTCTTTCTTCGTGGTGTCCTGCAGCTTCAGGACCTGTACTTTGACCGTCTTCGTGCCGAACTGAATCTCGATCACATCTCCCGGCTTCACCTGCGCCGACGCTCTTGCCGGGCGCCCGTTCAGTGTGACCCGCCCCGCGTCGCATGCCTCGTTTGCTACAGTGCGCCGCTTGATCAGCCGCGACACTTTTAAAAATTTATCCAGACGCATATTCGTCTCCTTTCTTCTCGCCGCTTTAGAAAAGGCACTTACAATGCCTTGCATCATAAGTGCCTGTACGTTCATTATGGGTTCTCTGTTGTGAAAGAATAAGATTAGTTGATCGCATCCTTTAAAGCTTTTCCTGCTTTGAACTTCGGAGCCTTGCATGCTTCGATCTTCATGGTCTTTCCTGTCTGAGGATTTCTGCCCTCTCTTGCAGCTCTCTTGCTCACTTCAAATGTTCCAAAACCTACAAGCTGAACTTTCTCATCATTCTTAAGCTGCTCCGTTACAACATCTACAAAAGCCTTCAAAGCTTTCTCGGAATCTTTCTTGGAAATCTCTGCTTTTTCTGCGATTGCAGCAATCAATTCTGTTTTATTCATGGGTAACTCCTCCTATTCATTGTATCTGCATACAACCCTATTCTGATTCTCAAAGGGGGAATACGGCTGCATCCCGCATCTTTCCGCCTTTATGTACTGTTATAACGGTTTCAGAAGGCTTTGTCAAGACATTATTACCCCATAACCGGTTTAAGTGCTTCTGAAAGTTTTTCCTTCTCTGCCTGCGCTTCTTCCAGGTCTTTTCCGAGTGTTGTATAGTAGATCTTGATCTTCGGCTCTGTACCGGACGGACGTACAATGACGGTCTCATTGTTCTCCAGTTTATAGATCAGTACGTTCGCTGCCGGGAGACCTGTCTCTTCCGGTTTCGTATAATCTGTTACTGATGCCACTTTGTATCCTGCGATCTCTGTCAGCGGCTCGTCTCTGAGGGCCTGCATGATGCCTGCCATCTTGTCCATTCCGCTTAAGCCCGGGAACTCGAAGCTGTCTACTTTGTTAAGGTAGCGTCCGTACTGTGCGTAAATCTCTTCCAGTCTCTGCTTCAGAGAACTTCCGATGCTTCTGTAATATGCTGCCATCTCGCAGATCAGCATGGATCCGATCACAGCATCTTTATCCCGTACATAAGGGCCTGCCAGATATCCGTAGCTTTCCTCAAATCCAAAGATAAACCTGTCCACCTCACCGGCTTCCTCAAGCTGCGCGATCTGGTCGCCGATCCATTTGAATCCGGTCAGAACACTTCTGAGCTCTACACCGTAATGCTCTGCCACTGCGTCTGCAAGCGGTGTGGATACGATTGATTTTACCGCCACCGGTTTCTCCGGCATCGTGCCTTTCTCAATGCGTCCGGCGCAGATATAATCCAGAAGAAGTACACCAACCTCGTTTCCGCTGACCAGCTCGTAAGAACCGTCCGGGCATTTCATTGCGATTCCGACACGGTCTGCATCCGGGTCTGTCGCCAGCATCAGATCCGCGCCTGTCTCTTTCGCCAGAGCAAGTCCCTGCTCCAGAGCCTCGAAGATCTCCGGGTTCGGATAGCTGCAGGTGGTGAAATAGCCATTGGGGTACTCCTGATCCGGAACAATAGTGATATCCGTGATGCCGATATCCTTAAGCACCTGGGTTACCGGTACAAGACCCGATCCATTCAGCGGGCTGTACACAAGCTTCAGCCCTGCAGTGCTGCACAGGCCCGGGCGTACCTGGCGAGACTCGATAGCCTCATAAAGCGCGCTCTTACAGTCGTCGCCAACGAAGCGGATCAGACCTTCTTCAACACCCTGCGCAAAGGACATGTATTTCGCTCCTGTCAGCACATCTGTCTTCTGGATCTCCTCATAAACGATCGCTGCCGCATCATCTGTCATCTGGCATCCGTCCGGCCCGTAAGCCTTGTATCCGTTATATTTTGCCGGATTGTGAGAAGCTGTCACCATAATTCCTGCGTTGCAGTTATAGTAACGTGTGGCAAAAGAGAGGGCGGGAACCGGCATCAGCGCATCATAAATCCTAACATGAATTCCATTGGCTGCCAGCACGCCGGCTGCTGTCTTCGCGAATACGTCACTCTTCAGACGGCTGTCGTAGCTGATGGCAACTGTCTGTGTGCCTCCCTGTGTTTTCACCCAGTTTGCAAGTCCCTGCGTCGCCTGACGCACAACGTAAATATTCATACGATTCGTCCCTGCGCCGAGCACGCCGCGAAGGCCGGCCGTTCCAAACTTCAGAGAAACTGCAAAACGTTCTTTGATCTCTTCGTCATTGCCTTCGATCCTGGATAATTCAGGCTTCAAATCTGCATCTTCCAGATCTGCAGCCATCCAGCGCTTATACTCTTCCTGATACATTTTTACCACTCCTGACATCTTTTTTATTCATTTTTTGTGAAAATCCACAAATCCAGTTTTAATATACCATGTTTTTGCC
Source organism: uncultured Eubacteriales bacterium (assembly GCA_949283695.1). Lineage (GTDB taxonomy): Bacteria > Bacillota > Clostridia > Lachnospirales > Lachnospiraceae > Mediterraneibacter. The sequence continues at coordinate 66,429 of CASDTX010000038.1, read as the reverse complement.
CCCACGGCAACAAAAACCACCCTCAGAACCGCAGAGAAAATAGATCTTCCAAAAACCCATATTTCTCTTCGTTCTGGCGGACCGCCAGCTTCAGTTTTTCCACGGATTTTTCCGGGATCCATGCCTTATTTGAGTGGTAATAACTGCTGGCTGTCTTCCAGAATTTCTCCGGGTATGCCAGGCAGAGTCCGATGTATTCCAGCTCCGCCGGATGAAGCTTCCGTTCTTCCTCATAGGCTTCTATGAGCCTCTGTCCAGTATTTCGTTTCCATCGATGCTTTTCCATGACCTTCCGCATGAAATAATAGAGATCATCTGCCTGTACATCCACATGAATGTGTTCGAACCCGGTGACCGCCATATCCTCTCGTATCACCAGAAGGTTGTGATAGTTATAATCGCCATGCACCAGACAGCCGTCACGGATACTGTCTCTGAAAAGCCTTCCGCAGCCGGAATCCTGCATCCTCTCCAGCACCAGTTCCGCTGTGCGGTACATGTTCTCGAAGTTCTCAAGGAAAATAGACTCGAACTCATTCTTAACCGTCCTGCCTCGAATAAAAGAACGGACTTTCTTCAGCTCCCGGTTATGTCTTCGAATCTCCTCTTCCGGATCTCTTGCCGTTCCGCCGGCTCCGGCGCCGATCCCGGCTCCGCCCTCCTCCGGTTCCCACAGTTCCCTGCTCCCGGTTTCGCGGTGCAGAATCCCCAGCTTCCCGGCGGCACGTTCTACTTCCGCATCCTGGCGGATATCACATTCCCGTCCCTGGAACCATCGCTTCAGCATATAAACCGTTCCGTCCGCTGATGTCACGAGCAATTCCCCGTCCCCGGCAAATACAGGCGTATCGACACGGAGCCCCTGCCGTTTCTCCAGACGGCTGAGTACAGAATACAATAAGGAGGCGCGCCGCGCGGACATCTTCGTCTCTTTCAGCAGCATCGTCCCCTCATTCGTATCGCAAAAAAACGCACCCCTGATCCGCCGGGTGCCTTTCACTTCTATATCATATTTCTCCAGCACTTCCAGTTCATATTCTTCCCTCATGGCTGCCCCCTGTCACCGCATATTCAGATTTCGGTTCAGCCGCGCCGGGTAAGCACGCGGCTGAACTGTTACATCTTAGTCTATGAGGAGGTCAGCCCGGCTATGACTCACAGGCTGAGTTTTTCTTTTACATATTTACATAGGATTTCTTTGTCATTGCGCTGCGGGTCGTCGATCACATACTCCAGAAGTTCACTGAGCATACATCCCAGTTCCCGGCCCGGCTTCATGCCCAGGTCCATCAGCTCCCGGCCGCCCACCGCCAGCTGCCGCAGAGTCACACAGTCGCCGTTCAGAAGCGCTTCCTGATACAGCTTCCGGATCTCTACGATATTTTCAATCTTCTCTCTTCTCCCGCGGGCACTCTGTGCTTTGATATCCGCCATGCGCACCGCCAGGTAGTAGGGGAACAGCTCCACGCCGATCCGGTTCATAGCTCTGCGGACATTTGCCGGCGTCGCTTCGATTCGATAATCATGATAGCAGACCAGTCTGGCCACCTTCTTCAGGGTGTCATTGTCAAACTTCAGGCGGTGCATCACCTTCCTGGCGATCTCCTCGCTGACCAGTGCATGTCCTTTAAAATGATCCCGGCCCATCTCGTCCGTCGTCCTCACAGCAGGCTTGCCCATATCATGAAAGAGGAGCGTAAGCCTCAGGATCTTGTCCCTTTTGACATTCTTCAGCGCCTGAATGGTATGGCGGGCCACATCATATTTATGATGCGGCGTATTCTGCTCTACACCGACCATGGCATCCCACTCCGGCAGGATGATCTTCGTAATCCCCAGTTCATAAGCATCCTGGATCCGCTCCGGATGGGGAGAGACGAGCAGCTTCACCAGCTCTGCCCGTATCCGTTCGGCACTGATCTTCCGCAGGGTCGGCGCAAGCTTCCGCACCGCCGCCGCGGTCTCCGGCTCAATGGGGAAATTCAGCTGAGCCGAGAAACGGACCGCGCGCAGGATCCTGAGCGCATCCTCCGAAAAACGCTCCTTCGGATCCCCCACACAGCGGATGAGATGATGGTTCAGGTCCTTCATGCCTCCGAACACATCCACAAGGCGCACTTCCTCATTGTACGCCATCGCATTAATTGTAAAATCCCGCCGGCGGAGATCCTCCTCCAGCCGGTTCGTAAACCGTACCTCTTTGGGATGACGGCTGTCTTCATAATCCCCGTCGATCCGGTACGTAGTCACTTCAAAGCTGTCCTTGCCCAGCAGAACCGTAACCGTTCCGTGTTCTATCCCCGTATCCACGGTTCTTCTGAACAGCTTCTTGATCTCCTCCGGGCGCGCCGATGTCGTGATATCCCAGTCCTCCGGCCGTCTGGCCAGGATCGCATCCCTGACACAGCCGCCCACGGCATAAGCCTCATACCCGTGGAGTTCCAGATTATTGATAATCATCATCACTTTTCTTGGCAATGCTATTTTCACAGTAACTCTTCCTTCTTCACTATCTCTTCTTCTCTCTTATGACAGCTAAATATTATAACCTGTTTTCCGCAGCTGCTCAACCATTTTAATGCAGAGACGAGTCTTTTATCATCATAAAATGCAAACACATCGTCCAGAATCACCGGAACCGGTTCCTCCAGGAGCAGATCCGCCGCTGCCATACGCACCGCGAAATAGATCTGTTCGATCGTCCCTCTGCTCAGACGCTCTGCCGCTGTTCTTCTCTCTCCGTCCCACACCGAGATTTTCCGGTTCTCATCGAGGTCGATTCTCTTATATTTCCCCTCTGTGATAAATGCAAAAATCTCCGATGCCTTGGCATTCATCATACGCATCGTCTGGCTGCCGGTCTCCTCTGCCGCTTTCTTCAGTTCTTCTTCCGCGAGAGCGATGGCCGTGCATCTCCGCTTCAGCGCTGCCAGAGTCTCACTGCTTTCGCTTTCTTCACACTGCTCCCTGAGATTTTCCCGCCGGATTTCCTTTTCCTTCCATTCCCCGCGGATCCGGTCCATCTCCCAGGCCAGGCGTTTCTTCTCTTCCGTATTCTGCGTATTCAGCTCCTGCCGGGGCTTCTGTTCCACCTTCTGCCCGGCCGTGCTTCTCCCTCTCACCTTCTTCATACCCCCGGCCATCAGTGCAGCGATTCCGACAGCCGCGACACATCCGCCGATCAAAAGAAACGGAAATGATGACATTCCAGACAATCCTTTCACATTCTCCTGGAACCAGGGATTCCCGAGAAGCAGACCCCAGGCGATCCCGAGCAGGCCTGCAAGGAGCCCGGCAGCCCCAAGTTTCATCAGACTCTTGCCGCCGGTTTCCGTCCCCTTAGTTCCGGCCGCGCCGCCGGAGCCCGCGCCGCCTCTGCCCGCCTGCCGCTCTGCCGCCCGTTCTGTATTCCGTTCGATCGTCCGTTCTGTATTCCGTTCATGCAGCCGCGCCCTGCACTTCTCGTAGTCACTCTGCAGGCGCTGCATATCCCGTTCCAGGTACGCGCACTCCTGCAGAAGCTTCCGGCGCGCCGCCTCTGCCTCCGCCTCCTCTTCCCGCACAGCCTTCTCAGCCTCACGGCGCTTCTCGCGCAGGACCTGGAACGCCGCGTTCAGGTCGATCTCACCGTCGCCAGTCTCATAGTAGTTGGCCGCATAGTTCTCGAGCGCTGCCGACAGTTCCTGCCCCGGCTCTGATTTTAGCTGGCCGATCGAAACCGTGCTGTCAAACAGCCCAGGCGTAAGACCGCCCAGAAGGACCGAGAGATCCCCCTGTTCCACAGACAGCTCTTCCCCGTCATCTTCGCAGATCAGGGACGCCTGCCGGGAATACCGTCCGAAGCTCCGTTCCAGCCGAAACGTCCTGCCTCCGCATAGAAACCGCATCGTCCCTGCGTAATATCCTGGTTCTCCCCACGGTTCGTAGCGGGTATAATCATCCTTCGCCGCGGCTCTCCCGCGCCCCCGTTCCAGACCGAACAGCATGGCCCTGATAAATGCGTGGATCGTGGATTTCCCATATTCATTCTCTCCGGTAATGACCTGGAGCCCGTCATGCAGGCTGATGTGCCTGTCTGAGAACTTTCCGAAATTTTTAATATACAGCTCTGTTATTACCATCTTTGGCATCCTTTCCCTTCTTACTCCCTGCTGGCAAGCAGGGCATCCACGCCCTCGCACAGCGCCTCATACTCCACGCTGCCCTCTCTGCATCCCGCGAACCTGCTGATAAATCTGCCAAGAAGCCGGTCCTCATTTTCCTCCAACAGCCGCTTCAGATCATAGGCCGGCTCTGTTCGGTCTACTGTTTCCAGAATATTTCCCCGCTCAGACAGTCGCTTCGTGTCAAAGATAATATCCGGATCCCGTTTTCCTCGCAGCGTTATTTTGTAAATGTTTTTGTTTCCATTTCTATTTATCAGTTGTTCAATTTTCTTTCCCACTGAAACCATTGTATCATCTGCTTCCACCGGGATCTCAGCATGGAGGTACTCTCTGACCGCACATGGCACCCACTGAATCCGAACTCCCCGGTCCGTAATCTCACCGCGGATATACCCGTGAGCTCCGGTGTCATTTCGGTCAATGGGTTCCAGAGCGCCGCTGTAAACAATCCGGTTTTTCTCCAATGCCTGGGGCTTATGAATATGTCCCAGTGCAATATACGCGAATCCGGAATCCGAAAGTCTGCTCCGGTCAATGGGGATATGTTTCTCGTCGCCCCCGTGGCCAAGCAGGATCTCTACAGGTTCGATTCCGCCGGCCGTGATCTCATCATACACCGGTTCCCGCATCTCTCTGCTGTAATAGCTCAGTCCATATACCGCTGTATGAAGTTCCGGGAAATCGACATACTGAACCATCTTGTCGAACAGCGGGTATACATTTTCACTCCATGCAAACGTTCGATAATACGAACCCAGCTTCATGTAATCATGATTGCCCGCGATCAGCACAACCTTCGTATGTGTCAGGCCTGCAAAGAGCGCGTCCGTTTCCTTCAGCTCCCGCAGCAGAGGCTGCCGGTGGAACAGATCTCCCGCAATCAGCAGCAGATCCGTCTGCTCTTCTTCACAGGTATGAATCACATGTTCAAAAGTTTCCCATATCTCCCGCGGACGCCTGTCCGTGTACAGAGGCCCCGCGTCCGGCTCTGCGCCCAGATGCACGTCTGCGATATGTATAAATTTCATTCCCGCATCCCCTTTCTGCCGTTACGAAACAAGAGCGCCGCATCCCCAATGCCGCGCCCTCGTACTTTCTCCGCTGATTATAATTCACAGTTATTTACCGTTCTCGGGAACGGGATCACGTCGCGGATATTAGACATTCCTGTCAGATACATCACGCAGCGCTCAAATCCAAGTCCGAATCCCGCATGTCTGGTAGATCCGTATTTTCTCAGATCCAGATAGAATCCATAATCCTCTTCTTTCAGCCCAAGCTCTTTCATGCGAGCCAGAAGCTTGTCATAATTATCCTCTCTCTGGCTTCCCCCGATGATCTCGCCGATCCCCGGCACCAGACAGTCCACTGCCGCAACCGTCTTCCCGTCGTCATTCTGCTTCATGTAGAACGCCTTGATCTCCTTCGGATAGTCCGTCACGAATACCGGACGCTTATAGATCTGTTCCGTCAGGTACCGCTCATGCTCGGTCTGCAGATCGCATCCCCACGATACCTTATACTCGAACTTATCATTATTCTTCTGCAGAAGCTCAATCGCCTCTGTGTAGGTTACCCTTGCGAAGTCAGAGTTCGCCACATTGTGAAGCCGGTCCAGAAGCCCCTTGTCCACAAACGAATTGAAGAAGTTCATCTCTTCCGGTGCATTCTCCAGCACATACTGAATAATATACTTCAGCATGGCTTCCGCCAGGTCCATATTATCTTCCAGGTCCGCAAACGCGATCTCCGGCTCGATCATCCAGAACTCTGCGGCATGTCTCGTCGTATTGGAATTCTCCGCGCGGAAGGTAGGGCCAAAGGTATAAATGCTGCGGAACGCCTGCGCATACGTCTCCCCGTTGAGCTGTCCGCTGACTGTAAGGCTTGTCTCCTTCCCGAAGAAATCCTTCGTATAATCCACGCTGCCGTCCTCTTTCTTCGGCACATTCTCCAGGTCCATCGTGGTCACGCGGAACATCTCTCCCGCGCCTTCACAGTCACTTCCTGTGATCAGCGGTGTATGGACATACACGAAACCTCTCTCCTGGAAAAACTTGTGAATAGCATAAGCCGCCAGCGAACGCACCCGGAATACCGCCTGAAATGTATTCGTCCTCGGCCGGAGATGAGAAATCGTTCTAAGATATTCGAAACTATGTCGTTTCTTCTGCAGCGGATAGTCCGAAGCTGACGCGCCCTCAACCTGCACCTCATCTGCCTGAATCTCAAAGGGCTGCTTCGCCTGCGGCGTGGCCACCAGTGTACCGGTCACAATCACCGCTGCCCCCACGTTCAGCTTTGATATCTCAGCAAAATTCTCCATACTGTCATGATATACCACCTGAAGCGGCTCGAAATAGGATCCGTCGTTCACGACGATAAACCCGAACGTCTTCGAATCGCGGATGCTGCGCACCCAGCCGCCCACAGTCACCTTCTTATCCAGATAGGCCTCTCTGTTCTTAAATAACTCCCGGATCGTTGTCAATTCCATGTCAAATAAACTCCTTAAATCAATGTTCTCGCAAAAACAGCGGCACACAATGCATGCCGCCGTTTTGTGTCAGTATTGATATTATAACACCCTGAAGCATCAGTGTACAAGGGGCAACAGAGCCGTTAAGGGACAAATTTGCCGCTTCTTTTCTGTTACTCTCGTTCCACATTCCCCTCGTTTAGCGGGGACATCACGTGAAAGCCGCAGCAGTCCAGCACCAGCTCGCAGAACACAGAATTGGCCCAAGAGAACCAGGGTCTCGTATATATCTCCGGATCATCCGCACGGAAGGCTTCATGCATCATCCCCGTACCAGCGTCTGTCCGTTCCAGCACAGAAAGGATCGCAAGCTTCTCCTCTTCTGAATCCGAAGTCATTGCCTGCATTGCAAGAGCAATGGGCCAGATATAGCCGGCGGGTGTATGAGCACTCCCAATGCCTTCTGCATATTTGCCTTTATAATAGTACGGATTCCTGTCACTTAATATGACTGCTCTCGTATTGCGGTATCTGTCGTTATCTTTGCCGCAGTATCCGAAATACGGCATCGACAGAAGACTCGGCAGATTCGCGTCGTCCATCACATTATACTCTCCGAATCCGTCCACCTCATAGGCATAAAACTCCTTGTCCTCTCCCGGCACTACCCCGCAGTGCTCGACTGCTTCCCGGATCTCCCGCGCCAGGGCTGCCGTCTCCTCCGAAAAGCTCCGGTCCCTGTAGACGGTCTCCGCGATTTCTGACATATTTTCTAAAATCACTGCCGCCAGCATATTCGACGGAATCAGGTATCCATAAACACAGGAATCGTCACTGGGTCTGAATCCGGACCAGGTCAATCCGATCCCGCTCTTTACAAGCGCTCCCTTTCCTCCTCTCGAGAGTGTATCCGTATGCACACAGTGAAACCGCTCAAAAAGATACGGCGAGCTGTTTTCGTGATCCTGTTCCGTACGGAAGACAGAACAGATCCGTTTTGCAGACGCAAGCCATTCCGGTGTAAAATGCCTAGTACATCCGGTATTTTTCCAAAGAAGATAAGAAATCTGTACCGGATAGCATAGAGAATCCACCTCATATTTCCGTTCCCATAATTCCGGCTTCATTTCCGTCTTATCATGCTCCCAGCAGTTTCCGTCTGCCCACTCGTTAAATGCATTCGCATACGGGTCAATTTGAATACATTCCATCTGTTTCTTGATCAATCCGCAGATCAATTCCTCAATCTCTGAATCTTCTCGGGCAAAAATGAGAAACGGTCTGAGCTGGCATGCAGAATCCCGGAGCCACATAGCCGGAATATCTCCCGTAATCATATAAACAGAACCATCTTCATGCACTCGGATCGTTGTTTTCAGCGTATTGGAAATGCAGTTTTCAAACATTTCCGGAATCCTGCTGTTTTCGCCGAATTTTTCCCGCACAAGCGCGATTTTATCTTCGATCGCCCGATAACATTCTCTTACCTTCATAGCACATGTTAACCTCCTAACGTATCAGCCTTTGTCAGCTCCTGCCATACTGAAGCCTTTGGACATCCATTTTTGAATAATCACGTAAAGTATCACCGACGGCATCGCGTACGCGATGGAATAGGCCGCCAGCGTTCCGTATGCCACCGTATGCTGTCCAAAAAACTGGTACAGCATGATGGATGCCGGATATTTCTCGCTGCTGGAAAGAAGAATAAACGGAACAAAAAAGTTTCCCCATGCTCCGGAGAATGTATAGATCGCAATAGTAAAAATTCCGGGCATCATCAGAGGCATTACAACTTTACGGATTCCTGTAAGTTTTCCGCTTCCATCCACCCACGCGGCTTCTTCCAGCGAGACGGGAACTGAATCCATAAAGTTCTTCATCATCCAGATTGCGTACGGCATACCGGATGCTGTCATAAACAAAACAATTCCAAACATATTGTCATATAAATTCACGGTGACAAAAATCTTAAAAACAGGAACCATCAGTGTGGTAACCGGAAGTGATGTCATGAACAGCATGGTGAGCATAAACATTTTCTTATGTTTCATCTCAAATCTGGACAGCGGGTATGCTGCCAATCCGGCCAAAATCACTACCAGCACTGCTGTTCCAAGGGACATCAGAAGCCCATTTCCAAAAGACCGCAGATTCGCCTGGCTGGTCAGCACCTCCACATAATTATCCAGTGTGAAGTTCGGAAGCCCCACCGCCAGACTTGCATTTTCATCGAAAGATGCCAGTACAACCCACGCAAGCGGTATGATAAATACAACCGCAATGATTACCAAAACTGCATATGCAGCAATTGTGTCTCGCTTTTTACTCATCATTTCGCACCATCCTTATTCTGAACCCGGACATAAAAGATACTGAATACTGCGCCGATCAAAAGTACAAGCATCGATATCGCGGTTCCGTAGCCCAATTCATAGTTCTTGAACGCGCGGATATACATAAATACCGGCAGCGTCTGCACGGTCGTTCCTGTCATTGTATAAACCATACCGAATGTTCCTAGCGTAGAAAGCGTAATCAGCATGGTATTCGTCAGGATCGTGTCTTTAATAATCGGAATTGTAATGTAAATCAGATTCTGTATCCTCCCAGCGCCGTCCATTTTAGCCGACTCGGCCACCTCTCCCGGCACATTGTCCAGAGCTGACTGGTAAACCATCATGGAGAATGCTGTTCCATGCCAGATATTGGCGATTATCACTGATGCCAGCGGATATTTAAACAGCCACGAAACCGGCCCTGTTCCGACAGCTTCCAGAATCAGGTTTAAAGTCCCTTTGTCCGTGAAAAACGTATATGCACAGATAGCCGCAACCGTCTCCGGCATTACCCACGCAGCCAGTACAACAGCCCCGACCACTCTGCGGAAGATTCGATTCTTTTCTTTCATTAGAAGTGCGATAATAAATCCAAGAATTGTCTGTCCCACCACAGAGCCGATCAGGAAGGCAATCGTCGTAACAATGCTTGTCTGAACAGCAGAATCCGAAAACATCCTCTTATAATTCTCCAGTCCCACAAAAGACTGCGAACTCGCCGCTGTCCCCGTCAGTGCCAGGTTCGTAAATGAATAATAAACCGTCAGCACAACCGGCCAGATGAAAAAGAACAGCATAAGCAGAACCGCCGGAACCAAATAAATATATTTCTCCAAAAATCGCTTTTTCTTATATGCTTCCATCCCTATCTCCTTCTGATTTTTCAGAAAAGGGCCGTCCGCAGCAGAGATCCCCCTGTGCAGACAGCCCTCCATTTCTCTTTGGGGATCTATGTTATCCCCGGGTCACTCTCATTCGCCGCTTCGAAATCACTTCACAAGATCTTCCCCGATCGCAGTCTTTACGCTGCTCTGGAAATCTGCAAGCGCAGTTTCCACATCAGTATCGTTTCTCACGATCGTATCTATCATCGCATAGAGATAGGAAGAAACCTTTGAATAGTTCTCATCATGCGGACGGAAATATGCATTCTCAGACATTGCTGTCGCTTCATCTATGTATAATCTACTGCTGTACTCCTCATAGCTGTCCATATCATTTCTGGTAGAAAGATTTCCACTTCCGTCCACATACAGAATGTAGTTATCCGGCTGCATCATCTCAGTTACAAACTCAAAGGCCAGATCTTTCTGATCAGAATTCTCCGCCAGTGCCCAGCTCCAGCCGCCAGACATCGTCACATACCCTTCCGCTTCCTTGGTCGGCATCTGAGCGAATCCAAGAGCGTCTGTCAGCGTATCATCTGTATACCCTTCCATCGGATAGCCGGCATCCTGAAGATAATCTGCATACCCCCAGCTTCCGTTCAGATACATGCCAAGTTTCCCTGTAGACATATAAGTATTTGCATACGTATAATCGCTTGTGTCAAGAATCTCAGAAAGCGTCCCAAGATATCCCTCATCCAGACATGTTTTAATAAATTCCAGGGAATCCGTCACGCCGTCGCTGCTCAGATCATAAACACCTGTAGCGTCGTCACAGAGAGAATCTCCGGTACCGGCCAGCAGCATCTGGAACGTATTCATGCTGGTAGCTTCTGCTTCTCCGGAATTGCAGGCAAACCAGATCGGCACCACATCTTCTTCGCAGTTTTTCTGGATCGCAGCACACGCATCCAGGATATCCTGCCAGCTCTCCGGCTGCCATTCTCTTCCCAGGCCAGCCTCCTCAAACACATCCTTGTTGTACCAAAGTCCGCGGACATCTGTACTCACCGGAACCGCGTAGGTATCACCATCCGTTCCCTTCGTGCCCTCTTTCAGAGCCTCAATTATCGCGCTGTCCCACTCATCCCATGCCGCTACGTAATCTGTAATATTCGCTACATATCCTGCTGCCACGTCCGTGTTCAGCTGGAACGTATCCTCAAAGAACAAATCCGGGCATGTAGAATCATCCTGAACCAGAGTCTGCACTTTGGTAACATAATCGCTGTCCGTCGCCACTATCGGCTGTACGTCAAGCTCCACCTCATCTGCACGGTCCCAGCTCTCATAGGTCTGCATGATCCAGTTATACATGTACCCGTCTTCTCCGGTGTCTCCGGAATCATTGTACACAATCGTAAGTTTCGTTTTTCCGCTCGAACTGCCTGAGGATGAATCATCCTGGCTGTCATTGCCGCATCCCGCCGCCAGGGAAGCCACCATTGCCGCACACAGTACTGTTGAAAGTAGTTTCTTTTTCAATTTGAGTCCTCCTTCTTTTACGCTTTCGATATAATATATCATTATATCTTTTTAAATCCACGCGCATATTATTTATCTAAAATGTATCATCAATATGTCATTATGTCAATAATAAACGGGAGATTCTTTGTCAATTTGACCATTTTAACAAAGAATCCCCCGTCATTTCGTGAACTATTAACATATCATTTATATATCATTTTCAACTATTTTTCTATTATATATGGTACATTGATGCTGTCTCCTGTTCTTTCCCCATCAATCCACCCGCACACCAGTTCCACAACCTTTTTCCCGATTCCTGCTTCATCCTGACGTACATGAATAAATCCGTCTCCCCTGCAATAGATGGATTCCAACCCATCAAAAGTCGCGATCTCCCTTTCCTTGCCTCTGCGCATAAGAATCCTGGACATCAGCACGGCCATCTTATATTCTACCATGAGAAACGCCGTACAGTCCTCGTACTGATCCAGCACACGCTCCATTGCCCTGCCGCTTTCTTCTTCATATTCAATATCCGAATCCAGCAGCACAGAATTATAATTCTCCAGCTTTGCCAGCACGCCTTTCGCATCCTCCTGCTGCATAATACATTCCACGAACCCCTCATAACGCTCATTAATGGTCGTCGTACTTGTATTCAGATGGGATACAAAACAGATCTTCTTATGTCCTTTGCGCAGCAGCATTTCCGTCAGTTCATATGCCGCCGAATAATTATCCGTCTTCACGCACGGGATCGAAACCCCTTTCAGTTGACGGTCCACAAACACCAGCGGATAGCCGCTCAGCCCCAGCCGAAGAACTGTATTGTTATACCGCTCTCCCTGCACACACATAAGAACAATCCCCTTCGCGCCCAACTCAAGCGCGCTGCCGATCGCCCGGTTCTCCTCCTCAATACTGCCATACGAACAATAGAACAGCATCCCATAGTGTTTCCGCCTGCACTCTCGCTCAATGCTGCGCAGCAGAACACTTCCGAAGTCACTGCTGAACGAATCAAAAATCACTGCAATCAGATTCCCCCGCCCTGCATGTTCTTCTGAAATCTTGTTCTGCGAATTCTCCGCATCCGGCGCTCCGTTATACGCCCCGTCACAGCCGGCTCTTTCTAACACAAACGACCCTCTGCCCGGGCTCCTCGAAATATACTGCTGCTGCGCCAGCATATCCATCGCTTTCTTCGTTGTGATACGGCTCACCCCATAGCTTTCTGCCAGTTCCTTTTCCGACGGCAGGCGCTCCCCCGTCTGATATTCTCCCGTTCGAATTTTCTCCAGAAGATCATTATAAATCCGCTCATACATAATCGTTTTGCTCATTCCGCTCTTCCGCCCTCTCGTACAAGATTGCTCTGCCGATATTTCCGACATGAATTTATTTCCAGACAATGACCTCCCTACCAATTACTGTTCACAGAGCGCCATTCGTAAAACCGCCTGCGGGAGCATTTCATCTGACATATATTTAACATATCATATCCATATCATTTGTAAAGAGGTTTTTGAAAAATGTAAGGCGTTTGCGAAAGACCAAAATGTACGATTTTACAGAAAGCCGGAATTTCCTGCAATTACAAGAAATTCCGGCTTCCTTTCCAACTTCGTCATTCTTTTGCTTCTGCTTCTCTCTTCGCCTGATCTCTTGCTGTCAGTCTCTCTCTTACACCGTCCATGTAGCCCGGTTTGTCGAGGCTGTAGATGGCCAGCGGGATAATGCCCACGAAGAATACGAGTCCCGGGAGGAGGTTCGCCGCGATATTGATTCCCTGCTGGATATGCGGTGTCATCTCAACGCCGCCTGCGTATCCGAACGCGCCCATCACTACCAGGAACAGAGAGTTCGCGATCGCTGTGGCGATCTTGATGGCTGTTCCCTGGAAGGAGAATGCCATACCGTCATTTCTGTAGCCGTATTTATCGTCGAAGTCGTCGATCGCGTCTACCATCATTCCGGATCCGCACGGTCCTGCCACATAGCCGAGGCCGTAATAAACCAGTACAACAAAGTCAAATACAATGTTCTCATACGGTCCGAAGAAGAGGATGATCAGCGCTGATCCCTGGATGATCATAGAAATGATGGCTGTATTTCTCTTTCCGAACTTTTCGATCACCTTCGGAGTGAACGGCATGATCAGTGTTCCCACGATCATCTGCATCATCATGAATACGGTGATGAAGGTAAAGTTCTGTACGCAGTGCATGTAGAAGTAAACAGCAACCGAGATCCGTCCCAGCATGCCGAACATGTTGAAGAAGCTGTACATCATTGCGCATAAAAGGTTCTTGTTCCGGAATACCAGCTTTAATCCGTCGCTGATCTTTCCCTGATCTTCTTTCTTAACTGTGATGCGTTCCTTTGACAGCTTGGCAACTGCCCAGAACATCGGCAGCGCAATCAGGGCGAGCAGGATCGCTGTTGACTGATATCCTGCGGCTTCATCGCCTTTGCCGAACCAGAGCACCAGCTTAAGCACGAACAGGTTCAGGACGATCTGACCGATCGTCATCCCCATCATCTGAGCCGCGTTCAGCTTGTTGATCTCTTTGGGGTCACGGGTCATAACAACAGGGAGCGCCAGATACGGTACGTTCGTCATCGTATAGGACATTCCCAGACCGATATAGGTAATGTATGCATATGCCAGTTTCGCCGGGCCGCCGAATCCGGGCACAGTAAATGTCAGTATGGTAAAGATGACCAGGAATACTGCTCCGACTGCGATATAAGGTCTGAACCTTCCCCATCTCGTATGGGTACGCTCCATCAGTGTTCCCATCATCGGATCGTTGATCCCGTCCCACACTTTCGCGATCAGCATCAGAAGGGCAACCGCTCCCGTTCCCAGTCCGAATACGTCGGTGTAGAAGATGGACAGATAGGTGCTTACCATTGTCCATGAGAGCTGTGACGCAAAGTTCCCCATTCCATATACAAAATAATGTTTCGCTGTCAACGGCTTCATGCCGTATTCATTTAATGCCTGTTCCTTCATGAGATTTCCTCCCTCGTACCTTTACATATTCTCGATGGTTTCCTCAAATTTTTCATACTTTTCCATCATCTTGGGCAGCGTGTCTTTGTTTGCGATGAGTTTCGGCACACAGACCTCGATCATATTCTGGATCTCGTTGTAATGCTCATAGATACCGATGGTCGTGTTTCTCGCCCGTGCGATCTCTTCCTCGGACCATTCCACACTGACTTTATCCCCGTCTACGGACAGTTCGCCCCAGATCCCGCAGATCGGGCACTCGACATGCGTCGTTCCGTTCATGCTGAGGAGAGGATTATGGCAGACCGGACATACGCCCTCGTCTCCAACCCATGTGTTCACTTCATCATACGGCTTTCCAAGAGACTGTGCCACTGCTGTTCCAAGTTCTGCACATTTTTTCATAAGCGCGGGATCAAACAGCGGATGGCCTGTCCTTCCCTGATCATAAGCATCTACATGGCCTACGCATTTCATGCAGAATGAGAAGCTGAAAAGATCCAGCATCGGAAGTCCGAGGGATACCCAGTTATGAGTCTGTGCTCCGCCCACGGAAATAAATCCTGTATAGCGGTCCTTGAAATAGCGCGGATCCAGTTCCGGTTTGCCTTCCGCTTTTCTCTTTTTGTTCTCTTCGAGCAGTGCGGCTCTGTCGTGTGAGGGGCCGAAACGGTCTACAAAGTTCTTGAACTGTCCTACGATGCCGACCGCGTAGACCGGAGCTGCGATGATGATCCCGTCCGCCTCGAGGCAGGCTTCTTCCAGGATGTGATAATCGTCTTTCATGCAGCAGTGGATCTCTGTCTCGCCTTTGTCGCGCATTCTGCTGCAGTAGTCACATGCCCGGCAGTGTCCGATATCCATGCGTACCGTATTGATGAACTGCACGTCAGCGCCCGCTGCTTTTGCCGCGAAAAGAGCTTCTTTCACCATGACATCACTTCTCTGGTTTCTCCTTCCAAAAGAAATTCCTAATACTTTCATGTTGTACCTCCGTGTTTTTTTCTATCTGCCTATAATTTACTCTGTTTCCCTCTTTGCCGCTTTCCTGTGCTTGTCATGATAATGCGGGAAATTTTGTTATGTTTTTCACACAAAGAAAAAAGCGGGACAAAAAACAATGCATATTTTTTGTCCCGCCCGTTTTCTGCACAAAATCAGTGCGGCAAATTCCTTTTCTTTCTATAGAGAGTCATAACGGTACTGGATATCCAGAAGCCTGATCTCCTGATCCAGCAGGATATTTTCCAGTTCCAGCACCCCGTCCTCAACATCAATGCTCTGCATCTCCAGACGCGGCGCCGCACTCCTCTTAAGATAATCCATCTCATCCTGCGTGGGGTGACTTGTATATTCCATCCGTTTCCAGATATCCTGTACACTTCCGTTCTCCCGGTTAATATAGAAGCTCCTCACCAGGTAATTTCCATTTTTCACATGATTCAGCTTGATCCTCAGTTTCAGCGGCTCTCGGTCTTCTATATACTGGTCCAGTTCTTCCACTTTGATCTGATCTTCCTCGGCAGATACATACTGCGAAGAAAGCTTTTTATAATTGTGGCACACGATCATGAAACGGCCTTTCCCGTTGGTTGTGATCAGCATGTTCTCATCTTTTGCCACCACATTGGGAAGGAGTTTATTTAAGAATGTAAATGCGTAATATGACGGCTTGGCAATCCCGTCTCTTGTGATCAGCCCAGAGTCTCCGTTGAGGATCAGATCTGTATCATAGTAATCCGAATAGACATCCAGCGCGTGCCAGTAGGCCATGATATCCACATCCCCGGCCAGATCAATGCAGTTCTTAAGGATATAGGCCCCCTGCTCACAGCTGTCGTTCAAGACATTCCGATTCGATATGGTAAAATTCCACTCATCGATATGAAACTCCGGCGCGGAAAATCCGGTCTCCGCCATCACTTCCCGCATGATCTCCACCTGATTGCGTATGTAGCTTCCGTCAATGGACTTTCGGCCGTAGCGTTTGCCATCCTCGTAGATCGCGATGTACTGATAGGAACAGAAGGAAAGAAAATCCGGCCAGATGCTGCGTTTCTTCCATATCTGGAACACCTCTCTGCACCACAGTGTCTCAAACCCCAGGATAAATTCTGCTCCTCCCACACGAATATCCGGAGAGATCGCTTTCAGCATGCGGTAGAGCGTCTCGAAATATTCAAAAAACTCCCAGTCTTCCCTGTCTATTTCTCCCTGAAGATCGTCCCAGTATTCAACCCTGCGGCTGTCTTTCTCCTGTGACCGGCGGCGCGTCAGATTATTATGATCATACCAGTATTCAAAATACCAGCTCTCCAGTTCCTCCACACCATAGCGGTTTACCAGATGTTTGGAAAGTGCTTTAATGATTCCCGAAAAAGTCTCCAAACTGTAAGTCTCTGTGGCTTCCATTTCACGGACGCTGCGCTCCGGCGTGTACATGAACAGGATCGGCTTCTGTCCCAGCACCAGATAAGGCTTCATCTGATTCTCAAGAAGGAAATCCAGCACCAGATCCAGTTTCCGGAAGTTATATCCTTTCTGTCCGTCAAAACAATTTTCCCTAGAAAGCAGATTCCAGATCCTTACATAGCAAAGTTCTGTGTTCTTTCGGATCTCCTTAAGCTGGTTCTGAACTTCTGACTGCAGGATCAGATAGGCGTCTCCTACATTGACCGCTCGGCTTGCCACATGCTCCATCTTCTGATAACAGACTGCATCCGCCTCACATACGTGCTCCCGATCCGGTTCCGGCAGCCCCTTCTCTTCCCGGAAGCGCAGATATTCCAGGATCTTCTGCTGTTCTGCCTCCGACAGCTCTGCTGAGGGCTGTTCCGGTTCCATCTCCTTCTGCACTCTCTTTCTATACGTACTGGGTGCTTCCCCGTAGATATCCCGGAATGCCTTGGTAAATGCAGCCGATGTAGGGAACCCGTTGTCCAGCGCGATGCGCGTCATGTTTTTCTTTGTATAGAGGAGCTCATCCACCGCGTAGAACAGACGCACATTATTCAGATATTCCATGAACGTCAGACCCATATGTCTTTTCACATATTTGGACAGATAAGCATTTGAAAGGTACAGGCGCTCAGCCAGATCATTGAGACTGATCTGGCTCTGATAATTAGCCTGAATATAGTTCTGGATCTGCTGCACCCTTATCCGGTCCTGAGAATCCTCCACCTGCAGCCGTGCGTCATCTGAGCGCACCATAAAATTACTCGTCAGGATATGCAGCGCTTCATAATACAGAGCATTCAGGTGAAGCGCACCTTTCTGCTCCCTCTCGAAATGGCGTTCCAGGATGCGGTCCAGGATCCGCCTCAGGTCTTCATATGCCTCATTGCGGTCTGCCACTGTATTGCACCAGAACAGAAGCTGCATCGTCCCCAGCTCCTCCGCCAGCAGGCGGAAGTCAATCTCGAATCTGGCGCCCAGAAGTCCCTCCTTGCCGTTCATGGTATGCCGTTTATTGGCATTGATCGCGATGATATCCCCCTGTCCCAGCCGGAAACAGGTATCATCAATCCGCACTTCCAGATTCCCTTTCAGCACATAAAAGAGCTCCAGGTTCTGATGATAATGTGTGGACAGCTCCCCCTCTGTGATAAAATAGAACTGCATTAATTTTCTTTCGTTTTCCATACTGCGTCTCCTTTTATGAACATCCATGCTGCTGCAGCATTTTTATGGTATCAGTTCCGCTTTGCGAATGGCGCGGGCTGAACGGTTATTATGATTTACAGTATGCCATATTCCTTATATCTCCACAAGTTTATAAACGCATCGCCGTATAATATGCCTGGTTCACCGCGTGATAGATCAGACCCACATTTGTACAGTCTCCGATGATATAAGTCTCATCCACAGTCCCGCCAAGAGCATCCACTTCTGCATACGGCGCCCGGTATCCCAAAGCACATACTACGGTATCTGCCTCTACTTTAAAAGTCTCTCCCTCCCGCTCACAGAGCACACCGTCTTCCAGAACTTCTTTGACCGTTGTATTCACATAGAGCTTTGCCGCTTGCTCCACTTCCGGCATCAGACCGCCGCGGTAGAATGAATTTGCATCGGACGCCACAGCGTCTTTCATCTCTATCACCGCACACTCCTTCCCTTCATGCGCAAAGGAGACCGCTGCCTCCGTGCCGACCAGTCCGCCGCCCATGATGACGACTCTTCTTCCCAGTTTCTCCGGATGAAGCTCAGCCTCGGCAGCCATGACGACATTCTCTCTGTCCAACCCTTTGATCAGGGGCTTTATCTCTCTGGAACCGATTGCGATGATCAGAGCATCCGGATCAAACTCCGTGATCCACTCTGGCGTCACTTCCGTGTTCAGAATGATCTCCGCCCCTGACTTTTCCACCCGCTTTTTCATCACTTCACAGAAGTCAGCGATGTCTTTCTTGAAAAACGGAGCTCCTGCTGCGTACAGATTGCCGCCGAGACGTTCCCCGCGTTCGGCAAGCGTCACTTTGTGTCCTCTTTTCGCCGCAGTGACAGCTGCCTGCATCCCGGCCGGACCTCCGCCGACAATCAGGACCCGTTTGCTCCGTTTGGGCGCCTGCCGCGGATATTTCTCCGGAAGCTGCTGGCCCATCGTAGGATTTACTGAACATTTCACCGTCTCACTCTTTCCCGTCTCCCCGAAGCATTCGTAGCATCTCAGACATGGTGTAATATCCTCTGCGCATCCATGCAGCGCTTTGTCCGGCAGATAAGGATCTGCCAGAAGAGCTCGTCCGATCTCTACCACATCTGCCTGACCGGAAGCAATGATCTCTTCCATCTGTGCCGGGTCGTTCAGCGATCCCACGCAGGCCACCGGAGTCTTCACATGTTTCTTAATCTCTGCCGCCAGATATACGTTGACCCCACGGGGGTAAAAGGCAGATGGGTGTGTGCGGCAGAACATATCCGGGTCTTCATGGTTTCCGCAGGAGACATTGATCAGGTCCACCTTATCATCTGCCATCTGCGCCACTTTCACGCAGTCCTCCAGCCCCAGGCCGTTTTCTGTCAGATCGTCTCCCGAAAGTCTGATCTCGATGGGGAAGTCCGGGCCTGCGCCCTCTCTCACCGCGTCCAGAGCCATCAAGAGGAACCTTGCCCTGTTCTCCAGACTTCCTCCGAACTCATCCTTTCTCTGATTGAACACCGGAGAGAGGAACTGGGAAAACAGCCAGCCATGCGCCGCATGCACCTGGACCATATCAAACCCGCAGTCTCTGCACAGCTTCGCGCTCTTTTTGTAGGATTCCACGATCTCCAGAATCATTTCCCTGGGCATCTCCTGCACTTCCCCCACAGGCGTGATCTCATGGCTCGGGCCGTATGCTGTATCACATTTGTCCTGATCTCCGCCCACACTGGTCAGCCCGCCGTATTTCCCGCCGTGGGAGAGCTGGATGTTGGCGTATGCGCCTGCGTTGTGGATGGCCCGCGCCGTCTGCGCCATTCCCTGCTTTACGCCGAAAGAATCCAGCTGTAGCTGCTTATTGTGAGACTTCCCTGTAGCGGAGTGCACGATCGCCTCTCCGTAAGTCACGACTGCCGCGCCGCCCATTGCCTTTTCTTCCAGATAGGCGGTCATCTCCGGGGTGAAGTGCCCCTCTGCCGTGATCATGCTTGGGCTTGTGGGCGCCGCGATGATCCTGTTTTTCATCCTGATATTCCCGATGCGGAGCGGGGAAAAAAGATGAGGGTATTTTTCTTTTCCTTTGCAGCTTCTTGCTCTCATAACGTCCTCCTTCGATCAATATTATTTCTTCCGCGCCTTTGCCGCAATCACCGCCAGCGCAGATATGGTCATCCCGGCCGCTGCCAGGATATATACGTTCGTCGTTGTCACTGTGCCGAACACCGCCTTTGCCGCCGTGTTCATCACGGTAGGCGAGATCAGCTGTCCGAAGCAGTTCCCACAGGTCATGCAGGCCGCCGCCATCGCCGTAGATGCCGGAGTCACAGCATTGGACACATCAACCATAGCTGTGGGGATGAACATTCCCTGTGAAAATCCGCAGAATACCGCGCCGATCATAAGCATCACGTAATTGGACGGGAACAGGATCAGAAGCACTGCGCCCGCACTGAAGCATAGCATAGCTGCGGGAAGCGTATACTTCTTCGTGATCTTCGTCACCGTCCCCAACACCAGCCCGATCACGATCTGCGCAGCGGAGAAGATCCCTGTCAGATTCCCTGACACGGTAGTACTCCCCGCCAGGCCGCCGCTTAAATGCAGGGCGATATTGGTGGAGAATGTGATCAGAAAGAGCATCTCCAGGACACCGAGGAAAGCTGTAGTGAACACCGTCCTGTTCAGTTCGATCTTCTCGTTCTTCTCCACCTTCACGGTGCCCGTCTCCGGCAAACAGAACGCGATCAGCACCATGGCAATAAAGCCGATCACGTTCGTATAGTAGGCATTGCGGAAGTCTCCGGCTCCCAGCACGCCGCCCAGCGTAGTCACCAGGACCATTCCTGCTCCCACGCTCGCCGCCTGGATCCCCATAACACGTACCCTCTCATTTCCTTCAAAAAATTCCGCCACCACAGCCGTGTTGAGCGCGATGCACAGTCCCAGCGCCACGCCGTACAGTGTCCTCGAGGCAAACAGAAGCCAGAAATTATCTGCCAGAAAGGGAAGAAAACCCGTAATCCCCGCCACTGCTCCCGAGAAGATGAGCATCTTTTTCTTGCTCACCTTCACCACCAGCCAGCCTGAGATCACCGCTACCACGATGGAGAGAAATGTAGGCACGGTCACCAGCATCTGCACCAGGCTCACTCCGGCCTCCGGATAATGCTCCTGGATGGGGCCCAGGACCGGGGACACGCAGAACTGCAGCCCCTGGATAAATGAAATACATATGATCGTGATGATGACCTTTAGTTTCTTCGCACTGCTCAACGCTCCCTCTCCCTTCCTGTCTGATTTTCCTGCTTCTCAAAGTCAAACCCCTGAAAGCGGCTGACGCCTGGATATTTCTTCGCCGTCTCCTTGCCGGAGAGCACACGCTGCGCTCCCGCTGCCATGGCCTCCATCTCGAATTCACCCGGATAGGCAGTAACTGGAGCGATCCAGCCGCAGGTGTCTTCCAGCTTCCGGACCAGTTCTTCATTGTACACCATTCCGCCGCCAAGCAGGATCCCGTCAACATGCCCTTCCAGAACCACGGCCATAGAACCGATGCATTTGCCGATCTGATAGATCATGGTGTTCCACAGCATCCCGGCATACTTATCGCCCGCCGAAGCCCGCTTTGTCAGCTCCAGAGCGTCTGAGATCCCGGTGTGGCTGACAAAGCCTCCGTTCTTCGTGCAGAGCTTCTTTACTTCTCTGAGATCTTTTCCCTCGCAGTAGCGGAGAAGATCTGCCGCAGCCACACTTCCGCAGCGCGTCGGTGCCATAGGGCCCTCTCCGCCCACAATATCGAACCCATCGATCATCCTGCCTTTTCTGTGGGCAGATACGGATATGCCCCCGCCGATGTGGCAGACGATGAAGTTACAGTCCTCATACGCCTTTCCCATGGATGCGGCATGTCGGATTGCTGTTTCTTTTAAATTAAGAGCATGCAGGTGGATCACCCGATAAACGCCTTTGATCCCCGTCATCCTTGCCAGATCCTGAAGCTCGTCCACATCCGGAGGGTTGACCACATAGGCTTTCGCCCCGTACCGGTCGGCGAATTCTTTCGCCAGTCCCGGTCCCAGATTGGCCGGGTGCTGAACACCGTTCGCGCACTCCGAAGAGTGATTCAGGATCAGATCGTCGATCTCATAAGTCCCTCCTTCCATGGACAGAAGGCCGCCGCCCCGTCCCACGCAGGCGTCCAGACCGTCCATGGAGATCCCGTTCTCTTCCAGCAGCGCCCGGATGGTTTCCTCCCGGTAAGGGCGCTGTTCATTGGGCGTCTTAAACTGCGCGAGGATCTTAGCATCATGGCTGACGTTGGCGGAAAACACCTTTTCTTCGCCCTCAAACAGAGCGATCTTCGTTGATGTGGATCCCGGATTGATCGTAAATATCTTGTATGGTTTCATCTTTCTTTCCTCTTTCTTATCAGTTCTAATCCTCTGCCGCAGCACGGATCACCAGCATTGCCACATTTCCCAGCATCTCTTCTACCGGTGCACTCCTTGAGAAATCGCATACCGGCTGGGCAAATCCCTGAAGTACCGGGCCGTAAGCGTTGGCATGTCCGAAGATCTGGATCAGCTTCACCCCAATATTTCCCGCATGGAGATTGGGGAAGATCAGGATATTGGCCTTTCCTGCCACCTCGCTCTCACGTCTGACTTTGCGTGCGGCCACAGCCGGAATGATCGCGGAGTCAAGCTGAAATTCTCCGTCTACTTTGATATCCGGGCGCATCTTCCGCACAAGCTCCACGGCCTCGTTGATCACTTCCAGGCTTTCATGCTCTGAACTTCCGCAGGTAGAAAATGCCAGCATAGCCACTCTTGGCTCCCAGTCCAGAAGTTTCTTCGCCGTGTCCGCGGATGAGATCGCGATCCCCGCCAGATCTTTGGCATCCGGCTGAGCGTTGATGGCGCAGTCCGCCAGGCCCAGCATACTTCCCTGCGGCCCCTCAAATCCCGGGATGTCCGCGATCCCCAGACTGGATACGCTCTCCACGCCCTCCTGCATCCCAATGATGCTGATGGCCTCAAAGATCACATCTCCTGTAGAATACTCTTTTCCTGCTGCCACGCAGTCCGCTCTGTGCAGTTTCAGAAGGAACATCGCACAGCGCAGCGGATCTTTCGTCTTTCTGGCCACCGCTTTCGCCGAAAAGTCTTCATACCGGGCAGTATACTCTTCAGCCAGGGCCAGTCGGTTTGCTTCATCCGTATAGTCAAAATACGTAAATCCTTCTGTAGAAATACCGTTCTCCCCTGCCAGAGCTTCAATGGTCTCCCGCTGCCCCAGCAGCACGGGGAATCCGATCCCCGATGCCGCCGTCTCCTGCGCGGTCCGCAGGATATCGATGTTTCCCGCCTCCGCGAACGCCACGCGCTTGGGCGCGAGTTTTGCTTTTTCTGTCATTGTCCTGATAAATGTATTCATATCCGCAGTCCTTTCTCACCTTAGTGCATTTTACTTTGTATCCCGGCGCTTAAGCGCCTTCTGTACGCCGATACGAAAAGGGACAGACCTCTTTCAGAAAGCCGGGCTGTCCCTTTTCGTTTTTATGCGCTTAAGCAGATTCTCTACTCGTCCAGAAGCTCCGCAACATAATCTGCTGCCTCGCCGAATGTCTTGCAGCGTTTGAAGTTCAGATACGGCACTTCCGCGTCAAACTCATCTTCCAGGTATGTGGTCATCTGTGAATAGTGCACGGATTTCGGGTTCAGGGAGGCAAATGCAGTCTCTTCGCTTAATTCCGCCTCAGCTACATTCCAAATCTTGCTTGCCTTCTCAATGATCTTTTTTAAAACGTCTTCTCTCATTTTTGTCTCTCCTTTTTCTCTTCTAGCTTTGCTCCTAACGGATAATGATATCCCCATCCTGGAATTTGGGCGGGATCACCGGGATCTGCAGGTATGACTCGTATTCCCCGCCGGTATAGATGATATGGTTCCC
The DNA here is from genome assembly GCA_949283695.1 of uncultured Eubacteriales bacterium. Lineage (GTDB taxonomy): Bacteria > Bacillota > Clostridia > Lachnospirales > Lachnospiraceae > Mediterraneibacter. The sequence goes on along the minus strand of CASDTX010000038.1, from coordinate 42,471 downwards.
TTTGTTGTCTGTATCCCATGTCAGCGGCTCGAACCAGTCTCCGCGGATGTAGCGTCCTGCGATCTGCACTCGGATCTGCTGTCCTTTATGGAAGAACCTGCTGGTAGGAACGATCTCGATATCCACCGGTACGATCTGACCAGGCTCAAGTTTCTCCTCGCATGTGTGAGCCTGCACCGGGCAGTAGTCTGTGGACAGCTTTTCATCCAGCTTCCTTCTGGAGACACGCATCTTGCCCCATACCCCCGGATGCGCTTCTCCGAACAGCGTGATAGGCAGGAATTCTCCCGTTGTGCTTAATTTCTGCACATTGATGAAAAGATCCATATCGTTGTAGCTCTCCGCTGCCACGTAAAGGCGCAGTTTCAGGTAGCCAGTCAGTTCTGTGTCCTCCTCGAATCTATAGTCAAAGCACACTTCTCCGGTCTGGCTGTCGTACACTGCCTTCGCCGCCTCGCTCACCGGCTCTGTCTGCATGGAATTGTCCGCAGCGTTGAGGTACAGTTTCTCATATTTCGTGCGCTTGAGCGGGAACGCCTCCTCCGGACGGTTGGTCTGATAATTGAACTCTCCGGTGTCCTGCACTTCAATACGGACCTTTGGCGTCAGCTCCCAGCCGTTCCTCTCAAGCTTCAGATACCTGGCATAGAACTTCTCCAGATCCTGGATATTCTCATTGCTGTATGCGTCCGGCCACTCAAAATTACGGTGAGCCCGGAGCCATTTGCGTCGGGACTTGCATTTGCGGAACGCGTTGATGGACCCGCGCAGATGGAAATGGTTCCAGCACGCGGTCTGGTATACCGGGATCTTTACCTTGGAGAAATCCGGCTCTTTGTCTTTCCAGTAGGTACAGTTGACGAAAGGATATTTCTCCAGATTCATCGGTGTGTTGTCGATATAATTGGGACCGCAGGCCTCCCTCATGACAAAGGCAACGAATGTCTTCGCCGGAATGCCGCCCTCACACAGAGACTCTCTGTACATATCAGTTGTGGACTCCCACGGTGCGATACAGGTCAGATGCGGCGGCTGCTGGGCTGCGATCCTCCACTGCGTCATGGCCACACAGCTGTTTCCTGCAAGCCCGCAGCGTCCATTGCACCAGTCCTGCTGCGCCGCCCACTCGATAAAGTCGTATCCGTCTTTTCCATCCTGTGTTCCGAACTGCACGAAATCACCGTCGGAATGACCGATCCCTCTCGGATCCACATTGGCGATGGCATATCCGTGACGGCACCAGTATCCCGGATCCGGGCTCTCGAACTTGGACATATCGGATACTGTGTGCGGCGGAACACCCATAATCTGCCACTCGGCCTGTCCTTCAAAGGGACGTTTTCCATAAAAGCTCCAGGAAATGATGAGCGGATATTTCCCTTCTGCTTCCGGTTTGTAAATATCTGCGTAGATCACCGCGCCGTCCCGCATGGTGATCGGCACATCCTGCATACAGATGATCCCCTCCTCCGGACTGTAGGTGCGCTGGTTGAGAGCCGGCTGGATCTTCGCATGTTCTCTCTCTTCCAGTGACATGGCCTCGAACTCTTCCTTTGTACAGGGGGACATCATCTTGGTCATCCAGATCTCCACCTGCTCCCCGTCCATATCAACGGTCTTCAATATTTTTTCTGCTTCTGCCACGTTCGTTTTCCTCCTGTGTTTTTATTTTAAAATGGTACGCGCATTGTCCGAAGACTGCATTTTTGGTATAGTAATATCTATGAAATACATCTTTTGTATATCTCCGGCTCTGCCCTGTCAGTCAGGGATGCCGGAGAGGAAAGGAACTGCTATGATCTATGGGATCGGAACTGATATTTTATATCTCTCTCAGATCGCGGAGGGCGTATCGGACCCGGACGGTCCCTTTGTCCGCAAGACCTATACGCCCGCCGAGATCCGGCTGATCGAATCCCGCCCTGTTCCGCTCAACAGCTATGCCACCCGCTTTTCCGGAAAGGAAGCGGTCTTTAAAGCCCTGAATGTAAACGGCAACGCGGTCCGGCTCAACGAGATCGAAATTCTGGAAAATGAAAACGGGCAGCCCACTGTCACTCTCCACGGCAATGCCGCGCGTCTGGCCGCGGAGAAGGGGATCCATCGTATCCTGATCTCCCTTACCTACGACACAGACCTGGCCGGCGCTTATGCCATCGCTCTGTCAGAATGATCCCAGAGTTTACGCTAGCGCCGGAACCTTCCCACCTTCGTCAGCCGGTTCGGAAGCTTGGGCACCTTGCCGGATGTCTTTATGATCGCTTCCTCCTCGCATACTTCGATGCATTTGCCGCACTGATCGCAGTCAAATCCATCGATCATATGGATGTACTTCGCCTTTCCTTCAATACAATCTTTCGGACATACGTCCATACACTCCCCGCATCCGCTGCATTTCTTCGGATCGATATAGATCGTCTCCTGGGAGAAACATACCCCTGCCGGACATTTCTTTTTCCGGATGTGAGCAGTATACTCACTCTCAAACTTCTCCAGCGCAGACAGCGCGATCCGGGAGGAATTAAGCCCCATGCTGCACGGAGCGGAGAACGTCATCGCCTCGCCGATCTCCTTGATCAGTTCCGGATACTCCGCCTTTCCTCTTCCTTCTGTGATCTCTTTGTTCATATACTGAAGCTGGATAAGCCCTTCCCGGCAGAATACGCATTTCCCGCAGCTCTGCTTCCTGGATCTCATCAGCACGTTCTCGGTCTGACTGACGATGCAGTCCTTGTCTGTGACCGTGCGGATGACGCCGTTCTCTGCATTGGCTTCCCCCACTGTCAGATCCGCCGCCTCCGGTCCGTGGTACTCGTAACCGATGAGGAATCCTTTTGCCCCGGCCGTATCCCCGATCCCTTCCAGTTCTGAGATCTTCTGCTCTGCCGGCACTTTCCTGAGCGCTCCGCCGTTGACCGATACATACACGCCTTCTTCCGCTTCTCCCGCAAGCAGATTGGCAAGTTCAGCTGCAGTCACCATATGCATAAGGAGACATCCTTTGCGCTCCCGCACATTTACAAGCCCCTCTATGATCTCCACGCCGTAAGCCTCTGCCTTATCCTTCAGTTCTTCCATCAGACCTTCTCTCTGCGCGGCTGCGTCTTCGGGAACATAGAGATACTTCTTCTCAGCGCCCATAACATACGCTGCGGCAGCGATCCCTTCCAGGACTTTCTCCGGTTCTGTTTTCAGCAGGCTGAGCAGCACTTTCTCCGTGTCTGCATTGTTCAGCGCTGCTGCCGCCCCCGGCTCTTTGCCTTCTTCCAGGCATTCCTCTTTCGCCGCTTCGATACGGTCCGCCAGCGGTCCGGCGCAGAGGCCGTATTCCTGCAGGCCGCTGTTCCGGATCTGATCCAGTACTTCTTCCCTGCTCATTTTCTTTGCATTCTCTAAAGCATTCATCCTTCTACGCCTCCCTGCTCTCTGTAAAATCGCCCCACAGGCGCGGTCTGGAGATCTGCAGCCGCAGATCGCACTGAAGACATCTTCCTGCTTCCGCACAGATATCGGCGTCGCAGATCCCGTGGTCGAACAGATCAAAGCCTGCGCATCTGTCTTCCGGCGCATCGATTTTCGGCTCTTTTCTCTCCTGGTATCCGAATCCCGGACACTGCCCGATATACGGATCCGGTTTCTGTACCGGAGCCAGGACTTCCGAGAGATCCCCGTCGCCGCCTAAGTACCTGTCGATCTGACTTGCCGCCTCACGTCCGGATTCGATGGCCATAATCACGGATTTCGTCCCGTAGATCGCGTCGCCGGCCGCGAAGATCCCTTCCACGGATGTCCTCTTGTCCTTCTCCATGTCTCTGACTGCGATGCTGTTTCCTCTTCCCAGTTCCAGTCCTGCTTCCTCTGTGATGTCCGGTCTCTGGCCTACGGCGAAGATCACCGTGTCCGCATCAATATGGTGTTCGGAGCCTTCCTCTTTCTCAATGACCGCCCTGCGGTTCTCATCAAAGGAGAAGGATCTGACATTCATGAAATCCACGCCGGTGACATGATCGTCCCCTGTGATCCGCTCAAAGGTCTGAGCCGGGTGGACAAAGATGCCTTCCTCCTGCGCCTGGATGATCTCTTCCTCATCCGCGGTCATCACATCTCTGGCCTCCAGACACGCCAGATGGATCTCCTCTGCCCCCAGTCTCCTGGCCGTGCGGGCACAGTCAAAGGCAACATTGCCGCCTCCGAGGACGATGATCCGCTTTCCGATGCCGGTCTCCTTGCCCATGCTCGCGCTGCGCAGGAAATCCGCATTTAAGATCACGCCTTCCAGATCACATCCCTCCATGGGGAGCCGGACGCCCTTATGGCCGCCGATGGTCATCAGCACTGCATCGTACTCCTGGAGCAGTTCCGCCGGCTTCTCCACCCTGGTGTTGACTTCGATCTTCACGCCCTGTTCCTCAATCACCGCAGCTTCCTCGGCGATGATCTCCCGCGGGAGACGGTAAGCCGGGATCCCGTATGCCATCATTCCGCCGACAGTGGGGAGTGCTTCTTTCAGAGTTACATCATGGCCCTGCTTGCGCAGGTAGTAAGCGGCTGTCAGGCCTGCCGGGCCTCCACCGACCACGCAGACTTTCCTGCCGGTGTCTGCCAGCTGCTTTCCTTTTTCTCTCCAGCAGGATCCTGTATCGTGATCCGCGGCATAGCGCTTGATATTGCGGATGGACATGGCCTCGCTGACCTCCCTGCGCTTACATTCCAGTTCGCAGACGTGAGTACAGATGTAGCCCAGAGCCTTGGGGAAGGGCACTTTCTCCCTGATCACAGCTGCCGCCTCGTCGTATTCCCCGTTTTTGATATGACGGATATAGCGGGGAACATCGGTATGGGCCGGACAGGCGTGGCGGCAGGGCACGGCTGCGTCCTCTCTCTTCACTTCTGTATGGATGATCTTATCGCGTATGGTCCCTGTGGGGCAGACTTCCGCACACGCTCCGCAAAAACGGCAGTCCGCATCTTTGAGCAGTTTGTTATGTAAAGTTCCTACATAAGTCTCCAGATCCTTCTTCTGATACTGAAGTACCTTGACGCCCCGCAGCTCATTGCAGGCGCGCACGCATCTGCCGCAGAGAACACAGCGGTTCATATCATGCAGCAGCAGCGGATTGTTCTCCTGGGGACGGAATCCTTTTGTCCGCATTTTCAGCCGTCCTGTCTTCGGTCCGATGTACTGGATCAGGGTCTGCAGTTCGCAGTTCCCGTATTTCGGACAAGTGGAGCAGTCCTCCGGATGGCCGGTGAGCAGAAGCTCCAGGGCCAGCATTCTCAGACGATCCAGCTCCGGCGTCTTGGTACGGATCACCATGCCGTCCTTTGCTTTGAGTGTGCAGGATGTGGTCACCCCTTCCTGGCCTTCCACTTCTACCACGCACATGCGGCAGGAACCCAGCGGGCTTAAATCCTTGTGGTGGCAGAGGTGGGGAATGTAGATCCCGGCGTCCAGAGCGCATTCCAGCACATTCTTGTTCTCCGGAACCTCCAGACAGACTCCGTCAATTGTAATCTTCGCCATAACAATAACCTCCTTTATCATGCTCTTTGTTCTTCCTTGATCTTACTGAATGCAGCGATCAGCGCCGCCGCGCCGAGGATCACCATTCCTGTTAATGACACCCGGAACTGGTTGACCGCTGTATTTCCTCCGAGCGCGCCGGCCGCGCCTCCTAATACAATGGGAGCGATCAGGCCGCCGATCCCGCCGATGATAGAGAATACGCCGCTGGCCTGCGCCACTGCATCCTGCTCAACCGAGATGGAGATCAGGTAAGATGCAATCGCCATAAAGCAGCTCAGCGAGACTCCGCACAGCGCGCTGGCCATATAGACTCCGGCCATCCCCGGCACGAACAGGATCACCGCATATCCGGCGGCTGCGGCAAAGATGGAAAACGTCAGCGTATAGGTCTTGAAAAACCCTGAAATCTTCGCGAAAAACATGCCCACCAGCAGCGCGAACGCCGCATTCACCGCAGTCACTACGCCGGTGAGGGACGGATCGTCTGTGATATTCTGCATGATATAGATCCCGATATTCGTGTTGTATGCATTGATAAAAAGCGTGTGGGCAAAGGATGCAAATGAGACCACGAACACCATCTTGTTCAGTTTTCTGCTGCCGGATGCTGCCGGTTTCACAGGCGGTGTTTCAATCAGTACCCCTTTGACGCCGATCATGGCCGCGAAAGCGATCAGATACACCAGATAGAACCACCGGTATCCGATTCCCGCGAGCATTCCGCCCAACAGGTTTCCCGCCATTGTTCCGATGCCCATCCCCACTACATGAAGGCCCATATAGGAAGCCCGTTCCTCAGGCGGGAAAAACTCCGCGATGATGGCCGTATTCATGGGGCTCATGATGCCGAAGCCAAACCCGATCAGCAGCCGGGCCAGAAAGAGTGCCCCGAAGCTGTCTGCAAAGAACGGAAGGACTCCGCAGCAGCCCACGATCAGAAGGCCCAGAAGGGTGATATTCTTTTTGCTCAATTTTGTCGTCAGCCATCCGATGATCAGAGATCCCCCGATCAGAAGAAGATAGGGAAGCGTCTGCAGAAGCTGTACCATGCTGGTACCATATTCACTGTATGTTTCATTCAGCACTCCAAGCACCGGAGAAATGCCGGTAATATTGAGGCCGAAGGCAAACGCGGAGAGGAACACACTCACCGCGATGCGGATGCGTACGGATCTCTCCGTCTGTCTCTGTTCTGTCATAATTTGTCACCCCTTTTTGGAATCAGGGCGGATCCAATGCCAAATCCGCCCTGATTTTCTCTGCCGGCTCTCAGCCGGTCTTCTCGCATATCATTTCTCGTCGTATATCAGTCCTCGCCGTATATCAGTCTTCGTCTTCTACGTACTCCGCTGCGCTCATCCCGGCGATCCGCCCGGTGTTCACCGCAAAGCCCATAGAGTTTCCGGGAAGCAGGAACATATAGCTGTCGTCATAGATATTGCATGCGTCCGCGCCGGCAGCGTACAGCCCCGGAACAGGTTCGAATTCCTTATCACATGCCTCGCAGTTTTCATTGATGCGGATGCCTCCTACTGTCCCGTATCCGCCCGGACGGATGCGTGCCGCATAGTACGGTGCTTTTACCAGCGGTCTTAAGTATTTCTTCGGCTTGAAGAATTCCTCATCCGTGCTGTCACAGAAGTCATTGTATTCATCCACGGTATCCACCAGATTGTCCACATCGATGCCTGTCATCTCTGCCAGTTCCTCAATGCTGTCCGCAATGAACAGTCCTTCGTTCCCGTTTTCCTGTGCCATCTTCACACCGTCTATGAAGTCCGACACATCCGGATCCGGACGCACAAGACTTACATTATCCACTCCGTTTCTCATGTAGTATTTCGCGATGGAAGAATCAATGATGCTGAAGCATACCCTGCCTTTCTGGTGAGATACCACGTTGGAGAGATAGGTGGCATTCTGCATATGATCCTCGTTCATCACACGCTTTCCCTGATAGTTGACCAGAAGGTTTGGCTGGCTCATCACGTTCCCCACGCTGCCCGGAAGGTCCTCTGTCCCTTCGATGGCTGCCGCCTGCTCGATCCGGACCGGAAGCTTGTCAGCGCCTGCCTCCCATGCCATTCTCAGGCCGTCGCCCATAATGCCCGGGATCGCGAAGTTGAACATATCCTCCCCGTGCTTATAGCCCGTCTCATCCAGGATGAACTGCTTGTTGCACCCTGCTCCTCCGGTACAGATGATGGCTGCCTTACAGGAGATCTGGATCTCTTTTCCGTCCTTATCTGTGGCAAGAACGCCTGCCACTTTGCCGTCTTCCATAAGGATCTTCTTCGCCGGTGTTTCCAGGAGAATCTGTACGCCCAGTTCCTGCGCCCTTGCGTACAGTGCTTTGTTCATAAATGACGCCGCCCTCGGTCCGATCCCCGTATCTGTCTTCACGATATGCCAGGTTGCCTCGGATTTCGGGAAGTAGCGGAACGCACCCTCGAATTCGACTCCCAGATCCTCGAGCCACTCGATGGTCTCCGCGGACTGCTCGAAGTAACGTTTCACCAGTCTGGCGTCCACATTGTAGTGGGTGTACTCCATGAACATGTTGAACGCTTTCTCAACACTGATATCGATCATGTTCTGTTTCTGATATTTTGTTCCGATCCCAAGCGGACCCATTCCCATGTTCGCCGCGCCGCCGACTGCTGCCGCTTTCTCCAGGACGATGACTTCCGCTCCGTCTTCTGCCGCCTGAACTGCCGCGGACAATCCTGACGGTCCTGCCGCTATGACAACGATCTGCGTTTCATAATCTGCCATTGTTTTTCCCTCACTTTTCGTTCTTTATGTACTTCCTTGATCTATGGTTCTTTTCCTTTGTTTCCGCTTTCTCCAATACCAGCTTTTCTCTATTTCTCGAATTCGATGGCTTTTCCGGTGCGCGCAGATTCTCTCACTGCGTCCATCACGCACAGCACACGTCTTACCTGCTCCGGTTTGATGATGATCTCTTCCTCGCCCCGCAGCGCTTTTAAGAAATGCTCAAAATACATTCTGTGGGAGACATTTACTTCCGGAAGGGGCTCTTCCAGGAGCAGTCCCGGAGCCGCCGGTCCGAAACTTCTGGTCGGCCCCGCCGCTGTCATGGTGATCTTCCCGGGAACATTTTCCAGAAGATGCGCCGTGCGCACGATCTTTCCTTCTCCTGCGAAACCGTCGATGATCGCAGATCCTTTATTTCCGCCGATGAACCATGCGCGCTTCGGCGTCAGATAATAGGTGCCCAGCTCGATCTCTGCGGTCACTCCGTTTGCGAATTTCATGATGATCTTGAAGTAGTCGTCTACCTTCTCATTGATCACATTCTGCACATCTGCGTAAAGGGATACGATATCCGACTTCACCAGATCCAGCATCTGGTCGATCAGGTGCACGCCCCAGTCGTAGAGCATTCCCCCGCCCATCTCCGGGTACACATGCCAGTCATGCATGTTTCCGTTGAACCCGTAGAGCTGGGATTTGATGATGTACATATCTCCCACCAGTTCTTTGTCGTAGACCTCTTTCATGATCCGGTAGTCCGTGTCCCACCTTCTCTGCTGATGCACGGTGAAGATCACGCCATTTTCCCTGCAGGCCTCCGTCATCTCGTCAAACTCAGCCACACTCATAGCTGCCGGCTTCTCGCAGATCACATGTTTCTTTGCCGCCGCAGCCTTCTTCACCATCTCCGGATGACTCGGATTGGGCGTCGATACCATCACCACATTGATATCCGCATTGGCCAGCATCTCGTCAATGTCCGCATACGTCTCTACGCCTTCCGGCGCGTCTTTCAGCTGTTCTGGATTCGTGTCCGCCACTGCCGCCAGGTCGATATCCTCAAATGTGGCCATCATGTCCGCGTCACAGTGTCCCATGAAACCGAATCCGACGATCCCCAATTTCATTTTCTCCATAACTCTGCCCTTCCTTTCAGGCTCTCAGCCTTCGATCGCTCTTCTCATCGCTTCCTGATGGCGTCTCACCTGCTCGATGCTGTCCACTTCCATGTCTGCTCTCAGATGCTCTCCGCCCTCGTACTCAGAACTTAAGTATCCCTTGTATCCGGCTTTCTTGAAGGCATCGATCACCTCCGGTATCGCCACCGCCGTCTCAACATAATCTTCGTTTACATTGTAGAACTTCGCATGGGTATGATAGATGTAGTCAATGTTGTCGATGATGTCCTGCGGCTCGGACCAGGAGTAGGTAAAGGAGGAACCTGCATACATCATGTCTGCCGGGCCGCCGCCTGCTGCTTTCACTGCATCCATCATCTCTTTCATGCCGTTCGCCATCCGGTATTCCATGTTGGCTTTCCCCAGATCCAGATCATATTTGATCTTCACAAAGCCTTTCTCGATCCTCTGTGCATACGCGTCGTCAACGATCTTGATGCACTCCTCGGAAGCGCCCATCCTTCTGGCCTTGTCCCTGAGAACATCCGGGATATTCTTACAGAAGATACCCATATCCGGGATGAATCCGAAATATTTCGTGCCTGTGCGGCGGATCATCTCCATATACCCCTCTGCCCATCCGGAATTCAGTGAGAAAGGAGCGTGTACCTCCAGCCCGATCCGCACATCCATCTGCTCTGCATACTCCAGACTTCCCTCGATCACATCCATCGGTGTGGACACCAGTGTGCGGAGGTTCTTGAAGCCAAGCATGGATGCAAGCCGGATATCGCGCTTCATCATATTGATCTGCTCACCGAGAGAGAGCATTCTGTTGTCATAAATGTGGTTCTCTAAGAACGCATCGTAGCAGGAAGGTTCAAGATTGTATTTTTTCAGCCATTCGAACCACTGCTCACGAAATGCCTCATCCTCGATGGGCAGGGGGAATCTGCGGATCATCTGCTCTGCAAGAAGTTCCACGCCAGTCGCCCCGGTCTTTGCCGTCTCTCTGAGACATCCTTCCAGATCAAGCTGTTTGTTATAATATTCATCCTGATAACTGTACAGGGAAACGCTTCTTTTGATATCGTAACTCATGTCCGCTCCTCCTTATCCGATCACAAAGTCTGCCTCACATACCGCCTCGATCTGGAACGGCATGTAGGACGGATCGATGATCTGCAATGTGTTGATATGATGATTTCCTTTCGCAAGACCGCCTTCTGTCAGAACAGAGACTGTCGCATAATCGCCGAACTCCCAGCGGTAGTCGGGATCCACCACTGTCCGCATCTCTTCAAGAGTGAAGGTCTCGCCGTTTACCGTAAATCTCACGGACTCCCTCGGATAATCCACCCCGTCTACATTGACTTTGATATCTCTTACGATGGAAAGTGTGATGCCGCGGTAATACTGCGCTTTGAACTGAAATTCGAACCCGGTCACTTTCCCGTCTGTCTCAATATTTTTAAACCCGTTCGGATGATAGATCTGTCTGCCAGCCATTATTCATTCCTCCTCTTTCGCTGAACTGCTGTTTCTCTGAACGTCTGCCGATGCAGACGCAGATCAGTCAAAGAACACTTCTTTTCCTGTCTCTGCTGATTTGTAGATCGCTTCCAGGATCTGTGTTACGACAAATGCCTGCTCCGGCTTTACGAGCGGCTCGCCGTCATTGATGATCGCATCCAGCCACTGGGTCTGCTCGCGCACCGCCTCGGCTGCAGCTCCGCCTTCGAAGAAGTCAACGACTCCTGCCGGTGAGATCGTCTTTTCCATCAGCTGATTGTGCTCTACTGTATTGTAGATCAGCTCATCCTGGGGATAGCTTCCGCCGTGATGGATCTCAGCGCCTGCTTTTGTACCGCACAGGGTTGTGGAAGCCTCCATGGATTTCAGCACATTCAGTGCCCAGGATGCCTCGAGATAGATCGTGGCTCCGTTCTTCATCTTAATGAGTCCGAACGCGGAATCCTCTACCTCAAATGTCTCCGGATCCCAGGGTCCGAACACATTTCCTTCCGGTCCGTCAGCCTGGCGTCCCAGCTTGTAGAATACCTGTCCGGATACGGATGCCGGCTCGTAGTTATTCATCATCCACAGTGTGATATCCAGTGCGTGTGTTCCGATGTCGATCAGCGGTCCGCCGCCCTGCAGCGCCTTGTTCGGGAATACGCCCCATGTCGGAACTGCTCTTCTCCTGAGCGCATGAGCCTTTGCGAAATAGATCTCTCCAAGCTCTCCGGCTTCACAGGAAGCGTGCAGTGTCTGTGTGTCGTCACGCAGACGGTTCTGATATCCGATCGTGAATTTCTTTCCGGAAGCCTTCCATGCGTCCAGCATTTTCTGCGCGTCCTCTGTATTATGAGCCATTGGCTTCTCACACATCACATGCTTGCCCGCCTCAAATGCAGCCACAGTGATCGGGCAGTGAGCTACGTTCGGTGTACATACATGCACAACATCGATCTCAACGCTCTGATCTGCCAGCATTTCCTTATAATCCGTATAGACTTTGGCCCCTTCTGCGCCGTACTCTTTCGCTGCTTTCTCTGCGCGCTCCGGAATGATGTCACAGAAAGCCACCATCTCAGCCTTGTCCGCATTTGCCTTTAATGACGGCATGTGTTTCTGATTTGCGATTCCTCCGCATCCTACGATTGCCACTTTTAATTTTCCCATGATACTTTCTCCTTTTTGTTTTTTATTTGCTACGCCCCAGGCGTAATCATTTCGATTGCCTCTTGTTCCTGCCGCTGTCCTTCTTTGCAGCCTCAGATCACGAACTGTTTTAAATATCTCTGGCTCAGTCTGAGGGAATCTTCCACCTTCTCTTTCGATCCCTCGAACGCCTTGTCCTCAACCTCAATGCATGTATATCCGTCGAATCCGATATCGGTCAGCGCGGAGACATATTTGCCCCAGTCTACATCGCCCAGACCCGGAAGCTTCGGAGACATGAAATCCAGCGGATATGCCATGATGCCGCAGTCGTTCAGACGGTCCGGATATACTTTGATATCCTTGTAATGTACATGGAATATCTTGTCTTTAAACTCATAGATCGGCTTGATATAATCGATCATCTGCCATACGAAATGTGAGGGGTCATAGTTGATTCCCAGATTGTCGCTGTCCAGGATCTCAAACACCTGCCGCCAGATCTTCGGCGTAGTCATCAGGTTCTGTCCGCCCGGCCACTGGTCCGGTCCGAAGAGCATCGGACAGTTCTCGATGCCGATCTTCACCCCGTACTCTTCTGCTGTTTTGATGATCGGAGGCCATACCTCCTTCACCAGCTCCAGATTCTCTTCCACGGTCTTGGACTGGTCCCTTCCGATAAAGGTGGTCACCATCCCTACATGAAGCTTCGCGCTCGCTTTTATGAGGTTCTTAAGGTGTGTTACGGACGCCCCGCGTTTTTCAAGATCTGCGTCCATCGTGTTTGGATAGAATGCCAGAGAGGAGATCTCTACCTGCTTCTCTTTGCTGTAATCAGCGATATGCTTTGCATATTCGTCATCTTCCAGCACACGCTCTGCATCGATATGGCTCACTCCGGCGTATCTTCTCTCCGCTTTTCCCTGCGGCCAGCATGCCACTTCCACGCACTCGAATCCGTTGTCTGCCGCAAAGTCCATCATTTCCTCATATGACCATGTGTCAAGAATGGCGCTCACAAATCCTAATTTCATTGTCCTTTCTCCTTTTCTTTTTTACTTGTCTTCATTATAGGAGCCTGCGGCTTTAAAAACTTTCTTCAAATTATCCTAAATTGCCATCGGTTTTAGACTCTTTTTTTCCAACAAAAAAACAGAGGACAAAAAAAGATGTGCTTTTTTTGTCCTCTGTCTTTTTTCAATATTGATAACGAATATCCAGTGCTTTGATCTCATGGGCCTGCATCCTGGTCCCGATCCGCAGCACCCCGTCACTCACATGCAGCTTGCGCATCTCCACTTTCGGTGTTGCCGCCCGCCGCAGATAATCGATCTCTCCTTTCGAAAGCTCTCTTAAATAATCCATATCCTTCCACAGGTCAAAATACCAGGACTCCACTTCATCCATCCCGTACCGGTTGACGAGATGAGACGCAAAATCTCCCATCACCTTCTGATAGCTCTCCCTGTCATGGAAGATAATCTCATTGTCCCTGGCCGCCATTGCCGAATGAATCGAATAGCTCAGACCAAGCAGCTTGAAGAAAAGCTCAGCCCGAATCTCAGACACCCTGGAATTGTCCGCCGTACTGCTGTCATCTGCCTTAATGCGGAAACTGGCAATCAGAAGCTCCTTCTTCTATCCGGTTCGGAGAATTTGATGAATTTGTATAACAAATACTCCGAGTCTGCCCATTTCAACAGATGTTATACGAATTATTTTTACCTGTCAAAATTGTAGCTGATTAATTGCGAAGTTTGACGTTTTCGTCTCACAAAGAGGCTGACTTTATCATCTGCAGATCAGGCTTGCGGATCCGGGCTGTTCTTTAACTGGTGGATATAACGGTATATGCTTGCTGTAGAACAGGAAAGCTTCCGCGCGGCGAACGGGACAGCGCCCTTTATCTCAAACAGTCCGTGTTCATACAGGTACGCGACCGCTTTTATCTTCTCTTCCTGATCAAGCTCCCCCTCGGGCAGCGCCAGCTCCTGTACCGCTTCTCCGAACAGCTCGTCCATCATGGAGGGGATTTCCTTTTTGTTTTTAGAAACGACAGAGCCATGATCAGCAAAGGAACTTCTTGCTGCAGCGGATACTTTGCAGCTTTCCGCAGGCGCTAATGTGTCACGGAAGTCTTTGGGGTGAAGCAGTTTAAGGAGTCTGTCGCATAACTCTTCATAGCGCCGGTCATCAAAAGTGATACGGAGAAGTCCCCGGATATCCGTCTGATCGCCGATCAGCATGGCAGATGACCTCAGCAGATGACCATCCTTTGCCACCAGCGGTATATGGAAGCACATCGGGCTGTCCCCAGAGCAGAGAGCAGTATACCGCTGCACTTCAGCGGATGCCAGGGGATTGCCGGTTCTCAGCTGGGTGACCTGACCGTTTGCGACCGCAACAGCAGGATAATTCTTTTCGGTAAGATCGTATAATGCCACTTCGTAATCCTGCCCCAGCACTTCCCCGAGAAATTTGACCAATGCCTTATATTGTTCCAGCGTTTTCGAAGCCATATTGTCCCTCCGTAAAATTTTCTTACTGTAATAATATTTTATTACGGAGAGAAAATCAATAATATCAGGCAAACAAAACCTGCCCGCAGCAGACGGGTACAGCTCGCGGGCAGGTTTTGTTCAATATGGAGGGTGTTAGCATGACAGTTGTGTCTTTTTTAACTCTGCGCTTTCCACTCGTCATAGACAGCTTTAATCTTGGCGAGCGCTTCTTCCAGGACAGCAGTCTGTGTGGCAATATTTACACGGGCGAATCCGACGCCCGGCTTGCCGTAATTGCTTCCGCTGTTTAGCTTCACGCCGCCCTTCATGAACATTTGCATCAGTTCATCCTGCGGCAGTCCCCATGCGCGGAAATCTACCCATAACAGGTACGTGCCTTCCGGCTCGATCATCTTTACCTCCGGCATATTTTCTTTAAGGAAATTGCGGAAGATGGCGATATTCTTCTGGAAATATTCGTTTTGCTGGTCCACGTATTCTTCACACTCATTGTATGCCGCGATCAGTCCCTCAATTCCAAGATAGTTGTAGTCAAAGTGATAATCGTCATAGACAACCATATACTGATCCCGGAGTGCCTTGTTGTGGATGACAACATATGCGGAGTAGAAGCATGCCAGATTGAAGGTCTTGCTCGGCGAGCTCATAACGACCACATTGTCTGCCACTTCCGGGGAGAGAGAGAAGAACGGGATGTGCTTATTATCCCCGTAAACAATATCGCCATGGATCTCATCACTGACGATCAGCGTATTGTTCTTCTTACAGATCTCGTACATTTTCATCAGCTCTTCCGCTGTCCAGACTCTGCCGACCGGGTTGTGCGGATTGCAGACGAGAAGGATGCGGACTCTCGGATCCGCGGTCTTCTTCTCCAGATCCTCGAAGTCGATCTCGTAATGTCCGTTATTTAAGATCAGGTCATTGCTCTCTACGAAGCGGCCGGCTCCCTGGATGACTACGTTGAAGGTATTATATACCGGGGACTGGATCAAAATTTTATCTCCGGGCCTTGTGTAGGCGTTCAGGATCATCCAAAGAGCGCCTGTCATCAGGCCCTGGGAATGGCGGACGGTCTCAGGATCAACAGTGAGATCATAGCGTTTTTTGTACCAGCCTGTCACTGCCTCCGCAAAGCGTTTCTGGGGCAGTGCTCCGTATGCGAAGACTCCGAAATCAACGACTTTGCGCACTGCGTCGATCACCGGCTGAGGTGCTTTAAAGTCAGTATCAGCTACTCCGAGCGGAATATATTTCCCATCCTCTCCCTCATAATCCCATTTAAAAGAATCTGTCCCGACACGGTTGATCGGCTCATCGAAATTATGAATATAGTTCATTATAAAATCCTCCTTTAGAACAAAAATTGTTTATTTATCCTGACCGATAGTGATAGAACTTGCCTTGCCGCTTGACTGCTCCTTCTTTACGATATGTGACAGGAGCAGACAGCTCACCAGGCCGAGAACGGCAAATACGATCATAACGATAAAAATATACTTATAGCCCTGTGCTCCCGGGAACTGGTCTATAAAGCTTCCGTACAATGTAAAGATAAAGAGATCGGGTGTGTTTCCGACCAGCGACAGAATACCTGCTGCAGCTCCGGAAAGCGCAAGGGGGATTCCGATCTCACTGGTGGTGGAGTAATATATACCGCGGATAGTCATGATCACGACAGCAAGGATGAGCATTACCGCAACCACGATCACGATAGAGCTTCCTGAGGGGATAATCAGATATAATGCGGTAAGGATCGATCCGATCACAAACGCGACCTTAAGGTAGCTGATGCGGGATCCCATCTTATCCGCGATGATCCCTCCTACAGGAGCGGCGAGGAACGCGATCAGGTAAGTGCGGACGATACTCAGTGCCGCGCCGAGATTTACAGACATTCCGTATTCGTCCGTCAGATACGGGGTCAGGTATCCGAGGCCGTTGTAGAAAGAATATCCAAAGAAAATAATCGCGCCAGCGAGCCATACCTTCGGGAGCTTCGCCACCTGGACCATACCTTTGAGAGCTTCCATCGGATGAAGTTCACCCTCAGTCTCATTCTTCTCGATCAAGAAGAATGTCAGCACGCCCAGAGCACAGAGGATCAGGCCGTAGAAGATCATGGTCGTGCGAAGTCCCATTTTTGCGTCCAGGAACTGGCCGAAGATCGCCAGGGCGGCGAAAGAGATCAGTGTTGAGAAGAGACCGCGGCCGCCTTCCAGAAGCCCGAACAGACGTCCCTGTTCTTCGTGAGTACCGATCATTCGCGTGCCCTTGATCATTGCTTCCCAGAATAGAAGTGTGATCGTGATGCCCATGATCGCCTGAATCAGCAGGACGATCTTAAAGTCCGGGAAAGACGCCATCCAGAGTCCGCAGAGTCCGGTTGTGATCAGTGACAGCGGCACCAGGATCTTGACCGGTACAATATCCGTGATCCATCCGCCCGGGAGATAAGCGATAAACTGCGTGATGGCGAATGCCGTCATCATCCATCCGAGCTGGGTATCCGTTACACCGAATGCTTCACGCATCGGCACATAGAATACATCCCTCATATACGCGACCTTGAAGATCACTCCGCCGGCAATACAGATCGCCAGGAGAGTAAGCCACTGCTTCAGCGTTTTCTTCATTCCAAACATTGATAACATAATATGTTCCTCCATCAGATTTTCGATTGTATTGTTCCGGATTATTTCTGTGCGATTACTTCGATCTCCACGAGTGCTCCCTGCGGAAGCGCTGCTACCTCAAATGCGGATCTTGCAGGATATGTACCGTCTTCGAAAAAGGAACCGTATACTTCATTCATCTTTGCAAAATTTTTGATATCTGACAAAAATACCGTTGTTTTCACAATGCTGCTCATTGTGCAGCCCGCTGATTCCAGAATATTGCGGACATTCGTGAGAGACTGCCGCGTCTGCTCTTCGATGGTTTCTGCCGTGATCTTTCCCGCCTCCGGATCAATCGGGAGCTGTCCGGACAGAAATAATAAGCTGCCTGTGTCTACCCCCTGGACATAGGGTCCGATCGCGCCCGGAGCCTTGCTGCTGTTTAAGATTGTCTTCATATGAATCCTCCTTTTCAAATAAATTTGAAACGTAATAAAATTTGTTTTATTATAATATTATAATATGTTGAAAATGTCAATATAAATTTATAGATAAACAAAATAGTTGTTGATTTTGATTACATTTCGTGAAATAATGGAAATTGAAGTAATAAATTATTATCGCATAATAATTTAATTATCAGAGGAGTGGTAATACATGAACAGTAGAGATCTTCATTTATGCAAGACGCTCGTCACTTTTCTGGGGCATACACTTGGAGAAAATTATGAGATCGTGCTGCATGATCTGAACCGTAAGGATAATGCAGTGGTTGCGATCGCAAACGGCGACATCAGACGGCGCAAGACCGGAAGTCCGCTTACGGATGCAGCACTGCAGATGCTGGCGTCCAGGGCATATCTCTCACATAATTATCTGTGCAATTATAAAGGGACCACGGAGGACGGGATGACACAGGATGAAAAGATATCCGTGATCTCTCATTTGAACAGGAAGGGGCTTTTCCAGCTAAAAGGCTCTGTGCCATATGTGGCAAAACGGATGTCCTGTTCCGTCGCAAGTGTTTACCGTTATCTGAATGAACTGGAAAAGCATGCAGGGGATTAAACGAAGGGAGAATGTTATGAACAGTACAGATCGATCGGGTTCAAAATTTGAAAAAGTGTTATCCGCTAAGGATGTCCTGATGCTCGCGTTCGGAGCTATGATCGGATGGGGCTGGGTTATTTCGGCCGGTGACTGGATCCTGTCAGGAGGTGTGCTGGGTGCTGTCATTGGTTTTGCTGTCGGCGGGATGATGGTATTCTGCGTCGGGCTGGCTTATGCGGAGCTCACCTCAGCGATGCCCCAGTGCGGCGGGAACCACGTCTTCAGCTACCGTGCGCTGGGACCGAACGGCTCATTTATCTGTACCTGGGCCATCATACTGGGGTATGTGGGCTGCGTGTGCTTCGAGGCGTGCGCGCTCCCGACGATCATCGCGTATCTTTATCCGCCGTTCCTGAAAGGATATCTGGGAACCGTGGCAGGATCAGATATCTATGTAAGCTGGATCGCCGCCGCGATCCTCATCTCTGTCTTTGTCACTTATGTAAATATACGCGGCACCAAAGAAGCGGCTAACCTGCAGAATGTCCTTACGTTTATCGTGGGCGCAGCCGGGATCCTGCTCATTGCCGGCGCTGCGGGCAACGGTGATGCGGGCAATCTGTCGGGACAGCTGTTTACGGGCAGTTCTGCATCCGGAGCGTTCCATTCCGTTGTCAGCGTTGCGATCATCACTCCTTTTTTCTTTATCGGCTTTGATGTGATCCCGCAGACAGCGGAGGAGATGTGCTTTCCATTGAAAAAAGTGGGGAAGATCATGATGTTTTCTATCCTTTTTGCCATCGCGTTTTACAGTCTCGTTATCCTGGGAGTTGGTCTGATCTACAGCCGGGAAGAGATCGGGCAGCTCACTGAACGCCTTGCGCTTATTCCGGCAGAAGCGATGACCAGAGCATTTCGCAGTCCTGTCATGGCGGATGTCCTGATCATCGGCGGGATCTGCGGCATTGCCACAAGCTGGAACTCCTTCCTGATAGGCGGGAGCCGTTCGATCTATGCCCTGGCCCAGTCACATATGCTTCCGCAATGCTTTGCCAGGTTGCATCCCCGCTACAAAACACCTGTAAATGCACTTGTGCTGATCGGAATCCTTTCCTGTATCGCGCCGTTTTTCGGACAGAATATCGTGCGCTGGATTATCCCGGCAGGGAATTTCGGATGCTGCATCGCATATTGCATCGTGTCAGTTTCTTTTTTGATCCTGCGTAAAAAAGAGCCGGATCTTCCCCGGCCATATAAAGTGAAGCATTATAAAATAGTTGGTCTGCTGGCAGTATGCATGTCTGCATTTATGACTGCCATGTACATAATCCCCGGTTCGGGGAATACGCTCAAACCTCAGGAATGGATGATTGCCGGGGGCTGGATTCTGCTTGGCATCTTCTTTTACTTTCTGTGCAGAAAGAGATATGGAGATGATTTCGGATCCCGCCCGGAGATATAGTTGAAAAGCTGCTCCATAAGAATCCTTCCAAAACAACGGCGCAGGGAAAATCCCTGCGCTGTTGTTTTAACCTCCGAATTCAACGGTATATTTCCAGTTGTCTGTATTCATATAAAATGCCGAGTATTCAATAAGAGTCCCGGTGCGCTCTCTGGAAAAGCGTTCTACAAGAAGAACAGTTTCGCTTTCGGACCCGGGGTGGAAAAAATGAGCCATCTCTCCTTTTACATTGACAGCAGAAAGCTGATCCGTTGTGTGGCTGAATACAATATCCAGATTGCGCTCCAGAAAGTATCTCCACGTCTGTATATTGGTTTCCATCCGATCCCAGTAGGTAATATCGAACAGATAATGCCGGGATATCTGCTGTGGCTTTCCATTCAGGTACCCGGTCCTTTCGATATGTATGCAGCGCGGCGGCAGCTCGTCTGCCACCCTGGCGGCAATTTCCTGCGGCGTAGGAGTGATGTCTAATGTCTGTGTAGTATATTTCATGCCGGGCACAGCTTCATAAAAATTCGCGGTCAGCCCGCAGAGCTGCATTTTATAGTTTGAGGGTTCCAGCCTGCGTACATAGGTGCCTTTCCCGCGTTTTCTTTCGATCATGCCAATGGTCTCCAGTTTATTCATTGCCTGACGGATCGGCGCTTTGCTGACCTGATATTGTTCTGCCAGCTCTTTCTCACTGGGACACAGATCTCCTTCTTTGTATTCACCGGATACGATTTTGTTATAAATATCATAGTATATTTTTTCATAGAGCTGCATTTCCGATCCATCCTTTTAGCAGTATTATCCGAATATTATATCAGAAAAAGAGGAGGATTCCTATTGGTTATTTGAATTTTGTTATGCATGAGATTCCATAGTTATTTTCCAAACTAAATTCCATCCTTAGTCTTTCCAAAGTAGAAGTTACTTGGAAATAAGTCATAGGCGGAAGTTACTCCGGTATAAATTTATACATCTCTTTATTGCAAAACAACTGCTCTTTACGCTATCACTGTGACCGGCGGAGATTGTGCAGTTCCGCAACAGCAGACGGTATTGCTGGTCTTGCAAAAAATGTACTTCTGTCTGCCCGGATTTTGTGGCGGAGAAATGCCCCCGGCTTTCCCGACCGCCTTACGTCTGCAACGGCTGTCCTGACTTGAAAAAGTGTACCCTTTAAAAAACGCAGAATCGGGAGGACTTATGAAGACTTCCTCCTTTTTATGCAGGAGCATCGCCATCTGCCTGTCACACAGATTGATTCTGTAGAAGGGAAAAAGGGCGGCAAGGTACTGCTTACCATCCACTTTGTGAAAACGAAATTCTCAAATCCAGCAGCCATCGAGCTGGACCGCAGAAAAATCCACGGACACGTATGTTTTACTGCGACCCGCTCCCTATCAGAAAGGCTCCGCAGGACGCAACCATGAGCTCATACTACTGCATATTCCATGGTATGCGAGCCGTAAATGTGTTAGACTAATTTGACAGCAGAAAGTCATCGGAACGGCATCACTGACAGCATCCGACACTGGAAGCCTTTAAGCCTCCACAGTGGCAGTGATCCGCTATCTCGCAGTCACTCTCAGTCCGGCATATGCACGAATCGTAGATTCCTTCGTAGTTTTTTCAAAAAATTCTTACCTTAATGCTATTGAGAGGAATCCCCTAGGAGGTCTTAAATCTACTTAAAGTCTCTCTTCAAAGTTTACTTTATAATTTACATGAAACTTATCTTCACAATCCGCCATGTGCTCACCGCCAGCCTGCATCTTCGCTGCTGATTTTAATGCCGCTTGAAGACCTCATACCTCCCCCTTGAACGAATATTTCTAATTTTTCCCCACCACCCACACGGATGATGGCTTGAGATCTCCCTCGATATGTGGTGAATTTTCCTCGAAGATAGCTTTCTTCAGTCCTTGAATTGGCGCTGCCATAACCAAGCAGTTCGCCGCCCGCAACAGAAACTGTCAACTCGGCGTCAGCATTGGATTCTACGATTCCGTCTTCGCCGCAAATGTCTATGTTTACATAAAGCAGTTTCCCTGCGTATGCCTTAGTTTCGGGGCAAACAGATATTCTAAGGTCTCCCTTTGCCGAAGTAAGAGAACTCCTGCCCGTTTCATTCCCCTGAATGTCATAGGCGACAGCTTCTAATGTGCCTGCCTGATATGTAGTCTCAAAGCAGCTTTTGTATTCTTCCGTACTGTTTCTTCCTATGGATATGCCATTCAAAAACAGCTCCACTTCCGCATCACTGGAATAAACCTCTATCAAAGCCTTTCTGCCCTCACAGCCGCGCCAGGACCATGACGGTATAGCGTCCGTCCCGCGCCATGCTGATTTATAGGCTTTGTCTGCATCGCGGTTTAACGGACGTACCTCTATGCCGGGCTTGTCGCTTAATCCCCATACGGCCTTATTATACAAAGCCTCGCCGCCGGGATCACCAATAATATTGATCACCCCGGTATCTCCCAAAAGCCATCTCTCTCATGTTAGGGATAGGTAAACCCAAAACAAGAGAGGAGGATGGACGGCCCGATACCGAAAAAAAGGTCTGCCGCTTTATAATCTGCACGCATTACGGCATACATTTGCAACAAATCTTATTCGCAATACACAGAGCATGGGAGATTTAAAAGAAGCTGCTGAACTTTTAGGAGACAGCTACGAGGTTGTAATCAATACCTATTTCCATACTGACAGCGAAAAGAAAGTAGAACTCATAGATTCTCTGGATCAGGCGGCTTAAATCCGCCACCTTATGAACCACCTTATGAACCGGTTTTACGCGATTTTATGCGGTTTCTGGCTGTTTATTATTTTAGAACTATTATTTGGAACAGAAAAGGCAGAAGCATGACCCGAAAAAATATTTAGGGTAGGCGCCATCATATCCATGAAAAAATTTCAGGGTAAAAAAATACCCGAAAAACCTAGTTTTTCGGGCTTTTTGAGAGGCGCAGACCGGATTTGAACCGGTGAATCAGGGTGTTGCAGACCCACGCCTTACCACTTGGCTACTGCGCCTTGCCTGTGAAACCATGACCACTGCCGCTGACAGATACCATGTATCACTATTCTATTCAGACATCTTCTGAATTATACCAAACTTATTCTGATACGTCAATGAAAATTTCAGCCGCTTTTTCCGCTGCTTCTCGCCAGTCAGGAGCACGGCATAATTCTCCATACCGGATTTCTCCTCAGGCCGTTTCTGTGAATCGTCCGTACTTTTCCTATCTCCCGCCCCTAAAGCATACGATCAAAAAATAACAGAGTTTCAGATGCCTCAAAATCGTTCTCCTAACAGCATCTGTATGTCCGGCAGATGTCCTGAAGATTTCTGAGCGGTACTTACAATCTCCGGAACTCCTCCCTGCCGCTTATCAGCCTGATCATAATGCCATGCTCCATGGATGAAAGGGTATCCGTTTCTACGCCGTTTCTATCTCAAAACTCTCCCTCTCTGAACCTCGCGTGCCGGATTCCAGATTCCTTCTTCCAGGTGCTGTCCATGAACAAAAAGAAATCTTAGCGCCGGTGTACCCGCCAAATCGCCCAATTCTATCCGTCGCTTTTGAGTACCGCCGTGTATATTTTACGCATTTTAAATCTGTCGTTCAATGTGTGGACAACATTGTGGACAGCTTTTCTTCCTCCAAAAGCATAGTTTTCACACACCTTAAATGTTATACTAGTTTTTACTTTTATCGAGAAGTAGAGGAGGCTTATGTATGTCAGATTTTTCTCAGCTGCTTACGGAATATATACATCAGAAAAATATCCGTATCTATTCTCTCTCCGAATACTGTGGGGTCGACCGTTCCCTGATGTACAAGATCATACATGGGAAACGGCTGCCTGCTTCCGCTCTGGTTGTTGATAAGATCGCAGAATATCTTCGCCTGACCCCCGGAGAATTCCAGGAACTTTCCACAGCATACGCAGTGGAAGCCCAGGGATACGACAATTTTTACCGAAGAAGAGATATTTTTAACTTTCTTAATAATTTTAAAAATATTGCCAACACGAATCATCTTGATCATTCCCGCGCAGAACTTCCTCTGTTTGAAACAGATCTCGTGGCGCTGGATAATCCGACACAGGTGAACCAGGCTGTTCTAAGCATTATCGCCAGACAGCTCCAGGCAGGGGACGGGGAGATTAACCTGCTGCTTCGGACAGATTATCCCTTCCTCACACACCTTCTGATCTCCATGGCACATCACAGTAAAAGCGTGAAGATCAATCACATCATCCAGCTTAATAATTCGGAGCAGATCAATCATAAGAAGAATTATAATCTCCACCGCCTGATGGATATTCTCCCCCTGTGTACATGCGGCTGCTCCTATCTGCCTTATTATTACTATGATAATATCCTTTCTGAGGACGGGCTGCGGCTGTTTCCGTATATGATCCTGACCGACAGCGGTACGGTTCTGCTCTCGGATACACTGGAATCCGGGATTTTCTCCCAGCAGCCGGATTTTCTCTCCTTGCTCCGCAGCCTTTTCAGTCAATACAAGGCGCAGTCACGGGTACTGTTGAAAAAAATTGACAACATCCCCGAACAGATCACCTATATACAGGATTCCTTTACCGCCGACTGTTCTGCCGAATATATTCTGCAGATGACGCCCTGTATGACAGATCTGCTGACCGGAGAACTCCTGGAGAAATATATAAATCCCGGCCTCCCGTCCAGACAGTCTCAGATTCAGAACCTTACAGAACATATCCGCGGCCTGAATAAATATTTCAGCCAGAGCCCTGTCGTCATCATCTTCTCTGAAGAAGGGATTCAGCATTTTCTGGATACCGGGCTCCTGGAAGAATATCCGTCCTATATTTATTCTCCGTTCTCCCTCAGAGACCGGCTGCGGCTGCTGGAACGGTTTGTCAATAAGTACCGCGACCTCCCCCAGCGGATCCGTATGCTGCGCCAGAGCATCGGATCGGTCAAAAACGGGGCCAACATCCATGTCTGCAGTCACAGCGGTTATCTGTTCTTTACTCCGGTATCTTTCGATGTACCGGTCTGGCTGGATATTCGGGAATCCGGACTGCTTTCCGCTTTCCTGGATTTCTTTGAACATATGGATGACAGTATGTTTTATCCTCATATGGAGACGATCTTCAGAATCGAACAGCTCATCCAAAAATATTCTGAACAGCTCTGACTCAGCCGGAGCACATTTCTGGCCGTAATGGAAAAGGAACGCTGAGAACAATTTCCCGCGTTCCTTTTCCATTATCATTTAATATCTTTCTTCGCTCCACTCCAGAATCGTGCCGCTGTTGGCATCAATTTCAAAATCATACTCCTTCTGCCCGTAGATAATATCGCCCTCGTACTTATAGACTCCGTCGTCATAATCCAGCTCAATCTTCAGATCTTTGTCCTCTGCTCCAGGCACCCGTTCCAGTGCAATCGCTTTCGCATCTTCCAGGCTGACTGCCACATCCGGATTCGTACGGCTGCCCCCTGCGGTATCTGTATTGCTGGATGCTGTATTGTTCTGTTGTGCCTGCGCCTCACCGCTCTCTGTCTGTGCATCTGCAGTATGATTCTGAGCCTCATTTTCCTGCGCGCCCTCTGTCAGCGTTTCGATTTCCGAACTTAAGATCTTTCCGTCTGACGCCTGGATTTCATATTCATACTCTTTTCCGTCTGCGTCAAAACGAATCTCATAGACAGTTCTTCCATCGTCTCTGTCCTCAGATACCTTCAGTCTTGTTGTATCTGATTCATTCACTCCGGCATCATTCAAGGCCGCCTCCAGCGCCGCATCCCGTCCAATATCTTTTTCTCCTGCTCCGCAGCCCGCCATTCCTGCTGTCATGATCAGCGCAGACACGATCAAAACTGCTGTTCTTGCTGTTTTTCTCATGGTGATTCTCCTCTCTTCTCTGCTTTCTATCTATTATGTTGTTTTCTGTGACTTTAATATACACGATGAAGATTAAAGGATCATTAAAAATTCAGACTTCCTGCGGTTTCTGGTCGATCGGGAAACAGAACGTGAACCGGCTCCCTTCGCCTTCCCGGCTTTCTGCCGAAACACTTCCTCCATGCGCCTGTACCATCCACTTCACCATAGACAATCCCAGACCCGAATGGTTCTCTCCGCTTCTGGACGGATCTGCGCAATAAAACCGTTCCCAGATATGCGGAAGGGCCTCCGGCGGAATTCCAGTCCCATGATCTACAACCGTTCCTTTGACTTGAATGCCGTCAGAGACAAGGGTCACCGTTACTTCCCCATTTTCATAACTGAACCGTCTGGCATTGGAAATCAGATTCACCAGTATCCGAATATAAAATGTCTCGTCCGCCCACGCAAGGACTTCCGGCTGAATCTGCGAGGTCACACGTATGCCCCTTCCCTCCGCTTCCGATAAGATCTGCTGCTCCTCAACCACCATTTCCGTCAATTCACTTAAGTTTAGCCGTTCCATAACTGCCGCCTGTCTTCCCTGGTCTGCCCGGGATAAGAACAAGAGCTGGGAAATCATATCTGCCATACCGCCTGCCTTCTTTCTGATCAGGCATACCCCTTCTTTCTGCTGTTCTGACAGACTCTCATCATCCAACAGCATATCACACTGTGCCAAAATGACGCTCACCGGTGTCCGCAGTTCATGAGAAACATCGGAAGTAAACTGTTTCTCTCTGTTGAATACTTCCTCCAGCTCTGACAGCATGTCGTCAAATGTCTCAGCAAGAGCGTAAATCTCATCCCGGCTTTCGGCCATTTTCTCATCCTTCTTCTCCGTGTCCATCAGCGCCCCCTTGCCCGTCCTCCGCCTGGGAGCTGTCAGTCCAATCCGGCGGGACAGATCCGCATCCGCACGAATTTTCTGTACCGTCCAGGTAATCTTTTTCACGGGAAGCAATGTTCTTCTCGTGAACCGGTACCCGATCAGCGCTGTTGCAAGCACCATCATCGGAAGCAGAATCAGCGCGAACCGCAGCGTAACACGAAAACTCTCCTCAGCATCCGTAACCGAGGTCACCCCGCGGACATACACCGTCCTGTCCGAAGAGAGCCGGAACGAAATATCATATACATACCATTCTCTGCCGCGGTCCTTTATCCTCTGCAGCTGTCCATCCGAAATCTCCGGCTGCAGGTCAAATCCGTAAGGTACCTTTCCATACAGAAAATACTGGGATTCATCATACACAGACAGGTAGACATCCTGCGTTACGGAATAAAAATCCAGATCCAGACGCAATTCTCCATCCTGCAGCCGGAGATCATCCAGACTTTCCTGTACCCGGTGCTCCAGTTTCGCCTGAACAGACGCAAGAATCTCACGGCTGCTCAACGAAAACAGGATCGCCAGAGCCGCACAGGTCAGGAGCACCATAAAAAACGTATAAAGTAATGTCAGTTTTAATTTCAGTGTCATTCGTCTCATCGCATCTCACACTTCTTTGTCACACATCTTCTTTCAGCACATAACCGGCCCCGCGAACTGTATGGATCAGTTTCTTTGTATGTCCATCGTCTATTTTTCTCCTGAGATATCGAATGTAGACATCAATCACATTAGAGCCGCCCGCATAATCGAAATTCCAAAGATGCTGCTCCAACCGGTCCCTGGACAGCACAATTCCTGCATTCTGCACCATATATCTAAGCAGGGCAAACTCCTTTCCCGAAAGCAGAATCTCTCTGCCGCCGCGGAATACCCTGCGCGTATCTATATGAACTTCCAGATCACCGACCGAATAGCAAGACTTCGGCGTATCTGCAGGCTTCCTCAAAAGCACACGGATGCGAGCCAGCAGCTCCTCAAAAGCAAACGGCTTGATCAGATAATCATTCGCCCCCGCGTCCAAGCCCTGAACCCGATCTTCAATACTATCCTTCGCCGTCAGAAGCAGTACCGGTGTGGGATCATTCCGCTCCCGCATCCGTCTCAAAACACGAAGTCCATCCATAACCGGCATCATGATATCCAGCACAGCCGCATCATACTCCGCACATTCCAGAAACTCCAGCGCCTCCTGACCGTCGAAACACGAGTCCACACTATAATGCTCCTGCTTCAGCCTATCCGTAATCATCCGATTCAAATCCCGCTCATCCTCCGCAATCAATATCCTCACAGCAGAATCCACTCCTTTCCGGCCTATTAATGCCAATTTAGCATAAATTCACCTTAAAATCCAGGATATATGCTGGCAGAAACCTCCCTTGATAAAAGTAGTATCTTGACAAGAAACAAAACCAAGAATATTCTGAAATTATCCCCCAAAGGGGACAGGCACTTTTGCAAAAGTGCCTGTCCCCTTTGACAGAAATTTTCAGACAAAGGAGTATTTATTCGCTATGTCCCACTCAACTGCTTCTGAACTCGCGCTTTTTATCGAGCAGAGTCCTACTTCTTTTCATGCTGTTAACAATATACAATCTTTTCTTTTGAGCAATCATTTTATTCAATTACATGAAAATCAAAAATGGCAGCTTCTTAAGGGCGGCAATTATTTTGTAACCCGCAATGGTTCTTCTCTGATTGCCTTCACGATTCCTGAAACCGGTCTGACCGGTATGCGTATTCTGGCCAGCCACAGTGATTCTCCTTCTTTTAAGATTAAGGAGAATCCCGAGCTGGATTCTGACGGCCATTACATCAGACTGAACGTGGAAGGTTACGGCGGGATGCTGTGTGCCCCCTGGTTTGACCGTCCGCTTTCTGTGGCCGGCCGCATCATTGTCAAGGATCCTCTCTCGGGTGCTTTTGTGCCGAAGCTGGTGAATATTGACCGTGATCTGCTCTTGATCCCGAATCTGGCGATCCACATGAACCGCGGGGCCAATGACGGTCTTAAATACAATATACAGAAGGACCTTCTGCCGCTGTACGGAGATATTACGGCAAAAGGCACTTTCCTGAAGACGATCGCGGACGCGGCCGGTGTCTCCGAGCAGGAGATCCTGGGCCACGACCTGTTTCTCTATAACCGCCAGAAGGCAAGTATCTGGGGCGCGGCGCAGGAGTTCATCTCCTGCGGACGGCTGGATGACCTTCAGTGTGCTTTCGCCTCTCTGCAAGGTTTTCTGCGGGGAGCCAAAGAAAGCCACATGGCCGTCTGGTGTATCCTGGATAACGAAGAAGTTGGCAGCGGAACCCGGCAGGGTGCCGCATCCACCTTCCTCTATGACACCCTGACGAGAATCCACGAAAGTTTCGGCTGCTCTAAGGAGGATTATCTGATCCATCTGGACGAAAGCTTCATGCTCTCTGCCGACAACGCCCACGCTGTCCATCCTAACTGTCCGGACAAGACAGATCCCTCCAACCGCCCCTGCCTGAACGGAGGCATTGTCCTTAAGTTCAACGCGAATCAGAAATACTGTACAGACGGAATTTCTGCCGCCATGTTCCGTGAGATCTGCGCCAGAGCGGATGTGCCTGTCCAGACCTTCGTCAACCGGTCTGATCTGGCCGGCGGCTCCACTCTGGGCAACATTTCCAGCACCCGCGTGGCTGTAATCACCGCGGATATCGGCCTGCCTCAGCTGGCTATGCACTCTCCTTATGAGACGGCAGGCATAAAAGATACGGACTTCCTCATCCGCGCGTCAGAAGAATTCTTCTGCTGACCCGGGCGAAGAGGTACCGCAGCAGTACAGCCTGGCACCATTCATATACGCATTCATATACGAAAACAATAAGAGAGGACGACATTCCATGACAGTGAAATTCGGAATCATCGGAACTAATTTCATCAGTGACGAGTTCTGCGGCGCACTCGCTCAGATCCCAGACGCAGAGCCCTGCGCGGTCTACTCCCGCAGACAGGAGACCGGGGCCGCCTTTGCTTCCCGGCATAAAATCCCCCAAGTTTATACAGACTATGAAGACTTTCTGGACTCCGGGCCGGACGCAGTCTATGTGGCCTCCCCCAACGCTGTGCACTGCTGCCAGACTCTTCAGGCACTCCGCCGGAAGATCCACGTCCTCTTTGAGAAAATCATGGCCGTCAACGCCCAGGAAGCTGATGCCATGATCCACTGTGCGCGGGAGAACAAGGTCATCCTTCTGGAAGCCATGCGCCCGGATTTTGATCCGGCGTATGACTTGATCACGGCTGCGCTGCCACGGATCGGCAAAGTGCGCCGTGCCTGTTTTGAATACTGCCAGTATTCCAGCCGCTACGACAGCTTCCGGGAAGGCGTCATCCAGAACGCCTTCAATCCCCGCCTGGGCAACGCCGCTGTTATGGATATCGGCGTCTATTGTATCCATTCCCTGATCCGCCTCTTCGGCATGCCCCGCGGGATCCGCTGTCTTTCCACCAAGCTGGAAAACGGATTCGAAGGCAGCGGAACTGTCCTCATGGAATATGACGGCATGGCCGCAGAAGCCGTATATTCTAAAATCACGGCCTCTGTGAATCCCAGCGTCATCCAGGGTGAAGACGGAACCATTACGCTTGATTCTGTCAGCCGTCCCAGACATGTACAGCTGTATCTCAGAGAAGGCGCACACCGCACGCCCCACAGCGCCACCGAAGAGCTGCCTCTACACCCGGCGCAGAATAATATGATCTATGAAATCATGGAATTCCTGAGACTGATTGATCAGAAACAGACGGATCACAAGTATCTGCAGTATTCGCTGGATACCCTCCGGGTCATCGACGAGGTCCGGCGGCAGTCAGAGATTCTCTTTTAGACGCGCGTCGGACTGCAGAAAATCGAAATGCACGTTATGTGGTACACTTTGTGGACAGAGATTTTTTTGCAAAATTCTGGCGGCTCCGGCACTTGGATGATATACTGAACCTATTCGAATTTTGCGATCAGGAGGAGAAATGAATGTCTCTATTTTCTCAGCTTCTGGCTGAATACATACACAGAAAAAATATCCGCACGTATTCCCTGGCCGAATACTGCGGCATTGACCCTTCCATGATGTATAAAATCATCCGCGGGAAACGTACGCCTGCGTCCATAGATACCATTGATAAAATATCTGCATTTCTGAAACTAACCCCGGGAGAATATAAAGAGCTGAGGACAGCCTACCAGATTACCCAGGTCGGATATGAAAATTACTATCGGAGACGGGATATGTTCGACTTTCTGAACAATTTCCAGGAGATTGCAAACATCGGCAGTCTGTCCCCGTCTTTCATGACCATGTCGGAATACTCAAATACCCTGGTCGCTCTGAACAATGAAACCGAAGTAAATCATGCCGTATTCACAGCAGTTACCAGTCAGATTCAGAAAGGCCAGGGCCGGATCCGTATGCTGGTGCGCCCGGATTACCAGTTCCTGATCCATCTGCTGACTTCCGCGTCCCCCGGCGGCAGCAATCTTGTCATCAGCCACATGATCTGCCTGAATAATACCGAACAGGTTACTGCGGCTAAGAAGAACTATAATCTCCACTGCCTGATGAATATTCTGCCGCTCTGCGCATGTGGTTATCAGTATCAGCCTCGCTACTACTATGAAAATGTCAGTTCTCAGCTGGAAACGTTCCCGCTGTTTCCCTATCTGATCCTGACAGATGAGTATGCCGTCGTACTGTCCGGAACACTCCAGGCAGGCTTTCTCACCAGGCAGCAGGATCTCCTTGCCATGCTCAGCAGAATTTTCGGCCATGCTGCCGCACTGTCCCGTCCGCTGCTGACAAAGATCGACAATATTTACGATCAGCTGAAATATGTCCAGCAGATTCTGGATGCGGATTCTGCCATTGAGTTCACCTTTCAGATGACCCCCTGCATGACTGCCCTGCTGCCCGCACATTATCTGGATAAATATATAAACCCGCAGCTTCCTTCCCGGGAAATCTTTATCAAGCACTTTGAGGCTCATATCCGGGGTACTTATGCCCGGCATGTACAGAGAAATCATGTTCTCATCTTCTCCGAAGAAGGCATACAGGAATTCCTCCAAACCGGCCATCTGGAAGAATACCCTTCCTATGTCTATACGCCCTTTGAGAAAGAAGACCGGATCCATCTGATCCGTCTCCTGGTGGGCGAACTCCGCAACGGACTGTATCAGATGCGGATGCTGAAACAGAGCATCGGTTCTGTGCGCAACGGTGCCAACATCTACATTACTCCTAATGCAGGCTATCTGCTGTTCACTCCGCTGAACTCCGGAACCCCGATCTATCTTAACATCGAAGAAGCCGGGCTGCTTCAGACATTCCTGGACTTTTTCGACACGATGGAGGAGTCCCTTTTCTATTCCCCGGAGGAGACGATCAACAGACTGGAGCTGCTGCTTCAGGAATACACTTCCTGAGCTCTATTCGTTCAGCAGACAGCTCATCTCGTACCAGGCTTCTCCGCCCCAGCTTGATTGGGAAATCCCATGATTCTGGAACCCCATTTTCTCATACATCCTGACCTTCTCTTCCAGGCAGGTCAGAATGACGCGCTTCCTGCCCCGGCTGCGTTCCCGGCTCAGATACCTGGACACAAGCTCCCTGGCCAGCCCCTGCCGCCGATACTCCGGAAGCACGTCCAGCCCCAGCAGCATAATATTGCGCCCCTGCGGCCGGTGCTGGCCTGCATCAGTAAAAAACACATCCTGAAATGTCTCTTCATCTGTAGCCAGACCGTTCAGAAATCCCACAAGCCGCCCGCTCTCCCGGTCCACTGCAACCAGAAATAAATCCGGCACTGCTGCCACCCGCTGCCGCATCATTGCCTCTGAACATGCCTCGTTAGGCGGGAAGCAGATCCGCTCGATCTCCGCCGCCTGTCCGGCCTCCTCCGGAAGAATATTCCTGAACTCAAACCGGTTGTTCCTATCTTCTTCTGCCGGGCCGTTTCCTGTCACGCCTCGGTCGTATAACTTTTGATTCTCCATCTGGATTCTCCTCTTCTTTCTATCCTTATTTCTGTATTATCTGATCTCCGCAGGCCCCGATTTCCACAGAACAATCGGCACCATGTATCCCAGATTATACAATGATCCAGTTGCTTTGCATATCTTTTTCCATAAAATCTTCGCCAGTAAGGCATCGGTTCACCCATCAATAACTGATTTTTCATTTTTATATTTGTTATATTTTTATTATTTTTTATTAATTATTTTATTTTCTGTTTTTTTTACATTTTTTGCATTTTTTATCAGATTTCATATTGACATTTTCATTGGAATGGGGTATTATAATGACATCAAAAGAAAAGGAGGACGGACCACCAAAAACTTAATATTAAATCGAATAATTTAAAAAGAAAAGAGGGAGAGTCCAATGGGATATTAAGTTTAAAAAATCAAAAAAACACTATTTGAAAAAATAGTTTCAGATAGATATCAATTAAATAGGAGGTAAAACCAATGGATGGAATAAGCTGAAAATCCACTGTACAGGAAGGAAATAAGTACAGTGGATTTTTCTTGTATTCATCGTTCTATTATGCATCGAAACAGCGCAGTTTCTCTATTCTTTCCCGGCATATACTGCCCGTGTCCGCTCGCCGTCGTCCACCAGCTCCACATCCGAAAAGCTTTCTATATACTGCTTAAATTGAGAGAATCCATAATCCCTCACCTTAAAATCTCCAAATCTCATGCGGATCCGGTTCCCGAGAGAACTCAGCGTGATTCCATATCTGCCGCTGCTTTGGATCTGCTGCAGGATATACTCTTCGATGCGCTCTTTCCGGCTCTTGTCTTCATAAAGAGACACCGTAACCTGGGTTCCCTCCTGCGTCAGCTTCAGCTTGGGAAGCGTTTCCAGGAACTTGGACAACAGACTGTATCCATAGCGGCGCACATCAAAATCAGGATACAGCTTAACCAGACGGCTTCCCACCTCTCCCAGACCTGTCTCTCTGTCGTCATTCTGATTCTCGGTAATAATCCTGACCACAGCTTCCTCGATCTGCTCTTTCGACACAGGCGTCTGCTTCTTCTGTCCTTTCGTATGCACATGGTGCGCAGAGGTCTTTTCTTCCCGTTCATCCTTGTCCATCGTATTATCTTCCAGCAGAAGTTCCAGCTCTGTGAAAATATCACAGGCTTTGCGGAAGGGGGACGGCGTCTTATCCTCTCCCATGCCGATCACCATCTTTCCGCTTTCCCGCAGACGGCTGGCCAGCCTGGTGAAATCGCTGTCACTGGATACCAGACAGAAGCCTTCCAGCTCACTCGTATACAGCATATCCATGGCATCAATGATCATAGCCGAATCCGTGGCATTCTTCCCATAGGTATAGCTGAACTGCTGGATCGGAGTAATCGAATTCTGCAGCAGTTCCTCCTTCCAGCTCGCATTATTCGTGCGGGTCCAGTCCCCATAGATCCTTTTGTAAGTCACCTTTCCGTACTTCGACAGCTCGTCCAGGACCGGCTGTATATATTTCGCGGACACATTATCCGCATCAATCAGAAGTGCATATCTGTCTTCCATGTCATGTATTCCTCCCCTTCCAGATTCTTCCACACAAAAGTCCCGTTTTCACAGATCATATAGCTATGCACTGAACCTTCTTTCGGAATGGAGACAGAACCCGGATTCAGATAACGGTATGTGCCCCCGTTCATGTCCAGGATCTCCTCGCACGCCGGGATATGGGTATGGCCGTTCATCAGGATATCCCCGCTCCTGAGCGGCGGCAGATGATGGGGATGCCAGACATGCCCG
This sequence comes from uncultured Eubacteriales bacterium, assembly GCA_949283695.1. GTDB lineage: Bacteria > Bacillota > Clostridia > Lachnospirales > Lachnospiraceae > Mediterraneibacter. Next base: position 8,092 of record CASDTX010000038.1, on the reverse strand, counting down.
TGGGTCGCAAATATCGTCACCCCGGACAGCTCCAGGAAACAATATTCCGCCATTATAGGGAATTCCAGCACCATCTGATCCACCTCCGTGTCACAGTTTCCCCGTACACAGAGCAGAGAATCTTTCATGGGATTGAGCATCCGGATCACTTCCTTCGGAGCATATCCCTCCGGCAGATCATTGCGCGGTCCGTGATACAAAATGTCCCCCAGCAAGAGCAGCCGGTCCGCTCCCTCTCTCTCATACGCACGGAGCATCTGCCCGCAGTACAGGGCAGATCCGTGGATATCTGATGCAATCATTAATTTCATATTCTATATATCCTCCATACTGATTTCGTTCTGACGATCATCTCTCATTCAATAACCGTATTGCCGCTTGTACACCGACGCTATTATATCATATTTCACAATAGAACGCCATTCGGAAAACAGCCGCAAAAAAAGAGCAAAAAAGACCTCTTCTGCCCCTTGACAACGGTGCTATAGTATAAGTGTAACAAGGAAATACACTTAACATACCAAACAAAGTGGAAGGCTGCTAAGCGTGATTCAGTGATTGGAGGAAAAGATAAATGAATACTTTAAAAGCTGAAAAGAGAGACATGACAATCAAAGCCAAGAAACTTAGAAGAGAGGGCTTCGTCACAGGGAATCTGTTCGGACGGGAGATGGCAGAATCCATACCGCTTAAAATGGAAAAGGGAGCGGTGGAGCGTCTGCTCAAAGAAGAGGGCAAGGGCGGAAGAGTCCGGCTCGACCTTGAAGGACAGAGCTATGACGCCTTGATCAAAGAGGTTGATTACAACGCGATGAAAGGCTGGGTAGATGAGATTGACTTCCAGGCTCTGGTAAGCACAGAGAAAGTTCACTCGTCTGCAGAGATCCACCTGATCAATGCGGATAAACTTGCTGCAGGCGTACCGCAGCAGATGCTTCACGAAGTAGAGTTCCGGGCGCTTCCGGCTGCTCTGGTAGAAAAGATTGAACTGGACATCAAAGATCTGAAGGTCGGAGATACCGTCCGTGTGAAGGATCTTGCCATCGCCCGGGATAAGGACGTGGATCTTTCTACGGACCCGGAGACCACTGTCGTCACTGTCACAGAAGTTCGGGCAGCTGCGGCGGCAGAGGCAGCGGATGTTGCCGAAAAAGCAGAGGAATAATCAGATTTTCCGGCTGATATGAGAATGCACCGCAGAGGAAATGGGATCTCCCATCTCCCCTGCGGTGCTGTTTTATTCCCGCGGACAGCGGGCCGAACCATCTGTCACCGTTCAGCCCGCGCCATTCGGGAAACCGCACTTCGTGCTTATTTATACCACACAGCGGCCTCATAAGGTCTCAGCTTCAGGCTGCCCTCTTCTGCTGCCGGGCAGTCTTCATAGTTTCCAAGCACTCTCTGGAATCCTTCCAGCTGCGGCGCGCCCTTCCAGGTATAATCTCTTCCATAGAAATTCGCTGCTGCGATGAGCTCATGTCCCTCATAGGTCCTGCGGTAAGCGAACACAGAAGGATCTTTCACTGCCAGAGGCTCGATGTCTCCGTATGCGATCACATCCAGTTCTTTCCGGAGGGCAATCAGTTTCTGATAATAGTGGAATACGGAATCATCATCTTTGAGCTGATCAGCCGCATTGATCTTCGTATGGTTTCCGTTTACTGCGATCCACGGCTCACTGCTTTCTTCTGCCGCGAAGCCTGCATACTTCGTGTCATCCCACTGCATCGGTGTACGTCCATTATCTCTGGAATGGATCTGGATAATGCGAAGGGCGTCTGACGCGGACAGTCCTTTATTCTGAAGGATCTCATAATGGTTGAGGCTCTCTACATCCTTAAACTGGGAAATATCAGTAAAATCCGTATTGGTCATTCCGATTTCTTCGCCCTGGTATACATAGGGAGTACCGCGCAGGCAGTGCACGATAGTTCCCAGCATCTTCGCAGATTCTTTCCAGTATTTCCCCTCATCTCCGAATCGGGAGACTACACGCGGCTGGTCATGGTTGCACCAGAAAACAGCATTCCATGCATTGTGCTGTGCCATCTTGGTCTGCCACTCGAAGATGATGTCCTTCAGCTTCTGGAAATCTGCCGGCACAAGAACCCATTTCTCATTGCCCATAAAGTCCACTTTCAGATGATGGAAACTGAATACCATCGACAGTTCGCCTGTTTCTGCACCGGCATACTGGTAGCAGTTCTCAATCGATGTACTGGACATCTCACCTACGGTAATGATCTCAGCGTCTGTACCGAATGTCATATCGTGCAGCTCTTTGAGATACTTATGAATATTGGGGCCATCTGTATAATACTTTCTTCCGTCCCCGCTCTCATCGTTCTCAAAGCAGGCCTTGCTGATCAGGTTGACCACATCAAAGCGGAATCCTTTCACGCCCTTGTCCATCCAGAACCGTACGATCTTCTGAACTTCTTTTCTCACGTTCTCATTGTCCCAGTTCAGATCCGCCTGCGTCACATGGAACAGATGCAGATAATACTCATCAAACTTCTCCACATACTGCCATGCATTTCCGCCGAACTTGCTCTCCCAGTTTGTCGGCGGAACTCCGTCTCCGCTGCCCTTGCGGAAGAAGAAGAAATCCTTATAATACGGGTCGCCTTCCATCGCTTTTTTAAACCATTCATGTTCTGTAGACACATGGTTGAACACCATATCAAACATCAGCCCGATCCCGCGCTTGTCTGCTTCCGCGATCAGTTCTTCCACATCTGCCATAGTCCCGTAGCGGGGATCAATGTTGTAATAATCCGCTACATCATATCCATTATCATTCTGAGGCGATACAAAGAAGGGGGTAAGCCAGATATAATCCACGCCGAGTTCTTTGATGTAATCCAGTTTCTCAATCACACCCCGGAGATCGCCGAGTCCGTCTTTGTTCGTATCACAGAATGACTTCGGATAAATCTGGTAAACTGTACTCTTTCTGAAATCTTTCTTCATAACTTCAAAACCTGCCCTTTCCTTACTTAATTTCCAGGCTTACACTGCCCGGCTTCTGCTGATAAACTCAGCGCCGCCGCGGCGGCCGGTACGAACGTCCGTCGCAGCGGCGCATGATTATCTGCTTGATCGATTAGTCCCAAGAGATCACTGTCGTCTCGCCTGCTTTTGCTTCCATTCCCGAATGCATCTTCAGATTCGCCGCATCACCTTCTGCTGTTACGATCAGCATCGTTGTGCACGGATGGCCTGCTGCCTTGATCTTCGCCGGATCGAACTCGATCAGCGGCTGTCCTGCCTTCACATGGTCTCCCTCGCTGACCAGAAGTTTGAATCCTTCTCCGCCCATATCCACGGTGTCTACTCCGACATGGATCAGAAGTTCTACGCCGTTCGGAAGGGTCAGTCCGCATGCATGGCCCGTGTCAGCCATCACCACACTTACGTCACAGTCTGCCGGTGCGGTTACAACTGTATTTGACGGCTCGATTGCAAGCCCGTCTCCCATGATCTTCTGAGAGAACACATCATCCGGAGCCTCCTCGATCGGCATTACTTTGCCGTCAAGGATGGATTTCAGTTCTTTTACATCTGCAGCTGCTGCACTCTTTGTATCAGCTGTCTGCTCTGCTGCGGCATTCTCCGCAGAGATCTCTGCCGGAGCTGCCTCTTTGCCGAAGCGGTCTTCTTTCGAAAGTTTGATTCTTCCTACAATGAATGTCAGTGTAAATGGAATCACCACTGCTACAATCATAGCCAGCAGGAAGATCAGGTAGTATTCCGGCTTAATGGAAAGGATTCCCGGAAGTCCGCCGACACCGATGCTCAGTGCTTCCACGCCGAACCCGACAGAAATCATTGCCGCGCAGCAGGAACCGATCATACCGCAGATAAGCGGGAACACATATTTCAGGTTGACACCAAACAGTGCCGGCTCCGTTACACCCAGGTAACAGGAGATACATGCCGGTACGTTGACCTGCTGAGCACGCTCGTTCTTCTTCTGAAGAACCGACATTGCCAGTACACTGGAACCCTGTGCGATATTGGACAGCGCGATCATCGGCCACAGGATCGTACTCTTTGACGGGGATGCAAGAAGCTGTGAATCGATTGCGTTTGTCATATGATGCAGACCGGTCATAACCAGCGGTGCATACAAGAGACCGAATACAGCCGCAAACAGGAATCTGACGTTTGATGTAAGTCCTGCGTATACCACATTTCCGATGGCATCGCCGATCGCCCAGCCGATCGGTCCTACGATCGTATGCGCGATGATGACTGCCGGAACAAGAGAACAGAACGGCACTACAATCATACTGATCACTTCCGGACATATCTTCTTAAAGAACTTCTCCAGATATACCAGAACGAAACCTGCCATCATTGCCGCGATCACCTGGCCCTGATAACCGATCATCTCAACCTGCGCAAACCCGAAATCCCATACCGGAATCTCATCTGCAGCTGTTGAAGATACGCTGAAACCGTTGAGCAGCTGTGAGGATACCAGCGTCAGACCAAGGATAATACCGAGGATCTGCGTTGTGCCCATCTTCTTTGTGATCGACCACACAATGCCGACTGGCAGCAGATGGAAGACTGCTTCACCGATCAGCCACAGGAAGTTGTAGGTACCTGCCCAGAACTGGGAGATATCCGAAAGACTCTGCGTTCCGTTGTTAAAGAAATTAATCTCACCGATTACATTACGGAAACCAAGTACAAGACCGCCGCAGATCAGGGCCGGGATCAGGGGGGCGAAAATCTCACCCAGCGTGCCCATGATCTTCTGAAGAGGATTCTGATTCGTCTTAGCCGCCGCCTTCACAGCGTCCTTGCTCACGCCCTCGATTCCCGCATAAGCAGTAAATTCATTGTAGAATACAGATACATCATTTCCGATGATGACCTGATACTGCCCGGCCTGAGTGAACGTTCCCTTCACGCTCGGAAGGTCTTCAATCGCTTTTTCATCTGCTTTCTTCGGATCCACCAGAACAAAGCGCATTCTTGTCATACAGTGGGATACTGCCTGAATGTTTTCTTTCCCACCGATGAGGTTCAACAGACGTTTTACATCATTATCATACTTGCCCATTGTCTCTCTCCTTTTCTTTGTTTTTCGCAACTTGTTTGAACAACCTTAATATAACATGCTTGTTTAAACATGTCAATCGAATTTGAGAAAATCTGAAGATTCGGAAATCTGCACAAATCCACAGCACCATTTTTGTAAATTGTCCCTGAATCTAAAATATTATGACTTTTGTACTTGATTTTTCTTGATTTTTATCATAGGATTTCTATAATAGGATAAGATGTTTAAACAAGTAGGAGCTGAACTTGCAATGCCTAAAGTAAAGTATGATCACATTTACAGAGATCTAAAAGAAAAAATTGAAACCGAAATCTACGCCTATCAGGAGATGCTTCCTTCAGAGAATACGCTCGTCCAGGAATACAGCTGTTCCCGCAACACGGTCCGCCGGGCGCTTGCCGAACTCACCTCGGACGGCTATGTGCAGCCTATGCACGGCAAGGGGGTAAGGAATATTTTCCAGCCGGTTGAACAGACTTCTTTCACAGTTGGGGGGATTGAATCCTTCAAAGAATCCGCCATCCGGAACCGGCGCACTTCTTTTACAAGAGTGCTTCTTTTCACGGAGATTACGGCAGATGCGAAGATCGAGCGAAGAACCGGATTCCGGAAAGGCGCGGAACTCTACTATATACAGAGACTCCGTTCCCTGAACGGGAAACCGCTGATTCTGGATCACAATTACTTCTTAAAAGAATTAACGCCGGGACTGACGCCCGAGATCGCGTCGCAGTCCGTCTATGAATATCTGGAAGGGGATCTGGGCCTTACAATCACCACCAGCAAGCGGACGCTTACGGTAGAGCGTGTGACCCAGATCGATGAGAAATATATTGACCTAAAAGACTATAACTGTATGGCTGTCATCACCAGCCAGACTTTTAACGATAACGGGATTCAGTTTGAATATACGCAGTCACGGCACCGTCCAGATTACTTTCGCTTCCAGGACGTGGCGACAAGACGGCGGCCTCCTCAATATCCGTAACACCCTTGCCCACATTCGGATGGATCTGAGAATATCCCGCGTCCGCAAAGAATACCGCCAGCAGGATCAGGCACACGGTTCTCAGTTTCTTTTCTGCGATGTCATCAATCAGATTATCAATGACCGGCGCCAGCACATAGACGATGGCCAGCCCTCCGACGCCGAATACCAGGAGTCCTTCTGCGCAGATTCTTCCATGCAGATTCAGGAAATACCCGCTGTAGTCCCACCATTTTGTGCCTCCGCTTGTGATCTCCATGATCAGGGAGGTCATATATTCCAGGAACCCGCACAGTACGATGGTGGCCGTAAACTCCAGTGCCGGATACCTGCGCAGACGGTTGAGCACCGTCAGAATCAGCACTGCGCCGGACCCGTAGATCGGAAGCCACGGGCCGTGCAGAGCTCCCCGGTTTACAAATTCTCCGTAAGCCACCAGATGCATTCCCACTTCCCACAGCCATCCGAAGAAGGACAGGCCGATGAAAATCACAATCAGACACCAGACCGAATAATGCCTCATATAGTTCAGCGACTGTACCAGCATCCGGCGCTCTTCCTCAGGGATCGGGTAAAGCCTGACCGGATACGCTTCTCCTCTGGCATCATCCATCAGCGCCTGCAGTCTCACGGTCTCTGCCTGACGCTTCTCATACTGGCGCTCCTGCTGCCTGCGGAAAAGCAGGATTCCAAAGTTGCGTGCCAGGAACCCGCGCCACCCATCCAGCGCTTCCATCCCCGGCGCTTCCTCCGGCGGATTCTCCATCGCCTCAATCACATCCCCATATTTCAGAGCAATCGTCCCGCTCTCAGCCCGCTCGTACAGATACATGTCATACAGAAGTTCCGCGCCTTCGATTCCATTCTTGATCGCCAGCGCTCTCAGCTCCGCATAATACCGTGTGAACGCAGAGATTTTATAGGGATTCGTATAGAAAATATTGAACAGTCCCATCGTAAAGTATCCCAGTATCTGCCATCCGATAAAGGACAGTTCAAACACAAAGCATTCCCATTTATGCCCCTTCATCATGTTCCGCGACAGCGTGATCGCCTGCCGGGCCGTCATGTCCGGATTTTCCGCCGCAATGTAAGGCACAAGGTAATAAGAATACCGCTTCACCACCGCGCCCACGCCTGTGAAGCACCAGAGCAGATAATACACATACTTCACAAACATGATCCAGGAAGCCTTCAGCCATTTTCTGACCCTGAGCAGGAACACAAACCGCTGCGGCGTCACTCTCTCGTAGATCATTCCCTCCAGGAAGACCCTTCGTATCACCACCGGAAATGTATTCTGAATCAGGAACCAGAATAAAAGCATCCCCGCCGCGCCCAATAGAATCAGAATCAAAATCCCCAGTCCGTCCGAACCGGTGATCGAGCTGATCGCTGCCGCAGCCGTCACAAGGATCGAACCGGATGTAATCTGATTCACAAGACCGGAAAACACGCCCCGGGTCCGGCCGAACATGGGGTCGCCGCTCTTCGCCCGCTCGATCTCATCTGCCTGGATCTCCTCTGTCAGCTCCCTGCCGGCTTCTGTATCCTCCTCCGCCATGATCCGCAGTACATCCGCCCAGTCCAGCCCCACCGCGGATCCCGTGACGATAATCCGGTCCACGGTTTCTCCGTCAGCCCCCGACTCATTGTCTCCCACTTCATAGCTCTGTGCCGAGGAGAAACTCAGAGATCCCTGGAACTCTGCCGACAGAAAAGCCGCAATCAGGCAGGCTGCTACGAAAATAACATAGTGTCTCTTCAGGGAACGCCTCCCTGCTTTTTTCATCTGTTTTCTTCTTTTCATACCCTCACTTTACGCGGCAGAACCCCTGCCGCTGCTCCCTTATGTAATACAGGATATAGTATATAAGCCAGCTATTAAATAATTATCCACCCGCATAGCGGGTGGTTTTTCCTTTTCGGGCATAGCCCTAATACCACTAGCTACGCACAAGTGCGTCTTTTTATTGGCCTGCCAGCCACGCGCAGGATTACTTGCTACCCGTAAACGGGTCTCTCGG
>CASDTX010000037.1 GCA_949283695.1 uncultured Eubacteriales bacterium | reverse complement strand
TGTTCTATGACCCTGATTTTGAGAATCCGGACTACATGCTGTATAATCCGGATGCGTTATGGGGAATTGCAAAAGCTCCGTTTGGAGGAAACAACATGGCTTCCGCGGGAGAACCTGCGGATTTTATCCCGGAATCTATGAAGCCTTATATCGGTAATGCGATCAGTTTCTGCTTCGGAGATGAGGGCGGATACAGCACCAGTGAAGCCGAGGCGTTCGGCAAATGGTTCGACTGGACCCGCGAACATTATCCGGGAGTCATCTTACATACCAACCAGTTCCCGAACCAGTGGAGTCGCGCGAATCTTCTGGAATATTTCCGGATCGCGGAGCCGGACATGATATGCTGGGATGATTATTACGGCGATTCAAGCTGGGCAAACCCGTCGAGCATCAATCTCTCTAACGAGAACGTGCAGAAGGACGCGGCGCGCCGGCTGCTGAATCTTAATACATGGAAGTTATACAGAGAACTGGCTCATGGAGGCATTGACGGCACCGGATCCAAACCGATCCTGTTCGGGCAGTATCTGGATGCGTTTGCATTTAACCATTCCCAGTCCAATAAGAATCTGATCGTAAATACTTCGATCCTGTCCGGAGCGAAATGGCTGAACTTCTTCCGCCTGGAATATCAGTTTGACCGCGCTTATCTGTGGGATGAGGATGGCACGCCTACACGCGGGCTTCTGGAATGGGGACAGATCATTGACCGCGTTCATGCTATTGATGATCAGCTGACACGTCTGAACAATGACTGGATCATGTTCAAGATGGGATCGATCGGAAATGAGGCGAATGCCTCGGCAGATGGTTTCCGCATGGGCAATTTTGACGATGAGTCCAGCAGCGGTAAAAACTTGGAATACGGTCTCGCAGATGTGAGAGTGACAAGCCTTTCCGAGGCTCATGACGGAGGAACGGGAGATGTGGTGCTCGGCTACTACAATACGCTTCCCGGATTGTATGAGAGCGAGATCGCAGAATATTTTGAGGGCGCGACAGCGCCGAAGGCATTCATGATCATGAACGGTCTTGTTGCCGGCCAGGCTGAAAGATATAATCAATTCAATATTCCTGCAAGGGAAGCCGGATCGTCTGACAATACGCGCCAGGAGATCACGGTCACAGTGGACGCTGATTTTGCGGCGGAACACACACTGTATATGGTAGATAAAGATGATACAGACGAGAATGGAAGCGGAAAGATCAAAGAGGTCGAGCTCAGCGGCAACAGCTTTACCGTGACTCTGGGAGGCGGGGAAGCAAATCTTTACTTCTGGGATACAGATACAACAGCTTCTACTGATTCGGCAGGGGAAGGAACTTATGCATCCTTTGCATTTGATTCCCACAGCGAGACATACTGGCAGCCTGCAGAAACATCCGAAACCTACACCGTGGCAAACACATTTGCTCCTTGTACGATCGATCAGGTGACGATCCTGGAAAAGGGCAGCGCTGTGAAAGAGTTCCATCTGGAATATCTGGATGAGAATGGTGCTTGGCAGTCTTTCGGAGAAGCAGGGACCGAGATCGGCGCAGCGATGACATTGGCGGCGGGAGAGCCTGTGAATGCACAGGGAATCCGTCTGGTGATCACAGCGGCGGATGGCATTCCGGCTGTCTATGAGATCCAGGTACAGGAAGCTGCCGCAGAAGACCCGGATCAGGTGAATACACTGCAGGTCAATGACAATACACTTGGAGACGGACTGTTCCGGTTCAGCTATGATGAGCTCTGGTCTTATAGAGAGACGGAGTCGAATGACGGCATGATGAGCGGATCTTATCCGATAGAAAATGACGGACATTTCTCGAACTGGGCAGGCGCAGAGGCAGCGTTTAAGTTCTATGGCACAGGCGTGGAGCTCAAGCTGCGTGCAGACCAGGCATCCCATATCAGAGCGGCTGTATTTGACTCAGAAGGAACCCAGCTCGGAGACTGGGTG
>CASDTX010000036.1 GCA_949283695.1 uncultured Eubacteriales bacterium | reverse complement strand
GATCCGTGGCCAGGACGATATCCGCATCTACTTCCTCCGCCAGTTTCAGCGCCAGCTGAAAGGCGTTGGGATCCTCCGGATTGGGATAGGATACGGTGGGGAAGTCTCCGTTCGGAAGCTCCTGTTCTTTCACCACATAGACCTTATGGAATCCCAGCTCCTCCAGGATCCGGCGCACCGGAAGGTTGCCCGTCCCGTGCAGCGGCGTATACACGATCGTTAAGTTCTCTGCCTCTTCCCGGATGATCTCCGGATGGATGGCCAGCGCCTTCAGCGCTTCGATGTACTGATCGTCGATCTCCGGTCCGATGACCTGACAGAGTCCGGCCGCCTCTGCTGCCGCCCGGTCCATCGTCTTCACGGAAGCATAGTCCGTCACCGCGTTCACTTCCCCGATGATCTGCTGATCCTTGGGGAATGTGATCTGGGCACCGTCTTCCCAGTATACCTTGTATCCGTTATACTCCGGCGGGTTGTGGCTGGCGGTGACCACGATGCCTGCCGTACATCCCAGCTCCCGCAGCGCGAAGGAGAGCATGGGGGTGGGCCGCAGGGACGGGAAAATATAAGCTTTGATCCCGTTTGCCGCCAGACACAGCGCCGCCTCCTGCGCGAACTCCGGAGACATGTTCCGGGAGTCAAATGCAATGGCCACGCCTTTATCCTTCGCGTTCTCCTTGCTGATAAAATTCGCCAGGCCCTGGGTGGCCTTCCGCACCGTGTAGATGTTCATCCGGTTGGTGCCTGCCCCGATAATGCCGCGCAGGCCTCCTGTGCCGAATTCCAGGTCCCGGTAGAACCGTTCCCCGATCTCCTGTTCATCTCCTGCGATGCTTCTTAATTCTTCTTTCGTCGCCTCATCAAAGTATGGGTTCTCAAGCCATTCCTCATACCGTTTCTTCGCTTCCATGGCTGCTCTCCTCTCTTCGCTGTCACTATCCTGGTGACACGTTTCCTGTTTCAGCGAATGCCTGGCCTGCATTCGTTATACCAGATTCGCCGCACCGACGATGCCCGCACGGTTGCCCAGTTCTGCTGTCACCAGCTCCGGAACCTCTGAGCGGACGCCGCCGAAGTTCTCTCTGGCGACCCGTTCTCTCACAGGTGCCAGCAGGACTTCACCCTGAGCGGCGATCCCGCCGCCGAAAACGATCCGTTCCGGACGGAACATATTCACAAGATTCACCACACCGGTTCCCAGATGCTCGATGAAGGCATCCACCAGCTTCTGCGCTTTCTCGTCACCTTCTTTTGCCTTGGTGAAGATCTCCAGCGGATCCAGTGCTGTCCCATATACCTTCTCGGACTCCCGGCGAAGAGCAGTCACGGTCGTATATGCTTCAAGGCAGCCCCGTCTTCCGCAGGTACACTCCTCGCCCTGGCTGTCGATCACCATATGCCCCAGCTCGATGCCGCCCTTCAGGCTTCCGGTGAAGAGTTCTCCGTTTAAGATCACTCCGCCGCCGACTCCGGTTCCCAGTGTCAGCATCACCAGATTATCCACGCCTTTCCCGGCTCCGGCATAAGCCTCGCCCAGGGTCGCGCAGTCCGCGTCATTGGCAATGCTGACCTTCAGCGGGATCTGCCTGGACATCTCTTCTGCCAGGGCCACATTCTCCCATTTCAAATTGTTGGAATAGATCACAGTGCCTTCCTTTTTGTCTACCAGTCCCGGCACGCCCATTCCGATGCCTTCGCAGTTCTCTGCCGCCACACCGTTCTTCTCCATAAGTTCCATGGTGCTCTCGGCGATCTTCCGGATGATCTCCTCCGGAGCCTCTTTTCCTGTAGAGATCTTCGTGTCTGCCAGGATGTGGTTGCTGTGATCCACCAGACCGATCTTAACATCTGTGCCGCCGATATCAACGCCCACCCGGATCATATCTTTCTTCTCCCGGATGGTAATGGCCAGAGCATCGCACCAGCCGGAGATTTCATAAGCTCCGCTTCCCGCCGGCAGGAAGAGGCTGTCGCCCTTTTTGAACTCCACACTTCCGCTTCCGTTGCGGATCGTTCCCTCTCCGTCAAGGATCAGGACACTGAGAAATGACTGCTCTGTAACACTGCCTTCTACTTTGCTGCGCACAGTTCCGTCCAGGTTCAGCTTGTCCACGGTGAAGTAATCACAGTCCGCGATATGAGGATACATATCCTCCTTCGGAACAGCCGGGCAGCGCCTGGTCACACGGATTGCCTGTTCTACATGGAGTTCTCGCTTCTTCCCGTCTTTGCCCACTCTGCCGTAATCAAACACGCGGTATGTAACATTCGAATTCTGCTGGATCTCCGCGATCAGGATATTCTTGCCGATGGCATGGATCGTGCCGGCTTCGATGAAGAAGACATCGCCCTTCTTCACAGGAGCTGCATGCAGCACATCAGTCAGTGTATCTTCCTCGATCCGTCTGCGGAACTCTTCTTCGCTGATCTCATCCTGGAATCCATAATACAGAAACGCGCCCTCGGAAGCGTCCACAACATACCACATCTCCGTCTTCCCGTACTGTCCCTCGTTCTTTAAGGCGTAGGCATTATCCGGGTGTACCTGAATCGAAAGATTATCCTTCGCGTCAATGAACTTCACCAGAATCGGGAACTCTGAGAACCGTCTGCAGTTTGTTCCCAGCACGTCCTCTCCGGCCTCCTGAATATACTCAGCCAGCGTCTTCCCCGCCCATGTTCCGTTGGCAATCACAGACGGCCCGTCCGGATGACAGGACAGTTCCCAGGACTCTGCCAGAACCTCTCCGTCAAACGCTTTCCCGTACTCGTCCACCAGCCGGTGGCCGCCCCAGATATAATCCTTAAAAGCTGGTTTCAGTTTTAAAATTTCCATTGTTTCTTTCCTCCTAATGAATCATGGTTGCATCATGCTATTTCAGGACCTCGTATCCGCAGTACTGAAGGACCAGTTCACAGAACATGGCATTGGCCCAGGAGAACCATTCTCTCGTATAGTTCTCCGGATGATCTACGTGGAACCCCTCGTGCATCAGCCCTTTGCCTCCGTCTGTGGAGATCATCCTCTGGATGATTTCATACTTTTCCTCCATGGTATCTGCGGTCAGCCCCTCGATTGCCATGGAAATATGCCAGATATAGCGCACCGGTGTATGGGGACTTCCGATCCCGGCCGCGCAGCTCCCGCTGTAATAGTAGGGGTTTCTCTCGCTTAAGATCAGTTCTCTCGTCTGCGCTTCCCGTTCCGGCGATGAAGGCCGGTACCCCAGGTAGCCCATGGAGAGAAGACTCGGCACGTTGGCATCATCCATCAGGTTAAACTGTCCGTAACCGTCCGCTTCATAGGCATACACCGTTCCGATGCCTTCCACCTTTGTCACGCCGTACTCTTCGATTCCTCTGCGCACCGTGGAAGCCATGGCCAGCGCTTTCTCCCCGACTGCTTCCATCCCGGGTACAATTCCCGCGATTTCGTGGAGATATTCCAGGATCACCACCGCGAACATATTGGATGGGATCAGGTATCCGTAAGTGCAGGCATCATCGCTGGGCCGGAACCCGGACCAGATCAGCCCGACTCCGGGCTTCACGAGCGCGCCCATCCCGTCTCTGGATAAGGTATCTGTGTAGAAACTGTTCCTGCGGATAAAGCGGTATGGAGATTTCCCTTCATGATCCATCTCTGTCTCAAACACTTCCAGGATCCGCTCCGCGCCCTTGATAAATTCCTGATCAAACTGATCTGTTCTGCCTGTATTCTTCCAGAACAGGTAGGCCAGCTGGACAGGATAGCACAGGGAGTCGATCTCGTACTTTCTCTCCCAGATCCACGGCCCCATGTCTGTCTCGTCCTTTTCCCAGCAGTTGCCGTTCGGCCCTTCATTAAAGGCATTCGCATAAGGATCAATATTAATATAGAAAAACTGACGGCGAATCAGTCCCGCGATCAGATCCGCGATCTCCGGATCCTCCCTGGCCGGGATCAGATAAGGCCGGATCTGTGCCACAGAATCCCGCAGCCACATGGCCGGGATATCCCCTGTGATCACATAAGTACTTCCATCGTCAGCCCGCTTCACCGTTGTGTCCAGGGTGTTCGTATAGCATCGTTCAAATACTTCCGCCACCCGGGGCTCATCCCGGAATACTTCGTTTACATTCTCCAGTATTTTTTCAATTGATTCTGGCTGTATCTTCTTCATTCTCTCAATTCCCTTCCTGTTTCTGACATCTGACCGATCAGCAGATCTCAGCCGTGCCGCTCCAGACCGTCTGCCCGGACTCTTCCAGCAGAAGCTTCACCAGCCCCGGTTCTGTCATGAACTGCATCTGCGGATTCCAGACCGAAAATGCTTCATAAGGCAGTGTGATTCGGATCCGCTTCGTCTCCGCCCGTTTCAGCCAGACCTTCTGCATGCCTTTGAGCTCCTTCACTCTGCGCACCACACTTCCCTGCTGTCCGGCGACATACAGAAGGGGCACCGCATATCCGTCCATCCTTCCTGTATTCGTGACAGACACTTCCACAGACAGTCCCTGTTCTTTCAGTTCTTCTGCCCGGATCTTCTCCGCGCTCAGCGTGAAGTCCGTATACTGAAAGTCCGTATAGCTCATGCCGCAGCCGAAGGAATACGCCGGTCCCTCTGCCTGATCATAATAATACATTCCCCGGTAGGAATTCTTATAGTTGTAATAGACCGGGATCTGTCCCGTACTTCTGGGCACGGAAACCGGAAGCCTTCCGGAGGGACTGATCTCTCCGAACAGAATCTCAGCCAGGGCCTGGCCGCCCCGGATCCCCGGATAGAAGGCATAGAGGAGCGCATCTGCCCGCTCCTGCGCAATGCCGGGGGCATACGGACGTCCGCCCATGATCACGACAATCACCTTCCGGCCGGCATCCAGCACCCGCTCAGCCAGCTCCCGCTGTACCGCCGGCAGCGCGATGTCTGAGGCATCCACGCCTTCCCCGCAGTCCATGGACACGCCCTCTTCTGAGACTGCCGCCCCGTTGGTGTCGAAGCTGACTCTTCCGAACCGGCTGGAACTTCCGCCCAGGATGAGAACGGTTACATCGGATTCCGCGGCCAGAGCGGCTGCTCTCTGCATCTCCTCTCTGTTCCCCTCTGTCGTTCTGCATCCCTGTGCGTGGACCACCTTACAGCCGGTCTGCTCCGCCGCCTGACGGATGCCTGCAAGCATGGTCACTGCTTCCTCTTCTTTCACCTGAGGGCTGTAGTCTCCCAGCTGACTGTAGAGATCATCCGCGTTGGGCCCGATCACAGCGATCTGGCGGATCGCGCCTTCCTTCCGCGGCAGCGGCAGACAGCCGTCCCGGTTCTCAAGCAGTACCACGGACTCCCGGGCAATGTCCAGTGCCTGCGGGTGCTCCTGATAAGAGAAGACCTTCGGCAGAGCGTCTTCTTCCAGGAAGGGATGCTCGAACAGTCCCCGCTCAAACTTCAGCTCCAGCACACGAAGCGCGGCCTGATCGATCGCTTCCTCTGTGAGATATCCTTTCTCCACCGCCTCTTCCAGACGGCCGAACGCGGTATCCCACAGTCCGATATCCACGCCTGCCTTCACGGCCGCCGCACCGGAGAGCGCGTTGTCGCCTGTCATTGTATCCAGGCGGTCCAGCGCGCAGCCGTCCGCCATGACGACGCCGTCGAATCCCATCTCCTCTCTCAGAATCTCTGTCAGAAGATGGTGATTGGCATGACAGTACACTCCGTCGATCTCGTTATAAGCAGCCATAACGCCCTTCACGCCTGCGTCACAGCAGGCTTTCATAGCCGGCAGATGGATCTCTCTGAGTTCCCGCTCACCGATCCGGGCCGCGCTCGCGTTGACGCCGCCGGTTCCTTCCCCCTGAGCGGCAAAATGCTTCGCCACCACGGCCACGCCCTGTTCCTGTACGGCGCTTACCACCTGCTCTGCCATCCTGCTGCACAGCCAGGGATCCTCCGAGAAGCACTCCTCTGTCCGGCCCCAGCGGGGATCCCGCGCCACATCCAGAAGGGAGATCAGCGCCAGGTCCACGCCCATAGAGTTCAGCTGTTCTCCGCATACAGTATATGCCTGACGGATCAGCTCCGGGTGGAACGTGGCACCCATGGCCAGGTTCACCGGGAGAAGATAGCTGTCCAGCGCCTGATGCCCGTGAGGACACTCTGTGCTGATCAGCGCAGGGATTTTCAGACGGGAATGCGCGAGCACATACTCCTGGAGACGGTTGTAGGCCTGCACGGCCCACTTGCCGTACAGACCATTCTCATAGTTCCGGCCGGACCAGGGATCCGCGCGGTACAGCCCGTACACGGTCCCCAGTCCTCCGTATTTCTCTACCTCTTCCCGGAACTCTTCCCCGAAGGAAACCCCGTTTTCTCCTCGCTCAAAGATCCGGAACCCATACAGTCTCTGGTTCAACTGGCCGATTTTCTCCCTGAGGGTCATCTTCTTTAACAGTTCAGCCGCCCGTTCTTTTGCTGTTTTTCCAGATTCTGTTCTCATCATTTTCCTAATCTCACCTTATAAGTCTTAATCTCATATGGCTTTACGGTTACTGTAAAGCTGTTTCCGTCTGCCGGAATCACTTCTTCCGGTTCTTCCATCAGATTGCACTCTGTCACCTGCTCAACCGTATGCTCTCCGAACGTAAGCGTAGTCTTTGTCAGACTGTTCTCACACTCATACATACGAAGGATGATTCCGTCTCCGTCCTCGGCATGTTTCACGGTCTCGATCACAATATTCGCCTTGTCCGCTGATACAAAGGATCTGCCGTCTTCTCTCAGGCGTCCGGCAGCCGCATACGCTTTCTGATTCAGCTTATAAGCTTCCTCTACGGTTCCTTCTGCCTTCCAGTATCCGCGGTGCGGATAGAGGGCATAGGTAAATACATGCTCTTCCTGGTCCGCGGTCGGATTGGGCTCGATCCCGGACGTGATCAGCGTCAGCGCCATATTGCTGTCTTTTGCAGAATGTCCGTACTTGCAGTCGTTGAGAAGGCTGACGCCATAGTTCCCTTCTGAAAGGTCCATCCACTTCTGGCCGCAGCTCTCGAATCTTGCCTCATCCCAGCTTGTGTTGGTATGGATCTTTCTCTTCAGGTTTCCGAACTGGATCTCAAATGTAGCTTCATCCGTATGTACATTGACCGGGAAATGCACTTTCAGCAGTGTCTGGTGTTCTTTCCAGTCTACCCATGTGACAAAATCAATCCTCCGGCTGTCCGCGTAGAAATGGATCTTCTGCCGGATCACCGACCGGCTCATGGAGTGGTCGATCTCCAGAGTCGCCCTGACCGGGCCTTCCTCTGTCCACTCGATCCGGTCAGCCTTCCCTGCATCCCAGTATTTCTCGGAGTAATACATATCAATATCCCAGCAGTCGAACTGCATCGGCTTGTCCTCGTACATACGGAACAGGTTCGCAGCCTTTCCTTCCTGGAGAACTTCCCGCTCACATTCTTTGTCATAGATGGAAGTAAAGCATCCGTTCTCATCCACCACGATATGATAGAATGGCGTGTCAATGGTGTTCCCGCTGACAGTCAGAGGATTCACAGCTTCTCCTTCCTCCTTCACTGCGGTCAGGGACTTCCCGCCTTTGGACGGGATGCCTTCTACATAGACCACTGCGCCGTCCGCTGTCTGCTGAACAGGATATCTTCTTCCCTCTGCGTCAACCAGCGCATCCGCGTCGCAGGACCCGAGCTCAACAACATCATCTCTCGTAAATCCGAGGGTGTTAAATACGGAAATCTGCTCCCCGCTCTCCTCGGTCAGAAGTGCCAGCTTCTCCCGGATCATTTCCGAGAGTCTGGCCTCGATCTGTTCGTATTCCTTCTTGGTAACCTCATATACCTCGTGGATGGAGGATCCGGGCAGGATATCATGGAACTGGTTCGTAAGCACCGTCTTCCAGATTGCTTCCATCTCTTCCGGTTCCTTCGTGCCTGTCAGCACCTGCAGAAGTTCTGTATCCATCAGGAGCTGCTCGCACCGGCGGTTGGAACGCTTATTTCTGCCCATAGAGGTCAGGGTACCTCTGTGGTACTCGAAGTAAAGTTCTCCCTCCCAGACCGGAAGGCGCTTATTGCCGGACACTCTCTGATCCAGCTCTTCGAAATATTTCCCGGCAAACTCCTGGCGCACTTTGGGGATTCCCCGGATGCCCTTTTCCATACGCTTGGAAGTCTCCAGCATATCCCTTGTGGGGCCGCCGCCTCCGTCTCCATAGCCGTAGCATATGAGAATGTCATCGTTGATATCCTTATTCTGATAGCGATGCCAGCCGCCCATGATCGCGTCCGGATGCAGCATTCCGTTATAAGTCGTGAAGAAGTTCGCTTCATCCTGTCCCACGCCCAGGGTGGTAATCAGATGGGTGAGGATCTCGCTTCCGTCGATTCCTCTCCATCTCATCGTATCATAAGGGATCTTATTGATCTGGTTCCATGCCAGCTTCGTGGTCATGAAATACTTGATGCCGCTGCGTTTCATAATCTGCGGCAGAGCCCCGGAGTAGCCGAACACGTCCGGCAGCCAGAGGATCTGGTTCTCCACACCGAACTCATCACGGAAGAACTTCTTGCCGTAATAGAACTGACGCACAAGCGATTCTCCGCTTGTCAGGTTGCAGTCCGGCTCTACCCAGGTTCCTCCCTCTGGCTCCCAGCGTCCTTCTTTGACGCGCTCTTTGACCTTCGCGTACACTTCCGGATATCTGTCCTTCAGGAACTGATACAGCACCGGCTGGCTGGACATGAACTTATATCCCGGGAACTCGTCCATGAATTTCAATACTGTAGAAAAGCTCCGGGCCGTCTTCTCTCTCGTCTGCGCAATCGTCCACCACCATGCCACATCAATATGCGTATGACCGATACACGTTGCTTTCACGTCGTCATACCCGGTCATCTCTTCGTATAACGCCTGGCTGATGTATGCCTGCGCCTCATCTACAGACCGATAGAAATCCTCTGAGTATGGGGTGCGCAGGTCCAGGAGATTAATCGTCTCATTCAGGACAGAGGCCAGGTCTTTGCGGACTTTATCGTCCTTCTCCATCCGCGAGAATCCGCGGTGAGGCACGATCAGATCATAGTACAGCCGGTTGATCTTCTCATCGATCTGCATCAGCTCCAGCCGGAATGTCAGCTCCGCGAACATGATCCCCGTGTAGGCCTGAAGATCAATCTGATAGGTTCTTCCGCCCTGTGCACAGGAATCCAGCAGCACCATCTGGTGATTGATATCCATCCCCTGCGTCACTTCTCCGTCCACGAACATCAGAAACTGGGGATTCTTCGCGTCATCCCAGTGGTCCACCTGAGTCGCTGCTTTCAGATAGACCGGCTTCCCGTCCATCTCCTCCGGAACTGTCACGGACGCGCGGAACCAGTAGTGCTGATCCGGACCGTACCAGTGCATCTTCTCGCTGTGAAATTCTTCCCAGAAAGTATCTGCCGCATCGGCTTCCGCCGGAGTAAAATACAGCCCTTCCTTATAAGTAATCCCCGTTACCGGAAGTTTGTTAACAAATCTTAATTCATTTAATTCATTACAGATTACTGAGATTCTTTCTTCAATAAACTTCATACGATTTTTCTCCTGTTATTCTCATTCATTAAAGTTAAAACGCATTTTCCTTTACGTATTTTAACAGTTCATCCACGGTCGTGAATGCAAGACCGGTCACTGTGTCTGCGCATCCGTAGTAGATGGCGATCCGTCCGGTGTCTGCGTCTGTAAGCGTTGCGCACGGGAAAACTACGTTCGGCACATCGCCCACGCATTCATAGATCTCGTATGGTGCCAGAATGTATGCTTTGGAGCGGGCGATCACCTTCCATGGCTCGTCCAGATCCAGCAGAGCCGCACCCATGCGGTACACGAAACCATTGCAGGTATTCAGCACACCGTGATAGATCAGCAGCCATCCTTCATCTGTCTCGATTGGCACAGGTCCGGGTCCGATCTTCGTTCCCTGCCATGCAGACGCGTCTTCTTTCACAACGGACATCACATGTCTGTGGTGGCCCCAGTATTCCAGATCCGGGGTCTGGCTGTAGAAAATGTCTCCAAACGGCGTATGCCCGGTATCACTCGGTCTGCTCAGCATTGCATATTTGCCGTTGATCTTTCTCGGGAACATTACACCGTTTCTATTATATGGAAGAAACGCGTTCTCCAGCTGATAGAATGTTTTAAAATCAAATGTATATCCAATTCCGATGGTCGGTCCGTGGTATCCGTTGCACCAGGTGATATAGTAGCGGTCCTCAATAAAGCAGATCCGCGGATCATAGCGGTATTCCCGCTTCGTCACATCCGGGTCTCCCTCGAAAACAATGGGATCCGGGTTGATGTCCCAGTGGATGCCGTCCTTGGAAAATCCGGCGAAGATATCCATGCTCACGCACTTGCTGTCACAGCGGAACACACCGGCATATCCGTCTCCAAACGGAGCCACCGCACTGTTAAAGATACTGTTTGAGCTCGGAATCGCATCTCTTTTGATGATCGGGTTCGCGCTGTATCTCCACACCGGCATGGTATACCCTTCCGGCTTTTCCTCCCAGGGGATATTTTTCAGTGAATTTCCTATAATTTTTGCCATATTGTCCTCCTGACCAGAACAGGGACATTCCGCATGAAATGTCCCTGTTCTCTTGAATCGTCTGTTCGATTATATTACGAATTTATGGATTCGTCTACCAGAATATTGTTACTATTTCATGAACTCGTCTACCTGCTCCTGAGCTGCAGCGCAAAGCTCATTCCAGCCTGCAGTCTCGAGCTCGCCTTTGATCTTCTCGATCAGAGCCTTCGGCTCCTGAGCACCTGTGAAGAGTTCCGGATAATACTTCTCATATACGGCGTTGCAGTTTGCAAGCTGTGTCTGAACTGAGCTTGTGTCCATACCGAAACCGATCAGATCGGAACGTGTTGCAGCATCGTTCAGTGCGATTACTTCATCCCACTGGCTTGTCTCTTCTGTTGTCTGCTGTGATACGATATAAGTATTTCCCTGTGTATAGCCTGCCAGAGCCCAGTCAGATGTCAGTCTCTCTACCTTGCCGTCATCCGTATACTGGAAGTCTTCGCCTTCTACACCGAAGTAGAAGAGGTCACGAAGCTTCGTATCTGTATTGATGAGCTGCAGAAGTTCAAGAGCTTTCTCCGGGTTCTTGCATCCTGAGTAGATTCCGTTCACAGAGCCCTGGATCGTCTTGTTGCACATTACAGAATCGCCGAACTGAATTGCTTCACAGTTTGCGATACCGAAGTTCGGTCCCCATGTTGTCTTCGCAGCGCCGCTCCAGCCCTGTGCGATGAACAGCATGTGGTATTTGTTTGTATCGTCAGCTGTCGGAGCATCCCCGTTAATCAGTCCTTCGCTGTACATCTTGTGGATGGTTTCAAGGTTCGCGAGAATATCCGGATCGTCGAGCGGATTCACAACAGTAGCGCTGTCATCGCCGTATTTCACACCGATTACCTTGGAACCGGAGCTGAGATCGTCAAAGTTCATATCGATCAGCACGCTGGCACCTGCTTTGGACATGAAGAGCGGAGCTGTTCCCTCTCCCTCTTTAATGGTCTGCAGCGCCGGATACAGGCTGTCGAAGTCTGTGATTGCGTTGATGTCGATATTGTACTTGTCCGCAATATCCTTATCCCATACAAAGTACTCTGTGATCGCGTTGTCTTTCATCGTCGGCACGCCATAGATCTTGCCGTCGATCGAAACTGCGTTCCAGTAATCCTCCGGAACCAGATCATACAGGTCGGATGCTGTCTCTGGCAGCATTTCAGAGAGATCAAGGAATACACCGTTGGAAACCTCTGAAGTAAATCTTGACTGATCTGTAAAGAGAATGTCAAAGTACTCGCCAGAGTTGGTGATAACACTGCGGCGGTTATCCCAGTCGCCCCATCCGACAACTTCCATATCGATGTTCACACCGATCTTCTCTTCCAGGTACGGATTCACCTGTTCCAGCCACTCCTCATAGTTGGCCGGCATACCGTTTCCTACTGTCACCCACTTCAGACTGACTACACCGTCGCCAGACTCAGATCCTCCCTTGTCACTGCCGCAGCCTGCAACAAGGCCTGCGCACATAGCTGCTGTCAGAGCCAGTGCCAACACTCTTTTCTTTTTCATTAGATACTTCCTCCTTTTTTGTTTGTTTATTATGTTTCACTATCCTTTTACCGCACCAACCGTAAGACCGGAGATGAAGTATTTCTGGAAGAACGGATAGCAACACGCGATTGGGATAATGATGATGATCGCCATGGCCATTCTGGCGCCCTCTCTCGGCATGGAGTTCATATACTCAACCATGGAGATTCCCGCAGACGGGTTGTTTGCCATCATCTCAATATTTCTCTGTATGGAGTTCAGCAGGGCCTGCAGAGAAAACAGATCCTGGTTCGTAATATACAGAGAGGACTGGAACCAGTCGTTCCAGTATCCGAATGTCAGGAACAGCGCGATCGTTGCCAGAAGCGGTTTCGCCAGCGGCAGAGCGATCTTTCCGAAGATCTGGAGCTGGCTGGCCCCGTCGATCTGTGCGGATTCAATGACTGACTCCGGAATATTCGTCTTAAAGAACGTCTTCGCGATAACCACGTTGAACGACGATACACACAGCGGCAGTATCAGCGCCCATACCGTGTCGCGCAAATGTAAAAACTGTGTATTTACAACGTACTGTGCAACCATACCACCATTGAAAATCATGGGGATGAACACCACCATTGTAAAGAATCCATTCAGTTTGTATGTACTTCTGGAAAGTACGTATCCCATCAGGGTCGTGAGCATAACGCCGATCACGGTGCCCACTACCGTAACGAAGACGGAAACCCCAAGTGCCTGCAGGATCATTCCGCCCTCATCAAACAGGAACTTGTATGCGTCTGCCGAAAAAGCTTCCGGTATAAACCGGTATCCATTCATCTGAATCGCCTCTTCTGACGAGATCGAGATCATGAAGATAAACACAACCGGGACCACGCAGATCAGGGCGATCGCGATAAACAGGATGTTGAAGAAAAAGTTTGTCGGAGCGCTGATTTTATTCAGATGCGATGATTCTGCAAAGTCAGCGTTTTTCATATTCTTATCCTTAGCCATCTGTATCCCCTCCTATATAATTGCACTGTCTTCATCAATTTTCCGCACGATCGCATTGGCAATCAGGATCGTGATACAGCATGCCACTGACTGGAAGAACGTAGCCGCTGAAGTCATTCCTACCGGGGTTGATGACTGCAGAGAGTTAAATACAAAGGTATCGATCGTCGCCGTTGTATTGAAGATTGATCCGCTCGCGCCCTGAGTCAGCTGGAAGAACAGACCGAAATCCGAATAGAAGATCTTACCTACGTTCAGGATGAACATCATGATAATCACGTTCTTCAGACACGGCAGAGTGATGAATCTCATCTGCTGCCATTTGTTTGCTCCGTCCATAACTGCCGCTTCATAGAGTGTGCTGTCAATACCGGAAATATTTGCCAGGTAGATGACCATGTTATATCCGGTTGATTTCCACAGATACATGAAGACCAAAAGGAACGGCCATACCCCTGCAGACATATACCACTGAATCGGATCCTTCCCTGCGTCTCTTAACATGCTGTTGATCAGACCGTTGTCCTGGTTCAGGAACGCATCCAGGAAATATGCCGCTACAACCCATGACATAAAGTACGGGAAGAACATCAGTGTCTGGTATACCTTTGATTTCTTCTTGCTCCACAGCTCACTGATCATGATTGCCAGTGCAACAGCGAGAACTGTTCCAAGCACGATGAATACCAGGTTGTAGACAATCGTGTTTCTCAGGATGACGAACAGGTCGTTGGACTTAACAAGGAATTCGAAGTTGCTGAATCCTGCCCACTCGCTGTGAATCACATTATAAAGGAAACCATGCCCTCCGGTTATCTTGTAGTTCTTAAATGCAATGATAAGACCAAACATTGGAAGAAATGAGAACAAAATATACCAGATGGTAGTAGGCAGAGCAAGTATGGTCAATTCAGTATCGTTTTTGTTCCATCTTCTTTTTAGCTTATTGCCTTTTTTAGCTTCTTTTTTCAAAATTTCATCCCTTCCCTTCCTTAGAAACCTTTCCAACCAATCTTTTTCACCGAGTTCCGATATATGATCCTGCCCGGAACCCGAAATACTTCTCCTCCCTTCTGCTCCGGGTGTTCCATGTGCTTCAGCAGACTTTTCACCGCCATGCGCCCAATCTCGTCCACATCCACTGACACGGTCGTCAGCGGCGGGTCACAGAGCTGTGCGTAGACCGAATCATCAAAACCGACAACCGAGATGTCTTCCGGCACCTGAAGGCCCTTCATCCGCAGTTCTTTCACGAACCGGAACGCTGTCTCGTCACAGTTGCACACAAAAGCCGTCGGAAGCCGTTCGGGAAGCTGCAGCCGGATTGCCCGCCCTTCTTCATCACGGTCAGGAATCCTCCACTCATCCTTAGGGGTAATCCCCTGTTCCAGCAGCCTGCGCAGGTACCCGAGATAACGATCTGTGATACTCGTGGTGCTTCCCATGCCCATGGTGCCCACGAATCCGATCTCCCGGTGGCCTTCCCGAATCAGATAGTCCGTAAGTTCATACGTGCTGTAGATATTCTCTGTGACAACAGAATCCGCTCTGTGGCTTACGTCATACAGGTCTACATATACTTTGGGGATATTGACCGCGTCCAGCCGGCGCTCCACTTCACTTTCCAGGATCCCAAGCAGGATCAGCCCGTCAAACGCGCCAGATTCACTCAGCATCTTCAGATCTGCCGCCAGCGTATTCCTGTCAGGCGTTACCATAACGCTGGAACAGGAATGTTTCCCAAACTGGCTGATAATCCGGTCGTACATTCCCATGTAAAACTTGCCGTCGTCGCCGGAGTTAAATCTCTTGCTCATCACAATCCCGACTTTTCTCGTCCGGCGCTTCCCGTAGTCCGGAAGCACATACCCGTACTTCTCCGCGGTTTCAAAAATCCTCTTCTTCAGCTCATCACTTACTCCATCTTTCCCATTTAAAGCTTTTGAAACTGTCACCTTGCTAATTGCCAGCTCATCCGCCAGAGTCTGCATGGAAACCGTATTTTTCACACCCATTTTGTTTCCTCGCTTTCTGGTTTCAAAATTGTTTCTTAACATTTACATATGCATTTTAACATACCTTTTTATGGATGTACATCTATATATTTATTTTCTACAGTCTATACAATAATTAGTGCCGAATATTGTATACTTTGTATAATTAAATCCGGATTTTTGTTATGTTTACAGTATTCAAATGTTACTTAACATTTGTAGAAACAAAGTCCAAAACATCCGATTCTACTGCCGGTCGATTGCTTTCTGAGTTTCCCCATTGTAATATAGACAGGGTACAGCCGAAGGCTTACACAATAGATCCGCAGGAGGTGGGCAGATGTATCAAATCGATAATGAAAAATTCGGATTGTTCGTAGCTGACTTAAGAAAAGGAAAGAATTTAACACAGAAAGAGCTGGCTGAAAAACTATATGTATCAGACAAAACAGTCAGCAAATGGGAACGGGGGCTCAGTATGCCAAACGTCGCATTGCTTCTCCCCATCGCAGATGTACTGGATACCACCGTTACCGAGCTGCTGCGCGGAGAGAAACTAGACACCCAGAAACGCCTCGATACGAAAGAGGTGGAGGAACTGGTGGTCAATTCCCTTGATTTCTCTGTCAGAGATTCTGTCCGTCAGCACAAAAAGAACTGGATACTGGCATATCTATTCTGCTGCTTCCTGTCTGCAGCAGAAATCATTGTCCTGATCGTATGCGGAATACCGCTCGCAGAAATGAGAGGAGATGTGCTGCCGGTTACTGCCTTAATGCTTCTGTTTGGCGGCTGGCTCTGCCTTTTCGCCAAAGACCTGCTGCCGAATTATTATGAAAGCAACAAAATAAATTACGTCTCACAGGGGATTTTCAGAATTCATATGTCCGGACTCTCTTTTCATAACGGAAACTGGCCGCAGATCTGCACCACGTTAAAGATCTGGACACTCGCAGCGGGAGTTCTCTATCCACTTGCCGCTATTTTAACAATCACGTTCTCCGGTATGGGATCGTGGAACATGCTGAAAAATGCACTCTTGATACTCGTGTTAGTCAGTATGCTGGTTTCCACTTATGCTGTAGGGAAAAAATATGAGTAATCAGAAAATATAGTGTCGGTGTGCAAGGGGCAATATGCCCCTCGCACACCTCATCCGATGATGAAAACATAGGGATCATACATCCGCTCTCTCAGCTGATCCATGGCCATCTCCGGATCCTGTTCCTCGTGAAGCCACAGGCTGTAATTGAACTCGCAGAATCCGGACAGATCCATCTTAAAGTTGGTTTCCCAGATATTATTCATCACCCAGGACCAGACCGCTCTCTGGTTGTCCTCACGGCTGCCGCTGCAGAGGCGGATGGGATGGCTCTTCAGTTCTCCCATGTACAGAAGCGGCGTGTCGCGGACCGCGGTCATGGCCCCGCCTTCCGGCGCTGTGTACACCAGTCCGTCGTCAGACATGTAGAATTCTATACAGGTTCCCGGGATCTGGTCCATACCCGGACGGAACGCCTCGGCTCCCTTCCTGAGGTAGAGACTGCTGTCTTCCAGGTTCAGGCTCAGGGGGAGGAAGATACTTTCAATATCCGTGGATATGGTCTTGCCCAGTTCCAGCGTGAAGTCGATCCGCGGGATCTCCTCGAAGAACTTCACGACCACGTCCGCATGTACGGTTCCCGGCAGGGAATACTGAAACCTCAGAACCGTAAACACCGGTCCGCGCTCCTGGCAGATCACTTTCTGAAGTCTGCCGATATGAAGCTCTGCATGATGGCCCCGCATATTGCGCCCCATAATCCTGCGCTCCCGTTCCTCCGGACAGTTCGGTTCGCTGCTGTCCGTCCGCACCTTCGTCACTTCATATACCGGTGTGAAGACCGGTGCCTCTCCCTTCCCGAGCAGTTCCCTTCCGCTGCGTTTATCGATAAAAGAGGTGATCCCCTCTCCCTGCCTGTAGCCGAGACGGAAGAAACGGTTTTCAAACCAGTACGGAAGGTGATACGTTTCCGGATCATATTCATTGACGATGTCTTTCACCCGTTCTGCGCCGATGTAACATTTCCTTGTGTTGATGATCTCCGGCTTCGCGGCTGTCTCCTCATAACGGTAGATCTTCTCCTCGCCCGGGGCAAACCGGTCCACGAAGCTGATCTTCCGTCCTCTGGGATGGGGGGATACCTGGCATGGGATTTCTCTTCCGTCCTCTGACAGGATCCGCGCAGCGTCAAGTTTCATGGTCTCAATATAGAATTCCACAGGCTGGGGACAGTCAGCTTCTGAGACACTGCAGGCTTTGATCGTCCCACTGGTATTATAATAGCGCAGAAGATCGCCTTTCTCCTTCGCTGTCTGATTCAGAATGCGGGAGACCGCCTCATGCGCCTGAGAGGCATAGCTGTTCTTCCGCATATCCAGGTTCAGCACCATCGTGTCATAAGGATTCGTGATCGTCGAAGAATGTCCCCAGGTATGTTCTGCATAGAGCAGAAGATGATCCTGCGCATTCCGCCAGGCTTCCGGATATTTCTCTCCTGCCTGTGCGTCCAGTCTGCTGCACAGGTGATAGCGGTGTCTGGCATCCAGGTAATGCTTCACTGCATAGGGGGTGCTGCCTGCGCCGTTTGCCCACCAGTCTGTCAGGTCTCCCTGATACACCGGTGCGTCTTTCAGCTCTTCCCGGACCGCCTCATAAAATTCCTGCAGAGATACCATGCAGATCTCGGTCTCCTGTCCATACCTCTGATTATACCGCTCTGCCGTCTCGAGAATCTGAGGCGACGGCGGCGCATTGTCGCTGAATACTCCGGACACAGACGCAGCGATAAATGAATACGGGTATCCCTGTTCTTCACAGCTGTCCAGGTATTCGTTCAGATTCCTGCGGAGAATCTCCGCCGGATCGTCCGGGGCAGGGCTGGTTCCCAGGTAGCTCTGCTGCATGAAGTTCCAGGACACATTGGGCTGAATCCCCAGCACATTTCCCAGATTATAGTGTTCCCCGTTCCAGACGAGCATCCGCTTTCCTTCCCGGTTTTCCCACCAGAACGGCGTCTGGTTCTGATACAGGGGATACATGCCGTGGTGGCAGTGGATATTCATATAGAGGAATTCTACGCCGTTTTCGAGCATGGCGTCCCGGTACCCCATGGACATGCCGTTGATATCCGCGCACATGGCAGTCTTCAGCCGGACACCGTGATCCTCCAGCTCCTGCCTCCAGCTGTTCAGGCGTTCCCGATAGACCTCACAGTCCACAAGATCTGTGAAATTCAGATAATTCGCGGAAAGCCCCAGTTTCCCTTCTGCTGCCAGGCAGAAGAACTTCTCTTTCTCTTCTTCTGACGCAGTTTTGAAGAACTCCTCCACGCAGAAAAACGTCTCGCAGTTCCAGCGGAAATTTCTGTACTCCGGCTGGTCCATAATAGAAAGGACGGTGTGAATGTAATCCTTCTGCGTATCAATGACCCGCTCCTGCAGGTCTGTGTACCCGATATCTGTGTGGGAATGATGAATGACATATAGTTTTTTAATTTTGCGTGCCATATTCTCTCTGCCTCTGCTTTCTCTTCTTTTCTTTCCTTAATCTCTGCAAATCATGCCTTTCTTACGGACGCATCGATGATCCTGACCGTGCATCCCTGTTCCGGAACCATCCGGTACTCCTTCACACTGGCCGGTATCACCGCAGTCTCCGCATAATGGATCTCGAAAGGCTCGAAACTTCCGTCCGGGCTTTCGATCCGCGCGCACTTCCCTTCCACCAGGTTGATCACATGCACCGAGTCCCCGGTTCTGGCCGTATACGCCTCTGTGAGCGTGTAGCGGTAAGTATCAATGAATTCCCGGCTGTGAAGTCCGGTGCGCTCCACCTGGTATCCGGCCCCTTCCGCGAGCGTTTCTGCCTGCCCGGTAAGATTCTCACAGATCCAGTCCGTATCCCGGTCCCACTGGATGTTCTTCATCCCATGGTCTATGTGAATCGGCCGGGGAAGTCCGTCCGTCCCGAGCCGCCCCCAGTCCCACAGCTTGAAAGTGAAAATATAGGGGGTTGCGCTGATCTCCAGCACCATGGTATTCTTCCCGGAGCAGTGAACGGTTCCTGCAGGAATCAGGATATGATCGTGCTTTTTCACCGGCACCTTGTTCACATACCTGTCTGCCGGGAACTCACATTCCCCTCTCTGAGCCGCCCGCAGATCGCGCTCCATCTCCGCCGGATCTGCGCCCTTTTTCACTCCGAGATAGACGAAGGTTTCTTCTGTCTCATCGGTATCCAGCAGATAGTAGCTCTCATCCTGGGTATAGTGCATGCCGAAAGTGTCCTGGATATATTCTGTCAGCGGATGTACCTGGAGCGAAAGATTGCCTCCGCCCATGGTATCCAGCAGGTCGAACCGGATCGGGAACTCTGCCCCGAAGCGGGCATGTACCCGCTCGCCCAGGAGCTCATGGGGACAGTACAGCACAAGGTCCAAAGCCGGAACCTTCAGCACAGTCTCACCAAACTTCAGGTTCAGGGCGTTCTCTTCCGGCACTCCGTCGAAACTCCAGGCGAAATTCGGCTGCTCCGGATCCAGCCCGAAGTTTCTCTGCATCCACTTGCCTCCCCACACCCCGGGATCGAAGTACGGCTCCATCCGAAACGGCCTTCTGCTGACCTGTCTGAGGGCCTCTCGGTATGCATCCCCGGCCGCCATCTTCGGCCGGCCTTTTCCCTCTGTGTCCAGCACATAGTCGAACTTCTCATAACGTGCTTTCTTATAGCGGTCAGCCAGACGCCATTCAATGAAAAATCCTCTCTTATATTTCGCCAGAACGGGGGCATCTGTATTCGTACAGTGCCAGTTCGGACGCCCTGCCCGGTAGCGGAGCTGCGCCTCCCATCTGGTGAGGCTGCACCAGACCCAGACATCCCCCTCACACAGAAGCCCTGCTCCCAGGCCGACGATCACCACCGTCCCTTCTGGAACCGCCCCAATCTCCTGCTCTGCCTGCCGAAGCTTCTCCTCCTGGAACAACGTCCGCAGATCCTTATGACACATCACGCCGAACACCCGGT
Organism: uncultured Eubacteriales bacterium; assembly: GCA_949283695.1. Taxonomy (GTDB): domain Bacteria; phylum Bacillota; class Clostridia; order Lachnospirales; family Lachnospiraceae; genus Mediterraneibacter. The sequence continues at coordinate 23,438 of CASDTX010000036.1, read as the reverse complement.
CCTCCGTGAGATAGTCTTCGAATTCCTGGTTCAGCGTTTCCTCACTCTTCGCACATTGTTCCATATCCAGTATTTTCACCGGATCCAGCTCCCTTGCCAGACCCAGCAGCTCCTCTGTCTCCACCCCCGGATAGGCGTCCAGACAGACGGTCACCCGCTTTCCGGGAGCAGAGAGCTCTGCGATTCTCCGCCGGATCTCTCCGGCAATCTCCGTCTGCCCTTCCCAGGCACAGGCGCCGCAGCCTTTCACGCGGATCATGGGGTGCAGGTCATAATTGTGGTATCGACTGATCATTTCCATACGTTCTTTATCCTTCTCTTTCCTACAGCTTTACTTTGTATTGGTACCGGTTCCCCGGATAATAGCATTTCGAATATTCGAAGACCTCTCCGTCCGGCAGGAAGGTCTTCCGGGTCCGGATGAACACGGGCATAGCGTCTGAGATCTGAAGACAGTTCTGCACGGTCTCCGCCGGCAGAGCCGCCTCCAGCGTATCTTCCCCGGAGCTGATCCGGATTCCATGGGATTCTTCCAGATACCGGTACAGCGATTCCGTATAATAACTGCTCTCCAGAGGCAGATCTTTGATCCGCTTCAGATACGTGACCGTGTATACAAGCGGTTTGCCGCCCACATTCCTGACCCGTGTCAGCCGGTAGCACTTCTCCGTAAGGGGAATGCCCAGCTGCTTTGCGACTGTCTTTTCCGGGGCGGTCAGTTCCATGGTGCACAGGGAAGTCTCCATAACGACATTATGCTTCTTCATCTCATCCGTAAAGCTGATCACCCGGTGGATCTGTTCCTCGATCTTGTCATAGATCACCTCCGTCCCGATTCCGCGTCTGCCCCGCACATACCCTGCCTGCGCCAGAAGTGCGGCAGCCTGCCGCACGGTAACGCGGGAGACATGGTACTGTTCCATAAGCTCCTTCTCTGAGGGGAAGACATCTCCTCTGCTGTACTCCCCCTGCTCGATCTTCCTGCGCAGCAGGGCTTCCAGCTGTTTATACAGAGGGGGAGCTCCTTTTTCAAAATTCAGTTCCACCCAGATCCACCTCTCTTTCTATCATTTTCAGCACATTTCAATTGTTATGACATTATAATATTGCAATATTTATTTTGCAAGACGGAGACAGACATTTTTTCATTTTTGGTACATGTCAACAAAATGTATCACTTCTGCTGCGTATAGTCGAAAAAGGTCGAACTGTTGATATTGTCTGCCAAATTTTTACATTTTACGATATTAAGGGTGTTCATAAACGAACAGGGTTCTCAGATTGGAGAGGGGCATAAAGATGAATTATGAAAAAGTAATTATCAACACTCTGGATTCCTTGGGAGTCAGCCGTTCCTACGCAGGTTACGACTATGTGGTTCATGGCCTTCTGCTGATTATCGAAGACCGCGAACGCATAGAATGCATCACGAAATATCTGTATCTGGATATTGCCGGATACTATCATACAAGCTGGAACTGTGTAGAGAAAAACATACGGACCATCGTAAACTCTGTCTGGAATTCAGACAACACCGGACTGCTGGAGGTGATTTTCAACAAGTCCAACCGAAGCAAGAAGCCTACGAATAAAGAATTTCTGAAATACCTGTATGATTATGTCATGCAGGCAGATGATTATGTGAAGATTGCAGACAGACACATTCCTCTGATCTGTCCCCTCTCCAACCGCTACTGTGAATCACTCAGTCTGTTCTACACCCGCCTGTCCCGGATCCTGGAACACCCGGTTCAGCCGTCAGAAAGTCTGAGTGATCAGCCATAAACGAGCAGGCGGACCCGCCGCCTGCCCGTTCACATCATACACGGCCGGAAGATACGGTCTCCGGATGTTCCCGCCGTATCAGATCCCGGACCGCCTCCACGGCCGCCCGGACCGCTCCGTCTGTATCGTGCACCTGAAGATTGGGCAGTCCCTGCTTCTCCCGCTCCTGATTGGCAATCACCAGGAACACAGAGCCGACTCTGACTCTGCGGTATGCCCCGGCGATGAAGAGTGCCGCGGATTCCATTTCTGACGCCATGCATCCCATCTTCAGCCATGCGTCCCATTTATTCAGAAGTTCATAGCTGACCGGGTGCTTCTCCGGCTGATGCTGTCCGTAGAAAGAGTCTTTGCACTGCACCACACCGGTATGGTATACTGCCCCCAGCTTCTCTGCCGCTCTTACCAGCGCGTTCGTCACTTCCAGATCCGGCACTGCAGGATATTCAATCGGCGCATACTCCCGGCTTGTGCCTTCCATGCGGATGGCTCCCGTGGCGATCACCAGATCGCCGCCGCATACTTCTGTCTGCATGCCGCCGCACGTGCCCACCCGGACGAACGTATCGGCGCCGCAGTTGCACAGTTCTTCCAGAGCGATGGACGCGGACGCGCCGCCGATCCCGGTGCTTGTCACGCTGACTTTCACCTGATCCAGCGTCCCTGTATAGGTCACAAACTCCCGGCTGTCTGCCACAAGTACCGGATCCTCAAAATACTGCGCGATCTTCGCACACCGCTTCGGGTCTCCCGGAAGAATCACATATTTCCCCACATCGCCTTCCTTCAGTCCCACATGATACTGGATTCCTGCTCCTTCTGTATAATCGACCATTGTGCATCCGCTCCTTTCTTCCCGCGAATTGTTCTTTTCTGCTGACGGTGCTGCCTAAAGCTGAAATCCCATGGGAGCAAGCTCCCCCAGCGTATAGATCTCATACTGCTCCCTGCTGACTGCCAGGATAACCTCAAACTCCGGCCGGCAGAACTCCAGCAGTACCTGCCTGCACACGCCGCAGGGCGGGCAGAACTTGGACGGCTCCTCCGCTCCTTTGCCGCCTGCGATACAGATCGCACGAAATGCTCTTTCGCCTTCGCTGACCGCCTTAAATACAGCGGTTCTCTCCGCGCAGTTCGTGGGACTGTACGCTCCGTTCTCAATGTTGCATCCCGTGTACACGGCTCCGTCTTCCGTGAGCAGCGCAGCGCCCACGCGGAAATCCGAGTACGGTGCATAAGCATAGTTTCTCTGCGCCAGCGCCGTATCAATCAGCGCCTCAATCACAGATTTCTCTAACATCTGCCCTTCCTCCTCTCGTCAGACCTGATCGTAATTCCTCGTCAGGCCTGATCATAATGCCCCGTCAGACCGGCTATTAATGCCGCTGGCTCATATCGCTGTACACTTCACAGAACCGCGCCGAGAACGAGACCGGCTCTCCCGCTGCCGCAAGATGCGACACATCCCCGATCTTCAGCCCCCGGAAGCAGGCACAGCCCTGCTGCCGTTCCTCGGTCACCACCTCGGTTACCGATGTAGGCGCCATAGCCAGGTTCTGCCACAGAGCGAACGGAGACTGGTTCCACAGCCGGGATAAGAAGACACAGGTGATCCCAAAATGACAGAAGAATGTCACCGTCTCTGTTGTCTCTTTCTCCACCCGGTAAGCGATTCCATCTCTTATGTATCCATGATCTGTCAGAAATGCATCGAATGCTCTCACCACCCGGTCATAGACCTGGACGGTATTGGAATTGCGGCAGATCTCTGACTGCCGCCAGGCAGAAGCGTCCAGCAGATCCGGATGCTTCATCCAATACGCCGGCGCCACATCCCATACAACCTTAGAGCGGTATCTTCCGTTTATTTTCTCAGCCATAGGATAGGCGCTCACAAGCCCGGGATTGTGGTTCAGATCCATCCGCGCCGGGAATTCTTCCAGCCAGTCCAGCGTCTCCGCTGTCTTCCCCAGCTTCTTCATACTGTAAGCCGCTGTATCCTGCGCTCTCCCGAGAGGAGAGACAAAGCAGGTTCCAAGCTTCAGCGCTTCTGCCCGCTCCGCCAGGATCGCCGCTTCCCGGTGTCCCTTCTCTGTCAGGGTGTCATTGACATAGTCCGGATCTCCATGCCGGATAAATAACATCCTCATCGTGCTTCTCCTTCCACTTCCCATCTGCGTTTCAGCCACTGTTCGGCAAGTTCCGTCCAGGCCTGCACTTCCGGCAGGGTCTGGCGGATCTGCTCCTTCACCTCAGGCGCCCACTTCTCCTGCTTCCTGCTGCCAAATCCGAACTCTGCACAGATCCGATCTCCCGTTTCCTCCGGGTAGGGGGTTCTTCCCTCGCGGACCGCGCACACCAGCATCCGGATCTGTTCCAGGGTATAGGTATCTCCGAAGTCTCTCTCGAGCCAGCGCTCTGTGGCCAGAGACAGGCCGTGAATCCCTTCTGAAAACAGATGGTATGCAAATGGTACGCCCGCCTTCCGGCACGCCTCTGCAAAGAGCCAGCTGTTCTCCGGGGGAACCGAGGTGTCGGCAGCCGTCTGCCACAGGAAGCAAGGCGGCATCTCTTCCGTCACCTGCTTCTCCAGGGACATATACTCCAGTTGTTCCGCATCCGGATCCTCGCCCAGGAGCGCCAGGAAGGACTCCCGGTTGGCATACTCTCCGGAAGTGATGACCGGATAACACAGGACCGCCGCGTCAGGCCGGTTCGAGATCTGGCTGTAATCCTCCGCCGGATCAGCCGCATCGGCGTGATGGACGCAGAGGCTGGCACAGAGATGGCCGCCTGCCGAGAATCCGCATACGGCAACTTTCTCCGGATCAATATTGCACTGTTCCGCGTGCTTGCGGATGATGCGCACCGCCCGGGAAATATCGTTCAAAGGCTGCATGTTCAGCGGTGTATCCAGGTAGTTCGCGGTATAAGCGAGCACAAATACATTGTAGCCTGCACGGTAGAATTCTTCTGCCACCATGTGCCCTTCCGCCGGAGATACATACCGGTACGCGCCGCCCGGAACCACCAGCATGGCCGGGCGTATTTCCCGGTTCTCGTGCACGTAGCTGACCATAAACGGTACGAACCCGTACGCTGCCGGATACTCATATTCTCCGTCTCTCCATATCTTGATCTTCTGACCTATCAAATCCTTCTCCTCCTGTCCGGCATGAAACGGACCGCCTGCTGCCGCATGTCCGGATCCGCTTTGCCGCCTTTTTCAAAGGCTGCCTGTTTCTGTACAGACAGCCTCTCCATGTTTATAATTCCACGTTTTCCAGATACGGATTCTCCGTCTCGTAGAACCGTTCTTCTTCCACCACTTTCGCAAGTTCTGCGTCGATCGGCATCTTTCCGAGCACCGGGACGCCCATCTCTGCCGCGACATCCTCAATATGGCTCTCTCCGAATACTTTGATCTCTTTCCCACAGTCCGGACATTTCACATAGCTGTAGTTCTCTACAACACCCAGCACCGGAATATTCATCTGCTCTGCCATATTCGCTGCTTTCTTCACGATCATCTGTACCAGATCCTGCGGGGAGGTAACGATCACAACTCCGTCCACCGGAAGCGACTGGAAGACGGTCAGCGGCACATCACCTGTTCCAGGCGGCATATCCACGAACAGATAATCAAGATCGCCCCACATTACATCCGTCCAGAACTGCTTCACGACTCCTGCGATAATCGGCCCTCTCCAGATCACCGGCGCGCCTTCATCTTCCAGCAGCAGATTGACCGACATGATCCTTGTCCCGTCCTCAGCCACACAGGGAATGATACTGTCTTCGGTCCCTCTCGCCTTCTCGTGGATCCCGTACATCTTCGGGATCGACGGGCCTGTGATATCTGCGTCCAGGATTCCGACGGTATATCCCTTCCCGATCATCATCCTTGCCAGCGACGCTGTGACAAGCGACTTGCCTACACCGCCTTTTCCGCTGACCACGCCGATCACGCGCCTGATCGCTGAGTACTGATTCGCCGGCTCACGAAAATCCGTCTTCTTGCTTGTACAAGAGTCTGCATGGGCGCAGCCCGCACAGGATTCCTCTGTACATCCGTTTGTATTCTGTTCTTCTGCCATAATCTTTCATCCTTCTCTCTGTTTCAATTTCTGTCCGCACCGGAAGCAGCTCGGACCTGCTCTGCTTCGGCACACTGTCCGTGCGGCCTTTTCTCTGACAGTATATCATATTTTCTCCATCGTGGATATCCTTCATTCGGATTTTACTTCCTTCTGATTTCACACGGCCTCCGGCGAAGAAACGGCGTCAGCCATCACGATCACCTGTTCTGCCCCGAGAAGGGCCGGCTCCTCTCTCTCATGGGTCACACAGATCACTGTCTTCCCGGCGGTCATCTGCCGGATGAACCGCGCGGTCCGTTCTTTCAGCTCTTCATCCAGCCCTTTCAGAGGTTCATCCAGGAACAGGATCTCACTGTCCGCGTACAATGCCCGGAGAATGGCAATCCGCCGCCGCATTCCCCCGGAATACTCACAGACCGGCTGATTCCGGCATTCATAGATTCCCAGCCTCTGCATACCTTCCTCAATCTGCGCTTTCTCACACTTCGGGGAAACAAGCCGGATATTGGCAAGACCGGTCAGACTGTCCAGCAGCCGGTCCTCCTGGAAGACCGCGCTCTTTCGGTCCGGCATGCCCTGGATCTCTCCCCTGTCAGCCTGCTCCAGCCCCATCAGAATCCGAAGCAGAGTCGTCTTGCCGCATCCGGAAGGTCCCATAATGCAGGTGGTCTTCCCCCGGGGAAATCCCGCGCCGAAGCCGGAAAGCACCGGATGATCTCCGTAACATTTACTGAGTCCTTTCACTGTAATGTCCATCACTGGGTCCCTCCTCTCTCTGTTCTGCCTCACCGCATGGTCTGCATCCGCCGCATTCCCGCGTCCACCAGGAAGAGGAACCCCTTCTCGAAGGCCACGCTGATCGCAACAATCACCAGGGTCCAGGCAAACAGATCCGCCGTATTCAGATAGATCTTCGCCTGATAGAGATGCTCCCCGATGGTATGGTCCGGCAGTCCGATCACTTCCGCCGCCACCCCGGATTTCCAGCAGAGTCCCAGGGCAAGCGAGCATCCTGCCCGGAAGAACGGCAGGATCTGGGGTGCATAAAGATAGCGGACACGCAGCCGGACCGGGATCCGGAACAGCTCCGCCATCTCTCTGAGCTGATCATCCAGACTGGTGATCCCGTTCTTCACATTCGTATAGATCACGGGAAATACCATCAGCAGCGCGATCACCACGGACAGGTTCTCCGATGGGATCCAGATCAGCACCAGGATAATGAATGAGGCCACCGGAACCGCCTTGATCGTCTGGACGAACGGCTCCAGGAATTCCCCCAGCCGCGGGAACCGGGCGGCACCGGAAGCCGCCAGAACTCCGCCTGCTGTCCCCGCCAGGAATCCGCAGAAGATCCGGAGGAAGGACGCTCCGGCAGACTGCCAGAACTCCGCTGTCTGTACCAGCTCAAAGAGCCGGAGTATGACAGCGGCAGGAGACACCAGAAGTATCTCCTGCCCGATCCACATGCTGGCAGCCTGCCAGAGTACGATCCACGCGGCGGCAGCCCACAGCTTTATCTTTGTTCTGTTTTTCTCTCGGTTACTGGATGTAGTAGAAATCATCATCCGGCAGGCTCCCTCCTGTCGCTTCCGGGTTCTGTTCATTTAAGACAGCCAGATATCCGGACAGCTGTTCCTTCATATCCTCCCCTGTAATGCATACAATATTGCACTCTGGTATGGCCTTCACCGCAACTTCTTCTGTCACGATCTCATACTTCCCTACCAGCTTCGCCGCATCCTCTGTCTGGCTGTTCACATACTCCACAGAGTCCGCATATCTTGCCATGAAGTCTTCGACTGCCTCCGGATGTTCCTCGGCGAATTCGGTTCTCACCACAACCACTCCTGTCAGGAGCCGGCTCTGCTCCTCTTTGCCTTCCATCACCTGATCCCATTCTTCTGTCAGATCCAGCGCTGTCCGCAGATCCGGATTCTTCGCCTGAGCCGTTGTCACGAACGGCTGCGGCAGCATGGCAATCCCCGACGGATCCTGGGTGATCGCAGCTACACACTCCGAGTGCTCACTCTTCCACTCGATTGTCACATCTTCGCCGGGAGTCAGGCCGTTCTCTTCCAGTATGAAGTTCAGCGCATACTCCGGAGTCGCTCCTTTGCCGCTGGCATAGATCGTCCTGCCTTTCAGGTCCGCGGCTGTCTGCACGGTATCTCCGTTCTCTACGATATAGAGAACTCCCAGTGTATTCACCGCCGGCACCTGCACGCCGCCTTCGGTCTTCTGGTAGAGCACAGAAGCCAGATTGGCCGGAACCGCGGCGATATCTGCCTCTCCCTGGATCAGCTTGGGAGTCACCTCGTCCGCAGAGGCCGCGATGTCAAACTGATAATTCTCACTGTCCACAGTTCCGGCGTCTACTTCGTCCATGAACTTCACCATCCCCATCGCTGTGGGGCCTTTGAGGGCCATGACATTCACATCCACCGGAGCCGCAGCCGGTTCTTCTGCAGTCTCTGTATCCTCCTGCACTTCTGCAGCGCCGTCTGAACCGGAACTGCAGCCTGTTAAAACTGCTCCGGAAAGCATAAGCGCGAAAACAAGTGATCCTAATTTCTTCTTCATAATATAATCTCCTCCTGTCTGCAGCGCAAACCACGGAGTATCCCAGGTTTTCCGCTGCGTAAAATAACTTCCTCCTGCGCACAGCTACGCTGCTTCTCTGCGCGTGACATCCTGCAGCCATTTGAAGCTCCGGTACCGCTTATAGGTAATGGGGATCTTGATGATCTCATCACTCATTAAGATCACATATACCGCCGGCACACTCAGATGAAGCACGAACGCCGCAATAAATCCCAGCAGGATGGAACACCCCCACATGGTACTCACATCCAGGATCAGGCCGAACCGGGTATCCCCGCCGGAGCGGAAGATCCCCACCACCATGGTTGTGTTAAACGCCTGTCCCACAACAAAATAGGACATAACGAAGAACATAATCCGCAGATATCCCTTCGCCGTACCGGTAAGGGAGAGGGCTGCTGCCGCCGGCACCGAAACTGCCAGAATGACCAGGCCGCCCAGGATCCCCATGATCAGGCTGAGGAAGATAAACCGTTTCGCATAAGCGCGGGCATGTTCCAGCCGCCGCTCGCCGATGGTCTTGCCCAGGTAGATCGCGGCTGCGCTGGACAGGCCGAAAGAGACCACCGTCGCCAGCTGCCTGGCCACCTGCGCCACAGAGTTCGCGGCCACAGCCGCGCTTCCCAGATGCCCCAGTATGGCGGTATTTGCGGCAGTTCCCAGTCCCCACATGATCTCATTCACCACCACGGGGAGCGCATATTTCATAAAGTCACGAAACAGATCTCTGTCCGTGTGCAGGATGTATTTCGGACGCAGTTTGATTTCTTTATTGAAGAATCGGGCGTATCCTGCCGTCAGGATTACCTCGAGAATCCGGGCGCACAGTGTTCCCAGCGCAGCTCCGGCCACGCCCATGGCCGGCAGGCCGAAGAGTCCGAAGATGAAGATTGCGTTCATCACAATATTGCACAGCAGGGAACAGAGGTACACCACTGTCGCAACAATGACCCGCTCCACGCTCCTCATAACATAGAGGTAAGCCTGTGTGACGCCGATCATGATATAGGTAAACGCAACAATTCTGAGATATCTCACGCCCTCCGCGATCACCGCCGGATCTGAGGTGAAGATCTTCATCAGAAGCTCCGGCACCGCAAGCGCCGCCACGGTAAAGAGGACGGTCACACAGACCGCCGCTTTCACTGTCATGCCGAGAATTTTCTCGATCGTATCTTTCTGTCCTTTCCCCCAGTACTGTGCCGTCAGCACCGTCGCCCCGGAGGTCAGTCCGAAGAGGAAGAGTGTCATGATATACTGCACCTGCCCTGCCAGAGAAGCGCCGGAGAGTGCTTTCTCTCCCACAGCCCCCAGCATGATGACATCTGCAGCCGTCACTCCTACATTAATCAGATTCTGAATTGCCATGGGCACCACAAGCGCAATCACTGTGCGATAGAACTGTCTCCAGTCGATCCCAAGGCTGTTCTGTTCGTTCTTCCAATTCATTGCTGCACCATTTACTCTTTTCCGTTAAAACAATACGTACAGATCTTGCACGGCTCGATCCCGATGGACTCGATCAGGTCGTCCAGTCTGTGGAACCTTAATGTCGTGAAGTTCTGAATCTTCCGGATCTCTTCCACCATCTTCGCATAGCGGCAGGAATCGGGATCTGCATACTCCTCCAGCACTGCCTGAGAGCAGTTCTCTCCTTCTTCCTCCTGGATGATCCGCCGGGTGATCAGATCCAGCTCAGACTTCGACCGGGAGAAGTTCAGGAACTTACATCCGTATACAAGGGGCGGGCAGGCGGGCCGCACATGAACCTCCTTGGCACCGCTCTTATAGAGGAACTCTGTCGTCTCACGCAGCTGAGTTCCGCGCACAATCGAGTCGTCGATCAGCAGAAGCTTCTTGTTCTCAATCAGCGCCTGTACGGGAATCAGCTTCATACGCGCAATCAGATCTCTCTGGCTCTGGCTGGTAGGCATAAAGGAGCGCGGCCAGGTAGGCGTATATTTGATAAACGGTCTCGCATAAGGGATGCCCGATTCATTGGCATATCCGATGGCATGCGCCAGACCTGAATCCGGCACTCCGGCTACAATATCCGGATGAACGGAATCTCCGTCCCGCTTCGCCAGCATACTCCCGCACCGATAGCGCATCTCTTCGACATTGACTCCCTCGTAGGAAGAAGTCGGATAACCATAATAGACCCACAGGAAGGAGCAGATCTTCATCTCTTCCCCCGGCTCCACCAGCGTTTCCACACCTTCCGGAGTGATGAAGTCAATCTCTCCCGGTCCCAATTCCTTATAGTGCGTATATCCCAGATTCAGATACGCAAAGTTCTCAAAAGACACACAGTAGGCATCATCCTTGCGTCCCACAGCTACTGGTGTCCTCCCATATCTGTCACGTGCCGCATACAGTCCGTCCTGAGTCATCAGAAGCAGAGTCAGAGACCCGTCCACGATCTTCTGGGCATAGCGGATCCCTTCCACCAGGCTTCCTTTTTTACAGATCAGGGAAGCTACCAGCTCTGTGGCGTTGATCTTCCCGCCGCTCATTTCCTGGAAATGAGAGTGCCCTTCATTAAATGCTCTTCTTAACAGTTCTTCCTCGTTATTGATCTTCCCAACCGTCACAATCGCGAAACTGCCGTGATGGGACTGGATCAGAAGCGGCTGCGGCTCATAATCGGAAATACAGCCGATTCCCAGATTCCCTTTCATCTCTTCCACATCCCGCTCGAACTTCGTCCGGAACGGCGCATTCTGTATATTGTGGATCGCGCGGCAGAACTCTCCGCCGCCGTAAGCGGCCATACCGCCTCTTCTCGTTCCCAGATGAGAATGATAATCCACTCCATAAAAAAGTTCCAGTATACAGTCATTCTTCGACGCAACACCAAAAAATCCACCCATTCTATATAAACCTCCTTACACCTCTGACAACAACAGCGTCGGGGGGACTTGATCCTTCATTGACCGTGTGGCCCCTTATCCGCCGACGCTCCTTATACAGGATAAAGGAAAATATGGGCAGAAGTCAATAGCGGATTCATAAAAAGCCCTCTCTGCATCCGCTTACATCCGCTTCCTGGACACCGCCAGCGTGATACACACGAACGCTGCCGCGAACATAAGCTGAATCCCGATCCCCTGCAGGACTTCCGTCTGCAGGCTTCCTGTAATCGTCTTATAATCAGCCAGAAGATTGTTGACCGTCTCATACCAGTATACCGGCAGGAACTGCGCTGCCTTGCGCACGGCAGGGCTGATCAGATCCAGTTCCACAAATGTCCCGCAGACAAAGCACATCCCCAGCGACACAATATTAATAATCCCGTTCAAGGAATCTGATTCCCGGACAATCATTCCGATCAGATAGGCCAGCGTAAGTGATACGGCCAGAAGCGCGGCAGAGTTCAGAATGTAGTAAATCACGCCGTCCTTCCTCAGCATACTCTCCCCGTACATCAGAAATGCCACCGCCGTGCAGACCGCCCACACGCCCAGGGCCAGAAGGAAGGATGCCAGAAGTCCCTCCATGGCCTGTCTCCGGGCAGAAACACCGGATGCCCGCATCCGCGCAGGCAGGGTCCCCTTGCGGAATCCGATCAGAATATATCCCAGGATGTAGCAGATCACACTCAGAAACAGGAAGGGAAGATACCGGTAATAGTACACATAGGCATCTGCCTCTCCGCCATTCCCGGTAATGTCCAGGAACCGGACTTCCGGTTCTGCCGGCACAGCTGCCGTCTCAGCGGTCTCCCGGGCGGAGAACCCTGCTGCCCGGAACGTACGTGCGGAGTTGATGAAGCTGCTGATCTGCTGATCCACATAGGATCCCGCATACGTGCCCGGCACGGCGGTTACTTTCAGATTCTCCTCCCCTGCGATACACCGCTCTTCGAATCCCTCCGGGATCCGGACAATGTATTCCACTTCCCGGTAGAAGAGCGCTTCCTGCAGAGATTCTTCCGCATTTGGCAGCCGGACCAATTCGTTTCTCCGGCCCAGCATCTCAGCCAGACTTTCCGCCAGTACGCCTCCGTCTTCGTCCACGATCCCGATCTTCGTTCCTTCCGCAGTATAGCCCCCGGCATCCTGTTTCTTCGCCGCGCCCTGGAACATCACAGTCAGAGTAAAGAAGATCCCCATGTACATGACAATCAGCCACGCATTTTTCTTCGCAATCTTCATATATGCTTTAAATACTGTCATACCGTTCCCTCCTTACGATCAGAAAAGCTCCGCCCACCATCAGGACGCACATCAGAGCCAGGATCCCCGTATCGCGGGCATAGCGCCCCGGCGAATCGTAGACATTGACGCAGTAAAGTGCATCCGATATCACCGCCGCCGGATTGATCTGGCTGAGGATCGGCGCGTGGATATCCAGCCAGGACTTGATCTGGGGGTTCATCATACCCGCGGCAAAACTCAGCAGCATGGACACACCGATCAGAATGCCGATCTTCACGCTTTCTCTCATCTTTCCGATGCTTCCCACGAAGATCCCCATAGCCACGCCGAACATGCTGCCGGTCACAGCCACCGGTACCATGGACAGATAAGAGCCGGCGAATTCCAGTCTCAGGACGTACTTCATATAGGCCAGCAGGACCAGCACATTTACGAAATGGATCCCGAATCCCGCGGCAAATTCTGTCAGGATCAGCCGCAGCCTGTGCACAGGAGCCACGCATCTGCGGGCTGCGAGCGCGGTCAGATTGCACTGAAGCCACATCGCACAGCCGAACCCGACGAAGCACCCATACAGGCATGCCATCCCGATCATGGCATAGAAGAACTGAGCCGTCAGATTCGTTGTCCTGCCGCCAAGAGAGACCTGTTCTACGGCTGTGCCGTAATCCTCCAGGGACTGCAGCGCCGTCTCCAGCCCCTCCGGGTGGTTCTGCATGACTGTCTCGATGGTCCGCCTTCCCTCCTCATAGCCGGAAAGCAGCGATTCCAGAATCGACTGCGGCATTCCACTCTCGCCCACGGTCAGAGACAGTGCTCCCCCGTCAGTCTCATAGATCCCCTGTACTTCTCTTTCTTCCAGGGCTTTCACAGCCTCTTGTTCCGTCATCTCATGCACCCGGATCAGATCCGACTCTGCCTCAACCGCATCCAGAAATGACGCAAACGCAGCGTCCTCTTCCCCGACAGACACAAGCGCCGCATCGACGGTTTCAAAGTCCGCCTCCTCCATCTGCCCCACTGAGAAATACATCAGCGTTGTTAAGGCCAGCGGGAAGAGAAACGGCCAGAAAACGGTTCCAAAATTCCGCAGCTTCGTCAGCAGCGCATATTTCAACTGTTGTATCATCTTGGTTCCTCCTCATACGATCTGTTATTCATTCTGATCTCTTCGGATCAGCGGTCAGTCTCTGAGCTGCTTTCCCGTGATCTCCAGGAAGACATCGTTCAGGGTCGGCAGCTCGGAGAAGACTCTCCCGAAGGGGATCTTCTCTTTCTGCAGGTACTCCAGGATGTGGATCAGATTATGCTTCGCGCCTGTACATCTGACCGTCAGCACCTGCTCCTCATAGCTCACATCAAACACATGAGGGATCTCCCGGATCCGTCCCAGATCCTCCTCATCCAGCACCACCGCTTCGATCGTCACTGTCTCCCCGGTCTTAATCATATTCTTCAGCTCTTCTGATGTTCCCACTGCAATGCTTCTCCCGTGGTCCATGATCGCGATCCGCGTGCAGATCTGCTCTACTTCTTCCATATAATGAGAGGTGTACACAATCGTGGATCCCTGACGGTTCAGTTCGCAGATGCCTTCCAGGATCCGGTTTCTGCTCTGGGGATCCACAGCCACCGTCGGCTCATCCAGGAAGATCAGCCGTGGTTTATGAGCCACGCCGCAGGCAATGTTCAGCCTTCTCAGGAGTCCGCCGGAGAGTTTCTTGGGATAAGTTTTCCGATAGTCTTCCAGTCCTACGAATTGAAGGGCTTCTTCCACCAGTTCCTTTCTCCGCCTCTTATCTCTTACATATAACCCGCAGAAATAGTCTATATTGTCCTGTACATTCAGCTCATCGAATACAGCCACATCCTGCATCACTACACCGATCTGGCTCTTGGCCTCATAATTATCCGGTGCCATTTCCCTGCCGAAGATACGGATACTTCCCCGGTCATATTTCAAGAGGGCCAGCATACAGTTGATGGCAGTCGTCTTTCCGCTTCCGTTTGGCCCCAGAAGTCCGAAGATCTCTCCTTCCTTCACTTCCAGGTTCAGGTGGTCCAGCGCCACAAGACTTCCATAACGTTTTACAAGATTTTCAATCTTTATCATACAGATTCTCCCTTTCGTCATCCTTGCATTTATCTGTTCTGTATCATCAGTATATCTCCTGATGGAGCCGTGATGTAGTGCCTCCTGTCACGACCTGCTATGACAAATGTCACAAAACGTCCTTTTTCTTTACTCTTGCAGCGGATATAGGTTATAATAAATACCATAATCACGAATTTTCGCAAATGAGCATGATGATCGAATGATTTCGTCGGAAGGATGAGAGGAAAACGTATGAAACATGCCGCAAACCTGGGTGCACTTTTGATGTTATGTATGGTTTCTCTGTTTTTCACACAGCCGGACATCCGGTATGTGCTGGCGTTCTTATGCGCGCTGATCCTGTGCTGTCTGTCGCTGGCCGATCTTCATTCCGGGCTTCTGACAGCAGGGTGTCTCCTGGACTGTGCGGCCGCTGTTTTCCTGCCGGAGTTTCTCTTCTTCTATCCGCTGTCTTTCTACGTGCTCTGCCTTGCCGGACGCAGCGAAAACAGCTGCGCAGAGAGCCGTTCTCTGTATCGCTTCAGAAGTCTGCTGCCTCTGGCCTCTGCCGCTTTGTTCCTGCTGCTGGCAGGACCTGTGTATTCCCTGCCTGCTTATCTCGTCTTTCTGGGATTGTTCGGGTTTCTCGCCGCCTTCCTTCTGGAACAGCTGGCCAGCCGTACCGGACAGATGGAAGAACAGCTGAAGCGCACCCAGGATGACAGCGCAGAGCGCAGTATCCTCCTGACAGAGAAGAACCGTTCTCTGCTGGAAAAACAGGATTATGAGATCTATGCCGCAACATTAAGAGAACGCAATCGAATTGCACGGGAGATTCATGACAATGTCGGACATCTCCTCTCCCGTTCGATCCTTCTTACCGGTGCCGTCAAAGCCGTCAACCGCGATCCCGGACTCTCAGAGTCTCTGAACTCACTGGACGAGAGCCTGAATCTGGCCATGGACAGCATCCGCACGAGCGTTCACGATCTGCACGATGAGGCTGTCGATCTGGACCAGGCCGTCCGCACCGTGATTCAGGATTTTACATTCTGTCCCGTATCGTATTCTTATGACTGCGGCAGAGGAATCCCGCGGGAGGTTAAATACAGCTTCATCAGCATTATCAAAGAAGCGCTCTCCAACATCATGCGTCACAGCGACGCTACCCGCGCATCGATAACGATCCGGGAACACCCGGCCATCTACCAGCTCTGTGTGGAGGACAACGGCACCTCTGCGCCGGTCCTCCCGGGGACGGATACCGAGCCGCCCGGCATGGGCCGGACCGGGATGGGACTTTCCAATATGCGGGAACGCACCGCCAGACTGGGCGGTTATTTTCATATTTTTCAGGATCACGGATTTAAGATCCTGATCACAATTCCAAAGGAGAAGACGATATGAAACTGATCCTCATTGACGACGACAGTCTGGTTGTAAGCGCACTGAAAATCATACTGGAAGCACAGCCGGACATGGAGGTTGCGGCTTCGGCCAATGACGGCAGCGCTGCGCTCCCGCTCTATCGGAAGCACCGTCCGGATGTTCTCCTGCTCGATATCCGCATGGCAGAGACCGACGGACTTCAGGCGGCTGCTATGGTGCTTCAGGAATTTCCCGGCGCGCGCATCCTGCTGCTTACTACGTTTTCAGACGATGAGTATATCATAAAAGCTCTGCGGCTCGGGGCCAAGGGTTATCTGCTCAAGCAGGATTACCAGAACATCGCCCCTGCCATCCGCGCCGTCTGCTCCGGTCAGACCGTGTTCGGGAACGAGATCATCTCCCGTATCCCGAACCTGCTTCAGAAACCGCCGGCATTCGACTGGTCCGCCCATGACATCACTGAGCGGGAGCTGGATGTCATCCGCCTGATTGCAGAGGGACTGAGCAACCGGGAGATTGCTTCCAGCCTGCATTTAAGCGAGGGCACCGTGCGGAATTACCTGAGCAGTATATTAGACAAACTCGGCCTGAGGGACCGCACCCAGGTGGCCGTATTCTATCTTGGGAAGCGGTAGCTCGGCACAGCAGATTCATCCGTGTTTCCAGTTTAGAAATATTCAAAGATAAAAGAGGTGTTCACTATGACAATGCATGCATCCGATCTTGTGATCCTTCCGGCCCGGCAGCTGAATCCCATCGATACGATCTCCGGATTCCAGGTACGTCCCGGTTTTTTCCGGGATTTCGGCGCAACCATTATACCGGGCGGTGTGAATTTCACCGTTCAGTCTCACGGTGCAGATTCGATTGAGCTCCTGCTCTTCCACCGGGAAGCAGAGGAACCCTTCGCTGCGCTTCCGTTTCCTGACAACTATCGGATCGGTTTCGTATACTCTATGATTGTATTCGGACTGGATATTGAAGAATTCGAATACGCCTACCGGGTAGACGGTCCTTATGACGAAAGGAAAGGGCTCCGTTTTGACCGCACGAAGATTCTTCTGGATCCTTATGCCCGCGCGGTCACCGGCCAGAGCCGCTGGGGGCATAAGAATAATACCCGGCACGGATACCGTGCACGGGTCGTCCGTTCGAACTTTGACTGGGGGAAAGTACGCAATGTCCAGATCCCCATGGAAGATTTGATTATCTACGAACTCCATGTACGAGGATTCACGAAAGATCCCTCTTCCGGCACTGTCTGTCCCGGGACCTTCAACGGGCTCAAAGAGAAGATTCCTTATCTGAAGCAGCTTGGAATTAACGCTGTGGAACTGATGCCGGTCTTTGAATTCGACGAAATGCGGGACGCGCGCCTCATCGATGAGACTCAGCTGCTGGACTACTGGGGGTATAATCCGGTGAGTTTCTTCGCGCCGAACACAAGCTACTGCTCTTCCCTGGAATACAACCGGGAAGGACTGGAACTGAAGACGCTGATCAAAGAGCTGCATGACAATGATATCGAAGTCATTCTGGACGTTGTATTCAATCACACGGCAGAAGGCAACGAACTTGGCCCCTGCTTCTCCTTCAAGGGATTCGACAACAACGTCTACTATATGCTGATGCCGGACGGGAAATACTATAACTTCAGCGGCTGCGGCAATACACTGAACTGCAATCACCCGGTCGTCCAGGAACTGATCCTGGACTGCCTCCGCTACTGGGTCATTGAATACCGGGTAGACGGATTCCGCTTTGACCTGGCCTCGATTCTGGGGCGCAACGAAGACGGCACGCCCATGAACCAGCCTCCGCTTCTGCGCAGCCTGGCTTTCGACTCCATCCTGGGAAATGTCAAGCTCATCGCTGAGGCCTGGGACGCGGGCGGTCTCTACCAGGTGGGCTCCTTCCCCTCCTGGAAGCGCTGGGCAGAATGGAACGGCCGCTACCGGGACGACATGCGCTGCTTCCTGAAAGGGGATAAAGGGATGGCCCGCATCGCCGCCCAGCGGATGATCGGTTCGCCGGATCTGTACGACCCTGTATACCGGGGAGGCAACGCCTCTGTCAACTTCATTACCTGCCACGACGGCTTCACCCTCTACGATCTGTACAGCTACAATCAGAAGCACAACGAGGCCAACGGGTGGGACAATACAGACGGCTACAATGACAACAACAGCTGGAACTGCGGCGCGGAGGGGGATACGAATGATCCCAATATCCTGGAGCTGCGTATGAAAATGATGAAGAACGCCTGCACGGTACTCATGTGCAGCCGGGGAACTCCTATGTTCCTCTCCGGTGATGAGTTCGGGGATACCCGCTACGGCAATAATAATCCATACTGCCAGGACAATCCCATCTCCTGGCTGGACTGGTCACTGCTTGGACAGGAACCGAACCGGGATCTGTTTGAGTTCTTCCGCTTCATGATCCGTTTCCGCAAGAGCCATCCGGCAATCCGCAGGGATCTGGAGCCGAGTTACATCGGTTTCCCGTCCATGAGCCTGCACGGCATCACCCCCTGGGAGCCGGAGGCGGCAGAAAGCGCCTACGTCTCCTGTGTCCTCTTCTCCGGCTATGACGACCAGACCGGCCGGGAGGACCTGGTGTACATCGCGGTCAACGCCCACTGGCATCCCACCGAGATGACACTTCCGGACCTTCCGGAGGAATACTGCTGGAAGATCGCAGTCAATACCGGAGATCCGAATCACCAGACTTTCGCGGCAGGAGCCATGCCAAAAGTCGGAAAAACATTGCTGCTTGGGGAGCGGTCTGTGATCGTATTCGTGGGAGAGGACGCGGGAGACGAACCCTGATCCCCTGCAAACCCACATCCTTCTGTCCAGAAAGGCGGCTTTATCTTTCTTCCGCTGTGCGGGTGATCAGCCGGATCCCCTCCGGCAGATTCCCCACGTCCTCGATGCAGCAGTCCGCCGCATCAATCACTTCTGTCTGAGAGCTGTCGAAGGCATCCCATGCAAACCGCACGACCCGGGAGGGCACTTTATAACTGCCGGTCCTCCCGGCAGGAAATGCCAGGATGCACGTACCGCCCTCTGAGAACAGTACGCCATCTTCCGTCCAACAGTCTCCGGACGCTTCCTTTTCAAACCATTCCATCTGAACCATTCCCCGGAACGCGCCCTCTTCGATCACCGTAATATTGCCGGGAATATAGATCTCCCGCACATCTCCGGCACCGGAGAGGAAAGCGCCCGACTGAATTCCGACACACCCTTCCGACGGAAGCTCCATATATCCGTCTGACACGATCGTCTGGTCCGCGATTCCCGTAATCATCCCGTCCGCATTTACATAAAAGCCGCCGACCACGGCAGACCCGCCTGCCGGAGGGACCTCCTCTTCTGTTCCCGGAACTTCCGTATCCGTCGGCGCGTCCGGCACCTCCGGAACCGTATCCGAAGGATTTTCCGGCATCACCGGTACCATATCCGAAGGATTCTCTGCAGGATTCTCGGGGATTACCGGTACTATATCAGAAGGATTCTCCGGGATTACCGGTACTATGCCAGAAGGATTCTCTGCAGGATTTCCCGGCATCACCGGTACCGTGTCTGCAGGATCGTCCGCAGGATTCCCCGGGATCACCGGTACTGCGTCCAGAGAGTTCGCGGGTATCTCCACAGCTGAATCTGACGCGATCCCTGTGACCGGCAGAGCTTTGCCGGCCCTGTCCAAGGCGCTGCCTCTGATCCCATCTGGCAGAGGCTTCTGCCTCAAAGTCTCGTCAGATCCTGTTCTGTCTGAAATCTGTGCCTGCTGCACATGCTCAGCTCCGACACAGTCCGCCTGCCGGATCCACAAGATCATTGCGCCCAGAATAACAAAAACCAATATCAGCCGCTTCACTCTCTCCGGGCAGACCACCGGCTTCCAGCCGGCATCAAATCTCTCACACCACTCCATCTTATTTCCCATTCCTTTCCAGCGCCGGTGTACAAGAGGCAGCACCCCTTTGTGCACTGGCACTACACCACAATCGAGCCATGGAATCCCTGCTCGTTTCAAACACTGGTATATTTTTCCATTTCTCTACAGGATAAAATATCAAAGAAAAAGGAATGCTGCAATCCCCTGCAACATTCCTTTGCTGTTTTATGCAACAGTTTGTTACTGCTTTATACGTTGATCTCCGCCTTGATGCCGAGAACTTCTTCATTCTCTTTAAGCAGAGGATGGATCACGTTTTTCAGATATGCTTCCACCTGCTCCTTGGCGCTTCCTACATATTTTGCAGGATCCATGGTCTTCTTCAGATCTTCCAGGCTTAAATTAAATGCCGGATCTGCCGCGATCAGTTCCAGGAGATTATTGTCCAGTCCTTTCTCCTTCACATTCTTTCCTGCTTCCATAGACAGTTCACGGATTCTCTCATGAAGTTCCTGACGGTCGCCGCCTGCCTTCACAGCATCCATCATGATGTTCTCTGTGGCCATGAAAGGAAGCTCTGACAGCAGTCGCTTCTCGATTACTTTCGGATATACGACCAGACCGTCCACTACATTCAGGCACAGATCCAGGATACCGTCAATGGCCAGGAATCCCTCCGGCACGCTTAAACGCTTGTTTGCCGAATCATCCAGCGTACGCTCAAACCACTGCGTGGCAGAAGTCACTGCCGGATTCAGCGCGTCGATCATCACATAGCGCGACAGAGAGGCGATCCGCTCGCTCCGCATCGGGTTCCGCTTATATGCCATTGCGGAAGATCCGATCTGCGTCTTCTCAAACGGCTCCTCGATCTCCTTCAAGTGCTGAAGCAGACGGATATCATTGGAGAACTTATGGGCGCTTGCCGCAATACCTGCCAGCACGTTCAGCACCCGGGTGTCCACCTTTCTGGAATACGTCTGTCCGGATACGGGATAACATGCCTGGAATCCCATCTTCTCAGCGATCATGGGATCAATCTTGTCAATCGTCTCCTGATCCCCGTCAAAAAGCTCCAGGAAACTTGCCTGTGTTCCTGTCGTCCCCTTGGATCCCAGAAGCTTCAGGCTTCCCAGCACATAGTCCAGATCTTCCAGATCCATGGCAAACTCCTGCATCCACAGCGTGGCTCTCTTGCCCACTGTCGTCGGCTGTGCCGGCTGGAAATGTGTGAATGCAAGTGTGGGCTGGCTCTTCTGCTCCTCCGCGAATTTCGCCAGCTCGGCAATCACGTTGACCAGTTTCTTCCGCACGAGCTTCAGCGCTTCGGACATGATGATGATATCCGTGTTGTCGCCTACATAACAGGAAGTCGCTCCCAGATGGATGATTCCTTTTGCCTTCGGGCACTGCACTCCGTAGGCATAGACATGAGACATAACATCATGCCGTACAACCTTCTCCCGCTCTTTGGCAACATCATAGTTAATATCGTCTGCATGGCTCTTCAGTTCCTCAATCTGCTCGTCCGTAATCGGAAGCCCCAGCTCTTTCTCTGTCTCCGCAAGGGCGATCCACAGCCTTCTCCAGGTGCGGAACTTCTTGTCCGGCGAGAAGATATACTGCATCTCCCTGCTGGCATAGCGCTCTGAGAGCGGGCTTACATAACGGTCATTTGACATAATCTTATCCTCCTTAATCAATGCTTTGCGTGTACAAGTGTGCTACTCGAATGCGCGGCTGATGTCCTTTCCCGGTACTTCCATGGGGTAATTGCCGGTAAAACAAGCGTCACAGTATTTCAGATCTCCAACCATATTCTTCAGCTTGCCGATCTCCATATAGCCCAGGGAATCTGCCCCGATCAGCTCACGGATCTCCTCCGTCGTGTGGGAATGGGCGATCAGCTGTTCATCCGACGGCACATCTGTGCCGAAATAGCAGGGGTAGAGAAACGGCGGGGAACTGATGCGCACATGAACTTCCTTTGCCCCGGCATTCTTAAGCATATGGATAATATTGGCGCAGGTAGTTCCGCGTACAATGGAATCGTCTACCATAACGATTCGCTTCCCTTTCACGACCTCTGAGATCACATTCAGCTTGATCTTGACGCTGGATTCCCGGTCGCTCTGCTTCGGCTTAATGAAGGTTCTCCCCACATAGCTGTTCTTGTGAAAGGCCATCCCGAACGGGATCCCCGACTGCTCGGAATACCCCTTTGCCGCTACCAGGCCCGAATCCGGCACGCCCACTACCAGGTCTGCGTCCACCGGATAGGACTCTGCCAGAGCCTTTCCTGCCAGGATGCGGGCATGATAGACGTTGACTCCGTCGATCGTACTGTCCGTGCGGGCGAAATAAATGTATTCAAAGATACATCTGGCCTGCTTCTCGGCCGGCAGCTCCATGGACGTATCCGAAGCAATGCCGTCCCTGGTGATGGTCACGATCTCTCCCGGGGCCACATCCCGTACGAACTCTCCGCCCACAGCGACTATGGCACAGCTCTCGGAAGCCAGGAAGTAAGTGTTCTCCCGCTTCCCGATACACAGCGGCTTCAGTCCGAAAGGATCCCGCGCGCCGATCATCTTGCGCGGACTGATCACGGCAAGTGCATAGGCACCTTTGATCTTTCCCATGGCACGCTTCACAGCTTCCTCCGCAGTCCTTGCGTTCAGCCGTTCTCTTGCCACATGATAGGCGATGACCTCAGAATCAATGGTCGTCTGAAAGATAGCGCCTGTATATTCCAGCTCTTTCCTCAGCTCGATCGCATTGACCAGATTGCCGTTGTGCGCGATCGCAAGTGTCCCCTTCACATAATTGATGACAAGGGGCTGCGCATTCTCAGCCCGGGTTCCTCCTGCCGTTGAGTAGCGCACATGCCCTACGCCCAGGTTGCCCTTCAGTTCGGCCAGGATCTCCTCGCTGAAAACGTCGTCTACATGCCCCAGTCCTTTTCTCGACAGAACCTTTCTCTCACCGAAAGTGTCTGTCACCGCAATGCCGCAGCTCTCCTGTCCTCTGTGCTGGAGAGCGAAAAGTCCGTAATAAATGGACGCGGCAACATCCCGTCCATCCATATCATAAGCGGCAAACACACCGCATTCCTCTCCTGTTCCTGTGGAAACTCTCTCATACTCTGTCATACTGATCCCGCTCCTTATCGATCCGTTTCGCAAATCTGATTATAATATAAGGCAGAGGGAAAATCAATATTCCCTCTGTCCTGTACGCCTCATTGCTCAATATTAAGTTACAGTTCACACGTATGCTTAAGGCCGGCTGCTTTATGCTTGCATAAGGGGCAGGCGGCCTTATAGCAGACGTAGGGAGCGCCTTTTCATGAGTAAAACAGTGGCGGCAGCCACAATAAGCACGCAGTGCGGTTTTACG
>CASDTX010000035.1 GCA_949283695.1 uncultured Eubacteriales bacterium | reverse complement strand
CTGCATTCTCTTTAAACTGTTGATCGTATTTAGTCCCCTTTGCCATGTCTGTACTTCCTCCTTCTCATCCTCTTTCTTATCATACATGATTTAGGTCTACATGGCATCTTTACTTTGTACTATTTTTATACTACCACTAGGATGCAGTCCATAAAAACAAACGGATAGATCGGATTCAGGGGACGTGACTGCCACTCTTTTACCTCCGGGAGGATCTTGTCCGTGATCTTACTGACCATTTCAGCGGAAAGTTCAATGCCATAAAGTTCCTGGAGCTGGTCATGGATATCCCTTGTGCTCATTCCACGGGCATAAAGCGAGATCACCTTTTCCTCAATCCCGGAAATGTCCCGCTGATATTTCGGAATCAGTTTTGGCTCAAACTCACCATTACGGTCACGGGGCACATCAATCTGAAATTCCCCATACTGGCTCTTAAGTGTTTTAGAGGAATGCCCATTTCTTTTATTCCCGTTTTTGAAATCAACTTTACAATTTTTTTCATAGCCCAGAGTTGCATCCATTTCAGCTTCCAGAAGTTCCTGTAGGATATCTTTGAAGCTGTCTTTAAGAAGAGAATAAACATCAGCTACACTGGTAATGTTGTTTTCTGTAATAATCTGTCGGATTTGGTCTTTTGCTACTGCCATAAATAAACTCCTTTTCGATAAGAATTGTCATATCTGTAATTCTTACCAAAAAGGAGCCACTTTTTACCAAAGCCACAAAGTTTTTTACACTACCAAAAAGACACTGCACGTTTGACGTTACAATGTCTTTAATACTCTTTTTCAGTTTTAAACAGATAATACATTCCAAGCATTTTGCTTGTATCCTACAATATATCCACTTTTTTTACTTCATTATTCTTGCAAACATACAACGGGTATCTTTGCTTCTGTCGTAATCTTTTTCAGCCGCTCTATTTCCTTTTCTCTGCTTTCTTCTCTTTCTAAAAGTGTAACGGCTTCGATTTTATTTTGTTTAATGTCACTCATCATTTTTTCAAATTGTGCATCTTTCCTTCCTTGTTCACCACAATTATCACAGTAGTCCTGTATATCATCACTACTAAACAATGTTGATTCTTTAATCTGTTTCTTCTGTTCTTCTTCATTCAAAATCTTTGATTCATTAATTCCGACTCTACAGTACACTGCAGCTTTCTTGTTTTCTGACATAACTCTTTCTCCTACTTATTATGATATATTCTACGTTTCTAATATTGCTATTCCAACTACAGTATACAATATGTGTGCAAAAAAAATCCATAATATATCATAATTTACCCTATCAAAATTTAACTTTATTTGCAGAATATACTTCTTCGCCAGTTTTCAAATTTTCAATCAAAAACTTAATTTGCATTTTCTTAATTCTATCAAATCCGCCTGTATTTATATTCTCTACACATTGTCTTAATTCAGATAATAGCATACTTTCTTCCTCTAAAGCTTTTCCTAAAATACCTCTTGCATATAAAGATATAATGCAACTTCTAAATGCGTGCAAATCTTTTGATGTGGCTCCTTCAATTTGTTTACATAATTTTTCAAAATCTAATTTTCCAAGAAAGCCTTCAGATGAACAAATTTCATTTTTATTATGAGAAACATAATTCTTCATTTTTTCTCCCCACCCCTCTTTTATAGATAAATATGAATCTAATATATTTGTATAATTATTTTGAAACTTTTGATCAATAACTTTCTGTAATTCTGTCACTATCTTCTGATATTTATTTCTTCTATCCCCTTCATACATTACTCCATAACCATTATCAATATCTATATGATGAGACAGCTTAGATAAGCTAATTTTCATATTCTCAATCATTTTTAGTGTATCGTCCTTTGGAAAACCATGTTCTTGCAGTTCAAGGAAGCGATTAATGATTCGAGGATACTCCTTAACATCATATGCACCATTTTCCAACCCCTTTAAAATTATGTCTATTTTTTCCTCAATTACTATATCTGTTAGCTCATACCAATGAGAATCCAGTTCCGCAAATGCCTCTTTCTCTGGGCTACCCATTCTAAGATATTCGTTTGCAAATAGCTCAAACATATCTTTTATGCGTCCATCTTCTAATATACTCTTAGTAATAAAATCATCTACAAATCGAAACGATAATTGATTTCCAAAAATGTCAATACTTCCTATACTTTTAAAGGCATATTCTTCTGCGCCTTTCCATTCGTATTTATAATCTCCATTCCTAAAGGATACGCTTATTTTAAATGAATATTTAATTATATATTTTAAGAAAGCCTCCCGTCCATCGTCTTCTATCTGTATAATTTTTCTATACAACTGATTTATTTTCGACAGAAAAAACTGGAATGTTCTTATATTAGAGTGCGCTTCATTTATCATATATTCTTCAAAAAAATCTATATCAGCACATAAGTATTCTTTAAGGCTATTATCTAACTCTGCTGAAATAATAAGTTCTTTAAAAACAGTCTGCAAATCTGGTCGATAATAGATTGTTACCCCGATTAATTTTTCTTTTACTTTGTCATATAAATTATCCTCTATAAATAGTTTCTGAACTCTATCTTTTACAGTCTCTATATTCACAGGATTTTTATTTTCATTTTCCCTTCCCGAATTGAAATATTGACTTAGCACTTCTCTTTTTTGATCTTTCTCAAATATAATGTTATCATGAGCAGCCACCAAATATTTTAACTCCTGATTTGCAGAGCTTACTCCTTTGCCTATTTCTTTTTGATTAGCAATAATAATAACTTTCATGTTCTCATGTTCTACGAATGAATTAATATACCCTAAAATTTCATTTATCGGGCAATCACATCGCTCTAAATCATCAAAAATTAAAATACTATTTTTTATTGAAACCAATTTTTCCGTTGCTTCAGTTATATTATTAGCATCGAGCTCTATTCCCTTATTTTTCAAAATATCAAACATTACTGGAAGCACTGAACTGATTACTTCAGTTCCTTTTTTTATCATACCTTTCCCTTTTCCTGCTTTTGCTATGAGGGCTTCCATAAGCAACTTCTTTGTTACTTCTTCTATAGATTTTACTCCATACAAAGAAACATATATAATTTTTCTTTGCTGATAATTATGATCGGACTGTCTGTGTTCATTTTCATATTTCTCTAATTCTTTATATAGTCTCTCTTTAATGAAATATGTTTTACCACATCCCCATTCGCCATCAATCATTACAGCATAGTTATATAAAGTTTCATCAACATAATTAATTATTTCATTAACAATATCATCATCCGTTAATTTCCTATTTTTCATTCTGTCTATCATGCAATTGTTCCCCCTTATATCGTAGAATAAAATAATTCTAACACCCATTACTAAAAATTACATCCCCATTTTATCCATAGAACTTTCTATAATGCGATAGCCACTTTACGATACTATGTCATAAAGTGGCTATACTTTTTTCTGGCAGGAGCTCTTTAAAAGAATCCGCCCATAATTCCCATCTCTTTCAATTTCCTGTTCAGTTCCAGCAAAATCCTCTTTCTCCGGTTTGCTATGGTTTTTCGGCTGCACCCACAAAGCTGCGCCGCTTCTTTCACGGTTACTTCCTCAAAGAACAGAAGATATAGAAGATAGGCATCCGCCTCCGGTAATTCCTGCACCACCGTCCGTAACTTTTCCACACATATTTTTTCAGGACGATTTCTTCCAGGCTGTCCGTAAGGCCAACTGGAAATACCCCGTTTTCTTCAAGGCTTTCCAGACTGGACACTCCATATTTCTGATTCTTTTCATGCTGATAGCGTTCTCTGCGTCTGGACTGATACCATTCCAGATAAACCTCCCTGGTCACTTCCACAATGGTTCCGTCTACCATCCGCAGTACATAGGATTTTCTCTCTTTCGGGCGCTTACCACGCATAAGGCATCCCCCCTTCCCCCGGACAGTGCCATCGGATATTCTCTTACTGTTCCATGGAAAAGAGGTTCTGTCTCTTTCCTCATCCGTTTTAGCGCCGTAAAAATCGTCTGCGAAACCGTAGGCTGTGCAATCCCAAGTTCCCGTGCAATTTCCCCCTGGGTTTTCTCGTGCCAAAAATATTGGATAACCACCACACGCTGCCGCTCTGTCAAAAGCCGCATCCTCTCCTGTAAATTCTCTCTTTGCACGATCTGCTCCAGCGGGGAAAGCTCCGGATCTGCCAAAAACAGCCATTCTTCCGACACTGCATGATAGGAAACCATTTTTTCCCTGCACACGGTCTCCCGGTTCTTCATAAGACGATCTTCGCCCTCCAGAAGCAGACGCACATACCATTCCTGCTGTTCAAAAAATGCCCCGGCAACACAAACAGTCTGGCCGTTGCTCTCATAGAAGTAATCCCCGCATCCATGAACAGGAAACACTGTGGTGTGCTTTCCCACTTTGTAAAGGGCATACCCGCTCCCAAAAACCAAAAGCTGCGCTTCTTTCCGGATTTCCATCTTCAAAACAGCTTTTTCATGCTCCATCAGATACCGAGCCGTAGGAGATTTCCCATTTCCTTCCGGTTCTTTTATCCTCTTTTTTAATTCCTGTAATGTCAGCATAACGACCACCTTTCCGCCCGTAGGCTGCGGGCGGACGGATGGCGGCACACAGGAACCATCCAAAAAGGCAGCAAAAAAGATTTCCGACACGCCCGTTTTTTTTAACGGGAGCCAGAAACTCCTTTTGCCGCCTGATAAAATCTTTCTGCGAACCGGTTACCGGTACTGCGTGATTGGCTGTATCGGCACCGCTGCTTCGGATAGCTTTGCAGTTCCTTCCGTCTGCTTCCGATCTTCCTCGTCAATCAACACCGAGAAATCGCCCATCGCATCATAAGGACAGTTTCTCCGGTAATCCATGTTTTCCTCTCTTGTCAAGTAACTCACACTCCTTTCCCGATTCCTATGTTTTCTTTAACCAGTGTACCAATACGGCGGTATTTTTCCCTTAGCAGATATGGGGAACTTCTCTCCCTTTCCCCACATATCTGTGGATTTTTACTGTCCTGCCTCTATCCCATCCATCAAGGCAGTCATTGTCTGGATCACAATCTTCTGCTCCCTTGGTTTCAGTTTCCGGATACGGAGAACCATTGTTTCCTCTGGATTCTTCCCATAGGGTACATCCCTTTTTCTCCCCAACAATTCATTGGCATCCGCATCCAGCACCTCCACCATCTTTGTGAAAATCTCAATGGAAGTAGCCGTCTGCCCGCCCTCGATACGGCTCACTGTGTTGACACTGACGCCGGCTTTCTCTGCAAATGTTTCCTGAGATATGTTTTTTTCCTGTCTCCGCTGTCTGATACGCTCTCCCAATTCGATCAACCCTTGCGATCCCGCACGGCTTCCCAACACAGCTCCCTCCTTTCACGAAAGATTCGCACTTTGCGCCATCGTGTCGCAAAGTCTGCCCTGGACAGAAAAAAGCAGCCAAGTAAACACTTTAAGCTGCTTTCGTAATTCTTTATTCATTTTTCTTTTGTAAATCAACCGGCATTATCTTCCGATGCTTCTTCGGTCGGTCGGCCTTAAAACACCGGACACAAGGATTTTTCCCAGGTAAAGGACGGCCAGAACAAGCCGTACCGTGAGGATGATGCCGCCAATGACGCCACCGACTAACAGATTCAGCACCAGCACTCCCACCGTTCCCCCGATGTCAAAGCCTTTCGGGATAACCCATAGAAACATCCGGTGGATACCGTAGGGGATTCCCACGAACATCCAGAGTTTTAAATAATCACACTGACCATTTTCCATACACAGGGGATAAAATACCGCCGCCAGGAACACCGCACCGCCCACGGGAACCGCCACTTTTTTCACAAACTCTTTCATCCCTTTATCCACCTCCATACAAGTCATGGTTTACTTCCGCCTGGTAATAATGGCTCATCGTCATGGACGAATTGTAAAGCGTGGTCAGCAGGTAAGAGCGGATATTCGCCACCTTTGACGTATTCCTCTGCAGACTGAACAGCACATACTCGATATGGGAATAATTCAGCTTCATAAACCGGTTCTTTACTACTGCCACAGGCTTATCTACACCGCTGATACGCACCGTGCTGTTATCCGGGAGCATCATCGTCTCCACCATCAGCTCCACCAGCTCGTCCACGTCCTCCCTCTCCCGGCTGTCTCTTTGTGAGAAACATTCGTAGTCAATGTTGTTTCGGATAATCTCCCGGTATACTTCCATCTCATCCATCCCATCCGGTTCCGGGCGCACATTCCCCATATTTCGTGATGGATAAGATGGGATAGGATTCTCTATATCCGTCTCACTATACTCTGTATCGTTAAAATCAGTCTTGTTTATATCAGTCTTATTACAGTTTGATTTTGGAACTTCTTGAGTTTTGATTTTCATACTTCCAGAAGTTTGATTTTCATACTTCTGGAAATCTGGTTCTGGAACTTCCTGAAGTTCGCTATTCATACTTCTTGAAGTTTGATTTTCATACTTCTGCATATTTTCGGCATTTTCCCCCACTTTTTCCTCATCCTGCGGCTCCGGGCACTCCCGGATCATAAAATTTTTTACATAGATCACGTTAGGTTTTCCAAGTCCGAGCCGTTTTTTCTCAATCAGTCCAATCCCCTTGTCCGTATCCAGTTCCGCAATATTTTTGATGGCTTTCTGCCGTCCGCATCCAAGAAGTTCCATGATTTCCTCTACCGTAAAGATGATATATACCCTGTCCTCCTCATCAAACCACCGGTTCTTGATGCTAAGGCTCATACGGTCTAACATCAGACCGTATAAAACCTTTGCTTCGCAGGAGAGGGATTTAAAACATTCCGCAGTAAACAGGACTTTTGGAACACGGTAAAAGCTGTACTGCTCCGCTTCCATGCCCCGGAAATAATCAAACCGGATTTCCTGCATCTGTTTCCCCCTCCTTCTCTTTCCATTGTTCCAGAAGTGAATAGATCACTTCCTCAATCTGCGTTTTCGTATATGCCGGCGGGAAGTAAGAACGGATTTTCTTTGCGGAAATGGTCACGTTGACGTTTCCACTCTCTTTCTTAACCAAAGCCGCATAAACGCTTCCCTCTGTCATTTCTCCGCCTTCACTCATCGCTTTTAACTGCCCTGCCTGGTTCGGGGATGGATACATGCCGGTATTTTGAACAGCATCCCATACCCATGTCTGTTCTTCTTCCTTGAGATAAGAAAGCCGTTCCCCGGCTACCATGGCAATCTTCCCATCGTCCACAGCGCCCAGCAATCCATCGATCAGGCTGGCAAGACGGATATAGCGCTGCACTGTGCGCCCACTGTCTCCTGCTGTTTCACCCACAGCATCTGCCGTATGCTTGTCTCCTTTACTGCCCTGATGTTTCATGGCTTCATATTTCATCCGGTAGGTAGTCGGTGTTCCATTCGTGTAAAGATTAAATGCAATCCGCACAATCCTTCCGCTGCCGCTCGTCTGCCATCCTTCGTGCAGACACTCCGGTTTTATGCTTCCAGTCTTAAAGTCATAAATCCGGTTCACATTCCTTCGGGTATCGTCTGACAATCCAAGACAGTACACCAATGCTTTGTGGTAAACATCCTGCCACCGGCATTTTGAAAGATAGGTATAATAAAAGTTTTCGTGTTCCGTGTCTTTAAAAACAATTTTGTGTTCCTCTTTTTTTGCTCCTAACGCTGTGTTCTTTGCCATTTTCTTTTCCTCCTGAATTTTTAATAGAAAAGGCACTCCTTTTACCGGAATGCCCTATATAAAAAATAGGGACCCTCTGCTTCAAGTATCCCTATCTTCTATCAATGATCTGATAGTCCATTATTCACTTTCATATTTCAGGATTTTTTGTGTTCCCCGTACCGAGGTCTAAGGCAACCACAACGATCACTTTGTCTACAAGCACCTTTTCTTTGTGATTTTCCTCTAATCGGTTGAAACTGAAAAAGTCAACAAAGTGCGTAAATTCAAGGATTTCTAGGTATCTATCCTTTGTAGTCCTACCACCGTCTCTACGTGCACCGTCTCACAGAATTGATCCACAGCCGTAATTTTCTCCACCCGATACCCCGCGATCTGCATCATTTCCAGATCCCTCGCCAGGCTCGTCATTTTGCATGAAATATACACAATCCTCTCCACGCCGTACTTCAGAATCTTCGGCAGTGCTTTTGGATGAATCCCGTCCCTGGGTGGATCCAGCACGATCACGTCCGGCTTTTCTTCCAGTTCATCCAGCACCCGAAATACATCGCCTGCTATGAATTTGCAGTTGGTTATTCCATTGCGGGCAGCATTTTCCCGTGCAGCCTCAACCGCTTCTTCGACAATCTCCACGCCAACCACTTTTTTGGCCACTGGTGCCAGTACCTGGCTGATCGTTCCTGTGCCGCTGAAGAGATCGAACACAGTCATATCATGAATATCACCGATGTAATCCCGTACCGTTTCATATAGGGCCTCTGCTCCTCTGGTATTTGGCTGGAAAAATGAGAAAGGAGTGATCTTAAACTCTAAGCCTAGCAGTTTCTCGTAAAAGAAATCCTGGCCATACAGAATCCTTGTCTCATCACTTTTAACCACATCCGAAAGTGCATCATTAAGAATATGCAGAATCCCCACAATTTTCCCATCCAATTTCAATTTCAGAAGTTCATCGGTCAGCTGGAAAAGATCATGCTCCTCCTGGGTAGTCGTCACAAGATTGACCAGGATTTCGCCCGTAGTATCACCTCTCCTTAAGAGAAGATGGCGCAGATATCCGGTATGCTGCATCTTTTTATAATAACTCACATTCCGTTCACGGAAGTATTCCAGTACACATACAAGAATCTTGTTCATGTCCTCATGGACAAGCCGGCAGTCCGAAACAGTCAGCACATCATAGGTACTTCCTTTCTTATGGAGTCCAAGAGAGAGAGGACCATCTTTAAACTCATCACCGAATGAAAACTCCATCTTATTGCGATAGCCGAATTCTTTCGGACTGGCTTTTACCCCCTCAAATACATAATCTCCTTTAACAGCCACATCCATAAGCCGACGGACTTGCCCTTCCTTCATCCTCATCTGCTCTTCATAAGGCATCGTCTGATACATGCACCCTCCGCAGGCTGGAAAGATACTGCAGACCGGCTTTCTCGTTTCCAGAGAAGACTTCTCCAGCACTTCCAGAAGCCGCCCCTCAGCGTTTCCCCCCTTCACTTTATGTATCATAAACCGGATCCTCTGTCCCGGAATCCCGTTTTTAACGATTACATAACGCTTCTCCTCCGAAACATATACCATACCTTTATTCGGAAAATCAACCCGTTCAATAACCCCTTCAAAAATCTGTCCCTTTTTCATCCGTTCCTCCGAATTTTCAGAATATTCTCCCCATAGGGGACAGGCACCTTTGCACAACTCTCCGGCACCGTTCACAATTTCTTCACATAAAACAGGCAGGGTGCAGTTTCCCACATCCTGCCTGTATGCATTTTATCCTTTTCCTGATGTATTATACCTGATCGTCTTCATTGAAGTAATCATCGAAGTCATCGTCAAAATCATCTTCGAAGTCTTCCAGATAATCTGGTGTGAAGAAGCGGTATACTGCATATGCGATTCCGGCAACTGCCGCCACTGCTCCTATGATCGCCAGTACCCAGATTACCGTATTTTTCTGTTTCTCCGCCTCATTTCTGTTCAGGATCTCACTCAATTTTGATTCTGCTATCAGCTCTTCTATTCTGTTCATAATACACGTCCTTTCCCTGTCCATGGGACAGTGCTTGCTTTCTGATATTATACCACTAACATTTTCAGATTACTACTAATTTATTTCAAAATATTGAAGCAAAAATAGTAGAATATAGCAGTTCGGCCCGCACCATTTGCGAAATCGCGCGAACGTGCTTACCGTGGCTGCCGCCACTGTTTTACTTATCAGCAGGAACCCGGTCATGATTTTATTGTGAGATTTTCTTCAGTTTTGCAAACATCGCAAACATCTTTCTTATACCGACTGAGTCGAACTCTACCGTCACTTCATGATCACGGCCGCCTTCTTTGATCTCCCGTACAGTTCCCTCGCCGAACTTGACATGGCTCACCCGGTCGCCCACGCCGTAAGAAAGTTTTCCGCCTTTTTCTGCAGTGAGCTGGCTGCCTTTCTGTAATCCGGACAACGGCTGACTGCCCGTACGCCGGGACGGATCCTGCATACTTCCCCGCATCTGATACGGCAGGGTATGGAATGCCTGTTTTGCTTTCTCATACGCCGCTTGGGCGCCTTTGTCCGCAAACGCAATTTCTTCTTCGCTTCCGCTGTTTTCTTGCGTAATTCCACTGGTACTTCCGCCGAAGACCCCATTCCGTTTTCTGCTCCCGGTATCCAGAAGTTCCATGGGGATCTCCCGTACGAACCGCGACAGTTTATTATACTGCACCTCTCCCCGGACCATCCGTCTCCGTGCGCATGTCAGTGTTAATTCTTCTTCTGCCCTTGTAATTCCCACATAGCAGAGTCTTCGCTCTTCTTCCAGTTCCGCAGGATCATCTCCTGTAATGGTCAGATAGCTTGGGAACAGCCCGTCTTCCATACCGGCCAGATAAACCTGGGGGAATTCCAGTCCCTTGGCGCTGTGAAGTGTCATAAGCACTACATAATCCTGGTTCTCATCCAGACTGTCAATATCTGCCACAAGTGCCACCTCTTCCAGGAACCCACTCAGGGTCGCCGGCTCGTTCCGATCCGCACACGCCTCCTCATAAGCGGCCGCTTTATTCACAAGTTCATCGATATTCTGGATCCTCGATTCCGCATCTTCAGGATCATCCGCTTCCAGACTGTCCAGATATCCTGTCTGTCCGATGATTTCATTGATCAGATCCGTCAGGCTCTCTTTTTTTGTCTGTCCTTTGAAATATTCGATCAAAGCTGCAAAGGAGTCCAGTTTGGACGAACTTCTTCCTATTCCCGGTATCATTTCAGGCGCAAGAACCGCCTCGTAAAAGCTGATGTCCCGGCCCGATGCAGACTCCTGGATCCGGTTAATGGTTGTAAGGCCGATGCCCCGCTTGGGGACATTGATAATTCTTCGGACTGCCAGATCATCCTGTCCGTTGTCCACAGTTTTTAAATATGCCAGGATGTCCTTAATCTCCCTGCGGGCATAGAAATTAATTCCGCCTACAATTTTATAAGGAATACTCATGGCCACGAATTTCTCCTCGAAGAGACGGGACTGCGCATTCGTTCGGTAGAGGATCGCATGATCATTGTAAGCAGCGCCGTTCTCCACACTTTTGCGGATATCTTCTGCAATAAAATCTGCCTCATCATACCCGGTATCAAACTGGCGGAGCCGGATCTTTTCGCCTTCTCCATTGGCAGTCCAGAGGGTCTTGTCTTTTCGCCCCTTATTGTTTCGGATCACTTCATTCGCAGCATTAAGAATATTCCCGGTGGAACGGTAATTCTGTTCCAGTTTAATTACCCTTGCATCAGGGAATTCTTTTTCATAATCCAGAATATTCCGGATATTGGCCCCGCGGAATTTATAGATGGACTGGTCGTCATCTCCCACCACACACAGATTTCTGTATTTTCCTGCCAGAAGACGGACCAGTTTAAACTGTACCGTATTCGTATCCTGATACTCATCCACCATAATATAGCGGAATCTTTCCTGGTAATTTTCCCGGATATCCGGCTGGGAATCCAGAAGCTGCACCGTCTTCACCAGCAGATCGTCAAAATCCAGCGCATTGTTGGATTTCAGCTGCGCCTCATACTCCCGGTATACCTGTGCCACTCTGCGCTGTACGAAATCGCCCCCTGCATTCAGCTCATATTCATCCGGAAGTATCATTTCATTTTTGGCAGAAGAAATAACCGACAGAAGCATCCGTTCTTTAAACTGCTTAGTATCGATGCCGACCTTTCGGCATACTTCCTTCATCAGTGTCTTCTGGTCGTCGGTATCATAAATTGTAAAACGGTTATCATAGCCAAGACGATCAATATGCCGTCTGAGGATCCGCACGCATGCAGAGTGAAACGTGCTCACCCAGATGCTCTCCGAACCAAATCCCACCAGATCATCTACCCGCTGACGCATTTCACCGGCCGCTTTATTCGTAAATGTAATCGCAAGAATATTCCATGGATTTACCCCCAGTTCCTGGATCAGATATGCGATGCGGTGGGTCAGAACTCTTGTCTTTCCCGATCCCGCTCCCGCAAGAATCAGAAGAGGGCCTTCTGTATGGTATACTGCCTCTCGCTGAGGCTCATTCAAAGTATCATATATACTGCTCATGTGGATCTCCTTATTCTTAATATCTCGAACGATGTATGAGAGTCTATCGTATGTCTGTCTATTATCGAACACCTTTTCGTCAAAGTCAACTATAACAATTGCGCATGAAAAAGACAAGCTGAAGTGAAAAAGACCATATAGCTTTTTATGAAATTTCCTTGCTATCTGGTTTTTATTACTATATAATAAGTACATTGAGGTGATACTATGAAAATTGACATGAATGATATATTGAACAGCATTTTAAAGAGTCTTGATCAGGTGGATTATATCCGGCCGGAAGAGATTCCCAACATTGATTTGTATATGGATCAGGTTACCACTTTTATGGATGACCATTATGCATCCACGAAACGGTACAGTGAGGATAAGATTCTGACGAAAACCATGATTAATAATTATACGAAGAACAATCTGCTTCCTCCATCCGTGAAAAAGAAATACTCCAAGGAGCATATGATCCTTCTTATTTTTATCTATTATTTCAAAAACATCCTTTCGATCCGGGATATCGAAATCATGTTAAAACCTCTGAAGGAAAATTACTTCTCAGGCGAGAACTGCGTAGAACTTTCGCGGCTTTACAGTGAAGTCTGCGAGATGGAGAAGTCCCGGATTGCCCCCATGAAGGCGTCCGTGCAGGAGGCGTACGAGAAGTCTCAGTCCGCTTTCCAGGATATTCCCGAAGGCGACAGCCGTGATGAACTTCAGCTTTTCGCTTTTCTGTGCAGTTTGAGCTTTGATGTTTATCTGAAGAAAAACATGATCGAAAAGATCATAGACAAGCTTGCATCCAGAGAGGATTCCTGACCTCTCGATTCTTTCCTTGGGATCATGTATGAACTTCGTTTCTTATCTCTTATGAAACAAAAGATGAAGTCACCTGCAAATACGCCGAAGATCTGCTCTCCTGCTGATCTCCGGCGCTTTTTATGTTTCTCCCGCTCTAACTTGCCTTCTGGCCCACATTATGACTCCTGATCTTCCTTCAGCCCGATCCGTTCAAATACCATGTCATATCCGTCATTTCCGTAGTTCAGAGAACGATTCACCCGGCTGATCGTGGCGGTTGATGCCCCGGTCTTCTCCGCGATCTCCAGATAAGTCTTTTGCTCTCTGAGCATCTTGGCGACTTCAAATCTCTGCGATAAAGAAAGCAGTTCATTGATGGTACAGATGTCTTCAAAAAATGTGTAGCACTCTTCTTTATTCTGCAGACTCAGAACAGCTTCAAACAGATAATCCACTGCCTCCGTCCTAATCTTTTTACTCATAATATCTTGTCTCCTTTTCAAGCCCGCGGCATGATCAGCTCGAAACAGCGCAGCTTTCCCTTTCGCTGCTTCAGCTATTGCTATATTTTAGCACACTAAACTTTTAAAGTCCACAACTTTATCACACTACACTAATACATTTTGTAACAATGCTGCAGTTCACACGTATGCTAATCTTGAAGATTCAGATACTTGCTCAGCTTCTCCCAGTCTGCAGTCACTACCAGCTCTTCCGGGAACCTGCAGAAATCCAGCACTTCTCTGACATTCGTGAAATTTCCGGCGTCCACATCAATATGGGCGTCACTTCCTGTCGTAACCGGCACCTCATATTGTCTGCACAAATCCAGCATCGTAAGAATATTTTCTCTCGTGCCCTTTCTGCTGCTCTGCGGACGCATAGATGAATTGTTGATCTCCAGCAGGGTTCCGGTTTCTTTGGCCGTCTTCACCAGCACTTCATAGTCTATGGGGAACCGGCCGTCGTCTGGATGCCCGATAATGTGAACATAGGGCTTCTTCATAACCTCGATATATGCTCTTGTATTTTCCTCAGCCGTATGGTTCATGCCGTAGCACGGCGGGTGAATACTTGCCACAACAATGTCCAGATCCCTGCACGTGCTCTCCGGAAGATCGATCGAGCCGTCCGGTCCCATAATATTCACTTCCGCTCCCATCAGCAGGCGCACTCCGTCCGCCTCCCGGGGCACCACGTCCAGATTCTGGAAATAAAACAACCCGCATGTTCCCGGCATCTCCGGCGCGTGTTCTGTGAGCGCCAGTGCCTTAAGTCCCCGCTTCTTTGCGGCCGCAGCCATCTCTTTTATTGTGCTGTATGCATGGCCGCTGGCCAACGTATGAGAATGTGTATCTGCAATCAATTTCATTTTCTTCACCTCTGTTCTGCTTTTATAAGCGTCGGTGTACGCCGGCGCTTATCTGCTAAAAATTATATCATATTCCCGGCAGAATACAATTTTTTCATTCTGGAGATACTCTTTCAATGTAACAGACGCTCCCTGCGTCTGCCGGAAATCATTTTTTAGTTGAGGTGACCACATTGAAAAAGAACTCCCAGAAACAAATCATTGATAACTATGACTATCTGAGCAACGCTGCTTCCACTACAGACTGTACCGGGCTGATTCCTTCTCTCCCTCAGGATGAATCAGAACTGGAATCTTATAACAGCACGTACCACTTTCTTCCGCCGGACCAGAAGAAACCCGCAGACAAATCTTCGGATTCGTCCTCAAAGTCGTAAAACCGCACTGTGTGCTTCTTGTGACTGCCGCCGTTTTGCTCATGAAAAGGCGCCCCTGCGTCTGCGATAAGGCCGTCTGCCCTTATGCAGGTATAAAGCAGCCGCCTTAAGCATACGTGTGAGCGATAGCGGATACAATATTTGTCCGGATATTACAATTTTTCATTGTTCTTGCGCCGTCAAAATGCTATAATGGACATGTTGTAAATTCTGTATCAACAAAAGAGAGGAGTATGGATTTATGAAGTGTCCAATATGTGGAAAAGATCTTGAATTGAAGAACAAACAGATTGGCACCAATGAGAACGGTGAACCGATCTTTAACGAATACGCGATCTGCCGCGACTGCCGCAAGCAATGGAATCTGGATAAACAGCGTGAGAAAAAGATGGCGGCAAAAAAGGCTGCTGCTTCTGCAAACGCCGCTTCCGGGAAAAAGGCAGACCCCAGCACGAAATCTGAGAAAGTCAGGACATCTGCGCCTGTGAAGAAAACCGCTGCAAAAGATCCCGGTGCCTCCAGGAAATCAGAACGTACGGGAACACCGGACCCGCAGAACAGTTCCAAGCCGAAACGCCGCCCGGAAGGCGCCGCTTCCGCTGCGCCTGCGAAGAAACCTGTGAAAAAGCGTACCGTTTCGAACGGATCTTCTTCTGATGAGGAAAAGCGCTACAGCAACATTCCTTCCGAGAAAGTCCGCACCAAACACGGAAAAGCCGCCCGCCAGAGCTATGAAGACATGCTGGCTACAGGAACGGTCAGCACCTCCGAAAGCAGAAAGAAGAGACAGCAAAAAGACGATACGAAAGCGATCAGAGCCGCTGCGAAGAAACCGGCAGCCAAAGCTGACGTTTACGAGGATTACGAGGATGATTCCTACCAGGACAAACCAAGATTCCGCGCAATGCGCATTATTCTTGGCCTTCTTTCTCTCGCAGGCTTTGGTTACTGCATGTACACAGGTTTTACAGAAGGACTTTCCGCTTCTGCCGACAGCGGTATTTCTCCCGGAATGGTTTATGTGGTGCTGGGCGGATGTATGTTCTTAGGCGCATTGTTCTATCTGATCATGCAGAAGTCTAACAGCGTTTTCGCCTTCCTTCTGCCCATGCTTTGCTATCTCGGAAGCAGTGTTTTCGCTTTCCTGAAGAGGGGCGATGATCTGCAGCTGCTGATCGCTGCTGTTGCGGCCGCTGTACTAGCTGTTATCTCGCTCATCCTTGCCATTACCTCACGAGGCGGAAGTGATTATGAAGACGATGATGATTACGACGCTTTTGATGACGATTACGCGGATGACTAAAAGCGGATGGCGAAAAATTTAATTATGTAAATCGCACTCTGAAAGATGCTGCCTGATCTGTGCAGCATCTTTTTTTCACGGGTTTTTCTGCCAGGCATATAATATAAAGAGTTTGAAACCCATCATGGAGGACATTATGAAAAAGCGTTTTTTATCCTGCCTGGTCTGTGCCGCGTTCTCTCTTTCCCTGCTTGCCGGATGCTCCGCAGATCCTGAGAGCACATCGAAAGACAGCGGGGAAACCGCCATCGAACAGGCAGCTCCCGCAGAGGAAAAGGAACCTGTGAAAGTCACATTAAACGAAGTCGCGCACTCAATATTTTATGCGCCGATGTACGCTGCTATTGAAGAGGGTTACTTCGAGGAAGAAGGAATTAATCTGGACCTTGTGTGCGGATTCGGAGCCGGCAGGCCAGGCAAAGACACTGCAGTGCTTCCTACTTCACCCGGAGTCTCTGCCCCGGATAGATTGTGTAGGGACTGCCGATCCCATTCGCCGCAGCGATACGCTGCCAGTTTACACCCAGTTTCGAACCGATACCGGACAGGGTATCCCCGGACTGCACGGTATAATACCCTGTTCCGCCGGACTGGCTGTCATTAATTCGTCGCTGTACCGCATCGTATTTCGAACCCAGCACAGTCTCTCGGATCGTTCCATTTCCATAAGTCCCCTGTAAGGTTTCCGCCGCCAGTGTCTCCACCGGCGCCGAAGCAATATGATCAATTACACCCTGCACCTCCTCATACCGAGATCCCAGTTTCTTTCGCCGGGTCTCCCCGTCACCGTAAGTTCCCTTCATCGTATGATATACCAGATCCAACACAGATCCGGCCGGCCCGCTGTCTGCCGCCGGGTTGGACGGCACAGGCGCTGTTCCGCCCTGCTGTCCGGATCCGCCCACATACTTATCCCAGGCGGCTCCATCTCCATAAAATACAGAACAATCCAGGTTTCCGCTGTGGCCGTTCAGCCGTCCCACAGAGGTCCACTGCCATAATGCCACTGTGGACCACCATTTTACTGACGGAGCGGCACCCGCCCCAGCCATATCCCAGTTATAGTCCGGCACGTAATCCGCGTATTTCGCGCACCACAGGCCATAATTGCCTGCCGCCGCCTTTGACCAGTCGTAGCTGTTGACCACGGATTCGGACATATAGATCAGCGGTTTGCATCCATACGCCTTCTCGACCAGCTGCAGCCATTGAAGCGCCCAGGCCACATCCGATTGATCGCTGTCCTCCCAGTCAAGCACAGGGATCGCTTTCCCGATATATCCTCGCGTATTTTGAATAAAAAAATTCGCCTCCGCATCTGCCGTATTTCCGCTTGCATTCCGTGCGAAATGATATATGCCCAGTTTCTTCCCTAGCTTCAGTGCCTTCTGAAACTCTCCGTCACAATAGGGATTTACATAGGTTGTTCCCTCTGTCGCCTTCACAATCAGCGCGTCAAATTCCATTGCGCTCTGATTCATCTCTCCTTGATGAGACGCTGCATCTATCACTCGTAATATTGCCATACTCACTCTCCTTTCTGCCATTTTGGCTAACGTCAGTGTACAAGGGCAGCACGCCGTATTGCCCTTTGTACGCTAACACTATTCCTTCTTTTGCATCTGTTTCACAATCTGATTCACGTACGTGCTCAGGCCTGCGACTAATATTCCCTGTACAACCGCGGTAAAGACAGCCATTGCGATATGCTGTCCAGAATCCAGCGGGCACGTTGCCACTACCCAGACTGCACAGATCATAACCCCACCCGCTCCCAGTATCAATGGTATATATTTATCCTGTACAGCCTGTGCCCTTTTCAGCCCGGCTCCTGCGAAATACAGCACAGCCGCCACTGCAATCAGTTCCGGCTTCACATAATTCATAATCTGCTCCATGATACTCCCTCCATCTAATTGCGCTTCTCCTCTCCCGTTCCGGCTGAACGTATCTCCTCGTGTATTCTCCGCTCCATATCGTCCCGGTCTCTGGATGCCGCCATCAGAGAAATAATCACGATCCCGGCAAATACTCCGATAAAAAACGAGATTCCCCCAACAATCACTGTCTGCATTGCTCCACTCTCTTTCTGAAATCTTCTCCTCTCTTCACATGGGCACACAGTTGATAAAGAGAGGGATCTACTTATAGAATATGCAGATTGCCGGAAAATCTGCACAGGATAATGGAAACCCGGACAAACCAAAGCGCATAGGTATATGACGGGGTGATCTCTTTGAACATGGAAACGATCCTGGACATTTTGATCAAGCTTCTGGAAGAACAGGAAGAAGTGACCATTGAATATACGATTGAGAAGTCCGTGTAAGCGGAGGTGAGACAGATCGGCAGAGCTGCAATTTTCGCCCTG
Organism: uncultured Eubacteriales bacterium; assembly: GCA_949283695.1. GTDB lineage: Bacteria > Bacillota > Clostridia > Lachnospirales > Lachnospiraceae > Mediterraneibacter. The sequence continues at coordinate 92,490 of CASDTX010000035.1, read as the reverse complement.
CTTTTCATACAAACGCCTTGGGAGATGATGGGATGTCTGACAAACGCAAACGCTGCGCGATCTATATCCGCGTAAGTACATCAGAACAGATGATGCACGGCAAATCCCTTGAAGCTCAGAAAGAATATCTTGCATGCTATGCAGAGGAGCACGGCATGACCCCGGTAGGAGTCTATGCCGACGAAGGAAAGACTGCCCGCAAAGAACTAAAGAAACGAAAAGCGATCCATGCACTTCTGGAAGATGTGAAAGCCGGGAAGATCGATGTGATCCTCTTCTGGCGCCTGGACCGCTGGTTCCGCAATATGTCGGATTTCTATAAGGTTCAGGACATCCTCGATATGTACGGCGTCTCCTGGATCTCGGCATCCGAACCCGGCCTCACCATGGACACACGGGACGGCAGACTTCAGCTCAACGTGGTCTTGTCCATCGGCCAGAACGAGGTAGACACCACTTCGGAGCGAATCCGATTCGTCAATGAGGCCTCTGTCCGTCAGGGCAAAGTGATCTTCGGAGACGCCAACATGCCGCGGGGATATAAAGTGGGGATCATAAATGGGAGGAAATGTATGGTGAAGGACCCGGATCAGGAAGAACTGGTAAACGCCTTTTATGATTATTTTGAAACCCACCAGAACAAGCAGGAAACCGTCCGCTATATCCAGCGCAATTACGATCCCGGCTTCTCTTATGGGGTTCTGCGGACTATGCTGTCCAGCGAATTCTACAAGGGCACATACCGGGGGATCCCCTACTGTCCGCCCTATGTGTCAGAAGAACGCTGGGCAAGACTGCAGCAGATCAGCCGGCAGAATATCCGGCAGACCCCATCCGGCCGTGTCTACTATTTCTCAGGAATGATCCGCTGTCCTTCCTGCGGCCGGCTTCTGACCGGCACCGGCTGTAAGTCCGTCATCAACCGGAAGACTCAGGAGAAACGGGATTACTGCTACTACCGCTGCGGCCGCGCACTCGTTGACCAGCTCTGCACGAATACGCATAAAGTGAGCCAGAATCTGATAGAACACGATCTGCTTGACCTTCTTGAACAAGAATTTCCATCCTGCCGGCTCCATGTCAGCACGATCCAAAAAGTGCAGAAAAAAAAGCCCGCAGCACGTTCGGCAGCCCAGATCAGCCAGGAACTGGATCGGCTCAATCTTCTCTTTCAGAAAGGCCGGATCACATGGAACTATTATAACGAGCAATCCCGCTTGCTGGAACAAGAGAAACTGCAGCTCCCGGAGGAGACAGCCGCCCCGGATCCGGATGATTCCGCTCTGATCTCTGCCCTGCAGGGAAATTTCCGTGCCGCCTACCGCCTGCTCAGTCCTGAGAACCGGCGGGCGTTCTGGCGGAATACAATCCGCCAGATCCACCTGAAGCCTGACAGTACCATTGATTTTATTGACTTTCTTTAGCGCCGGCGGACAAAGGACGTCTCTGCCTGACCTTCAGACTCCGTTTGGAGCCGACAAAACAATGACTGCTGTGCTCTCCGGCGAGGCGGATATCGGATTCATGGGGTCCGAGGCATCCATCTACACTTACGCCGAAGGTGCTACTGACTATGTGGTCAACTTCGCTCAGCTTACACAAAGAGCAGGCAACTTCCTTGTTGCAAGAGAGGAAATGCCGGACTTTGAATGGGAAGATCTGAAAGGTCATCTGGTACTCGGCGGCCGGAAAGGCGGCATGCCGGAAATGGTTTTTGAATATATTTTGAAGGAAAACGGAATCGATCCTGAGACAGATCTTGAAATCAATCAGAATATCGACTTTGGGTCCACCGCTGCCGCATTTGCGGAGAATCAGGGAGATTTCACAGTGGAGTTTGAGCCCGGCGCGACAACGCTGGAATCGGAGGGCAAGGGCTATGTCGTGGCGTCTCTGGGGGAAGACAGCGGATATGTGCCTTACACCGCGTTCAGCGCGAAACAGAGCTATATCGATGAGAATCCGGATATCATCCAGGGATTTACCAACGCCCTTCAGAAGGGCATGGATTATGTCCAGACACACACACCGGAAGAGATCGCTTCCGTCATCGAGCCTCAGTTCCCGGAGACAGATCTTCAGACAATCACAACGATTGTCACCCGTTATTATGATCAGGATACCTGGAAGAGCAATCTGATCTTTGAGGAAAGCAGTTTTGATCTCCTGCAGGATATTCTGGAAAGCGCCGGCGAATTGGAAGAGCGGGTGCCCTATGATGATCTTGTGACAACAGAATTTGCAGCAAAGGCTGCGCAGTGATATAATGCAGAGGAGCAGTTCTGGCCTGCATGGCCCGGAACTGCCCCTCGTTATGCAACAGAAACTATAAGAGAAAGGGTGATATCCTTATGATTGACAAAAGACTGATCCCGCCGGGAGGACTGAAGAAAGAACCTTTTTCCGGAAGCCACCACGGCATGCGCTACCTCTTCCGCGGAGATGACGGCAAGAGCAGCACCACCTTCACAGTCTACATCTACCCCGAGCCATGGTGTTTTGAACAGACCCCGGAAGCGGATCGCGAGAGCGCTTCTTTCCCCCTGTCAGACGAGGGAATGGAACAGGCAGAAGCCTGGCTGTTCGAGCGATTTGAGTCGGAAAAGGACCGCTGGCTTACCGCAGAAAAAGGGACCATGCATATCGTAAAACAGTGGCAGCAGCCACGATAATCACGCAGTGCAGTTCGCCGGATGGCGCGTGGAGAACTGCTGCGATTTCTCTTTATCTAATTTTAATAATCTTTAAAATTTCTTCCATATATTGTCACAACCGATTCACATTTTACTGATATCATGTGAATATGAAAACAAGAAGACAATGGCTGTATGCACGAGTTGTTCGTATGGCCATTGGGCTTCGCCTAAACTTCCTTAACTCTTACGATTCCGGGCTCTTGCCGCGGAATATTTTTTTGAGATCTACTTTCACGACATAGGAATACATCCCGATCAAAAGTATGGATGCCAGCACCCAGGCTGCCGGACTTGCAAGGCACACGCCCAGATAACTTTCTTTTCCCGCCGCGATCACCGCGGCCGTCCCTCTTCCGGCCAGTTCTGCCACGCCTGCCGTCATCGGCAGGATTCCGTATCCAAGTCCCTGAATCCCGTTTCTATATATATTTACGATTGCCAGAGGAATGAAGAAAATCCCCGCACATTTCAGATAAATATCCACGGATCCCATAATGGACTCCACATTCTCAGAGACAAACAAGTATGTCAGGTATTTCCCTGCTGTCATGACAAACGCCGCGGCAAGAATGGAATAGATCACCCCCAGTATGGTACAGGCCTGAAATCCTTTGCGGATCCGGGGCAAATCCCCTGCTCCCATATTCTGCGCCCCATAAGTAGCCATCGTAGTTCCCATCGCCACGTAGGCCTGGGTGACAATCTGCTCGATCTTACTCGCTGCGGTAAAAGCCGCCACAAGCGTCGATCCAAGGATGTTTAACGCTGACTGAACCATCATGGTGCCGACTGCCGTTATCGAGTACTGCAGAGCCATGGGAATACCGATTCCAAGCTGGATCTTCAGCAGATTCCCGGAAGGCCGCCAGTCGTCTCTGTCCATCCTCAGTACCGGGACCTTCTTGACGATGTATCCCAGGCAGAGAATCCCGGAAACACCCTGGGCGATGATCGTGGCAGCCGCCGCGCCGGCAGCCCCCATGTGAAAGCCAATAATAAAGACCAGGTCCAGTACAATATTGAGCAGCGCGGACAAAATCAGGAAGTAAAGCGGAACCTTGCTGTTGCCCAGCGCCCGCAGAATACTGGCCAGCAGATTATAAAGCATCTGAGCCAGAATCCCCCCGCTGATAATCATAATATACGCATAGGCATCTGCAAAGATATCAGACGGTGTATTCATCACCGTCAGCCACGGCTTCATAAACAGCATAAATCCTGCCGTCAGAATTACCCCCACCGCCAGAGACAGGATCGAAGCTCCCGCTACGGTCTTGCGCATCGCCTTCAGATCTCCTGCTCCGAACTTCTGTGCTGTCAGAACCGTAAAGCCCGCTGTCATGCCGACCACAAATCCGTAGATCAGAAACATAATCGTCCCTGTACTTCCAACTGCCGCGAGCGCCTTTGTCCCGACGAATTTCCCCACAATCACTGCATCCGCCATATTATAAAACTGCTGAAACACATTTCCAAGGAAAATCGGAAATGTAAATCCCAGGATGATCCTCATCGGACTCCCATTTGTCATATCACTCTGTGCTGCTTTCATTTTCGGACTCCTCTCATAAAAATAAAAGAGAATATGTCATAGTCCAGACATATCCTCTTACTCACGACACAAGTGCACATTATATAACACAACAGCACATCTGTAAATATGTTTTTCATTTTAACGAAGAAAGAGCAGACTTTCTTCTTTTAGTTCCAGATAATCCGGAAGCCCACGCGCTTCCAGCATCTCCAGTTTCTCTCTCTGCACGAACCAGCAGATGTTCTGCCTGCTCCCCTGGCCCGGCACGACAGATCTGTCTTCTCCTTTCTGTCTCTTCCCTTCCGGCCTGAGATAATAATTCTTCTCAAACGGAAGGACCGCGCTGCTCTCTACCTCTGCTTTGAGCATATTCTCTCCGCGTTCTCCCCACACCGGGACAAAATCATGGGCACGATATCCGATCCACTCTGTATATCCCGGGATCTCTCCCCGGATATGGAGGGTGATGCCCCAGTCTTCTGCCTCCAATGTATGTGCGTCAATCTTCCTCGCCCGGGAGAAGTTCTTACACCCGGTCAGACGTGCCGCCTCTTTGCTCACCGGATTCCGGAAGAGTTCCTTCGTCTCGCCGGAAACAGCGATCCGTCCCTGGTCGATGATGAGCAGCTCTTCACTGAACCGGTATACCTCGTCCCGGTTGTGAGACACCATAATTACCGTCCCCTCATAATCCTCCAGCATCTGGATCAGTTCCTGCTGAAGCTGATCCTTCAAGTACATGTCCAAAGCCGAGAACGGCTCGTCAAGAAGGATCACATCCGGCTCATAGGCCATGATACGCGCCAGAGCCACCCTCTGCTGCTGTCCGCCCGACAGCTGGCCGGGAAGCCGTTTCTCCAGTCCTGAGAGCTGGAATTTCTCGACCATCTCCAGCACACGCTTTTCATTTTCCTGCCGGCTGCCTTTGAGCCCGGCTGCAATATTCTTCTCCACGCTCATGGTAGGGAACAGGGCATAATTCTGAAACAGATAACCTACATTCCGCTTCTGCGGCTTTAGGTTTACTCTTGCCTCCCGGTCGAAAAGCGTGCGTCCTTCTACTTCGATCTTCCCCGTGTCCGGTGTCTCGATCCCTGCAATGCTCTTCAGCGTCATACTCTTTCCGCACCCGGAAGCGCCCAGAATCCCGATCCTCTTTGACTGACTCTGAAAACTGATATCCAGAAGGAAGCTGTCCAGCTTCTTCTTGATCTGTACATTGATCGCCATGTCCTACCACCTCCCGATGTTCTTCATCTTCTTTCCTGAGATAATATTCATCAGGAAAATGACAGCGAAAGCAATGACCATGACGACTGCCACCCAGATCCCGGCCGTCAGATAATCGCCGTCCTGTATGACCATGGCGATCTTCTGAGAGATGGTTCCCGTCTTGCCGGGGATATTTCCCGCCAGCATGGACGTGGCGCCGTACTCGCCCAGCGCTCTGGCAAATGTCAGGATCGTACCGGAAGCGATCCCCGGTCCCGCAGTCGGCACGATGATCTTCCAGAAAATCATTGTATCCGACATCCCAAGGGTGCGCCCTGCATAGACCAGATTCGTATCGATCTGCTCCATTGCCGCACGGGCGTTGCGGTACATCAGCGGAAATGCAATCACCGTCGCCGCAATGATACATCCAAGCCATGTCTGCACCACCTTGAACCCGAACTCTTCAAAAAGGAATTCTCCGAACGGCCTGCGCCTGCTGAACAGAAGGAGCAGGAAGAAACCTGCTACTGTGGGGGGCAGTACCATCGGCAGCGTGAGGATGCCGTCAATCACCGCCTTCTTCCCCGGGGAAGCTTTCACCACCTTACGCGCCGCGAATATCCCGAGGAAAAAGGAAACAAAAGTCGCCACCACTCCTGTTTTGAGGGATATGAACAGCGGACTCCAGTCCAGCTCTTTTAAAATCTCCATGATCTCTTCCATAAATAAATGTTCCTCCTGAATCAGGTTTCCTCATCCTGTTTTTTCTCAAAAGAGACGGCGGACAAAAGTCTGGCTCTTGTCCGCCGCCTGCTGCCTTACATTTCTCTTATCTTTATTCTGCGTTTGTATCTTATTCTACATTTGTATCGAAGTAGTAGGAAGCAAATACTTCTTTCGCCTCATCGGAGAGGATAAATTTCAGGAAATCTTCTGCAGCAGCGGTCTGCGCATCATCCGCTTCCTCGTTCACAACACGGGCGATCGGGTAGATCACGTTTCCTGTCAGATCATAGCTTACCGTCTGAAGAATATCCAGATCATCCTCATATCCGTATGTATCGGAATAGTAAGTTGTTCCTACTTCACAGGAGCCCTCTACAACTGCCGCAAGCACCTTGCTCACGTTATCCTGCTCGCTGATCTCTACGCCGCCCAGTGCTTCTGTGATTTCCTGCGTTGTAATGGCCGCTACATCGTCCGTCTCAGGAAGCATTCCCAGATTCACCAGCGCCTGTCTCGTGTACTTTCCTACCGGAACACTGCCGCCTGCCAGAGCGATGCTCTCCGCGTTTCCGATATCTTCAAGACCCGTCACTGCTGTCCCGCTGTCTTTCAGCGTAACGACAACCACCTGATTGTTGACTACATTGGCCCTTGTACCTTCTACCATGAGACCGTCTGCCTCCAGGTCGTCCATCTGCTTCTGTGCTGCGGAGAAGAAGATATCACACTCATATCCTTCCTGGATCTGTGTCAGAAGCGTTCCTGAACTGTCCGCATTGTAGGTAATCTTCACGTTCGGGTGCTCTTCATTATATTTCTCTGCAAGTTCTGTCATAACCGTGTTCAGGCTCGCCGCGATAAACACCTGAATCTCTGTCTCCTCCTCATCAGAACCTGCTTCTTCCTCCTGAGCATCTGTATTATCATCCGCTGCCGGCTCGTCGTTTCCTCCCGAACATCCTGCCATGGAAAATACCATCACTCCTGCTAAAATTGCTGCTAATAACCTTTTCTTCATACGTTTGTCCTCCTTTATTGCCCGGTGCCGGTATACCATGAGCAGCCGGCGCCGCATCTACCATAGATTATACTCGATTGCTTTTTGAAAAGCAATCGCTTTTCTGATAAATGCAGATGCATTCAGCATCCGCAATGTTCCTGTTCAGTGTTCAAATATCTCCCGGAACTTCTCCTCCGCCTCCTCTGTCAATTCTCTTTCCAGTCTCTCGTATTTCTCCAGAAGCTGCAGTCCTGCCTCGCTGACATGGGCGCCTCCGCCGTTCTTTCCGCCGGGACTGCGCTCAACGATCCGGTATCCCAGTTCTCTCTCCGCCCGGTCAAGAAGCCTCCTGCCTTTGCTGTAGGACAGTCCCATCTTCACACAGGCTTCCCGCACGGATCCCTCGGATTGAATATACAGAAGAAGCTTGCGCACGCCCGGCCCGAAGAAGGGCTCCGTTCCCTCGATCTGCACTTTCAGACGCGGGCGGATGGAAGAAGCCGTTCCCCTGCTGCTGTCTGTTCTGTCCTCTGTCTGCCGTTCCATCTGCCTCACCTCGTTTCTTGATTCCAGCGCGTACCGACCGAAACGGAATGTAGGTCTGCCGCGCGTATCTGATCCCCCGATGCCTGCATCGCCGCTGATTTGATGCCTCGTATGCCGGCATCGGGGATATGATTTACATGCTTTCGCCGTCTGGCTATTTCACGGCTCTCTGCTTTCTGGAATAATAGGTATCCTCCATCGGAAGCCTGGTCCTCAGCACATGATCCATCGCGTAGTATGCACCCTGCGCGGCCGGAGCGGTCGGAATCGTCGCGATCTCCCCGATCCCCTTCGCGCCGTATGCGAAAGGCAGAAGCTCCTCCTTTTCCACATAGATGGCATGAATATCCGGGATTTGCGTGGACCGCATCAGTCCCAAAGTTCCGTATCTTGCCTGGGGCACAGAGTCTTTCAGCGGGAAATCCTCCGTCAATGCATACCCCAGTCCCATGAGCACGCCGCCTTCGATCTGGCCCTGGATAGAGATGGGGTTGACCACCTTGCCGGAATCATGAGCTGCATAGACTTCTTTCACCCTGCCGTCATCATCCAGAATCACAACATGTGTGGCAAATCCATAAGCCACATGACTCTTGGGATACGGCACATCCGCGCCCAGCTTGTCCGTGGGATCAAAGAATTCCGCGAATGTCTCCCATCCCTCCAGCTTCTCCAGATCTCCGCCTGCTTCCTTCAGCGCTTCCGCCAGGTCAGCAGACGCCATGCGCACCGCCTCGCCGGTGATCAGCGTCTGGCGGGAACCGGATGTGGTTCCGGAGTCCGGAGCCACCTCAGAGTTTGCTCCCATATTGCGGATCTTATCTCTTCCGAGCCCTGTGGTTTCGGCTACCATCTGTACAAATACCGTTGCACAGCCCTGTCCGATATCCGACGCCGCACTGTATAATTCCACCTTGCCGTTATGTACGACGATCTTTGCCCTTCCTTTGTCCGGAAGCCCCACGCCGACTCCCGCGTTCTTCATGGCACAGGCGATCCCAGCCCTGCCCGGATTGCTCTCATAGGCATCCTTCACCGCCAGCAGCGTCTCCTTCAGCGCGGTGGAGCAGTCCGCGATCTGCCCGTTGGGCAGCACCTTGCCCGGCTCAATGGCATTGCGGTAGCGGATCTCCCATGGAGAGATGCCCACCTTCTCCGCCAGAAGGTTGATGTTGGATTCCAGGGCAAACTCGCTCTGGCACACGCCGAACCCGCGGAACGCTCCCGCCGGCGGATTATTCGTATAATATCCGAAACCGCGGATGTCCGTATTCTGATAACAGTAGGGGCCCACGGAATGCGTACACGCCCGTTCCAGGACCGGTCCGCACAGAGAAGCATACGCCCCCGTATCAAAATAGATCTCGCAGTCCAGTCCGGTGAAGATTCCGTTTTCGTCACATCCCAGGGTAAATGTCCCCTCCATGGCATGACGTTTCGGATGGAAGTTGATGGATTCCTGTCTGGAAAATGTCACTTTCACCGGTCTCTGCAGCTTCACTGCCGCAAGCGCCGCGATATGCTGGGTGGAGACATCCTCCTTGCCGCCGAAACCGCCGCCCACCAGTTTATTCTCTACGACAATCCGATCCTGATCCCACCCAAACATGATGGCGATCTCATGGCGGGTATCGTACACGCCCTGATCTGTGGAATAGACTTTCACCCCATCCTTATATGGCATGGCCACCGCACATTCCGGCTCCAGGAAGGCATGCTCTGTAAATGGCGTACGGTAGGACTGTGTCACTACATATTTAGAATTTGCCAGCGCGGTCTTGGCGTCCCCTCTTGTGACATGCCGGCTCTGGCATAAGTTTCCCTTGGAATGCACCTTAGGCGCATCCTCCTGCATGGCCTCTTTGATCGAAGTCACAGGCTTCAACTCCTCATAGTCGATGCGGACCAGCTTCTTCGCTTTCTCCAGAATCTCTCTTGTCTCCGCCACCACAAGACAGATCGCGTCGCCCACGCAGCGCGTGATATCACCCTTGGCGATCATGACGTCCCAGTCCTGCTGCAGATGTCCCACCTTGTTGTTGGGCACATCCTCCGCAGTCAGCACTGCCAGAACACCCGGGAGTGCTTCTGCCTTCTCGGCATGGATATCAAGGATGCGGGCCCGTGGATATTTGGACCGCACCGCTGAGACATAGACCATGCCTTCCATCTCTACGTCGTCCGGATACTCTCCGTATCCCAGCACCTTCTCACGCACATCCAGGCGGAATGCGCGCTTGCCCACGCCGTAGCTGTCGCCTTTCTCAAGTTCCTCATCGATCTGCGCGTCCCCCCGCAGGATCGCCGCCGCAAGCTGGATTCCTTCAATGATTTTCTTATATCCGGTACAGCGGCAGATATTTCCTTTCAATGCCACTTTGATCTCTTCCTCTGTGGGATCCGGCACCCGGTCAATCAGAGCCTTGCCTGCCATCACCATTCCGGGAATACAGAATCCGCACTGCACGGACCCCTTAGATCCAAAGGCATAGACAAAGGCTTCTTTCTCTTTCTCACTGAGCCCTTCCGTTGTGAGGATATTTTTCCCCACTGCCCGCTTCGTTGTCAGGACACAGGATTTCACTGCTTTTCCGTCCACCACGATGGTACACGTCCCGCAGGCGCCCTCACTGCAGCCGTCCTTGACTGAATGCAGATGAAGATCATCCCGCAGATAGCGAAGGAGCGGCTTATCCACATCTGTAACACGTTCTATTCCGTTTACTGTAAAACAAAAGCTCTCTTTCATCTCTTCTCCTGCCTTTCCTTTACGAAACTGTCAGAATCCCGTTCTGATCCCGTATCACGCCCCGGGGACATTTCACCGCACACATCCCACAGGCGATACACTTTTCTTCGTCGATCACCGCATGATAATCCACAATGCTGATTGCCTGCATCGGGCAGGCTTTCACACAGATGCCGCACCCGATACATCCCGTCTGGCAGTCTTTCCGCGTCTTCGCTCCTGCATCCTCATTCACACAGGCGGGATAGATGTTGTACTCCGGTTCCGTGAGGCGGATCAAGTGCATGGGACAGGCCTTCACACACAGCCCGCAGCCGACACACTTCTCCCAGTCCGCCTCAGCCGTGCCCCGGCTCCCGATATGTAATGCTCCCAGCCTGCATGCCGACACACAGCTTCCGAGTCCGATGCATCCCCATCTGCACTTTAAGATTCCTTCCGGGTGCTCTTTGACCGCCTGGATACAGTCAGAACCATAAGATTCCCGCGGAAGTTCTGTCTGCGTGCAGCTTCCGCCCGAGCACTGCACAACAGCCACCCTTTTCTTGCGTTTCTGAGCCATCTTCCTTCTCCTTTTTCTTATATTTTCCTGTTTTTTATCATTTGCCGTTTCTTATTTTTCCCGCGAGGCACACTGCCTCTTCTATATCAACGCCATGTCCTCCTGACAGTCCACGTCGTTTAATTCTCTTTCATCCGTCTCCACAATACGTACGTTTTCTCTGTATCGATCCATGATCTGTCTGCCGCCCACATCCCCCGAGAGCCCCATCAGCTCTGAGAAATACCTGCGGTCCCAGAGCACAGGATTGCCGCCTCTGCCGTCATGTCCCGCACAGACGATACTTCCGGGATGAAGCACAGCTGTATGAAAGATCCGCTGCATGGTGGAAATCGTAAGCCTCGGCTGATCACATACGGAAAAGAGGATCCCACGAAGCATCTGCTCACCGGAAGCAGAACTCCTGCCGTTCCCGGCAGTACTCTGCAGCGCTGCTTCAAGCCCTAACCGGAGCGATAAGCTGATGCCTTCTTCCGGCCGGTCATTCCGCACCACGGTGATCCCACGCTGATTTGCTTCTGCCGCGATCTTCTCATCCCCGGTCACAAGAAAGGATGGGAAGGAAGAAAAGGCCTGCACATTCTGCAGCATCTTCTCATACAGGGGAATCCCGTCCGCCAACGCATGCAGCTTGTTTCCGCCAAACCGCACGCCCGCGCCCGCGGCCAGTACGACGATGGCGTATCGGCCCTGCATCCGCTCGAAGCTCATCACTGCCTCCAGCGCCCCGCCGCCGATCGCCCGCGCCTTATCTGAGATCGTATAGCAATGAGAGATCTCTGCCCGCGCGTCAATATCACCGATCTTTAATCCCTCTTTCACGAAGACGCCTTCCTGCAGCATCCCTCTGACAACCCCCGGCATCTGCGCATACACCGGCTGTCCGCCTGTCACTGCCACAACCTGCCCTTTCTCTACCAGATCGCCGATCTGCACCCGGGGCTCCATGATGCCGCCGGCAGACGCACGTATGAGACGCTCCGTTGTATAACCGCCCACATTGCCGGGCACCCCGGTATTGGGAATCGCACTGCCCTTCCAGATGATATTTCCCAGGGTATGCCCTCTCTTAGTCTCAATTACACAATGACAGTCCTTCCCGGCTGTAAACCCGGGGCCCACACCAATGACAAAGGGTGCGTCCGTGACCACTGTGCCGAGATTCTTCTTCGCAAGGATCGCATCGATGACCACGTCCGGTTCGTACCAGCACCGGCACGCAGCCTCCGGATCCACCATCACCGGGATCTCTCCCCGCATAAGGATATGCTCCGCTTCTCCTCTTGTATCCGCGCGGAAGGCCCCCATCTCTTCTACTTTCGCTGCCTTCTCGTAGACAGCCCGCGACAGAGCCACTGTCCGTCTCACTGTAAGGGGCTCGCTGATTTCGGTCATCAGGATCTGATGTCCTGCCCCGTAGAGCCGGGAAGCAATCCCCGTAGCAAGGTCCCCCGCACCTTTGATCAATATCTTCATGCCATTGTCCTTCCTGCCTGATTCCTCCTGCGGTACGGTTTCACGCCGCAAAAGAGGTGACGATCACGTCCGGTATGCCCTTCGCCTCCAGCATCCTGCAGATCGCAAGAGCCTGTTCTCTTCGGACCGGATCATCTGCTTTATTCAAAATAACCGTGTACGCGGCGCTTTCGGGACATTTCTTCTTCCCGCCCTGCTCCGACGCTGCAAGGAATGCAAGATCCTCCGCCGTGACCGTGTCAATATCATTCTTGTTCAGCAAAGAGTATGCCAGCTCCTTTCGGAAACATACTTCCTCCAAGGAACGGCCGACCGCATCCAGCCCATATACGGACAGTACATGGGTCGTCTCCTCCGGTATCACAGGCTCATGTCCGGCAGGGACTTTGAGCGGCAGCCGCCTTGCCCCGTCCGCCTCAATGAGTACCGGCAGACCCCATTTCAGAATTTCCCTGAACACAGCTTCTTCAAGCCCTTTTAATTTCCCGCCGGGAGCGGGCATGCCTGCCCACACCTGGCGGAAGTGTTCTAAATATTGTTCGATCTTTTCCACCGATGGATCTGAAAGAAAGTATTCCTCTCTCTCGTCCACGATATGCGTCGTCGTCGTGATAATCACGTTCTTGCCGGTGCGGATATACTCATCTGCCAGCCGGTGCAGCACGGTCGTCTTGCCTCCCGCTCCTACAACCGAGATGACAGGCGCTGTCCGCCCTGCATCCAAAGTCTCCCCCAAAGTTTTTCCAGCAGACTTTTCCAGCGTTTCTCTGAGCGTCTGCGCTTCGCACAGGACACCTTCTCTATACTTCCATATCATTACTCTGCGCCGTGCCGGACATAAACTCCGGCATTCTCCACAAGTACTTTGCCATTTTCAGCGGCCAGAATTCCTCTTAAATATACCTGCTCTGCCCTGCCCCGGATCTTCGTTCCTTCCATAGGGCAATAATCACATGCAGACTGCTGTGTCTCTGCGCTCAGGGTCCACTCTGTATCCGGATTCCAGACCACAATATCCGCGTCCGCTCCGGGTATCAAGGCACCTTTCCACGGATAGAGGTGGTAGAGCTTCGCCGGATTTTCGGCCAGATACGCACACATCTGCTCCGGAGTGATCCGGCCTTCATTGATGCCGAACTGCCAGATCAGCGCCGGACGTTCTTCCGCGCCGGGCATGCCGCAGGGTGTCTTAGAGAAATCTTCTGCCCCTGCCATTTTCTGTTCTTTGGTAAAGCTGCAGTGATCCGTGGCGATCGTCTGGATCCTGCCTTCTTTCAATGCCTGCCAGAGCACGTCCTGATTCTTCCTTCTGCGGAGAGGCGGCGCGATCATATAATGTCTCGCCTCCTCAGCGGGAAGGGAATATTTCTCCTCATCCATCACAAGATACTGGGGGCATGTCTCCACATAGACGATCTGCCCGGATTCTCTCGCCCGCAGGATCTCACGGTATCCCGCCGCGGTGCTCAAATGAACGATGATCACCGGAGTATCCACACATTTCGCGATGGCGAGCAGGCGGTGCACGGCCTCTGCCTCGGCTTCCTTAGGACGGGTCCAGGGGTAATCGGAGACGTCCTTTCGGTCCCCTTTCTTCTTCTCCACTTGTTTCAGGCGAGCCTGGATGATTCCATGGTTCTCACAGTGCACGCCCGCGATCCCCCCCAGTTCTTTCAGTCTGGAGAGAATCTCATACATCGTCTCATCATCCACCATCGTGTCATAAGTCATATAGAGCTTGAAGGACATTGTCTCTTTTGCTGCGATCTCGCCCAGCTCCCGGCTGATCTCTTCATTCCAATCCGTGATTGCCAGGTGGAATGCATAGTCACAGGAAGACTGTCCATCTGCCTTTTTATGCCAGTTATCGAGCCCCTTCCGCAGGCTCTCACCCGGATACTGGGTCGCGTAATCCACGATACAGGTCGTTCCGCCGGCCAATTCTGCCTTCGTCCCGGTGTTGAATCCGTCCGCAGTCACAGTATTGCACACCTCCAGCGCCATGTGCGTGTGCGCATCGATAAATCCGGGGAAAAGAAGCTTCCCCCGCACATCCACCACTTCCGCGTCCCGAAACTCCAGATTCTCGCCGATTGCAAGAATCTTCTCCCCCTTCACAAGAAGGTCCACCTTTCTCATTCCCTCACCGCTGATCACCGTTCCACCTTTAAACAATCGCTTCATTATGCCCTCCTTCCAGTTCAGCCATGCATCAGACGCAGATGCAGGACGTGCTCGCACGATCCTGCGGGCGGCTGTATGCATGGCTGAGCTGTATGTCCATTAAATTTTATCTCAACAGATATGGATAGTCCCTGCAGACTGTCTCCATCAGTTTAAGCAGCCCTTCCGGTATCCTTGTCTCTTCGCCCTTGGTCCATACGTAAGTCTCTCCGAAGAAACGGACCTTGCACTTCACCGCATCTTGATCAAGAACTGTGAATCCCTGATTCTTGCTGTCTTCCATGTCCTTTTCATCTGCGAAGAGGGTAAACTTATCCAGGTACGGCGCGCTCTCGTACGGACAGAAGCTCTTGCAGTTGCCGCACTCGTTGCACATGTAGTCCACATGGATGATCTGGTGTTTCTCCATACCCGGAACCCGGATCGAGATGTTTGCCCGGTTGGGACATACTTCCACACAATTCTCGCAGATGCCGGAGCATCCGAGACAACGATTTGTCTCTTCGCTGCCTTCCTTCCTGTCCGCCAGATTTCCGCGTTTGCCGTAGATCTTTTCCTCGTCAGTCGCAGACGGAATATCTTTCACCAGCGGTTCGCCGATCACAGCCTCCGCTGCTTTCCGTCCGTCACGGATGCCCTCGACTACGGTAGCCGGGCCGCCCAGGCCGTCTCCCACTACGTAGACGCCCGCCAGATTCGTCTCGCAGGTCTCTTCATTGACAAGCGCACGTCCTCTTTCATTTACGTGGATTCCGTTCGCCTCATAGAAGCCTGTCGGAACTCTTTCCCCAACTGCCGCGATCACGGTATCCGCCGGGATCTCTATCTCTTCGTCTGTCTCTACAACGCCTCTTCTGCCGGATGCGTCGAAATCGCCCAGCTTCATAACTTTACAGAGCAGCCTGCCGTCTTCCAGCTTCACCGGTGCTAACAGTTCCATGAACTCTACGCCGTCTTCCACTGCCATTTCCAGTTCTTCTTCGTCTGCCGGCATGTAGCGTTTTGTCCTTCTGTATACCAGGTAGGAATGTTCCACGCCTTTGGTACGCTTCGCCGCTCTGGCTGTATCCATCGCCGTATTGCCGCCGCCGATAATGACCACATTCTTACCGATATCCAGGTCTCCGTCATTTGCCTTATAGTCCGCAAGGAATGCAAGCGCGTTGACCGGCTCGCCCTTTTCCAGACGGAGCACTCCGGGTTCGGATGCGCCAACCGCCACAATCACTGCCGTGTATCCTGCATTTTTGAGCATACTGATCTCTTTGATCTCAGAGTTCAGACAGATGTTCACGCCCATCTTCTCAAGGAGAGCCGCGTCTTTATCGATCGATCCGCCCGGGATACGGAACTCCGGGATCACGTGGCGTACCACACCGCCGAGAGCGTCGTTCTTCTCAAAGAGTGTCACTTCCATACCTGCTCTTCTTAAGAAGTACGCTGCCGCCATACCTGCCGGGCCGCCGCCGATGACTGCCGCTTTGCCTGATCTTGTCACAGCCGGAGCCGTCAGTTTCTCCATGTAAGCGTCGTATCCGTTCTCTGCCGCGATCAGCTTCATACCACGGATATGTACCGGCTCTTCATAGAAATTCCGGGTACATTTGCCCATACATGCATGTGCGCAGATGGTTCCCGTGATAAACGGAAGCGGGTTCTTCTCTGTGATGACTTCCAGTGCTTCCTCATATTTTCCTGCATTCACGAGCTGCAGATATGCCGTGATATCCTGATGGATGGGACATCCTTCTTTACACGGTGCTGTAAAACAGTCAAGCAGCGGCACCTGTTTCTTCATCTTCCTGGACGGAAGCGGCTTCACTGCCTTCACGTGATGCGGATTTGTTCTCGCATCTTCTGCAAGCTTCGCGGATCCTTCCACACTGACGCCTGTGAATACATCATTTTCTTTTTCCAGCAATGCTGCCATCTGTGCCATACGGTCATATCCGCCCGGTTTCAGCAGTGTAGTCGCTACTGTCACCGGCCAGATGCCGGCCTCTACAATGCCTTTGATATTGTGGTAATCCGCACCGCCGGAATAGGAAATGCGCAGCTTTCCGCCGAATTCTTTCGCCAGTTTCGCAGCCAGGGAAATGGACAGCGGATACAGGGATTTTCCGGACATGTACATCTCCTCGCTGGGAAGCTCGTTCTGCTTCACATCTACCGGGAACGTATTTGTGATCTTCACGCCGAATTCCAGATTTCTCTCTGCGCAGACTGCCATCAGTCTGGTCAGCATAGGAACCGCGTCCTCCCACTGCAGATCATCCTTGAAATGGAAGTCGCCGAACGCCACATAATCATATCCCATGTCGTCCATGGTCTTTCTCGCGAATTCGTATCCCAGGAGTGTGGGATTGCACTTGATGAATGTGTGGAATCCTTTCTCCGTGATCAGGTACATGGCGATCCGCTCAATCTCCTGCGGAGGACATCCGTGGAGGGTGGAGATGGTCACGGAATTACAGATATCGCCGGAGATTCCTTCGATATCCTCTTTCGTCACATGCTCGAACCGGTCCGCGTGCTCTAAGAGATATGCCTTGCAGGACTGAAACACTTCCGAATTCTGAGCGTGTTTCATCGTATTTAAGAAATGGTCGATCTTCTCAGACTGGATGCCCGCCAGATCGTACCCTACACTGATGTTGAACTGGAAACCGTCCATGCTGCCCAGCTGAAATTCTTTGGCAATCACCTTGCACAGGAACCATGCTTTAATGTACTCTTCCATGGCTTCCGGTACATACAGCTCTGTGGACCACTCGCAGTTGTAGCACTCGTCGTCCGCCTTGATACACGGCTTGTTCACGCAGGCAGATAACTCTGCGCCATCCATGATCTGCACTGTCTTCAGCTCGAAGAAACGGCTGCCGGTGTAATAGGCTGCCACAATATTCTGCGCCAGCTGTGTATGAGGGCCGGCCGCCGGGCCGATAGGCGTCTCCAGCGGACGCTCAAAAATCGTCCGCATGAACTTTGCGTCCGCACGGTAGGGATGGTGCTCACCGAACACCGTCCCTTTCTCTTTATGTTCTGTCAGTGTCCAGTCAAGCAGCTGGGCAAATGACATCGGTCTCATAATATCACTCATGATTTTTTCCTCCTGTTGCAGGTTTTGTTTTCTTAATCTTCCGGTTTGTCTTTCGGCAGGATCAGGTTCAGAATCACTGCGAAAATCGTCGCCAGGACTACCGGGGATGATGCGAAGGTATTGTTGATAATGGACTGGAAGCTCTCCAGGCTCATGCTCATGTTCAGTGCGCTGTGGATGCTCTGTGTCATCTGATTCAGACAGCCGTCACTTAAGGACACACCCATGCCGATTGCGATCGAAAGGCCGGCAACGCTTGTATTGCGGTAGGTCAGCTTCTCTGTTACAAGCAGTTTGATTCCGGTCATGGCAATGGACGCGAACACAGACGCAACCGCGCCGCCCAGCACACACTGGGGAATCGTCCGCAGCAGTGCAGAGAACTTCGGAATCAGACCTGCCACCAGAAGGATCCCCGCTGCCAGGGAGAACACCCTTCTTGCCACAACTCTTGTAGATCCGACGATTCCCACGTTCTGGCTATAGGTCGCCGTCGGAGGACATCCGAAGAACGCACTGACAATATTGCTGACTCCATATCCGATGATACCGCCGTTCAATTCATCGTCTGTCGGCAGCCGGTCCATACCGCCTGTCGTCGTCGCCGAGAAATCCCCCATCGCCTGAATCGAATTGACGAGGAACAGAATCCCAAGGGGCAGGATCGCCGAGATATCAAACTTCAGTCCGAAAGCCAGCGGCATCGGTACCTGGAACCATCCTGCACTTGACAGCGCCGAGAAGTCAACCATGCCGAAGAAAAGTGCCACCACATAACCGCAGAGGAGTCCGATCAGAATTGACGCCAGCTTGAACAGGCCTTTTCCGTAATGGTTCAGAAGAACTACGATGGTCAGTGTAATAAATGCAACGAGCCAGTTCTGCCATGAGCCGTAGACCAGCGCTTCTGTCTTTCCCTGCTGTTCGACAATTACTTCATA
Source organism: uncultured Eubacteriales bacterium (assembly GCA_949283695.1). Classification (GTDB taxonomy): domain Bacteria; phylum Bacillota; class Clostridia; order Lachnospirales; family Lachnospiraceae; genus Mediterraneibacter. The sequence continues at coordinate 73,761 of CASDTX010000035.1, read as the reverse complement.
TGTATTGGAAGAATTTCCTGCCATATAGTTGACCGCCGTACTATACAGGGAAAGTCCGATGGCCAGAATAACCGTTCCGATTACAAGCGGAGGGAACACCCGCCGGATCTGCCGGATAAACAAGCCTACCAGGATCGCCACTACACCGCCCACAATCATGGCTCCGAAAATGGTGTTCACATCCTTAGCCTGCGCTGCAATGGCTGTCATCGTCGGAACATAGGCAAAGCTGACACCGATGATCACCGGGAGTCCGCTTCCCAGCCGGATCTTCTGTGCATATAACTGCAGCAGTGTTGAAAGTGCTGCGAACACCAGCGACACCTGGATCAGAAGTCCCATGTTTACATTGCCGCCGGCATTGTTTGCCGCATTTGCCACAAGAATGGCAGGAGTCACGCACCCGACGACCGCCGCCAGCACATGCTGTGCGGCAAGGGGAAGCATCTGTCCCACGGACGGTCTGCCGTCCCACTTAAATAATTCTGAATTGTCACGTTTCTGCTTTGTATCGCTCATTTTTCATCACCCATTATTTCCCCCGGCGGATACAGTGCCGGGCCCTTCCTTTTTTTGTTTTCGTATCATCCGTACCGTCGTTCCGGGCTGTCTATGCATTAATTCTGTCAGCCAGCTCTTTCGCCGCCTGACGGCAGTCTGCCATAACCTTTGCCTCATCAATCTGGGTCAGTCTTCTGTCCTTCATCAGGACCTTTCCATTCGCCACCGTTGTGACCACATCATGTCCGGTCACGCCGAATACCAGATGTCCGTTGATATTTCCCGCATTCATCGGCGTCAGCGGATTATAGGCCACGATGATCACATCGCCGGCTGCGCCTTCCTTCAGAACACCCAGCTCCTGCGGGAAATATCTGCCTGCGATTTTCGCATTGTTCTCAAAAAGCATCTGCGGCACCTCCGCCCAAGCTGTGTTGGGATCACAGAGATGATGCTTGTGCAGCACATTGGCCACCTTGAAGGATTCCATCATATCATGGGTATAGCCGTCTGTTCCAAGACCGGTCAGGATTCCCCGGTGCACCAGTTCCATCGTCGGCGGGCATCCGCAGGCGTTGCCCATATTGGACTCCGGATTATGTACCACCATCGTGCCTGTCTCTTTGATCAGATCCATCTCATGAGGATTGATATAAATACAGTGTCCGAGAAGTGTTTTCTCTCCTAAAATATTGTGATCCATGAGACGGTCCACAATCCGCTTGCCATAATGCTTCAGGCAGTGGTGCAGATCTTCGATTCCTTCGGCTACATGAATATGATATCCCACTTCGTCCGGTTTGTTTGCCGCTGCCAGTTCCATGGTCTCATCTGAGATCGTAAACTGCGCATGCATGCCCATCATGCCGGCAATCATGCCTGTATCATCTTTCAGTGCGTGACGGATAAACTCCGCATTTTCCATCACAGACGCCCTTGCCTTCTCCATTCCGTCCCTGTCCGAGATCTCATAGCACAGACAGGAGCGGACTCCCGTCTCCTTCGCCGCCTTCTCGATCTCAAAAAGGGAACCTTCAATGGACCCAAAGCTTGCATGATGGTCAAAAATCGTGGTCACACCGTTCTTAATACAATCCACATAAGTCGCCATAGCGCTTAAGTAAGTGTCATGAAGGGTGAGATTCCGGTCGATCGTCCACCACATTCCATCCAGAATATCGAGGAATCCCTGAGGATTGTAGCCATTTATAGAAAGGCCTCTCGCGAACGAACTGTAAATATGTTCATGTACATTAATAAATGCAGGCATGATCAGCCCGCCCTTCGCATCAATATACTCTGCATCCGGATATGCCGCGCGCAGCTCTTCCGTACTTCCGACCTTACAGATCAGCCTGCCGTCAATCGCCACTGCCCCATCTTCTATCAACGGACATGCCGGGTCTCTCGTGATCACTCTACCGTTACCTAAAACAAGCATCTTTTTTCTCCTTTTTATTGATTTTCCACACATCATCACTTGCACATTCCCTTTATTTTCTGTGCACTTCGCATATAATTACCTGTTGCTTCTTATAGAATACCATCAAATGTATATAAATGCAACACGAATTCTAAATAATTTTTAGATTACCTAAAAAATTTTTAGAAAAACTATTGACTCTCACTTTTTTTATGCTATGATGAGTTTAGAGACACACATCAGAAAACACATTTTCCCCGCTGAATATTTTTAACATGCTGTGCTTTCTGCGCATGGAAAAAGGCAGGTGAAAAAATGGTTCAGAAACTCGAATTTTTAAAGCAGCTCGCCCACGGCCTGACAGCTCAGTTCGGCAATTCCTGCGAGATTGTCATCCACGATTTGTCAAAGAAGCGCTTAGACAACTCCATTGTCTACATAGAGAACGGGCATGTGTCCAACCGCCATGCCGGCGACGGTCCTTCCGGAATCGTGCTGGAAACCCTTCGGTCGGATCCCGGAAAAGTCAAGGATAAGCTCGCGTATCTGACCAGGACCGAGGACGGACGGATTCTGAAATCGAGTACCCTCTACATCAGGGATGAGAACGGTCGGATTGCTTATATCTTTTCGATCAATTATGATATCACTACGCTTCTGGCCATTGAGAACGCCGTTCACGGACTGGTACAGACTGGTCCGGAAGAGACTGCGGAGACAGGCGCAGATGCGCCCCAGACGATCACGCACAACGTGACCGAGCTTTTGGATCTGCTGATCGAGCAGGCCATCGCAAAAGTCGGGAAGCCCGTAGCTCTGATGAATAAAGAGGATAAAACCGCTGTTGTGCAGTATCTGAACGAGGCCGGCGCGTTCCTGATTACGAAGTCCGGCGACAAAGTATCCTCCCTGCTGGGGATATCAAAATTCACATTGTACAGCTATATGGACAAAAGTTGATCATCAATCATAAAAGGAGGTTCCACAATGGAAACAATCAAATGGGCAGTGAACAGCATGCCAAAGACCGATGACGCCAATCTCCCTGTCATGGGACTTGACGAAGTCAGAAAAGCGCGCACATTTCATGAGAGCTTTCCGCAGTACAGCGTGACACCGCTGGCGAAGCTGGATCACATGGCAGCGCACCTCGGACTGAAGGAAGTCTATGTGAAAGACGAGTCCTACCGGTTTGGTCTCAATGCCTTCAAGGTGCTTGGCGGTTCTTTCGCCATGGCCCGCTACATCGCGAAGCAGACAGGAAAGGATGTGTCAGAGCTTCCGTATCATGTTCTCACATCCGACGCGCTCCGGGAAGAATTCGGACAGGCAACGTTCTTTACCGCAACCGACGGCAACCATGGCCGCGGTGTCGCATGGGCAGCCAATAAACTGGGACAGAAAGCCGTCGTGCTTATGCCAAAGGGGAGTACACAGACAAGGCTCAACAACATCCTTGCCGAAGGCGCCCAGGCAACCATTGAGGAATACAACTATGATGAATGCGTGCGCATGGCAAATGCCATGGCCGAGAAGACAGAGAACGGAGTGATGGTACAGGATACCGCATGGGACGGATACGAAGAGATCCCTTCCTGGATCATGCAGGGCTACGGTACCATGGCAATGGAGGCAGACGAACAGCTTCATGACTATGGCTGCGAACGCCCGACTCATGTATTCATTCAGGCAGGCGTCGGATCTCTTGCCGGAGCGGTTCAGGGCTACTTCGCCAACCGCTATCCCGAGAATCCGCCCAAGGTAATCGTCGTAGAGGCCGAAGCCGCTGCATGTCTGTACAAAGGAGCATGCGCAGGCGACGGCGGCATCCGCATTGTGGACGGAGATATGGTGACGATCATGGCAGGACTTGCATGCGGCGAGCCCAACACGATCTCCTGGGATATCTTAAAGAATCACGTAGATACTTTTATCGCTGCTCCTGACTGGGTTGCAGCAAGGGGAATGCGTATGCTGGCGGCTCCTGTCAAAGGAGATCAGCCGGTGACATCCGGCGAATCCGGCGCAGCACCCTTCGGAACACTTGCGTGCATCATGACAATGGACGAGTACAAGCCGCTCCGGGATCATCTGGGGCTGGATGAAAACTCGAAGGTTCTGCTCTTCTCAACCGAAGGCGACACCGATCCTGAGAGATATGAGTCCATCGTCTGGGGCGGGAACGAGAAGTAACACTGTCTTCCCCTGCATAACAGAAACTAAAACCGTACTTTATTCAATTTCAAAAGGAGAGAAAAAACTATGGATTTCAACAAAATCAAAGAAGCTGCTCAGAACTATCAGGAAGACATGACCGCATTCCTGCGCGCCATCGTCAAGAACCCCGGTGAAAGCTGCGACGAGAAAGCACACATCGAGACCATCGCCGCTGAGATGAGAAAGCTGGACTTCGACGAAGTGGTGATTGATCCTCAGGGTAATGTCATCGGCTATATGGGAACCGGCGACAAAATCATTGCATACGATGCACATATCGATACTGTTGGTATCGGAAACATTGACAACTGGACCTTCGATCCGTACGAGGGATATGAAAACGACACAGAGATCGGCGGACGCGGTGTATCTGACCAGTGCGGCGGCCTTGTATCCGCAGTTTACGGCGCGAGAATCATGAAAGACATGGATCTGATTCCGGAAGGCTGCAAGATCATGGTAGTCGGAACCGTTCAGGAAGAGGACTGCGACGGACTCTGCTGGCAGTACATTATTAATGAAGACAAGATCCGTCCGGAATTCGTTGTATCCACAGAGCCGACAGACGGCGGTATCTACAGAGGACAGCGCGGACGTATGGAGATCCGCATCGACGTGAAGGGTGTTTCCTGCCATGGTTCCGCTCCGGAGCGCGGCGACAACGCAATCTACAAGATGGCGGATATCCTTCAGGATGTGCGTTCCCTGAACGAAAACGATGACGCAGACGAGACAGAGATCAAAGGTCTCGTAAAAATGCTCAATCCGAAATACAACCCGGACTGGGAGGAAGCACGTTTCCTCGGCCGCGGTACAGTTACTGTATCTCAGATCTTCTATACATCGCCGAGCCGCTGTGCAGTAGCGGACTCCTGCGCGGTATCTCTTGACCGCCGTATGACATTCGGCGAGACATGGGAGAGCTGCCTGGACGAGATCCGTGCACTTCCGAGCGTGCAGAAATACGGCGACGACGTTGTGGTTTCTATGTACAACTATGACCGTCCGTCCTACACCGGATGTGTATACGAGATCGAATGCTACTTCCCGACATGGGCGATTCCGAAAGATCACAAAGTAACAAAGGCCCTTGAAAAAGCTTATACCTCTCTCTACGGCGATCAGAGAATCGGTGCGGAAGAGACTCTGGAAATGCGTCAGGCACGCCCGCTTACAGATAAGTGGACCTTCTCCACAAACGGCGTATCCATCATGGGAAGAAACGGCATCCCGTGCATCGGATTCGGACCGGGTGCGGAAGCACAGGCACATGCACCGAACGAGAAGACCTGGAAGCAGGATCTTGTGACATGCGCGGCTGTTTACGCAGCACTGCCGAACTGCTACTGCGAGTAAATCCGATTGAAGAGACGTTTCTTCGGACACTTTACAAATAACAAATCAGAAACGGGCACTGCCCGCATTAAGGAGGACAACCAACTATGAAAACATTACAGGATTATATTGATAAGCTGAACAAACTGAACTTTAAGGATATGTACAACGGAGACTTCTTCCTGACCTGGGAGAAGACAGACGAAGAGCTGGAAGCGGTCTTTACTGTCGCAGACGCTCTGCGCTATATGAGAGAGAACAATATCTCCACAAAGGTATTCGAGAGCGGTCTCGGCATCTCTCTGTTCCGCGACAACTCCACACGTACCCGCTTCTCTTTCGCTTCCGCATGCAACTTGTTAGGACTTGAAGTTCAGGATCTGGACGAAGGCAAATCTCAGGTAGCGCACGGCGAGACTGTCCGCGAGACGGCAAACATGATCTCCTTCATGGCTGACGTCATCGGTATCCGCGACGATATGTACATCGGCAAAGGAAATGCTTACATGCACGAAGTGGTTGACGCTGTGACACAGGGCAACAAGGACGGCATCCTGGAGCAGAAACCGACTCTGGTAAACCTGCAGTGCGACATTGATCACCCGACACAGGCCATGGCAGATATGCTTCACATCATCCATGAGTTCGGCGGCGTTGAGAACCTGAAAGGCAAGAAAATCGCAATGTCATGGGCATACTCTCCGTCCTACGGCAAGCCGCTCTCCGTTCCCCAGGGAATCATCGGACTGATGACACGGTTCGGAATGGACGTTGTACTTGCTCATCCGGAAGGATACGAAGTATTCCCGGAAGTTGAGGCTGTCGCTGCTGAGAACGCGAAGAAATCCGGCGGTTCTTTCACGAAGACAAACGACATGGCAGAGGCATTCAAAGATGCGGATATCGTATATCCGAAGAGCTGGGCTCCGTTCGCCGCAATGGAGAAGCGTACAGAACTGTACGGCAACGGTGATCTCGAGGGCATCAAAGAGCTGGAGAAAGAGCTTCTCGCTCAGAATGCACAGCACAAAGACTGGGCATGCACAGAGGAACTGATGAAAACAACCAAGGACGGCAAAGCACTCTATATGCACTGTCTGCCGGCAGACATCACAGGCGTAAGCTGTGAGGAAGGCGAGGTTGACGCAAGCGTATTTGACCGCTACAGAGATCCGCTCTACAAAGAGGCAAGCTACAAACCGTACATCATCGCGGCTATGATCTTCCTTGCGAAATTCGCAGATCCGGCTGACATCCTTAAGAAGCTGGAAGAAAAAGGCACACCGCGCGTGTTCGAATAAGATTCCTTGAAACATGATCATACACGGGGCAGACACGATTCTGCCCCGAAACCAGCAGCACAGATATCAATCAGGAGGTATACACACTATGTTAAAATACGTTGACACCAAAAACGCACCTGCAGCAATCGGCCCCTATTCCCAGGGAATCATCCTCAACGGAATCGCATTCTTCTCAGGACAGATCCCGCTCTCACCGGAGACAGGGGAAGTCGTAGGATCTGACATCACAGAGCAGGCTGAGCAGGTGATGCAGAATGTCAGCGCTCTTCTGGAAAGCCAGGGCGCGGCATTTACAGATGTTGTTAAGACCACATGTTTTCTTGCAGATATGGCTGACTTCGCGGCATTTAATGAAGTATACGCGAAATATTTCACAGGCAAACCGGCGCGCTCCTGCGTTGCAGTAAAAGCACTTCCAAAGGGCGTCCTCTGTGAGGTTGAGGTCATTGCCGCTGTGAAAGAGGCATAATACAGGAGGCTTGCCATGGAAAAGAAAAAACGTATTGTGATTGCCCTGGGCGGAAATGCTCTCGGCAATACGCTTCCGGAACAGATGAAAGCCGTGAAGATCACGTCCCGCGCGATTGTCGATCTGATCCAGGAAGGCTGTGAAGTGGTTGTCGCACACGGCAACGGCCCTCAGGTAGGCATGGTCAACAACGCCATGATCGCCCTCACCCACGAAGATCCCCAGCAGCCGAACACTCCGCTGTCTGTCTGCGTGGCGATGAGCCAGGCGTATATCGGATATGACCTTCAGAATGCCCTGCGCGAAGAGCTCTTAAACAGAGGGATCACAGATATCCCTGTGGCGACCATGATCACGCAGGTAAGAGTAGATCCTGATGATCCGGCATTTGACCACCCCTCCAAGCCGATCGGACGCTTCATGACAAAAGAGCAGGCTGACATGATGACAGAGAAATACGAATACATCATGAAAGAGGATGCAGGCCGCGGCTACCGCCGTGTCGTAGCGTCCCCGAAGCCCCAGGAGATCATCGAGATCGGAACCATCCGCAATATGGTGGACTCCGGAGATGTGGTAATCGCATGCGGCGGCGGCGGTATCCCCGTCACACGCCAGGGCAATCACTTAAAAGGCGCCAGTGCAGTGATCGATAAAGACTTCGCAAGCTGCCTGATGGCCAAAGAGCTGGATGCTGATTTCCTGATTATTCTGACCGCGGTTGAGAAAGCGGCCATCAACTATGGAAAGCCGGATGAAAAATGGCTCGGCGATATCACCGTAGCTGAGGCGAAGCAGTACATAGAAGAAGGCCATTTCGCGCCGGGTTCCATGCTTCCGAAGGTACAGGCAGCCGTAGAATTCGCAGAGTCCAAACCGGGACGGCAGGCGCTGATTACCCTGCTCGAGAAGGCGAAAGACGGAATCCTCGGGCAGACCGGAACCAGAATCCATCTGTAAAGCAAGAAAAATAACCCAAAACAGAAACTGCAATACACAAACTCCTAAAATATATGAATCGAGGACATCCTACAGTTTATGCCATGTAACTGTACGGATGTCCTCTCTGTTTCGTCTGGAAATCACATTTTCTCTGCCAGTCTCTTCTTCATCGTCTTCTCAACCGCGTTCAGGATATTCTCATACCCCGTGCATCTGCACAGATGTCCTGAGAGAAGTTTCCTCAGTTCCTCTCTCGTATACTCTTTCCCGCTCTCCAGGATCTCTACCGCGCTCATGATCACGCCCGGCGTACAGAACCCGCACTGCACAGCCGTCTCATCGATGAACGCCTGCTGAATATCGGACAGTTCGCCGCCCGGTCCCATCAGGCCCTCCAGGGTACGGATCTCTTTGCCGTCCGCCCAGACTGCCAGATAGATGCAGGAATTATAGCATTCGCCGTCGATGATCACATTGCAGGCGCCGCACTCCCCTACTTCACAGCCTTTCTTCACGCTGTTCAGGGAATAATCATTGCGAAGCAGATCCGTCAGGGACGCTCTTACATCCACCATGGTCTCCCGCTCCGCTCCGTTGATCCGGCAGCGCACCAGCTTATATTGTCTCCCGCTTCCGGGATCCGTTATCACTGTATGCGGATACGCCGCGGTTCTCGGCTCATGCGAATTCCCCCGGGTGCCTCCGGCCGCTTCTTTCTGCTTCGGAGTCTGACCCGGCTCCTGTCCGCTCTCCTTCTCCGGATCCTGCCGCCGGCTGCCTGCCCTTCTGACCGCTTCTCTCAGCGCCCGTTTGCACAGGACTTTCGAGATGTGCTCGCGGAATGCCTTGCTCGCCCGCCAGCTGTCACGGGGCGTCACATCCTGGAGCACCGCGTCCCCGATCTTCTCCATATTCTCATCCGTGACTTCCAGGCCTCTGCCCGTCTCCTCCGCATGCACGGCCCGCATGGGCACTGGGCCTGCCACCCCGTAGGCAATCCGGAGATCTGCAAATGTGCTCTGATCATCAGACAGTTTCACATTCACTGAGCACCCCAGTGTGGCAATATCCATCGCATTTCTCATCGCATACTTGATATAATACCCGGCATACCCTTCATAGGATTCCCTTGGGATCCGGATGGCCGTCTGTATTTCGCCCGGCTTCAGGGCTACCTTTCCTGCCTTTATGTAGAAGTCTTTGATCGGAAGCAGGCGTACGCCTCCCGGCCCGGTCAGTTCGATCAAGGCGTCCCAGGCGAACAGCGTGGAGGCCGAATCCGCGGAAGTTACGCCGTTGCAGGTATTGCCGCCGATGGTTCCGATGTTGCGGATCTGCGGTCCTCCTACCATGTCTACCGCTTCCCCGAGAACACCGATGTATGTCTGGATGATTGGATCCTTCGTAATATGTGAGAAGCTGGTCAGGGATCCGATCCTGATCGTTCCGTCCTCTTCCATGGTCACGCCCCGCAGTTCGTCCAGCCCGTATATACTCACCAGTTCTGCGCCTGCCCGCTTCCCTTCCCGCATCTGGACCAGCACGTCACTGCCGCCGGCGATGATCTGTGCCTGAGGATGCTCCTGCAGCAGCCGGACTGCGTCGGCCGCGCTTTCCGCCTCATACAATGCTTTCATATCATACATAGATTTTCACCTCTTTCCCATTCTCCTTCCCAATGCCGATCCGTCAGATCAGCCCTGCCTTCCGGAATTCCTCAAACAGCAGATGGGGCCGCATGGGGATCTCATTTAACGCCACGCCGGTTGCCTGAAGGATGGCATTGCGGATCGCCGGAGCAGGCGAACAAGTGGGCGGCTCTCCCAGCGCCTTGGTACCATAAGCACTGGTAGGCTCCGCATTCTCGATAAAAGAAGCATGCAGATCCGGATGATCCATAAATGTAGAAAGCTTATAGTCCAGAAGGTTATTGTTCAGTGGTTTTCCTGTCCGTTCGTCATAGAGCAGCTTCTCTGAGAGGGCGTACCCGATGGCCATACTGATGCCCCCGTGCACCTGGGCCTCTGCCAATGCCGGATTGATCAGCCGCCCGCAGTCATGGACATTTAAAATATCTGTCACCTGAGCTCTGCAGCCCGGGATATCCACCTCTACCTCAACAAAGGTGCATCCGAAGGAATAGGCATTATTCTTTATCTGATAACTGCTCTCCGCAGTGAGATGCCCGTTGTTGGTCAGACTGTACAGCTTCTCTGTCGCCAGCTCGCCCAGAGACATCAGCACCTCGCCGTCCGTTGTACGCACGATCATTCCATCTATAATATCCAGATTTTCCTTCATCTGCCGTGTCAGTTCGTGGGCAGTCTCGATGATCTTCGCCCTTAACAGTTCTCCGGTCTGGCGGATCGAAAATCCTGCCATATACGTCTGTCTGGAAGCGTACGCCCCGGTTCCGAACGGAGTCACGTCTGTATCCTGAGAGGAAATCACATGAACCATCTCAAAGGGGATTCCCAGGGTCTCTGCCGCCATCTGCGCGAATGCAGTGTCAGCCCCCTGGCCGATCTCGGTCTCTCCTACCTGTACCTGTATACTGCCGTCCTGATTGAGCACCATCCGGCAGGCAGACGTCTCAAGTGAGATCGGCCACACGCCGGTATTGTACCAGAATACAGCCATCCCCACGCCGCGGCGGATCTCTCCGGTCTGATGCATGCATTCCGCCAGACGCCTGTCATAGTCGAATTCTTTCCTTCCTTTTTCCAGACATTCCCGGAAGGTATCATAATAATTCACATTCTTCGAGAACCCGTCCTTGAAGCCCTTGGGCATCACATTTTTCATCCGGAACTCGTAAGGGGCAATGCCCATGGCCCGCGCCACGTCGTCTGTATGGCTCTCCATGGCAAACATCGCCTGCGGGATCCCGTATCCCCGCATCGCGCCGGCCGCGGCTTTATTCGTAAACACGGTATACGTGTCTGCCTCGATATTAGGGCAGGGATACAACTGCGGGAAACAGCCCATCCCCTTCGCCGCGATGCTGTGGCCGTGGGACGCATACGCCCCCTGGTCTGACCAGCTCTCAAACTTCCGGGCCGCATAGGTTCCGTCCGGCCTCACATACGAAATAATGTGGAAATGAATCGCATGGCGCACTCTTGTGGAGGCAAAGGTCTCCTCTCTGGAAATCTCCATCCTCACCGTCCTGCCGCCGACGACCGTGGTCAGATACGCACAGAGCGGCTCATAGAGCACATCCTGCTTATTGCCGAATCCTCCGCCGATATAAGGCTTGATAATCCGCACCTGCCCCCACGGCACGCCCAGCGCCTGGCCGACAACACGCCTGCAGATATGAGGGATCTGCGTAGATGTCACGACTATCACACGCCCCTGTTCCATGTAGGCGTAGCAGACCGGATTCTCGATATGACAGTGCTGGACAGTGGGTGTCTGATACCATCCCTCCACCTTCGTCAGCCCCGGTTCTTTGACCGCGTTTTCATAATCTCCATTGCGGATCGACGTATGTGCCAGAATATTCTGCGGATAGCTCTCATGGATCTGCGGCGCTCCGTCCTCCATTGCCTGATGGACATCGAGGACGAACGGCAGCTCCTCATACTCCACCTTCAGAGCCCGGACCGCCTGTGCCGCGGCCACTTCATTCTCCGCCACAACAGCCGCAATGTCATCCCCGTAATATCTGACATGCTGTGTCAGAAGCAGCCGGTCCGCCACATCCTGGTGCGCCGGCTCCGTGGACCAGGGGTGTCCCGCTGTCGGGAAATAATGTTTCGTCACATCAAAACAGGTGACAATCTTCACAACGCCCCGGATCTTCTCCGCCTCAGATGTGTCAATCGATCTCACATACCCATGGGCAATGGAAGCATGCAGCACTTTCGCCACATATGCGTTCCGGTCGCACAGATCATCCGTATACTTTGCGCTCCCGGTCACTTTCTCCAGGGCATCTACACGTTTCACGCTCTTCCCGATCACATGCTCTTTCTTTCGAATCGGTTCTGTTTTCTTTCCCGCCGCTTCTCTTTCTTCCATCTCTATCTTCACCTCCCAAAACTGTCGATTCCTTCTCTGCCGTTTCTCTTATTCCTGTTCGCGTGTCCTGGATCATTCTGTCTGCTACGAGAGACGAATGCTCTGTCCCTTTACATATTTCGCCCGGACCTCACGCTCATCTCCCAGGTAGATCATCCGTTCCAGTCTGCTTCTGATATCCAGCGGCTGGGGATGCGCAAGTCTGCTGTCGTCCAGCACGACCGCGTCGAAATCATATCCCTTCTCAAAGCTTCCCACCTTGCCGAAGAATGCACCGCCCCCCTTGGTCGCCAGATAGAAGACTTCCTCCGCACTCAGCGGCTGCAGACTTTGATCCTGGATCCTCCATCTGAGCTTCGAGGCCTGCACCGCATGGGCCATCGCCCGGAACAGATTCTCCGTGGAGCCGCCCGCCACATCGCTGCCGATTCCCACCCGGACGCCTTCCTGCAGGAACCGTCTCACCGGAGCGATCCCGGATGAAACGTTCATATTAGACTCCGGACAGTGCGCGATAAAGACTCCGTTCTCCTTCATCCGCGCGATCTCCCGGCTGCCGCTGTATACACAGTGGGCCATGATCGTGGGGCAGTCCGCTCCGAACAGCCCGAACCGGTCATAGGCTTCTCCGTAGAACTCCGCCCAGGGGCACAGCTCGCTCACCCACTGTATCTCTCCCTGATTCTCCGACAGGTGGGACTGAACCGGCAGCGAGAACCGTATCTGCAGCTTCTTCAGTTCTTCCATCAGTTCGTCCGTGCAGCTCGGTGTAAACCGGGGCGTCAGAATCGGCCGGGTATTCTGATACTTCCTGTGGAGCACATCTTTGATCCACTCCAAGGTCTCCTCCGCCGACTCTTCCGTCTCCTCTCTCAGATACTCCGGTGCGTTCCGGTCCATATTCACCTTTCCCACAAAGGTATCAAGGCCCGTCTTCTCCATCAGATCCATCAGAAGGAGCGTTGCAGGCCTGTGAACAGTCCCGAAAATGCAGGCCCGGGTGGTAGCACTCTTCCGCAGATTGTCGGCAAAAATCCTGTATGCACGTTCTGCATAATCCAGAGATTCGAACTTCGCCTCCTCCGGGAAGGTATTCACTTCGAGCCATTCCAGAAGCTCCAGGTCCATCCCCAGTCCGCGGAAGGAGTACTGGGGCGCGTGAACATGAAGATCCACCAGCCCGGGTATAATCAGACAGTCACCGTAATCATGAATCGGATTGCCGCCCAGACGGAAAGGGAGCGTCTGATATACCCCTTCTGTTTTCCCGTTCTTGCTGACAAGATAGCCCTGCTTACAGATGGCAAGTTCTGTCTGATTCTTACTGTATACGATATTTCCTTTTAAAATAAAAATAGATTCATTCATCCGTCAATCTCCTCTCCCAATCCATAACGATACCGGCTGACACATTCATCCGCCCGGTATACTTATAGTCAGCCGTTTCCGGCGGCTGGTAGAGACGTTCAACCGATTATGAACCTATATAAGTATCCAATTAATTCCCTCTATGCAATTATGGTAACACCGGAAAAAACCGGTGTCAACCAGTTCTGAAAAATCCTGTACGGAACACCAGCAGCTGAGTTACCGTTCACAGGAGCTCCAGCATAACTTCCACCACACCTCCGCAGACCATGCCTTCATCTTCTGCCGCATCAGCGGTCATATCCACTGTACAGATCTGAAAATCAGGAGTATTTGTACGCATCATGATAAGCGCTTTCTGGATGATCTCGCTCTCCACGCATCCCCCGCCGATGGTATCTACTGTACTGCCGTCCTCACGGATCAGCATCTTCGTGCCCACGCTGCGGGGCGCGGATCCCCTGCGCGCAATAATGGTTGCAAGGGTCCGCTTCCTCCCGTCATCATCCGCGAAAACAGCTGCCAGAAGATCCGCAGAATACCCGCCTGTTCTGCTGCCTGCGTTTCGGTCCGGCCCGTTCTTGATCTGGATGATCTCCGCCAGAATCGACACCGCGATCTCCTCTGGCGTCTCTGCACCGATCTTCAGTCCGATGGGCGTGTGCACCCCGTCCAGGATCTCCCGGCTCACCCCCGCCGCCGCGATCTGATCTTTCACGATCGCGACTCTGCGCCGGCTGCCCATCATCCCCACATAGGCATAACGTTTCTTCAGAATCGTTTCCAGACACTCCGTGTCATACCTGTGCCCACGCGTCACAATAATAAACCAGGAGTCCGAATCGCCCCGAATCTGCGCGAGGCCGGTACGGAACGGCTCACAGATCACCTGATCTGCACCGGCCGCCCTGGCATGATCCGCAAACTTCGGACGGTCCTCGATCACCGTCACTACAAAGCCAAGCATCTTCCCCAGCCGAATAATCGGCATCGAGACATGACCGGCCCCGCAGATAATCATCTTGGGCGTCCTGCCGATCCTCTCGCGGAACATCCTCACGCTGCCCTCACCTGCAGACGTACGCCGTTCCTCGTCCGCCCGGGCGCCTGCATCCGGCATCTCATTCAGCAGGTGCTTCTCGCCTCTGTGTTCTCCGGACAGAACCGTCTCCGCCCAGATATCGCCCTCTGCTGTCTCCAGAGATTTCTGAAGCTCCATATAAAATCTATCCATATCACCCTCGCCTTTTCTGCGTTTCCACATTGAGAAAAGAGCGGCAGCCGTATCACTCAGCCGCCAGTCTTCCCAGAACGTCCTTCAGAAGTTCATAGAACCTCTCAAAGGAATCCAGCGGCACATTCTCATCCGGTGTATGCACATTGTAAAGTGTCGGTCCTACCGCAATCGCATCCAGTCCCGGAAGTGCCTCTGAGAAGAGGCCGCACTCAAGCCCCGCGTGGAGCGCTTCGAATCTCATCTCTTTCCCGAACAGTTCCCGATAGCTCTCTGCGAATACTTCACGGATCCTGGAATCTTCTTTATAATCCCATCCCGGATACTCTCCGCTTAAGGAGATCTCGAATCCAAATGTCTCCGCGAGAAGACGCAGACGTGCTTTCGTGTCTTCCTGAAGGGACGCTGCTGACGAGCGCGGTGATATCACGATCACAAGTTCTTCTTCATCCGCTCTTGCGATCCCCAGGTTTGAGGATGTGACAACGAATCCGTCCATCTTAATATTCCGCCGGTACACTCCGTTTGGAGCAAGACGGATGGCGCTGATGAACGCATTCGCGTCTGCCTCTTTCAGAGCGGAAACACTCTGTCCTTCTTCCAGAGAGATCTCACAGCTGAAATCCGGTTCGAAAGACGCTGTCTCCTCGGAAAATGTCTCTGCCAGTCTGCAGGCGAGCTCCTCTGCCTTCGCTGCCTCTTCCGGATCCGCGAAGATCAGAGATGCCTCACACTCTCTCGGAATCGCGTTGTCCTTGGTTCCGCCGGCAAATGCAACCAGCTTCGCTTCTGTATTTCTCATCAGACAGTCCACCATACGTGCCATCAGGATATTCGCGTTCTGACGTTCTTTATCAATATCGGTGCCGGAGTGGCCTCCCAGAAGTCCTTCGATTTTCACCTGTACCAGCGTTCCCCCGGCAGCTGTTCTCTCTGCAGGACGTGTGAGCTGAGCCCTTAATCCGCCCGCGCAGCTGACGGTTGCCACACCCTCTTCCTCAGAGTCCATGTTGATCATTCTGCGGGCTGTGATCTGAGACTTGTCCAGAGCCTGAGCGCCGTTCAGCCCCACCTCTTCCTCGGTTGTAAATACGCACTCAACCGGCGGGTGCTTGATCTCTTCATCATCCAGCACCATCATCATCAGAGCGACAGCGACGCCGTTGTCTGCTCCCAGCGTGGTCCCATTTGCCGAAAGTACGCCGTCCTTCAGCACGAGATCAATGCCCTCTTTCTCAAAATCATGCTCCACTCCCGCGCGTTTGTCGCACACCATGTCAATATGTCCCTGCAGCATCACCGGATCCTTATCCTCTGCCCCCGCGCTGCCTTTTTTCTTAATTATGACATTGTAATGATCATCCTGGCGGACCCAGAGTCCTCTGTCCTGCGCGAATTTCACAAGGAAATCGCTGATCCCTTTCTCATTGCCGGATCCTCTCGGCACGGCACAGATATCTTCAAAAAAATGAAATAACTTTTCCGGTTTGTAACCAGTAATTTTATACTCCATGATGGATTCCTCTTTTCTTTGCTCTTTTTTGCATGGTCTTCGAGACTGCCTGTTTATTATACCAGATTCTGCTCTGTTTATCACGGATTTCACACACAATATCCGTCCTTTTTCAGTTTTCTTCCCGTCTCTCTGTAGGAAGCGCTGCTGTCATACAGTCTCCTGCACTCGCCGTCCGTAAGCTGCCGCTTTACTTTCGCCGGATTGCCCGCCGCAAGACACCGGTCGGGGATGACGGTTCCTTCCAGCACTACACTTCCCGCCCCGATCAGACATTCCCTGCCGATCTGTGCGCCGTTGAGAATGACGGATCCCATCCCGATCAGACTGCCGTTCCCGATGGTGCATCCGTGCACCACCGCATTATGCCCTACCGTCACATGGTCACCGATCAAAGCCGGATATCCCCTGTCCGCATGTACCGTACAGTTATCCTGGATATTACTGCATTCCCCCACTTCGATCCGCTCCGCATCTCCTCTGAGAACAGCATGAAACAGTACGGTAGAATCCGGCCCCACTGACACATTCCCGAGAATCACGGCTTCCTTTACAATATTGGCTGAAATATCTATTCCATCTCTCTGCATATCTCTTACCTTTCCTCCCTGCTTCTCCCTGCACCATTCACAGCAGTGCCATTCTTTTTCCTTGACAGGCAGCCGCAGATGGACTACAATGAGAAAGCAAAAAAACAAAATACATCATTCGGTAGGTGAGGTTACCACAGGGATTGGGTATATCCCGAAGATTGCTGCCGCGAGTTTGTGGAGACACAATAAGATGGTCAGCAGGCTGTATCGTGAAGGTGCAGCCTAATGCAATTGATATGCCCTGTGATACTAAAGCTTGAACGGTGCATGTCTGTCATGTTTATATTGTATGTTATGACTCCGTCACTGTTCAGGCAGTGACGGTTTTTTATTCCCGCGGACAGCGGCCAAGCGCATATGCAGGCATGTCCGTTTGGCTGCCGCGAGTGGGAAAGCCCCCTCCGAATCTCTGCATCGGCGGCCGTCTGAGGAGGTGAGGGTATGGACTCTGGTGCCAGTTATCATTTAGCAGCGACAGTAAATTACAGAAAGAGAGGTATTGCTTATGAACAAAGATATTCTTGTAAAACTTCTCCAGCAGCGTCAGTTCAAAGCTGTGAGAAGCATTCTGGATGTAATGAACGAAGTGGACATAGCCTCCCTTCTCTCAGAACTGGATGGCAAAGAGCTTGCTCTTGCGTTCCGTCTGATTCCGAAGGACAAGGCGGCAGAAGTATTCGCCAACATGGACAGTTCCATGCAGACATACCTGGTAGAGATCTTTTCCGAAAAGGAGCTCAAAGAACTGCTCGACGACCTCTACATGGATGACACCGTGGATCTCCTCGAGGAGCTTCCCGCGAACCTGGTCAACCGCATCCTGGACACCGTCAGCGCGGCGGACCGCGCGCTGATCAACCAGCTGCTGAATTACCCGGAAGACAGCGCGGGCAGCATTATGACTACGGAGTATGTAGATATCCGGGAATCCATGACCGTGGCTCAGGCCATGGCCCACATCAAGGAGACCGGGATCCACAAAGAGACCATCTATACCTGCTATGTCACTGACAAGCGGAAACTGATCGGTATCGTCAGCGCAAAAGATCTGATGACCACAGACGACAATGTACAGATCAAAGATCTCATGGAAACCGAGATCATCTCCGTCGCCACACATACGGATAAAGAAGCAGTTGCGCAGCTTTTCACCAAATATGATTTCCTGGCAATCCCCGTCCTCGACACCGGCGGCAGAATGGTCGGCATTGTTACCTTTGATGATGCGATGGATGTCATGGTAGAAGAAGCTACCGAAGATATCACCAAAATGGCAGCCATCAATCCCAGTGAGAAGACCTATTTCGAGACCCCGGTGCTGATCCATGCGAAAAACAGGATCCCCTGGCTGCTCATTCTGATGTTCACATCCGTGATCACCGGAACGATCATTACCAAGTATGAAGACGCTTTCGCCGCGGTTCCGCTTCTGGTGGCCTTTATTCCCATGCTGATGGATACAGGCGGCAACTGCGGAGCCCAGAGCTCCACTCTGATCATCCGTGGAATTGCGCTGTCCCAGATCCGGTTCGCAGATCTCTTCCGGGTCATGTTCAAAGAGTTCCGCATCTCCCTTGTGGTAGGATCCGTGCTGGCTGTCAGCAATGGCGTGCGTATCCTGATCCAGTATCAGGACACAAGCCTGGCAGTCGTCATCGCGCTGTCTCTGATGGGAACCATCATCATGGCCAAGCTGATCGGATGTATCCTGCCGCTGTGTGCCAGCAGAATCCATCTGGATCCGGCGCTGATGGCTTCCCCGCTGATCACAACGCTGGTGGATATTTTCTCGATTCTGATCTATTTTCAGATTGCAACTACGCTTTTTCACCTCTGATATACAGATACGTGCGCTGAGGTCCGCACATCAACAAGGCTGCGGGAGACAATCTCGAAAATCATCTCCCGCAGCCTGCTTTTTCCTCAAAGAATCCGGCAGTTTCCTGCTGATGTTCTCTTATCTCACATGTTCTACTCGATCACCTTGATCCAGCCCTCCGGCGCCTCAATATGGCCCATCTGGATTCCTGTCAGTGTATCATACAGCTTCTGTGTAATCGGTCCCATCTTCTCCATGCCGCTCGGGAAGCAGATCTCATGTCCATGATCCACTACTTTTCCGACCGGAGAGATCACTGCAGCGGTTCCGCAGAGACCGCATTCTGCAAAGTCTTTTACTTCATCGAAGTAAACATCTCTCTCCTCTACTTCCAGGCCGAGATAATGCTCTGCCACATACATGATGGATCTTCTTGTGATAGACGGAAGGATCGTATTTGAGTGCGGCGTTACGACCTTATGATCCTTTGTAATAAAGATAAAGTTCGCTCCTCCTGTCTCTTCCACTTTCGTTCTTGTCGCTGAATCCAGATACATATTTTCATCGAATCCGTTTCCGTGAGCTGTCACGATTGCGTGAAGGCTCATGGCATAATTCAGTCCGGCCTTGATATGCCCTGTTCCGTGCGGCGCTGCGCGGTCAAAATCAGAAACGCAGATCGTGATCGGCTTTGCCCCGCCTTTGAAGTACGGTCCGACCGGAGTGGTAAAGATACGGAACTGATATTCATCTGCCGGTTTCACTCCGATTACCGGATTGATGCCGAACATATACGGTCTGATGTACAGCGTTGCTCCGGAACCATACGGCGGCACATACGCTGCATTGGCCTTCACTACCTGTACAACCGCATCCACAAATCTGTCCTCCGGAAATACCGGCATCTCCAGACGTTTCGCTGAATCTACCATGCGGGCTGCATTCAGATCCGGGCGGAAAGTCACGATACGGCCGTCCTCTGTGGTATACGCCTTCATTCCCTCGAATACAGTCTGCGCATACTGCAGCACGCCGGCGCACTCATTCATGGTAATATTCGGGTCGTCAATCAGAGCTCCTTCATCCCATTTCCCGTCTTTATAATTTGACACATAACGCTTGTCAGTCTGCATATAGCCAAACCCGATATTCTCCCAGTCAATAGTTTTCTTCTCCATTGTGAATCCTCCATTCATCCGGACAAACAGCCCTTCTGTTCTTTCTGGTGACATTATAATACTGTCATTAAGAAAAATCAAGAGTGCGCTCGGTTTTTAGAAAACAGTTCCGCCATCTGACGTCAGGAGACTGTTTCACTTTTACCTTTCCATCATACTGATGGATTCGATTCCCACACTTCCGCCTCTGACGACCTCGATCGTCTTGAATTCTTCTTTCATCAGCTTCACGACAGCGTCATTTTTCGTCGCTGTCTGCACAAATTCTACAAGCACACTGTCTCTGCCATAGTCAATGACCTTTGCCTTAAATGTTTCTGCGATCTGAAATACTTCCACCTTATCTGCAACCGAGCATTTCATGACTTTCACATAAAGGATCTCTTTCATCCGCACGAAGATATCCGTAAAATCGATCACCTTAATCACTTCGATCATACGGTTTAACTGCTTCTTAATCTGCTCAAAGGTCTCGTCATCGCTTACTGTGGCGATTGTCATTCTGGAGACCGTGGGGTCTTCTGTCGTGCCTACCGTCAGGCTGTCCAGGTTGTAAGATTTGCCGGAGAACAGCCCCGATATCTTCGAGAGCACGCCCACCTGGTTTTCAACATAAAGGGAGATCCATCTCTTTTTCATCGTATTATCCATTTCTAAACGCACTCCTTTCTTAACAGTCCATAATCATCTCTTCCAGCGTTCCGCCGGGCTGGATCATCGGATATACCATCTCTTCCGGATCAATAATAAATTCGATCAAAGTAGGAGTCTTCGTATTTTTCTTTGCCTCCTCGAATGCGGCGGCAATGTCTTCCTTCTGCATTACGCGGATGCCTTTCGCCCCGTAGCTCTCTGCCAGACGCACGAAATCCGGTGTATACTCCGGCATCTCCTCGCCATTCGTGCGCCGGTAGAGGGCACCTGCGCGCAGATTGGTCATGCCGTAGCGCTTGCCGTAGAACAGCTTCTGCCACTGGCGCACCATTCCCAGATATTCATTATTAAATACGCAGAGAATCAAAGGAAGCTCCTCCAGAACCGCTGTGGCAAATTCCTGGATATTCATCTGCATTCCGCCGTCCCCGGATATGGCGATGACCGGCTTATCCGGATTGCCCAATTTCGCCCCGATGGCAGCCGGAAATCCGTATCCCATTGTCCCCAGTCCGCCGGAGGTGACAAGCTGTTTCTTCTCCGTGATCTCCGCATACTGGGTCACAAACATCTGATGCTGTCCCACATCCGTGGTAATGATCGCCTCGTCAAACTGGCGGTTCATCTCCTGGATGATGTCCATCGGGCTCATCTGCCCGCGGTCTTTCATCATCAGCGGGTGCTCTTCCTTCCAGTCCTGGATCTGTTTCCGCCATTCCTTGGTTTCACACGGCTCCACATACTCATTCATCTTCGTAATCGCTTCCAGGGCGTCTGCCACGATCGGCACATGGACTTGAATATTCCTGGAAATCGAAGCCGTATCAATATCAATATGAACGATCTGTGCCTTCGGTGCAAATGCGTGAAGTTTCCCTGTGATCCGGTCATTGAACCGTGTTCCGATGGAAAAGAGAAGATCACACTCGCCCACTGCCATGTTCGCCGCATACTGTCCGTGCATTCCCAGATTGCCGATGTACAGCGGATGATTCGTCGGCACTGCCCCGCGGCCCATGATCGTGGTAACCACCGGCACATTCGTCTTGTTTACCACCTCAGTAAACACGGATGACGCACGGGCGATATTCACCCCGCCGCCTGCCAGAAACAGCGGTTTCTTCGCCTTTTTCAGCATTTTGAGCGCCCGCTTCAGCTGCCCCATATGAACGCTGGTATTCGGCTTATATCCCCGGATATTCACGGTCTTCGGGTACTCCGCGCTTCCCAGTTCACACATAACGTCCTTGGGCAGATCAATCAGTACCGGCCCCGGACGCCCGGTTCTCGCGATGTAGAACGCTTCTTTAATAATCCGTCCCAGATCCTCACGGTTGCGGACTGTCACGCCGTATTTGGTAATGCTCCGCGTAATTCCGACAATATCCACCTCCTGGAAGGCGTCGTTTCCGATCAGGTGCTTCGCCACCTGCCCGGTAAAGCAGACAAGCGGAACGCTGTCATAGTTCGCCGTAGCAAGTCCGGTCACCAGATTGGTTGCTCCCGGTCCGCTGGTTACCAGGCAGACGCCTACCTTGCCCGTCGTTCTCGCATATGCATCTGCCTCATGCACAAGCGCCTGCTCATGGCGCGGAAGGATCACACGAATATCATCCTGCCTGTACAGCTCATCGCTGATATCAATCGTGCAGGCGCCCGGATATCCGAATATCGTATCCACCCCTTCTTCCTTCAAAGCTCTTACCAGTAATTTGTTTCCTGTAATCTGTCTCAATTTCCCTGCCTCCTTTTTCCTAAGACCAGCTGCATAAAAGAAAACCCTGAGCATCTGCTGCTCAGGGCGAATGTTCCATCCGTGTTACCACCTAAATTCAGAGAAAACGTTCTCTGCACTCTGCCGGTACAGGAATCTGACTGCCCGCCGCAGCCGCGTCCGGCTGCTCTGCGCCATATCCGATACCGTTTCCCAGTAACGCGGGAATCACGTTGGAGCCTACTTGGCAAACGCCGTTCAGTCCACTGCTCAAAGGCTACCTTCCATAACATCCTCACGGGGATTTACACCGGCCATCCCCTCTCTGTGCATCGGAAAATTATGTACTCCTCCTTATCACTGCATTTCATTTATGGTCTTAAAGCTGAAATTTATATACATTATAGTGTGTATAATTATCATTGTCAACCTTGAATTCTTGATCTTTTTTAGTGTCGGTGTACAAGGGGCAGCCGCCCCAACAAACATGAAGTGCGGGTTTGCCAATGGCACGGGCTGAACGGTTGCATTATCTGCAGCGCTTCATCTTTACCATATACGGGAAATCGCAAACAGGTAAACTGCCAGGTAATACAGGATCAGCACGACCGCTCCCTTTCGGATGCTGCGCTTCTGTCCGAGCCGGTTCTGTCCCAGAAGAAGATCCGATACGGCGAAGCACACCCCGCCGGCCACAGCTGCCGCTCCCTTCCATCCGCCTTCCAGGATCCCGTAGGCAGCCGCGCAGCCTGCCATCGTGTTCAGAAGGAAAATGTACAAGACTGCCGGTGCATACAGTTTTTTCGCTTTTAAGCGTTGGAAATACTGATGAAGGGCCAGATATGCCGCGCCCATAAACAGGCAGAGAAATCCGGCCGCTGTCAACAGAACTGCACCGTCCATCCTCTCAGCAAGGAATCCGGCTGTCATACAGATATGCCCGATGCCGAACGCTGCCGCGCCCAGAACGAATTTACACTCCAGAAGTACATCTGCAGTCATATAGAAAAGAATCGCCGCCAATGCCCATGCCGAGCCGGCAGACAGGCGGCTCCCTTCTGCGATGGACCACAGGAGAAGCAGGCCGGGCATTGCCGTGGCCGCCGCCTTGCAGGCCAGGGCCCTGACACGGTCTGTCTTCTTCCTGCGGAAATAATACGTTCCCAGAATCATCATCACAGCTGCTGCCAGCAGCGCTCCTGTTTCTAACGTCATACACTCCTCCGCTTCTGCTTTCAAGCAGCACCGCCATCAGGGGGAGGCAGAACTGCGTTTCTAACGTCCTGTGCCCCGGAAGGCTCCAATCAGTGAATATAAGATCAGTGCCGCGATATTGACCATCACCACGCTTGCTCCCGCCGGAGTCGCCCACACATAAGACATGGTGATTCCCACTGCCAGGCACACCACAGAGACCAGGGCAGAGTTGATAATCACACCCCGGAATGTCCTGCACACTCTCATGGATGTCAGCGCCGGGAATATAATCAGACTGGAGATCAGAAGGGCTCCCATCATCCGCATTCCAAGCACAATCGTCACTGCTGTCAGGATGGCGATCAGCGTATTATAGAGGTCCGCTCTCACCCCGGTGGCCCGTGCGAACGTCTCATCGAATGTTATAGCAAAGATTTTATTGTAGAAAAACGCATACAGCACCAGCACAATCACTGCCAGGATCACACTCAGGCGTACATCCTCTTCGCTCATGGCAAGAATACTGCCGAACATATAATTATATACGTCTGTATTCATGCCCGTAGTCATGGAGATCACCATCACGCCCACCGCCAGAGAGCTGGTTGAGATCAGCGCAATCGCTGCATCTCCCTTAATCCGGCTGTTTCCCCGGATCCGCAGGAGCAGGACCGCGGCAGCCATCACCACAGGAATCGCCACGCTCAGAGGCGCCACATTCATAGCAGCCGCGATCGCAAGAGCGCCAAATCCCACATGGGACAGGCCGTCGCCGATCATGGAAAATCGCTTCAGCACCAGGCTCACCCCCAGCAGGGCGGAGCAAAGTGCCACCAAAGCCCCCACAGTCAGCGCCCGTACCATAAAAGGATAGGAAAACATACTGACGATTGTATCAAACACTGCCTGCACCTCCGTTTCGGCTTTGCTTCTTGTCGTTCTGCCGGTTATCCTCTGCGTCCCGATCCGTTTTTCCCATTTCGTGTCCCGCTGCTCCACTCAGGAACTTACGGCCGATCCGGCTCGTCCGGTACGCATCGGCCGTTCCGAAGAACAGCATCTTCTCCTGCAGATGAAGAATATGAGTGGCATCTTCCACCGCACTCTCAATATCGTGGGAAACCATGACCACCGCAATGCCTGATTCCCGGTTAATTCTCCGGATGAGCTGATAGAACTCGGCAGTCACCAGCGGATCCAGGCCGGTCACCGGCTCGTCCAGAAGAAGCATGGTCCTGGTCGCGCACAGCGCACGCGCCAGAAGCACACGCTGTTTCTGTCCGCCGGAGAGATCCCGGAAGCACTGATTCTCCAGATCCCGGATCCCCAGCAGTTCCATCTTCTCCGCTGCCTGCTTCTTATCCGTCCCGGTATAGAACGGCTTCAGCCCTCTGCTGTTGAGTCTGCCGGAGAGAACCACTTCATATACGCTTGCCGGGAAATCTTTCTGCACCTCTGTCTGCTGGGGAAGATAACCGATCTCGTTCTTGCGCAGCCCATCTCCATAGATGATTCTTCCCTTCTCCACGCCTTTGAGCCCCAGCAGGCTTTTCACAAGCGTGCTCTTTCCCGATCCGTTTTCCCCCACAATGCACAGATAGTCTCCCGCCTCGATGGAAAAATTCAGGTCTCTTACTACAGTCTGTCCCTCATATCCGATGGAAACATCCTCGCATCTGATCAGTGCCATCCGTCTAATACCTCCTTCAGCGTTTCCGCATTTTTCTCCATCATGGTCAGGTATGTCTCTCCGTGTTCAAAATCCTCCGCCGACAGGTTGTGACAGCTGTAGAATACTTTCACTTCTGTCCCGGTCGCCTCCGCGATCGCGTTGGCAATGTCCGCATTGGTCAGTTCCATCTTCAGCACGGCAGGCACCTTCTCCTCTTTCACCTTTTCGATCAGAAATGCCATGGTTGCCGCGCTTGGTTCTGTGTCTCCCGCGCACCCCGGAAACGCAGCATAATAATCCAGTCCATATGCATCTGCAAAATACCGGAAGGGAAAACGGTCCCCGAAGATCACAAGCCGCCGCTCTGCCTGGCCTGCAATCTCCCGGAACTCCTGATCCAGCGCTTTCAGCTTCTCTTCATAACCGGCCGCATTTTCCTCATACAGGCTGCAGTTCGCAGGGTCTGCCTGAGAAAGCAGCCCGGCGATCTCATCTGCAATCCGGGCCGCGTTCAGAGGCGACGTCCATACGTGCTCGTCAATCTCATGGACGGACACTTCTTCCTCGCCGTGGTCTTCGTGCCCAGAGTCTTCCTCCTCTTCATGCTCATGCCCTGCAGCACCCTTCATCCCTTCCACATGTTCCTCTTCCACCGTATCCACACAGTCCACAAGCCGCAGTGTCAGCCGGCCGCTGTCCGGCATGGAACTCAGGATCTCTTCTACCCAGACATCATTTTCTCCGCCTGTGTAAATAAACACATCACTATTTTGGATGGCTATAATATCCTGGGGTGTGGGCTCATAGGAGTGGGTCTCTTCGCCGGGCTTTAAAAGCATGGTCAAATCGACACTGCTGCCCGCGATCTCCCGCACGAAATCATAAGGCGGAAAGATGGTGGTAACCACCCGGATCCGGCTGTCATCTCCGGCTTCTTGACCCTGGGACACGCCACTCTCTCTGTCCGTTCTGCCGGACGCACTGCACCCGGCCAGAAGTACGGCCGCGCAGAGCAGAAAGGCTGCAAACCGGCACATTATCCGGCTTCCGGACCGATTTCCCGAGAGGTTTCTCCTCTTCCTCATGACCGCCGCTCATACCGGGTGAACCGGAACTCCAGGTCAAAGCAGGTCTGCTCTTCCCCTTCCTCTGCCAGCACCCACTCGTCCATCTGGTCCAGATTCGGGAAGAAGGTATCCGCCTGAAATGCGCGGTCAATCTTCGTCACATACACCGTATCGCAGTGCGGCAGCATCATACGGTAGACGCTCTCCCCTCCAATGACGTAGATATCTTCTGTATCATATTTCCCGAGCTCTTCCATCAGTTCCTCTTCTGTGTGGACAATGACGGCGCCCTTCGCATCGTAATCCGGATTTCCGGTGAGCACAACATTGATCCGGTTCTTCAGCGGAAGCCCGTTGGGGAAGCTTTCCAGCGTCTTCCTGCCCATGACTACAACCTTACCTGTCGTGGTCTGTCTGAAGAATTTCATATCAGACGGAATGCTGACAAGCAGCTTGTTTCTATATCCGATTCCCCAGTTTCTGTCTGCTGAGAGTATTGCTTTCATTCTATCCGTTCCTTCCTTTCCTGCCTTACCGGCTCCCTGCTGACTGCGGCAGTCTGCGTGCGAACTGCGGGAGAGCACCTCCCGCACTGCCTGCACTGCCACAGAGATACTGCCTACACTGCCACAGGGATATTTCTGATCTGTGGATGCGTCTCATAGTGTTCCAGTTCTACATCATCCGGCGTGAAATCATAGAAGTCCCTCACGTCCGGATTGAGCCGAAACACCGGTGCCGGAAGCGGCTCTCTGGAGATCAGCTCTTCCACCATAGGCACATGCCTGTCATAGATATGGGCATCTGCAATCACATGCACGAACTCCCCGGCTTTCATGCCGCACACCTGAGCCAGCATATGCAGGAGCACTGCATACTGGCATACGTTCCAGTTATTTGCCGTCAGCACGTCCTGGGACCGCTGATTCAGGATCCCGTTCAGCGTCAGCACCTCACTGTTCTTTTCTTTCGTCACATTGAAGGTCATGCTGTACGCGCAGGGGTAGAGATTCATCTCATGAAGATCCTGATGCACATAGAGGTTGGTCATGATCCGGCGGCTGTAGGGATTCTGTTTCAGATCATAGATCACCCGGTCCGTCTGATCCATCATCCCTTCTTTATACTGATGTTTTACCCCCATCTGGTAGCCGTAGGCCTTTCCTATGGATCCGTCTTCGTCGGCCCAGCTGTCCCAGATATGGCTTTTTAACTGATTCACGTTATTCGACTTCTTCTGCCAGATCCAGAGCATCTCATCCACACAGCTCTTGATCGCTGTCCGCCGAAGCGTCAGCGCCGGGAATTCCTTTGACAGATCGTACCGGTTCACCACACCAAACCTTTTGATCGTGTAGGCAGACGTCCCGTCTTCCCACACAGGACGTACCTTTTCTCCCTCTGTGCTGGTTCCGTTCTCCAGGATGTCTCTGCACATATCTATAAATACTCTGTCCGCGTAACTCATCTCTTCCTCCTCTTCTTCTGTCCATCCATGAATTCTTATCCCGGATCCGCAAGATTATTCAGCAGCTTCTCCAGATTCTTCCGCAGTGCTTCCACTTCCCGCTTGGACAGGCCCCGGGTCAGTTCCCGGTCAAGCCTGCGCCGGTCCGCCTCCATCCGCCGCTGAATATCATACGCTTTCTCCGTCAGATAGATCTTTTTCTTTCGCTTATCTTTCGCGTTGGGAACACAGAGAATATATCCCTTCTCATCCAGACGCTTCAAGATCCCGGTCACGGTAGGATTCTTAAGATTCAGATTCCGCTCCACATCTCTCTGGCTTACTTCCTCCTTGCTCGTGTGGAAAAGGTAATCCAGCACAGCGCACTGGGAGGATGTGATCCCGGTATCTTTGAGCCTCTCATTTAATTCCTTTTCAAATACATTATTGATCTGCTTGATCAGAAACCCCATCGGTCTGCCGCGCCGTTCCATCTTTCACCTGCTCCGTCTCTGTATGTCCTGCTTCTCTCTTCTCTGTTCTCAGCTCTGTCAGCTGCGCCTATTCCCGGATCACACTGCTGATCTCATGGATGCTGCTGATCGACTGCAGCTCACCCAGCGCACGTTCCATATACTTCTCTTTCACCTGTTCGGTCACGATCACCAGCTCCGCCCTCTCCGGATCCGCATGTTCCTGCACCACACGCTCAATGCTGACCTTGTGCTCCCCGAACACTCTGGCGATGGACGCCAGCACGCCCGGCTGGTTGACCACCTGCATGCGGATAAAGAACTTGTTCCGCACTTCTCCCCAGGGCTTAATCGGAAGTTCCCGATAGCAGGTACAGCTGATGCGGGCTGTGCATCCGCTCCGGATATCCCGCGCCGCATCGATCACATCCCCGACTACAGCGCTTGCCGTCGGCATCTCGCCTGCGCCGCGTCCGTAGAACATAGCGTCGTCCACCGCGTCGCCATGAAGGAATACCGCATTGAAGGAATCCCGCACGGAAGCCAGCGGGTGGTCTTTCGCAATCATCATAGGATACACGCCGACTTCGATCCCGTCCTCCGTATTCCTCGCCACGCCCAGCAGCTTGATAACACGATCGAACTCCTTGGCATAGGCAATGTCTCTCGCCGTCACCTTCGTAATTCCTTCTGTGTGCACATCCGAGAATACCACCCGGGAATGAAAGGCAATAGAAGCCATGATCGCCACCTTGCGGGCGGCATCCAGTCCCTCCACGTCTGCGGTCGGATCTGCCTCTGCATACCCCAGTTCCTGGGCTTTCTTTAAGGCATCTTCAAACTCCATTCCGTCTTCAGACATCCGGGTGAGAATATAGTTTGTCGTACCGTTGACAATCCCCATCACATCCGAGATCTCATTTCCCGCAAGGCATTGCTTCAGCGGGCGTATAATCGGAATCCCGCCTGCAACCGCTGCCTCAAATAAAAAGTCTTTCCCATTCTCCTGGGCAGTATCCAGCAGAATCCTTCCGTCCTCGGCAATCAGATCCTTATTTGCGGATACTACGTTCTTCCCGGCTTTCAGAGCTTCCAGAATCATTGTCCTGGCGGGCTCCATACCGCCCATCACCTCTACAACGATCTGGATCTCTTCATCCTCTATGATTTCTCTCCAATCTGCTGTCAGAAGAGAAGGATCTACGCCCTCTCTCTTCTTATTTATATTGTGTACCAGGATCTTTCTGATCTCAAGCTGTGCGCCGATGGTATGCTCCATAACCTCCGCACGCTTTCCCAGCAGCTTATAGACTCCTGTACCGACTGTTCCAAGCCCCAAAAGGCCGACTCCGATCTTCTCCATACAGATCCTCTCCTTCATCTTTCCACTGTGCACAGCTCTCCGGCGGCACACGATTTCCCCGTTTAACAGACACACTATAGCATATCATCCCCACTGACTGCAAGCAAAAGAGGCATTCCTGATGCAATCCAGACCTTTGATCAAATCTGAATTTCATCGGAGTGCCTCCTTCAAAAAAGAGGTAACATTTTATTCTGTCAGCACACGGCAGATTCTTCGCAGTCCCTCGGCCAGTACCGCCCGCGGGCAGGCTACGTTCAGCCGGATATAAGTATCGGAATTCTGCACAAACATATTGCCGCCTTCCAGCAGAACTCCTGCCTTTTCTGCAAACAGAAGCGGAAGATTCACCTCTTTGTCCACATAAGCTCCCACATCAACCCAGCCTAAATAGGTAGCCTCCGGAATGCGGAAGACTGCTTCCGGCAGATGTTCCTCTAAATAAGCCTTTGTGAAGCGGAAGTTCTCATCCAGGTATTCCCGGAGCGCCGTCATCCAGTCATATCCTTTTTCGTAGGCAGCCTGCGCGCCCGCAAGTGACAGCGGATTCTCATCGAAATTATGGTATCTGAGCCATTGGCTGCGCACGTTTTCATTGGGAATGATGATATTGGAGAACTGCAGTCCCGCAGTGTTAAACGTCTTGCTCGGCGCCATGCAGGTAATGATCTGATCACTCTCAGGATACAGTTTTGCCAGGGGGATATGTTTCCGTCCGGTGCGGATGAGATCACAGTGGATTTCATCAGACAGGATCATCACGCCGTTCTCAAAGCAGATCTCCGCTGTTTTCCGCAGTTCTTCCTCCGACCAGAGTCTTCCCGTCGGATTATGAGGATTGCAGAAGATAAACAGTTTCACAGAAGGATCCTGCGCCTTCCTGCGGAAATCGTCAAAATCGATTTCATAATATCCGTCCCCCCGCGGATTCACCAGATCGGAACACACATACGCAACATGATTGTGTTCTGCCGCATATTTAAAATAAGCATACGACGGCGTCATCATCAGCACCTTGTCCTCCGGTCCGCAGATATAGCCGGTCAGTTCGTACAGCGCAGGAATCACACCGTGCGAAGTATACAGATTCTCTTTCGGGAACTCCCAGTCATACAGCTTCTTCGTCCATCCTGAAAACGCGCGGTAATAATCATCGCCGAAGATCCTGGTGTAGCCGAAGATCCGCCGGTCCAGCCGTTCTTTCATTGCCTGGATGATACAGTCCGGAGTGGCGAACTCCATGTCTGCGATCCACATGCGGATAAATTCCTCATCCGCGAACGGGAATTTCATATCCTGATCTGCGTGAAAAATATACTGCCGAAACCCGTCCGTATTCATACAGTTCGTATTCCTGCGGTCTATAATTTCATCAAAATTATATTTCATCCGTTTTTCTGCTCCTTCCCGGAACGCAGCAGCGGCATACAAGGGCAGCACGCCTCTTGTATGCCGCTGCTGTCTTCATTCCAGACTTCTCTTATCGTTTTAACGTCATAACCTTTCTGTAAAGACGTATAAAATCTTCTTTCTCCGTCATTCTGGCATTATTCGGTCTGTCTCCGCCCAGCATGGCATCATCGGCCAGACGATCCAGACTCTCCTCGGTCACCCCATAAGCCTCCAGCGGCTTCACAGGCATATCTGCCAGCAGTTCATATACACATTCTACGCCAGCCTTTGCAGCCTCCCGCACAGACATGCCATGCGTATCCTTGCCGAAGAATCCGGCGATCTCTGCATAGCGTTCCGGCCATGCCCCCATATTAAACTCCATAACCACCGGCAGGCACAGCGCATTCGCAACGCCGTGGGGTACATGATACAGTGCCCCCAGGGGATGAGCCATACAGTGTGAGATGCCCAGACTTGCCGATGTGAAGGCATATCCTGCCAGCATGGCGCCCATCATCATATCGTAGCGCGCATCTTTATCACTGTCCCCGCGGAACACAGCCGGACGGATCGCGTGTGCGATCAGTTTAATCGCCTGGCTTGCCAGTGCATCCGAAATCGGTTCTGTACAGCGGGACGTATAAGCTTCAATCGCGTGGGTCAGCGCGTCCATACCGGTCGCCGCTGTAACGGAAGGCGGCAGAGAATACGTCAGCTCAGGATCACACACTGCAAGCGCCGGCATGATCCCGGTTCCTCCGATGGGCATCTTCCATTCTCTCTGACGGTCCGCAATCACCGCGAACGGCGTACATTCACTTCCGGTGCCGGCAGCAGTCGGGATCGCCACGATCGGCAGCGGCGCCTTCGTAAACTTATCACATCCCTGATAATCCCTGATATCACCTCCATTTGTAATTACGATTGCCGCTGCCTTGGCAGGATCCATCGAGCTTCCGCCTCCGAGCCCGATCAGAACGTCAGAATCTTTCCCCATCTCCGCGATCTTATTGACAGTCTCTACCGAAGAGTCCGGCTCACACTGATCATACACATTCAGCTCAATTCCGGCTTCCTCCACAGACGCGATAATTTTTCCCGCAATGCCGAATTTCACCAGGCCCTGATCGGTAACAAGCGTTGCTTTCTTCACTCCCAGATTCCGAAGTTCCCTTCCGGTTCTCCCGGACGCCCCGTTTCCAAACAGAATCGCTCCGGACGGTGCCCATGAGAAGACGGACTTTTTATCTTTGAATACACTGTAATCCAGCGGAAGCTGTGCGACTGGACGAAACATGATTATACCTCCTCTGTCTTTTTATCGTTTGCTCTGACCATGACATACCTGGCCACGATAACCACAAATACGATTGCGCCTGTATATCCGCAGTATGTCATAATCACTCCCAGCAGGTCCTCATACGGCACAAACATACAGATAACGTATGTCAGGATTCCGAAACCAATGACAGCTGTCCGATACTTCGGGCTTTTATCATCATCAAAGAAGAAGCTGATCGAATTCCAAAGAGAAGGACAGATCGTGGAATAGATCGCCAGGATGATAACAACAGCAAACAGCGCGCCGACCGGCCCTATAATGTGTGACGCGAGCGCCAGGTTCGGAATGGAAACAGATGAAGATTCTTCAATGTTTCCGATATGGTTCATACCCATCAGTACAGATACAGTAGAGATAAAGAACGCACCGATAAAGAGAACTACTTTAAAGCGGCCGAACTTATACTCTCTGTTCTGATATGCGAGTGTAGCGACAAAGTTGGACACCAGAAGCAGAGAACATCCGCCGAATGCCAGACCTGCTGTCAGCCAGTGATTCGTACTGCGGGTGATCGTCACAGCGCCGCTTTCCAGCAGTTCAATGCCTTCCGGGATCCGCGGGAAGAAGGTAAATGCGGAAATCAGTCCGATAATCAGTGTAAAACATACCACCACTGGTCCGATCCAGCCGATGATATCCACGACCTTCTGCAGTCCGAACACAGCAGTCAGTACAGAGCCGCCTACCATAATGATCAGGCCCACCCACATGGGGATCCCCCACTGCTGATGGAAGGTTGAAGCACCGCCGGAACACATAAAGATGTAGCAGCATGCGCCAAACACCCATGCAAAAATCTCAAACAACTTTCCCGCATATGGACCTGCATAGAATACAGCCACTTCTTTCAGATTCTTAAGTCCCCTGGTGCGCCCGGCATACGCGTAAGCCACGTAAGTAAAATACATCATGCAGAAATTAATCACACCTACAGCAATTCCCATATAGCCATAGCCTGAGAAATACTGCATGGTCTCCTGTCCAGACGCAAATCCCGAACCAATCAGATATGCCAGAAGTGCTCCTGCCAGCATGAAAAAATGGAACCAGCTCATGTTTTTCTTTTCCATAGAATATATCCCTCTCTCTCTTTTTCTTTCATGTCGTCTTGTATCTGCAGGGGACGGACCCGGAACCTCTCCTTGTCCGTCCTCCTGCCCCATATGAGGTAACTAACCGCAGCAGCTCGAATGTTCGGTACGTCCGATAATGTTCTCCTGCACACGTGGATCCAGCTCTACGAAGAACGCAGAATAACCGGCCACACGTACCATCAGGTTCTTATAGTTCTCCGGATGAGCCTGCGCATCACGCAGTGTCTTTGTATCAACCACATTGATCTGCACATGCTGTCCGCCGGCTTCACAGTATCCCTTCACAAATGTCTCAAGCATCTCCAGCCCCTTTTCGCCTTTGGCAACAGCCGGATCAAACTTGTGGTTGACCAGAACTCCCTTCGGAACCATGACGGTATCCATTTTTCCTATCGAATTACCCACGGCGGTCGGGCCGTTGCGGTCCATTCCATTCGACGGCGACGCGTTATTGGCCAGCGGTTCTCCCGCCCTGCGCCCGTCTGGTGTAGCTCCCACGACACGTCCCTGCCAGATGTTATAAGTCTGGTTCAGCAGAATCAGCTCATACTGGCCGAACCGGGAATCCTTGTGCGCACGGTTTTCTTCTGCGCAGTAGGTCACTACCTGACGGCAGTAATCATCTACCAGGTCCTCGTCGTTTCCGAAATGTACATATTTATTCAGGAACAT
This sequence comes from uncultured Eubacteriales bacterium, assembly GCA_949283695.1. GTDB lineage: Bacteria > Bacillota > Clostridia > Lachnospirales > Lachnospiraceae > Mediterraneibacter. The sequence goes on along the minus strand of CASDTX010000035.1, from coordinate 39,749 downwards.
CTGCCGCCACTCTTCGCTGCCTTCATAGTTCCTGTCGAGAATATCCACCAGCTCCGGCATGGTCAGAAGTTTCTGCTGGAATACAGCCTGATCAATGGCTGCCAGCGAGTCTGCCGCATTGGCAACACCGCTGATGAAGGTTCCTGTACTGCTGTATTTTGCCCCGTCTTTCTGCAGGATCCTGCCCTTCTCGATACAGCCCTCTACCAAGGTAGATGCAAACACGGTAGGACAGATCTGTGAATGCAGGGCAGAGCAGATTCCGTACGCTTTCAGGTGATAGTCAATAATGTATGAAAGCTGGGCCTTGTATGCGTCCATGAATTTCTCCATGCTGTCCATCTCTTCCATCGTTCCGGTCTTCGGCCCGAACTGACGTCCTGTGTTGGGGTCTACGCCATTATGCAATGCCAGTTCCAGTACTTTCAGAATATTGATGAATCCGGCAACCGGACGGAAATCAGTCTTGCCCGGAACCTGTGCCTCAACACAGCCTTCAATCGCATAATCCCGCGCTTCCCGGATATCATTGCATCCATTCGCGAGCACTCTCGGAATATTGATGTCGTCGTTAAAGAATGCCGGCTGTCCAAGTCCCTTCTGGGTCAGCTTCAGTGCTCTCCTGAATGTCTCTCTGTCAATCTTCTTATTGTAGCGGAATGAGATAGCCGGCTGTGTCGTCTGCGCTCCATCCGCTGCTTCCAGGAACAGATTCGTCAGGCGGTTGCACGCGTTCTTTCCTTCCCCGTCAATTCCGCCGATGGTGATATTCGTCCACATCGGGAATCCTGCATAAGCCTCTGCCTCGATATGATCCCGCAGCTCAAAGATCTCCGTCCACTTGATGAGCATACACTCGATCATCTCCACGATATCTTCTTCCGTGGCAATCCCCTCTTCGATATCATGCTGGAAGTACGGATACATGAACTGGTCAAAACGGCCTACAGAATGATTATGCCCCGCATTTTCTATCTGATAGATCAGATGAATGAACCAGAAGAACTGCATCGCCTCATAGAATGTCCTCGGCGGGAGTTCCGGCACACGCTCGCATGTCTCAGCGATACGCAGAAGCTCCTGCTTCCTCGTCTCATCAGTCTCCTCCGCTTCCATCTTCCGCGCCAGATCTGCGTACCGGTGAGCAAACATAATCGCCGCGTTCAGAGTCACGATCATGCCTTCCCATGTATCTTTCTGCTCCTGAGTAACATAATCATAATGCTCAATTCCATCCAGCTTCTCCTGGATCTCCTCGATCATCTTGCGGAAGCCTTTCTTGAAGATCTCTCCGTACTGAGGCATATGGCTTGCTGTGGATACAATCCTGGATCCGATGGTGATCAGTCCGTCCAGCGACGCCTGTTTCATATCGTCCGGAATCCTGCTGTCTACTACTTCCCGGAAGCCGTGTCCTTTCCATTCTGTACAGATCTTGATCAGCTCTTCCTTATCTCCCGGCTCCGCCCACTCCAGCTTATCTGTGGAGCGTGTGTCAAACGTGTCAATATCCTCCAGGATCCAGTTCGATCCCCACTCTGGAAATACCGGAACTGACCGGTATCTCTCGCCATGGTCGCCCACAAAGATCGACTGCGGGTTGATAAATATTTTCATATTTTTCAACAGATACTCCAGCAGTCTCGCTTTCCTGGAAATGGGGGACTCTACAGACGGAATCCTGTAGAACTCAGTTACAAGTCTGGCCCGATCCAGCGAAATCGACGGATTGGTATTTCGCAGGCGCGCCTTCAGAAACTCAACTTTTTTGCTGCTCATAGCACTTCCTCCTTTGATTGAAAATATATTGCATATAAAATTCTGACCTGCGTCCCCTCGCAGCCAGAACAAGCAATCACTCATCCGCGCTGTTATCTTTGTTGTAGAAGCATTTCTTTCCGGCGGGTAAAAGAATGTCGTTTGCAAGGTCCACCAGATGAAGCATCTGCGCTTCCCCCGGTTCCTCTACATCGTTCAGCGTGTATTGTTTTCCGAGAATTTTGTATTTATTAATTCCCAGCTTATGGTAGGCCAGGAGTTCGTATCTTCTGACAGAAGACAGCTCTGCAATGTACTGTGCAGTTGCCCGTATATTCTCCTCTGAGTCATTCCATCCGGGCACAACCGGCGTCCTGATGCAGATCTCGATCCCATGCCGATTGATGCGCTCCAGATTCTGCAGGATCTTTTCATTGCTCTGTCCCGTGATCCTCCTGTGCGTCTCCGGGCTCATATGTTTGATATCAAAGTAAATAAAATCAATATAATCCAGGCAGGGAGCGAACCGTTCATATTCCCCGCAGCCGCAGGTCTCAATAGCGACGTTGATCCCATACTCCCTGCATTTCCTGCACACAGCCAGAAGAAATTCAGGCTGCATCAGAGCCTCCCCTCCGGAGAATGTCACGCCCCCTCCGGAATGTTCAAAATAGAACCGATCCTGATAGATCTTGCGGAACACTTCCTCTACCGTATAATCCTGCCCGAACAGCTTCCTCGCCTCCGTGGGACAGACAGCCGCGCAGGTCCCGCAGGCGGTACATCGCTTGCGGTCATAGTTCATCTGCCCGCTGTCGTCCAGGTATACCGCACCGGAGGGACATTTCTTCAGACAGAATCCGCAGCCCATACAATTGGCAGGATTGAGCGAAATCTCCGGTTTAAACGAAATCCCCTCCGGGTTTGCGCACCACAGACACCGCAGTCCGCATCCTTTCAGAAACACCGTAGTCCGCATTCCCCGTCCGTCTCTGATGGAACACTTTTGAATATTAAATATCCTCCCTGTCAGCTCACTCATAGCAACTCTCCTCTCACTGCACATCTCTGCGTATATTTTTTCTGTTTTTGTGCATAATAAAATTTATAATAATTAATTATCATCACTGCGTATATTGGAGACCTCTGTCCAACAGTCTGTTTCATAATGCTATGAATAAAATTCATCCCGCATTTTATTGCATTTCAAGAGATATAATCTTATAATTAGTACATATTTTGTTTTATTTATCTTTATATTTATTAAATTGTGTTGAATTATCGATCAATTATTTTCTGAATTCATAATATCAGGGGATTGACGAAAAATCCAACAAATCATTTTCATCCACTTGTTCACTTTTCTTCATGAGCAATTTTTAATAAAAAAATATTATCATTTATGGCACTATGTACAAAACAGCTTACGTCAGGAGGTTTCTTATGGATACCGTAAAATACTCAATTTTTCTTAAAGTACTGGAATGCCGCAGTTTCTCCAAAGCTGCCGTCGAATTGGGCTATACCCAGTCTGCTGTCAGCCATTCTGTCTCTTCTCTGGAGAAAAGTTTCGGGTTTAAACTCCTGAACAGGGAAAGTAATGACATCAGTCTGACCCGCGCCGGAATCGATGTTCTTCCCTACATCCGCAATATTGTAACCGCACAGAACACGCTGGATTTCACCCTTACCTCCTACCGTGAGTTTGAGTCCGGCACACTGTGCATCGCCACAATCCCCAGTCTGGCAATCCAGTATTTCCCAGATCTGCTCAAAGAATTTAACCGGCTCCATCCAAATATTCACATTGTCGTAATTGATGGAAATTATGAAGAAGTAGAAGAAATGCTGGCCGGAGGACGGGTAGACTTCGGATTTTCATCTGTTTCCACAGAACTGCCTTTTAAAACCTTCCCCCTGCTGCGTGAAGACCTTCAGGCTGTCCTTCCCTGCGGCCATCCGCTCGCAGAAAAAGAATCTCTGTCTCTTCACGACTTAGAATCAGAAGTATTCATCATGCCCGGCGAGGGCCCGAACCACCAGATCGGACAGCTGATCCGCAAATATCAGCTCAACCTGAATATCGGCTATTCCGTATCTGATGACAATCTCACTGTATCTATGATTTCCCGGAATCTGGGAGTGAGCATTCTGCCGAAAATGTCGTTCGAGAACTACCTGAATATGCCGTTCGTCTCCCGGAACCTGGAAGAAAAGCCCTGCCGCGAGCTCAAAATCATCTACAATGACCTTGGATCAATCTCACCGATCAGCCGGGCATTCATTACCTTTGTACAAAATTATTTCCGCCGCTTTCCTGCAGACAGCTGATGCCGCACTTCCTGCAGAAGGCTGACGGCTTGATTCCGTATTATTTTTGTGATAGTCTAGACCTACATGGAAAACTCAGGAGTTCCAGAATCCTTTACAAACCATACACCTTTGAGATCATCAGCCTGTTGTGAAGCCGGTTTCAGAATGGAACAGTACTGAAGTGATGCAACTAAGAATTCAGGGTAGTGTCAGTGTACAATTCAGGTGATCAAAGATGAACGATATTATGGAATACTATAAAAATCTCATTCCCTTTCTCGGAGCAGCATTGGGAAGACATTATGAGGCTGCGCTTTTAGACTGCCGCACGAAAAAGATCGCTGCCATCTCCAACAGCCATATCAGCGGGCGCAGTGTAGGCGCTCCGATGACCGATTTTGCAGAGAAAATCATCTCCAGCGGCGAATGGAAAAATAAGGACTATGTGGCGAACTATTCCGGTTACGCAGGCGAAAGCCGGCTGCTGCGCTCCTCCACATACTTTATTAAATCAAAGGGCGAGCTGCTCGGCATGCTCTGTATTAACATGGATACCTCCGACTTCCAGCTGATCAGCAACACTGCGCTCATGCTGGGAGGACTTGAACCTGGGATCACCCGGGTAGCTGAACATGACGACGCCAACACAGAAACCTTTCAGGACAGTGTATCCAATGCGATCAACCAGACTCTGCACAGTCTGTACGCTGAAACGATTCCGGAACATTTTTCCAGAAGTGACCGAATTGCGATTCTCTCCCGCCTTCAGGATAAGAAGATCTTCATGGTGAAAGGCTCTGTCCCCCGTATCGCACGGCTGCTTGGATGCAGCATTCCTACAATCTACCGGGAACTTTCCGCATTGAAGACAGCTGAGAGCAGCGAACCTGCCGCAAGACAAGACTAATCGAAAAACATGCCCCTTCACCGACACAGGCAGACTACGGCCATGTAAAGGGGCATCTTTCTTTTTCTTTTGAAAACAGAACGAAGCAGCGTCTGCGGACAAGGGGCAATGAGGTCTATGAAAGACAGATTTGGAAAAACAAAAAGACATGTCTCCCGCAAGATATCACTTGCTGTTCAACATGTCTTCTTCAGAGCGACAGACGGGGTTCGAACCCGCGACCCCGACCTTGGCAAGGTCGTACTCTACCAACTGAGCCACTGTCGCATTTCTTTGTTTGTGTTCCGTCACTCGGAACAATTGATACTATACTATATCCCTCAGAAAATGTCAACAACTTTTTTTATTTTTTTTGCAATTGCCAAAATATCTTTTTTCTTCTATAATGAACTGGCTATTCCGGATTCCGCCGTTCGTGCCCCCGCGGCAGCCATAAACGGCCGGATGCGTGCATTATCAGTTACAGGAGGTTTACCGCATTGAAACATACTTATCAGCGCACACTCACAGCCTGCTATACCGGTTATGTCGTGCAGGCCATTGCGAACAACTTTGTTCCCCTTTTATTTTTAACCTTTCATAATACCTATCACATCTCCATGGGCCGAATCACCATGCTGATCACCATAAATTTCCTGGTACAGCTTCTGATCGACGCCCTCTCGGCGGGATTTATCGACCGGATCGGCTATCGGGCTTCCATGATCCTCGCCCACGGTACCGCCGCGGCAGGACTCGTATTCCTTACCTTCCTGCCGTCGATCCTCCCAGATCCGTATCTGGGCCTCATACTGTCTGTTATGACATATGCCGTAGGCGGCGGACTTCTGGAGGTCTTGTTAAGTCCTGTTGTAGAAGCGCTTCCCACAGAAAATAAGGAAAAGAGCATGAGTCTGCTGCACTCGTTTTACTGCTGGGGAGCTGTAGCTGTGGTGCTCTTGTCTACTATATTTTTCGCCGTCTTTGGACTGGAGTACTGGAGAGTCATGGCGCTGCTGTGGGCGCTGATTCCGCTGTATAATCTCTTCGTATTCCGGAAGGTACCGCTCTGTCCTCTGGTCCCGGATGAGGAAGAAGGCCTTCCTGTCACGAGCCTGATCCGAATGCCTGCATTCTGGATCTTGATGATCGTCATGACCTGTGCCGGTGCAAGTGAACAATCGGTGAGCCAATGGGCCTCCACCTTCGCTGAACAAGGCCTCGGCGTCAGCAAATCCATCGGGGACCTGGCCGGGCCTATGCTTTTCTCCGTCTGTATGGGCACTTCGCGGCTGATCTACGGCTTATACGGAGAAAAGATGAATCTAAACAAGGCAATGATTGCAAGCGGCATTTTATGCATTTTTTCCTACTGTATGATTTCCCTTTCTCCCGTGCCGTCTCTGAGCCTGATCGGATGCGGCATCTGCGGATTTTCCGTCGGGATCATGTGGCCCGGGGCGTTCAGCATTGCGGCAGCGGTCTTAAAGGGCGGCGGAACCACACTGTTCGCCTTCATGGCACTTGCCGGAGATCTGGGATGTTCCAGCGGCCCCACCTTTGTAGGACTGATCGCCGAACATTTCGCAGGAAACCTGAAAGTCGGGATCCTGAACGCCGGAATTTTCCCCTTTCTCCTGATGCTCGGGATCCTTCTGGTTCAGAAGGTACATCGGAACACTGCGTCCAGGGTTCACTCGTAAGACTGCGTCTGCCTTTGGAAATCAATCTTGCCATTTCTCTTCTTTTATAATATACTAGCGTCAGTGTACAAGAAGTAATAGCGTCGATGAACACCAAATTTATAAAAAGGAGTGAACTGCTATGAAATTCATATACCCGGCAGTATTCCGGCCCACTGAGGACGGCGGATATCACGCATTCTTTCCAGATCTTGAATGCTGCGAGGCTTCCGGCGACACATTAGATGATGCCATTGACAATGCAAATGAAGCTGCCCGCAGCTGGATCAGTGTAGAGCTTGAAGAAGACAACCCGCTGCTTCCCTATGTCTCTGATCCGAGTGATATTGAGACAGAAGAAGGGGACATCGTAAGAAATATTTCCGTAAATATCCGATTTTACGAAGGATGGGATGAGTGATACCACTCATCCCATCCTTCTTTGCTCTGTTTCGTTCCGCTCCCGCTTCCGCCGCCGGATCGCCGGCTGTAACATCTCTGGGGTACGGTTTGAGGCATGCTGCCCCTTGTCCACGCTATACCTCTTCCAGATATTCCTGATACTCTGATTCGCTTGCGAAAAGCATATATCTTCCATTTACAAAACCCATGTAGCCTTCTGCTGTAGCATATCCCTTCATAATCCATACCTCCTAAGATCGGTTTCTTAAGCTGGTTATAGTCTACAGCATGATATGTCCTATAAAACGGACTATTCTATGAATGTGCTTTCTTCCCGGTATAGAGCTGATAATACCGCCCCTGTTCTTCGATCAGCTTCTCGTGCGGGCCTCTCTCGATGATCCGGCCGTTCTCGAGAACCATGATACAGTCAGAATCGCGGACTGTTGACAGCCTGTGGGCAATGACAAAGGTCGTCCTGCCTTTCATCAGAGAATCCATCCCCTTCTGCACCAATTCTTCTGTGTGAGTGTCAATGCTCGATGTAGCCTCATCAAGGATCAGCACCGGCGGATCCGCCACAGCTGCCCTGGCAATCGCGATCAGCTGTCTCTGTCCCTGGGACAGACTGCTGCCGTCCCCTGTAATGACGGTATCGTAGCCGTCCGGGAGCATCCGTATGAAGCCGTCCGCATTGGCCAGCCTGGCTGCCTCAATACACGCTTCATCCGTGGCATCCAGCCTGCCGTAACGAATGTTCTCCATGATCGTACCGGTGAAAAGATGGGTATCCTGAAGCACCATCCCCAGGCTGCGGCGCAGATCCTGCTTCTTGATCTTATTGATATTGATGCCGTCATAACGGATCTTGCCGTCCTGAATGTCATAGAAGCGGTTGAGAAGATTTGTAATGGTCGTCTTCCCCGCGCCTGTACTGCCGACAAACGCGATCTTCTGGCCTTCGTCCGCATAGAGCCGGATATCATGAAGCACCATCTTGTCATCTGTGTAGCCGAAGTCCACCCCATCCATGACAATGTCGCCCTTGAGTTCCACATACGTGGTGGTTCCGTCTGCTTTGTGATAATGCTTCCATGCCCAGATCCCGGTCCTTTCTTCCGTCTCTGTCACGCTGCCGTCAGGAAGTCTTTTCGCGTTGACGAGGAGCACATACCCGTGATCCTGCTCCGGCTCTTCGTCCAGGAGTTCACAGATCCTGCCGATCCCTGCCATTGCCATAATCACACTGTTCAGCTGCTGGCTCACCTGTCCGAAAGGCTGATTAAAGTTCTTATTCAGGGTAAGGAAGGATACCAGCATCCCTAACGTCAGTCCCGCAGTTCCATTCAGAGCCATCACCGCCCCTGCGACCGCGCAGATCACATAGCTTGCATTTCCGATCTGCATGATCACCGGCATCAGAATATTTCCGTAAGTATTCGCTTTCTCAGCACTGTCACGCAGATTTTCATTGACTCTGCGGAATCCTTCCAGCGCTTTCTGCTCGTGGCAGAATACCTTCACCACTTTCTGACCGCTCATCATCTCTTCAATGTATCCGTTGACCGTCCCCAGATCCTCCTGCTGTTTTATAAAATAACGTCCGCTTAAAGCCGCTGCTTTCTTCGTCACAAAAAGCATAACCGCCACCATCAAAACCGTCAGTACCGTCAGAGGGATGCTCACCATCACCATGGCGCAGAAGATACTGACAATGGTAATCAGACTGTTCACAAGCTGCGGCATACTCTGGCTTAGAAACTGCCGCAATGTATCCGTATCATTCGTATAGACCGACATGATATCTCCATGGGAATGTGTATCAAAATACCGCACAGGCAGAGATTCCATTTGATCGAACAGCCGCTTTCGCACAGTACGCATGGTTCCCTGGCTTACATTTACCATCAGACGGTTATACAGATAGGAACAGAGGGCTCCGATCCCATAGATCACAGCCAGCTGCGCCAGCGCCCCTGCCAGCGGCGCGAAGTCTGATTTCCCGCTTTCCAGAAGAGGGGTGATATACCCGTCGATCAATTCTTCCAGGAACAGAGAACCTCTTGTAGTCGCAAGCGCAGAACCTAAGATTCCCGCCGCAACAAGGATCACCTGTATTTTATATTCCTTCCAGACCAGTTTCAGGATTCTCCCCATCTGATTCATCTTATTCATCAAAATCACCTCCGCCTTTCGTCTGATTCTCATAGATCTCTCTGTATACGCTGCTGCTCTCCATCAATTCTTCATGCGATCCGCAGGCCGTCATACATCCGTTGTCCAGAACCAGGATCTTGTCTGCATCCTGGATACTGGACACTCTCTGGGCAATGATGAACTTCGTCGTTCCCGGCAGATCCAGACGAAACGCCTCCCGGATCTTCGCGTCTGTCGCCGTATCTACCGCACTCGTAGAATCATCTAAGATCAGCACCTTCGGATCCTTAAGGAGGGCACGCGCGATGCACAGTCTCTGTCTCTGTCCGCCGGATACATTGGTTCCGCCCTGCTCGATCCAGGTATGGTACCCATCTGGAAATGCACGAATGAACTCATCCGCCTGAGCGAGCTCACATGCGCGGACGCACTCCTCTTCTGCGGCGTCTTCTTTGCCCCAGCGGAGATTGTCCAGGATTGTGCCGGAGAAGAGCTGATTCTTCTGGAGCACCACAGCCACCTTATTTCGCAGGGCATCCAGTTCATACTCGCGCACATCCCTTCCTCCGACCTTCACGCTGCCTTCTGTCACATCGTACAGCCTGCTGATCAGATTCACCAGGGTGGATTTGGAACTTCCGGTTGCGCCGATGATGCCGACTGTCTCTCCCGCACTTACCTGAAGATTGATGTGAGAAAGTGCCATCTCCCCGCGTCCGCCTTTCTTGTAGGCGAAGCTGACGTCCTCAAATTCCACCCTGCCGTCCGTCACTTCCTGCACGGCGTTCTCAGGAGAAGCGATCTCTGTCTGTTCATTCAGTACTTCCGCGATTCGCTTCGCACTGGCAGCACTCATGCTGATCATGACAAATACCATAGAAAGAAGCATGAGAGAGACAAGGATATTCATGACATAAGTAAACAGACTGGTCAGCTCTCCCGTAGTCAGCACGCCGTCCACAATAAAGTGGGCCCCGAACCAGGAGATCGCGATGATACAGCCGTACGTCGCGGTCATCATGGCCGGATTATTAAACGCAAGCATTCCTTCTGCTTTCACAAACATCCGATAAAGCGTATCGGCAGCCTTTCCGAATTTCTCCTTTTCATGTGCTTCGCGTACATAGGCTTTCACGACGCGGATGCCGGCGACATTTTCCTGCACGCTGGCATTCAAATCGTCATATTTCTGGAATACCCTGGTAAACACAGGCATCGTCCTCACCATAATGAAGATGAGCACAGCCGCCAGAAATACCATCGCCGCGGCGAACACCGGACTGATCTGGGGGCAGATGAAGATCACCATCACAAGAGCACTCACAAGGCTGATCGGGGCGCGCACGCACATCCGCAGGATCATCTGATATGCATTCTGAATATTCGTCACATCTGTTGTCAGTCTTGTCACCAGGCCTGCCGTGCTGTAGCGGTCAATGTTAGAAAAGGCAAATGTCTGGATATTCTGATACATCCCGTCTCTTAAACTGCACGCCGCCCCTGCGGATGCAGACGCCGCAAACTTCCCGGCCAGCACACCGCACAAGAGCCCAAGCACCGCCGCAAGGAGCATGACAGCCCCGTAGCGGTACACATTTCCCAGATCTCCTGCCTCGATCCCTTTGTCAATGACCGATGCCATCAGAACAGGAATGAGCAGTTCAAGGATCACCTCGAATACAGTAAATACAGCTGCCAGTATGGAGGGCTTTTTATACTGGCCGATCTGCTTTAGCAGAGTTCTTATCATCTCATTTCCTCCTTTTACTATCTTTGTTATTTTCTTTTAGCGCTATTTTCTATTAGTGATAGATTTTAGGCGGATAAAAACCGGCATTTGATTCTGCCGGTCTTTTGCTGTCAGGCCTTTCTGCTCAGGAGTCGCTTTTTCTTTCGGCAAGCATCATACGCTCTTTTTGCTCCATAAGCAGCCGGACTTTTCGAAGAAGGCGTACCAGTTCCCTGGAGTCCTCCTCGCCCAATTCATCAAAAAGTTCGCCTATATGGCTGATCGCTTTCTTCTCCTCGCTTAAGAAAACGGCTTTCCCTGACTCTGTGGCGTGAACCAGCACCTTTCTCCGGTCCACCACATCGTGGATGCGCTCCACATATCCTTTTCTCTCCAGACTGTTGAGAGTATTCGCTACCCTGGCCGTAGAGAGATCCAGACAGATACTCAGCTCGGTAGGTGTTGTCACCCTCTGCTGCGTAACCAGATAGTCCAGCATTGCCATCTCGCCTTTGGACACAGCCGCGATTTCCTTTGCCGGTCCTTTCTCAGCGGATTTCATATATTTGAGCAGTTCTCTTGCCATGCTCTCCCGGTCCATCGCATCCACCCCTCTGTCTTTTTATCTATCACCGTTAGATACTATTATAGCTATTTATCTGGCGGTGTCAAGCCTTTTTGTTCAATTCCCATCACTTCGTCTACAGGAAGAGACACTACGATCCCGTGCGCCGGAGTCTTCAGACCGCAGGCGGAACTGATTGCTGCCATGATCTCTGCCTTCTTCTCTTTCGGCACTACCATCAGAATGAACTCCTGTTCCTCCTGCATCGGAATGCCGAGATATTCTGTCACCTGTTCTGAATTCTGTCTCCGTCCCTTGATGACTGTACCGCCTCTTGCACCTGCTGCCCTTGCCGCCTCAATCACTTCTTCGCTGTAGCCGCTGATTACAGAAGTCCAGACAACAGAAAACTCTCCCGTCTCTTTCACGGTTTCCACCTCTCCTTCTATCCTTGTATGTATGATGTTTTTCGCTTCCTCGCTGAGCAGACGATGCACCGGGCTCTGAACACCGGTTACCGGTATGGTAAGTGCGATTCCCGCACCTTTCCTGCGAAATTTCATTTGTTTGTCCAGTATGTCAAATATCTCCCGGCTCCTGCATTTCGGCAGACAGCCGACAGTTACGATCCTTGAAGTTCCGCACACACCCAGAATATCTAAGAGTTCCGACGGGGCCGTCCCCTGGGCCCTGCACTGGTGCAGAATCGGCATATGCATCTCCTGAAGCACATGTTTTAATTTCTTTTCCTTCTCTGCATGAGTGATTAAAATCAGAATACGAAGTGACATATTTTTTTCATACTGCACTGTCATATTTCATTTTCCTCCAGTTCCACAATAATATCATCTGACAGCTCCTCGGCTGCACCGGTATCTGCCTTCAGCTTCAGTGAATAGACGATTCCCATGATCTGGATCGCGATCAGCGGGGCCAGAGCGACCAGTGCGACGATGCCGAATGCATCCGTCACTACATTCCCGCCCAGGGCAGTACAGGCGCCCATGGCAAGAGGCAGAAGGAATGTGGATGTCATCGGTCCGCTGGCAACACCACCGGAGTCAAACGCAATTCCTACAAAAACAGGCAGGACAAACCGGCTTAAGATCAGGGCAATCGCATAGCCCGGAATAATGATCCAGTAGATGCTCAGTCCTGTAAGAACACGTACCATGGCAAGCCCCACCGCGGCGGAAACACCGATGGAGAGCGCCGCGTTCATCATCGTGTGGGATACGGTTCCTCCCGTGATCTCCTCAACCTGATGATTTAATACCTGCACAGCAGGCTCCGCTTTGACGATATAATATCCGATCAGCATCCCGATCGGAATAAGCAGCCACTTATAGACTCCTTCCGAAATCCCGCTGCCGAGCAGATTTCCAACGGGGGCAAATCCAACGTTTACGCCTGTCAGAAATAGAATCAGGCCGATCACTGTGTAAATCATACCGACACACATCCTGATAACCTGCCTCCTGTGAAAATGGTGCGTCAGGAGCTGAAACAGCAGGAAAACGCCGGCTACCGGGAAAATACTGATCAGAACCTCTTCCGTATACTGAGGCAGTGACTGGATAAAGATTCTGGCCACATCCCTTGTCGTCTCCACCACAGTGACTTCCACCGCAGTGTATGCTGCGTCCGTGGGGTGATAGAAAATGCCCAGCAGCATTACCATCATGATCGGACCGATACTGCACAGAGCGATGAATCCGAAACTGTCTTTCTGTCCGTCTTTGTCACTCCTGGCCGAGGACAAACCGATACCGATGGCCATGATGAAGGGCACTGTCATAGGCCCTGTGGTCACACCGCCTGCGTCGAACGCCACTGCCACGAACTCGGAGGGCGAGAAGATGGAAAGGATGAAGAGCAGGATGTACAGCACGGTCAGCATCTTGGCAAGGCCGACGTGAAAACGGATTCTTAAGACGGCCGCCACTGTGAATACTCCCACACCTGCCGCTACAGTCCAGATCAGTACCTGATTCGGAATCGAAGCCACCTGATTCGCCAGCACCTGCAGATCAGGCTCCGATATCGTGATCACTGCTCCCATCAGGAAACAGATTCCCGCCACTACAAGGAGAGATTTTCCTTTCACCAGCTTCGAACCCACACCCTGTCCGAGCGGGGTCATGGCCATCTCGGCCCCAAGCTGAAAGAAGCCCATTCCCACGATCAGGAATACCGCCCCTGTCAAAAATAAGGCAAGTGTACCGATTTCCATTGGGACGATGAGAATACTTAGGATGAGAACAATTCCAGTAATGGGAAGGACACTTGCCAACGCTTCTCTTGTTTTTTCTTTTAAATTTTCAACCATCTGTCTATAGACCAGACCTCCTTTTTCTTTTTTATTGTGCTACATTCATTATAACAGACTCCCCTCTTTCTTTACAACCCGAAATTTCCCGGCTGCAGGCAGAATTCCTCTCAGTCGTTACCGTTCACAGGAGCGCCATTCGTAAAACCGCACTGCGTGCTTATTGCGGCTGCCGCCACTGTTTTACTCATGAAAAGGCGCACCCTCGATCATGTTCAGATAGTCTCCTTTGTCAATGTGCATCATAGTAATCTGATTGCGGAAGCGCCGGAATCCATACACGCTGTCCACATTTCGTATCAGTGACTGCAGCCGCTCGTCCGGCACGCAGACAATGAGCTGCAGCTCCAGCTCACGCGCGTATTTCAGGCACACCTCGCTTCTCTCCTTGTCCATCTTGGAGAAGGCTTCGTCCAGAAGCACCAGCCGGATCTTGGAATCCCGGTTGCTCTGCTGCATATACAGCATGGCAAACCCTGCCAGAAGTGCCACGTACTTGGGGTTCTGCCCCTCTCCGCCGGAGTCCACGCCCGCCATATCATCCACGTAATTTTTCTTCTCGCGTCCGCTCTCATCGATGGTCTGCTCATACATGCTGAACGTCAGATAATTCCTGTAATCTGCGAACCGCTCCATCTCCTGACGGTGCCGCTCGCGCCCGGCTTCTTCTTCCTCTCTGGGAGGCATGAATTTCTGCGTGAGGAGCTGGATCTTCTGCTCATACTTGCGGAAGAACTCGTCTTCCAGAAGGCTCATCTGCCCTTCCACGCCGTCAGGATCCACCACCTTACTGTCCAGCTCTTCTGCCATCAGCATCTCGTAGAATTGCCCGTTTTCATTCTTCGCGGGCAGGATATCGATCTGGTAGATACTGTCGGAGAAGCGGATTCTGGACAGCATCTGGTTGATCTGCCTGCGGTGGCGGTACGCGGCCTTAATCTCACCGTGTATGGTAGCGATCACATTATCCCGCAGGGAATGATAGACAAGCTCATACTGTTTCTGGAACTCCTTCTTATATTCCGGCTCAAAATCCCTGCGGCAGCGCTCCAGCGTCTTGTCATAGACGTCGTTTTCATGCTCCACCCCAGTGAAACCATAGGACGGGTATGCGTTATTGAACGCATTTCTGGCCCTGGTCCGCTCATCACGCGCCTTCTCTTCCTGGCTGGTGAGTGCTTCCATCCGGTTCTTCTCTTCCTGCCGGCAGGCAGCCTCGCTCTTCTTCGCCAGCGCCTCCTTCACCTCCGCGAGCAGGTTTTCATCCGGCTCGAAGCCTTGTCTTAAGGCCGCAAGCCGCTCTTCCAGATCGCGGATATCCCGCTCCGCTCTTCCTTTCATCTCTCCGATGCGGATCTGCTCTTTCTGCAGCTTCTGCGCCTCTTGCTCAGCCTCTCTGATCTGCGCGGTCAGCGTCTCCTCCCGCCTGCGCAGGTCCGCTGCCAGAGTTCCGTTCTTCAGTTCCTCCAGTTCTCGGCGGAGACGCTCCTGCCTCCGGTAATACTCTTCTAATTCTTCCGCCGCTCCCGCAAGCCGCAGGAGCTGGTCTGTCCCCTGATTCAGCCGCTCGAACTGCTGCGCTTCCTTAAGCGCCGCCTCCGTCTGCCGCTCCCCGATCAGGGCCTGCTGGAGTTCCGTAATCTCTTCTTCCAAGTCTCTTAGTTTCGCTCTGGACACCCTGGTCCCGATACAGGCATTCTTTATATAATCTTTCTTCCGCAGGTGCCGGAATCTGTATCCGCTGTAGGAATAACAGTCCGGTGTCACGCCGTCATACACGGTATCCAGCTCTTCCACGGTCTCGCACTTGCGGATTCTTCCCAGATAGCGCTTTAAGCACCAGTCCGCATAAGGCACATCCGTGTGGACCGCCTCATAGAGTGAGTGTTTCTCCGCGGCCGGCAAATCCCGCTTCACCGCGGCACTGTTGATCAGATCCACTTCCTCGAACTGTTTCATCCTGCGGAACAGTTTCGCCGCGTCCAGTGCATAGGCCGGCTCCGTGATCATGCTTCTCTTGATCCGGCCCAGCCGTCCTTCCACAGCGTTCTTCCATTTCTCATCCGTGATATCAAAGAGATCTGCGAAGATATGGACTTCGATCTTCCGTCCATAAAGGTCGCCCAGCGCCCGCTGCAGCTCGCTCCTTGCTTTCTTAAGATCTGCCGGATAGGGCTTCCGGTCATTGCGCATATCCTCTGCTGCCTCAGACTTTTCCCGCAGCTCTCGTTCCATCTCTTTGATCCCGCTCTGAAGTTCTGAGAGCTCATTGGAGATATTATCAAAGGCAACGCTGATGTGACGTTTCAGCTCCTCACAGGTCTCGTCTGTCACCTCGCCCCCGCGGAAATCCTGTATCAGCTGAAGCGCGCGGTTGCTCACGTAGTCTGTGACCAGTTCCTCTTCCTCCCACCGCCGCAGACCCTGCATGATCAGCCGCCACTGGGCCGAATTATCCGCAAGAAGACGGATCGTAGTCTCCAGTTCTTTTAATTCCTGTTCTTTCCTTCCGTAATCACTCTCTTTGAGCGCGGCTTTGACATCTACCAGCTCTGCACGGGCATTCTTAAGTGCTGTCTGCACCGTATTCTGTCCTGCCTCCGCCTTTTCCGCCGCTGCTTCCAGAGACTCCAGATCGCTCCTGCGTGCTTCCAGACGTACGGTGCTGCCTTCGATCTCAATGTACTGCAGCGTCCTCTCTGCCCGCAGCTTGTCCGCGCGCAGCTTCGTAAACTCCCGATCCCGGCTCTGGACCGCATCAAGCATGGAGATCCGCCGCTCCAGATCCTCAACCCGCTCCTTGATCTCACGGTATGCGCCCAGCTGTTCACTGATCGCCGCCACAGTATCCTCCTGACTCTTGGGGAACATATAATCCCGGATAAACTGCCCCGTCCCGCTGGTCATCTTAAGCGCGATAGCGCTCTTCTCCATGGTGATCATCCGCCCCGGCTCTACATAACCGAATATCACGTCGTAAAGTGTATTCAGATAGGCTTCCCGCGAAGGATACACACGATTCACATCCCCATGGCCCCGGTTGTCCTCACTGCGGCTCCGCTCTCCCGCCAGCTTCTTGATCTGAGCGATCGTGTACGGCACGCCGTTCTGAAGGTATTCGTCTTCCGGAAACCGGCCGGAATGACTGAAATAACTGTACTTTCTCAGCTCCGTGTCCCCGCGTGCCACCTCGAAAGCCGCCCCGATACAGGTCACAATATGGGTCCCTGTATCCTCGATCTCAAGCACGATCTGAGAACAGAAGTCCACTCCGCCGCGGTTGATGCTCCCGTCTTTCTGCGCGCCGCGCAGATAGCTTAAGACGCTTCTCTTGTTCTTCGAATCATCTGCTGCCTTATTCAGGAAATGAGCGGACACGCTGCCGTACAGAACGACCTGTATGGCGTCCATGACCGTTGATTTGCCCGAACCGCTCTTCCCGCTGAACAGATTCACGTGCTCATGGAACTCCAGTATCTTATGGCTGATCCCGCCCCAGTTATTGATCAGCATCCTCGTAAATAATTTCTTCGGCTGTCTCAAACTCTTCTGTCTCCTCTCTGTATTCCTCGATCAGTGCGTTGATCTCTCCTGCTGTCAAATACATATTGATCGTGCTGTAAATATAAATCGGCGTATCATCTTCCACATCGCGCACCGCGCCGGGTACATCGATGATCTGGTGCATCCGCATCAGATACAGCGCCTCCCGCCATTGGACTGCCGTAAGTTTCTCCGGGATGAGGTTCGTATTCTTCCCGTACTCCCGCATTTCCTTAAGTGTCGTCACAGGCGCGCTCAGGCCTGCCCCCATGATCTTATCCCGGTAGATCAGTCTCACCACCAGAAGGATCACCGTGGCAGTCAGACTCAGCTTCTCCTGCGGCACGCCCTCCCCGGTCAGCCGGAAGATATGCTCCTGCGAATCATGGATCAGTTCACATCCCAGCACAGATACATAATCCTCAATAAAGTTCCTGTGCCTGGCGCATGTCTCATACTGAGAATTGTCCCGCGGCGTCAGTGTGGCAGGGTCGTATTTCACCTGTAAGATACAAGTCTGGCGGAACAGCGCCTGTATCGTCTTCTTGATCTGTTCTCCCTCTGTGACCGACACTTGTTCTAAATATGCAAACATCTTCTATTCCTCCCGTATCTTCAGATCCGTAAAACGCAGCCCCTGTCCGTTCTCCTGTTCTCCGCCCAGGATGATCTCTTTGTCCGTCTGCGCAGTTTCTGTGGCCTCCTGCCAGATGAAGAACAGTTTCTCCAGATCTTCCACGGATCTCACCGTGTCCTTTGTCGTCCGGAACACGCCGTCTGTCAGGTTCCTTCTCCGGAATGCTTCCAGCTCTTTCTGTGTGTACAAAGGCTTCAGCACAAACGAATCCAGCCCTTCCCGCTCTCTGCCCTCTTCTGCCACTGCCTGTGGTTCGAATTCCTCCCGGTCCGCGGGTCTGCGCCTGTACAGACTGTTCTCTGTCATCACACTGTAGGGCCTGCTCATGCGGATGCGCTCAGAGAGCGCCTGAAGCAGTTCTTCCTTCCTGCCGCTGCGGTTCAGCAGATCCATGAATACAATGGTCTGATCTTCCTGCGCCCCTTCCCGCAGTATGTAGCGGATCCTGGCGGCCGCGCGGCTGGCGAATACCGTCTTCTGCTCGATCAGTTTATTGTATCTCTTCTCAATCGCGTCAAACTGCCGCTCAATACGCAGCATCGTGTCCGCCGCCTGAATGCACAGCTCGATCGAGCGCCGCATACGTGAGATGTTCCGGTCAGCCCCCGTCCCCTGGGCTTCCGCTGCATGGGAACGATCTGCACGTTTCTCCTGCTGCGCACGCTCGTCCTGGCGCCCTTGTAATTCGTCCTGCAGGGCCGCTTCCATCCGCTGCCTGCGCATGTCATTTTCCCGCAGATTCTGATCCAGCAGCTCTTTCACCGCTTCTTTATAGCGGTAGAAGCTGTCCGTTGTGGTCAGGATCGCATATTTCTTGCTGTCACTGTTATTGATCTCCCGCACAAGCACTTCCTGGATCCCGCGGAACTCTTTCTGCCTGGACAGTTCGTCAAAATATCCTCTCATACCGTCCTGCATATTGACCAGCATCTGCACCAGCTTTTTCGACACGCGCAGCGCACTGTTTAAGATCTCGTTGTTCTTCTCCTTGTCGGAACTGTAAGTATACAGATGACTGTATATGGTCATCACACTCTCCCGCTCTTCACTCTCATTCTCGTCGAACAGCCGGCGGAAGAGCTCCACATACAGCTGACTGTACTCCGGGAATGTAACCACATAACTGTTGAGCGTCTCATCATAATCCCGGCGCAGCCATCCCCACTCTTCGAAATGTTTCAGGCAGACCGCCGCCATGTTGGACCGGGTCAGGAAGATCCCTTCTTCGTCATAATTCTCTTCATCCCACAGAAGGGTGGCAGACGCGATCTTCTCGTTCATCACTGCCCGGCACTCCTTCTCCGTCAGTCCCAAGACCGAGTAGGAGAGACTCATCTCCTCATGGATAGCCGCCAGGAACAGCATGTAGTAGTCCGTATATTTACTTGCAAATAGTTTATAGAAATCCCTGGGGATCCTGCTCATCAGATTCATTGTCCTGCCATGCACCTCTTTCCTGGATGTAAAGTGCGGGCCTGGTCCCGCAGCCTTTTCTATTATATCTGTCTTTCCGGAGAATGGCAACCGCGGCCGGACATAGAAAAGCCCTGCCGATGACAGGCAGAGCTTTATCCGAGAAACAGGTTTAACATCAGTGGAATACTGACCAAAGAGATCATGCTTGTGATCCCCACAATAGCCGCTGTTTCTTCGTAGTATTTATGATACTGGCGCGCGAACATGGCAACCATGCTCCCTACCGGAACTGACAGCATTATGATGCAGACGCCCCGCATCAGTTTCTCTTCAATCAACAGAACCGTAAAAGCACTCCCGATCACCGGGATCAGAAACATTCGAAATACCAGGTAAATGATCACTTTTCGATCTCTGAGTATCTCTCCAAATCTCACATCCGCGATAAACGCGCCCACGATCAGCATACTCAGCGGTGCTGTCAGCGATCCCAGCATAGCCGTAAATTCAGGGAGCAGACTGCCGCAAGGAACACGGAGCAGATAGATCAGCAGGCCAAGGATACTTGAAATGACGCCGATATTGAAGACCGATTCTTTCCACCCGTCCTTCCCTCTGCTCCCTTCAAAACACCTGACTCCGTATGTATAAAGCAAAATACTGTAAAAAATATTAAAAAATGAAGTATACAAGACCCCTTTGCTTCCAAATACAGCCGATACGACCGGGATTCCCATGAATCCCACATTGGAAAATACAGTCATGACATTGTAGATTCCCCGCTCGGCAGCCGGGATCCGAAGGACTCTCGGAAGGAGGACTCCACATAGAATCAGAAACAGATACATCACTGCAGAAATGCCCACCACTGTGAGCAATTCCTTTCCCGCCATATCTGTTCCCGGATCCATGCCGCTGTTGAGAATCAATGCCGGATTCGCGATGTTAATGACAATCCAGGACATCTGGCTGCATGTTTCCTGCGATAATTTATTTCTCTTCCGGGCTCCGTACCCGATGAGCATCAGACAAAACATCATTGCCATTTGGCGGATCAGCATCGTTCCCTCTCTCCTTCCCCTCCGGCCATAATCTTAACCTCGCGTTCCTGTACACTGCTGCCTAATCATGAATAAACTGGGAGAAATACTGCATATATTCCATGTCCACTTTACGGGGATCTGCACAGTACCGCTCCCCTACAATCTCCTGAACCAGATAGCCTCTGTAATTATTTTTCTCCAGGCATTCCAGTTCCCTGTATAAGGATCGGTTCCCCCATCCCCAGGGATTGTGAAAATCAGGGCTTCCATCCAGGAAATGCATATGCTGTATCTCATCTCCGAAAATGTCAAACCACTCCTGAACGGATTCTCCGCTGTCCCACACTGCAATTGTATCAATCATGATTTTTAAATTCGGATGACCGATTCTCTCCCAAATCTCCTTTATCTGTTCGGCGGTCACGCCAAGATTGCTTTCTGATTTTTTCAGGGATTCCATCACAAGCGTAATATGATGCAAGGCTGCAAATTCCGCAGCCTCTCTCAGAAAATCAATGCATATTTTCAGGGATTCTTCCCGGTCCCGGTCGTTTCTTCCCCAACCGGAGTTTACCGAAACGATCCTGCACCCCAGAGATTCCGCAGCGCGAATCCCATCCTGAAAATATTCTCTGCCTTTTTCACGCTGCATTTTATTCTCCGGGGCATATTGATACTGATAAGCCATACTCGGGATCGTAGCTGAAACAATGCCGATGCCCCGGGTATGCGCCATTTTCTCAATCTTCCTGCACTCTGGATACAGTTCTTTTCCCACCCATATATGAGGGTAGCCCATCCAGAGTTCTACGCTTTCTATTCCGGCTCTCTTTTGAGATTCAAAGAAATACTCGAGAGAATAATTCTGATAATGCTGATTCATCCCTGCGATCTGCTTCCTTAAAATCATGTTCTGCCGTTCTATCCTTCCTTGCTTGTCTTCTGCTGCGCCAGAATGTGTTTCCCAAACTTCTGTTCCAGTTTCCTCTGAATCACCATCAGCACACTGCAATAGATCAAATAGACAAATGCAACTTCGCAGTACACCCATAAAGGTTCCAGCGTATTAACAATGATCTTGCGTCCTGTCTGAAGCAGTTCAATCAGTGTGAGAGCGGATGTAAGAGACGTATCTTTCGTCAGCGTGATAAACTGGTTTCCCAAGGAGGGAAGTGCTACGCGAAAAGCCTGGGGGAACACGATATAGTACATCGTACAGAACCTGCTCATTCCCAGCGCCCTGCATGCCTCCCACTGTCCCCTTGATATGGACTCAATAACTGCTCTGATAATCTCGGAGTTATATGCGCCCTGACTCATTGTCAGACCGATTACGCCGGAAAGGAACGGGGAAAATACAATGCCTATATTCGGAAGGCCATAATAGATAATGTACAGCTGAACAAGCAGCGGGGTTCCGCGTATCAGCCAGACATAGAAGATGGCAATCCCTCTGAGCACCCGAAATCTTGAAATTCTCATCACTGCTACGATGATCGCCAGCAGAAGACCGCAGATAAAAGATACGATCGTCAGCGGTATCGTAACCGTCAGTCCGGCTTTCATCAGCGGCCAGAAAGACTCCACCATAATGTTAATAATTCTCATGCACTCACATCCCTTTGGTTACTGTCCTTTGTACTCCGGGTGCTCCACAAATACAGACATTACATCTGCCACATCCTCAGTAAAATATTTCACCATAATCTCATAGATCGTACCGTCATCGAGCATGGACTGTAAAGCCTCATTTGCTTTCTCTCTGAGCGTTTGATCCTCAGCCCGGAACAGCACTGTCATATAGGTTGCCCGCGGATCATCCGGCTCATAATAAGCTGCGATCTTCACTTTTGTATCCGGTTTCTGAGCCAGATAATCATTGATAGAGATCAAGGCATTTACTGTGGCATCGATTCCTCTTGCTTCGCTTAATAGCTGCATTGAATCCGTCAAACTCATCTCCGTCAGTGTCGCACCATATGATTCTGCAATCTTGCCGGACGAACTGGACAGTGAATTCCCGCAGACTTTTCCGTCCAGGTCTTCCCAGGACTCAATATCTGAATCCTCATTCACTACAAGAACCTGTGTTTTCTCCCCATAAGGGATACTGCACAGATATTTATTATCGTATGCTTCGCCCTCATAACTTGCAGGCGGGATTGCCTCAAAAATGCAGTCATACCTGTCAGCATCAAGACCTGCCACGACTCCGGTCCACTCCGATGCGACATCCCATTCCGTCTCAAGTCCCATCCTCGCCGCCATCTCATTTGCAATCTCCACTTCTGATCCCACCAGCTTATCATCTTCATCATTGTAGATAAACGGTTTCCAGTTTCCTTCACATCCGATCCGCAGGACTCCTGCGCTTTCCACATCCGCCCATGAGCTGTCTTCTTCCGACGTCTGCTCGTTTCCGTCTCCATTTCCTTCTTCTGCCGTACCGGGATCCTGATCACTGTTTCCACATGCCGCCAGACTTGTGATAACGATACCTGCTAAAAGACAACTGACAAATTTTTTCATTTTTCTCATACGGCTCCTCCTTCTGACCTTTCTGGTCACTTTTTCAGACATTCCAGAATGTACGATGCATTCTCCTCCGCCCATACTTCCGGATTTGCGAAATATTCTTCATTCAGCAGGAATTCTCCGAGTATTCCCTGATATTGACACTGTCTGAGTACTCCCAAATATTTCTTGATATTGCATGTTCCATATGGCCAGCATTTCACTTGATTCCTGTTGCAGTCATTAAAGAAGATCATGCTTACTCTGTCTCCATAGGACTCCATCCACTCCTCCAGGGTTTCTCCGCTTCGTATGATTCCTGCCAAATCAAGCGCGATTTCATAGTTCTCTGTACCGATCTGTTCCAAGAACGCTTCAAACCCGGCCCTATTTTTAATTAACGCCGGCGTTCCCATGGTGTTTGTCCCCAGCACGGGAATCATTTTTTTCTCTTCTGCCCGTCTGATGAATTCTGCCGCGAATGCAACTGCTTCATCAAAAACGTTCTCATTCCCCCTTTCCAGTTTCTGCGTATTCAGCCAGAGATAGATTCTTTCACTGCCCAGCTCCGCAGCGGAATCCAGACATTGACTGTAATAATCCATACACCGTCCTCTGCCCGCCGCCCATTGTGACGCGCTGATTCTGTAATAATACGGCCGCGGGATGAACATCCAGGGGATCATTTCATAATGCCGCATCTGTTCTCTGTGTTCTTCTGCGCTCTCTCTGCATCCGCTGTCGATATAGAGATGAGGCACGCCTGCCCAGTACAGAATTTTGCGTATGCCGATCCTGGATGCCGTACTGAGAAACGCCGCAAAAGAAACATTTTGAAAACAGACATTTGATAATGCCAGTTCCAATTTCATCTTCTCAGCTGATTGTTCCCGGATACCCGTCATGTGCGATCTCAAACCAGATATAGTCAAATGCTTCTCCCTCTTCAGCCCTGCTCCCATGCGGGATTCCTCTTCTTGTATAAGTCACGTCTCCCTCTGCTGCCTCCAGGCTCTCTCCGCCTGCATAATAAGTAACCTTTGCGCCCGGAAGAAAATAGTACCATTGTTCCAGTTCATGATGGACGTGTTCTCCGACAAGATCCGGTCCTTTTCCCGTCACGATGCCCATACTGAATCTGCCCAGCTGACGGTGTTCTATAAACATTCTCGAGACGACTCCCTCGTTCTTAAAATTCTCCCAGTATGTCCACGCTTCTGAAGTCTTCCTGAATCTGGGGAGCGTAATACGCCGCTCAGCCATATACCTCCTGTCATAATCGGCAAACTCGGCAATGATATGCAGCATATACAGATTAGATGCTGCTGTAACTGCAAAGGTCTCCTCATCGAATCTGGGAATAAATATGGAAATCTCGTCAATGTTATAGGCTTTCTCAGGTGTTGTAATATAACCGGTGCCTCTGCTGAAGATAAAAAACTGCATCTTATCTCCAAACCGGTACCCTTCTGGTTTCCACACAGAACCTGCCTTTAACCCGATTCTCTCAAATGCAGCTCCTTCGTATTCCCCTTGCAGAACAGGAATCCTGGCAAGCCCGTTTTCATCATATACGTATTCGATGTCTTTCTCTCTTGCGATTTTGACTGCTTCCATGACACGCTCCTATAAAACTTTGCTTAAAAACTCTTTTGTTCTCGGATTCTGGGGATTGTCGAATATTTCTCCCGGTGTATTCTCTTCACAGATATATCCATCATCCATGAAGATCACTCTGTCGCTCACCTCTCTTGCAAATCCCATCTCATGCGTAACAACAAGCATCGTCATCCCTCTTCTGGCCAGATCCTTCATAATATCCAGCACTTCGCCGACCATTTCCGGATCCAGCGCTGATGTAGCCTCATCAAAGAGCATGATGCTGGGTTCCATTGCAAGAGCTCTGGCAATGGCGACACGCTGACTCTGCCCTCCGGAGAGCTGTCCCGGATATTGCTTTTGCTTCTCTTCCAGCCCAACCATCTTCAACAGTTCCAGCGCTTTTGCTTCTGCCTGCTCTTTCGGAATATTTTTCACCTTCCTCGGCGCTATGCTGATATTCTCAAGGACAGTCAAATGGGGGAAGAGATTAAAATGCTGAAATACCATCCCGATCTTTTTCTTCTGTTCCTGGGCAGCTTTTGAATTTCCGGATATCTCTGTGCCGTCATAAATGATCTGGCCTGAAGTAACTTGTTCCAGAGAATTAATACATCTGAGCAGCGTGCTCTTTCCAGAGCCGCTGGCCCCGATAATCACGACCACTTCCCCTTTCTCTACGTTAATATCAATGCCTTTCAAAACCTCGTTTTTTCCGAAATTCTTCTTCAGGTCCTTAATCTCCAGCATTTTTTACCACCTTCTTTACTCAAAAGCAAACATCCATCTGTATCCTATTTATACCCATCTGTCGCAAGTTCAAACCAAATATAATTCAGATACTGGTCTTCGTTCGCTTTGCTCCCGTGCGGTACATCCATGCCGATATGCGTGATATCACCGCCTTCCACGCGGATCTCTTCGTCTCCTGCAAAATAAGTAAACTCAGACCCCTGGAATATGTAATACCACTGCTCCAGATCCGGATGCTTATGCTCGCCGATAAACGTAGGTCCTTTTCCGCAGTTCCATCCCATACTATAGCGTCCTAAAAATCTATGCTCGATCACCATATGGGATTTCACATTTGACCCTGCATCCCCTGTAAATCCTTCTGTATATTCCCATGCGTCGTCCAGCAGCCGGAATCTCGGAAGAACAATGTGGATGTTTGCAAGCCGCATCTTGTCATACTCGGATATTTCGCCGATAAAGTGGAGGAATTCTAAATCTTCATTCCCCGCGTGAAATTCTACCTTCTCCTTGTCAAAATTAGGAACGAACACTGCTTTCCCAGTAATGTTGAATGCCTGTTTTGGAAGTGCTATATATCCGCCGGCATTCAGGAAAAAGAACAGCTGCATCTTATCTGTCTGGGAATACAGCTTCACATCGAAAACTTCTCCTGCTTTTAACGCACACTTATAGATCTTTACTTCATCAAATGTATCCGGAAGAAGCTCTGACCGCGACAGGCCATTTACAAAATTCTTTTCCAAATCTGCCGACTTCATATAGTCTATTTTGCTCATAGCATGATCCTCCTTTATGTTTGCTTTACCGTTTCTGCATCGCGCTCTGCCTATTGATATATTTGTAATATATCACAAATATATCTTTTGACCTATATATCATATGGTGTGACATAATGTCAACATTTTTTGATTATTTCGACAAAATTATTTCTCATTTTTATCTTTTTTGGTATATTATAGATATATCACCATCCAACATTTACCTGAACCAGCTATTTTTATCACATACAGTGTCGATGTACGGCAGGCAATACAGACGGCAGCTGACACATTTATGAAAAGGAAGGAACGAATTAGCCATGAATAAAAAGAATGAAACTTTAACTGATCTTGCCTATACAGAGATACGGGAACTGAT
Source organism: uncultured Eubacteriales bacterium (assembly GCA_949283695.1). Taxonomy (GTDB): domain Bacteria; phylum Bacillota; class Clostridia; order Lachnospirales; family Lachnospiraceae; genus Mediterraneibacter. The sequence goes on along the minus strand of CASDTX010000035.1, from coordinate 13,283 downwards.
CCTGACCGGACAGTTAAAGCCCCAGGAACTGATCACAGAAAACTCTCTGCAGCAGCGGCTGAATCTTGGACGCACTCCGATCCGGGAAGCGATCTTACGGCTTGCGAATAAAAAGCTGATTATCATCCATCCGCGAAAAGGGATCGAAGTCGCTCCTATCACCGTGAAGATGATCCATGATATTTTTCAGGTTCGTCTGATGTTTGAACCTAACGCCTTAAAATATTCGGCGCCCAATCTCAGTAAGGAATGGCTCAGAGAAATGTTGGATCGCTTTTATGAATACCAGTCCAGGAACATTCTGACGGATTCTAAAATCGTATTAGAGTATGTAAAATTGGACGACTATTTCCATCGCTCACTGATTGCGCCGCTGAATAATGATTACGTGACAAGTCTGGTCGACAGCTACAGTGATCATTTTCTGTTCATACGTTCTTCCATTGTTCCTGTCTATTATGCCAATGATAAAACCGGACACAAGGAAATCATAGAAGCATTAATAAATGACGATATCGAAACCGCCTGTAAAACACTGGAAGCACATATTAATTATTCCTACACAGAGATGATCGACTATTATGTAAAAAAAGATCTGCTGCAGGTTTCGCCTAAATTCTGAACGCTCAAAAGCATTCTTCTTCACATCCTGCCGATGACAGGCAGGGACCCGCAGGGGAACAGCTTTGACTGCTGTCTCCATCTGCGGGTCCTGTATCGATATCGGGAGAAGTCCACTTTGGCGGGCGGGGCTTCTCCTCTTTAGGAAAGCGTGTGCTGCCTTTGGAAGCACACGGTTCGCAGCATTTTTAATTTTCTCTTCCACTGTGGTTCTAAATATTTCTTTGATAGCTGATCAAAGGTCATTTGATCCATATCTTCAAAAAGCGTTTCTCTCTCCGGAGGAGCGGAAACAGAATGCAGTTCCGCCCTGTTTTTCTTAATTGCCCTCTCATAATCGCATGTCTGACTTCTGCAGAATTCGCTGATCTGATCAAACCACCGTTTTCCCTTGTCTGTACGCAGTATCACTAATGAAGTTCCCTTGCCGTCATTGAATTCAGGAGAAACATCTTCCACGCCCCAGAAATCACCCAGGGTCATATCTGCGGCGCTGTGCCCCTTGATCCTGCAGGCATAGCAAGAAGGCCGCAAGCAATCATTCTTAAGGAACATCTGCATATACGGATCTATTTCTTTGGGGAAGTATCTTCCCTTCCTGCCCACGGACACCTTTATGCCAAAGCTTTTCCATCCTTTATCTTTGCATCTGAAATTTACCTTTGTTACTGTTCCATGATACTTTTTCTCCGCAGAGCGGACGTATTTCTCCCACAAAGCCGGGGAGGGAACCCCATGGCAGATCAGGTCCGCGCAGAGCAGATTCTCGTAGTCTCTCCCCAGATATTTCTTCAGCCCTCCGATCTGGCAGGGTGTTCCGGAATATAAGATCTGGCGGCCTGACAATAAATGTTTCTTCACTTCCCGGTAACTGATTCCCGTATCACTCTGAACGTATTTGGATCCCAGCAGTGCGTCCAAAGACTGCAGATCCCCTGCTGAAGTCACAAATGCTTTCCTGCAGTCTGATGATAATGATGTCCCGTACACAATGCCGCCGTGCTGTATCATTTCCTGTGCCAATAAGAAAAAGACAGCCCCAGACGAACTTCTGAACCGCTCTTCATCTGACAGTGCTGCAGCCGCATAAGTGCTGATCACATCCGCCTTCTTTCTGCCCGCCCGAAACGGACAGACACTGAGGCATATTTTGCAGTTCACACAGTTTTTCTCATCCACCGAAGGATAGAGAAAGCCTTCTGCATCACGCTTCATCATGATACAGCCGCGTGGGCATGCGTTCTCGCATGCTCTGCAGCCGCAGCACTCCTGTTTGATTTTGAAAATTTCATTCATCCTGTTTTCCCTTTCCTCCCCGGCGCTCTCCAGAGAATGCTCCTATTTTGGATCCGGCTTTCTTTCGCAAAATGCTCAAAATCTCTCGGTTCATCCGGCAAAACACAATCCCCATACTCACGGTCAAAATCCCATCCAGCCACACTGGTGTCCAGATACTGATGAGTGCCATCCCGATACACGAAAACAGCCCGGCCCCAAACGGCACTTTCTCGATGACAACAGGCATCGTATCCCGCGTGTCACGCAGCCTTGTGATCCACATGACAAAAAATCCGGCAAAAGTAGAAATCGATGCCGCGTACAAGCCGATCAAGTTTACCAGAGCGATGTTGACCAGAATATTGATCACCGCTCCGCAGACACTCGTTGCCGCCGCTCCGTTGGTCTTCTTTCCCTGTAAATATCCGATGCTGCAGTAAGAAGAGAATCCCTGAAATACCGTTCCCAGATATAAGAAACCGACATACACGGAAGCGGTCTTATAAGAATCGCTCAAAATCATCTGCATAGCCAGCTTCGAGGCAGGGATCAGGATCAGAGTCATTCCAAACGAGAATTGATAGAGCTTTTTGAAGGTATTCGCCGCATATTCCCGGCTTTCCTTTCCCTGCTGAAGTTCAGACAATGCCAGATCCATCCAGGCATTGTTGAACATGGTAAACATCGTCTGTAAAATCGTCGGGAATTTACACGCCACAGAATAGATTCCGTTCGCTTCTTTCCCCAGTATCCATCGGATGATATACCTGTCTGAAGCGCTCATTGCCCACCACGCCAGCGCTGACGGAACCAGGGGGATGGAATACCGCAGCATTTCTTTCTGCAGCTGTTTCTTGCCGGTGCCTCTCCGGTATACGAACACTCGCCTGTCGAATACGAAGATCAGAATAATCGTTGCAGTCTGGCTGATCAAAACGCTCTGAAGCAGGGCCTCTGTCCCTTGTCCAAGGATACAGATCTGGATCAGATTCAGTGTGACCATCAAACCGGTATAAAACAGTCCTGAAACCGCGAACAGTTTTTGATTCTTTACGCCTCTCAGCAGTTTCTGCACGCATTCCATCATACGGTTTGTCACAAGAATGGCTATAAAATATCCACAATGCCAAATCGGAACGAAGCAGTTGATCCCTGCCAGCAAGAGTGAGCACAGCAGGCAGTTTCGAATCAATAGCTGATAGGTGGCCGAGATACTGATCTCCCGGTTCTCCGGGTCATTGATAATCCATCTGTATGTTGCATCGGATATTTTCATCGTCAGCAAGGGGGACAGCAGGTTGACCGTGGTTATCAGGATGTCATAATCTCCAAGCTCACTCGGTGCAATATAATAGGTATACAGCGGAACGATCAAAAAGCTCAGGATTTTGGTTCCAAGCGTACCGGGAATCAAGATCGTACGGTTCTTTCCCTTCAGACGGACCGCTGCCTCTCCCTGCTCTACAGCCTCTGCGGTAATGAACTCCAGCTCTGACACGCGGATTCCTGTCGCGCAGATGGTCTGCAGAATCAGTGCCATCTGCTGTTTCCCCTGGTCAAAAGCCGTATCTACCAGACGCTGGTATTCCGCCTTCGTCAATTCCTTCTCATCCGGACAGTATGCCTGGCGCTGGATCTTCAGCTGCTTCACTCTCAAATCCCCGCGCCCGAGGAAGCTGAAGAAACTGTTGAGCGCCGCCAGTTTCGTATTGACCGTCTCAGGCTTATACCGATCCTGAAGCTCTTCCTTATACCGAATCACGGTCTCCTTGGCAGTGTCTCTGCCGCCGCTCCATTCCAGAAAACTGCAGATATCTCTCCGGTACTGCTCCCTGGTAGCCTCACTCCGCTCCTCGCGCTCCAGATATCCCATAAACGCCTCCACCTGTTCCATGAATCTTTCCATCTTATGTCCCTCCTAAATTGTCGTTAGATCCGTAATCATTCCGTCCGCCGTGCGCGCTGCCCGGATCTCCTCCTGCATGCCCGAGACGCTTTCTGCTGTCCCCGGAAATCTATATGTCCTCTTCCAATTTAAGGGATCATGCACAACTGCTCAACCCTTTTCTCTGCCAAAAAAACCGGCGGCTTTTCCGCCGCCGGACTGTGTCTCTTCCGCTACAATTTCTCAATAAATAAAACTCCGTCGATATTTCCATACGCCTCGATGATTTCCGCATGGGATTTCTTTTCTGAAAGTCTTAATTCCATGATCGCTGAAACCCCGTTTTTCCCGTCCGCACCTTTTACTTTTGTTGTCTCCAGTTCACGCACAATACCGCCTTTTTCCCGGACTTTGGAAATGAAAAAACTCACGCTGGTAATATTCTCGAACTCGATGTATAAGTGAATCACATTGGAATGGTTATAAATACGGCTGTCAATAATGCTTAAGATCCCCAGGGAACTCCAGATCGCCACAAATCCGATCATGGCTCCCGAATAAAAGCCTGCGCCCAGCGCCAGTCCAATGCACGCAGCCGCCCAAAGTCCTGCCGCAGTGGTGAGACCTTTCACCTGATTCTGCCGGGTAACCAGGATCGTACCGGCTCCCAGGAATCCGATCCCGCTGATTACCTGCGCCGCAATCCGGCCTGCATCGCCGCTTCCAGACATCTGTGCCAAATATATTCCTGTCATCATGGCCAGAGAAGATCCCAGGCAGACTACCAGGTATGTGCGAAGCCCTGCCGGTCTTCCTTTCTTTCCTCTTTCATACCCAAGAAGCCCGCCCAGCAGCATAGACAGTCCGGTGCGAAACATAATTGACAGCAGCGTAATCTCTCTCAAATATGAAATACTTTCCAAAACCACAGTGTCTCCCTCACTTCACGCCGCATAACAGAAGCTTACAGAAGCTGAAGGACGTCCTCCTTCCGGATTCCGAGATATACCTTGTCCCCCGTCTGAATTCGATCCATTGTACTGAACAGCCTGTCTACTTCAATCTCCATTCCCTCGCAGTCTATGGTATACATTACGGTTGTACCCCTGGACATGATCTGTCTTACGGTCCCTTCCAGGCAGTACCTGTCGTCCGTCCTTTCATGGGCAGTCAGACGCATCTCCACAGCTTCCGGCCGAAACGCAACCAGATCACTCTCTGCCGCAAGCGCGGTCCGCTTCTGCATTTCTTCTGCTTTGATCATGTTGTAGCGTCCGATAAAACTGGCCGCGAACTGCGTCTTCGGACGGGAATAGATCTCTTCCGGTGAGCCTGACTGCTCAATCTCGCCAAGATGAAACAGATGGATCCTGTCTGACATTACCATTGCTTCTTCCTGATCATGGGTCACAAAGATCGTCGTAATCTTCAGTTTCTGCTGGATTCTGCGGATCTCCACCTGCAGATTCCGCCGCAGCAGCGCATCGATGGCGCTCAACGGCTCATCCAGAAGCAATACCCTTGGTTCCACAATAATCGCTCTTGCCAGGGCGACACGCTGCTGCTGTCCCCCGGACAGTTCTCTCGGGTACTGGTTGATCTTCTCCGAAAGGCCAACGATATCCAGCGTTTCTTTCACCTTTTCCTGAATGAATTTCTTGTTTTTCTTCTGCATCTGAAGCCCGAACGCAACATTCTGTCCCACTGTCATATTGGGGAAGAGGCTGTACTGCTGAAATACCATACTGATCTTTCTCTGCTTGGGCGTGAAATTCGTAATATTGGTCCCTGCCAGATAGATCTCCCCCTCGGTAACACGTTCCAGGCCGCAGAAGCAGCGCAGCAGCGTACTCTTTCCGCAGCCGGACGGTCCAAGAAGCGTGACGAACTCACCCTCTTCAATGTCCAAATCGATCCCTTTCAGAACATGGGCCTCGCCAAAATATTTATGTATGTTCCTAAATTCAATAAATGCCATATGTTCTCACCATCCTTCTATCGCTTTCTCTTTCTGTTCTGCAGCTTGAAAATCACCTGTGAGAGAATCCAGGTAACCACAAAGGTAATAATTACAATTACACACTGATACTGCAGTACAATCAAACGGCTGTTATACAGCAGCATCTGGATCGTCTCGTACCGATTCCCCACAATGATCTTCATAATCGTAAAATCCCCAAAAATAGAAGACAGAGAGATCAGGGAAGACACCAGAATTCCGGCAATCATATTCGGCAGAATAATCCGGCAGAATGCATATAATTTCCCTGCTCCCAGAATCTCTGCCGCCTCGATCAGCTGTTTCACATGAATCCCGTGCAGATTATTCCGGATCCCCTGATATACAAACGGAAGAATGGAGATGCAGTATATACAGACCAGCATCACCATACGATTGCCCAGAAGGGTCGGTGAGCCGGCATACAGAGACAGTACCGGGATCGCGATAATGATCCCTTTCAAAGAATTGGGGATCATGCAGATCGTCTGGATGATTTTCTCCATCCACTCGTAATGAACCACCGCTGTATAAAGTGCCAGGATGACTACAACATTGCAGATCAGAATCGGCGGAATACTGATCAGCAGACCGCGTCCGATCGCCGGCCAGATGTCTGGCTCTGTCAGTGCCTGAACCCAATATTTCAAAGTCCAGTCAGAAGGGATCAGAGAGGTCCATCCCACAGTAAAAGAGTACACCAGGGTTGCAATAAAGGGCAGCATCAAGAATATGACGGCGAAAGTTAAAATGAGATACGGCAGCTTTTTCTTTTTTTCTTTCATAACTTACTGTCCTCCCCTGCACAGTCTCTTTTTGATAAAGTTGCAGACAGCAATCACCAAAAGCATGAGAATCACCATCCAGATCGCCAGAGCGGATCCCATCTCCTTCTGCTGTGTCATCTCGCCGGTAAACATAGTTGTGATCTTAACCGGAAGCAGCGGTATGCTTGTAGTCACGAGCAGAATCACCGTCGCATATGCTGTGATCGCATTCGCAAACAGAAGACCAAAGGTGTCTAAAAGACTGGGGAGAAGCACCGGAATCCCGATTCTGGACCAGAATTTCCACGGCGGCGCTTCCAAAAGCTCTGCCGCCTCTTTCCACTCAGGCTGAATCGCCTGGAACGCAGGTACAAGCATCAGGCTTCCGAGGGGAATCTGGAAATAAATAAACAGCAGCATCAGTCCATCCATCGAATACAGCCTGAACACTTCCGAAAGATTAATTCCGATGGTCCGCAGTGCCAAGACGAACACTCCTGCATTGCCCAGAATTACCACAAAGGCAAAATAAAGAGGAAGTCCCACGAAATTCGATACCATATTTAAGATGGATAAGACTCTGTTCTGCCCTTTCTGGCCTATTTCATTGATCGAATAGGCGATAAAAAAGGAAAGGATCAGTCCCACAATCGAAGAGACCAGCGACAGATAGATACTGTTTTTTGTCGCCAGAATATAGACCGAGTCTGTCAGGATCGTCTGATAATTCTCCAGCGTGAATCCCCCTATGTCAGGCATTGTAAAACTGTCCTTGAGCATACTGGCTATTGGGAAAAAAATAAAAAACAACGCCAAAATCAAAAGCGGAAGCATCGTTACTGTGTTTTTTACTTTGAATTTTTTCATATGTTTGATTTCTCCATTGCGTATGTGCGAAAAATGCTTGATTGGATAGCCAGCTTCTGCGGAAACAGCAAAGCTGACTATCCAATCACATTTTATCCTGATATGACAGCGTTGGTGTACAAAGGGCACCGCTTCTGATCACTGTACCATCGGGAGCACTTCTTTTTCCCAGAGTTCAGCGATTTTCGTACATGCCTCGTTCAATGCTTCAACATCTGTAATATTCGTACAGTTCTCATACATATCAGAGGAAAGCAGTTTTGCCTGCACTTCTTCCGGAAGCTCAACGTCTGTCTTCGTAGGTCTTGCATAGCCTTCCGCTCGCTGAACAGCAGCTTCGTCGCTGCAGAGATACTCGATCGTCAGCGCGGCTGCATGCGGACGGACAGAGTACTTATTGATGATCTGACAGTAACCGTTTGTCACAGATCCGTCTGATGGGATTACGATATCCAGATTCATATTCGGGTTCTCTGCCTGAATATTATCTTTCCATGCCAGCACAGAATAGTCATAATTTCCCACACAGCAAACCATTTCACCGCTTGCCAGTCTTGCGGATGTGGTATCTCCTGTGTCAAGGCGTCCGGCTTCGGCCAGGTCCTTAAAGAAATCAATGCCGGGCTGCACATTATCGATGGATCCTCCGTTGGCGATTGCACAGGACAGAACTGCTACCTGAGAGGCCGCGCCGCTCATCACATTGCCCACGGATACAAGATAGTCCCCGTCTTTCACCTCTTCCCAGGATACAGGGCAGGCACCTTCCGTAAAATCTGTATTGGCAATAAATGCAATCGAGCCTGTATAAGTCATAATCCATTTGCCGTCAGCATCCTTCGCCCAATCCGGGAACGCATCCCACGTAGAGGCTTTATAAGTACCTAAGACACCCTGTTTGTCTGCCTCCGGCGTCATTGCAAGTCCGATATCTCCTACATCTTTTGTAGGATCATCTTTTTCTGCGTCAAAAAGCGCAATTTCTTCCGCGGAAGTCATATCGACGTCCGCATGGATGATGCCATAGGCTGCATTGATTCCTTCCCAGGATGATTTCCAGTTCGCCCAGTCATCCGGCATACCCACAGACTGAACTTCCCCTTCATCCTGCGCCCCTTTCACGACATCGGCAAGGGAAATCTCCTCCCCGTTCAGTTCCACCATAATGGATTCGTCCACTTCAACTTCCGGTTTCGGCTCGCTTTCCGCTTTCTCCGGCTCCTCGCTGCACGCTGTCAGCATCCCTGCCGTCAGTGCTGCAATCAGCAATAGACTGACTGCTCTTCCTTTCTTTTTCATTTGAAATCCTCCTTTCTTTCTCTTACATTGTGTCTGTATATATTCAGGCAGCTGTTCTGCCTGGCTATATCCCATCGATTCCCCTTTGTGTTCTTCTGCAGCTTTCCTCCCTGGCGTCATGATACAAGAGGCCGCAGAAACCGAATCGGAATCTCTCCTGACATATCTTCTGCCTTCTCGAACTCCATAAGGGAACACAGCAGCGGCGCGATGCACAATTGATCAATATACGTGCCGCTAAAGTCTCCTGGCTTGACTTTCTCACTGAAAATATACAGCGGAGTATCTCTCTGCGCACGGTCATTCCCTCCGTGAATCCCGTATTGATTGATCCCATGATCCGCAGTGATCACCACATCATATCCTTCCCGCCTCCAGACAGGGACATAAGCAGCAAGCTCATGGCCTGCCATCGCCACAGCAGTTTCGTACTGCTTAGACTCGGCGCCGTATTGATGCCCCATAAAGTCAATACACATGGTATGAATCAGCAGAAAGTCCGGATCGTATGTCTTCCTTAAATATTCTCCATCAGCAAAGACATGCGAATCCGGATACATATCCTCCCAGTAATAGATCCCATAATCAATGGAGTACCCTGATTTGATCTGAATCCGGTCGTCCGGGATCCGGAACGGAGTGAAGTTATATAATTCGCTCATCCAATGATAGGCTGCCGCCGCGGTGACTCCGCCCTGTTTCCTGCAGAGGGAAAACACATTTTCAAAAGGCAGGGTATCCCTTGCGTCATTCGTTGTGATCCCATGCCGGAATACCGGAAGTCCGGTCAGAAGGGTCGCGTATATAGGCCGGGACAGAGACGGAAGTTCCCCCCGTACTTTATATTTTGCAGCCTGTTTTGCCTCCGCCATGTGTTCCAGATATCCCAGATTTCTTGTTCCCGCCTCGTACTGACATGCGTCCAGCAGAACAAAAATGGTCTTTTTCATGTCCTTCTCCATTCCTTTCTCTATAACGAAAATGTTCGTGTCGTTGGTTTCCTGTCATTGATCTTTCGGATGACATCCGCTTTCACTTTATATTGATGTGCTTCATCCAGCAGGCCGTTCTTCTCCTGTTCTATATCCGCAAGCTGCGTATAACAGAACCCGCACACCAGATCCGAATCATAGATACAGCCGATCAGACGTTCATAGACCTTCACAAAGGAATCCGGATCAGCGGCCCCTGTATATCCCCAGCTGTCATCATCCCCGCCGTCCGCGTTGCCGCTGCCCATTGAGATCCCGCCGATCTCGGTCAGCATCACCGGCTGTCCGCCATAGCCGAAGCCTTTGGCGAAAAGCGACTTTTCCACCAGCTGGCGCATGCCTTCAAGGCTTTTCACGCCTTCTTGAAACATTTGCTGCTGCCGCAGATCACCGTCTGCCCCATGTTTATAAGTATGGAGTGCACAGATATCGCTTTCGGTCAGTTCCCATCCATCATTTGCGATCACAAGTCTGGCCGGATCCTGACTGTAGGCCATATGATACAGCGCTCTGGAAAAATGCTGCTGCTGCAGATTGTCATATAACCGGGGGACTCCCCAGCTTTCATTGAGCATATTCCACACCACGATGCAGGGATGATTATAATCTCGGTGGATCACATCGCACCATTGCTTCAGGAACGCCGCTGCGCCCGATGCAGTAAAGCTCCAGAAACTTGGCATGGATTCCCACACCAGAAATCCCAATCTGTCAGCCCAGTACAGAAACACCGGATCTTCCACTTTTTCGTGTTTACGGCATCCGTTGAATCCCATTGCCTTTGATTTATTGATATCATCAATGAAATCTTGTTCTGAGGGAGCTGTCATCAATGTTCCCTTCCAATACCCCTGATCCAGCAAAAGCTTCTGGTAATAGGGCTGATTGTTCAAATATATTTTCCCGTCCTGGACATGGATCTTACGCATTCCGAAATAACTGGCCACTTCATCCGTACAGGTTTCGTCGATCAGAAGCCTGGCCTTAACATGAAACAGAGAAGGATGCTCCGGAGACCAGTACCAGCCGGTGAACTGAAACGCTCCGCGCAGTGCCTTTCCCTCGAAGACATCTGCAATGATCTTTCCTCGCCGGCCGTGTCCGGCAATCACCGCCTGATACACCTGTTCCTCATCGAAAGAAATCTCGACGGCGAGTTTATATGAAGGCAGCGTCTCATCCGACAGACGATACGTAATCTCCACAGTACCGCAGTCAATATCCGGGGTAAAGTGCATCCATTCAATATGTGCAGGGTCAACCGGCTCGATCCACACAGACTGCCAGATTCCACTTGATTGTGTATACCAGATAAACTCCGGCTTCTCCTGCCAGGACTGTTTCCCCCTTGGGATACATTCATCAGAAATCCAGTCTAAAACAACAACCTTTAACTGTTCACTTCCCCACTTTAAAAAGTCTGTAATGTCAAATTGAAAAGACGTGTGTCCTCCCGTATGACTGCCGGCACAATGCCCATTCACCCACACGGTACATTCATAATCCACAGCCCCAAAATGCAGGAGAATCCTCTTCCCCTTCCAGGTCTCCGGGACTTCAAAAGATCGCTCATAGATCAATTCGTTCGTTTTTAAATCCCTTCCAATGCCGCTTTGCTCGCTCTGGGGAACAAAAGGGATTTCAATCGGCAAACATTCCAGCGGATTACAGCCTTCCCGAAACTCCCAGATTCCGTTTAAGCAGCTCCAATCACTTCTGACAAAGTCGGGTCTTGGATACTCGTTTCTCATATAAACATTCCCTGTTCTTTCTTCAAAGATTTGTTGCTGAATCTGCAGCTTATTTATTTCATTATTATTGTATTTAATGTTATTTTTTAGACAAATTCAGCTTTAAACAGATGCTTTCGTAGTTACATTATAGAATGCATTTCCTGTAAATACAATTATTTTTTATATAAAAATTATAATTTTTATCAATTTAACAAATTAAATATGGTTATTTTGTGCATATTTGAGAATTCATGACATTTTATTCCAATTTTATTGAATTAAATGCAGTATCTTTTTAATCTCCGTAACATTTTTTTCGTATATAACAATAGACGGGTTATTTCCCAAACGCCGTGCCAGGCATATCCGCAGGCATATCTGTGACCTGCAGCAGAAAAATTAGGGGTGTTCAATTTTCTTTCCTTGGTTTATCATAAAATCAGTAGGAACTCGCCTATACGGATTTGTACTGAAAGGAACACCAAGTATGAAGACCATGAAAAACACAGCGAATATTGTCCGAGAAAAATTCCTGGAATATAACCTGTCCATTCCCGAACATAAAGCAGCCATCAATGCCGTTGGGAAGGCATTATCCTCCCCTGTGCGGATAGACATCCTAAACTTGATTAAAATGACGCCGTTATCTCTGCAGGAAATATCGAAAGCCCTGGATCTCCCGCTCTCTTCGACTGCAATGCACATCAAATGTCTGGAAGATGCTCATCTGATCATCACAGAAAACCAGCCGGGAATCCACGGCTCTATGAGAGTCTGTATGTGCAACTTCTTATCCTTTCACCTGGAATCTTTTGATACAGAGATTGACACGATCGGAAATACACTGCTTCTGGATATGCCGATCGGTAATTATTCAGACTGTCAGGTGGAGCCCACCTGCGGCCTTGCGAGTACGGAAGGGATCATCGACAGCTACGACAATCCCGGCGCATTCTATTCTGTAGAGCGCCAGAAAGCCCAGCTCATCTGGTTTAACAACGGATTTATCGAGTACCGCTTCCCCAATAAAGCAAACGTTCCGGCCGCGATCCAAGAGCTCTCTTTCTCGCTCGAACTATGCTCAGAGGCACCCGGCTATTCCGAAATCTGGCCCTCTGATATCACGTTCTTTATCAATCAGGCCGAAGTGGGAACCTATACATCACCGGGCGACTTCGGAATCCGAAGAGGGAAACTCACTCCAAGCTGCTGGCCGTCCGGGCGGACCCAATACGGTCTGCTCACAGTCGTTTCTCTCCGGCCTGACGGAGGATACATCAACGGAACGCTTGTCAATCCGCAGATAAGCCTGCATCTGATTCATCTGGAGGAGCAGCCCTATATATCATTCAAAATTCAGATCAAGGAGAATGCTAAGAACAAAGGAGGAATCAACATATTCGGGGAAAAATACGGAGACTATCCCCAGGGGATCTGCCTGCGGATTACTTATTAGATATAGAGAAGAGTATAGATATGGAGAAGACGCTGCCCGGGACTCCAAAAGTTCCGGGCAGCGTCTCAAAACTTGTTTCCACTGTCGCTATTGATACCCTTTTTTCTTTTCCATAGCAACAATCCACTTAGTACAATAGTTCCAATAAAAACACCTGAAAGATTTTACTCTCTCAGGTGTTCCTCTCATTCCTGTATAAATGTCCGTATACCTTCAAAACTACATACAAAGAATCATCATCCATTTGCCTATTCCCGCTTTGGTTATGCCCTCGACCGATTAGTAACAGTCAGCTCCATGCATTACTGCACTTCCACCTCTGCCCTATCTACCTCGTCGTCTTCAAGGGGTCTTACTAACTTGTCGTTATGGGATATCTCATCTTG
>CASDTX010000034.1 GCA_949283695.1 uncultured Eubacteriales bacterium | reverse complement strand
TCCACAAACAGAAAAAATTCGGCCACCAGGTTTTGGCAAGTGGATAAGTCAGAAAGAAAAATAAGAAATGTGGATAACTTATTTTTTCAAGGAATTTTGAGATTTGTGGCAGGCAGAAGTATTTTTACCATTCAAAACTGGCAGCAAAACTGAATTCTTGCAAAATCCGTTCAAAGAGTGTATACTGTTTTCGTATCTATCTCATTTTATATGCCGTATTCCGGCATATTTTACTACGTATCAGGCAGCGTTCCGTCCGGGAACTCCTGCCGCAAAACAAAAGGAGTGAATGAAGAACCGTGGATTCCGGTGACAGTTTTCAATTAATTATACTTATAATTCTTCTTATGCTTTCAGCATTTTTCTCGTCCAATGAGACAGCACTGATGTCGGTCAATAAGATCCGGCTCCGTTCCCTGGCTGATTCTGGGAATAAGCGCGCAGAGCTGGTCCTTGATATCACAGAGAACCAGTCCGCCAAAATGCTCAGTGCCATTCTGATCGGAAATAATATTGTTAATCTTTCCGCCTCCGCCCTGTCCACATCACTTGCATATTCTTTCGGCGGCTATATGGTCAGTATCGCAACCGCAGTCCTCACTGTTGCCATCCTTGTATTCGGTGAAATCACACCGAAGAATTATGCAACACTGAATGCGGAAAAGCTTGCCCTGAGATATATTCCGATCATCCGGATATTTATGATTATAATGACCCCTGCAATCTTCATTATTAATCTGTTTTCCAGGGGCATCATGTTCCTGATGCGCGTCGATCCGAATGCATCCAGCAGATCCATGACAGAGGATGAGCTGAGAACGATCGTGGATGTCAGCCACGAAGACGGAGTAATCGAGTCTGACGAGAAAGAGATGATCTATAACGTATTCGACCTTGGCGACGCAAACGCGAAGGATATCATGGTTCCCAGGGTGCATGTCACATTTGCAGATATTAACAGCACTTATGAAGAACTGATCGAGATATTCCGGGAAGACAAATTTACCCGTCTCCCCGTATACGAAGACAACCACGATAATATTGTCGGCATTATTAATATGAAGGATCTGCTGCTGTATGACCGGAAGGAGACATTCCATATCCGGGACATTATGCGCAAGCCTCATTTCACCTATGAGTACAAAAGTATCTCTGAACTGCTTGTGGAGATGCGTGATTCTACGTTCAATATTGCCATTGTCCTTGATGAATACGGCGAGATGGCCGGCCTGATCACACTAGAGGATATTCTGGAAGAGATCGTCGGCGAGATCCATGATGAATATGACGAGAAAGAAGATGAGCTGATCCGCCAGATCGGAGAGGGCGAGTACCTCGTGGACGGCTCTGTAAACCTGGATGATATCAACGACCGGCTTGATACCAGCTTCGCCTCGGAGGATTATGACTCCATCGGCGGCTTTATCATCGAGCGGCTGGACCGGATGCCCGAACCCGGCGACGAAGTTGTCACTGATGACGGAGTTCGGCTGGTAGTGGAAACACTGGACAAAAACCGAATCGAAATCGTGCATATCAACCTCCCTTCCGGAGACAGCGGCGAAGGGAACGATTCTGCGGAAGCCGAAAGCAAAGCTTCTGATACAGACAAATCTTCTCCTGACGGAAAACAGCCGGATGATTCTCAGGAACACCCTGCTGAAGACAGCGGACATAACAAATCATAAACACTTCGGTGGCTGCCAAAACGGCAGTCACCTTTTTCATTGGACCGCATACTTTATTATAGATCAATCAGAAAAGGAACTACGACTATGCCCTATTCTATCATGCTCGATGCCGGACACGGAGGCCGCGATCCGGGAGCAGTATACAACGGAAGACAGGAAAAGGATGATACCCTTGCTCTTACCCTCGCCATAGGCGAGATTCTTCAGGGCCGGGGACTAGATGTTCTATACACACGTACAACAGACGTATATGAATCCCCCTACCAGAAAGCAATGGAGGCCAACCAGGCCGGAGTCGATTTCTTCATCTCCATCCACCGCAACTCCTACCCGACAGACAATACAGTCTCCGGGGTCGAATCCCTGGTCTACAACAAGTCTGGCATCAAACTGCAGATGGCAGAGAACATAAATGAACAGCTTGAAGCTGTGGGATTCGTCAATCTGGGGGTAAAAGAACGGCCCGGGCTGGTCGTCCTTCGCCGCACCCGCATGCCGGCCGTTCTCGTGGAAGTCGGATTCATCAATTCCGATATAGACAATCAACTCTTTGATGACAATTTCGATGACATCGCACTGGCAATCGCAGAAGGGATCCTGGATACGCTTCAGATGAACGGTGAGTGGGATAACGGCACTTCCGTACCACCCGGATCCATGGGACCGGAAATCCCGCCGGAGCAGAACCGTCCCATCCCCGCTTCCGGCTATACAGTCCAGGCCGGTGCTTTCCGCAATGTGGCGAATGCCGACCGGCTTCAGAAAGAACTGCTTCAACAGGATTTCCCGGCTGTGATCACTCCTGGCGACGGACTCTACCGGGTAACAGTAGGTACCTTCTCCACGCTGGATCAGGCCGCGGAAATGGAACGTCTGCTGCGGGCCGCCGGATATCAGACAGTCATCGTGGCCGAATGACCTTTTCGGCAGTTTTATTCCCTTCGCAGCTCTGATCAGAAAACAGAACTCCCTGTTCCCTGCTTGAATCAATCAAGCATAAGAACAGGGAGTTCTATTTTCCGCACAAACGCTTGTTATACTCGTTTCTCCAGGCAGTACCTTCCGGTAACTCTGCCTTCTGATAATTCAATGATCTCATCAGACAAAAGCTCTAACTCTTCCTTGTCATGACAGGCAATTATAATAATTCTCTCCGGATCTTTCATCTCCAGCATCACCTGTCTGATCACTTCCACCCCAGACTCATCCAGCGCATTAATCGGTTCATCGAGAAGGATAATATCCGGTTTCTCCATCACGGCTGCCGCGATTCCAAGACGCTGCTTCATTCCCAGAGAATACTTCTTATACTTCTTCTTATCATACGGATCCAGTCCCACTTTTGTTATCCAGGAACGGATCTCTTCCTCTCCGATTCGCCTCGTAACATCAGCCAGAGCCTTCAGATTCCGATATCCGGAAAAGCTGTCGATAAACGAAGGATGCTCGATTAAGATACCGATACTTTCCGGAAACGCCATGTCCTTGCCCAGCACTTTGCCATTCACACGGATCTCCCCTTCTGACACCTGGATCAGTCCGCTTACTGCACGCAGGAGCATAGTTTTCCCCGACCCATTCTTCCCGCGCAGCCCATAGATCTTTCCGCCTGTAAATTCCAGGTTGATCTGATGAAGTACTTTTGCGCCTTTGATTTCCTTTGTTACATTTCTGATCTCTATCTTCATTCCAGCCAGTCCTTTCTATCAACAGTCACACACCCTGCTGCCGCCGATATAATACACGCCGCCTGCAGAAGAATCAGCGGTTTCCAAACCGTACCATTCAGAACATATTTCATCGTACGCAGAATCATGGAACAGCTCGGAAGGAACCACATGGATGCATAAAATGCTCCCCCTATACACAGGAATCCCACTGCGGCATACGCGAAAACAGCATCTGCGGCAAACATCAGAAAAAGCTGAATCAGCGACATTGCCTCTGCAGTCAGAACAGGAAAAACAACGGTCATAAGAATGATCTCTTCTTTGCTAAAAGCTGACAGATCTGCGTCATACAGCGTCCAAAGTTCTCCGCGAATCCTCCACATATGTTCCAGGGAGTGATCCGAAACAAGAAACACAACCAGGCCAGCCATAAGATAGAGCAGCAGAATGACAGCCACTGTCCACAGCACCTTCCCCAACCACCATTTTCTGCGGCTCTTTGTCCGTATCAGCATATTGATGCCGTACATCCGCATATCATGCAGCGGATAGCTCCCGATAATATAGGCAGTATATAACTGCACTGCAATCCAAAAAATCGGGACCTCAAATGGCTGGGCCGCTTCCCTAGCAACTGCATACGGCTGTACCCCACAAAATATAAACGCTGCGGTTTCAGAAAACGACAGACAAGCCCCTTCGCCGAAGATCACCTCTGCCCGGCCGGCAGCAATCATACAGCAAACACCTATTATGATCGGAAAAACAAGCATCCGTCCCCACTGCTTCCCTATTCCCGCATAAAGGTCATGTCTGATAATTCCTCTCATGCTCCTCCTCTTCTTCCAATTCGATCACCATTTCTACTCTGTCCGGCCATCCGCTCAGACGCAGTCTCCATTCGTCCCCGGTTTTCAAAATTATATCCATATCATTGTTTACTATTGTCGACACCCCGATTCGTTCCGATTCTCCAGGGGCAAGCATTCCGTCAAATGATTCTCCATTGATATACCACAATGCGAAATAATCTTGTCCATTTGCCCAGGTGCCTCTGGTCATAACCATGTCACCGACCCCCATTTTCCGCTCTTCGTCCGCTGTATTTTCTATTTCAACCCATACAATCATGATCGGCATATCGTCATTATAATAAATGTCGGGGTTATATTGCCTGGTAAATTCCGCTGCCGTCACGATCTCTCCCGAGAGGATCGTATACCGAACCTCTCCCTGCTGGTACGTCTCCCCATATGGCACGACGGTTAGAGTACCTTCGGGAAATTGACTGTTGATATAGCGGAATCGCAGAACATAGGCAGCAATCAATATTATGACAGCAGCCACGCCTCGCCGGACCGCACCGGATTTACTGATTCCCGGTCTAGTCATAACAGTCCCTCCTTAATATCCCGTAGACTCCTGAAACAATACAAATGGCAAGCATAGAACCAATCAATGCTGTAATCTCGAACAAAGAGACACCTCCGCTGCTCTGAAGCGGAATTAGCAGAGCTTCTGCTGACAGTTCTGCTCTTCCGGCCGCCTTGGTCCCAAACTCCAGGAGCATTACAGCCATAAACGGAATAAGGAGTATGGCAAATCTGTTGCTAATCAGCCAAGACAGCGCGACCGCCAATGTGTTAAACAACCCATACAGTACAAAATCCAGAATAAGATACAGAAATATATACAAATACGGCTCCGTATAGAAGATCTCCCCCCACAACGCATCTCCAAGCACTCCCACGTAGCCGATTCCAGGATATGGATGAGTTGACGGAAGCAGAAGCGCGACAATCAGAAGATTGACAATCTGCGGCAACGCGGATACAATTCCTGCACTGAGAAACGCAGACACAAACTTTGCCGCATAATAATTCCGCTTCTTCGTCCTTGTAAAAACATTTTTAACATAGCCAGTCTTACGATCCGTATACATACTCAAAGCGCAGGGCACAGCCCCCGCAATCGGTATAAAAAAATAGTAATAGATCGGAAACATTCCCCCGATCATAAGGCCAATCCATTTCTCAAAAACAGTAAGCGGAAATATCGTAAAATCACTTGTCTGCTGATACTGCAGAAACGGCACCACATCTACCAGAATCTGCAGTACAGTGACCACACAGCCCGCAAGAACAGCTGCTGCCATTGCCTTGCTTCGCAGCGTTCTGTCCAGGTCGATTTTGATATAGTTGAGCATAGCATCTCCCTATTCTTCACCCCTCCACGGGTACTAAAATAAATTCCGTGTCCGTTGACGCACCACTTACTTCCAAAAACAGCGGGCAGCTGTCGCTGGACGGATCTAATATATAGCCGATCCTGAAATCTTCCCTGGCCTTCGGCTCGATCTCTGTTATGTTTGCAGATTTACCTACACTCTCCCGGCTGTTATATCCCAGATCAATCGATGCCTGGAGAAGCTGCCCCTCATTTTCCATATAGACGCCAATCGTCCCCGCAGGGTACTTCAGCACATCTTCCGCCAAATTCGCAGCTGTAAATTCAATATATACAGCCCGGTACCCGTCCTGCAGCTGTGTCCCTTCAAGAGGAACCCCGTTCAGTCCCACTTCCGTCCATTCTCCCGCATCTTCCTCAAGCTTCTGCGTTACATATGCACGCGTAACTACAACATCATACAAGATCCCCGACTCTTCCAGATAGTCGATTGTAATCGTCTCCCCGATCTCTGTCACAGCTTTCACATCAGAGACAATCTGCGGATCAGCCAGAATCTCTTCCGGCTCCCAGTCCGGATCCGGCGCCTCCTTTTGGCTATCCGCTTCTGAATTCTCAGCAGACCTTTCGGTATCAGACGGTGGCTGTGCAGAACTGCATCCAGCTAATAATACAGCAGCGATAAATGCCGCAAATACCCTTTTTCCCATTGCGATCCCCTTTTCTGACAAAATAATTATACTTAGATATTAGCGTTGGATTCAGCCATCGTCAATTGACAGTATGTGATGTATAAAAACTCCATGTGAATCAATTATTTGCTGATCAATTTGCAGCCTCATGATTTGCTGATTTTTTTCTTTCTCGTTATAATTCCTTTCACAAATATGCACAATGCATCACTTTACAGATAAGAATTTTGCCCGCGGAATTCTCGCACCGGACGCAGTCACAAAAAAATCAGGAAGCAACCCCGTCTATTCTAGGATTGTTCCTGATCTTTGTTTTCCCAAAAGGGCAGATTCTATTTTATAACTGTCTTCCGAACTATTCTGTTAAGCCTTCTGCTTTGATAACGTCTACCACGCTGTCTACATATTTTTCGCAGATCTCATCAGAAGCAGCCTCTACCATCACACGGATCACCGGTTCTGTGCCGCTCTCGCGCACGAGGATACGTCCGTCGCTTCCCAGATCGTCAGCAACTTTCTGTACAGCTGCCTGAACTGCCGGGTTTTCTCTTGCGGTCTTCTTATCCTTTACACGGACATTTTTCAGCAGCTGCGGGAAGATCTTCACCTCATCTGCCAGCGTGCCCAGTGTCTGCTTCTTCTCGAGAATGACTTCCATGATCATAAGTGATGTCAGGATGCCGTCGCCTGTTCTGGCATGCTTGCTGAAAATGATATGTCCGGACTGCTCGCCGCCCAGTACGAATCCGTTCTTCAGCATGTTCTCATAAACGTATTTATCACCCACTGCGGTCTGCTCGTATTTCATGCCGATCTTATCGCATGCTTTATAGAGACCGAGATTGGACATTACAGTTGTGACAATCGTATTTCCTTCCAGACGCCCCTGCTCCATCAGATATTTGCCGCATACATACATAATACGGTCGCCGTCTACTACGCTGCCGTTCTCATCTACAGCGATACATCTGTCCGCGTCTCCGTCATAGGCAAAGCCCACATCCAGCTTCTTCTCTTTCACGAATTCCTGGAGTACATGGATATGTGTAGAACCGCAGTCTGTATTAATATTGGTTCCGTTCGGCTCATTGTTGATCACATACGTCTTCGCGCCCAGCGCGTCGAACACACTCTTCGCGATGGAGAAGGCGCTTCCGTTAGAGCAGTCAAGTCCGATCCTCATATCCTTGAAGGAACGTGTTGCCAGAGAGATCAGATGGCCGATGTAGCGGTTCCTGCCCGCAGCATAATCAACCGTACGCCCGATATTCTCCTTCGTAGCGAGCGGAAGTTCTTCTGTCTCACCGTCAATATAGGCTTCGATCTTATCCTCAACCTCAGCCTCCATCTTATGTCCGGCACTGTTGATAACCTTGATTCCGTTGTCATAATACGGATTATGGCTTGCAGAGATCATGATGCCGCAGTCGAAATCTTCTGTCCTCACAACGTAAGAAACACTTGGCGTTGTGGTAACATGAAGGAGATATGCGTCTGCTCCGGATGCCGTCAGTCCCGCTGCAAGCGCGTATTCGAACATATAACTGCTCCTTCTTGTATCTTTTCCGATCACAACTCTTGCCTTGTGATCCTGTCCGAAATACCATCCGAGGTAGCGTCCCACTTTAAATGCGTGCTCTACTGTCAGAACTACATTTGCTTCTCCGCGGAAACCATCCGTTCCAAAATATTTTCCCATAATGATCTTCCTCTTTATCTTCCATAATATTTATGCCGGATCCGGAGTATCCATATCCTTTTTCCAAACATATTCACATTATATTACCATTACGAAAAAGTTACAAGTATTTCTTCTTTGTTACAAGTTTACAGAACTGTTTTTTTAGGATATACTTGTTCACGGGTATCTCCCGCCTTATTCGCGCTGCGGAAATATTTGCGGCGCTTTCCATGAACCAGATTGATTCGGAGGAATGATTATGATTAAACTGATTGCAAGCGACCTGGACGGCACACTGCTCCAAAACGGCGCCCAGGAATTAACCCCGCGGGCCGTACAGCTCATACACAGACTGACTCAGACAGGCATCCGCTTCGCAGCGGCCAGCGGGCGTCAGTACGATAATGAACGCCGCATGTTCCATGAGATCGAAGACGAGATCTCCTACATTGCAGAGAATGGTTCTCTCTGCATTCACCAGGGAAAGGTCATCCGCCGGGGAGTGATCCCGGATGAGCTGGCGGAACGGATCATCCGCGAAATCCGGAAAGAGCCTGGATTTGAGATCGTTGTCTCCCGGGAAGAGGCTTGCTATATTGAAGATAATAATTCAGCATTTACAGATCTCATTGTGAATCAGATGAAGAATACCACCCGCATCGTAACCGATATTTCACAGATCAAGGGATCTATCCTGAAGATCGCGGTGGGCAATACAACCACGCGCGATCTCCGGGACTATCTGCAGCACCTTCAGGAGGAATTTTCCTCCGAGATTGACGTTGTAACTTCTGGTAATATCTGGATTGATTTTGTGGTGCCCGGATATAACAAAGGCACAGCTCTTCAGAGCCTGCTGGACTGCCTCCACATCACGCCGGAAGAGTGTATGGCCTTCGGCGATCAGTATAACGATGTGGAGATGCTGCAGCTGGCCGGGATAAGCTATGCCATGGAGAATGCGGCACCGGGTATGAAAGAATACGCGAACCGTGTCACAGACTCTGTAGAAGATGTGCTCGAAAGCATCCTGGAAGAACTGGATCATTTCAATTCCACGACCGCGTAGGGGGCGCCGTCTGCGCCGCACAGTTCTACAACGGTTCTCTCCGGCTCCTGGGCCAGTTTCGGATAAATAATGTCTCCGTAGACTGCGGATTTCTTATAGTCCACTCTGGCCTGCCGGATCTGGGTGCTGCGCGGCATCATCTCCAGCGCCATCTGCACATACTGTGCATTATTCACATGTTCATTCGTATCAATATGATATTTCCGGACAGGAAAGCATTCCCTGTCTTCAAATGCCTCCGCTACAAGGATTTTTCTGTCCTCATATGGCATATCCAGAGGCTCCTCCGTGCCGTAGGGGTCGATCTGAGCCGGATCCGGCCGGCACGGCCTTCCTTTCACCAGATCCATAAACACCCAGATTGAATTGGCTGTGGCGATCCGATTGCCGGCTTCATCCAGCATATAGAAATTCCGGTTTCCGAACAGACCGGAGAATCTCGTCGCAAAGGTCCCCGTCGTTATCGCCTCCCCCAGTTTGGGATAGCGTTCCACAATAATCTGCCAGTAAGAAAGCACCCATGCTTTCTTTTTCTCCTTCAGGCTTTCCATGCCAAGCCCCACAGCCTCTGAATGAAAGGTACTGCAGTCCTGGAAATAATTAATCAGCGCCGGAAGCGTCATGGTCCCATGATGATCAATCTCGCTGTAGCGCACCCTTCCGTCGAACTCGTATCGATGCATTTTTGTCTCTATTTCTGTTCCGCTGTTCATCCTTCTGTCACTCCTCTGATTTTGCCACATAATCATATTCCTCTGTGATCACACACTCGTAACGTGGGTCCACGTCTTTCAGCCGCTGTCTCATCTGGTCCGGCAGTTCCTTCTTTCTTCCCTCGTCGTAATCAATCGGCACAACCATATCAAAAATCAGATTGACCTGATGCTCCCCATATACGACACGGAAATCATGAATACTGCAGGCAGGGTCCAGTTCCTTCAAGATCCGCACAGCCTGGCTGCGGATTTCCAGCACGCGCTTGTCTTTCATCTCAATCGGATCCATATGAATCACCAGGAAGAGTCCCAATTCCTTTGCCGCCTCCCGCTCAATCCGGTCAATGATTTCATGGGATTTCTCAATATCTACGTCATTGGGAACCTCCGCATGAATGGACGCCATGCTGCGGCCCGGGCCATAGTTATGTACGATCAAATCATGGGTACCCTCGATGCCTTCATAGCCTTCGACGAAATGTTTGATCTCTTCATAGACCTCCGGATCGATCGCCTCACCGATCAGCGGCTCCAGCGTATCCTTCGCGATTCCAACGCCGGCCCACATCACCACAAGCGCCACACAGGCACCGACAATTCCATCAATATTTATCCCTGTAATACGGAAGAATATCAGAGACAGGATCGTCGCCGCGGTCGTGATCACGTCTCCCATGGAATCCGTAAACACAGCCTGCATAACCTTCGAATTGATCTTCACCCCCAGCTTCCGGTTAAAGAGTCCCAGCCAAAGCTTCACTCCAATCGAAAGAAGCAGGATCGCCACAGAAGTCACCTGAAAGTTCAATTCCTCAGGGACACGGATCTTGCCGATCGAGTCTTTCAGAAATGTAAATCCCACTTCCAGAACGAGAAAAGAGACGATCAGCGCCGCAATGTATTCAATCCTTCCATGTCCAAACGGATGATCCTTATCCGCCGGTTTCTCCGCCATCTTCACCCCCACGAAACTGATCACGGAGGATCCTGCATCAGAAAGGTTGTTGAACGCATCCGCTGTAACAGATACACTGTGCAGTACCAGGCCCACAATAAATTTCACAATAAATAAAAACACATTACAGAAGATACCCACGAAGCTGGCCAGAACTCCATACGCCGTCCTCACAGATATCTTCTCCACATCTTGATAATCTTTGATAAAATGTCTTACTAAAAATTCTGTCATAACCTCTTCTATTCCTCACCAGAAATACCAGCTGATCTCAAAATCAGATCCGGCAGTCACTCTGGCATACTCCTCATCTGTCAAAACATTCTTCAGCTTCTGTTTTCCCTCCTCGGGAACCACCGCGTTGGCCGTATCAAGGAAACACAGCGACGGATAGAGCACGCACCACCAGTTATGCCCCCGTCCTGAGCCGATCTCAATGCGGAGAGCCTCGTAGTTCCCCGCAGGGAAGGTCAGATCTCCATAACTCCTGTCCGGGAACCAGCAGGTCGTAACCGCTGCACTTACAGGATCATCCTTTCCTTCCGCAGCCACGATCCCCCGGCTCACCTCCTCAATCTCGTCAATATGCTCCCTGACCCATTGTGCCGCCTCTTCGGCGCCGGAAGTCTCCGGCATCTCCTCCTCCAGAAAATCCAGCACGCCATCCCGCACCTTCCGCTTCACACTCTGGTCCTCCTCAGAATCACTGTCCGCAAGAACATGGAACCGGAGGACCTCCTGCGCAAGATGCGCCTGCATTCCGGCCAGAGACGCAGCGTCCGCTTCCCGGTACACAAGCAGCGTCAGCACGTCCGCCAGGATCACCGCCGGGAAAAGGGCTGCCCATGCCGCCCGTCTGCGAATCATTTCCAGGTAAGATCTATCCATATGTATAACCTCCATATACCGTTTGATATAGGGAGTATTGACAGAAAATTCTGGAAATATTCTTCAAAGGTGCCTGTCACTTTTGCGGCACCTTTGAGACATTTACTCGCGATGGCGCAGTGTCCCCACCACGGTATCTACCTGATTATTGATATGTGTCATGGTGATCTCTGTCGCTTTTTCTTTTTCTTGTGCCTCGATGGCTTCAATGATTCCCTGATGTTCAGCCAGCAGCTGAGGATAGCATTCTTTTTTCTTCAGGTATTCGATACGATACCGGTACATCTGCTCACGGAGATTGTTCAGGAGCTGAATCAGTCTTGCGTTTCCGGTAGCCACGAAAATGACATCGTGGAATGCTTCATCTGCCTGGGCGATCTGTGTAATATCATCGCTGTCCAGCACGTTCTGGAAACGTTTGGCCGCCTCGTGAAGCTCCCGGATTCCGCTCTTGTCAATCCGGTCGCATGCCAGCTGAACTGCCAGTTCTTCTAATGCACACCGTACTTCCAGCACATCTCTTAAATTCTTCTCTGTTATCTCTGCCACCTCTGCGCCTCTGCGCGGGATCATGATCACCAACCCCTCCAGCTCCAGTTTGCGGATTGCCTCTCGGATCGGCGTCCGGCTCACCCCCAGCTTGTTGGCAAGCTGGATCTCCATCAGACGTTCGCCCGGTTTAAGCTCGCCCCGCAGAATCGCGCGGCGCAGGGTATTAAACACCACATCTCTCAGGGGAAGATATTCGTTCATCGTAACTTCAAAATCAAAGGACATCCTGATCCCTCCTTACACTGTGTATACTCGTCACATAAACCTGTCTGGCCAGTGACTTTTCTCGGATCTGCCTCTGTGCCTTTCTTGCGTCCGCCCGGCTTTCAAACAAGCCGAACACGGTAGGACCGCTGCCGCTCATCATGGCGTTCAGAGCACCTGCTGCCATCATTTCCTGTTTGATCTCACGGATCACAGGATGCATAGGGATCGTTACGTCTTCCAGCACATTTCCCATGGAAGCAGCCACCTGCTTCAGGCTTCCTCTTTCTAATCCTTCGAGGATCCCGTCAATGTCCGGATGGGACGTGATCGCCTTTGCGTCCAGCGCCTCATACACCGCTTTCGTCGATACGCTGACCGGCGGCTTGGCAATCAGCACGCTGCATTTCGGCATCTGGGGCAGGGGCTTAAGTATTTCGCCGATTCCTTCTGCCAGAACCGTGCCTCTCATGATGCAGTACGGCACATCTGCCCCCAGTTTCACCCCGCGTTCTTTGAGTTCTTCCTGGGACAGGCCGAGCCGGAACAGCCGGTTCATGCCGAAGAGAACGGCCGCCGCATTGGAACTGCCGCCGGCAAGTCCTGCCGCCACCGGAATATGCTTCTTCAATACAATCTTCACACCGTCCTTGATCTGGAACTCGTTCTTCAAGAGCTCTGCCGCTTTGTATGCGATATTGTCTGTTCCTGTAGGAAGGAAGTTCAGATTCGAAGATACCGTGATATCCGGCGCCTCTGTCTTCTCAATCTTTACATCATCATATAAATAAACAGACTGCATCACCATGCGGACATCATGATACCCGTTTTCTCTTCTTCCAAGTACATCCAGTCCCAGATTGATCTTCGCCAGCGCTCTCAGTTCAATCTGATTCATCATGCATCCTCCTGTATCTTGTATACATTATTCTTACAGTATACTCATATTCTCCTTAAAAATCAACAGTTTATCGCCTGGCCTGACTGTTTCATTTTCAAGCCCATTCACTTCCATAATTCCTTCTACTGTGGTCATATAATTCTTCGCCAGACTCCACATATCTTCCCCGCGCTGAACAATATGCCCCACAATTCCCGGCCGCTGTGCAAGGGCTTCCCGGTCGAGGGGCTGTACCCGCACGTCTGTGATCATCTCCGCAGGAACAAGCCTGCGCAGGAAGATATCGAATGCCAGAACCGCCTTAATCTCCACCGCCTCACTCCCCGTCAGCGTCACGGCCAGCTGTTCTACATGATAGGCAAGGCTGTCTGCCGTCCGGTCCGGAAGATCCGGATACTCGATCAGATAAGAGAACGGCACGATCCCCTGCCAGCTTCCATACGGTTCCATATCGTCCGCCCGCAGATAGAGAAATCCTACATGCAGGATTCCCTCCACCCGAATGCCTTCCGGGGTATGCTGTTCGCTTTCCACCTGTATGCTGCCCTGGCTGTGGATGATCTGAAGTACATCCTCCTTCAGCTCCGGGAGGGAAATCCTCTCTGCCATCTTACATCTGGACTGGTTCTGCATCAGAAGCTCTTCATACACTGCCTCTCTGGTGTCGAAGACGCATTCCTCTTCCAGAGAGTACAGATCCTTCAGGATCTCCGTTTCTTCTTCCTCATAAATGTTCATTCCCAGGGACAGCGTTCCCTCAATTCCCAGAATCCGCATCTCCCCATCTTCATCCAGCCGGATATCTGCCAGAGTATCTTCCAGGGAATAGCGGATATGATAATACATTTCCTCGGACACGCCTTCACAGGAAATTCTTCCCTCGAAGGGAACACTCTGCTCGATCCAGTCCGCTTTCTCTTCTGCCGACAGATACATACAGAATACAAGCAGTTCCCCGCGGATCAGAACCTCGTCCTGCCCCAGCCGGATATCAAGCTTTCTGCTTCCGATGTCCGTCAGCAGGATCTGCCCCACACTCTCCTTGGTGCCCGGAAGGGCGATCTCCTCCCGGATTCGGTATGTATCTTTTCTGGAAGCAGAGAGTTTCAGCAGGTTCAGCCTCTGCGTCTTCCTGTAGATCGGGATCTCGCTCTCAATCTCTGTTGTCAGTTCCTCGTCCCTGAGACTTTCACGTCCGATCTCCATCTCCGCCATGATCCGCAGGCTTAACTTCCGGGAATTCACCACAGATCCGGTAAACTCTGTGCGCATATTGCGGATGAAAAATGTCTCGTTCCCGTCACTCTCCGCATAGACCATCTCTTCAAACGGAAGCTTGCCCTCCAAAACAGCAGGGCGCGGATCTCCTGACGCGGTCATATACAGTACGCGGAAATACACCTTGCCCGTGATCCGGATATAATTTTCCACCGGGCGGATCTCTTCCGCCTTCAGTTCCGCGCTCCCCTGGATCACTCTGCGCACGTCCTCTTTCTGCTCCGGTACATTATAATCTTCATCCAGATAAAACTGGTCAAAGATACTCTTTCCCTCCTGCGTATAATGAATCGGCTTTCTGATCAGTTCCATAATTCTCCTCCTGTCAAATCTCCATCTTTCACTTGCTTCGCGTCAGAGCCCTGCTGTCCCCATCGGAAACTTCCGCAAGAGGTCTACGGGTAATAGACCTCTTTCTCCACCGCTTCCGTCTGTACTGCCACATAGGGATAGGTTGAAATCTCTTTGATCTCCTCCCCTGCCTCCGGCCCCAGGAGGGTGGTGCGGATACAGACCGCTTCTTCTGTCTCGTACAGGGCATTCACTTCCACACTGTAGCCCGTCGTCGGCTGCCTGCCATACCCTTCCGCAATATAAAGATACCCTTGATCTATATAGGTCAGGCGAAAAGCTTCTTCCTGCTTCTCTTCGATCAGGCTGCTCAGTTCTTCAGGCACATCTTCCTTATCTAATACTGTGAATTCCAGATCTCTTATCTTCTGTCCTTCCTCCTGACGGGTGATACAGCCTGTCAGCAGGCATACCGCCAGACAGAGCGCCGCGCACAGCGTCCGGGAGAGAAACCGTCTCATCGCAGTCCCCCGCAGTATAACTTCTCTATCATCATATGTAGAGTTCCAGAATGATATGCAGACACAGAACCATTTCTCTCCCTTCTGCCGGCATCCGAAGCATGCCAAATCCCAGACGCCAAACAGGGACACTGTATTCAGAAGTTTCTTCCGTCATACAGTGCCCCCGCCTCTTTACTCCAGGAGGATTTGCAGCGCTCATTTCGTGTCTGTATTCTTTTCAAACGATAAAGAATGGCCAAATGTTTTCTTATAAAGGTTATAGAAATAATGCCAGTCTGAGTATCCGACCATTTCCGCGATCTCATAAACTTTCAGATCCGAACTCAGGTACAGCCGCTTGGCACATTCCATGCGCAGCCCGGTCACGAAACTGACGAAGCTTTCTCCTGCGCTTTCCTTAAATATTTTGCTGAAATAGGTTGTGCTCATCCCTACATGAAGGGCCACTTTCGTCAGCGACAGGCCATTGTCTCCCAGATTCTCCGCAATATAGTTCATAGCCTCTCCCACTTCCCGCTTCAGCCGTTCATTCTTTCCGCCTGCCTCTGTTTTCTCTCTGATCACTTCCCAGGCGATTCTTCCAAGCAGGCCGCTCCGGCTGTCCGCGTGCTCCCGTCCTGACGTGCCCTTCTTCCGCTCCTCATATCGCTTCTTTACTTTCAGGACCGCATCAAGGATATCTTCCGGCATCATGGTAGGCTTGAAAAGATAATCTTCTGCTCCCAGCCTCATGGCGCTGCGCACCAGCTCGAACTCATTGAAACTGCTCAGCACGATCATCCCCGGGTCCATATTTCTTCTGCGCACCTCCTCAATCAGGCGAAGTCCGTCCATTCCCGGCATTTTAATGTCTGTCATCAAGATCTGAACCGGACTGTCCAGCATGATCTTCAGTGCCTCTTCCCCGGACGATGCACCGACTGCTTCCAGTCCGTATTTCCACCACTCTACACTTTCCAAGACCGCATCTCTGGCAAACACTTCATCGTCAACAATCAGTATCCTCAATCTTCTTCACCTTCCTCGTATGTCGCCGGAATCCTGACAGTTACTGCTGTACCCGTTCCACTCTCGCTGTTGATCTCCAGACTACAGTTCTGGCCATAATTCAGTTTCATTCTCTGCAGGATGTTATTCAGTCCGATTCCTGTCAGCTGGTCCATCCCGCGGAACGTAAATCCCTGCCCATTATCCTCCACAACAATGGTCAGCAGCCCTTCCTCTGCCGCACACACAATCCGAATCACATTATCCCGCGTCTCTGCGCCGAATGCATGCATGAATGCATTCTCCACCAGCGGCTGAAGAAGCATTTTCAGCACCAGGCAGTTCTCCGCTGTTCCCCGGGTCTCATATTCCAGCCGGACCGCCTTGCGGTACCGCATATTCTGGAGGAGCGCATAATCATTGACGAACCGGAATTCTTCCGGAAGCGGAACCATCCCCTCTGTATTCTTACAGCTGTATTCCAGGATCTCGCTGAGCGCCACAACCGATCTTGCGATCTCGGACTGTCCGTTTTTGATTGCCTGCCATTTGATGGTATTCAGCGTGTTATAGAGAAAATGGGAATTAATCTGTGCATTCAAGGCCTGCATCTGCATGGCCGTCTTCTCGTGTTCTTTCTGGATATTCGCTTTCATCAGATGATCAATCTCGAGAACCATTCTCTGAAAGCTGTCCGTCAGCTCCGCCAGCTCTCTGCTGTCCGGACGGCTTATCGAAATCCGGAAATTCCCATGTCCCACGTCTTTCATACTGCTGATCAGATTCGTAATCGGCCTTGTCAGCCCTTTGGCAATGCTGACAGATACTCCCGCCGAACACAGGAGATAAATCACCAGCCCGATCATCCAGGTTCCCGCCGCTTTTCTGAGTTCTTCGTTCAGAGCCGCATCGCTGTTCATCTGAACCAGCCTCCAGCTGCTGCCCCCGATCTGGGCTGTCCGCAGCGTATAATTGTCCGCAGCGTACAGATTCTCCTTCTGTGCCAGTTCCCCCAGATTGAATCCCCTGTAATTGATGCTCTGCGCCGGTTCTCCGGCCAGTTCTTTCTCCGGAGCATAGATGAGCATCCCATTCTCATCCACGATAAAGGAAAAGTCGCCTTCTCCCGCGGCTACATTTTCCACAGTTTCCTCTATCCGGTAATAATTCATATCCACCTGAACCAGCCCGATTGCTTTACTTTCGGTAAATCGGTTCAGATAAGTCAGGAAACTGATCATTACCGGCGTGCTGGTTCTGCTGATATATCCATAGACCGCCTTGCGCGGGGGCAGTACCAGTTTCTCACCCAGCTGATTCATATCCGGAATCACCGGCAGGGATTCCACGAAAAGCGTTTTTGCCCAATTTCCATTCGTAGAGAACCCATCTCCGTCAAAAGTCAGCAGATAAATATTTTCCACCAGCCGGTTGGATATCTTGATGTTCGTCAGCTGAGAGGTGATGGTTCGCGTGACCTCCAGCTTCTCATACGGGGTCTTCGACGAATAATCTTCCAGCTCCCCCTGGAACACAACAACTCCCAGGATCTGCTCCGATATGGTATCGCATTGCTTCACCAGATCTTCCAGATCATTCACAAGAGTCTCCATATTATTGCGCTGTACACTCCGGACCCGCTCCGTATAGAATCCTTTCAGATTCCGGTAGAAAACCGCCAGAAGAACAATGCTGGAGATCATCAGAACTGTCATAATTGCGATCATAACCTGTATTTTGATGGATAATCTTCTGAACTTCCATTTTCTCTTCATGGGGCTCCTCCGGCTGTTTACTGTCATCAGGCTGTTTTCCCGGCGAATTTCCGCTCCAGTTCCTCCAGCGTACAGATGAAATGGCGGACGTTCCCGGGAAATTCTCTTTCTACATTCTCACATATTTTCTCCCAGTTATAAACATCTTTTTCATACCTGTCAGAAGTTGTTGCGCGCACCAGGCTTCCATGCCTGAATTCCAGGATGCACTGAAAGTACAGCGCGCCGTCTTTTGTGATCCCGAGATTGCAGATTCCGTCCTGCCTTCCCCACCATTCCAGGAGCTTCCACAGTACGTTTCTCTGCTTTCGCACCCTATAAACTTCCACCCGTTCTTCCAGACTGCGGTACACTTCCTTCATATAATGCTGTGTATCCGTATCAAATACGTCTGCCTGCTGGATCTCGCTGAGAAACGCCTCTGCTGTGTCACAGGTATAAATGCGGATTTCGTCCGCTTCCGGAAACAGTGCCTCCCATCCGCCTGCACGCTCTGCCTCCGCTTCTGCTATCACCCGCAGCCGCTGGTTCATAACAGTGCGAAATCCTTTCTCTGTCCTCAGCACATGGAGGACCCTTGGTTCCGGAGCAAGAAGGTCCAGGATTGCCCCAAGCCTGTTCCACATCACCGGATCCAGATTCTCTGTCGCAAAATTCCTGTCAATCATCACCCTGTCCCTCCACTTTCCACGCGGCAACTGTATACGGCGGCATGCGCACGGTAATGCTGCCTGTTCCTTCTATATTATGACTGTTCCAGATGCCCCGGAATCTCCGGCTGCCGCTGAATTCTATTTTCGCTTCTGCCGCCTCATGCCATCTGTTTGCAAGCCAGAGAATGTCCGCGTGCTCTTCCTCGCAGGAATGCACCGACAGCTCCATATGCCTGCTGTCAGTCCGGTATACAGCCCATTCCTGAAGCGGATAGAGATCGTCAGCGCCGATCTCCTCCGCACAGGCAACGGCTGCCCCGGCTTCCGCCGCTTCTTTCAGGATCAGACAGGACCGGCCTCTGCGGTCTTCTTCCGGCATCGTCGGACCGATCCAGAGCTGATGCCCCGCTCCCCGGGCGTAATCTGCCAGCAGTTCCTGATATTCCCTGTCCATCTGCTGGTAGGAAGACGCGAACACATAAGAATATTGCTGCATGTTCGCTCTGTCGATATAGCAGTCGGAAATATCGTATTCAATCTGCAGGGAATCCAGCAGGCCGGAAATGCGGAGAATCCACTCCTCTTCATAGGAATCCTCTGCCCGGTCAACCTCCGTCCCTTCCGGCCCTTCTTTCGCGAACAGCTGCCAGGGGATATCCGGTCCTTTCACCAGAATATTCGCAGACAGCGTATTCGGATCCAGCCCGGAAAGGCAGGATTTCAGCCTTCCCATATCATAGTTCTTCAGGATCAGCGCCTGCGGCCTGCGGGTATAACAATACACTCTCTCCCGTTTCAGCATCGCTGTCATCCGTTCAAAAAGCGCTCCGTACTCCCGCCGCACGCTTCCGTCGTTCGTCAGAGGACAGCCGGTCCACCGGTCTCTCTCGGCCAGCATGTAGAAATTCACAGCCTTCATTCCATTCATAAATGCGTACAGATACCCGAATTCTTCCTCCTCTGCCGTCAGCACCTCTCCCCGGTCAAACCAGGATCCCGACCCGAACTCCGGGATAAACGGAAGCCGGCTGCTGCCCGCAAGATAGCGGACCCGGTGCTTCAGCATGTCTGTGTCACCCGGTTCCGGATAGGCGTCAATACCGGCCACGCTGATGCCGGGAATCTGCTCGATTCTCTGCACAGAGACCGGGGTGTACGTCTGATAAGCACAATTATGAAACACAGGAATCTCAAGCTCCATCTTCCCGATCATGTCTGCCATCCGTTCCAGAGCATATAAGATCTGATACTCCTTGTACTCCGCCCAGTCATAGTAGTATTCCAGACCGTATCCCGCGTTCTCATCATATTTCTTAGGCGGCATCACAGAGCGGAACTCCCCGGCCGGTACTCCATAAGCCTCCGCCAGCGCCTCCGGTTTCCCGTACTTCTCTTCCAGCATCTTCTGATACAAGAGGATGGAATCCTTCGAATAATCCATTACATAAGGCCTGTCACGGAAAAAATAGCAGGTTTCATTCTCTGCCTGAATTGCGATGATCTTCCCGTAAGGGTACCTGTGCTTTCTCAGCAGAGGGGTGAGCGCATGAAAATATTCCTCCGTCTTCTCAAACAGCCTGCAGCTGGCATAAGAAGGGATGGCGAACGGCTGCGCCACATGAGGATAGACAACAGGCGTTCCGCCCGGCGTTCTGGCCTGAATCTCCGGATCCGCCAGGATCCAGTCCGGGTACCCGAAACAGGTCATTTCCGAGTTGATATGCGGCCCTGGCCTTACAATCACCCACAGATCTTTCTCCCGGCACAGTTCAAGGAAGGCGTTCACATCTTTCCGTTCATCCGTTTCTCCGAAATCATACCGTCCTTCCTCCGGCTCATGGACACGCCAGGGAAGATACGTCTCAATAATATCAAATCCCAGCGCCTTTGTGTGATCCAATATTTTCCCCCAGTCTTTCCTCGCAGATCTCCAGTAATGAACCGATCCACTGTAAAAGGGAATTTCGTTTCCGTCAATGATAATACCGTTCTTTCCGAATTCAACCATAAGCTCATCCTTTCACCGCGCCTGCTGTCATTCCGGCCACCACCTGTTTCTGGAACAGAAGATACATTATGACCGCAGGGATAATTGAGATTACAAATCCGGCGCACAGCAGCCCGTACTGCGTGGCATAGGATCCTTTCAGCGCCGAGATCGCCAGCGACAGCGTCTTCTTCTCCGGGGATGAGATCAGCACCAGCCCCATCAGCAAGTCATTCCAGCAGTTCAGGAAGGCCAGCGTGGCCACTGTCGCGATCCCCGGCTTCGCCACCGGCAGGATCACGTACCAGAAGATCTGCGCCTTCCCGCAGCCGTCTATGGTGGCGGCCTCGTCCAGTTCTGCTGGTATATTCTTCATAAACCCGTTCATAATAAACATGCTGAAGGAGATATTTACAGCCGTATACATAATCACCAGGCTCAGCAGGTTATCCGTCAGATGCAGATGTTTAAAAATCAGCACGGACGGAATCAAAAGCGCATGAATCGGGATCATAATCCCAAGAGAAAAGTACAGGTCCAGAATCTTGGACTTTCTGACTCTGGTCAGGATATAGCTGGCCATGGAGGTGATGATAATGAGGATGATCAGTGTGGAGATACACACCAGCATACTATTCACAAAATTCCGCGCCACATCTGCTCCGCTCCACGCCTTCGCATAATTCTCAAACTTCGGCGCTTCCGGGAGCGAGAACGGCTTCCCGTAGATCTCACTATTATCCTTCAGCGACGAGAGCACTACCCAGATAAACGGATAGAGACATACAACGGCGCTGATCGTCAGAACCACATACTTCACCGCGGAAGCCACGATACTTTTCAGGGGTTTCTTGAATATTTTCATCATCTGCACGCCTCCGATCAGTTTTCAACTTTGCGGGAAAATACCGCGTTTACAATCATCGTAATCACCAGAGATAAGGCGACAATGGTCATCGTGATGGCGCTGCCCGTGCCGAAATCTGAATTTACGAATGCTGTTTTGTACATATAAACACCCAAGTACGACGATCGCACGCCCGGTCCGCCTCCCGTCATAATCCAGGAGTGTTCGAATGCTTTCAGAGAACCGGTGATGCACAGAATGATGCAGATATTGGTAAAGTTCACTGTCTGCGGCAGAACCACATGGAATAAGATCCTCACTCTGCCTGCTCCGTCGATCTCCGCACTCTCAATCAGCTCCCGCGGGACGGACTGAAGCGCCCCCAGGAAGATGGTCACATAGAGCCCGATATACTGCCATACCTGGGGCGCCATTACCGCATAAAGAAGGGTATTCGTATCAGACAGCCAGTTCGTCTGAAAGGCACCCAGGCCGATCATCTCGAGAATCTTGTTAAATACTCCGATCTCACTGTTATAAAACAAAGAAAACATCAGAGAAATAGCGACCGGCGCGATGACCACCGGAAGGAAAAATATGGTCCGGTAGACCTTCATTCCCCTGGTTTTCGAATACAGCAGATAGGCCAGCAGCACGCCCACAGGGATCTGAATCAGAAGGGTGATCACCACCAGCTGAATCGTATTCCAGAAGACCATCCAATAGTCCGAATTCTGGAACAGATCTGTATAATTCTTGATGCCCACAAATACTTTCTCCGTGATTCCGTTCCATTCTGTCAGGCTGTAGAACGCAGTCTGAACCAGCGGCACGAACAGAAATGCCGTATAGATCACAAATACGGGCAGAAGGAATGCGATCACAACCGGCGTTCCTTTCTTTTTCTTCATAAATAGATTCCTCCTGTCTCAATTGATTCGCTTGAAAAAGGCAGGTGCCGCACCAGGAGCAGCCTCCCGTGTACGGCACCGTCTCAGACCGGATCATGCTGCCACGGCATCATCCGCCTGGTTTTATTTATCCAGCACGCTCTGTACCTTCTGTGCGAATTCTTCCGGGGTCACTGCCTTAATGAACAGTTCATCCAGACTGGAATCCATCATCGTGATCGCATCCGCACTGGGCATTGTCGTATAATGCACCTGCACCAGCTTCTTATCCTCTGCATAATCAATGGTCTTCTGCATGATCAGCTTCTGGTCTTCCGCCGCCATCTCAACATTCTTGCACGGGATCATTCCGCTCTCTGTCAGGGACTGGGTCAGTTCATCCGAGGCCAGGAAGTCGCAGACTTCCAGAACCGCGTCATGCTTCTGCGAATCCTCAAATGACTCCTTGTTAATCACAAAACCGTAGACTGTAAATCCGGCCATAATCGTTGATGAGTCTACGGTGGAATCCGGCATCTGCGGAATCGGGATGATCTCTGTAGCCTCCTGGATCTCATCCGGAATGAACTCATAGTTCCACGGATACGTATAGGTCATCGCCGCTTTCTGATCTGTGTACAGCTGAAGACTGCCTGTCCATCCGCCGTTCGCCATGGTGTCGGCGGGGAACATGCCTTTGTCGATCATATCTGTAATCACTTCCGCCACCTTCACCGCATTCTCCGTATCAAAGTTCCCTCCTGCCGCAAGAGAAGCGATCTCTTCCTCGCCGCCTTCATACTGGTTGTACAACTCGCTGTAGAAGAATTCTGACGGCTGTCCTCCATTGCTTCCGATTGCCATCGGGATAATATCGTTTTCCTGAAATACCTCCGATACCTGAACCAGCTCTTCATACGTCTCCGGATATTCCAGGTTATACTTCTCGAACAGATCTTTGTTGGCCAGCAGCACGCCCCTTGTCGATTCCAGCGGGATTCCATAGGCATTGCCGTCGCCGGAAATATAGTACTGGAAGGAGCTTTCCTCAAAGTCTTCCCGCTTCACATTCTCACTGTCCGCAAAATAGTCGTCCACATTCAGCAGCAGTCCGGCATCAACCATATCCTTCATCAGTCCGCCGCCCCAGTAGGTAAACACATCCGGCAGATCCCCGGAAGCTGTCTGGGTCTTAATCTTCGTCTTGTAGTCTTCCGCGCTGTATGTCTGAAGGGTAAGATCGATGGTATCCTTATGCTCTTCCTGGAATTTCTCAAAAAGCGGATAAAAATAATCGTACTTCGCATCCCCTTCCCCCCAGTTTGTGGCAAGGACAATCGATACCTTCTCGCCGCTTCCGCCAGAACTTCCTTCGCTGTCTTCGTTTCCGCCTGAGCTCCCGCATCCTGCAAGACTTGCTCCCAGAATGACTGCCATAGATACTGCCGTCAGTCTTGCAAATTTCTTTTTCATAATACTTTACACCTGCTTTCTTTTTTATTATGAATGTGCACGTTCATCTTTGATATACATCATTTTATCGGAAAACAAAATTTTTAAAATACTACTTTTTTGTGTTAAATGTTATGTTTTTTTATTCACGTTCATTTTTCTTGTATTTTGCGGGACTCGGCAGTATAATTGATGCAGATGCGCGCCCTGTCTTCTCCATATGCCGGACGATCGAAGACAGCGGCGCTCGATTATACTGTTCAGAAAATTTAAGAAAGAAAATGAGGACTTTATCATGTTTCGATTCATCTGTATCGTAATCTTCCTGGTGTTATATCTGATTCTCACCATTCCGGTACTCCTTGTCGAATGGATCATCGGAAAATTCAATCCTTACGCGCGGGATATCAGCTCCCTGCGCATGGTCCAGTGGGCTTTCAAACTCATCCTGAAAATAACCGGTGTGAAAACAACGGTTATCGGCGAAGAACATATTCCCGATGAGCCCGTCCTGTACATCGGGAACCACCGCAGCTATTTTGACATTCTGCTGACTTACAGCCGCTGCAAAAGGCTGACCGGCTATGTGGCCAAAAAAGAGATGGAGCGTTATCTCACACTAACCACCTGGATGCGCCGTTTATACTGTCTCTTTCTGGACCGCAAGGATCCCAAGCAGGGATTAAAAACGATTCTCACCGCCATCGATTATATTAAAAACGGAATCTCCATCTGCATCTTCCCGGAAGGGACCAGGAACAGCGGTGAGGAACTGACCATGCTTCCCTTTAAGGACGGCGCGTTCAAGATCGCGACCAAGAGCGGATGTGCGATTATCCCCGTCTCCATGAATAATACCGCGGAACTATTTGAAAACCATTTCCCCAAAATAAAGAAGACGCATGTGGTGATCGAGTACGGCAAGCCCATCTATCCGGATCAGCTGGATAAAGATACGAAAAAACATATCGGTGATTATGTAGAAAATATCATCCGTGAAACCATTCATAAAAATGCTGAGCTTGTGTAAAACACAAAGGCATTCTTTTACTTTTCCCCGTCTTATGCTATAATCGAAAAGAAAAACGGACAGGAAGCGCGCCCGGCGTGCTTCCTGCCGTCATGAATTACGGCAGACGCTGCTTATCACGGCGCTGCCAGCAAATGAAAAGAGGGAAAAAACATGAGCGCACAAAATCTCACTCTGCTCACGGATCTGTATGAACTGACGATGATGCAGGGTTATTTTGAGACACAGGAAAACGAAACCGTTATTTTCGACATGTTTTTCCGTGAAAATCCGAACAAGGGCGGCTATTCGATCATGGCCGGTCTTGAACAGGTCATCGACTACATCAAGAATCTGAACTTTTCTTATGATGACGTGGATTATCTGCGGGGACTTGGGATTTTCAGTGAAGATTTTCTTCACTATCTGAGCGGCTTTCATTTCAGCGGGGATATCTACGCGATCCCTGAGGGAAGCGTGATCTTCCCGCGAGAGCCCCTGATTAAAGTCGTGGCGCCGATTATGGAAGCCCAGCTGGTAGAGACAGCGATCCTGACCATTATCAACCATCAATGTCTGATCGCGACCAAGGCTTCCCGTGTCGTCTACGCGGCAAAGGGCAATGGAGTCATGGAGTTCGGTCTCCGGCGGGCTCAGGGCCCGGACGCGGGACTCTACGGCGCAAGGGCAGCCATGATCGGCGGATGTGTGGGGACCTCCAATGTACTGGCCGGTGAGCTGTTCGATGTCCCGGTTCTCGGAACCCACGCGCACAGCTGGATTATGAGCTTTAAGGACGAGTACACTGCATTCAAAGAATACGCCCGTCTCTATCCCAACGCATGTACACTTCTGGTGGATACCTATGACACGCTGAAATCCGGTGTTCCCAACGCCATCCGCGTGTTCCGGGAGATGCGGGAGGCAGGGATCCATCCCAAGAGTTATGGGATCCGCCTGGACTCCGGAGACCTTGCATACCTGTCTAAAAAGGCCCGCAAGATGCTGGATGAGGCCGGTTTCCCGGATGCCGTCATCGCGGCGTCCAATGACCTGGACGAGTTCCTGATCAACGACCTGATGATCCAGGGTGCAGCCATTACTTCCTGGGGAGTGGGCACGAACCTGATCACGTCCAAAGACTGTCCGTCCTTCGGCGGCGTGTATAAGCTGGCTGCAATCCAGAATGAAGAAGGCGAATTCGTTCCCAAGATCAAGATCTCCGAGAATATCGAGAAGATCACCAATCCCGGGAATAAGACCATCTACCGGATCTACGACAAGGAGACCGGAAAGATGCGCGCAGATCTGATCTGCTTCGTGGGAGAGGAATGGGATACATCCAAAGACCTCCTTCTCTTCGACCCGAATGCCACGTGGAAAAAGACCCGCCTGGAAGGCGGCACCTATACAATGAAGGAGATTCTGAAACCCATCTTTATCCGGGGCGAATGTAAATACCAGTCTCCTTCTGTCAAAGAAATCGCAGAATTCTGCCGTCAGGAAAAGGAAACGCTGTGGGATGAGACCAAACGTCTCTTCAACCCGCATAAGGTATACGTAGATCTGTCACAGAAGCTCTATGACACCAAGACAGAGCTGCTGAACCGTGTGCATATCTGACCGAAAACCGATAATAATCGAAAGCCGGCAGTCCGGTCTGCCGCATAAGAAATCTATGAGGGCAGCCCGGTCTGTCCGGAAACCAGATAAAAAGGAGTATAAGTGATTATGAAAATTATAGTACTGGCAGGGGGCCTAAGCACAGAGCGCGATGTTTCTCTTGCTTCCGCCGCCGGCATCTGCAGAACGCTGATTGAGAAAGGACACGACGCATTCCTGCTGGATGTGTTCCTGGGCCTTGAGAACGCGCCGGAGAACCTGGAGGAAGTATTCACCCTCCCCGGACACGGTCTTGAAATCGCCGGAAATATCGGAACCGAGGAACCGGATCTTGCCGCGGTCAAGGCATCCCGTCCGGATCAGTCTGACTGCTTCCTGGGCCCTAATGTCATCGAGCTCTGCCGGATGGCAGACATCACCTTCCTCGGCCTGCACGGAGGCGAAGGAGAGAACGGGAAGCTTCAGGCCACCTTCGACCTGCTGGGCATTCGGTACACAGGCCCGGACTCTCTCGGCTGCGCCGTGGCCATGGACAAAGGATTTACCAAGCAGATCTTCCTCCAGGCAGGCGTTGATACCCCCGCGGGTGTCTGCCTGCACAAGGACAGCAAGGATCACTCTCTCACAGCTGCCGGCCTGTCACTTCCGGCAGTCATTAAGCCCTGCTCCGGCGGCTCCAGCATCGGCGTGTATATTGTAACCACCGAAAGTGAGTATGAAGAAGCACTTAAGAAATCCTTCCGCTACGAAGATGAGGTCATCGTTGAGGCATACATCAAAGGCCGGGAATTCGCCTGCGGCATCATTGACGGGCAGGCACTTCCGCCCATTGAGATCATCCCCAAGACCGGGTTCTTCGACTATGCGAATAAGTATCAGGACGGCGCCACAGAGGAAGTCTGTCCCGCAGATATCCCGAAAGAGATCGAAGCCCGCATGATGGAACTCACAGTGAAAGCCTACCATGCACTGAAGCTGAATGTCTACAGCCGTGCAGACTTCCTCCTGGATGAAGCAGGGAACCTGTACTGCCTGGAAATGAACACGCTGCCCGGCATGACCGCTGCCAGCCTGATGCCCAAAGAGGCCAAAGCTGTGGGAATCGAGTACGGGGATCTGTGCGAGATGATCATCCAGAAATCCATCGAAGCCAGATATTCCGCTTAACGGACCTATTTCGGGCATCCGGCACGGATGCCCGTTTCTTCTGTGACACGGGTCCAGCTGCTCTTGTCACGCCGAATATGAATTCAACAGAAAGGGAATCCATGATATGAAACATATGTCATTACAGGAGATCGCGGCTGCCTGCGGCGGCACCTATTACGGGGATGCCGCGCTCTCTTCAAGGGAAGTCAGCAGTGTGGTCATTGACAGCCGCAAAGCAGAGAAAGACAGCCTCTTCATTGCCATCAAAGGAGCACGTGTGGACGGTCACTCCTTCATCCCCCAGGTTATGGAGAAAGGAGCACTCTGTTCTGTATCGGAACAGGATCTGGGCGACGTCCCCTATCCTTACATTCGCGTCCGTTCCTGCGAGCAAGCGTTAAAAGATATTGCAGAACACTACCGCCGTTCCCTGGATATCAAGGTAGTCGGCATCTCCGGAAGCGTAGGCAAGACAAGCACGAAAGAAATGATCGCCTCCGTCCTCTCACAGAGATACCGGGTTCTTAAGACAGAGGGCAACTTCAATAATGAGATCGGACTGCCTCTGACGGTATTTCAGATCCGGGAAGATCACGAAGTTGCGGTTCTGGAAATGGGAATCAGCCACTTCGGAGAGATGTCGCGGCTGGCGAAAATTGCCCGCCCCGATCTCTGCGTGATCACGAACATCGGCGTTGCCCATCTGGAAAATCTGGGCACCCGAGACGGCATTCTGAAAGCCAAAACAGAAATGTTTGCCTATATGAATCCGGCCGGCACGATCATCCTAAACGGAGATGATGATAAGCTGAGGGGATTCGTTCCCGAGAACGGGATCGCCCCTGTCTATTTCGGCCTGGACAGCACCTGTCCGTTTCATGCCGAGCAGGCAGAAAGCCGCGGATTAAAAGGCACGGACGCCGAATTTGTCACTCCTGGCTCCCGTTTCCACGCCCACATCAATATTCCCGGCGCACATATGGTACACAATGCCCTGGCCGGAGCGGCTGTGGGGTACGCGCTGGGAATGACGGATGAGGAGATCGCCGCCGGAATCGAGGCCAATGTCCCCATTGCCGGACGGAATCACCTGATCGAGACCGGCCGCTGCACGATCATTGACGACTGCTACAACGCGAATCCCGTGTCCATGAAAGCCTCACTGGACGTTCTCTCTTATGCAGACACACGGACAGCGGCTGTCTTAGGCGACATGGGCGAGCTTGGAGAAAACAGTCTGCACATGCACGAAGAAGTCATTCGTCATGCGCTGGACACCGGAATCCACCTTGTTCTCTGCATCGGAGCGTCCATGAGCAAAGCTGCAGAAACCATACGCCAGTCCGTCTCTGCCGCAGAAACCGAAGGCAGACTGATCTGCTTTGATACAAAAGAGGCTTTCTTCTCAGAAGCCGGGCAGCTCCTTAAGAAGGGGGATACCATCCTGGTCAAGGCCTCCCATGCTATGGAGTTCCCTGAGATCGTATCCCGCCTGCAGGATCCGGGCCTCTTCTGACGAAAACCAACACCAAGGGCCGCTGCCTCCTGGCTGCAGAATCTCTGTTCCAGGAAGCAGCGGCCCTCTGTTCTGTTTATTGAGCCATCAGCGGCGCACTGCCTCTGTTCCCTTGCGATTATCCGGCGATGGAATCTGTGACAGAATCACTGCCGCAAATACAAGTCCACATCCGAACAATTCCCGCCCAGACAGCCGCTCACCAAGAACGATCCAGCCCGTGATCACAGAAAACACGGATTCCAGACTGAGAATCAGGGACGCCACAGCCGGATCCGTATTCTTCTGGGCGATCACCTGAAGCGTATAGGCCACGCCGCAGGACAGAACTCCGGCATAGACCAGCGGCATCCACGCCGCAAGGATCCAGCGGAGCTGCGGCTGCTCTGAGACCATTGCCGGAACCGCACACAGAATCCCGCATACAAAGAACTGAATACACGACAGACTTACCCCATCCACTTTCGGTGCGAAATAATCAATCACCAGAATATGAACAGAGAATGCCCCGGCACACAAAAGCACGAAAAAATCTCCCTTTGATATGGAGAATCCATCTGTAATACAGAGAAAATACATGCCCGCCATAGCCAGCGCAGCATTGATCCACACCCGCAGGCCGGCCCGTTTCCCAAGGGGAATCCCCAGCAGCGGAACCAGAAGGATATACAGTGCCGTGATGAAGCCTGCTTTTCCCGCGCTGGTGTATACCAGGCCGATCTGCTGCAGCGAGCTTCCCACAGCCAGCGCAATTCCGCAGCAGATACCGCCGATGACCAGGGTCTTTTTCTCTTGTCTGGTATGTGCCGGTTTCTTTCCTTTCCTCATAAGGAAGATGACGGGAATCAGTACAAGTCCGCCCATCAGGCTCCGGATCGAATTGAACGTGAACGGTCCCAGATAATCCATGCCCATGCTCTGCGCAACAAAGGCGCTGCCCCAGATAAAAGCGGTCAGCGCCAGAAGAAGATTGTTCGTTGATCTGCGTCTCATGAGAAGAACCTCTCCATTACTTCCTGAACGGGCATCTCCTGTCCTGTGTACAGTTCAAACGCAGCTGCCCCCTGCCACAGAAGCATTCCAATTCCGCCCACTGCTGCGCGGCACCCAGCCTCTTTGGCCTTTTTCAGAAGCAGCGTCTCCCGCGGATTATATACCACGTCCGCCACAGCCAGGTCCTTGCGCAGGAATTCTGCCGGCACGGGAAGGACGTTCTCCAGCGGGCTCATTCCCGCGCGTGTCGCGTTGACCAGAATATCGCTCTCTGCGATCACCTGTCCCAGAAGCTCTGTCTGATCCAGATCTTCAATGCTGACTTTTGCGATCGAAGGCACGGCCTTCCGGATCTTCTCCACCGTTTTCTCTCCGTTGGCATAGAACTCATCCTTACGGTTGAAGATCGCGATCTCACTGGCACCGTCCAGGGCTGCCTGCACCGCAATCGCCGTCGCCGCTCCGCCGGTTCCCAGAAGTACGAGCTTCTGTCCCTTCACTTCAACCCCGTGTTCTTTCAGATTGCGGATAAATCCGGTTCCGTCCGTAATATGTCCGGTCATGCTGC
This sequence comes from uncultured Eubacteriales bacterium, assembly GCA_949283695.1. Classification (GTDB taxonomy): domain Bacteria; phylum Bacillota; class Clostridia; order Lachnospirales; family Lachnospiraceae; genus Mediterraneibacter. The sequence goes on along the minus strand of CASDTX010000034.1, from coordinate 10,485 downwards.
CGTCTTCTTCCACTACCACAGTATTGCATGCTCCTACCAGCTCTGCTGCCGGAGACAGCCGGTCCACCAGCTGGGCAGTCGCTGTTTTATTCGGCATCGTTATATTAAAGCCGCCTGCATTCAGTGTACGGAATGCTTCAATGGCATCTTTCGTTTTCTCAAGCGGAATATCAAACGCGAGATACGCCGCGTCAATTCCCAGTTTCGCGAAGCTGTAATTATACATAGCCGGTGAGCCGGAATGACCTACCGGTGAGCCGATCAGTGCATAGAGTCTTGTATGCCCGTTAATTCTGCTTTCCATCCTGTTTCCTCCCGAATCTCTCTCCGCGTCTGGCAGATCAGTCCCGCGGAATAAAATGCAGGTATAGTATAGCACAACAATTCCAGCTCTTCAATGCTTTAACGTGTGAAAATGCAAAAAAATAAATCTGCATCTCCGTCGTTCACACACTTCTGCCCTTGCGGCTCCCGCTAAGTCCTCCCAATACTTCCCGCTATCTCTGTACCCGGCCAGACCCGCTTCCATTTACCAGTTCCATCACTTCCTCTGCCGTCACCAGATTATAATCGTATTCGATACTGTGCTTTAAGCAGGAAGCCGCGGCGGCAAACTCTATTGTCTTCTGATCTTCAAACTGCTGAAGCAGGCCATAGATGAGTCCGGCAGCAAAACTGTCGCCTCCGCCCACCCGATTCACAATATGAATGCGATATTCCTTTGACAAAAATGTTTTTCCATCATGGTACAGCAGTGCCGACCATTGATTGTCAGAAGCAGAAATACTTTTTCTCAGAGTAGTCGCTATATATGGAATGTGATAGTTTCTTGAAATCTGCTCGGCCACATCCATATATCCTTCTATATTTAAAATTCCCGTATCTACATTCGTTCCTCCAGGCTTCAGGCCAAGTACTTTTTCCGCATCTTCTTCATTGGCAATCAGAACATCTACATACGGCAGCAGCTTTTCCATGACCTGTCGAGCTCTCTGTGTGCTCCACAGTTTCTTCCTGTAATTCAAGTCGCAGCTAACCGTCAGGCCATATTCCTTCGCTTTTCGGCATGCCTCCAGGCATAATTCCGGTGTTGTGCTGCTCAGCGCCGGCGTAATGCCGGTAAAATGCAACCACTGAGCATCCTGATAGATAGAATCCCAGTCAAAGAAACCTGATCCAGCCTCGCAAATAGCAGAGCCACTTCTGTCATAAATCACCCGCGACGGCCTTTGCGACGCTCCTTTTTCCAGATAAAGCAGACCGATCCGGCTCCCTCCGTAGCAAATATATTCTGTTGATACTCCGAACTTATTCAGCATAGCAGCGGCGGCTTTCCCGACGGCATTGTCCGGCAGGCGGGTAACATAACTGGCAGGAATGCCAAAACAGCTCAGCGAGACACAAACATTCGCCTCAGCTCCGGTATAAGAAATGTCAAAGGAATTCGCCTGTATAATTCTCTGATATCCCGGCGGCGAGAAACTAACCAGCAAGTCTCCAAGTCCGATTACTTTCTTCATCTGTCTGCCTCCTACTGTATAAAATGTATGCCAAAACCAGCAATTTCTTCTTTCATATATACGCAGCTTAAGTTCCCTGATTTATCATATTTGCGTCCTTCTTCGCGAAATGCAATCCCCAGCTCCTGAAGGTAATTCATTGTTCGTAGAATGGAATGGGTGTGGATCCCGATATGTCCCTTTTCTCCGATATACATCTGTTTCATACTTTCTATCCATGTGCCGGAAAATATGGAACTATTCTTTTGAACAACCGGTATCTTAAGAATCCTGCCAAATGCTTCCGCAGTCCTCACCGCCGCCTCTTCGTCCGCGTGATTAATTCCGATATGCGCCAGCTGAAATCCTAAAGACATCTCGACAGCCCTTCTGCAGTTTGCCGTTATGGTTTCCCATTCCTCTTTTCTGACCGTAGCCGCATCCGCCATATAACTTCCTCCGCATGCCATCACTTTCCTACAGGATAGATAGCCAGACAGATTATGAAAGTTAAGTCCACCTGTCGGGATGAATTTCATCTCAGGAAATGGACCACCTAATAATTCCAGTGCCTTTACTCCCCCTGACTGCTCGGCAGGGAAGAATTTCAGGCACTTCAGGCCCATATCCGCTGCCTCTGCAATCTCTGTCGCAGTAACACATCCTGGGATAATGGGGATTCCTTCTTCTAAACAATACTCTACGGTCTTTCTCTGAAATCCCGGAGTCACAATAATATCAGCTCCGGCAGCTTCCGCCTCTTTTGCCGCAGCGGATGACAGAACTGTTCCCGCCGCGATCGTTATATGGGGAAATGCTTTTCGTATACTTGCGATCGATTCCAGAGAGGTATCATTTCTTAATGTAACTTCAATCAACGGTATTCCACCGTCGATTAACGCCTGTGCAAGAGGAATCGCATGCTGCTTTTTTTCAATATTAATTACCGGAACAATTCCCCTTCCTTCTATGAATTCCAATGCTTTCATTCCACTCTCTCCATATCTGCCATCCACTGTATTATAATGCATATTTCTCTATAGCCTCTTCAACCAGATTTACCCCAAGTCCCGGTCGTTCTAATGTTTTAAAATATCCATCCTGCCATTCAAACGGTTCGTCCAAAATCTCTCCGAAGAATCCTTTACTTCCCTCATCAATACATTCCTGGATCAGAAAGTTTGAGATACATGTGTCCAATTGAATCGCAGCTGCCAAAATGAGCGGGCCTCCCCAGCAGTGTGGTGCCATCTGAATATATTTCGGCTCAGCCATAGATGCGATCTTCTTCGACTCTGTTATTCCTCCTGCTGATCCAAGATCCGGCTGTGCAATCGCACATCCGTCTTCTTCAAAAAGCCGCTGGAAATCGTATGTAAACGCCAATCTTTCTCCGGTCGCCACAGGCACATTAACTGCTTTGGCCACGCGGCCCATTTCTTTTGCATTCTCCGGATTCACCGGCTCTTCAAACCACAGAATCTGATACTTCTCCAACATCTTCCCAAGACGGATTGCCGATGCTGTCGTCAGCTGACCGTGAGTCCCGATTAAAATATCTACACGCCGACCAACCGCATCCCGCAGTGCCCCGACTGCTTCCTCTGCATACTCCAGTTCTGACAGACTAAGCTCCCACGGAGCAGCCGGATATCCCAGCCTGTCAACCGGTGCAATGGGATCGAACTTCACTGCATCATATCCCATATCCACAAAACGCTTCGCATGGCGCACAAGAACCTCTTTGTTCTTCCATCCAGCTGGATTTGGAAGGTCTGGCTGTGTGTAAATATAAGTATAGGAACGAATTCGTTCCCGATATTTTCCTCCCAGCAGCTGATACACTGGCTGTCCGCAGACTTTACCCGCGATATCCCACAGGGCAAGATCAAATGCACTGAACACACAAGCCGCAATAAAGTCTGAGTGGAACGCCGCAAACCGGGCATACATTTTCTTCATAATTTTCTCCCGGGCCAGCGCATCCTCCCCTTTGACAAATTTCTCGAACAGTCCTTCCACCAGAGAAATATAGGGCTTCCAGTTTGCCTGAAATGCATCCTGAGCAGCACACTCTCCCCATCCTACGATTCCTGTATCTGTCTCAAGTTTCAAAAAGGTAAATATCTCTCCTCCATGTCCATTGTGAGACGCGGGAGCCTGGATCGCATATGCTTTACAATTGATTAATTTCATATTCTTCTTCTCCTTTCATTGCAGTAAGTTGGGCAGCCATATCGATATCTGTGGAATAAATGCAACCAGAAGCGCAATTACAAATGTCAGTCCTATCATAGGCATCGTCTGTTTGGCTGCATCTTTCAGCGAGCAGTCCGCAATCCCCATAGCCAAAAATAAATTGGGCCCCACAGGCGGTGTCACAAATCCAATTCCCAATGTTACAATCGTTAGAATTCCGAAATGAATCGGGTCAATCCCAAATGCAGTAACTGCAGGCAGCAGCAGCGGAATGAGAATAATAATCGCTGAAGAACAGTCGATCAGACATCCTGCTATCATAAGCAGTACTACAACCAGCAGCAAAAATACCGTCTTATTCGAAATATCCGCCGTTATAAAAGCAGCGATCTTCTGGGGGATCCCTTCCAATGTCAGGATTCTTGAAAATGTAGAAGATGCCCCGATCAAAAACATGACAATTGCTGTACTGCTGACCGAACTTCGCAGAGACTCAAATAAATCTGTCAGTTTAAACTCTTTATATACGAAGATGCCAATCAGCAGTCCATACCCTACTGCAACTGCCGCAGCCTCAGTAGGCGTAAAAATTCCGCCGTAAATTCCTCCCAGTACGATAACCGGAACAAGAAGTGACCATTTTGCCTCCCAAAATACTCTTCCGGCCTTCTTCCAGGAAAATGCTTCTGTTTCCGTGTTGTGATAGGATTTCTTCTTAGCAAAGAAGTAACTGTAACTAGCTAAAACCACACCGATCAGAATGCCTGGCACTACGCCTCCCATAAACAGCTTTCCGACAGATACATTCGCTGTCACTCCATATACAACCATGGGGATCGACGGAGGTATAATAACCCCGATCGCGCCCGCAAGTCCCGTCAGGCCGCTTACGAATCCTCGGTCATACCCTTGCTGAACCATCGCAGGAATGGTGATCCCGCCGATCGCAACTACAGTAGCAGGACCGGAACCTGATATTGCAGCAAAAAACATACAAGCTACAACTGTCACGATCGCAATTCCCCCAGTTTTTCTACCGAACAAGGTGCTGAAGCAGGCGATCAGACGTTTGGAAATCCCCCCTTTTCCCATAATGTCTCCTGCGAAGCAGAACAGCGGAATCGCGAGCAGCGAAAAGCTGTTGGCTCCGTTTACAAGCCCCTGGGCAACATAGGACACGTCCAGTAAATCAGAACATGTCACAATCGTAACTACAGATGAAAGTCCGATTGAAATTGCAATCGGAATATCAAGAATAATAAAAAGTGCAAAACAGCCAAACAATACAGCTGCCGTCATTCTCTCACCTCCTGTTGTTTCTGATCAGTTTCACCATATGTTGAATCAGCCTGACCGCTGTCAACATAGCTCCTGCCAGTACGGACGCATATAAGATCCATGTCGGTATCTTTATCGACGCTGCCATTTGCCCCGTCTGCATAAAGGTAGTAACCAGCCCGAGCGAGCAATAAGCAACAATCCCGAAGAAAATCAGGCAGGCTACATCCGAGAAAATATGCAGATAAAACTGAATTTTTTTCGGAAATATACTCACAAATGCATCCACTCTCATATGCTTTTCTGCAGTAACCGCATAGCTTGTGCCAAGATAGGTAATCCATACGAACAAATATCTTGCAAGTTCCTCGGACCAGGCCAGTGAATTGTGAAAAACAAATCTCATAATCACCTGCAGAATAATCACAAATGACATGAACATCAGCATTGCCGCCGCTGTCACAAGCTCAAAATTTTTAATGAAATACAGAAACTTTTTCTTCACAGCATTTCCTCCCGTACTTTGCTATTTCGCCGCTTCTGCTGCCGCGAAAAACTCGTTTGATATTTCTTCTCCCGCAATCTCCACAACCTGTGCATAGATTTCATCTAGCCCTTGTTTAAATTCTGTAAGCTCACCCTCTGTCAATTCCACATACGTGCATCCTTCGTCTGCGAGAGACTGCAGAATCGTCTCCTCTTCTTCTGCACACATCTCCCGCTGTTCATCCCTGCATGCTGCAATTGCCTCTGTCAAAATCTGTCGATTCTCCTCAGAGAGTGACTCCCAAAATTCCTGATTCGTATACAGGCAATAAGGACTGTAAAGATGCTTCGTCCCGATCACATAAGACTGTACTTCGTAGAATTTCTGTCCTTGAATATTTGACAGTGTGTTCTCCTCTGCGTCAAATGACCCCTGCTGCAGTGCAGTATACAACTCGGAATACGACAGCGGAGACGGGTTCGCCCCGAGTGCCTTCCAAAATGCCAGATGGATTTCGTTCTCCATTACCCGGATTTTCAGGTTTTTCAGATCATCGACAGAATGGATTTCCTTGTTCGCAGTCAAATATCGGAATCCATTCTCCCAAAATGAAAGCCCCTGCAGTCCGGCTGCATTCAATGAATCTAAAAGCGTCTGTCCGACCTCACTATCAAGGACCTCATATACCTGATCTGTAGAACTAAATAGAAATGGTGAATCCAGCACGTTGAGCTCTTTTGCATAGGTAGCCAGGGAAGAAACTGTCGGCATTCCCATGGTTACATTCCCTTGAATCACCGCATCGGCTATATCTGTATCGCCTCCCAGTACACTGTTTCCGTAGATCTCCACTTCCATTGCCCCGCCGGATTCTTCCTCTACAATCTCTTTCAGCCGTTCCAAAGCAAGGTATCCGGTCTGGTCCTCCGAGATACTGACCCCGATCGTGATTACAATCGGCTCTTCTGCGGAATTCTTCTCGCTACTGTCAGAAGAACTGCCATCGTCAGTTTTCGAGCATCCTGTCCCAGATGCAATCAACCCGGCACAAAGAATTCCGCATAAGATTTTCCTTTTCATTTTTTTCATTTTTCGTCCTCCTTTTTGTTCAGTATCGCTGAACATTATTCAGTAATGCTTTATTTAGTTTAAATATATATTAAATATTTTTGGATGTCAATATTATTTTCATATTTTTCTTGACTTTAAAAACCTGAACTTCTATAGTTAAAATAGCCATATTTTTAGCAGATATGAAAATTATTCCAACTGTTCATTTATCAAATAATGGAGGATTTCTATGAAAGAACAACAGAAAAATACGGTTTCCTCTGTGGAAAAAGCACTGCGAATATTGGATTGTTTTTCCATTGAGCACCCTGAGCTGACGCTGTCTGATATAAGTCGTCAACTCCAACTTCCAAAAAGTACCACTCTGAATCAGATCCGGACCCTGGAACGCGCCGGCTATTTATATAAATCGCAAAATTCCCAGACCTACCTTCTGGGTTATAAAATCATGGAGTTGAACTACTGCTTCCATTCCACTATACCGATTGTCCGGTATGCAATTCCCATCATGGAAGAACTCCTGGCCGCCAGCAATGAAAATATTTATCTTACCAGCTATATAAATAGTCGGCTTCTCTATCTGGAATGTCTGTATCCTACAAGAAGATTTACCACATATTCCATAGCCGGAAAGACCCTTCCCATGCACTGTACCAGCGCCGGGAAAGCCATGCTCAGCCAGATGTCTGAAGAAGAGGCTGAACGGATGATAGCAAAAAATGATTTCTGCGCTTTCACACCAAATACTATTATCGACAAGGATCAGTTCCGGCTGGAACTGAAACAATGCCGAGAAAGAGGTTATGCAGTAGACAACGAGGAGGAAACCTTAGGAGTACGATGTGTGGCTGTCTCCATCAGAACAGTGAAAGGAGTTGTAGCAGGAGCCCTGAGTATCTCTGGCTCCATTTTGAGTATGACAGATGACGCAATTCAGCGCTACACACGCCTGCTTATATCTGCAAGCAATTCCCTGACTCCCTATGCGCACCTGTTTCCTCCGATCCAGCTTCAGGAAAGCTGACTTCTGCATATCCAATCGGCCCAAAAAGGGTATCGCAGAATCACCTTATTTGATTCTGCGATACCCTTTATATACGCAATCCCTTAAAAGGGGACTTCCTAAAGAATCATCTTCACCTTGTCAGATCTTTCAGCCAAACATATTGCTTAAATCTCCTGTAGACTGCCGGCAGTTTTACGATCTCATCCAGATTCACAATAAAATACACCGCAAGCACCGGCCATTGAAACACAAATGCCGACAAAAGGCCAAACGGCACGGTAAAACACCAAAGCGTGATCGTATCACACAGAAATCCAAATTTGGAATCCCCTCCGCCACAGAAAATACCGCCGATCGTTGTTCCGTTTACATATTTCCCGACCATATAGTATGTGCACATCAGGAGCATCCACTTCAGATATTCTGACGCCCGGGGACTGAGCTCTGTCACCATCATGACGGCCGGGCTGATCATCATAAGCAGAACGCCCGAGCAGATCCCGCTTATTATAGAAATATGACACAATTTCTTTCCATAGATTCTGGCCGTTTCCAGCTTTCCTGCGCCCAGTTCATTCCCGACGATAATGCTCCCGCCGTTCCCGATCCCCATTGCCAGACTGGCGATCAAGTTTTTCACAATATTGGCAATGGAGTTTGCCGCCACAGCATCGGTTCCAAGATGTCCCATAATGACGGAATACATCGTGAACCCTCCGCCCCAGACAAGCTCATTCCCCAACACCGGAAGGGTATACTGCCAGAAGTCTTTCCTCAGCATCGGATCCGGTTTCCATATATATGGGATTCGGATTTTAACTCTGCCCTTTCTCCCATGTTCCGCCAGAACCCACACGAGTTCGGCAGCTCTGGAAATCGTCGTCGCGGCCGCAGCTCCCGCGACCTCCATGCGTGCCATTCCAAACAAGCCGTAAATAAGCACCGCATTCAGCACAATATTTAGCCCTGCTGCCGCGGAACCTATCACCATACTCTTCGCAGCCAGATCGCTGTTCTTCATGATACAGAGATAAATCTGCGAAATGCCGCACATCAGATAAGAAACACCGACAATTCTCAAATACTCAATGCCATAATGGATCAAAACCTCATCTGCTGTGAAAATCCTCATAAGCCCGCCAGGGAAAAACACAGCCGCGGCAAAAAAGACACTTGAAAATGTAAGCGAGATTCTTAGCACAATGCCCAGAATCTTCTCTACGGAATCGATGTCCCCTTTCCCCCAATACTGCGCGGCGAAAATGCTTGCGCCAATGGTCATTGCCGCAAGGAAAAGATTATAAACAAACGTAATCTGGCTCGCAAGCGATACTGCAGAAAGCAGGTCCTGACCGATCCTTCCTACCATGAAAGCGTCAGAGGCACTCACAACTGCCAGCATAAATTGTTGAAAGGTAATTGGAAGAACCAGCGCAGCTAATTTTTTATAAAACTTTTTATCTTTCATTGAATGTACTCCATCTCCCGGCTGTTTTCGTTTCTCTATATAACTATACAGCTCTTTCATCCGATATTTCTATCGAAAATCTGTACTATTCAATAACAATCCTGCGAAATGGTTCTTCTCATTTACCTGCACTTGTAAGCCCGAATTCGTTCGAGCACTTCTTCAATCTTCCATTCTTTCGCCGGAAGAATGACCGCCTGCTCCCTGACCACCTCATTGATAATACGCAGCTCTACACGCTGCCTGTGCCTGAAATGGTTTACCAGATCTTCAAATCCCTGACACCCCTGCCGAATTCCATATGGTGAATGGATCAAATATTTCAGCATCAAATCGTACCATAGTTGATTCCCCTGCGCATCTGAGCGTTCCTTCTGAATCGTCCTTGTACACTCTTCGATCTTATCACTGTACAAATAGAAAAGCAGGAAGTCCTCCTTATACACTGCAGCATACAAGCGGTCATAAAAGGCCACGATCTCATCGTCACTTAACTGCTGGAATAAAATCAACTCTTCCACAATATTCTGCAGAAACGCACATTCAAACAAATACCCCGTCCCAACAAATCTCTCATATCTCGCCAGAATGATCTGCTCCAGTTCACGCAGGCTTTTTCTTCCGTTATAGATTTCAAATCGTTCCAATTCCTTATGAAATTGTGGAACATCCGTGAGAATTCTGGTGTAAGAAACAATATAATGATCCCCTTCCCGCACCGTATGCCCCACAATTTCCTTGCTTAGGCTATCAAATTGCTGCAGTATCCTCTGGTATTCTTCCCCGGTCATCCAGGTGCACCAGGCCAGCTCAACGGGCGAATAATCTCCTTCCCGGCATATATGGAGCTCCGGCATCTCTGCAAAAATTGCCTGCTGCAAAGTAGATTTCCCCATTCCCTGGATTCCTTCTATAAAAACATTTACCCCCATCTGCAATCCCTCCTTCCCTCTTCCGTACTCATTCATCTAAATTCTCAGCAGGCCCTCTTCTTCGAACCGTTTACTCTATACGTCCTTCTCCGCCCATGAGCGCCGTCATTTCCTCAATCCGCTCAATCGGGAACGGCGGCAGACACAATGGCTTCATAGCAATGGACATAAGTTTCATCGGATTATCATCAGCTGCTACACGGTTAGAACTCAGCTGTCCGCAGCGCCGGCAGCGATGAATAATCGCCCATTCTCCGTTTTTCCTTACCCATACTGCAACTGGGTCCATGATGCTTCCGCAGTCCGCTTCCCTGTCTCCCGGTTCATTATCCACATGCATGCTGCACAAACAGTTCGGACAGTGATTGCGGTGGTTGCTTCCGGCACCTGCTGAGACAACCAGCCTGTTGCTGATTTCATGAGTTGTCACGAGGCTGCTCTCATGAGTTGTCTTTAAACTGCTAAGTTTGCTGTCACCGTAATGGCCGGTGTATGGGCCGTCCGCAATCCGGACGGCACCTTTCTATCCAGTTACAGTTCCAAGC
>CASDTX010000033.1 GCA_949283695.1 uncultured Eubacteriales bacterium | reverse complement strand
GTAAGATGGTTTTTGGACAACTCCATTATACCAAAAGAGTCGCATTTATGCCTTTTTTATTGGCTGAAATATTGAATTTTCAAGGTTCAGCACACCATGTTGGTGTGGGAAGTTTGAGTTACATATTAATGGACAGCTAAGGGAGTCGCCCCGCATGGGGCGTGGATTGAAACATTTGAGAAACTATCTGCCGCCGTAGAATTTCTGAGTCGCCCCGCATGGGGCGTGGATTGAAACCCATTACATGAAATCCACTTGCAAGATCAGAAGCAGAGTCGCCCCGCATGGGGCGTGGATTGAAACAGCTCTGTCGCAGAACAGGGTCTCTACGATCGTGAGTCGCCCCGCATGGGGCGTGGATTGAAACGAAGTTAATAAGCAACAGATAAATAAGGCTGAAGGAGAGTCGCCCCGCATGGGGCGTGGATTGAAACTGTTGAGGAGGGAGATAAGAGCGTAGTTACTTATGAGTCGCCCCGCATGGGGCGTGGATTGAAACAAGAGAGCATGCGTTAATTTTGGGATAGGCAGAGAGAGTCGCCCCGCATGGGGCGTGGATTGAAACACCGTATCCTGGATAGGAAAGTGGAGCCGCTCCAGTGAGTCGCCCCGCATGGGGCGTGGATTGAAACTGCAGGAATATATTACAACTGTATCAGACCGTCGAGTCGCCCCGCATGGGGCGTGGATTGAAACGTCAGTCTCAGAGATAACCTTGAAACGTACCGGGAGTCGCCCCGCATGGGGCGTGGATTGAAACAATGAGGAAAAGGGAAAATCCTATCCCATTTATCGAGTCGCCCCGCATGGGGCGTGGATTGAAACTGACAAACTATACGATGTTGTAAGAGTTTATCTTGAGTCGCCCCGCATGGGGCGTGGATTGAAACTCTGCATCACTCCTTCATGGGCTTGGGAATGATAGAGTCGCCCCGCATGGGGCGTGGATTGAAACTGTCTGTTACAAGTCCAGTGTGCCAGTTGCATATGAGTCGCCCCGCATGGGGCGTGGATTGAAACTGAATGTGACGTGCAGTCCGGAGACGCCCACATCAGAGTCGCCCCGCATGGGGCGTGGATTGAAACGAAAGACCCGTCACATATTTCTGCGGGAACGAGGAGTCGCCCCGCATGGGGCGTGGATTGAAACTATAGATGTGTTATTATTTATTTGTCGGGGAGCGGTGAGTCGCCCCGCATGGGGCGTGGATTGAAACTATTGATATTTTCCCAGCCTGTCGGAATTAGTGGAGTCGCCCCGCATGGGGCGTGGATTGAAACAATTCCAATGAACCGCCCTTTACAGCACACCAACGAGTCGCCCCGCATGGGGCGTGAATTGAAACGTGATGTGAGCGTCAACAAGAAGATGTTTGTCAAGAGTCGCCCCATAAGGAGTGAGAAATATAGTAGGGAGAGCCAATCATCTGAGTATAAGAGAAAGGATATTGATACGGTAGCTTTTAATTTGTATTTAATGAAAACAAAAGCTGTTGGAAGAATTGTATTGGATTTTGGCGATCCTGCTGTAATTCTAGTGAAGTTGGATCTTTTTGCGAAGGTTGGAATACATTTGTTAATTGCAAGAGCTGCTTTTTTAGTCCGTATAAGATCAAGCGTATAGATGGCAAAATTCGTTACAAACGTAAAAGCAATTAAATGGATTTTCGCTGTGAGGATAAAGGCCCCATTATAGGATTAAGAAATGTATGTGAGTAGCATATGATTGACACAATGGACTGGAAAGCGGACATTATAGGCCTTAAGCGGAGGAGAAAGAGCAAAATATCGGCAGAGCCGAAGTGGAATGTGCGTATAATTTCATATGAAATGAACGAAAAGCGTACTGACAATACACCGACGCTAGCGTCAGTGTACAAGGGACAACACGCCTCAAACCGCGTGATTTCGGAGATTTTCAGCGTTATCCTCAATCAGCGTACGTTCAGTACGCCTTAAAGGGGCTTAAATTTGTCTCTTCATCGACCGTATTGCCTCTTGCCCACCGACGCTAGCAATGATACAAAAGAAAAAGTCGAGTTATAGCTCGGGCTCATATATTTGATGATTTGACAGCACTGGTGTATCAGTAGTATACACTTAGCACTGCCTGAAGTGGAATGTAAACCTGTTGCAGAGTCTAAGCCCCCGGTGTTGTTTACAGCGGAGGATTAGACTAAACTGTGACATTCCAGCGGCATGAATGGAGTTCATAGTCTCCGCCTTATTCCAGATATTTACCGGTTATACTTTCGGGTGCCTTCCGGATTTCTTCCGGGGATCCTTTCGCCACGATGCGACCGCCGTCTTCGCCGCCGCCCGGCCCCATATCGATGATATAGTCTGCATTTCGAATTACATCCAGGTCATGCTCAATGACAATAACGGTGGCTCCGCTTTCTATGAGTGTCTGGAACACGCTGATCAGAGTACGTACGTCCAGCGGATGAAGCCCGATTGTGGGTTCATCAAATATGAAGACAGAGTCAGACTGTGTTTTTCCGAGCTCACTTGCCAGTTTGAGGCGCTGGGCCTCGCCGCCGGACAAACTGGGTGTCTCTTCGCCGAGCGTCAAGTATCCGAGCCCCAGATCTTTCAGAGTCTGAAGTCGCTGCCGCACGAGTTTCAGATCCTTACATGTGTTTAGAGCAGTGTTGATATCCATGGCCATCAGCTCAGGCAGAGAGCAGCCGGAAGCAGTTTCGGCAGGGCGCTTTTTACTTGTGCCGGCTTTCCCGGTATAGCGGATTTTGTATGCTTCTTTTGAATATCTTGTTCCTCTGCATTCCGGACAGGGGATATCTACATTGGGCAGAAATTGTACATCCAGGCTGATTTCACCTGTTCCGTCACAGACCGGACAGCGCAGGCGACCGGTGTTATAGGAGAAATCACCTGCCTTATATCCGTACTCTTTCGCATCCGGCGTTCTTGCGAAGATTTTCCGCAGTTCATCATGAATGTTTGCATAAGTGGCCACAGTGGAGCGCACATTGATGCCGATGGGGGCCGCGTCGATTAGTTTGACCTGGCTGATGCCCTGCGCATCTGCGTGAAGAACATGTGCGGGAAGAGGCTTACCATGGATCGAAGCTTCCAGGCCGGGAACAAGGCTTTCCAGGACCAGCGTTGTCTTGCCCGATCCAGACACACCGGTTACTGCCGTTAGTTTCCCTTTCGGAATATCGATTTCAAGCGGTTTTACGGTGTGGATAGAAGCTGTGGAAAGATGGATTTTGCCGCTGGCAAACAGTTCATCCGCAGATGAGCGTTGTCTTGCACGGATGTGTGCTGAGCCGTCGAGATAGGGGCCGATCTTGGAGTGTTTATTTTCGGTGATAGATTGGACTGTTCCTTCTGCGATTACTCTGCCGCCGTCAGCACCGGCTCTAGGGCCCATCTCTATGATCCAGTCTGCCTGGGAGAGAATCTGTGTATCGTGGTCTACCAGGATGACGGAGTTCCCATCTGCAATCAAATCATTCATGACCTTTGTAAGCCCTACAATATTGGAAGGATGCAGACCAATCGAAGGCTCATCCAGTACATAGAGGACCCCTGTCGTGCGGTTGCGGACTGCACGGGCCAGCTGCATCCGCTGGCGTTCGCCGGTAGAAAGGGTCGAGGAGGCTCTGTCAAGTGTCAGATACCCCAGCCCCAGATCCATCAGTCGTTTGGCTGAAGTCTGAAAGGACTCACAGATACTTTCTGCCATTGGACGCATCTCTGCGGGCAGAGATGCGGGAACTCCTGCAACCCATTCTGTAAGTGTGCGGAGTGTCATGCGGCAGGCTTCGTCGAGGGAAATGCCGCGCAGCTTGGGCGCTCTTGCGGCTTCGGACAAGCGGGTGCCGCCGCAGTCGGGACAGGGCTCTTCTTTTAAAAATTTTTCTACACGTTTCATGCCCTTTTCATCTTTCACTTTCGCGAGAGCGTTTTCAACCGTGTATACGGCATTATAGTAAGTAAAATCAAGTTCACCGGCCTGATTGGACTTTTTTGCTTTATAGAAAATGTGTTTCTTTTCAGCCGGGCCATGATAGACGATATCCTTCTCCCGATCTGTCAGCTCACGGAAGGGTACATCCGTACGCACACCCATTTCCCGGCAGACATCTGTCATCAGTGACCACATCAGAGAATTCCAGGGAGCGACAGCCCCTTGATCGATGGTCAGAGATTCATCCGGCACAAGAGAAGTCAGATCTACCGTGCGGATCATGCCGGTTCCGTCACAGGTGCGGCAGGCCCCCTGACTGTTGAAAGCAAGCTCTTCTGCCGACGGCGCATAGAATCGAGCGCCGCACTCCGGGCAGACCAGCTCATGTTCAGCCGCTACGGCCAGCGTCGGAGCCTGATAATGTCCGTTTGGGCACCTGTGGCTTGCCAGCCGGGAAAACATCAGCCGGAGGCTGTTCAGAAGTTCTGTCCCTGTGCCGAATGTACTGCGGATTCCGGGAATTCCGGGACGCTGATGCAGAGCAAGAGCGGCCGGCACATAAAGGGCCTCATCTACCTGGGCTTTTGCAGCCTGGGTCATTCTGCGTCTGGTATAAGTCGACAGTGCGTCCAGATATCGGCGGGAGCCTTCTGCATACAATACACCGAGAGCAAGCGAGGATTTGCCGGAGCCAGATACGCCGGCAATCCCGACGATTTTATTCAGAGGGATATCAATAGTAATATTCTTCAGATTGTGGACCCGTGCACCGCGGATCTGTATTTTATTGATCATGTCAATCCCCTTTCTGCGAGTATATCCATTCATAGTGTCAGATAGTGTCCGTGTACCAGGGACAGCGCCAAACCGCATAATTTCGGCGGTTTATGGAGAAATTCTGGGATGAAAGACAAGCCCCGGGCACTGACAATATCAGTATAAATTCAGGAGAAGAAATTTACAAGCCGACAAAAAAGTGTTGACAATTCTTTGGGACAGTGGTAGTATACAGAATAATTTCATACACTAAACCGTTGAAGCGGAGATAACGGCAGTTACGCCTTTACAGAGAGTCCGGGATGCTGAGAACCGGGTGAGAAACAGGCTGTCAAATGGACCGCTGAGGGTGCAGTCAAATGGAAGGCTAGACCTTCCAGAGTATTCTGCAACGTGCAGGCATACGTTAGTTGCCGGGGATATGTTGGTATCCTGCTAAGCGTACAGGAGTTTTCCTGTGAATTCGAGGTGGCACCGCGGATTGTATTTTGATTTGTATAATTCGTCCTTGACAGAAACATAAGATCTGTCAGGGGCGTTTTTTTATATCATAAAAAGGTCCTCCGGACTGACCCATGGTATAAAAAGCACTTGTGTAAAGTGGAAATCAAGGCCGGCCCCCAATTAAGATCAGAGAGAATTACCTGACCGAATCAGCGGGAAGGAATGAAAATAAAGGAGGCAGATGTGATGAATATTTTACCTAAACTGGAAGAGATCCGGGAGATTGCTCAGACCGGAGAATACGGAGTAATCCCGGTGAGCTGCGAGATGCTGTCTGATATCTGTACCCCCATCGAGGCGATGAAGATTCTAAAAAACGTGTCTACCCACTGCTATCTGCTGGAATCAGCGCAGGCAGATGAAAAGTGGGGGCGCTATACGTTTCTGGGATATGATCCGAAGATGGAAATAACCTGTATGAATGGAGAGATGAATGCCGGAGGCATCCGGTTTCAGACAGACTCCCCTTCTGCGTATCTGCGGCAGATCCTTGCAGATTACCGGAGTCCGAGATTTGCGTATCTTCCTTCCTTTACCGGAGGGCTGGTGGGATATTTTTCGTATGATTATCTGGGATACAGCGAACCTGCTGTGCGCACAGAGGCGGAAGATACAGAAGCGTTCAAGGATGTGGATCTGATGCTTTTTGACAAGGTGATTGCGTTTGATCATTTCCGGCAGAAGATCATCCTGATTGCAAATATGAGGCTGAAAACCGACGAGGGCAGAACGGAAGAATCTATTGGGACTGAATATAACAGGGCAGTACTGGAGTTAAAGCAGATGCGCACCCTGCTTCGCACCGGAGAGAAGAAAAATGAGCCAGGGGGACATCTGACAGGGGAGATTCAGCCCCTGTTCGAAAAGCAGGAATTCTGTGAGATGGTGGAAAGGGCGAAGCATCATATCCGGGAGGGAGATATTTTCCAGATCGTGCTGTCGAACCGACTGGCTGCCCCCTTCGAAGGAAGCCTTCTCAATACCTATCGGGTGCTGCGGACGATCAATCCGTCTCCCTATATGTTCTACTTCTCAGGCACGGACGTAGAGGTGGCGGGGGCTTCTCCCGAAACCCTGGTGAAACTGGAAGACGGGGTGCTCCACACATTCCCTCTTGCAGGGACGAGACCGAGAGGGAAGACGGACGCAGAAGATGCGGCGCTGGAGCAAGAGCTTCTGGCAGATCCTAAGGAACTTGCCGAGCATGATATGCTGGTAGATCTGGGGCGAAATGACCTGGGGAAGATCAGCCGTTTCGGCAGTGTCTGTGTAGAACGCCTGCATTCCATTGAGCGGTTCTCTCATGTGATGCATATCGGGTCTACCGTGCGCGGAGAGATCCGGGAAGACTGCGATGCGCTGGATGCAGTGGAGGCGGTGCTTCCTGCTGGAACGCTCTCAGGCGCGCCGAAGATTCGGGCGTGCCGGCTCATCGGGGAGCTGGAGAACAATAAAAGAGGGATCTACGGAGGGGCTGTGGGATATATTGATTTTGCCGGAAATATGGATACCTGCATTGCCATCCGCATTGCTTATAAGAAGAACGGCAGAGTGTTCGTGCGAAGCGGAGCCGGGATTGTGGCGGATTCTTGTGCGGAGAAAGAATATGAAGAATGCATAAATAAGGCGAAGGCTGTGATGGCTGCCCTTCAGACTGCAGAGGAGGTGGATCTGTGATACTGCTGATTGATAATTATGATAGCTTTTCTTATAACCTGTATCAGCTTGTGGGGGAAATTAACCCGGATATCAAGGTCATCCGAAATGATGAGATGACGGTGGAAGAGATCAGAAAGCTGACCCCCCGCCGCATCATTCTGTCCCCGGGACCGGGCAGACCGGAACATGCGGGGATGATCATCGAAGCGGTAAAAATGCTGGGAAATCAGATCCCCATTCTGGGTGTGTGCCTGGGACATCAGGCGATCTGCGCGGCTTACGGAGCGGAGATTATCTATGCAAAAGAGCTGATGCACGGAAGGCAGTCAGAAGTAAAGTTTGATGTGAAATGTCCGCTGTTTGCCGGTATTCCGGAACGGGCGCCTGTCGCCCGGTATCATTCGCTTGCGGCGGATCCGGACACTCTGCCGCAGGAGCTGGACATAACCGCTGTTACGGAGGATGGGGAAGTGATGGCAGTTCGGCATAGAGAATACCCTGTCTATGGAGTGCAGTTTCATCCGGAATCGATCCTGACGCCGGACGGAAAGCAGATGCTGGTGAACTTTATCAGATAGAAAATAGAACAGAAAAGGAGAGATCAGACGATGATAAAAGAAGCAATTGTGAAAATCGTAAATAAAGAAGACCTGACCTATAACGAGGCGTATACAGTCATGAATGAGATCATGAGCGGTGAGACGACAGCGACACAGAATGCGGCCTTCCTCTCTGCACTGTCTACGAAGAGTGCAAGAGCGGAGACCAAAGATGAGATCGCCGGATGCGCGGCAGCCATGCGGGATCATGCCACAAAGGTAGAGACGGATATGGAACTGTTTGAGATCGTGGGAACCGGCGGAGACAATGCCCACAGCTTCAATATCTCCACCACATCCGCTATCGTTGCGGCGGCAGGCGGCATGAAGGTGGCAAAGCACGGCAACCGGGCGGCATCTTCCCAGTGCGGAACTGCGGACTGTCTGGAAGCGCTGGGAGTGAATATTCAGCAGAGTCCGAAACGGTGCGTGGAGCTGCTGCATGAGGCTGGGATGTGTTTCTTCTTCGCACAGAAATATCACACTTCCATGAAATATGTGGGCGGGATCCGCAGGGAACTGGGATTCCGCACGGTATTCAACATTCTCGGCCCGCTTACCAATCCGGGCAGTCCGTCCATGCAGCTCTTAGGCGTTTATGATGGCTATCTTGTGGAGCCGCTGGCTCAGGTTCTGATCGATCTGGGCGTGAAACGGGGGATGGTCGTGTATGGCCAGGATAAGTTAGATGAGATCTCCATGTGCGCGCCGACTTCTGTGTGCGAGATCCGCGACGGCTGGGTTCGGTCCTATGTTATCAGCCCGGAAGATTTCGGATTTGAACGCTGTGCCAAAGCAGACCTGCTGGGAGGTACGCCGGCGGAGAATGCACAGATCACTCGGTCCATTCTGAATGGAGAGAAAGGACACCGCAGGAATGCGGTACTTATGAATGCCGGCGCTTCACTCTATATCGGGAAGAAGGCGGAGACAATGGCAGAGGGAGTGAAGCTGGCGGCGGAACTGATTGATTCGGGGAAGGCAATGGAGACTCTGAATAAGCTGATCGAGATCAGCTGCCGTCCGGAGGTGGAAGCATGACGATACTGGATCAGCTTGCGGACCATGCGCGGGAGCGGGTGGAAGCGGCGAGAAGGAGACACTCTCTGGAAGAGATCCGCAGGGCTGCGTTCGAGCTGCCCAGAGGAAAGTTTGCTTTTGAAAACGCTTTGAAAGGCCCGGATATTTCCTTTATCTGCGAGTGCAAAAAGGCATCCCCCTCGAAAGGGCTGATTGCTCCGGATTTCCCTTATGTTCAGATCGCGAAAGAGTACGAGGCTGCAGGAGCGGACGGCATATCCGTGCTGACAGAGCCGAAATGGTTCCTGGGGAGCGATGCATATCTGGAAGAGATTGCAGGCAAGGTCTCGCTTCCCTGCCTGCGCAAGGACTTTACTGTAGATGAATCTATGCTCTACGAAGCGAAGCTTCTGGGTGCCTCCGCTGTGCTTCTCATCTGTGCGATCCTGTCAGAGGAGCAGATCCGGGAGTATATTCAGATCTGCGACGACCTTGGCCTGTCTGCGCTGACAGAGGCTCACAATGAAGCAGAGGTCCATACTGCTCTGCGGGCAGGTGCCCGGATGATTGGAGTGAATAACCGAAATCTGAAAGATTTCTCTGTAGATAGGGAGAACAGCAGAAGGCTGCGGGAGATGATTCCGAAAGACATCCTGTTTGTCTCCGAGAGCGGCGTGCGCAGTGCGGAGGATGTAGAACAGCTGCGTCAGATCGGCGCGGATGCGGTTCTGATCGGAGAGACATTGATGAGAGCCGGGGATAAGAAAGCAAAACTGGCGGAACTGAGAGGAAGAAATCAGGGAAAGGCAGCGACGAAGATTAAGCTCTGCGGGCTGTCCCGTCCCTGCGATATCGCCGCGGCGAACAAGTGGAAACCCGATTATGTCGGCTTTGTTTTCTCTGAGAAGAGCAGACGGTATGTGTCGGAAGAAAAAGCGGCAGAACTTAGACGGATGCTGGATCCGAAGATCCAGACAGTGGGTGTGTTTGTAGATGAAGAGCCAGGGCGCATCGCCGGACTTCTGGAGCGTGGAATCATCGATGCGGCGCAGCTTCACGGACAGGAAGATGAGAGCGATATCCGGAGGCTGCGCGGGAAACTGAAGGGCGGCCCGCAGCAGGAGGCGAAACTGATAAAGGCCTTTGCCCCTGTGACGGCGCGCGATGTGGAAGCGGCAAATACCAGCAGCGCAGATCTCATTCTGCTGGATTCACCGGGCGGAGGTACGGGGACTGCCTTTGACTGGAACCTGCTCCGGGGCATCCGGCGCCCCTATTTCCTGGCCGGAGGACTGGATCCGGACAATGTAGGAGAGGCTGTGAAAATCCTTAAGCCATACGGCGTGGATGTCAGCTCCGGCGTTGAGACAGACGGGTGCAAAGACCAAATCAAAATAGAAAGATTCCTGGAAGCAGTGAGAAACATCCCAGAATAGAAGAAGGAAAGGTGAGACAGAATGACAAATCAGAACGGACGCTTCGGCATTCACGGCGGACAGTATATTCCGGAAACGCTGATGAACGCTGTGATTGAACTGGAGGAAGCGTATCAGTATTATAAAAATGATCCCGAGTTCAACCGGGAACTGACAGAACTTTTCAATGAATATGCGGGCAGGCCGTCCCGTCTGTATTATGCGCAGAAGATGACAGAGGATCTGGGCGGCGCGAAGATCTATCTGAAGCGGGAAGACTTAAACCATACCGGCGCTCATAAGATCAATAATGTACTGGGCCAGGCACTGCTTGCGAAGAAGATGGGGAAGACCAGGCTGATCGCTGAGACCGGGGCAGGCCAGCATGGTGTTGCCACAGCTACGGCAGCCGCTCTGATGGGAATGGAGTGCGTGGTATTTATGGGAGAAGAGGATACCATCCGGCAGGCATTGAATGTGTACCGTATGCGGCTGCTGGGAGCAGAGGTCATCCCGGTAAAGACCGGTACGGCCACGCTGAAAGATGCAGTCTCCGAAGCGATGCGGGAGTGGACTTCGCGGATCAGTGACACGCATTACTGCCTCGGTTCCGTCATGGGTCCCCATCCTTTCCCGACTATGGTAAGAGACTTCCAGGCGGTGATTTCGAAGGAGATCAGAGAACAGATTCTGGCAAAAGAGAGCCGGCTCCCGGATGCGGTGATCGCATGCGTGGGCGGCGGATCCAATGCCATCGGCAGCTTCTACCACTTCATCGGAGATGAACATGTCCGGCTGATCGGCTGTGAAGCGGCGGGAAAAGGCATCCATACCTTTGAGACCGCGGCTACGGTGAACACCGGAAAGGTAGGGATTTTCCATGGGATGAAATCTTATTTCTGTCAGGATGAATACGGTCAGATCGCACCGGTTTATTCGATTTCCGCGGGACTGGATTATCCCGGTGTGGGACCAGAACACGCATATCTTCATGATATCGGCAGAGCGGAGTATGTACCGGTTACAGACGACGAAGCAGTGGACGCCTTTGAATATCTGGCGAAAACCGAGGGAATTATCCCGGCGATCGAATCTGCCCACGCAGTGGCCTATGCTAGGAAGGCTGCTTCGCAGATGAGCCGGGATCAGATCGTGGTCATTACCATCTCCGGCCGGGGAGATAAAGACTGTGCGGCTGTCGCACGCTACAGAGGGGAGGATATTCATGAGTAGGATCAGAGAAGCATTTCAGAACGGGAAGGCCTTTATTCCCTTTATCACCTGCGGAGATCCGGATCTGGAGACAACCGGGAAGGTGGTCCGCGCAGCAGCGGCCAATGGGGCAGACTTGATCGAACTGGGAATTCCTTTTTCCGATCCGACTGCGGAAGGACCGGTGATACAGGGCGCAAATATCCGGGCGCTGAGAGGAGGCGTGACAACGGATCAGATCTTTGATTTTGTAAGAAATCTGCGCAGGGATGTGAAGGTTCCCATGGTATTTATGACCTATGCAAATGTGGTGTTCTCTTACGGGGCGGACCGGTTTATCGGCGCCTGCAAGGATCTGCAGATCGACGGACTGATTCTGCCGGATCTTCCCTACGAGGAGAAGGAGGAGTTCCTGCCGGTCTGCCGGAAGTACGGCGTGGATCTGATCTCTCTGATCGCACCTACCTCAGAGAACCGGATCGCCATGATCGCGAAAGAAGCAGAAGGATTTCTGTATATCGTTTCCAGTCTCGGGGTGACTGGGATCCGCAGTGAGATCCGGACAGATCTGGCGTCGATTGTGGAGGTTGTACGGCAGAATACAGAGATTCCATGTGCCATCGGGTTCGGTATCTCTACGCCGGAACAGGCGCGGAAGATGGCAGAGATCTCTGACGGAGCCATCGTCGGGTCAGCCGTGGTGCGGCTCATTGAGAAATATGGAAGAGACGCGGCAGATTATGTGGGGGACTATGTCCGGGAGATGAAGGCGGCGCTGGAGTGATGCACCGTGTCTGTGCCTGACGCTCCGGATTCATGATTATTCTGTGTTCTTTTGCCCGGCTTAAGAAATTCGTGGTAAAATAGCGTCGGTGGACAAGGAGAAAGGTGTCCGTCAACGGACGAAGTTTTCCATGTATGGGAATGCTGACAGGAGAGAGAATTCGGAGAGGATGTGAACGCGTAAGATGCGCATCTTGATTGCAGAGGATGATCAGAAGCTGCTGAAATCATTGCTCCATATTTTTGAGATGAATAAATTCACCGCAGACGGTGTGACAAACGGGGACGAGGCTCTTGCCTATGCCATGACCGGGGAATACGACGGGCTTGTGCTGGACATTATGATGCCGGGGATGGACGGACTCGAGGTTCTGAAAAGGCTGCGGGCGGCACATATCACTACACCGGCGCTGTTTTTGACAGCGCGGACAGAAGTGGCTCAGCGTATTGAGGGACTGGACGCCGGGGCGGATGACTACCTTTCGAAACCATTCTCCACACAGGAACTCCTTGCCCGGGTGCGGGCGATGCTTAGGAGAAAGGATCAGTATGCTCCGGAGCTGCTTGAAGTAGAGGATACGGTCCTGAACCGGTCCACCTATGAACTGGTCCGGGGGAACCGAAGCTGTCCGCTCAGCAGCAAGGAGTATCAGATCCTGGAAATACTGATGGAGAAACCATTTACCATTATTCCTACGGAACAGCTGATTACCCATATCTGGGGCTGGAACACAGAGGTAGATACCAGTGTGGTGTGGGTGCATATTTCCAATCTGCGGAAAAAGGTGGAGAAGATCCGGGCTCCGCTTCAGATCCGCTTTGTCCGCAATGCCGGATACATTCTGGAAAAGCGACAGGAGGAACGCGTATGATCTATCGTCTTCAGAAAAAACTGATCCTTATATGCGGGGGATCAGTTCTTTTTGTATGTTTATTGCTTTTTCTTTTGATCAGTGCAGCCAGTATGAACAGACTGAACGAAGCGATTGATTCTTTTATTGACATCATTGCAGAGAACGGAGGCGATCTGCCGGAACCGGTGAAAGGTGCGGAAGATATGCAGAATCCGCCGCCGCAGGAACTGTTCCGCGAGAAGGCCCGTTTCGATATGCGTTATTTCACGGCCCGATTCGATGAACAGGGAAATCTTGTCTCTGCAGAGATAGAAAAGGATCCGGAGGTAACGGAAGCAGAAGCGAAAGATTACGGGACAAAGGTTTTTGAGAAGAATGCAGAGAGAGGCTGGATGGAGGGGTACCGGTATCGGAAGTATGAGACAGATACGGGGTGGGCGATCCTGTTTGCAGAAGGGAGCATGAACCGCTCTATGACACAGATGCAGCTGATTTCCACAGGGGCCGTTCTTTTCGGCGCGGCGGTTGCTATCCTGATCCTGATTATCCTTCTCTCGCGCCGTGTGGTGAAGCCGACTGCAGAAGCATATGAAAAGCAGCAGCAGTTTATCACCGATGCAAACCATGAATTGAAGACGCCTCTGACACTGATCATGACGAACCTGGATATCGTCGAGGCCGAGTACGGGAAAAATGAATGGCTTGACGACATCCGAAGTGAGGGAGAGCGGATGAGCGCACTGATCAATGAACTCGGTCTGCTGACAAGAATGGATGAGAAAGCTCTGCAGCAGAATTATGTCCATTTCAACTTAAGCCAGGAGATGGAGGATCTTCTGACAGGATTTCAGATACTTGGAGAAGAGAAGGGGAAGCAGATATCCGCGGAGATAGAGCCGGGGATCCAGTATTATGGGGATGAGGAAGCGATTCGGCGTTTGCTTGCCATTCTTTTTGAGAATGCTGTGAAATATTGTGACCCGGGCGGTGAGATCCGGATCTCCTTAAGCGGAAAGAGACGACCCCATATCCGGGTTGAAAATACCTATCAAAATGTCGGGGAAATTGAGCTGGAGCGTCTGTTTGACCGGTTCTACCGCGCAGACAAAGCGAGAACATTTACCGGCGGTTTCGGAGTGGGACTGTCAATCGCAAAGGCGGTTGTCCAGAACCACAGGGGAGAAATCACGGCATATCGGAAAGATGAGAATCAGATCGGGTTCAAAGTAATCCTGAAATGACCCATAGCAGCATGACGAACCGGCGGTACGGGAAAGGAAAACAGAGGATGCAGAAAGTGATTGTGATCGGATGTCCGGGAGCGGGCAAAAGTACATTTGCAAGAAAACTGAGTGCGGTGACAGGCCTGCCGCTGTATTATCTGGATCTGATCTGGCACCGGGCGGATCAGACAACGGTTTCCAGGGAAGAGTTTGACCGGCGGCTGCGGGAAATACTGGATCAGGAGCAGTGGATCATTGACGGCAATTATCTGCGGACGCTTGAAATGCGGATACAGGCCTGTGATACGGTCTTCCTGCTGGACTGTCCGCTGGAAGAATGTCTCGAAGGAGCGAGGGCGCGCATCGGAAAGAAGCGGGAAGATCTGCCCTGGGTTGAGACGGAATTCGACGAAGAGTTCAGACAATGGATCGAGAACTTCCCGAAGGATCAGCTGCCAAAGATCTATCAGTCTTTGAGAAACTATCAGGATCAAAAGGAGATCATAATCTTTCATTCCAGGAAGGAAGCAGAGGTGGGAAAATGGACATCTGAAAAGGAAAGCGGACCATGATGGTGAAGCAGAGGTGCAGGAAATCTTTAACGGATTTCCTGCTTTTTTTGCTATGGCGACGAGCCAAAGTCCGGGCTTGCACGAGACCTTGGCGACCGCTTACAATCCCGGAATGTGCCTTTTGGCACTTCCGGTGATTATGCGATACGACCGGCAAGCGGCTGCTGTTGACACGGTTCTGTTTTCACAGAATGTTCACCCTGACCTTTAGGCTGGCTTTAGGAAGCGACAATACAATAAGACAGGAAGTACAGGAATAGGAAGAAAGGACATCAAAATGATTGAAGTGAAAAATCTTACCAAATATTACGGAGACCACAAGGCTGTAGATTGTATTTCGTTCTCCGTCAAGGACGGTACGGTATGCGGGTTTCTCGGCCCTAACGGCGCCGGAAAGTCAACAACCATGAACATGATGACCGGCTGTCTGTCTGCCACAGAGGGAAGTATATCCATCTGTGGATTTGATATCTTCGAGAATCCCATTGAGGCGAAACGGATGATCGGATACCTTCCGGAGCAGCCGCCTCTCTACTACGAGGAAACGCCCAGGGAGTATCTGCGGTTCGTAGCAGAGGCCAAGAAGATTCCCCGTGCGGTAATTGGGGAAGAGATTGAGAGAATTATGGAGGAGACTCAGATTACTGACGTGGCAGATCGTCTGATTAAGAATCTTTCCAAAGGATATAAACAGCGGGTCGGCATCGCACAAACCCTGCTGGGGAATCCGAAGGTGATTATCCTGGATGAACCGACCGTGGGCCTGGACCCGATCCAGGTGGTAGAGATCCGCGGGCTGATCAAGTCATTAGGTCAGAAACATACCGTGATTCTGAGCAGTCACATTTTGTCGGAAGTCCAGAACATCTGCGATGAAATTATCATCATATCCAAAGGGAAACTGATCGCATATGACACGGCGGAGAATCTGGAGAAGATGCTGCAGCCCAAGGCTGCGATCGAGGTGTTCACGGATGCCAGTGAAGACGAGAGCCGGAAGGTGCTTGGCAGCATTGCGGAAATTGAATCCGTGCAGTTTGAGGAAGAAGCGGATGGAATTCTTAAGATCCGCATCGAAGCGGCGAAGGAAAATGTGTCCGGCATTATGCGGGTACTCTCTTTGAAGTTCGCGGAAGAGAAGAGGGCTGTTCTGAAGATGGATCTTGTGAAAGCGAACCTGGAGGAGATCTTCATCGAACTGACCAGCCTGGAAGAAAACGCAGACGAAGATGCGGGAGAAGGTTTGGGAGAAGATGCGGGAGAAGATCCAGGAGAAGTTCCAGGAGGAGTTCCGGAAGAAGATCCGGGTGAAGAGTTAGAGGAGGAGAAGAAATGACAGCAGTTTTCAGACATGAACTCCGGTTATTGTTTTCCGGGCTGACCGCCTATGTATACGGAGCATTTTCATTAATCTTTGTGGCAGTCTATATGATGTACTATAACCTGACGGCAGGGTATGCCAACTTTGAGTTCGCTTTGGCCGGTGCGTCTTTTGCCTTTATTATTACGATTCCGATCCTGACTATGCGGGTGATTGCGGAGGAGAAGAAGCAGAAGACCGATCAGCTGCTCTACTCGCTTCCGATCTCAACAGCACAGATTGTGGTCGGGAAATTTCTTGCCCTGCTTCTGACTTCGGTGATCCCCATGTGTATTGTGGCAGTTTACCCGCTGATTCTGAAGAACTATGGGAGCCTCTATCTTCCGACTTCTTACGGTGCATTATTCGGATATGCCATGACAGCGGCGGCGCTGATTTCCATGGGGATCTTCATTTCTTCGATCACAGAATCTCAGCCTATGGCAGCCGGGATCTGTTTCGCTGCAATGGTTCTGAATTACTATATGGTGACGCTGGCAGAATACACTGCTTCGTCTGCCTATGGATCCCTTGTGGCAATCGTTGTGCTGGAAGTGATTCTCGCATTGATTATCCGTCATATGACACGAAATGATATTCTGGCGCAGGGGTTCGGACTGGTGTCTGTCGCGGTGACGGCCGGTCTGTATTTCTATCGGTCGGAATGGTTTGAAGGACTGCTTCCCAAGATTCTGTCGAACCTTTCTGTCTATGAACGGTTCTATGAATTCGTGGACGGGATCTTCGATTACACGCATGTGATCTACTTTGTCAGCGTGATCGTATTCTTCCTGTTCCTGACCGTACAGTCGCTTGAGAAAAGGAGATATAACTGATGAAGAACCCGATAAAGAAATTTCTCATGAATCTAAAAGAAACGTTTGGAACCCGGTCCAGCAAAGTGGGAAGCTACAGCTTCTTTGTAACGGTGATTGTCCTGGCGATTTTGATTACAGTGAATTTCGCCCTTAGTTTCTTCCCGGACAGTTATGTACAGAAGGACTTGACGGCAAACCAGCTCTATTCGATTTCCAGTCAGTCCAAGGTTCTGCTCGGAACCCTGGATGAGGATATTACGATCTACTGGGTGGTGACCAGCGGAAATGAAGATGAATATGTGGAGAAGCTTCTGCATAATTATGAAGATTACTGCAGCAGGATCACGGTGGTAAAGAAAGACCCGGATCTGAATCCGGATTTCACGAATGCGTATACCGATGAAACTGTTTATAACAATTCGATCGTAGTGGAATGCGGAGATAAATATCGCTATATCAGCTATGAAGATATCTATGAGACAAGTGAGTATTCTTATTATTCTTCCTATTCCAGCGCTTCGAAGTTCGCAGGGGAAAGCCTGATCACATCTGCGATCTCCTACTGTACGACAGAGGAACTTCCCGTGATTTATGTCCTGGAAGGCCATGGAGAAAGGGCGTTTTCAGACAGCTTTGCCAGTGCTTTGGAGCGGGATAACCTGGAGACAGAGTCTCTGACGCTGTTAAACTATGAGACGGTTCCGGAAGAGGCAGAATGTATCATAATCAATGCCCCGTCATCTGACATCTCAGAGACAGAGAAAGAGATGCTGACGGAATATCTGGATAACGGCGGAAGGCTTCTCATCCTGAGCGGGACTGCGCAGGACAGTGAACTGACGAATCTGAACGCGGTGATGGAGTACTACGGGATCTCGGTCCTGGAGGGTGTAGTCATTGAGGAAAGCACGGATGCGTATGTGTTCGGGAGCCAGGTGATGCTGATGCCGGAGATGGGGTCCAGTGATATCACGGATCCGCTGATTGCGGATAATTACAATGTAATCTTTCCGGTTGCAAAGGCTCTGGATCTCTCCGGTGCTTCTGATGACGTGGAGGTGACTGCGCTTCTGCAGTCGTCGGAAGAGTCTTTCATAAAGGAAGCGGGATATCAGATAACGACCTACGAGAAGGAAGATGGAGATACAGAGGGACCGCTGACTCTGGCGGCACTGGTTACAAAGGATCTGGATGATGACAGGCAGATGCAGCTGGTATGGATTGCCTCATCGGATATGCTGGATGACACTTATAACTCTCTGTCATCGGATGCAAACGAAGACTTCGTGTTAAATGCACTGGAGATGATGAGTGAGAAAGACGACAGTATCTCTGTCCGCTCGAAGAGCCTTTCTTATGAGTATTTGACAGTCAGTACGAGTGATGCTTCTTCGATTAAGGCAGTTACACTTGGGCTGATCCCGGCAGCGTACCTGATCATTGGAATTGTCGTTGTAGTAAGGAGGAAACGCCGATGAAACGTCAGAAAAGATTAACCCTGCTCCTGGCGGTACTGGCTGTGTGTATCGCTGTGGCTTTCGGGCTTTCTCAGATTGATTTTGAGGAGAAAATGACAGGGACAAAGACAGAGATCATCCATGTGGACAGTTCCGAGATTACCGGCCTTTCCTGGAATTATGACGGAGAAGTCTCTTTCACCTGTGAGAATGAGGAATGGAGCTATGACGGGGATGAGGCCATGCCCGTGGATCAGGAGCTTCTGGCTGAGATCGCAGAAAATCTTTCGAATATTACATCCGATAAGAGAGTGGAGGAGGTAAAGAGCCTGGGGCTGTATGGTCTGGATGATCCTGCGTACACAGTTACGGTTGTGGCAGACAAAACCTATGAGATCTCGATCGGAGATGAAAGTTTTACGGATGGGGAAGTCTATATTTCCGCGGGAGATGATTATGTGTATCTGACAGATGCGGAACTGATCGATGAGATCGCCTACTCCCTGTATGACCTTGTGGAGAAGGAGGAGATTCCGGAAATGGAGAGCATTTCTTCGATTCAGATCGAGAAAGCGGCTCCGGTGAAACTTGTCTGGGAGGAAAACAGCGGGTACTGCTATAGTGACGAATACACGTATTTCCTGGAAGACGAAGATGAGTACAGAAATCTGGATAATGAAAAGGCAGAGAGTACCTTTGATTCGCTGACAGCTTTTGTCTGGGAAGAATGTGTGGATTATAATGCGGAGGACTCTGAACTTGCGGCTTATGGACTGGATGATCCAGATGCTGCGGTGACGGCAGACTACAAAGATGCTGACGGAGAGGAACAGACATTTTCTTATGAAATAGCAGAAGCCGGCGGGATATATTACGTCCGGCTTGCGGATTCCCGGATGGTATATACAGTCAGCCAGGATGTATACGATGCGGCAGTGAACGCGTCTTACGATGAACTCAAACCGGACGAAGTGATTCTGCTTAACTGGTCTGATGTGGACAGCATTGAGATCGAGATGGATGGGAACTCGTATACCATTGAGATTGAGAGGGGAGAGGATGAAGAATATACCTGTATTTATGAAGGAACGGAGGTGGATTTCTCAGATGTGTTAGACAGCCTGTCCGGAATCACAGCTGCGGAAGATCCGGAGGAAGGGATTGCTCTTGGCGACGGCAATTCAGAGATCATT
Source organism: uncultured Eubacteriales bacterium (assembly GCA_949283695.1). Taxonomy (GTDB): domain Bacteria; phylum Bacillota; class Clostridia; order Lachnospirales; family Lachnospiraceae; genus Mediterraneibacter. Next base: position 275 of record CASDTX010000033.1, on the reverse strand, counting down.
CTCACGATTCACCGCAGAGCAGAGAAAGCTTCTGATGTGGAGCTTGCTTTCTATCAGTATGACGGGACTTACTGTATCCCTGTGCTGGATGGAGAGGAGCTGGATCCGGTAAATCGGGAAGACGTAGTATCATTAAAGTCCAGCTAAGAAATGTCAAGAGGTGATATGAAAAAAGTTAAATTTATTACAACAGAGCAAAAAGGGTAACCTTAACAGACCATTCCCCAACATAGGACTGGTCAGGAACTAAATATTTAGAATGCCGTGTTGATTAT
>CASDTX010000032.1 GCA_949283695.1 uncultured Eubacteriales bacterium | reverse complement strand
TCGCTCGTCCAAAAGGAGTCATGGCGGCAGAAAACTTGTCGCTCCACATACAACGGATATGAACCGGAGGACTGCATATTTTGTTTTCAAGGTTCGATTGAGAGGTCTTTCGTTTGCCCCTCTATAATTCCTGTGGTCACGCTTTTTTGACTGCGTTTCCAAAAAAATGAAAAAAAGTTGGAAAAAATTTTTGAAATGTGTTTTTGACTGCCTTTTGGGCATAAAGAAAGCCCGGGAAGCTGATCGTTTGATCAACCTCTCGGGCAATTTGAGAAACTATTCTTTTTGAAATTTTGGAAGCTTTGTAATTCCATTTGTACCTGCTGCTTCATAAATTGCCTTATCAGTTCCCGATACTGTTGTAATATAAAAGCAATGCAATGCCACTATAATTTCAACAGATTCATTACCAGTTTTACCATCACATCTTTTTCTTCTGGTTTTGATTCTGCAATCATCAATGTAATTGCTACTAACGTTCCATCACTGAGTCTCTTCTCTCCATCCAAGAACAACGCATTGTTCTTGTCTAAAAATTCCAGGAACAGTGATGCGGCAATTCTTTTACAACCATCTGCATATGGATGATCTTTTATCATAAAATACAATAGATTCGCCGCTTTCTCTTCCAAGGATGGGTACGCATCCTGTCCAAATACACTCTGGTAAACTGCGGCAATAATTCCTTGTACCTTACCAGCCTCTTTCTCTACACCAAATACATCTGTTTCAAAAGAATCTTTCATCTGACCAACCATCTGAACACACTCTTCATAAGTAATGCGGTATACTGGAGTAGTTCCCTCTGGCTTACTTAATGCCTGGTGGTCATATTGATCCAGAAGAATCAATGCATCTGTGTATTCATTCACAGCTCTGAGCACATCTTTCTCCTCTATATCAAGTGCATCTGCAAGCATCCTTGACTGAATATCAACTGTTTTCTTAAGTGCCTGAAGACGCTTTTCATTGATTGCATAGCCTTTCAAAATAAACTGTTTAAGAACATTATTTGCCCATTTTCTGAAAGCTATACCTCTTTTAGAATTAACTCGATATCCGACAGACAAAATCATATCCAAATTATAAATTTTGGGTTTTCGTCCCCCTGTACTTCTGTCGGAAAAACCGACAGAAGTCTCATCCAGTTCTCCTGAAGCAAGAATATTTGAAATATGTTCGCTTACTGTAGCGTGCTTAACATCAAACAACACTTCCATTTGTTTTTGCGTCAGCCAAACTGTCTCCTGCTCAGGATTGATTTGAACTTCTATATTAACATCACCATCTGTAAATAATACAATTTCATTCTTCATCCTTTAGTTCCTCTCCACGAATATTTCCCGATAACATTTCCAATGTAGTTTTTACTGTACTTTTCAGATTCAGTCCATCTTTTAGTCCCAACCGGTAGAAAAACTCTTCTGTATCTGCTCCACTGCTGAAAATTGCATTACATTATTCCGTAATCACTTCTTCCTGTTCTGGGGATAACGTTTCCAGTAATTCCTGGTATTTCTTTTCAAGCTCACTTACCAGTTCCTTATCCTGCTTTAGCTTCCATTCTGAATATGCTTTCCTCATATGCTCTATGATAGCCTGATTGACAAATTCTTGCACTTCTTCTGGCATCTCATGTGAAACTCCCAGTTTGCACATCCAATCATTTTCTTCATTCTATCACAGCATCATATTATTCCACCATCAATTTTTCGAACCAGGTATCCATGACAATAATAAACTGGTCTGCACCTTGCCATTCTTGCAGCATTTCATCCAGAGTTTTGTGCTTCACATATTTCTGCACATACACCCATGTAGCTATACCACTGGCCTCAGAGATGATTCCTGTTATGATTTTACGCATGATATCCTCAAATTCTGCGATTTCCTCTTTCCACTTTCTATCTTCATTACGAAACTGTCGGCGATCTGCTTGAAGAGAGTATGTCTTATATTCAAAATCAGTTCTCTATGCGTTTTGAAGGAGAGTATGCTTCGGTTCCCGACATTCAATCCTGCCCGAAATCCGAACTGATATGGATAACACCAGAACGCCTTATTCCATACCTTACTTTCATTAAAGAAAACCGCCACCTGTATCGAGCAGCAATTGAACGTCCGGCCGTATTTCGATCAGATAAGACCTATAAAAAAATGTTCGAGTATCTGTTCGACCCTATTTTAGAGCGGTTTTCTGTACCTGCTGATGAAAGAAATTATAGAATTATCTTTTATCTGAAAGGTATTTCCGGGATCATTGAAGAATGGATAAAAAATGGGTGCAAAGACTCTATTGAGCAGATGGTCTCTGTCATTTGTAACTGTATTTCCACACTTCACTGATACGATAATCTTATAACGTCTATAAGTTTCGACTACTTAATTTTTCTTCCTACTGCCCTCCAGATACTTCGCTGTCATTCTCAGCATAATCGCCGCTGTGTCACTCCTTATTTCTGTGTACATACACGTTTTTAGTAATGCTATTTCGTCTTTAAGCTTTATCGTCTCGCAAAGATTGCTAAGAATCCTTTTCTTTACTGATGTTTTTAACCATGTCCAGCATCGGCAATATTCCCACCTGCAATCCTATTTCCATATACACGCTGGCGGTTTCAGCACTCACTTCATTACAGAGATCCAACAGCTCCGATGTGGGATTCTTATCATATTTTACCACTGCCTTTTCAAATCTAAGATACGGTTCCTCTAACCGTTCCTCATAACTCCGCTTATCCTCATCCGGTTCCTGGCCAAACAACAGATAATCCGCTATGCCACGTATCGTTGCTCTTTCAAAAATTTTATTCACAAACATTTTCCGGCACTCCCTTTCAAATCTTATTGAAATGACACTGCATCTCCTCTGCATAAATGCAAAGTGACAGTGTGCAATCCTTTTACGACAGGATGGCTTTTCCAATTCTTTTTCTTACTTCTTCCAGCAGCACATCAATTACTGCTTCCAATACAGTTGCCAGGCTGTCCTGCAACTCATCCGGCTCCACATAGCCAAGGCTTGCTGTTAAGCTACCCTGTGGATCTGCATCGATCAGTAACACTTTTTTCCTTCTCTTGCCAGGCCTATGCCTAAATTAACCGCTGTAGTTGTTTTTCCAACGCCGCCCTTTGGTTGGCTATCGCTATAACCTTACTCATCTTTTCTTTCCTCCTCGTAATTCTTCCTGTCTCTTCCTTACCCTGAGCCAACCCTCAAGCAGCCGAATGATAGTATCCTGCATCTGCTGATGGGTATAGTTGCCTGGGAAGTATTTGGATATCTTATTCATTGGTATTGCCAGGTTCCAGCAATCTGCCTTTTTCTTTTCTGTCAGAATTTCCAAAACGCTATCTTCATTCAGTCTTTTCTGCTCCGATAGCCTTCTGATTCGCTGTGCCTGGGATAGGGATGGTGAATTCTGCTCACTCTCGATGGTCAGCTTCACCAGCTTCTGCTCTCTGATTTTCAGATGCGACAGCTCAACAGCCGGTGTGACTGCTACAATGCCTTCATCCACCATTTCCAAAAGCTCTGGAATCAGTTCATTTAATCGAATGAACCTTTGAATCTGTGTGGAGCTGTCCGGACTGTTCTCTGCAATCAAGTCTCTGGATGTCTTTCCCCGCAACTTCTGTTCATCGTGGTCAGAAGATAAATCTCTCCTGGCTCCCTGACGTTTCACTGCATCCAGCTTCATCTTGTAGGCCCTGGCCTTTTCACTTGGTAATAAGGACTGTCGCTGAAAATTGCTGTCTACCATCATGACAATGGCATCATCCGTCTCGATATCCTTCACAATGGCGGGTATCGTCTCCATGTCCAGAATCTCACAGGCATGTACTCGTCTGTGACCGGATATGATCTGCCAAGCATCTCCCTCAGGTCGAACTACGATGGGCGTTAATACGCCAAGTGATCTGATACTGTCCGTCAGCTGGTCCATGAACTCGTCATCTCTTACCTTAAAGGGATGTTCCGGGAACTCTGTTAAGCGATTCACTGGAAGCTGAACCACCTGTTCATTCTTCATTTCCATTTCGCCTCCTTCTGAACGCAAAAAAGCGCTCAACTTCATTGAAAAAAGTTGAACGCTCTTGTATAACTGATGATTAAAAGCATCGTTTTTATTCAAATTGAGACAAACGAGTCATTTTGTCGACGGACATGAAAACTGCTGTATTTCGGGAAAAATTTAAGGGAACTAAAACAGTGCTGAAGATGATTATTTAGCTTCCTTTATAAGCCCGATTTGTAACCCATTTACGCATTTCCACCCATGCTTCACCGTTAAAAAGATGAAAAAACACTGTCAAATTTGTACAGGTGGGTTTAGCCGTTTTCGAAACGTTGAAAAAAATAAAGCCCCGAAAACCTTGAGTTTGCGGGGCTTTGTAATAATTTTCTCCGAAAAATAAGAGAGATTATCTCTTTGAGAACTGTGGAGCACGTCTCGCTGCTTTGAGACCGTATTTCTTACGCTCTTTCATTCTCGGGTCACGTGTCAGGAATCCTGCACTCTTCAGAGCCGGTCTGTAATCAGCGTCAGCCTCTACAAGTGCTCTTGCGATACCGTGGCGGATTGCTCCTGCCTGTCCTGTATAACCGCCGCCCTTCACGTTTACGAGTACGTCAAATTTGTCTGTTGTTCCTGTAGCCACAAGCGGCTGACGGACAACAACTTTCAGTGTCTCAAGTCCAAGATACTCATCGATATCTCTTTTATTGATTGTAATCTTGCCTGTTCCAGGTACAAGATATACTCTTGCAACTGATTTTTTTCTTCTTCCTGTTCCGTAATACTTTGCGTTAGCCACTGTTATTTCCTCCTTTCAACCTTTCCCTAAAACGTCAGAACTTCCGGCTTCTGAGCCTGATGTGTATGCTCTGCTCCAGCGTAGACATGCAGCTTCTTGATCATGTCTCTTCCCATAGGTCCTTTCGGAAGCATTCCTTTAACAGCCAGCTCGATCACCTTCTCCGGTTTCTTTGCCATCATCTCAGCAAGTGTGGTCTCTCTCATACCTCCCACATAATCGGAGTGGTTATAGTAAACTTTCTGCTGAAGTTTCTTTCCTGTTACTTTTACTTTCTCTGCATTTACGACGATTACGTAATCACCTGTATCAATATGCGGTGTATACTCCGGTTTGTTCTTTCCTCTGAGAACCTTAGCAACCTCAGAAGCGAGACGTCCCAGTGTACATCCGTCAGCGTCAACCACATACCATTTTCTTTCAATCTTGTCAGGGTTAGCCATATAAGTTTTCATGGGTGTTCCTCCTATAGAATCATTTCAGATAACATTAACTTGCTTGTATCTATGAAATCAGCATACTCCGGGGCTATGGCGCATACTGTTTCTCCTTTAGTCATGCTGTAATATTATAGACCTGCGTTTCCCCTGTGTCAAGAAGTTTCTTCACTTTTTGCCTTTTTGGGGTATCAGTTCAGCCATCTGCGTCAGAAGACGGATTTATGCTTGCATAAGAATCCGGCGGCTGACAGGCAGATGTGCTGAGCGCCAGTTCATGAGCAAAGAATCGGCGCAGCCGCAATGAGCGCGTCAGTGCGGCTTTGCGAATGGCGCGGGCGGAACTGTTACTTTTGGGGCTCAACTGTTACTTTTTTGGAAAAGAACACTCCGCACGAACACAGAAATGCGGCTGCAGCCAGCACGGCCAGCAGATAGAACGCGCTCCGGCTTCCCTCCATTGTTCCCAGCGCCATATCCTCCAGGCGTGCTGCCTGTGCGGAAGCTACGATTGTGGCGACAATCGATGTTCCGATGGCTCCGGCAAGCTGCTGCAGCGTATTGAAGACCGCGTTGCCGTCTGCATTCTGCGCTGCCGGAAGCTGGCGCAGTCCATTGGTCATACTGTTTCCGGAGGAAAATCCCTGTCCGAAGGCAAAGATCAGGTAGAAGGTAATAAACAGCGGCGTTGTAAGCTTTGCGGCAAAAATGCTGAAACAGCAGAGCGCAATGATAATCGCGCTGATTCCTGTCAGGATCGGTTTCTTCGCGCCCAGCCGGTCAAGCAGCCTTCCGCTCACAGGAGCGATACATGCTCCGAGTATACACCCCGGAAGCAGCAGACATCCGGCAACAAAAGCTTCTTCTCCGGATACGATCTGGGAGTAGTTCGGGATCAGATAGCCCAGTCCAAGGCAGATAAACTGAATCAGAAGAAGGGTCAGTACACTGAGGGAAAATGGAAGACAGCGGAACACCTTCACGTCAATCAGCGGTGATTCTGCCTTTTTGCTGCGTATGTAGAATATTGCAACCGCAGCCGCGCTCAGCACAAACAAGACGATGACCCGCACGCTGGTCCACCCTGCTTCGGAAGCCATATTAGTAGCGAAAATAAAGCATGCAAATCCTGCCGAAAGAAGCAGATAGTCCACGATCTGGAAAGAAATCTTCTGAATTTCCGTCACCTGTCTGATCGAGGTCACGCCGAACAGAAATGCCAGAATCAGAAGCGGCAGAAGTACGACGAAGATCATCCGCCAGCCGAAATAACTTACAATCATCCCGCCCAGAGACGGTCCCACAGCCGGGGCCATCGCTGTAATCAGTGACGCGATTCCCATCATCAGTCCGAGTTTATCCTCCGGCACCTGTTCCAGTACGATGTTAAACATCATCGGCAGTGCGATTCCGGTACCCACGCCCTGAATGAGTCTTCCTGCCAGGAGCACAGTAAACGCGGGAGCTGCAGCTGCCATAATCGTTCCAATAATAAACAGGCTCACTGCCGTTATGAAAAGCGTCTTGGTTGTAAATCGCTTCTTCAGATACGAAGACGCCGGGATAATGACAGCAAGCACCAGCAGATACCCCGTTGTAATCCACTGTACGGTCGATGTTCCAACACCGAACTCCTTCATCAGTGTAGGAAATGTAACATTCATCGCTGTCTCAACGACGACGCCGGAAAATGACATAATTCCGGCTGCCAGGATGGAAAGTATCAGCTTTCCGTCAATTTTTTTCTCTGATTCCTTCATTTTAAATGATCCTCCATTTTCTGTGTGCTGAGAATTTCATAAACACGGTCATTCATTTCAGCTGCGATGCGGAAATGTTCCTCGTCAATCTCGCTGAGCAGCCCTGCAATCCATGCGTGATACTTCCTGATATGGAAATCATAGTACTGTTCCCCCAGTTCTGTGAGGCTCACATGAATCACCCGTCTGTCCCCGGGATCCGGCGATTTGTTCACTGCTCCCATGTCTTCCAGCTCATTGATCAGTTTCGTAATGCTGGGCCGGGTTACATTAAAGTATTCGCTGACATCGCTGACTCTCACAGCTTCCCCCGAGCTGCCCAGTTCGCACACTGCGCCGATCACCTGGATATGACGCGGGCTCATCCCTGCCGGAAGCTTCGGCATCAGCTCTATAATGCGTTTTGCATTATAGCAGGAATCCAAAAACCGTTTCACTAAAGCTGTATCCAAACAAATACCCCCATTCTGAATCTTCTCCTTTCTTTTAATTACCTTAAGTAATTATCTATAGTAATTGTATCGCAGCAGACAGAAATGTCAAGGGGAATATTGGAAGATTATGCAAAAAAAGGTTCCTTTCATCTCCACCGTTCCTGACGACTGAACGGTCATAAAAAATAATACAGCACCGGTGTGCATGAACTCTGCCTGCACACCGGTACTGTATTATTTTTTTCTCCTTTTCACGATCACAACAATAACCACTATAGCCACTGCTGCAGCGGCCGCCATAACTCCAATCCAGATCCCTGCCGAGAAATCATCTCCCGTGGACGGCACTGCTGAAATACTTGTGCTGACAGCAGTTCCTCCGTATCCGGTCATTGTCACTGCTGCCGGAATTCGTTTCTTCAGTTCCAGCCCTTCCACTTTGGCAGTCGGTTCGAGCCGGCCCGGCAGCTCCGCATATACCGTCTTCTCCATTACCACGTAGATTCCCATGTGGTCTGTCGAAAACACTGCCTTTCCATCCCGAATTTCAAAATCAAGCTCTGTCCGCTGCGGGAGATCGCCCGTCACACTGATCTCGCTGACCACCGTTCTGTTCACATCGTAATCCGAAGGAATCTCCAGCGCAATCTCCTGAGGCTCTTCCGGCTGTACCGGCTGCTGAGCAATATTAATGAACGCCACCGTATAGATCTCAAACCGGTCTGCCGACAGCGTCAGGAAGCTGCTCAGCTGATCATATTCTGCACCCTCTGTTATAGGAATCACCACCGGAATCACAAGATCCATCAGTCCCGCTCCGCCGGTTCCGGGCAGAACGGTTTCTGGTTCCTGATTCTCCTCCGTCTCCGGTCCCTTGCCCGAACGGTCGTCCCCTGCCTCGATCTCCGTCAGATCTACCGCTTCCTGGCTCTCAGACTTGCTTTCAGCAGTCTCTGCTGCATGCTCTGCTCCGTCTGTCTTCCCGTCCGTCTCTTCTGCCGGTTCCATTTCTTCCGGCGCCTGTGCTGCTTTCGATTCTTCCGTCGTCTTAGCTGCCTCCGCCTTTTCCCACGTCTTAGCTGCCTCCGCCTTTTCCCACGCCTTAGCTGCCTCCGCCTCTTCTGGCGCCTGTGCTGCTTTCACTCCTGCCGCCTGCCACTGCTGCAGATCTGCGGCCAGGGCTCTGCCGGGATTCATCCCCGCAAGCACCGCTGCCGCCAGAAAACAAACGGTGGCTTTTCGTATGGTTCTGCTCTTATTCTCTGCCAATCTGCTCCCTCCTGACATGCCGTTTTCTCATTCTTTTAGTATACCTTCCGGCGGTTTTACTGTCAATTCAGCAGTGACGGTTTCCGTTTGTTTCTTGTGGCGGTTTCGGTCCATTTATGGTATACTGATAAACAGCGCGGGGCTTCTGCTCCCCCGGATACAGGTACCTGCCGCGGACAGAATTTTCTGGAATTCTGACGGATCATTTCAAGCCGGGAAAACGCAGAATCTTCCGCATCGGAATAGTATAAAAAAATAAGAAAAGGAAGGGCTGAAATTATGTGGGCTTACAATGAAACTTTCTATCAGATATACCCCATCGGCTTCTGTGGCGCACCGGTGCACAACGATGGAGTGTTGGAACATCGAATCTTAAAACTCGGGGAATGGGCCGGATATCTGGAGGAACTCGGAATCGGTTCTATCATCTTGAACCCGATCTTCGAGTCCGATAATCACGGGTATGACACAAGAGACTTTATGAAAATCGACTGCCGTCTGGGAACCAATGAGGACTTCAAGGCAGTCTGCGCAGAGCTTCACAAGCACAATGTAAAGATCATGCTGGACGGAGTATTTAATCATGTGGGACGAGGCTTCTGGGCATTTAAAGATGTACAGGAGAAGAAATGGGATTCTCCATATAAAGACTGGTTCCATATTAATTTCGACGGAAACAGCGGATACAACGACGGCTTCTGGTACGAAGGATGGGAAGGCCATTATGAACTGGTCAAGCTGAATCTCCACAATCCGGCCGTTGTGGACTATCTGTTAAGCTGTGTGAACATGTGGATTGAGGAATTCGGAATCGACGGCCTGCGGCTGGATGTCGCTTACTGCTTAGATCACGGATTCATGAAGCGGCTCCGTTCTTACTGCGAAGAGCGAAAACCGGGATTTGCACTCATCGGAGAAGTTCTCTTCGGGGATTATAATCTGATCGTAAATAATGAAATGCTGCACAGCTGTACAAACTACGAATGCTACAAAGGGATCTATTCCAGCTTCAACAGCATGAATATGTTTGAGATCGCACACTCCCTGAACCGCCAGTATGGCCCGGAGCAGTGGTGCATCTACCGCGGGAAGCATCTGATGACCTTTGTTGACAATCATGATGTGACAAGAATCGCCAGCATCCTGACAAACAAGAACCATCTGCCCCTTACGTACGGCATTCTTTTCGGCATGCCTGGCATTCCATGTATATACTACGGAAGTGAGTGGGGCGAGGAAGGAGTCAAAGCACCGCACAATGACTATGCGCTCCGCCCCTGTTTCGAAGAGCCAAAGCCAAATGAACTGACAGAGCTGATCCACGAACTGATCCAGGTCCGCCGGACGAGCGATGCACTGTGCAACGGTTCTTACCACAATGTAGTCATCACCAATCATCAGCTTGTATTTGAGCGTAAGACAGACCGTGACCGGGTGCTTGTAGCAATCAATGCTTCTGACTCCGAATTCACAGCAAACAGCCACGAGCTGCAGGGCAGTTTCTCCCGTCTGCTCACCTATCCCGGCACTGCATCGGGCGAGAAAACGCGCGTATTCGCTCCTGAAGCGGATCCAGCATCTGCCGATTCTGCAGAAGCCACGTCTGGCAGTTCAGCGGCAGCCACACCTGGCAGCTGCGCGGAAACCACGTCTGGCAGCTCTGCAGCAGCTTCATCTGCCGCTGACGATATATCAGAAACAATTACGCTCTCAGGCCAGATCACTCTGCCGCCCTACAGCGTGCAGTATCTGAAGCAACTGTCATAAGACGGAAACTTTGACGAAAACTGCCGGGAAGGTGTACAGGAACAAGACTCCCGTGCACCTCCCCGGCAGTAATTTTATAGTTCGACCAGTATAGGGTCATGTCCCATTGCCGGTATCACTTTCTCTGTCAGATCTTCGGTCCGAAACCGCAGACTCGATGTATTGATACATGGATGACAGGCGAAATATTCTGCCTTCAGAACATCTCTGTCGATCACAAGACGCACCTTCTTCTCGTGATCATTCATCAGCCCCATCACACTCACAGATCCCGGTGTAATATCCAGATACTTCTCCATATATTCCGGCTTCGCGAAAGACAGCCGGGAAGATCCGATCTGCGCAGACAGATATTTTGTCTTAAATGGCTTGCTCCCCGGAATCAGCAGCAGATAGAAGTCTGTCTCCTGCCGATTGCACAAGAACAGATTCTTACAGATCGCCACGCCATTCTCTACCCCTGTGCTCAGGGTCCGGTCGATCTCCTCACACGCCTCCATGGTCATAGCTGCCTGATGATCCACTCTCTGATATGATATTCCAAGGCTATCCAGCAGATCATATACCCGTAGTTCTTTCTCCAGTCTGCCGCCGTCGTCCCCCGGTCTTCCGTTTTCTAATTCCATTTTCTCTGCCTCCCTTTCAGCTGTTTCGTCCAATCCGCCTGCTGCCGCCATGGACCGCCTCACATCCGCAGTCCCCGGCAGCGGTTAAAGCAGGCAAAGATCTCCTGCCGTCTCGGCATGGCCATACAGGATATACTCGAACTGCTCTCGCACAGCGCTGCAAGCGAGCCTTTCTGTATTGTCCGTTCCAGTTCTTCCACGATCTGCCGCAGATCCTTTCTGCCGTCAAGGATCTGCTTCTGTGCATATCGCATGCAGTACCCGAGCGCCGTCACCTGCTCGCTGTCCGTGATCTGCTCCACGCAGCGCAGATCAATGGTCTCCTTGTTGATCATAACCGCCTCGCGCCCCAGGGTCTTCATTTTGATTCTGTCTCCTCCACGAAATGCCTGGCCTGCTCTCGGGCACCGTCTGAAATCCGGTTTCACCGCAGGCGTCTCCGGTACGCTGATCATGGGGAAGTTCTCCGCCTCTTTCTTCGCATAAGCTGTAATATCCTTGGGCACGTAACGGTCCATCTGAATGATGGTATCTGCGATATGGAAATACGCTCCCGAGCTGCCCGCCACAATCACCGTGGAAATCCCGTAGTTATCATAGAGTTCTCGTATCCGCTCAATGAACGGGGTAATCGGCTCCATATTCCGATGGATCACCCTCTGCATCAGCTCGTCGCGAATCATAAAGTTCGTCGCGCTGGTGTCCTCATCGATCAGAAGCAGAGAAGCCCCGGCTTCAATACTCTCCACCACATTTGCCGCCTGAGAGGTACTTCCGCTGGCATCCTCCGTGCAGAATCCCACCGTGTCTTTTCCGTTCGGAAGATCATTGATAAACATGGAGATATCCGTCTTCTTGATGCTTCGTCCGTCCTCCGCGCGGATCTTCATGGCTGTGTTGTCTGTGATCACATATTCTCTGCCGTCCCCCGCAATATGATCATACACGCCCATCTCCAGCGCCTTTAACAAGGTTGACTTCCCGTGATAGCCTCCGCCTACGATCAGCGTAATCCCTTTGCGGATTCCCATACCGGACAGTCTCCCCCTGTGAGGCAGGTCCAGAGTGATCTCCAGCTCTTTCGGCGACTGGAACTTCACCCCGCCTTTCATCGGACGCGGCGAGATCCCGGACTCTCTGGGCAGTACACTTCCATTTGCCACGAACGCGCACAGCCCCAGCTTGGGCAGCATTTCGCGGATATAGTGCTGATCTTCTGCCAGATCAGCGATGGAACGGAGCCGTTTGGCGTCCATATTTTTATAGATCAGCGCATGCTTCACGCACTCAGGAACAAAGTCAAACAGGATCTTCTCTAACTCCCCTGCATTGATCGTCCGTCCATTCGCCGGGAAGCCGATCTCCATCCGAAGTACAAGATCTCCGCTCCGAGGATCCATACGGCATGCCGTACGTTCCAGCACCTCCTGGCAGCAGCGGCTTACCGAGATCAGTCCGCTCTTCCCGGAACCTTTCGCCCGAAATGCGAACTGCTCTGCACATCTCCCGAACTGCCTCGTCAGCTCATCCTGCAGAGCGATCCGCTGGCAGTCCGCCTGATACAGTTCCCCCGGGAATCCCGCCGTACGTCCTGTCACGTGGACACTCACTTTCGACGGCGATGCAAAGGGATCCCCCTGCACGTGGTCAATGGATAGCACATAGCCCGGGAACTGATAGGTCCCTTTCGTATCTTTATAAGCAGGATAGCCGCGATGATCGATCCGCTTCAGTAAATTTCTTAAGTCCGTTGATGACTGCATAAACATTTCTTCCTTTCATACATTTGTATCCAACTTTATTACGAGAATCACCTTAAGTCAATAGAAAAAGCATCCTGCCGGCGAAACCATGCAACAGTTCAGCCCATAAGCAGGATGCAATATTTCCATTTCTACAATTTACTGCTGTCTCCTATCATCAGCCTTCAAGCAGGACGCACTGGAAAGCCCTCAGTTCCAGCCTGTTCTCATAGACCGCGCCGCTCTCGGCGTCTGTCCGGCTTCCGATGCCTTCCACACAGACCGGTTCATTCCTGAAGTTCATCACGAACACGAATTTCCTGCCGTCCATGCCGGTACGCTCCGTTACGGTCACTCCATAAGGCAGCTCCGCGCACAGTGGATTCTCCAGGCCGGCACGCTGAAATACATCCCCGTAGAACGCCCGCAGAAATTCAAGATCTGACTCTGCCGCCAGATAGTATGCCTCGCCTTTCCCGAAGGAGTTCCGGGTCACTGCCGGACACCCTGCATAGAAATCTTTCTCATAAACAGAAAGTACTTCCGTATCTGCTTTCGCATGTACAATGCCGCACAGATCAAAAGCCCGGTACGTCTTGCCGTCATAAGTGAAGCTGTTGGCGAAGTCATCTGAAGGAGCGTCGATCTCCTCCGGCACGATCCCGAGAACATCTTCCAGCGGATGCTGTCCGATATAACACAGATCCGTCTCGTTGACTTCTCCGCTGAAGCATGTCGTCACATAGATGCCGCCGTCAGCCACGAACGCTCTCACCCGGTCTGCGTACCCGTCCTTATACAGATAATTCAGCGGTGCAGCCACCAGCTTATAGCCGCTCAGATCAGCATCCATATTTACCAGGTCTGCTTCGATTCCGGCTTCCCAGAACGCACGATAATGCGAAAGAATCCATTCCACATAGTCAAAATCAAGCCTGGGTCCCTGGGTGTCCTCCACGGCCCACCAGTTCTCCCAGTCAAAGATGATTGCCGCTTTGGGCCGGTTCACCGTCTGGTCCAGCCTGTCGCCCAGCGCGGCCAGCCGCCTGCCGACTTCCGTCACGTCGCGGAACGTCCGTGTATTGCTGCCGTTCTTGTGGTCCAGAACAGCGCCGTGGAATTTCTCATAGCCGCCCCGGCCTTTCCGCCACTGGAAATACAGAACCGAATCAGAGCCATGGGCAACCGCCTGCATGGAAGCAAGCATATGCATCCCCGGGCGCTTCAGCGGGTTCGCCTGACGCCAGCTGATGCCAGAGGGCGTACTCTCCATCAGCAGGAACGGCGCTTTCTTCAGCGCACGCATAACGCTATGATTCGCCGCCGTGCGGACTGCGGCAGGCACTTCATCCTTCTGTTCATGCCAGAACGGATAGCTGTCCCATGAGATAATATCCAGTCCCTTTTTCAGCCGGTTGTAATCCAGCCCCTTGAAGAAATCCATAAAATTCGCCGTCGCCGGCAGATCTGACGCTTCTTTCACCGTGCGGATCTCCATCTCGCAGAAATCGCTGATCTGATCTGTGGAGAACCGTCTCCAGTCCAGGATCAGTGCCGTGCTTGTAATCTCCCCGTAAGGACCCGGACTGTGGATCTGGCTCCAGTCTGTATAAGTATGGCTCCAGAAATGATTCCACCAGGCCCTGTTCAGGTTCTCCAGCGTACCGTACTTCTTTTTCAGCCATTCCCGGAACGCTTCCTGGCACAGTTCACAGTGACATGTAGAGTCCCCGAAGTTTCCGCCCAGTTCATTGGAAATATGCCACAGGATCACGTTGTCCCGTCTGCCGAATCTCTGGGCAAGGGCACGGTCCAAAGCCTGGATCTTCTGCCGCATCACCGGGGAAGTATAGCAGAAATTATGCCGCTTCCCGGGCAGATTCCTTCTGCCGTCAGCCTGCACCTGCATAACTTCCGGGTACTTCTGAGTCAGCCAGTGCGGCATCGCGCCTGACGGAGTAGCCAGAATCACCTGAATGTCTTCCTCTCCCAGCCGGGTAATGATATGATCCAGCCAGTCAAACTCATATCTCCCTTCCTCCGGTTCCAGGGAAGCCCATGCGAAGATTCCCAGACTTACACAGTTGACCCCGGCCTCTTTCATCAGCCGCACATCTTCCTCGAACACCTTCGGATATTCCAGCCACTGGTCCGGATTATAGTCGCCCCCATGGAGCATTCTTCCACCTAACATGTTTTCCTCCTCTTCTCAGATCCTCGGAAACGAAGCATATGCTCTCAGCTCCTCGGAAATGAAGTATGTCTTCTCAGATTCCCCGGAAATGGAATGTAAATTCCATCTTATTCTCCACATTCAGCAGATATTCCGGATGGGTGAATGTCATCCAGCTGTCGTCTCCGGCGATTCCCATCTGTCCCATTGCTGCCCGTACCACTGTATAGTGTACCTGCGGCAGCTCATACGGATGCTTCGCGTTCTCCATCTCGTGAGGCGTGTACGGCAGAGCAGAGAACATCATCGGCCCGCTCTTCTCATCCATCTCAAAGAGCATTCCTCTTCCCTTGCGGTCCGTTACCGACGCATACCGCACTTCCTGTTTCGCTCCGCACTCCTGCGGAACAATGTATTTCGCTACATTATCCTTCACCAGGTTCTCGTAGATCCCCAGTTTCGCCCCTCTCTTCCGGTCCGCGTAAGTCTCTGCCGGGCCAAGTCCGTACCACTTCACGTGGTCATAGTCCGCATCAAACTTAAAGATCACGCCAAACTCCGGCATATCTCCCAGTTCTTTCACCGGATCATAAGCCAGTGTGGTCTTCACCCATCCGTCTCCGCTCACCGCATACGTCAGCGTGCACTCACTCACCGGAGTCGTCGGCAGCAAATACGTATAAGTAACCTTCGCCACGCCCGCCTCTTCTTCTACTTTCGGCTCCAGGATCTTACAGCAGACGCCTTCCCGGAAGTCTTTATGGGATGCGTACATGCTGGCAATCTTCCACTGGGCATATCGTTTCGGCATCTGGTTGCCCTGGTCATTGTCCACAGGCGCTCTCCAGAAGTTCGGCTTCGGGATTTCTTTGATCATCTCTTTTCCTGCATAACGGTAGGACACAAGTCCTCCGTCCAGCACAGAGAACATTACGTCGAAGTTCTCGCCCCGGACTCCGATATTATGCTTGCTCCGAATGACTGTCACCGGTTTGACCGCCGGACGCTTCTCTTCTTTCACCGCATAGACATACTGTCCGAATGCCACCTCATGTCCTGCCGGCGCCCATACGGTCTCTTCCTTCAGCCGGAAGGATACGGTCACTGTATATTCGCCCGGAGCAGTCTCCGGCTGTACCGGAAGCGGGAAACACTTCTCGCAGAGCGGCGCCGCGTCTGTATCCAGATGCGCTTTGCGGATCTGCACGCCATTGCGGGCCACGGTTACCACACAGTCGTAGGTGTCTGTATTCACAAACAGGTTTTTATTGATCACCTTCACCTGATCTTCCGTCACTTCGGCTGTGATATTCTGGTAATTAAACTTCACTTCCTGCATCTTCGGAGAAGGCTCTCTGTCCCCGCCGTAGGCGATTCCGTTGGCACTGAAATTATAATCCGTCGGACGCTCATCGAAGTCTCCGCCGTATGCCTGGAACTCATTGCCATATCTGTCCTTCTTATAAATCGTCTGATCAATATAATCCCAGATAAATCCGCCCTGGTAGAGTGGATCTGTGTCTGTCAGATCTGTATATTTGTGCATTGCGCCGCAGGAATTCCCCATGGCATGTGCGTACTCGCAGCAGATAAACGGCTTGCTCCGATCCTTTGCAAGGAACTCTTTGATCATCTCCACTGTCGGATACATCTGGCTTTCCATATCGCTGGTGTCATTATAGCTGCGGTCATGGAAGAGACCTTCATAGTGGACAAGACGGGTAGGATCTTCGCTGCGGAAGAACTGGGACATCTCATAGATATCTTTGCCGCCGTAGGATTCATTGCCGCAGGACCAGATCAGAATAGACGGATGGTTCTTATCTCTCTGATACATGGAATTCGCCCGGTCAAGCATCATATCCAGCCACTCCGGTTTATTGTTGGGCACGATATAATCATAATCGCCGGTGGCCTCTGCCGTATCCCAGGATCCGTGGGATTCCAGATTCGTCTCATCGATCATATACAGCCCGTACTCGTCGCACAGCCGGTAGATCAGCGATCCATTCGGATAATGGCAAGTACGGATGGCATTCATATTATTCTGCTTAATCACCATCAGGTCTTTGCGGAGGTCAGCCTCGGACATACATCTTCCGCTCACAGAGCTGAACTCATGTCTGTTGACGCCCTTAAAGACGATTCGCTTCCCGTTCAGCGTCATAATCCGGTCTTTCATCTCGAATCTGCGGAATCCGACCTTCTCCGGAATCACTTCGCAGCGGTTTCCTTCTGAATCATAAGTCTCAATCGTCAGGTCATACAGTTTCGGTTCTTCCGCGCTCCACAGCTCCGGATTCTGGATCTCCCATGTCCAGCAGTTGTTTCCGCACAGCTCTTTCTCCTCTTCGAAGCAGAGTGTCCCCTGATAAGAAAGTCTGAGTTTGGCCTTTCCTTCTCCCCAGGTCTCCGTGCAGATCTCCAGACATGCCTTCGTCAGCGTCTCATCCGGAATCGCCCGGATCCTGAGATCTCGGATATGTACATCCGGAACTGTATAGAGATATACGTCACGATAGATGCCGGAGAAACGATAGAAATCCTGATCCTCACACCAGCTGCTGGCTGTCCACTTAAATACCTGTGCCGCCAGCTTATTCTCCCCCTCCTTGATATAATCGGTCAGTTCGAATTCCGAAGGAGTGAACGTATCTTCGCTGTATCCCACAAATGCCCCGTTCAGCCAGAGCGCCAGTCCGCTCTCTGCGCCCTGGAAAGAGATGAAGACTCTCCGGCCGATCATCCGCTCAGGCACGGTAAAATACTTCACATAGCTTGCGGTCGGATTGAAATGTTCCGGGACCTCTCCTGGGCGGATATCCTCCCGTCCCTCCCAGGGATATTGTGTATTCGCATACTGCGGCGCGTCATATCCTTCCATCTGGATATGAGCCGGCACGCGGATATCATCCCAGTCCCGGCAGCTATAATCCTCTTTCTCGAATCCCGGAACCGCAGATTCATATCTCTTCGCATAATGAAATTTCCATACTCCGTTCAGACTTTCTGTAAATTCTGAACAGCCATTGAGCATATCGGACTCGGATGCGTAATACGCGTGGTCCGAATGGGCATCCATTCTGCCGTCCCTGAAGTATCCCGGGTCTTTCACTTTCTCGTAGTTGAATGTTCTCATCATTCACATCCTCCTTCTGAAACTGTCCTCTGTAACAGTTCAGCCATACAGCGTGCAATTTTATGGGCAGCGCAGGCCGAACTGTTCCTGTCATCGTAACTTTATTATAACGCAGATGGACAGTTCCGTGTATGATATGTTAAACTAAAGAATATAATATTTCGAAACTAGGATGCCGTTGGCACCCAAACAGGAGTTATCTTTATGCCAATTATATTTCGCAGCACACCGGTCACTGAGCCGTATACCTTTGAGTCCATCGGACGGGACTGGGAACAGGACCACATCATCCGTCCCGGCGGATATCCTTTCTATCATTATCTGCAGACGGAACGGGGAACCGGGACAGTCGAGACAGATGCCGGCACATTTGTTCTTCATGAAGATGAAGGGCTTCTGATCGCGCCTTTTATCCGTCATTCCTACGAGAAATCATCCGACAGTCTCTGGTATACCAAATTCGCCTCATTCACCGGAACCGCTGAGCGGAGCATCCCCCAGATCATCGGGAACCGGCAGATCATCCGCGTAGGCAGCGATCAGGGCACTCGCATCGCTCATCTGATTAACAGCTGTGTGGAAATGCTTTCCTCCCAGCCGGTGAACGGGAAAGAACTTTCTGTGGCCTGTTATGGTCTGCTGATTGATATCGCAGACAGCTCCTATGTGCACAGCCTTGACGAGGAACCGCCGTACCGCAATTACGTACTGCCTGTGATAAAAGAAATCGAAAGCAGTTATTCCCTGCCTCTGACTGCAGAATCCTTAAGCAGCCAGGTCTATATCACGCCACAGTATCTGTCCCGGCTGTTCCGGCGTTATCTGAACTGCTCCACTTACGAATACCTGACCTCCTTCCGCATCAGTAAGGCCAAAGAATTATTAATCACAGCCCCCCGTCTGGAAATCCAGGATATCGCACACCGGACAGGCTTCGCCGACTCCAGCTATTTCATCACGATCTTCAAGAAGGCGGTAGGAGTCACCCCGCTTGAATTCCGCAGGATGAACTGACACTCGCGTTTCCTTAGCGTCGGTGGACAAGGGGCAGCACACTCCAGAAGCTCCTTATACAAGAAAGAAGAAGACCGCCGCATCTGCGGCAGCCTTCTTCTTTCTTGTATAAGGATTCTTTGAATTATTTAACGGCACCTGTGATACCTTCTGCGAACTGTTTCTGAAGTACGAAGAATACAATCATCGTAGGAACAGAACAGAAGAGAACGCCTACCATCAGCATACCATAGTCTGTCGTATATCCGGACGCCAGGTTTGCGATCAGCATCGGCATGGTCTGTGATTCCGGAGTTGTCATGATAACTTTCGGCCACAGGTATGCATTCCATGCATTCATGAATGTGATAACCGCACCAGCTGCGTAGGTTGCCTTCATCATCGGCATGTACATACGATAGAAGATCTGGAACTCGGTCAGACCGTCAATACGCGCCGCTTCCATCGTATCAACAGGGAAGTTCCTGGAGTTCTGACGGAACATCATGATCAAGAACGGCGTGGAAATAGACGGCAGGATGAATCCCCAAACACTGTTCAAAAGCTTCGCACCAGACAGGAGCTTAAACAGCGGGATCATGGTAGCAACCTGGGGGATCATCATCGCAAGAAGCAGAATGGAGAATACCAGGTCTTTCTTCTTGTCATGGTACAGCTCGAATCCGAATCCTGCCAGGGAACAGATCAGGATCGCGAGGATCGTCTGAACGATTGCATACAGGAACGAATTTCCCATTGCTCCCCACAGATCATTTCCGGCGATCAGATTCTGGAAGTTTGTCATAAAATGACTGCCGATCGTGATCTTTCCATTTGCCACATCAAAGGACTCATTTGTTGCCGCAGAGATCATCCAATAGAACGGGAATACCGAAATAAAGGATACAATAATCAAAAATATGTATGTAGGAATCAAACGGCGCTGAATCATA
The DNA here is from genome assembly GCA_949283695.1 of uncultured Eubacteriales bacterium. GTDB lineage: Bacteria > Bacillota > Clostridia > Lachnospirales > Lachnospiraceae > Mediterraneibacter. Next base: position 19,105 of record CASDTX010000032.1, on the reverse strand, counting down.
CTTCTGTTCTTTTTCTCAGTCACGAGTATCACCTACTTTCATATTGATAAATGCCAGGATTGCAACGATGATGAATACGAAGAAGGACATTGCCGTCGCGTATCCAAAGTTTGCAACACCTTGACCGAATGTATTGTTGTAAATATAGTGCGACATTGTGATCGTTGAGTTCGCAGGTCCGCCGTTTGTCAGGTTGACAGACTCGTCGAACAGCTGCAGTGTACCGTTGATGGACATGATGAATGTCATGATGATCGTCGGCTTCAGCAGCGGAACAGTGATGCCCCAGAACGTCTTCCATCCGTTGGCGCCGTCAATCTTTGCAGCCTCGTATACGGAATACTCAATATTCTGCAGTCCGGCAAGATAGAATACCATGTTGTATCCGGTCCATCTCCAGATCAGGGCGATAATGATAACCGCCTTTGCACTCGTCGAATTGCCGAGGAAGTTATAATTACTGTCCAGAATGTGCAGATTTACAAGGATCGAGTTAATCAGTCCGTCTGTTGCGAACAGAGACTTGAAGATCAAAGAATAAGAAACGAGAGAAGTCGCACATGGCAGGAAAACACATGTACGGAAAAATCCTTTGAATCTCAAATCCTGATTGTTCAGCATCTGTGCCAGCAGGATCGCGAGAACCAGCATGATCGGCACCTGGATAATCAGATACAGGAACGTATTCACAACCGACTGCATGAACACTTTGTCAGAAAACATTCTGACATAATTGTTAAAGATCGGCTCAGCCCACTTCATGTTCGCACTGGAACCTGTCTGCAGTGACATGATGAAAGCCTGGATCATTGGCCAGAAAGCCATGACCGCGATAAGTATTGTAGCCGGAGTCAGGAAGATCCATCCTGCCACCGACTGTTTGCCGACCAGAGTCATCTTCTTTTTCTGTTTCACTTGGGCCCCTCCTTTGAATAAACAGGCAGGGTAACGGATCTCTCCGCTCCCCGCCTTGTCTCACATTTCTCTCTTAGCGTTTTGTTCAGTTGTCAGAGATTAGTTGTTGCCCATCTCGAAGTTCAGCTGATCCTCAGCCTCCTGAAGAGCCTGCATCGTATCAGCGCCGTCAATGATCTTAACGATTGCTGTTCCGATATGGTTACGTGCTGAATAGTGGAAATCGTTCTGCTCTACGATCTGTACGTGAGTACCCATCTCTACGATATCAGCATAGATCGCCTGATCGTTGAAGTATGCAACGCCTTCCTGGTATACTGCTGTCTCGCCTGCCGGTGCATATGTAGAAATCACGCCGCCGTCTTTCAGTGCGTTGTCATATGTCACTGTGCTTCCGCCGAATGTATAAGCGAGGAAGTCTTTCGCCAGATCTACGTTCTTGCAGTTGGATGTGATGTACAGAGAAGATCCTCCGTTACTTGCATATCCTTCTCCGCCTTCCAGTGTCGGCATTGTTGTGATCTCCCATTTTCCGCTGTTTGCTTCAACCTTCTCGATTGTCGGGATGATCCAGTTTCCGTTCATAACGCCTGCAACCTGGTCGCCCTGGATTGCCTTGTCTGTATAATCAGCCCAGCTGTTCGGCATAAGCAGTGTGCCGTCTTTTGCCATCTGAACCAGTTTCTCAACGATAGTTACAAGTGTTTCATTCTCTGTGATATACGGTACGCCGTCCTTGAACTGAGACACGCCTTCAGCCTGCATCATCATGTATACAAGGTCGTTTCCGTCGCTGTTCATACACATCAGAGCTTTGCCTGTCTTTTCATATACAGCTTTTCCGATCTCCATGAACTTGTCCCAGGTACATCCGGTCAGGTCATCGATCGTATAGCCAGCCTCTGCCAGCAGGTCTGTACGGTAAGCGCAGATTACTGTACCATTGTCTACCGGAACTCCGTAGTGCTCGCCGTCGATGGTGGAGTAGTCGATCTTCTCAGCTGAGAAGTCGTCCCAGTTAATGTCGATATCGCCGAGCGGTGTCCATGCATCCGGATAATCTGCTACATATCTCTGAATGTAGTGATCCTGGAACAGAACGATGTCCGGAAGGTTCTCATAGTTTCCGGAAGATGCTGCTGTTGTGATCGCTGTCTCAACATCCGAGGAAGATGCCTGCTCAACAATCTCAAGCTCAAAGTCCGGATCTACGTTTTCCTTGTAGTCAGCTCCTGCTGCTTCCATAGCCGGGATGTTGAAAGCAGGATCCCATGCATACAGTGTAAGCTTGTGCTCGTTATCGCTTGCGTTTCCCTCATCTCCGCCGCTGCTTCCGCATGCGCCAAGTGAAAGCACCATTGCGCCTGCAAGTAAAACTGAAAGTACCTTTTTTTTCATATTACTTAACCTCCTTCTTGCGCTCATCAATTTAGTCTCGTTTCTTAATCCGAACGCCTTATGAGGTCATTATATCAAAACAGGATTACGAATTGTTTGCATATCCATTCATATAATGTGCATTTTCAACCATGTTCATATATTTTGCACTATTTTCGTTTTTTACTCCTCTGTTTTTTGTATAAATATCCTGAGGTCACGGATTCCCTTTTATTCTTATGTATAATGAAACCGTATTTTCACAGTCTTTTTGCTGCATTTTTTCACTCTCTGCACGTTTTTCTGCGCATGTTTATTTTAAGTTTTATTCGTCTAATTTACAGTTTTTTCGTCATTTTTCGCCGTTTTTCACCGCACTTATATGCTTTTATGCAAAAAAGACTTTATCCGGATACACACTCTTTATGGCGTGAAGCATCTCCTGATTCAGATCCAGCAGAATCTTGATTTTGCGTTTCCCTTCCATAATAATCATCGTATAGTAAGGAATATCATCATCGTAAGAAGTATAGTCATACTTCGGAAGTTTCACAGTTCCGCCTTTTCTCCGGTATTTCCCCACACTCTCATGCCAGTTCGGCGCGATCACTTCCAGTTCCTGCAGATTCAGAACATGCGCCTCTCTGCGGTACCGTCTGCCCATAATTACACTGATTGTAAAGTTTACGCCCTCCAGCGTATACTCATATGCCCGCTGGCTGAAAATATCATAAACAAAATAAAGACCCACAAGGAGAAAGCCCGGAAGCATAAACCCGCGCGAAAACATAATCCCCATAAGCACAAACAGCACCCCGAAAATAATCATGACCGCCTTCAGCGCTCCGCTCCCCGGTTTCTTCTTTCTCGTCACCTGTTCCACCATTTTATAACCATACATATCTTCTACCATCCTTCCTCAGAGTGTATATCAAATTTCAGTATCTGCTGCTCATAATTCTCCGGCCTCTTCCGCCATTCCACAGGGGTCGTCCCCATCACCTGCCGGAAGTTCCGGTTAAATGTGGAATTCGTAGTAAAACCGCATTTCCCCGCAATCACCGACACTGGTTCATCGGTCTTCTTCAGGTATTCACACGCCGACTGAATCCGCACAAGATTGATATAATCCAGCGGGCTCATATTCATATAGGACGAGAAAGTTCTGCGAAAATGAGTCTCACTCATATGAGCGGATTTTGCAATATCGCTGACTTTAATCGGTTCGCTGTAATGGTCCGTAATATAGTCCAGAATATGGGACATCAAATGGTTCAGTTTAGACCCCCCCTCCTCACTTTTCTGGTACTCACCGGACTCTCCATGCTCTGTGTTCTCTCTGGCAATCTGCGCCAGGAATGAAGCGACCAATCCCTCTGCTTCTTCCTGATAGAATTCTTTGCCTTCGCGCATGATATCCATTACCTTCTTCACTTCCGCTGCCATTCCGGGCCATTTCCCCTTCTCCGCGAACACTGCTCTGGAACTGGCCAGACGGATCATCTGTTCCGCCCGCCCCTGCTTCCCAGCGCACATCCTGTTCATAAGCCCTTCAAGGTCTACAAAAAGATACTCCCACCGACTCATATTCCCAGGATCACTGTTCGTTGTGTGCAGGTAGTTCTTGGGAATCACGGTGAACTCCCCGCCGCGGAACCGGAAGTCTTCTTCCCCCAGCGTGATAATCCCTTCTCCTTCATAGCAGTAGCCGATCTCCATATAATTATGAAAATGAAGATAATCAATGTCACGGCCATAATTCTGCACCCATTTCTCTCCCAGCAGGGCGAGAATCATCCGGCCTTCCGGCATCCTGTAATATCGAAACTCTGCCATCCGCTTCTTCTTTTTCGCCAAGATGCTTCCTCCTCGCATAAAATCTTCTGATAGTCTGCTTTTTGCTGCTGTTATCTATGATATTTTAAATCAAACTGCTCGTCAACATCCTGCCGGAAAATTCTCGCAGCAGAAAAGAAAGAATCCCCGCCGGGAACCAGAACCGGGCTTTGCGCCCCTGATTCCTGCGGGGATATCTGAATGGATCATATGTTGTTATGCCGCATTGACTCTATGCTGTTATACCTCAAAGATCAGATCTCCGTAAGACGGCATCGGCCATGCCTCTTTATCCACGATCATTTCCAGCTTATCAACCGGAGCACGCAGTGCCTCCATAGCCGGAACCACGTCTGTGTGGTAGAAGTTCGCCTGTACAGCCCCCTCCTCTTTCTTCGAAGCCTCGTCTGTCACTTTGATCAGCGCGTCCAGAGCTTTCTTTGTCTCTCCCATCAGAACTGTCACTTCGTTGAGGCAGTCTTTCTGTACAGATGCATCTGCCCCTGCTGCTGCCACAGCGTTCACGGTGTCAGCCAGTGTCTTTGTATACTTAATGAATGCCGGAAGGAACTGTTTGCTGGCCATGTCAATCATGGTACGCGCTTCGATGTTAATCGCTTTCGCATAAGTCTCATACTGGATCTCAGCACGGGATTCCAGTTCCGCCTTTGTAAACACACCGAATTTCTCAAACAGTGTAATGGCAGAGTCTGTCACCATCGCAGGAATCGCCTCAACCATGGACCGAATATTCGGGAGTCCTCTTCTTTCCGCTTCTTCCACCCATGCCTCTGAGTAACCGTCTCCATTGAACACGATTCTCTGGTTCTCTGTAGCAAATTCTTTGATCAGATCATGTACTGCTTTATCGAAATCATCGGATGCCTCCAGCACGTCGCAGGCATCGGAGAACGCCTCTGCAACGATGGTGTTCAGCACGATATTCGGCGATGCGATGGAATCACGGGATCCCACCATACGGAACTCAAATTTATTTCCTGTGAACGCAAACGGTGATGTTCTGTTTCTGTCTGTTGCATCCTTCGAAAGTTCCGGCAGTGTTCTGGTACCCGTCTCCAATTTGCCGCCTTTGATACTATGGGTAGCCTCGCCGGTGCTGATCAGCTGCTCCAGCACATCCTCCAGCTGTTCGCCCAGGAACACGGAGATAATTGCCGGCGGAGCCTCGTTTGCTCCCAGTCTGTGATCATTTCCCGGATCAGCCGCTGATTCTCTCAGAAGATCTGCATGTTTGTTCACAGCTCTTAAGATGCAGGTAAGTACAAGGAGAAACTGTGTATTCTCATGAGGTGTTTTGCCCGGATCCAGCATATTGATTCCATCATCTGTAGTAAGCGACCAGTTATTGTGCTTTCCGGAACCATTGACTCCTGCAAACGGTTTCTCATGAAGCAGACATTTCATTCCGTGCTGGCAGGCTACTCTCTTCAGCGTCTGCATCACGATCTGGTTGTGGTCCACCGCGATGTTGGCCTCGGCGTAAATCGGAGCCAGCTCATGCTGTGCCGGCGCAACCTCATTGTGCTGAGTCTTCGCTGTCACTCCGACTTTCCAGAGCTCTTCATTGACATCTTTCATGAAGGCCGCAATCCTCTGACGGATCGTACCGAAATAGTGATCGTCAAGCTCCTGTCCCTTCGGCGGCATCGCTCCAAACAGGGTACGTCCTGTATAGATCAGATCCTTCCTCTGCTCAAACTTCTCCGCATCTACCAGGAAATACTCCTGCTCCGGGCCAACGGACGGAGTCACTTTCTTAGATGTTGTATTTCCGAACAGTCTCAGAAGTCTCAGGGACTGCCGATTGATGGCATCCATAGATCTCAGAAGCGGTGTCTTCTGATCCAGCGCCTCTCCTGTGTAGGAACAGAACGCCGTGGGGATACAGAGCGTCGCGCCCGCTGCGTCCTGTCTGACAAACGCCGGAGACGTGCAGTCCCACACAGTATATCCTCTGGCCTCAAATGTAGCCCTCAGTCCTCCGGACGGGAATGAAGACGCGTCCGGTTCACCTTTGATCAGTTCTTTTCCGGAGAAGCTCATTAATACTTTCCCGCTCGGCATGGGGGCGGAGATAAAGGAGTCATGCTTCTCAGCCGTTACACCCGTCAGCGGAAGGAACCAGTGCGTATAGTGCGTTGCACCTTTCTCTATGGCCCACTCTTTCATCTCATGTGCAATAACATCTGCAGTCTCAAGATCCAGGTCCTTTCCTTCCTCAATGGTTTTCTTCAGGTTCTTATAAACCTTCTTCGGCAGGCGCTCCTGCATCACCGTATCATTAAATACGTTTTCGCCGAAGATTTCCGCTACATTAATCAGTTCTGTGCTCATACAGTTACCTTCCTTTCCTACGAAAAAAGGGCACTCCAATCTATATTGGAACGCCCTTGTTCTTGTCTATGTCAGCCAGTATACCCTACCTTTCAGAAAAAGGCAAGAGTTTTTTACTGAAATTTATTCAGATCTCTGAAAAGTTACAGTTCCCGGAGCGCCGTTCGCCAAACTGCACTGCAACTTTAACATGTTTTCAGGCTTTTCCTACAGAACCGAATAATTCCATTTTCTCTTTCACTGTCGCCATAATTGCTTCTGCGCCTGGTTTCAGGAGTTTACGCGGGTCAAATCCTTTGCCCTGCTGATCCTTGCCTGCCTCGATATACTCGCGCGTAGCAGCTGCAAATGAAAGCTGGCACTCTGTATTTACGTTGATCTTCGCAACACCCAGATTGATCGCCTTCTTGATCATATCTGCCGGGATTCCTGTACCGCCGTGAAGAACAAGCGGCATGTCGCCTGTAAGCTGCTGGATTGCATCCAGAGTCTCAAAGCTTAATCCTTCCCAGTTCTCCGGATATTTTCCGTGAATGTTTCCGATACCTGCTGCCAGGAAATCGATGCCGAGGTCAGCAATCATCTTACACTCGTTGGGATCTGCGCACTCGCCTTTTCCGATCACGCCGTCTTCCTCGCCGCCGATGGAACCAACCTCAGCCTCGATGGACATGTTGTTCTCATGTGCGATCTTAACGAGTTCTTTTGTTTTCTCTACGTTCTCGTCGATCGGATAATGTGATCCGTCAAACATGATGGATGAGAATCCAGCCTCAACACATTTTAAGCATCCTTCGTAGCTGCCGTGATCCAGGTGAAGTGCAACCGGTACTGTGATGTTCATCTCTTCAAGCATACCGTTTACCATACCTACAACAGTCTTGTATCCTGTCATATATTTTCCAGCGCCCTCAGATACACCGAGAATAACCGGAGAATTCAGATCCTGTGCTGTCTGCAGAATCGCTTTTGTCCACTCAAGATTGTTGATGTTGAACTGGCCTACTGCGTAGTGTCCTGCTTTTGCTTTCTGAAGCATTTCTGTTGCTGATACTAACATATTCATTTCCTCCACTTCTTAATTCCGGCGCCGCTTCTGGTCTCCGGAAATGGTTTATTTAGAATCTGCATCTATTATAGCCCATCCTGTCCCAAAAGACAATCGGAAGTTTTCCCGGCGTCCTCGTTTCTCCGGCCGCTTCGCCGGCGTCAGCAGGCAAGCGGCAGCGCAGCACTTATCCGCGGGCGCCGCCGTTCACAGAGTCCCCTTTATAACATTGCTTTGTAGGTCTCTTCCACGATTCGTTCCATGGCGTTTAGAATATTTTCATATCCGGTACACCGGCACAGGTGCCCGGAGATCAGTTTCTTAATCTCTTCCCGGTCATACTTCTTCCCGGTTCCTACGATCTCAACCGCGGTCATAATCAGTCCCGGCGTACAGAACCCGCACTGTACCGCTGCTTCCTCGATAAATGCTTTCTGAATCGGGGACAGTTCCCCGTTCGGCCCTTTCAGGCCTTCCACCGTCATAACACTCTTTTCGTCTGCCCACACTGCCAGATAGATGCAGCTGTCCACCGCCTCTCCGTTCACCAGCACCGTACAGGCTCCGCATTCCCCTACTTCACAGCCTTTCTTCACACTGGTCAGTCCCAGACGCTTCCGCAGAGTATCCAGAAGGGATTCTCTTTCATCCACCGCGATCTGTACATCCCGTCCGTTGACCCTCATTCGTATCATTCTCAGCACAATGCCCCCTCCTCTCTCTCCACGCCGCTCTCTGTTTCAAACGGAATCTCTGCCGGCTGACCCCCGGAAAGCAGAATCGCGTCCCGGAGCGCACGTTTCGTCAGCTCACAGATCAACTGAAGACGAAATTCCTTTGACGCTCTCCAGGATGAACGGGGACGTACCTCCGTAAGCGCCATTTCTGCCGCCTCGGCATAGATCATACGGTCAGATACTGCTCTTCCCCGCAGAACCGCCTCAGCCTCCCCGCACCGGATCGGGGTAGGCGCTGCAACCCCATAGGCCAGCCTCGCGTCCTCAATCCGGGTTCTGTCTGCTGACAGCTTGACTCTGACCGCACATCCGAGCGTGGCAATCTCCATGGCCTTTCGTTTGCCGTATTTATAATACGCTCCCTCCCAGCCCTCGTAATCCTCTCTTCGGATTTCAAAGCAGGTGCACACCTCTTCCCGCCTTCTCACTGTCCGTCCCGGTCCTGTGTAAAATTCTGCAACCGGGACCCTGCGGATTCCATCCGGCCCCTGCAGAACCACGTCTGCATTCAGCGTACACATGGTCGATGCAGAGTCTGCAGAGGTCGCCCCGTTGCAGATATTGCCGCCCAGGGTGGCCACATTGCGGATCTGCGGGCCGCCCACCTGATCTACAGCCTTTCCGAGCATATCCAGATGTTTCTTTATGATCTCGTGATTCGTGATCTGAGCAAAAGACGTGGCAGCTCCGATCACTATGGTCCCGTCCTCTTTCCGATGCACACCTTTCAGCTCTTTTAGATTATGGATGCTGACAAGGCTCTTTCCTGCATCGCGGCCCTCTCTGACGCGAATCAGAACATCTGTGCCTCCGCTGATGATCTCTGCATTCTCGTCCCGCACAAGCGCTTCTACCGCATCTTCAACGGACGCCGCCTCATAAAATGACCGAATATCAAACATCTCCCTCTCCTCTCTTACTCCCCGTTGGGGGTGTTCTGTTTTAGCAGCCCGTGTTCCTGAAACGCCGCGATCAGCCGCTGCGGCGTCATGGGAAGTTCGTCCATCGCCACTCCGGTGGCATGCAGAACCGCATTGCGCAGCGCAGGCGCCACAGGGATCGCCGGAGGCTCTCCAAGCGATTTATTGCCGTAAGGTCCCGTGGGATCCACAAGTTCAATAAACTTCACGTTCAGTTTCGGCGTATCCATCGCCGTCGGGATCTTATAGTCCAGAAGATTCGGATTCAGCGGTCTGCCGTCGCTGCTGAACAGCAGCTCCTCAGACAGCCCGTATCCAAGCCCCATGCTCATGCCGCCGTGTACCTGGGCCTCTGCAAGCTTGGGGTTCAGAAGCTTCCCCGAATCATGTACATTCACAATATCTTTCACTTCCACCAGCCCCAGCGGCAGATCCACCTCAACTTCAACGAAACAGCAGCCTGACGAGAATGTATTTTTCCGGCACTGATTCGTACACTCCGCTGTAATATGCACGGAGCGGTCCAGAGAATAAAACGCAGTATCCGCCAGCACAGACAGCGGAAACAATTCCTCACCTCCTGCTGCGCAGACAATCCGGCTGTCGGCCACATCCAGCATATCCGCGGTTATTTCCGTTCCTTCCCGGAGTCCCAGGATGCGGTTCAGCCGTTTCCTCGCAGACCGGACTGTCTCTGCGTACACCGTTGCCGAGAGATACCCCGTATCTGAATTCAGCATGTACGCGGCATAGTCCAGAAGCTTTTCCTTAAACTGTATCCCGCATTTTTTCACCGCCATGCCGGATACATAACTCTGCCTGGACGCATAAGCCCCCGTATCGAAAGGCGCTGTATCCGTATCCTGGGTGCTGACTACATAGACATTTTCGAAGGAGAGCCCTGTGGTCTCTGCCGCCATCTGCGTAAAGACCGTATCCGCACCCTGCCCGATCTCCGTGGCGCCCAGAGACAGCTGCATAGAACCATCTTGATTCAAGATCATACGGCAGCTGGCAGTCTCAAGCGAGATCGGATGCACACCTGTCTTATAACAGAAGATGGCCATCCCCACACCGCGTCTTACAGGGCCCGTCTGATTCTTGTATTTCTCTCTCTTTTCGTCCCAGTGAATATATTCTGCACCGGCCTCCATACATTTCTTCAGTCCGTAGGAATGAAAACCTATCCCATTTCCCGGGTCCACAAATCCTTCCGGGACACAGTTCTCCATCCGAAACTTCAGGGGATCTGCCCCGATCTTTCTGCAGATATCATCCGTCAGACACTCCGCGAAGAAAACCGACTGGGGGATTCCATACCCGCGCATGGCCCCTCCTGTGGCAGCGGATGTGTACACGGTATATCCGTCCGCTTCGCACCCGATTCTGTCCGCATACAGATCCTTAAATACCGTGCAGCAGTTCGCGCAAATCGCGTGCCCGTGGGACGCATATCCTCCGTTGTTAGCATAGGCCTGGATTTGCCGCGCCAGAATCTTCCCGTCCCTGGAAGCCACTGCTCTGCACCTGCTTACAATCTCGTGTCTCGTCCGGGTTCCGGAAATGGTGTTCTCCCGGTCAATCTCAAGGCGCACTGCCCTGCCGCCGATCTGAAGGCTCAGATACGCATTGAGCGGTTCGTAAAGTACATCCTGCTTATTCCCGAATCCGCCCCCGATATATGGCTTGATCACCCGGACCTTTCCCACCGGCCAGCCCAGCGCCTGTGCTGTCACCCGCCTTACGATATGCGGAATCTGCGTGGAAGAAACGATGGTAATCTTCCCGTTCACATCCTGATAGGCAAAAGATGTGGGAAGTTCAATGTGACAGTGAGAGATTCTGGGCGTCCGGTATTCCTTGTCAATCACAGCCAGTTGATCCTGCCCGTATATTTCTTCCGCTTCCTGCAGGCCTCGCTCATAAGTAAAATCATCCGGTCCCATCACCATATGAGTATGCGCGATCACATTATCTTCCCGCAGATCCGGATGGAGCACTGAAGCCCCGGCCGCAAGTGCCTCCTCCACCGTTGGAATGGGCGGGTATTCCTCATACTCTACTTTGACCGCCCGGATCGCCCGGTCACAGGCGACCTCGTCCTCCGCCACTACCGCGGCAATATCGTCTCCAAAGAGACGGACACGGGTATTCAGCAGTTTCCGGTCGCAGATATCCTGGTGCTTCGTCTCCGTGCTCCAGGGATGCCCAGCCGTTGGGAACTGGATGTCCGGCACATCGAAGCAAGTCACAATCTTCACCACTCCCGGCACCCGCTCCGCCTCCGACAAATCAAAACGCTTCACCACACCGTTTGCAATCGTGGCATGCATGACTTTTGCCGTCAGAATATTGGCCGGTTCCAGATCTGCCGTATACTTCGCCTCCCCGGTCACTTTCCCATATGCATCTACTCTTGTTTTTCCTTCTCCTACAACCTTCATCGTCTTCCTCCATCCTTCGGGATTCACGCTGTGAGTTTCCACAATGCAATGGCAATCGAAAACACTGCGATCCCCCGCTTTAGCAGAGTCTGATTGATACAGACTGCTTTCACGCTGCCGAACCAGACGCCGATTCCATGAGAGATAAGGGCGGTCACAAGCGCCGGCCCTATCGTCCGGATCTCACACTGAGTCAGATACCCTGCCGCTGCCGGCAGCCCGATGAAAATCGAATTGAACAGAGCTACTCCCACCGCCGTTCGTACCGGAATCCCCATCACGACCAGAAGCGGCATGACCAGAATCGGCCCGCCTGCCCCCGACAGAGAACAGATGCATCCTGTCACAGCCCCCAACAGAAGCGTAACCGGCAGACTCTTCAGCATCCCTGTCCGGCTCCCTCTCTGTCCGGACTTTGCGTCCCTGCGCACAAGGATCGAGATCCCCGACAGCAGCACAACCAGATACAGGATCAGTTTCACCTGTTCTTCCGGAATAATCAGATTCAGTCTTACCCCGGCAATCGCGCCCGCCAGACTTCCCATGCTCAGCCGGATGCCGAAAAAGAGATCCAGATTCCCCGCTCTTTGATAATTGACAGCGCCCAAGATTCCTGAGATCACAAACGCTGCAAAGCTCAAAGCCAGGCTTTCCGCAACTCCCAGATGCAGGCAGGCAGTATAGAACATGGGAAGGAGAAATCCTGCCACCCCGCAGAGGCCCACACAGGCCCCGATCGCCAGGTTTGCGGCTGCTGTCAGTATGAACGCGGTCATAAAGCCGCTCCCTCCTTCTGCATATATGCCTTTGCCTCAGAGAGGATCTTCTCTTCATCCAGCGTCAGAATCTCCCGGTTCTTCATCACAAGTCTTCCTCCAACAATCATCTCTCTTACACCTCCGGCCTCCCCGCACTCAAACAAGGTGTGCAGCAGATTTCCGGTGGGAATCATATGCGGCTGCTCAAGATCTACACTGATCATATCCGCATGATATCCCGGCTCGATCTTTCCACATCTGCCTGCCTCATCAATCGCCGCAGCGCCTCCCTCGAACATCATCCGAAACAGGGTTTCCGCCGGCATAACTTTGGGGTTTCGTTTGGGTACTCCATGATAGAGATTCATCACAGAGCGGAAAATCTTCATCTCACTCCAGAGGCTTAATCCTCCGTGGGCAGCTCCGTCTGTCCCGAATCCCGGAACAATCCCCCGCTCAATCATATCCGGCGTATCCGGCACAGCCTTGCCGCAGTTGCTGAACGGGCAGTGACAGGTCCTGACTCCCCGCTCTTTGATCAGCTCCTTCTCTCTGTCCGAGAGCAGGATACTGTGCGCCCCCAGGAAACGGGCTGAGAGCACGCCTTCTCTTTCCAGAAATTCGTAAGGGCGCACCCCGGTCCGCTTCACGATCCCGTCCACTTCCGCCTGATATTCATTCATATGCGCCTGGAGAACCGCCCCTCGTTCCTCGGCATGAGCATGGGCCAGCCGGATCAGTTCGTCCGAGCAGGAGTTAAGCGCGCGCAGAGAATAATAGACTTTCAGATGCCCCTTCCCGTGCCAGCGTTCATACAGCCGGTCCGTGGCTTCCACCGCCTCGGCGGCGCTCATAGCAATCCTCTCCGGAAGTCCTGCCTCATCCATAACGGAATTCGAAAGGCATCCCCGCAGGCCGCTGTCCCGGTAGACTTCCGCCGCAGCGTCCATAAAATAACTCCCGGCATCCACGAAACCTGTGGTGCCGCTTTTCATCATCTCCAGGGCAGCCACCTGCGCAGAAAGTTTCATTTTCTCCGGTGTCAGTGTGCTTTCAAAGGGCAGCATAATCCTCGTCCATATAATCGGTTTCGCGTCGAGCACCAGCCCCTTCAAGAGCTGCTGTCCCGTATGCATATGGCTGTCAATCAGACCCGGCATATAGACGCGCCCTTTGCCGTCCAATGTCATTGCGGCGTTCCATTCCCCGGTTCCGGAAGGAATCACTTCCAGTATTTCTCCATCCTTTACTGCAATATCCATCCCGGTTTTTATGGTCTCACAGTCTGTCATGACCGTTGTATTCCGTATCATCAGATCACATTGTTTCATCGTCAGCATCCTCCTGTCTGTTCTTTCAGATGGCCCCCGTCAGCGTCAGCACCAGAGAATCCCAGATACAGGATCCCAGGAATGTGCCAGTCATGACAAGGAGTCCCACAATCAGAATCTTCGGTCCCTGTTTCACGAACTGTTTTAACTGGTCCCCAATCGCCAGTCCCGCATAAGCTCCCACCATGGTAAACGGCGCTGTAAAGTTGATTGCCGCTGCCGAGGCAATCACAAAGGAACGGATCGGCGAAAGCGGACACGCAGAGATCAGCCCGATGATCGCACAGTACGCGACGATCGGCAGCTTCAGGGGGATCACTTTCGTACAGACGACTGCCAGCATAGAGATCACCACCAGGATTACCAGCCCCGGAAGGGAGTCCAAAAACCCGACATCATATCCGATAAAATTCGCAAGCCCCGTGCCGCATGCACCGATCACCAGCAAAATCAGCCATTCTATATATCTCATTCTTCTCTCTCCTCTCCGTTCTTCTCTCTGTTCTTCTCTAGGTGCTTCTCTCGTCCTGCGTCTTCATTCTTCTTTGCCTTCCATGCGATCTTCCCCAGTCTTGGCTCCAGGATCTGGTAGAGCTTATCACACAGCGGTATAGCAAGGAACATATTGATGTAGATCCCTGTAATCCCCGCCATGGTCTCTCCCACACTGGCAAGTGTGGAGATCGTCTCCGCGGCCTGCGGATACATCTCGCACAAGGAGGCACTCGCACTGGCCATCATAATCCCTGCGCCTACACCGGATGCAAGTCCCAGAGCCTCCGGCCGGAAAATTCCCAGCATGGCCACCGCCGAGGCCATCAGCCCGAAATAGATCGTTCCGATCATACCGCCGACAATATAAATCGAAAGACTTCCTCGTGCCTCCGCCGAGTCCGGTCCGTAGATATTGTTGATCAGCGCCATATGGTACTCTCTGTTGATCGAAAAGCACGCTCCGACCGCTTCCCGCTTCATGCCCAGCAGGATCGCAGCAGGAAGCGCAAGGAAAATTCCAAACAAGTTGCCGAATCCGTGGAGAAGCACGGCCGGTCCGGCGTTCCAGATCGTCTCGATGTTCGCGCCCGCCGTGATCCCAAGCTTAGCGATAAAAGGAGCAATGCCCACCACTACCAGTTTCGAAGCCGCCTTCACCTGCTTGCTGTTTACGATCTTTGCCACCTGCGGCCCACTCAGGACACCGAGTATAATGGCATAGAAGATCGGAAACAGAATGAATTTGCCCGTCCCCACAGGAATCGAGATCTGTCCGATACTGTCAGCAATCAGAATGAACACAAACGCCAGCAGATAGATCTTCCACTCTGTCCGCATCCGCTCCCCGACAGATCCGTAAAAATAGGTTTCTTTTGGTTTTGACATGTCGTCTGCCTCCTGTCCTCCCTGTACGTTTGTCGTTTCGTACAGTTTCTTTTTTCGTTTCGTTTTGTTGGTATGCACATATTAGCAATTTCACAGAGATCTCAACAAGGACATTTGAGGGTTTTTCCATATTTTTGTAATTTACTTTGATTTTTTCCGTCATTTTGTTATACTAAAATCACTTTAGAGATGGGGAGAGATGATCTTATGACACTGGAAGAACTGGAAAAAGAAGTGCCTGAGCTCTTAGACTATACCGCAGATATGCCGGACAGTCTCCGTTCCCTGACGTTTGTAAAAGTCTATTCCGCAGGTGAAATTATTCATCACAAAGATACCGAACTTCCTTATTTCGGCATCGTGGCAAAGGGAGAGAACCGGGTGATCAATCAGCTGAAGAACGGGAAAGTCTTTATGATCGAAGTCAATCACCCCATCGATTTCATCGGAGAAGTGACTATACTTGCCGGAAAGCCAACCACATCCGTAACCATCCAGGCCGTGACAGAGACGATCGTTGTCTATCTCCCCCGCCGGAAGGCAGAACAGTGGCTGAACAATGACATCCGTATTCTCAGCAGAGTATCCCGCCACGTGGCGTTCAAGCTCTATCGTTCCTCCTACAATAACGGGCTGAACATTTTCTATCCGCCGGCCTACATTCTCGCAGACTATCTGGTCCGTACCTACGAACAGCTGCTTCCCGACGTAGTAGTCTTCAGCTCCACAGAAAAGAAATCCATCATCATCCCGCACACCCATGAATGGCTTGAAGAAGAATTGGGGATGAATATCAAGACACTGGAACGGGCAATCCGAACACTGAGAGAAAAAGAATATTTTGAAATAAAAAAGGGAAAAATATCGATCAACTTCGAACAGTACATAAAATTAAAAGATTATCTCGACACAGTAGAATAAACCTTGTTTCCAAGACTTTTCAAGTGACTCCGTGTGGAATCGAACGCCGTCCCAAATCACTGATTTTCCAGTAAAATCAAGGGCACTGAAAAACTTTCTCAAGGTTGCCATTGGCTGCTGCAGCTATCGCTGCTTTGGTTCGGGCAATCAATCAAACCGCAGAACAGGGTTAAAGAATTTATTCTCCGGATCCATGGCAAAGCAGAGAATATCCTTTTCTGGATCATCCAAAATATACCAGAAAAATTGCAGGCAAAAGAAAAAGCACCAACAGAAGAATAATACTCACTGGGTGCTTCTAAAGGGGGACAAAATTTGACTCTACTCACTAAGAGGGAACGAAATAGGGTTTTCCTTAACATAATATCTAACAATAAAATCTTGTTTCTCCGTCCTTCTGCAATATGAACATGAACAGACTCTAACGGATCATTTTCATTTGACCAGAAATAAACTATATATGATCCAATTCTAAAGATTTGAGGCATTAGCAAACCCTCCTTCTTTTGAGAACTCAATCATTAGATGCGCATTGTTACGCACAAAATTTTTAAAGTAATCCATTTCCGCTTCTGAATATCCGTTGTTTTCCCATTCATAATCCGGCAAATAGCATATTGCATTATGAAATCCATCTTTCTCGTCCGGGGTTTCAATGTATACTTTGATCTTACCATCCGGCAGCATTTCAGAATGTGTGATCTCCGTATCGTCATTTAATGTCATATATGGATACATCATAAAATCAATCCTTTCTCTAATTGCATTTTTGACTCCATAAGCCAGTCATAGTTTGCTTTGTTTCCCAATACATAAATATTTTCCATAATACTATATCAGAAATTTCCTCCTCTCGCTTATACGAACTTTTGTTCAGATTACCTTTTTGATTATCTTACTTTTTTCAGACAAGAAAAAAAGCCTTGTTTCCAAGACTTTTCAAGTGACTCCGAGGGGAATCGAACCCCTGATTCCAGCGTGAGAGGCTAGCGTCTTGACCGCTTGACCACGGAGCCTTATTTCATTCGCTGTTTAGCAGTGCCTCACAGCGAATATTAATATAGCATATGTTTTTCAGAAATGCAAGTGTTTTTTTCGATTTTTTTATTTTTTCGGTAACAGTTCACCCTTCCGACTGGAATAAACAAAAAAGTGCCGAAATTTTTAAAACCTTAATCATAGAGTTATCCACAGGAAAAGTTGTTTTATAGCAAAAATGGGAATTGAAAAACTCTTTTGCTTATTCCTGTAGATAACTCTTTTTGTTTTCTCGGATTTTATTAGAAATATCAAATGCTGTTACACAATCCTGCAGTAAGAAAGAAAAGTTATTCACCGTCATTTTGACGAACTCCTGTTTCTGGCCCATTCGCTTTTTCGTCCGAATTCTGGTATAGTTGATCTATCAGAAATCAAGCGGGGAGGCGACTATATATGGCTGGCAATTATGAAAAAAGTATTTACAACCAACTCATGGAAGTTATGGCACGCTTGGATTCTGTAGAAAAGAAAACCAGTCAGGAAATTTCAGGATTAAATGGTGAAATTTCGAGTCTGAAAAAGGAAAATCAGGAATTAAAAAAGGAAAACAAACGTCTGTCAGAAGACAATGCCCATTTGAAAAGCATCATAAACAATGACAGCTCTAACAGTTCCCTGCCACCATCTACAGACCAAAAGGGCGGAAAACCTGCGAATACCTATAACGGAAGAACAAAGAGCGGGCGAAAAGCTGGAGGACAGAAGGGGCATAAAGGCACGACTCTGACCAAAGCAGAAGTGGAAGAAAAGATCAAAAGCGGCAAATGTCAGCATGAAATCCGTACGATTGGGAGCCCAGACGGAAAGAAATACGTTACAAAATACGTCATCGATCTTGAAGCAGTCCCTAAGATTACAGAAATTCATTTTTACGCAGATAAAAATGGAAAGTTCCATATCCCGGAGGAATACCGCAGTGACGTGGTCTATGGGGCAAATGTAAAAACGTTGGCGGTCGCCCTGTACAGTGAGGGCGTTATGTCAAACGACCGAATCGCAGATTTTTTAAACGCGGCGAGCGGGGAGATACTGGGGCTTTCTGCCGGAAGCGTTTATGGATTCTGCCGGAAGCTTTCGGAGAAGTCGCAGGCAAGCATCTGCAGTCTGGAAGAACGGCTTCTGAACCAGGAAGTTGTTGCAACAGACGCCACACCAGTGACAGTAAACGGGGAACAGCATTATATCCGAAATTTCAGCATAGAGGATACCGTTGTTTATCGTGCAGCGAAAAGCAAAGCAATCTCTGCGCTGGAAAAGCTGGACTTTTTAAAGAAATATACGGGAATCCTGACCCATGACCACGAGACGGCAATGTATCGTTTTGGAACTGATCATGGGGAGTGCAACGTCCATCTTCTGAGATATTTAAAGAAAAATACAGAAGAGACGGGGAATAGCTGGTCAAAAGAGATGGCAGAGTTCCTGTGTGAAATAAACCGGGAACGGAAGAAACTGCTGGAGCTTGGAATTACATTTTTCCCGGAAGAGACATTGGCGGGGTATGAACAGAAATACACGAATTTGCTTGCAAAAGGGAAAGAAGAAAATCGGGAAACGAAACACCAATACGCACGAAGAGAAGAAAAAGCTTTATTAAACCGGATGGGAAAGTACAGGCATAACCATCTTTTATTTCTGTACAATTTTTCCGTTCCCTTTGATAATAATATGAGTGAACGGGATTTGAGAAAGGCAAAGAACAGAGAGAAAATGGCAGGGGGATTTCGAAAAGAAAGTGGAAATGAAATGTACTGTGCGATTCTGACAGTCATCGAAACACTGAAAAGAAGAAAAATGGGGTTAATTGAAAATCTGAAGAAGTTATTCATGGGCACACCGGCTATATTTTAGCCGGTGTAAAACCCGTGGGTCAGCCGGAAGGCTGAACTGTTACTTTTTTCGTATCAGTTCAGCCATCTGCGTCAGAAGACGGATTTATGCTTGCATAAGAATCCGGCGGCTGACAGGCAGATGTGCTGAGCGCCAGTTCATGAGCAAAGGAGCGGCGCAGCCGCAATGAGCACGTCAGTGCGGCTTTGCGA
>CASDTX010000031.1 GCA_949283695.1 uncultured Eubacteriales bacterium | reverse complement strand
TCCTACGGTACTGCACTCTGTCTTCGTGCTGCCATGATGACGGTCCGGTTCGCCCGCCCAGGTGCTCCAGCTGCCTGACCAGTCGATCGCCGGGTTCGGCGTCGAATTGTCAACGGAATCTTCAACGATCATGCTGTTCGCATCCTCGGATGCGATCGCCGCTGTGATATCCACACTTCCGCTCAAAGAGCTGTCTGATGCTGATGCAGCTGTCACTGTCACCACACCGTTCCCGCCGCTGAGCGTAAGGAGTCCGGATTCATCGATTGTTCCCACAGCTGCTCCTCTCTTCGTCTCCACGCTCCAGACAACGCTCTTGTCCGTTGCATCCTTCGGCATAACCTCTGCCTGCATCTGAAGCACAGTGTCCGCCTTGCTCACTGTCGTCATTCCGCTTACCGGCGCCACTTTAATAGACTCCGCTTTTACAGCCGTATTATCGAGTACATTAAACGCATCGATCTCAACCTTTGAATTCGTACTTTCCTCGCATTTCTCAGCTGTCGCCCGTACGATGATCGTATGGATGCCATACTCCAGGTCATCTTTGGAGAATATCTTCGCCTGGCGATCAGTGCTGGATGAATATGTATCCACGGTCTCGCACACTTCTCCATCAATGGATATTTCCAAAAAGCCTCTGTCATAATTCTTGCATATAATCAGTTCAATGCCTGTTCCCAGGAAAGTAAGCTCTGCCGTCTCTGTTCCGGTCGGAGAATTCAAATACTTGATCGTATTTGCATAGTTCGGGTCATTGAACCAGTCGCCCCATGCCCCGCTCCATTTGATACGCTCATCCTGATCATCGATCATTCCAGCCATGTCCCGCAGGTCTGTCACGGAAGCCGACTCACTCAGCTCACTCTCTTTTCCATTTACGATTGCCGAAACTTTATAATGCAGCTCTCCAAGTACATCATATGCGTCCGGATCTGTCATGGAAGTCCCCTGATTCTCTGTCTCGATCTCTACCCATTCTCCATCACCGATCTGACGGTATACGTTGTAAGTGATCTCGCCTTCTGCCTCCACTGCATCCCAGCTCAGGTCTACGCTCCCGTCCGCTGTCTTTACCGCTGCCAATCCTGTCGGTGCCGCGATCACTTCTTCCGGGGCAGGGATCATGGAAATCGTATATGTCTTTCCGGCTTCTGTGTTAAAGGAGATTCTGTCCTCGCTCACTGCCTGGAAATCAACTACATTTCCATCACTGTCTGTCACTGTCGCCAGTGCTGCGTCTGTCAGCTGTACAACAGCTTCTCCGCCATTGTTGGACAGAAGGGAAGCACTCTCGATCCTCTTGTCTGCCCAGTTCATGGATATCTCAAAATTACCTCTGGCAACAAGGCCATCTACGCTTCCGTTTGCCCACACATCCGGAAGCGCCGGAAGAAGATTGATATATCCCGCATTACTCTGCACGAGCATCTCAGCCACACCGGATGTCATACCGAAGTTTCCGTCAATCTGGAACGGCGGATGTGTATCCCACAAGTTCGAATAAATCCCGCTGGCGAACAGATCCGTGATAAGCTTATGCGCTCTGTTTCCGTCGCCGAGCCTTGCCCATGTATTGATCCTCTGTCCCATGCCCCATCCGGTAGATGAGTCTGTTCTCAGGTTCATAGATACCTTAGCCGCCTCAAACCATTCCTCTGTATCTGCAGTGATCAGATCCCCCGGGAACAGTCCCAGCATGTGGGAGAGATGTCTGTGTCCGTAGCCCTCGCCCAATGTGTTTCCGGCTGCATCCTTATTAAAGGATGTCTCGATGTACCACTCTTTTACCTGTCCGTCATCGCCGATCTCGATAGGCCCTTTCAGATTATCCAGCTTCTCCTGCCAGTCAGCAAGCACTGCCTCGTCCTCCCCCACCAGCTTTCCTGCTGTGATGGCATCTGTAAAGAGCTGCCAGATCAGAGACTGCTCATAGGTGTTTCCGTTGGTTCTCGGTCCCTGTTCCGGTGAGAATGTCGGAGAAGAAACATATTTGCCATCCTCATCCTTGACAAGCATCTGGCTGTACATTACCGCTTCCTCTCTGAGCATCGGATAGATGTATTCTTTCATATAGTCAAAATCACCGGTATACTCATAGTATTCCCAGCAGTTCTGCAGGATCCACGGCACTGCCGCCGGTGACCATCCCCAGCTGAAATCCCAGCCCGGGCATGTCCAGCCAAATGGCGTATTCTGCGTATGCGCCATGAACCCGTTTTCTTCTCCATCCTCGCTTACAATACCCGCATAGATTGCCGCTGTGATCCTGCCTGGCTCTCTTAAGGAGTCAACATAATCGATCAGCGGATACGCGCATTCCGCCAGGTTGGTGGAATAGGTCGGCCAGTAGTTCATCTGCAGGTTTACATTCATGTGATAATCTGAACTCCATGACGGATTATTCACGTTATTCCAGACTCCCTGCAGGTTGGACGGGAGTTCCGAATCTGCCCTGGAGGATCCCAGCGTGAGATACCGTCCGTACTGGAACAGCATCACTTCCAGCTGACGCTGCTCCTCAGCGGTTGCGCTTCCGTTCTTGTACGCTGCCAACAGCTCATCTGTCGGCTTCTCCGAAACAGTCTGCCCCAGATTAAGCTCTACGCGGCTGAACAGTTCGGAATAGTCTGCAATATGGTCAGCCTTCACTGCTTCATATCCCTTTTCCGCCGCTGACTCTATATCTTCCGCCACTCTTGCGTGCAGCTGCTCTGCTGTCTCGCCTGTGCGGTATTCCGGATAGTCATTTTTATAATCTGTGTCCGCGCTGACATACACGGTCACTGCATCTGCATCCGAAATCACCAGAGTATCTCCGGACGCCTCCACGCTGCTGCCTTCACCTTCGGGCACTGCCTTTAATATGGAGTCATACTGAAGCTGGTTGTCTGACACCTCTCCCGCGAGAAGGAGCATATCATCCTCAGCCACCGTTGTACCGCCCTGGTTCGACGGGAAGGTGATCTTCAGATCCAGTTTCTCTCCGCCTTCCGCGGTCAGCCTTGCCACGAGCACGTTGTCAGGATTGCTTATAAAGAACTCCCTGCCATAATGGGTTCCATTTACATCAAAGTCAACAGAAGAAACCGCGGTTCTTAAGTCCAGATCCCTGACATAATTCTCCGCATCTTCATCCTGGATCC
The DNA here is from genome assembly GCA_949283695.1 of uncultured Eubacteriales bacterium. GTDB lineage: Bacteria > Bacillota > Clostridia > Lachnospirales > Lachnospiraceae > Mediterraneibacter. The sequence goes on along the minus strand of CASDTX010000031.1, from coordinate 912 downwards.
CCTGATAGCTGAAATAAATATTCCCCCACGACTGGTAAGAACCATAACCGTCACTTGTTCCCACAAGCTGGTTACAGAGACTGGATGCCTCGCTGTCCCTGCCCTCTGCAAAAAGCTGCTGGATCTGTTTCATTGTCTCGCCGTAGTTGCCCTGGCTCTCAAGATTTCCGCCGTTGTAATCCGGACGGCTCTCGCTCGGTCCGCCGGTCCACAGCGTCTTCTCATTAAATGTCAGCCTCTCTGTGCTGATTTCTCCATACACATTTGCTCCCATATCGCCGTCCCCGATGGGAAGCGTGTACTGCTGCCAGATATCATTCTCGCTTGACGCCCCGCCCTGGGACGCGGGCTTGGTGTACCACAGGCGAAGATCATTCTGCCCTGTATCCGCCCCGGTCTCTGTCTGTTCTTCTGCGCTTACCCTGACCCCGAACGATGGAGCAAGTGTTACTGCAAGCGCTGCCGACAAAACCAGCGGCACCGTCTTGCGCATAAACCTCTTTCTCATTGTTCACGTTCCTTTCTCATACTTATTTTTACAGCTTTCTCGCAAGCTCTGATTTGTGCATTTCACCTCCATTTTTTCAAATTTTTGTCCATTCTTTATGAATTATATATAATATTGCATTACTTTTCCAGTAAGCCCCCCGACATATTTTCTTTATTTTTGTCGCTTTTTATGCTTATACGCATGGAACTTCGCAGATGATCTGCCGGCAGAGTATTAAGAATTTCATAAGGTATTTTCTTTTTCTTTAAGATTTAAAACATACTTTGGACACATTTCCCGGTTATACTAAGTCACAGATAGTTGATAAAACAACTATCTCCCCCCTCATAAAGTAAAGACATCCCGGGGGACCGGGATGTCGCACTTTACTCTCATTCCTTTAGATAACTTATAAAAACGAC
>CASDTX010000030.1 GCA_949283695.1 uncultured Eubacteriales bacterium | reverse complement strand
TAGGCCTCCTAATGTGTTTTTATTTACGTAACTGGCAGGTCACGTTTTTATTATACACATTAGGAGTTTTTATATCTGAATACATCGCTAAAGCTTCTATTGAACCACGCGACTATCGCGTGGTTTTCCTTGTACAAAAAAGCAAGCCGGAATGCCGGCCTGCCTGTTTCTTTTCCTATATTTCCTGCCTGGCCGCACCTGGCCGCAGAGCCCATTTTTAAAACTACACTGCGTGCTCACCGCGGCAGCCGTTCTTCGTCTCACGAGCCAGCTGCCCCATCATGCTCCCTGCCCGGAGCATACGGAACATCCTGCGGGCGGCTCCCAGATATAACTCCTCCGCCCGGTCCAGTGCTTCCGCAAGAGGCATAATACCGTTCACCGTAGTCAATATGGAGTGGATCCCATATGCGAAAATGTCCTCTGCGCCCTTCCCCATGCTTCCTACAACTGCCACTGCCGGTATCCCGTGAGCCTGGCTTCTCAGGCCCACCCCCTGCATGACCTTGCCGAACACAGACTGCCAGTCCGTGGCGCCTTCACCGGTCACCACGAGAGAGACCCCTTCCAGCCTCCGGTCAAACTCCACCAGATCCAGCACCGTCTCAATACCGGATTTCAGCGTCCCGTTCAGAAATACCATCAATGCCGCTCCGAGTCCGCCCGCTGCCCCTGCACCGGCAGTCTCATCCATATCTACGCCATAATTCTCTCTCAGGAGATCCCGGTAGTTGCGCATTCCCGCTTCCAGTTCCTCGAGAATCTCCGGCGTTCCGCCCTTCTGCTTTCCGAATGTATAGGTCGCCCCATTCTCGCCGCAGAGCGGATTGGTCACATCGCACATCACGGTAAACGTACACTCCGCCGTCCGCGGATCCAGTCCGGACGCGTCGATCTCCCGGATGCGGATCAGATCCTCCCCGCAGCCGGACAGCTCTTCTCCATTCTCGTCCAGGAAACGCACGCCCAGCGCCCGCATACATCCGATGCCTCCGTCATTAGTGGCTGAGCCGCCGATGGCGATGGAGATGTCCCGGAATCCCCGGTCCAGCGCGTCACGGATCAGTTCCCCTGTGCCAAACGTGGTCGTCCTGCGGGGATCTCTCTTCTCCTCAGGCACCATGGGAAGTCCGGACGCAGCAGCCATCTCCATGACCGCGCGCCTGTCGTCCAGCTTTCCATAGAACCCCATTCTCTTCTCCCAGAGTGGGCCATGCACCTCTGTCTCAATCCGGGTCCCTCCCACCGCGGCCACCACAGCGTCCGTCGTTCCTTCACCGCCGTCCGCGACTTCAATGCTGCTGCATTCGCAGTCCGGGAAGATCTCTTTTGCCGCCTGCTCCAGCAGTTCCGCCGTTCTGCGGGACGACAGAGTCCCCTTAAATGAATCTGATGCGAATAAAAACTTCATCCTCTCGTATCCTCCAATCCTTTTCGAATTTCCGGCTGTTCGTTCTGCCGTTTTCTGCTTCTTATTCTAAAGGAACGAAAGACATTTCTCTATCCTTCACGCACACAAATCCGCGGCGCTTTTCTGGTTCCGCCGCACAAAAATGCGGCAGGAATCAGCTTCTTGTCAAATAGATGTACAGCCAGGTCAGCAGTCCCCGTTCCCGTCCCGGATTCTGCTCCTGCTTCTTCTCATGGTTCTTCCCCCGGTTCTGTGCGTCAAGCTTCAGCGCGTCCCGAATCTTATGATACCGGTACACGAATGTGTTCTTATGCATATAGGTCTTTTTTGCCGCGTCTGCAATCCGGAAGTCTGTCCGCATAAGCCCGCCCACCAGCTCTCTGTAATTCTTCCGAAATTCTCCTGAGAAGCCGCTGCCAAACACCTGGAATATCTGGGCAAGCTCCTGCTGGGGAACGGTCTCCTGCAGATACGGCTCTACATAATCATAGAAGAACACCGTGTCCCGGTCCCCCTGCACGGAATCCCAGCTGTCCGAAATATGATCTTCCAGCCAGCGGCAGTGTCGGTAGGCCGGAGCATAGCGGCTGAAATGATCCTGCAGCGTACCTGCGCAGAACCGGTACCGGATCCCGTTCTGCCGCAGCCGGGCCCCCGCTGCTTCCAGATATTCCTCCACGGGCTCCCGGTACCCACCGGCCAGATCCTCGGGCCTCACGTCCAGCGCCTTGAACACCAGCAGATGGGCCTCATCTGTCGTGAAAATGAGATCTTCCCGTCCATGTCCCGGAGCCGCACTCACTGCCTCCAGCGCCTGTTCCCTGCTCTCAGCCTGTTCCAGACATACCAATATGGGAATCCGCACTGCATCCTCCCGGTAATCCAGTTCTCTCGCCAGCCGCCTGAGTCCGTCCGGGTCTGCGTCCCGCTCCCGGATCAGCATCTCCAGGAACCGCTCTTTCTTGGACTGGCGCCGAATGGCCCTCAGCTTCTGATCCTCATATTTAATCAGCGTCTCAATGGCCATCTTTATAATCAGCGCCACAGGCCGGATCTCATCCGGATCACCGGTAACGCCCACAACCCCTTCCCTTCGTCCGTCGATCTCAATGACCAGATTCATTCCCCGGAGGGAGCCCGGGTACTCTTCCCCGTCCATTACCGTCAGCATATCCCCGGTTCCCTGCAGAAGCTCATAAGCCGCCTCATGGAACGTTCCGACCCGCTCCCGGCTGCGGCTTGCGATAATCACACCCTTTTCATCCATAATATTTACATTATAGCTGGTGTACTCCGTCACCTGCTCAATCAGCTTTTCCGCCAGTGCCTTCTCTAACATCTCTGACCTCCCGCCCGTACGTTTGCCGGTATTCCTCCCCGGCTCCTCTGCCTCTCATTATAGAGCCTGCCCGGATATTTTGTAAATCAGAATTCAGCCCGCCGATCAGACGGCTCTAAAAGAGACGCATCTGCTCATGGATTTCCCTTGCGGTTTCATCGTCTATATAATATCGTCCGCACATTCTCTTCAACCTCCCCAGCTTACTTTCCAGCAGCCTGTATCAATATAGTAGTATAAGCGATACTGGTATTCTCTGCCCTCACAGACCGTACTGCAGCGGTATTCCCAGAGCGGAATGCCGCAGTAATATTTCTTCTCATGAGAATGGACCTGAATATTTCCAATGAATTGGATCATTCCCTCTGCGTCCTGATATTTCATTGTCTTCGGCATGATCCGGCCGGTGCGGGTAAACCATACCCCGCAGGCGACATCCTGCAGCTCCCGGGTGAAGCGCCCTTCGTCCGGTTTCTGCGTATTGATTCCGATGCCCATGCTCACATCCGTCACCTCCCCTTATTTTACATCAATCTTTCGATAATCAACAGAGCGTTTTTCCCTGCTGATGCCGCCCTCCATATGATCAATCCTCAGTCCTTTCTGCAGGAACGGGGCCCGCCGCACTGCATCAATGCCGTGCCGTCTGCGGATCTGGTCCACCGCGGCATCCCTCCGTTCCAGCTTCCCATAATCCGCAGTCTCGAACAACTCCATCTGCCGCATGGCTGCCCCATCCTTCAGCCGGCCCGTGCGGATCCCCAGATGACGGATCGGTCTTCCGTCCCAGAGCCTGCCGAAGATCTGACAGGCATACCGGTGAATCTCGCTGGTAATGTTCGTAGCGTTTCCAAGCGTTATCTGACGGCTGGCATACTGCAGATCATGGCTCTTAATTCCCACCGCGATCACCTCTGCCCGCACGCCTGCCGCGCGCAGTCTTGCCCCCACGGTTTCCGCCAGGCCGAGAAGCACCAGCCTGGCAGTAGAGGCATCTGCAACGTCAAATGCAATGGTCGTGCTGTTGCCATATCCTTGATTCGCAGGCGGTTCTGCCTGCACCACAGACACATCCCTCCCGTTTGCGAATCCCCACACGACTTCTCCCTGTTTCTTCAGATGAAGCTTCAAAAGCGCCGGATCGGCACCGGCCAGTTGGCCCACTGTGCAGATCCCCAGAGTATGCAGCTTCCTGGAGGCTGCCGGTCCCACAAAGAACAGATCTTCCACCGGAAGCGGCCACATCTTGTCCACTATCTCAGTATGCCACAGAGTGTGTACTCTATCCGGCTTCTGGAAATCCGACGCCATCTTCGCCAGCAGCTTCCGATCCGAGATCCCGATATTCACGGTAAATCCCAGCTCCCGCTTGATCTGCTCCCGGATCCGGCCGGCAGCCGCCGCAGGTTCTCCCCATAATCCCCCGGTCCCCGTCATATCTACGAATGCCTCATCGATGGAGTACTGCTCCACGGAGGGCGAATACTGCCGGAGAATCTCCATAAACGCCCGGGAGCATCTCTCATACAGCCCGTAATTCGGCGGCACAAGGATCAGGTCCGGACATTTCCGGCGCGCTTCAAGAATGGTCTCTCCGGTCCGAATCCCATACTTCTTCGCAGGGATCGACTTGGCAAGGATGATCCCGTGCCGCATCGCAATGTCTCCCCCTACAGCAGATACCTCATTCCTCAGATCCTGTCTGCCTCCCAGATGAGCCAGCCTGTAAACTGCCTCCCAGGACAGAAACGCAGAATTCACATCCACATGAAAGATCACCCGATCTGCTTTTCTTTCCACTTCTATCCCTCCTTTTCGAAATCCATTATATAGAACGTATGTTCTGAAATCAAGAGGGCGCCGGCCGGTAAATTCTGGTTAAATCCTGGGACAAAAAGAAATTCCTGCGGCAGCTCTGCAAAATAAAAACAAAGACAGACACCCCTGTGTGACTGCTCCGTCACAGGCTGTCTGTCTCTGAATGAAACGCTCTGTTCTCCTATTGTCGGTGTACAAGAGGGGTGCCGCTCCTTGTCCACCGACGCTATCGTAATCTGAAACGATCAAAGTCGATCGATCCGTCCCCGGTATATTTAAAATACAGCGGATACACGCCCTGTCCGACGCTGATCCCCGCAGAAAAATCGTTCCAGCTTTCGGATGCATGTACAGGAATCCGCGCTGCCGGCTTTTGGTCCAGATCTGTAAATACATCTATTTCCCCGGTTCCGGTTCCTCTGATCCTGACAGAGACCGTTTCCGTTTCTTTGAAGTCAAAGTATTTGAATCCGGCGACAGCTCCGTCTCTCATGTTGGCGATATACTGATCCGGGTTCTCCTCCCGGTCGCCGCCGGACTGGGTAAAGTACGGGTATTCCGTCTCTTTATGATGGAGCTCTACATAGGCGAATGTCCCTTTTGCACCCCAGAGATTGCATGCGATCCTCGCCTCATAAGTCCCTTTTCCCTCCAGCGGACCGCCGTTTAACCCACAGGAGGTCATCTCCGCCTGCGCGATCTGCCCGTCACTGTCGATCACAAGAGGCTCCGCGCAGCCCTGCCTTGCGCACTTCTGCTGGTTCGTCTGCCTGTGGTAGAAGATATACCACTGCCCGTTGATATTTACCATACCGCCATGAGTGTTGCCGGTGAAGTTGCGGGCATTCGCTTCGGTAACGCCGTCCAGCCCGATGTCCCCGATACTGATCAGCGTGCCTCCGTATGTGAACGGGCCCACCGGTGAATCAGAGACCGCATAGCATAATTCATGGCTCAGGATGGACGAATACACGAAGTAGTATTTCCTGTTTATCTTCCGCATGCTGCTTGCCTCAAAGAAGCCGTGCCCTTCATACGGTGTCCCGGCCGCTTTGATCGGACCCGGGACCGTCTCATACTGCTTCCCTTTTACCGTGAGCATGTCCTGCTCCAGCTCCACCACATAGCCCCCGTCGATCTCGCCGCCCCGCAGCTTCAAGATAAAGCGGAAACCGCCTTTGTCCGGCGAGAACCCGGTATACAGATAAACCCTTCCGTCTTCATCCGCGAATACCGCGGGGTCGAACGCATAGGCGTCCTTCTTCCTGTATCCGTACCGTTTCCCGTCCGCATGCTTTACATGCCCGTAGAATTCATAAGGCCCCTGCGGCTCATCGGCGACCGCCACGGACACTCCTTTGTCTAAATGAAGCTGATAATACAGATAGTATCTCCCGTCGGCTCCGCGGCACACATCCGGCGCATTCATGAACTGATTGCCCTTCTTATTCAGCGGATCCTGCATCCTGTCGTAGATGACGCCTTCATATCTCCAGCCGCCCAGGTCATCCACGGACGCTGACCAGCAGACATAATTATTGATGCAGAAGCCCTCCCCGCTGAAGGCGTCATGGCTTCCGAAGACATACAGCCTGTCCCCGAACACATAGGGCTCTCCGTCCGGTACATATTCATAACTTGGCAAATACGGATTAAATGCTTGCTTTTTCATCTGTTCTTTCCTCTGCTTATTCCTCTGTCCCTCCGTTGCGTGCTTTGAGCTCTTCGTGGATCTGCGGCAGCTTCTTTTCCAGATTGAACATAAAGAAGATAACCACGATCACTGCCATGGCGATTGCCGGGAAACCGAATGTCGCGAACGTGCACCAGTTCTGTACTGCCTGTGTCTGCGCCACGAAGCTTCCGTCCGCTGCCGGTGCCACATATCCTGTCAAAGAAAGCCCCAGATTCAATATACCGATCCCGAAACCGGACGTCACTGTGATGATGATACTGTAGATTGAAGAGGAAAAACCGTCACACCGGTATCCGCTCTTCCACTCTACATGATCCAGCGCATCCGCCAGCACTGCCAGTGTCACGTATGTGATCGGAAGCTGGCCGATGGAGCGGATCGTAAGCGCTCCCAGCGCCGCCGGCAGGGTGGTCGCGTTCAGCACGCCGACTGCTCCGCCGATGACCGCAATGATCCCGAGGGAGATATAGGTTTTCTGCTTTCCGATCTTTTTTACCATGGGCCATATGATGAGGACGCCCGGGCCCAGCATGGCCTGACCAATGATATTTAAAAGCGCGAGTGTACTTCCGTCATTATAGGTTCCCACCACCCAGTTCGCGTAATAGAGCATGCCGTTTACATTGACCGCGTTGCTCAGATAATATAAGAACAGGACAACCATGATCATCACCCAGTATTTGCTTGACAAGCAGCCTTTGATCTGATCCTTGATCGAGATCTCCCGGCTCGCCAGCTCTTTGTCGGATTTTATTTCTTCGGTGACCCGTTCCTTTGTAAAATAGTACTGGAGCAATGTTCCCGCAATAGACAATAACGCGATCACTGACATCACCAGGATCCAGCGTCCCTGATCCACACCCATATACGGCAGGGCGATAGCCGGGAACAGGACCGCGAGAATGAATCCCGGCACCATGTTGATGCCCATGGACTGCGCGATCGCCAGCGTATCCCGCTTCTTATTATCGCGCGTTGACAAGGGCAGGGTGATCACATTGCTCAGATTATACATGGTATAAGCAATGCAGAAATATAAGTTATAGCTGCATGTCACCCACACCGCTGTAATGAGCATGTCCGCCTTCGGGACCGCGAACAGCAGGATCGCCGCGACCGCCATCAGCGGCCCGGACAGCAGGATCCACGGTCTTGCCTTCCCCTGCCTGCTCTTCGTATTATCCACGATGTGCCCCATGATAATGTTCGTCACGGCATCCAGTATCTTGGAAATGACGGGCATCAGCGCCAGGAACATCCCCCCGGCGAAGCTGCTTAAATGCAGCACGTCTGTATAGAAGCTGTTCAGATAGCTGCCACCGACAGCCGCGTACACGGTTGCCACCAGAGCCGGTCCCATAAAGTATCCCAGCCATCTCTCCTTATTCTTGATCTCGTCTGTCCTGATCCTTGTATCAAATACCGGTTTCGATAAGTTCTTAAACTCCCAGGTCCTCATCTTGTACCTCCAATCTCAATTCCTCTGTCTCCAATCCTTCTCCGGATACTTTTACCGTGATGCTCCCCGGCTCATATCCTGCTCTTATCACTGCCAGCGCTTTCCCGTAATATGTCGTGTGGACATGACTTACAAAGTCCTCCGCCATACACGGCCTCGCAGAGCCGAAGCCCTGCAGCTGCCCGGCGCCTTCCACCTCTACTTTAATCTTCTGGTCTATGGATGATTTCGTGATTCCGTTCTCCCCCGTCAGATCGATCTCCAGAAAGCAGAGGGACTGTCCGTCAGATTTCAATCTGCGTTTATCCGGCGTCAGCCGGATCTTCGTCCTCCCTTCCGCGGACTTCAGCCGGCTCCTGCCGGTTTCGTTTCCGTTCCCATCGAACGCCGCCGCTTCCAGTTCTCCCTTTTCATAAGGAACCTTTTTGAAAACCGCGGTATTTTCTTTCGTTTTCTTTTTCCCGAGAGAGCGTCCGTTTAAGATCAATTCTACTACAGGCGCGTCCGCATAGACAGTGACCGCCTCTTTGATCCCCTCACAGCCTTCCCATGACCAGCTTGAGAGGGTATCTGCCTTGCGCCACATGCGCTTTGATTTGAAATGCGCTGCGTGGGTATACGGATTCACGCCGATCACCGGATTGCTCTCCAGTCCCCAGATCGTCTGATTCCACCCGGTCTCCGGTCTCATCTTCCCGCAGATATCGATCACCCCGGCTCCTCCGGAGATGATCAGTCCCGGATCAATATCTTTTTTTGTCTTTTTATCCATGTAGCGGATCGTCCCGATCCCTGACTCGCCAAGATAATCCCAGCCGGTCCACATGAAGTCTCCGATCAGAGAGGGGATCTGTTCTATCAGCTTCCAGTTCCGGCAGAGCGAATGTGTAAAGGTCTCGGAACCGTACGTCGCCTGATCCGGACGCTCCTTCGCGTCGATCAGATAGCGGGATGTGGCGTAGTTATATCCCGGGATGTCGAAGATCTCCCGCAGCTTAACAACGATCCTCCCCGCGCCTTTCGTCGCCGCGGCCTTGTCCATCCGGTCTCCCAGCTTGTTGACGAGCATGTTGAAGAACTCTGATGTGGGCGCATTCTTCGTATCATCTCCGGTCATGATTTTCTGCTCATCCGTATCTTTTTTTTTGCTCCGGAAGGCTGCCATCTGGGCCAGCGCCAGATTAATGCCCGCCGTGACCGGTCTTGAGCGGTCTTCCTGATGGCAGACATCCACCATTGCTCTCGCGGTTTCCTGCCCGTCCGCTCTTCCCAGCTCCGTGATCTCATTCCCCATTGAATACATGATCACAGACGGATGGTTATAATCCTTTGATATCATAGATAAGAGGTCTTCCCTCCACCACTCTGAGAACTTCTCTCTGCCGAAGTCGAACGGGTTCTTATGCATGAGCCACATGTCGTAAAGTTCGTCGATCACGTACATCCCCATCTCGTCGCAGGCATCCAGCATTGCCTTGGAGACCGGATTGTGGGAGGAACGGATAGCGTTAAATCCTGCTTCCTTTAATATCCTGACCCTGCGCCTCTCCGCATCACGAAATCCGCAGGCGCCCAACACACCATTGTCGTGATGGATACAGGCGCCCCGCAGCAAAACGGGCTTCCCGTTTACAGCGAATCCGTTCGCTCCCCAGGAGAGCCAGCGCATGCCGAAGGTCACCTCAGCCTCATCTGCCACCTGATCTCCTCTTAACAGAGTGACCTTACATCGATACAGATCCGGATGCTCTTCGCTCCACAGCCTCGCGTCCGGAATCCGGATCCGGCACCCGGTTCTTTCCGCTTCAGCCGCCGCAGCCTGGATCTCTGTCCCCATCGCTTCCGCCACCACAGCTCCGTTCCTGGAGATCTCTATCCGCGTCACAACATCCCCATGCTTTTCAGCGTCTACCTGGACCAGGATCTCGTTCTCACTGATGGTGGAGACCCGGATCCCCTCTGGTCTGATATAATCTGCTCCGGCAGTATACAGATACACTTCCCGATAGATCCCGCTGCCCGAATACCACCTTGAGTTCGGAACGTCTGCATTGTCCGCGATCACCGTGATCTCGTTGTCCCCCTCGTTCAGCTTTCCCGTCAGCTCGACGAAAAAGTTCGTATAACCGTATGGCCGCTCCGCGATCTTCACACCATTTAAGAGCACTTCCGCGTTCTGATAGATCCCTTCAAATTCTAAAATATACGTTTCATCGATCTTGTCTTTCCCGATCTTCAGCTTCTTTTGATAGAGATATCTTCCTCCCTCGAAGAATGCGCCCGCGCTTCCTGAGAGGGCCGTCCCGCTCCTCTTTTCCCGGAGCATCGCGTCGTCCGGAAGGTTCACGATCCTGACATTGCTTTCCCCTTCCTTCTGAACGCTCCACCCCCAGTTGAAATCAAGTTTCCTCAATCATACCACATCCCTTCCCTGACCGTATTTTCCCTTATACACTGACCCCGCACCTGCTTCTTCTGCATCCGTTTATCCTGAATCTGCTTATTCTGCATCCGTTTATCCTGCACCTGCTTATCCTATACCTGCTTATGTGCCTCTTCATATTGCCCCCGGTTGTCCTTCCCCAGCAGCTTTACGAACTCGAGCATCTGCCGCCCGGCGGTCAGGACATTCGGAACATATTCCCTTCTCGGAGCCGCCTTGATCTGATACTGCTCAAATATCTTCTCAAGCAGATCCTCTTTTCTCAGGAACTTCTGAAACGTGTTCTCTTCACTGCAGCTCCAGAGATTGTCAGCCTTGATACCGTACCGCGGCCAGATCTGATACTCCAGCCGCTCCATGCTGCGGATATGCTCTGTCCAGCACAGCGCTTCCCCGCCCAGGACGCTCTCCCCCACATCCGGGATATCCCCACACTTCTGCGGGATCATGGACGCTTCAAAGATTGCCTTTGACTTCACGAACGCGTAGGGATAGTCGCAGTAAGAGTGCAACATATTGGAAGAAATGACCTTCCCGCCCTTCCGGATATGCTTCGCGCCGATACCCTGGTTCGGACTTGTGAACCTGCCGTTCTCATCCTTCATCTTGAAGGCCTTCATCGCCGGGTCGTTCGGATCGTCATTCCACAGCTGTAAGATAATGTCCGGATCCAGGTTATCCCCGAGCGCCGCTTCGTTCCACGCTATGACCCGTTTCCCCTTTTTCTTTAAAAACGCCGCGATCCTGTTCTGCAGATATCCTTGCAGTTCTTTCTCATCTCTTAGTCCTTCCTCCGCCATCTTTTCCCGGCAGAAGGGACACTCTCTCCATCGCGTCTTCGGCGTCTCGTCCCCTCCGATATGGAAGTATTTCCCCGGGAACAGTCCGGTCAGCTCCTCGAGTAATTTCTCCATGAACGCATACGTTTCTTCCTTCCCCGCACATAAGATATCCGAGAAGATGCCTTCCTTTGCCGCGACCTCCAGCTTCTCTCCCCGGCAGGAGAGCTGCGGATACGCCGCCAGGATCGCGGTCACATGCCCGGGCATATCAATCTCCGGCACGATCTCTACGAAATACTCCTTGGCGAAGGCGATCACGTCCCTCACTTCCTGCTTCGTATAGTATCTTGACTCTGCCTCATCGCCTTCCTTTCCGCCGAAATTCCCCTCTTTTCTTCTTGCCCCGACCGCGGTCAGCAGAGGGAATACTTCTGATTCGATCCGGTAGCCCTGGTCATCCGAAAAATGCCAGTGAAACTGATTCAGCTTAAAAGCGGCGGCGCAGGCAATATTCTTCTTCAGTTCCTCCACCGGGATAAAATGTCTCACGCAGTCCAGGTGAAAACTCCGGTAGGGATATTTCGGGCGGTCATTGATCTCCATACAGGGCAGCGTTTCCCCGCATTGCAGACGGATCTGCTCCAGAGTCTTCTCGCCGTAGAAAAACCCCGCTTCGTCGGATGCCTCTATCACAATGCCGTCTTCGCTGATCTTCATCCGGTATCCCTCCTGTGCGATCCCGCTGTCTGAAACTTTCTTTACAGACGCTTTCTTCACGGCCGTATCCCCCGTAAGCGTCAGGCAGCCCGGCTGATATGTGACCGACTGCGGTTCCGGTATGACTGACATTCTTTTCATCAGGCGTCTCTCCTTTCCTTCGCGCCGCTGCACAAGGCGCATGTGTTTGTACCCTTTATGTCTTGATAATAAATAAAAAGAATGAGACAATATATTAAATTCCAAATGTAAATATCATATTTCAAATGTAAGAGGAGAAAAAATGCGAATAGACCCACTATGCGAATACATTACCGCGCAATTACATACATACATTGCCCGGATTTCAAGAAATTTAGATATCTTACAGATCTATACAACCGAATTTACGGATGCCGCAGAATTCTACAAAGAGAAGGAACTGCTTCGGTATCTTGAAAAAAGCACCTCTGCGGGTGCTCCGAAATTCAGCTTTATCAATACAAAATACTGCTTCATACACTTCCCGGATCCGGCGGCGGACAGCATCTGTATCATAGGGCCGCTGACCCTGCTCGCCTTCGAGGAAACCAGCCATGCCCTGCACACTCAGGAAATCCCGTTCACCCACATTCACGAGGACATGGTCATCCCGTCACTCTATATACAGACGGTTACAAAGTATGCCTTGCTTCTTTGCAACACTTTACAGGAGGATTCTTATACGGTCATAGATTTAATGAAGGGAAACTTCAGAAGTGAAAATATCGCGCAGAATGCCTCTCTGACAGCCATGGATACCATCTTCCAGAATCGGGAAAACGACAGCTTCCACACGACCTTTTTTCAGGAAACTCGTCTGCTTGGCGCCATCGAGTCCGGAGATATCGACGGTTTAAGACGCAACTGGAAAGAACCCGGCACGGACAATATCGTTACTTATGAAATGCGGAACCCCATCCGCACCGGGAAAAACTACGCGATCTACAATATCACCGCCTGCGGCAGGGCCGCCATACGCGGCGGATTACAGGCTGAGTACATCTTTTCTCTGACAGAATCTTATATGCAGCAGATCGAGGACCTGAAAGACATGCTCCTTCTGCAGTCCATTGTCGAAGAATTCCAGTACAACCTGGTCTGCATGGTTGCGGAAAAGAAACGACGGATGTCCACAGACGCACAGGCTGATGATTCTCTGCTCAATCAGTGCAAATCTTATGTCTTCCAGCATCTGCACGATCCGCTGACCGTTGCCGCGATCGCCGGAGAGCTTGAGGTGCACCCGAACTATCTGAGCTCTTATTTTAAGAAAAAAGAGGGGCTGTCTCTGTATCAGTATATTCTTGACCAGAAGATCTCTCTGGTCAAAAACATGCTGATGTATTCCGATTATTCCTATATCGAGATCGCCAATTACCTCGGCTTCACGTCCCAGAGCCATCTCGGCACTGTGTTTAAGAAGAAAACCGGCACTACGTTAAAAGCTTACAGAGACAAGTATAAGCCGGAGGGCTTTTAAGATTTCCCCGCCCCGGCGCTGACCACTCGGACAGCTCCCCTATTTTTGTACATATTCATTCCGCGGGAAATATTATTTCGTACGACGTCACCTTTTACTTTTTCTTAAATAGACTTATACAGCCCACTAAGATTAATAAAGCAAATCCAGTCAACCGAAACATATCTGATATGATTTGATATCCTAAGATATCTCTAATCGGAAAACTAGAAATCAATAATATGGCACTTAATAATAGAAGTAAAATTCGTAATGATTTTTTCATCTGCTAGATCCTCCTGGCTGAATGCAGCTTATTATGGCGCTATGTGGGAAAAGCGGGCAATCACTTATAAAATAATATTCCCACCTACGTTTCCGCCCCCTCTTTTCCTATCATCTTATCACAGCCAGCTATTTCCGTCAAAAAGATCAAAGCGGGAAATCCTGCCTGGAAATCCCGCTTCTGCTCTCCTGCACATTACTTCTTACACCCACTCCTGCCCGATCACGAAAAGGAACCGGCACGATGTCCTTCTCGCTCCAATCGTTTTTGTGATGAGCACGATCAGACTCTAAGCCATCAGCGCAAACATCTTCATTTTATCCATTACGCAGCTTTTTGCCGCAATCTCTGCCGGTTCCCACAAGTTTTTCGCTGAATACCTGAATCCCTCCTGCTTCTGTACTTCTGTATAAGCTTTTCCCATGGCAATCTGAATATCTGTACAGATATTAACTTTCCGAATCCCATGGCGGATTGCTTCCTGAACCTGTTCACAGGGTGTTCCGGAGCCTCCGTGAAGAACAATTGGCATTTTGACTTTCTCTTTAATGCGGTCCAGCCTTCCAATATTCAGTTTCGGCTCAAAGGTATACTGCCCGTGAGCTGTCCCGATCGAAACTGCCAGACAGTCAATGCCGGTACGCTGCACATACTCCAAAGCTTCATCCGGATCTGTCTGAGCCGCTTCCGGCCCTTTCACAATGATGTCTCCTTCTTCGCCTACCAGCCGTCCAAGCTCACCTTCCACAGATACCCCGAAAGGACGCGCACGGTGAGCAACCTTTCTGGTCAAAGCTACATTTTCTTCAAACGGCAGCGCAGACGCGTCGATCATAACAGAAGAAAATCCCGCATTGATACACGCATTACACAGTTCAAATGTTGTCGCATGATCCAGATGCAGCACTACCGGAACGGATGCGTCCTTTGCTGCCATATAGGCTGTTGCCACCGTATTTTCAACACCTCCCATGCGTTCAATTTCCGTAAGGCCACACTGCAGGATTACCGGAACTCCCAGCTCTTCCGCCCCTGCAACAATGGCACGTGCCACTTCATAACTCCAGAACTCAAATGCTCCCAGTGCGATCCCTCTCTCATCCGCTATTTTCAACGCTTCTTTCATCGAAACAAAATTTGTTTTCATCATGTTCATAACCCTCTCTCTGTTTTCAATCCATTCTTACAGTTACACGATATTTTCCGGGCGTAGCCGCCTCTTTAAACGCATCTTCCATATGGTCAAGGTCATAGAAGCTCTTTTCAAGCAGATTCGTTACTTTCACTGCTCCGCTGTTTAGAAGCTTCGCCGCGTCAAGGAAATCATGCAGGTCTGCCCCTGTGGTTCCCATCAGACACATATGCCGGTAATGAATCAGATTCGAGCTGATTTCCAGCTTTGGCTCTGGGAAAGACGCCGCAAAGAACAGGATCTTTCCATAATATTTCTTCAGCATTTCCACAGCCTGCTTATTTGCCAGGGTACTGCCTACACAGATAAATACCGCATCGGCTCCTCTTCCGTCCGTCAGACGTTTCACTTCTTCTGCCGGGTCGCAGGTGTTGCAGTCGATCACTTCCAGGCCTTCTTTTTTGGCATTTTCAATCTTGTTCGGCATGATCTCTGTAATCAGTACCCGGCACGCCTTCGCCCGGAGAGTGATCGCGTTAAGCATTCCCATCGTTCCCGCGCCGATCACAACCACGGTGTCCCCCGGCTGAACATTCATCATTTTAATTCCTTTGGTGACTGTGGCTAACGGCTCAAGGAATCCGGCTTCGCCGGCGGGCAGATCCTTCGAAAGCTTCACGCATCTCCTTGCAGGCATGACCACATAATCAGAGAATCCAAAAGTTCCATGATATCCGTCCTCCGTCATATGGATCGTCATATCATTGTCAACGCAGAAGCCTTCATTTCCGCTCTTGCAGGCTTCGCAGATACCGCAGGACGGACACCCAAGCGCCACATGGTCTCCCGGCTGAAAGTCCTTTACCTTTGCGCCCACCTCTATGATATACCCGGAATCCTCATGTCCTCCGGCCATAGGATACCCCTGATGTTCACGGTATCCCAGATACTGCGTATAATCTGTGGTACAGATGTTGCACGCCTCATGTTTGATCAATACATCATACGGTCCAAGTTCCGGCAGCTCTCTTTCATGAATTTCTATTTTCCCCTTCTTTACCAGAACTCCGCAGCGCTGCTTTCTGATTTTATTTTCCATAGTAACCTCCATCTCATCTTTTATCTGATTCCAAAAACAAACTCTAAACTGCTTCCTTCGGATACAAGCTATAACACTTCAATATCCTTCAATAAATTTGCAATCTGCCGTTTATCCTGCGATGTTTTTAAAAGCTCCACATTGTCCATGTCACAGCAGACCAGCGCGATTTTCCCCAGAATGTCTAAGTGTGTATTGTTTTTACCGGCGATCCCGATACAAACATACGCTGTCTTGTCATCGTCATTTTCGTCAAACCGAGTGCGCCCGTAAGGGCGGTATAAATCCTACCTTGAGCAAGTAGTAGGTAAAAGTATCAAGCGGCATTGTGCCGCAACCTATCATTCCCCGTCTTACCCCAAAAGGGAAACCGGAGGGCGACCATAGCATGACGG
>CASDTX010000029.1 GCA_949283695.1 uncultured Eubacteriales bacterium | reverse complement strand
TCGCAAAGCCGCACTGACGTGCTCATTGCGGCTGCGCCGCTCCTTTGCTCATGAACTGGCGCTCAGCACATCTGCCTGTCAGCCGCCGGATTCTTATGCAAGCATAAATCCGTCTTCTGACGCAGATGGCTGAACTGATACACGGGATTATGACGAAAGGATCAAAGGAAATGAAAAGAAAGAGAAAGCGAATGTTCCATGTGCTTCACCAGTCTGCGGGGCTTGTCTTTGCCTTTGCGGTGATCGCTGCCGCATTGATGACCAGCTTTGAGATTGCCATGTATGCGGATTTTAATGTGTATCAGAAGGAATATGAGAAGTATGATGTGCTGTCAGATCTGGATATGACCATGGAGGACACGATGTATGTGACCCGGGAGATGATGGCCTATCTGCGGGGAGACAGAGATACCCTTTCGGTTGTGACGACAGTGGAGGGAGTGGAGCAGGATTTCTTCAACGAACAGGATCGGTTTCATATGGGCGAGGTGAGAGAGCTGTTTATCGGAGGACTGAAGATTCGAACAGGGGCGTGTGTGACAGCTGTTCTGTGTCTGCTCCTGCTGCTGGCGCTGGGGGCAGATGTGAAGAAGGTTCTTCCCCGGGCCTATCAAAGAGCGCTGGCACTGTGCGGGGCGGCGGTATTGATTCTGGGGCTTGCCTGCCTGATTGATTTCAATGCTGTGTTTGTGCAGTTCCACCATATCTTTTTTGACAATGACCTGTGGCTCTTTGACCCGGCCGAAGACTATATGATCCGGATGCTGCCGGAAGGGCTGTTCTATGATATGGTCATCAGGATCGGCGGCCTCTTCGTGGGGATCCTTCTGGTTCTTCTTGCGGTCAGTTTCCTCCCGCGGATAACCGCCCGCTTCTCGGCTCCTTGTGGGGACAGAAGGGGGCGGTCTTAAAGCAGTCTGTCTCAGGCATATATGTGAATTGCAACCAATTAGCGAGACTTATTATAAAAATAAATTATATTAATTGTACTAATGAAGTAAATTGTGGTACGATACAGACAGGACCTCTGAACATTGGGTAAGAGGCGTACAGCCATAGAAAAACAGAAAGGTAGAGAGGTGACTGCATATGAATAATGTAAAGCGTGTGTTCGTGGAGAAAAAGCCGGAGTTTGCCGTTGCCGCAAAGGAACTGCGGCATGAGATCCGGCATTACCTTGGCATCCGTAACGTAGCAGGAGTGCGCGTGCTGATCCGCTATGACGTAGAAAACATCTCGGACGAAACATTTGAGAAAGCATGCATGGGCGTATTTGCCGAGCCGCCCGTGGATATCCTGTACAGAGAGGAATTTCCGGCCGGAGAAGGCACGCACAGCTTTTCTGTGGAATATCTTCCGGGACAGTTCGATCAGAGAGCTGATTCAGCAGAGCAGTGCATCCGTTTTATCAGAGAAGACGAGGCTCCGGTCATCCGTACAGCAACGACATATGTGATCGAAGGCCAGATTTCGGATGAAGAGCTTACAGCGATTAAGAATCACTGCATCAATCCTGTGGATTCCAGGGAGGCAGCTGAGGACAAGCCGGATACGCTGGTCACAGTGTTTGATGAGCCGGCAGATATCCAGGTCTTTGACGGATTTCAGAATATGCCGGCAGAGGAGCTGCGGGAGCTCTATGATTCTCTCGGGCTTGCCATGACATTTAAGGATTTCCTTCATATTCAGAACTATTACTGCGGAGAAGAACACCGTGATCCGACGATGACCGAGATCCGTGTGCTGGATACATACTGGTCCGACCACTGCCGCCACACAACGTTCTCCACAGAACTGAAGAACGTGACCTTCGATGAAGGAGATTACAGAGAACCGATCGAGACCACTTACAATCAGTATTTAAACGATCACAGAGAAATCTATGCAGGGCGTGACGATAAGTTCGTGTGTCTGATGGATCTGGCTCTGATGGCTATGCGCCGTCTGAAACGGGAAGGAAAGCTTCAGGATCAGGAAGAATCAGATGAGATCAACGCATGCAGCATTGTGGTTCCGATTAAAGTGGACGGAGTGGAAGAGGAGTGGCTGATCAACTTTAAAAATGAGACCCACAATCATCCGACAGAGATCGAGCCGTTCGGAGGCGCGGCTACCTGTCTGGGCGGGGCGATCCGCGATCCGCTTTCCGGGCGTACTTATGTATACCAGGCAATGCGTGTGACAGGAGCGGCAGATCCTACGGTTTCTGTGCAGGATACCCTGAAAGGGAAGCTGCCTCAGAAGAAATTGGTGCGCGGCGCGGCACATGGCTACAGTTCCTATGGAAACCAGATCGGTCTGGCAACCGGTCTTGTGAAAGAGATCTATCATCCGGACTATGTGGCGAAGCGTATGGAGATCGGAGCAGTCTTAGGTGCGGCTCCGAGGCGGGCCGTGATCCGGGAGAATTCTGATCCGGGAGATATCATTATACTGCTGGGCGGCCGTACGGGACGAGACGGCTGCGGCGGAGCGACAGGCTCATCCAAGGTGCATACAGAGGAGTCCATCGAGACCTGCGGCGCGGAAGTGCAGAAAGGAAATCCGCCCACAGAGCGGAAGATCCAGAGACTGTTCCGCCGTGAGGAAGTGAGCTGTCTGATCAAGAAATGCAATGACTTTGGCGCCGGCGGTGTATCCGTGGCGATCGGAGAACTGGCGGATGGTCTGCGAGTAGAGCTTGATAAGGTGCCGAAGAAATATGCCGGACTGGATGGAACGGAGATCGCGATCTCAGAGTCTCAGGAGCGTATGGCAGTTGTGGTAGATCCGAAAGATGTGGCACAGTTTATGGAATATGCCAGGGAAGAGAATCTGGAGGCAACGGAAGTCGCGGTTGTAACGGAAGAGCCGAGACTTGTCCTGATCTGGAGAGGGAAAGAGATCGTGAACCTTTCACGCGCATTCCTGAATACAAACGGCGCCCACCAGGAGACGGATGTAGAGGTGGAGATGCCCGCAAAGGCGGACAGCCTGTTTGTGCGCAGAGAGATCGGGGACGTGAAGGAGACCTGGCTGAATGTTCTGAGAGATCTGAATGTATGCTCGCAGAAAGGCCTGGTGGAGATGTTTGACGGATCCATCGGCGCCGGATCTGTATTTATGCCGCACGGCGGCAAGTATCAGCTGACCGAGACTCAGGCTATGGCTGCGAAGGTGCCTGTACAGACAGGGAAGACAGACAGTGTGTCCATGATGAGCTATGGATTTGACCCGTATCTGTCGAGCTGGAGTCCGTATCACGGAGCAGTGTACGCGGTGGTGGAATCGGTGGCTAAGATTGTCTCTGCAGGAGGAGACTGGCGGAAGATCCGTTTCACCTTCCAGGAGTATTTCCGCAGGATGTCAGAAGATCCGAAGAGATGGAGTCAGCCGTTCGCAGCACTTCTGGGAGCATACGCGGCACAGATCGGATTCGGACTTCCGTCGATTGGCGGCAAGGACAGTATGTCCGGAACGTTCCAGGATATTGATGTTCCGCCTACTCTTGTTTCTTTCGCAGTGGATATGGCGGTTGAGAAGGAGATCATCACTCCGGAGCTTAAGAAAGCAGGCAATAAGCTTGTGTGGCTGAGGATCGAGAGGGATGAGAACGATCTCCCGGTATACAGCCAGATTATGGATCAGTACGGCAAGTTTACAGAAGATATTCGTGCAGGCCGGATCGTATCCGCATATGCGCTTGACCGTCACGGGATCGCTGCTGCCGTGAGCAAGATGGCCTTCGGCAACAAGATGGGCGTAAAGATCGAACACCATGTGGATCCGAGAGATGTATTTGCTCCGGCATTCGGTGATCTGATCGCTGAGGTGGAAGACGGACAGGTTGGAAATCTTCAGATTACCTATACAGTCATCGGAGAAGTGACAGACCGGGCTGCGTTCGAATACGGAAACACGACGATCAGCATGGAGGAAGCTCTTGGGGCATGGACCGGTACGCTGGAGGGCGTTTTCGCTACGAAATCTGCAGAGAACTCAGATCTCAAAGTAGAAGAGAAGCTCTATGATACAAAAGAGATCCACATCTGCAGCCATAAGATCGGGCAGCCAACGGTATTTATTCCGGTATTCCCGGGAACAAACTGTGAGTATGACAGTACCAGGGCATTTGAGCGTGCAGGCGCGAAGGTGGTTACGAAAGTGTTCCGGAACCTTGACGCGGAGGATATCCGTGGATCTGTGGCCGAGTTCGAGAAAGCGATCGGACAGGCTCAGATGATCATGTTCCCGGGTGGATTCAGCGCAGGCGATGAGCCGGACGGCTCCGCGAAGTTTTTCGCTACAGCATTCCAGAATGCGAAGATCAAAGAGGCTGTGGAGAAGCTGCTCCATGAGAGAGACGGACTTGCACTTGGAATCTGCAACGGATTCCAGGCGCTGATTAAGTTGGGGCTGGTGCCGTATGGAAAGATTGTCGGACAGACAGATGACTCACCGACTCTGACATACAACACCATCGGACGGCATATCTCGAAGATGGTATATACGAAGGTTGTGACAAATAAGTCACCGTGGCTGGCAGGCGCGCAGCTTGGCGGTGTGTATACGAATCCGGCTTCCCACGGGGAGGGACGTTTCGTGGCCAGTGAAGAATGGCTGAACCGTCTGTTCGAGAACGGACAGGTGGCGACACAGTACTGTGATCCCAGCGGAGCGATCAGCATGGACGAGGAGTGGAATGTGAATGGTTCTTACCGGGCGATTGAAGGAATCACAAGCCCGGATGGAAGAGTCCTGGGCAAGATGGCACATTCGGAACGCCGCGGGGATTCTGTGGCCGTCAATATCTACGGTGAGCAGGATATGAAGATCTTTGAGTCTGGTGTGAAATATTTTGGCTAGATTGGTTCTGACAGAGATTACCTGCAGAGAATCCGAGAAAATGATCAATTGATTCGGGGCTCTGCAGGCCCAGAAGAAAGGAAGCATATAACAGATCCCACAAGCAGATGATTCTGCCGGGGATCTGTTATTTTTCTGCCGTATAGAATATTTTCTGCCGTATAGGAAAGGCATGGGTTTCAGGCGCGCGTCACGGCCTGTCATAGACCTTTTTCACAAGATCCAGTCTTGATGTCATGTTTTTCAGCAGAAGGTCTGCCAGAGTAACTGCGATCATGGATTCCACGACAACAACCGCCCGGGGGACAATGACCGGATCGTGACGGCCGTGGATGGTGATCTCTGTGTTCTCTGCGTGGATGTCCACGGTCTGCTGTGTCTTGGCAATGGAGGGCGTGGGTTTGACGGCAGCCCGCAGGATCAGGCGGGAGCCGTCGCTCATTCCGCCCAGGATTCCTCCGGCGTGGTTGGTCTTCTTGAAGATGGTCCGGCCTTCGTCTGTTCCGGCAGCTGTCCCGCCGGTGCAGTTAGGCTCGGAGAAGAAGCTGTCGTTATTCTCACTGCCTGCCGAGGCGGACACCCGGAATCCGTCGCCGATCTCTACCCCTTTCACTGCGCCGATGGACATCACGGCCTGTGCGAGAAGTGCATCCAGCTTGTCAAACACCGGATCACCAAGTCCGGCCGGAAGCCCGTCGGCGATACACTCGATGATGCCGCCGCAGGAATCTTTGGCTTCCATCAGTGAGGAGATGTAGTTTCCCGCCTGCTCTGCCACAGTATTATTTGGCATATAAAGGCTGTTTTCTTTAATTTCGGCATAATGATAATCCGCTTCTTCCACAGTGAACGGGCCGATTGCCTTGGCATAGGCGAGGATTGTGATGCCCAGCTCTTTCAAGAGGCGGGAAGCAACAGCGCCTGCGGCTACACGGCCGATGGTCTCCCGGCCGGAGGAGCGGCCGCCGCCCCGATAGTCGCGGAAGCCGTATTTCCGGTCGAAGGTATAATCGGCATGCCCGGGCCGGAACAAGGAGGCGATGGTTCCGTAATCGCGGGAACGCTGATCCTGGTTTCGTACGAGAAGGGAGATCGGAGTACCGGTTGTCCTTCCCTCAAATACGCCGGAGAGAATCTCGACGGAATCGGATTCGTTCCGCTTCGTTGTATATTTGCTTTGGCCGGGTCTGCGGCGGTCAAGGAATGCCTGAATATCCTGTTCTGACAGAGGCAGTCCGGCAGGACAGCCGTCGATCACGACTCCGATGCCCGGACCGTGGGATTCCCCCCATGTAGTAATGCGAAATAGAGTGCCGAATGATGAACCGCTCATGAATGTTCCCCTTTCTCTGTTCTTAATCATAACAGTAACCATTATAAAGGAGGAGCGGCGGGGTGGCAAGCAAAAACACTGCTTCCTGTGGTATCGGGCAAGAAAAACCACACAATCCTGTGTCTGAAGCCTTAATTTTTACTTAAGATACCAGAAATTTCTGTACATTTTATTTCTTTCGTACTATAATGGTGCCGAATAGTGTGAAAAGGGGAGCGATGAAAACCTGATGAGCAAAGAAAATAAGAAAAGTCAGTCAGAAAAACATCAGAGACACACAGATATCTTGCGCGAAGAGGAGTTTGAAGATATCAGATTTCAAGAAGATGAGGGATCTGTGGATCATAAAACTAAAGAAAAAGCCGTGGAAGACGGGGATGATTTTGATCATACTTCAGAGGATGTTTCCTACGATGATTCGTATGATGATTCCGATGAAGAGGAACCAAATGAAAAAGTGACAGAGCGGAAGAAGGCAGAGAAAAAGGAATCAAAAGATACCCTGTATTCTGAAGATACGGCAGAAGAGGGGGAAACAGAAGTTTTGGATTCAGTAAGAAACAACAGAAAGAACGGCCGGCGGAAGAAAAGAGGCATGAAGTCAGCAGGCGCTAAGCCATGGATCATCGCGGGCAGTATTGTCGGTATACTGCTTGTGATTTATCTGGGCGTATCTGCGTTTTTTATCGGACATTTTTATGTCAATACGACGATCAACGGCAAGGATTTCTCGGGAGCGACCGCAGAGGCTGTAGAAGCGTATTTTAAAGATCAGGTAGAAGGGTATGAGCTTACGCTGATTGAACAGGGCAACCAGTCGGATACAATTCAAGGGTCAGATATTTCTCTTGAATACCGGGAAAGCACGGAAGTAGAAGACGCGCTGAAGAAGCAGAACCCGCTGCTGTGGGTGAAAGCGTTCTTCTCCAAAACAGCTACCGATGTGACGGTCAGCGTTGAATATGATGAGGCGGCGCTGGCGGAGAGAATACAGTCCATTCAGGCTGTCACAGCGGAACAGACAGAGCCTGTCTCCGCATATCCGAAGTTTGACGGGAATTCCTTTGTAGTCGAGCCGGAAGTCTACGGCACTGCCGTAGATATGGAGGTTCTCTCAGAGACAATCGGCAAATACATCACAGAGTTCAGAACCGAGCTGAATCTGATGGAAGAAAACTGTTATAAACTGCCAAAATACACTTCCGATTCTCCGGAGGTGCAGGCGGCATGCGATACAATGAATGAGTACTGTAAGGCAAGCGTTACATATACCATGACAGAAAACGTCGTGGTTGATAAAGCTCTGATCTCTGCATGGCTGTCCTATGATGAGAACATGAAGGTCACGTTTAATGAAGATGCGGTCAGAGAGTGGATGAGACAGTTTGGCGCTACCTATGATACGGTGGGGAGCACAAGAACCATTACTTCACCTTCCGGCAAGACGGTGGAAGTCTCCGGCGGGACATATGGCTGGTCTGTGGATGAGGATACGGAGACACAGAACCTGATCAACAGTATTAAGAATGGGGAAACTGCGACCAGAGAACCTGCTTATGCTCAGACTGCGGCCTCCCATTCTGCACAGGACTGGGGAAGTACGTACCTGGAAGTAGATCTTTCTGCCCAGTACATGTGGTATATTGTAGACGGTGCGGTGGCACTTCAGTCAGATGTGGTGACGGGACTGCCGACGGCAGACCGGGCAACTCCTTCCGGCGTGTACTATATCTTATATACGGAAAGAAATGCCACTCTGAAAGGCGAGACAGATCCGGAGACCGGAAAGCCCATTTATGAGACACCGGTTTCTTACTGGATGCCGTTTACCTGGCAGGGACACGGGTTCCATGACGCGACCTGGCAGCCGGCATTCGGCGGCAGCCTCTACCAGAGTCTGGGATCCCACGGCTGTGTGAACATGCCGCTGGATCAGGCGGCCAACCTGTTCAATATGCTGAGCTCAGGGACACCGGTTGTGATCCATTACTAGAAGACGAGAGGTTGCAGGATATGTACGAACTGTTAAAAAAAGACGGCAGAGCAAAACGCGGACGGTTTCATACCGTCCACGGGGTTGTGGAGACGCCGGTATTTATGAATGTGGGGACAGCGGCTGCGATTAAGGGCGCTGTATCCACGGATGACTTAAGACAGATTAAGACCCAGGTGGAGCTGTCGAATACTTACCACCTCCATGTGCGGCCGGGAGATACGGTTGTGAAGAAACTGGGAGGACTCCACCGGTTCATGAACTGGGACAAACCGATCCTGACGGATTCTGGTGGTTTTCAGGTGTTCTCCCTGGCCTCACTGAGGAAGATCAAGGAGGAGGGCGTCCATTTTCATTCCCATGTGGACGGGCGCAAGATCTTCATGGGGCCGGAAGAGAGTATGCAGATTCAGTCAAATCTGGCGTCAACGATCGCGATGGCTTTTGACGAATGTCCCTCCAGTGTCGCGGAAAAGAAATATATTGCCAATTCTGTGGAACGGACAGCCCGGTGGCTGAAACGGTGCAAGAATGAGATGGACAGGCTGAATTCCCTTCCGGATACGATCAATCCCCGCCAGATGCTGTTCGGCATCAACCAGGGCGGAATCTATGAAGATATCCGGATCGCTCACGCTCAGCAGATCTCGGAACTCGATCTCGACGGGTACGCGGTCGGCGGACTGGCAGTCGGAGAAAGCCACGAGGATATGTACCGGATTCTTGACGCTGTGGTGCCGCATCTGCCGGAGAATAAGCCTACTTATCTGATGGGAGTCGGCACGCCGGCAAATATCCTGGAAGCCGTTGACCGGGGTGTGGATTTCTTTGACTGCGTGTATCCCACAAGAAACGGCAGACATGGCCATGTATATACCAATCACGGGAAGCTGAATCTGTTCAATGCCAAATATGAACTGGATGACCGGCCCATCGAGGACGGGTGCGGATGCCCGGCCTGCAGAAGCTACAGCCGCGCCTATATCCGGCATCTGCTCAAAGCAAAAGAAATGCTGGGAATGAGGCTCTGCGTTCTGCACAACCTGTATTTCTACAACACCATGATGGAAGAGATCCGGGAGGCCATTGAGACAGGAAGATATCAAGAATATAAGAAGGCGAAACTGGAAGGCATGACAGCCGGGAGATGACCGCGCCATTCGCAAAGCCGCACTGACGTGCTAATTGCGGCTGCGCCGCTCCTTTGCTCATGAACTGGCACTCAGCACATCTGCCTGTCAGCCGCCGGATTCTTATGCAAGCATAAATCCGTCTTCTGACGCAGATGGCTGAACTGATACAATTTATACAAGATTTGCAATAAAACTCTTGAAGAATTGTTTCTTTTTGTGTATAGTAGTTGTATTGCGGATAGAAAGTTAGGAGGAAGTTATCGTTATGGTTGAAACAATCACTATGGTGCTTTGGCTCGTTGTTATGTTCGGCGTAATGTGGCTTTTGCTCATGCGCCCTCAGAAGAAGGAGCAGAAGAGAGTACAGGCTATGCTGGCATCCATGGAAGTGGGAGATACAGCGCTGACCACAAGCGGATTCTACGGAGTGATCATCGACATTACAGATGATGATGTGATCGTTGAATTCGGAAATAACAAGAACTGCCGTATTCCGATGCAGAAGGCTGCCATCGCGCAGATTGAGAAGCCGAATGCGGAATAGCAAAAAGAGAAACAGAAGGCCGGAAGAATGATCTTCCGGTTTTTTTGTTCCTCGGGCATCCGCATGAACTGTGACAGATTTCTGCCTGTTCACGGAGCGCCATCCGTAAAACCGCACTGCGTGAACTGCAGCGCAGAATTCAGAGTGCCCTCTATTTTTTTGTTTCAAGTCTTGAAACGAGCCCGGAAATGCGGTATGATAAACATTAATATTTCACATTTGGAAGGATGAAGAGTTATGGACATGAAGATCGGAGTGATAAAAGGGGATGGAATCGGCCCTGAGATCGTGGATGAGGCAATGAAGGTGCTCGACCGGATCGCAGAGGTATACGGACATTCCTTTTCTTATACGCAGCTTTTGATGGGCGGGGCGTCGATTGATGCCAACGGAATCCCGCTTACGGAAGAAACCTTGTCGGCAGCAAAAGCCAGTGACGCGGTGCTGATGGGGTCCATCGGCGGAGATGCGAAGACTTCTCCGTGGTATCAGCTGGAACCTTCGAAACGCCCGGAGGCAGGCCTTCTGCAGCTCAGAAAGGGGCTGAACCTGTTTGCCAATCTCAGGCCGGCGGTGCTTTATCCGCAGCTGAGAGGGGCGTGTCCTCTGAAGGAAGAGATCTCCGAAAAGGGATTCGACATGATGATCATGCGCGAGCTGACAGGCGGACTTTATTTCGGGAAACGCAGCACAGAAGAAGTCGACGGCGTACTTGTGGCAAAGGACGAACTTACATACAGTGAGGAAGAGATCCGCAGGATCGCGAAGCGCGGGTTCGACATTGCCATGAAGAGAAGGAAGAAGGTAACCAGTGTTGACAAGGCAAATGTGCTGGATTCTTCCCGGCTCTGGAGAAAGGTTGTAGAGGAAGTGGCTGCCGCCTACCCCGAAGTGACACTGGAGCATATGCTGGTTGACAACTGTGCGATGCAGCTGGTTAAGGATCCCGCGCAGTTTGATGTGATCCTGACAGAGAATATGTTCGGGGACATCCTGTCGGACGAGGCCAGCATGGTCACAGGTTCCATCGGGATGCTGGCAAGCGCAAGCCTGAATGAGTCGAAATTCGGCCTCTACGAGCCAAGCGGCGGTTCTGCGCCGGATATTGCCGGTCAGGGGATCGCGAACCCTATCGCCACGATCCTGTCTGCGGCTATGATGCTGCGATACTCCTTCGATCTGGACCGGGAGGCAGAGGCCATTGAATCAGCGGTTGCCAGCGTGCTGGAAGAGGGTTATCGGACGATTGATATCATGTCAGAAGGAAAAACACAGATCGGAACCAAAGAGATGGGCGACCGGATCTGCAGTTATATCAGATAGAAAAGACCTTCTGCTTCCGGCAGACGGTCAACAGAATATGAGCAGGAAAGAGAGGAAGAAAGATGAGAAGTGATACCGTAACAAAAGGCGTTCAGCAGGCACCCCACCGGTCTCTGTTCAACGCGCTGGGCTTGACGCAGGAAGAGCTGGACAGACCCCTGATCGGCGTTGTCAGCTCATACAGTGAGATTGTTCCCGGACATATGAACCTGGACAAGATCACAGAGGCAGTGAAGATGGGTGTGGCAATGGCAGGAGGAACCCCGATTATGGTTCCGGCGATTGCGGTGTGCGACGGAATTGCCATGGGACATATCGGAATGAAATATTCTCTTGTGACAAGGGATCTGATCGCGGACTCCACAGAAGCGCTGGCGCTGGCACACCAGTTTGACGGCCTGGTGATGATCCCCAACTGTGATAAGAACGTGCCGGGTCTTCTGATGGCTGCGGCCCGCGTGAATATTCCGACGATCTTTGTCAGCGGCGGCCCCATGCTGGCTGGCCATGTGAAAGGCGGGAAGACAAGTCTTTCCAGTATGTTTGAGGCGGTAGGAGCCTATGCGGCAGGCAAGATCTCGGATGAGGAGCTCTGTGAGTTTGAGAACAAGGCGTGCCCGACCTGCGGATCCTGTTCCGGCATGTACACAGCCAACAGCATGAACTGTCTGACAGAGGCGCTGGGCATGGGACTGAGAGGAAACGGTACGATTCCCGCGGTGTACTCGGCCAGGCTGCAGCTTGCGAAGCATGCGGGCATGCAGGTGATGGAACTGGTAAGGAAGAACATTCGCCCGAGAGATATCATGACAGAAGATGCGATCCTGAATGCGTTGACCGTAGATATGGCACTGGGATGCTCTACCAACAGTATGCTTCATCTTCCGGCGATCGCACACGAGATCGGCATGGACTTTGAGATTGATTTCGCGAATACGATCAGCGAGAAGACTCCCAATCTGTGTCACCTTGCTCCGGCAGGGCATACTTATATTGAAGACCTCAATGAGGCGGGCGGTGTGTATGCAGTGATGAACGAGCTGAATAAGAAGGGACTTCTGCATACGGACTGCATGACCGTAACAGGAAAAACAGTGGGTGAAAACATCGCCGGCTGTGAGAATAAGAACCCGGAGGTGATCCGCCCCATCGATCATCCGTACAGCGAGACCGGCGGACTGGCAGTGCTGAAAGGCAATCTGGCTCCCGGCGGAAGCGTGGTAAAGCGGTCTGCAGTATGTGATGAGATGCTTGTCCACGAAGGACCTGCGAGAATCTTTGAGAGTGATGAGGAAGCAACCGCAGCGATCAAGAGCGGAAAGATCAACGCGGGAGATGTCATTGTGATCCGTTATGAAGGCCCCAAAGGCGGCCCGGGAATGCGGGAGATGCTGAATCCGACCTCAGCCATCGCAGGATACGGCCTCGGATCCTCCGTGGCATTGATCACAGACGGACGCTTCAGCGGCGCGTCCAGAGGCGCGTCCATCGGACACGTGTCTCCGGAAGCGGCGGTAGGCGGTCCCATCGCCCTGGTAGAAGAAGGGGATATCATCAAGATCAATATTCCTGAACTGAAGCTGGAGCTGGATATCTCAGATGAGGAGATGGAGCAGAGGCGGGCAAAATGGCAGCCGAAAGAGCCTAAGGTGAAGACCGGATACCTGGCGAGATACGCTTCCATGGTTACATCAGGAAACCGCGGCGCGATCTTAGAGATCCCGGGAAATCAATAAGACGGAAACGAAAGAGGAGTACAGCATGCAGTTAAACGGAGCAGAGATTGTAATAGAATGTTTAAAAGAGCAGGGCGTGGATACTGTATTCGGATATCCTGGCGGTGCGATCTTAAATGTGTATGATGAGTTATATAAGCATCGAGATGAGATCCGCCATATTCTGACTTCTCATGAGCAGGGAGCCGCCCACGCGGCGGACGGGTATGCCCGCGCGACAGGAAAGGTAGGCGTTTGTCTGGCAACCAGCGGACCGGGAGCTACGAATCTGGTGACTGGAATCGCCACGGCATATATGGACTCGATTCCGGTTGTGGCGATCACCTGCAATGTAGGGGTGTCCCTCCTTGGAAAAGACAGTTTTCAGGAGATTGATATCGCCGGAATCACCATGCCGATCACGAAATACAGCTTTATCGTCAAGGATGTGTCAAAGCTTGCGGATACAATCCGCAAGGCCTTCCGCATCGCAAAGACCGGGAGACCGGGGCCGGTGCTGGTAGATATCCCGAAGGATGTGACCGCAGCGGTGACGGAGTATCAGAAGGAAGAATTAGGGAAATATATTCCGGAAGCGCCGCATATGAATGAAAGGGTGTTTGCACGCGCAGTCTCCATGCTGGAAGCGGCAGAACGGCCGTATGTATTCGTGGGCGGAGGCGCCGTTCTTTCAGGCGCCAGCGAGGAAGTGATGGAGTTTGTCAACAAGCTGGACGCGCCGGTGACAGATTCTCTGATGGGGAAGGGCGCGTTCCCCGGAACAGACCCGCGCTATACCGGCATGCTGGGCATGCACGGGACGAAAACTTCCAACTACGGAGTCAGTGAGTGTGATCTTCTCGTGGTGCTGGGGGCCAGATTCAGTGACCGGGTGACGGGAAATACGGAGAAATTCGCTAAGGATGCGAAGATCCTTCAGATCGACATTGATCCTGCTGAGATCAATAAGAACGTGATCGTCACGGAAGAGATCGTAGGAGATCTAAAAGAGGTGCTTCGGGTACTCAACCGCTGTCTGAAGCAGCAGGATCATACGCAGTGGCTTCAGAAGATCCAGTCGTACAAAGAAAAATATCCTCTGAAATACCATCCGGATCTGCTGACCGGACCCTTTATCGTGGAGGAGATCTATCGGCAGACGAAGGGAGACGCGCTGATTGTCACAGAGGTAGGGCAGCATCAGATGTGGGCGGCTCAGTATTACAAGTATACGAAGCCAAGAACACTTCTGACGTCCGGCGGCCTGGGGACCATGGGTTATGGCCTGGGTGCCTCTCTCGGCGCGAAGACGGCATGTCCTGACCGGACGGTTGTCAACATTGCGGGAGACGGCTGTTTCCGCATGAATATGAATGAGATCGCGACAGCGGTGCGCCATAATATCCCGGTGATTCAGGTCGTGGTGAATAACCATGTGCTGGGAATGGTGCGCCAGTGGCAGGATCTTTTCTATGATGAGAGATATTCCGCGACCGTTCTGAGGGACGCGGTAGACTTCGTTCAGCTTGCCGAGGCCATGGGGGCAGTGGGAATCCGCGCGGAGACACAGGAGGAGTTCCGGACAGCGTTTGCCCAGGCGCTCACGTTAAACAGGCCTGTGGTCATTGACTGTCAGATCGACAGTGACGACAAGGTATGGCCGATGGTAGCACCGGGAGCCGCGATCAGCGAGGCTTTCGACGAGGAAGACATGGCAGAATGATCATGCCTTAATATATAACAGAACCGTGTTTCCGGGGAAGGAAAGCCGCGCCGCTCATACAGCGCACGGGAATCCGGCGGAGAGGCGGAGATTTCAAGCATAAACAGGAGGTAAGGAAATGAGCAGAGTGTATAATTTTTCGGCAGGGCCGGCAGTGCTGCCGGAAGAAGTTCTGAAGGAAGCAGCGGCGGAGATGCTGGACTATCGCGGAACCGGAATGTCGGTGATGGAGATGAGCCATCGTTCCAAGGCGTTTGAAGAGATTATTACCACAGCAGAGCAGGATATCAGAGATCTGATGAATATCCCGGATAACTACAAGGTATTGTTTCTTCAGGGAGGAGCATCCCAGCAGTTCGCCATGATTCCGATGAATCTGATGAAAAACGGCACGGCAGACTATATCATTACTGGACAGTGGGCTAAGAAGGCGGCAAAAGAGGCAGAAAAATACGGAAAGGTTCATCGAATCGCATCCTCAGAGGATCAGACCTTCTCCTATATTCCGGACTGCTCGGATCTTCCGGTATCCGAGGATGCAGATTATGTATACATCTGCGAGAATAACACAATCTACGGCACAAAGTTCAAAGAGCTTCCGAATACAAAGGGGAAAACGCTTGTGGCGGACGTGTCCTCCTGTTTCCTGTCAGAGCCTGTTGATGTGACAAAATACGGCCTGATCTACGGCGGAGTTCAGAAGAATGTGGGACCTGCAGGTGTTGTGATTGTTATTATCAGAGAAGACCTGATTACAGAGGATGTACTTCCGGGCACACCGACCATGCTTACATATAAGACACACGCGGATGCGAAATCCCTCTATAATACACCGCCTGCATATGGAATCTATATCTGCGGCAAGGTATTTCAGTGGATCAAGGCGCAGGGCGGTCTTGCGGCCATGAAAGAGAGAAACGAGAAGAAGGCGAAACTGCTCTATGATTTCCTTGATCAGAGCAAGCTGTTCAAAGGGACGGTTGTTCCGAAAGACCGCTCTTTGATGAATGTGCCGTTTGTCACAGGCGATGCGGATCTGGATGCCAAGTTTGTCAAAGAGGCGAAAGCAGCCGGGCTGGAAAACCTGAAAGGACACAGAACAGTAGGCGGCATGCGCGCCAGCATTTATAATGCAATGCCCTATGAAGGTGTGGAGGCGCTTGTTGAATTTATGAAGAAATTCGAAGAGGAGAATCAGTAAGATGTTTAAATATCATTGCCTGAATCCGATCTCTCAGGCAGGACTGGGTCGATTGGACGAAAATTATGTAAACACAGATGACGCAGCTGCGGCAGATGCCATCCTGGTGCGCAGCGCCAAGATGCACGAGATGGAGTTCTCAAAGAACTTAAAGGCAGTAGCCCGCGCCGGAGCCGGCGTAAACAATATTCCGCTGGACCGCTGCGCGGAGGAAGGAATCGTGGTATTCAATACGCCGGGCGCCAATGCAAACGGTGTAAAAGAGCTGGTGATCGCCGGAATGCTCCTTGCAGCCCGTGACATCATCGGCGGCATTAACTGGGTGCAGGAATACGAGGAAGACGGCGACATTGCCAAGATTACAGAGAAGAAGAAGAAAGCGTTCGCGGGAACAGAGATCAAAGGCAAGAAGCTGGGCGTCATCGGTCTGGGCGCCATCGGCGTACTTGTCGCAAACGCAGCCATCAGCCTTGGCATGGAAGTATACGGATATGATCCCTATGTGTCAGTAGATTCGGCATGGAGACTGTCAGGAAGCATTTATCACGCGAAGACGGCAGATGAAATCTATAAGGAATGTGATTATATCACTGTCCATGTACCGGCTCTGGAAGATACAAAGGGAATGATCGATAAGAACGCGATCAGCCTGATGAAGAAAGGGGTTGTCATTCTGAACTTTGCACGCGACGTGCTGGTGAATCAGGAGGACATTGTGGATGCCCTTGTATCCGGAAGGGTGCACAGCTATGTGACAGATTTCCCGACGAAAGAGATCGTAGGCGTAAAAGGCGCCATCGTGATCCCGCATCTGGGTGCATCGACAGAAGAGGCAGAGGATAACTGCGCGAAAATGGCGGCGGATGAGCTGAGGGATTTCCTGGAGAATGGAAATATCCTGCATTCCGTGAACTTCCCGGACTGCGACATGGGCGCGAAGGGAGCAGGTCCGCGCGTAACAATTCTGCACAAGAATATCCCGAACATGCTGGGACAGTTTACCGGTCTTATGGCAGGGAAAAACATCAATATCGCTCTGATGACCAACAAGAGCCGCAAAGAGTATGCATATACCATGATGGATGTAGATGGGGAAGTGCCGGCTGATGTAGAGGAGCAGCTGGCCGCAGTAGACGGAGTGCTGAAGGTGAGAGTGATCCGCTAGTACATTGATCCTCAATATAGAAGAACCTGATCTGCCGCGGGAAGGAAGCGGCAGAAATGGAACATAGAATCAAACAGAATCCGAACAGGAGGGGGACTTTCAGAAGAAAGTTCCTCTCTTTTTCATATTGACAAATATTGTATAATTGCATACAATTATACAGAAATACAATATTGAGGGGCGCAGAGTGCTGCATGCGGATTGATCTGGTGAGAAAACCAGAGGGAAGCAGCAGCGGCGGTCCCGGGAAGGAAATGAAAATGGAAGACAGAAAAGTATTTTTGAACAGGCATACCAATCTCCTGGAACTGGAGGAACATATGTATCCGCTGGTAGACGTGGATACGCCGAATGTGTTCCGCAATCTGTTCCGCTATGACGAAATCCCGAAGATCGCGTTCAACGACCGGATTGTTCCCCATAACATGCCGGACGAGATCTGGATTACCGACACCACATTCCGGGACGGCCAGCAGTCCAGAGCCCCGTATACAACGGAACAGATCGTGACCATCTATGATTACCTGCACCGGCTGGGCGGCCCGAAGGGCAAGATCCGGCAGAGTGAGTTCTTCCTCTACAGCAAGAAGGACCGCGACGCGGTATATCAGTGTCTGGAGAAAGGATATGAGTTTCCGGAAGTGACGAGCTGGATCCGGGCCAGCAAGAAGGATTTTGAACTGGTGAAGGAGATCGGTCTGAAAGAGACGGGCATCCTTGTAAGCTGTTCGGATTACCATATTTTTTATAAACTGAAGATGACGAGAAAGCAGGCACTCGAGCATTATCTGTCTGTGGTGCGGGAATGCATGGAGACCGGTGTCCGTCCGAGATGCCATCTGGAAGATATTACCCGCTCTGATATCTACGGATTCGTGATTCCATTCTGCCTCGAGCTGATGAAGCTGATGGAGGAATATCAGATTCCCGTGAAGATCCGCGTCTGTGATACCATGGGCTATGGAGTGAATTTCCCGGGCGCGGTAATTCCAAGATCAATACCGGGGATCATCTACGGACTGATGACTCACGCGGGCGTGCCCAGTGAACTGATCGAGTTCCACGGCCATAATGATTTCTATAAAGCGGTGAATAACTCAACTACGGCCTGGCTGTACGGAGCGTGCGGGGTCAACTGTTCGCTCTTCGGCATCGGCGAGCGCACCGGCAATACACCTCTGGAGGCCATGATCTTCGAGTATGCGCAGCTGCGGGGAACCCTGGACGGCATGGACACCACCGTGATCACAGAGCTGGCAGACTACTACGAGAAGGAGATCGGCTATCGCATTCCGCCGAGAACACCGTTTGTAGGGAAGAATTTCAATGTCACAAGAGCAGGAATCCACGCGGACGGAATGCTGAAAAATGAAGAGATCTACAATATCTTCGATACCGATAAGTACTTAAACCGGCCGGCTCTTGTGTCTGTGTCCAACACTTCCGGCGCAGCGGGCATCGCCTACTGGATCAATGCGTATTATAAGCTCTCCGGCGACAGGCAGGTGGATAAGAACTCTGAGCTTGTCCGTGTTCTGAAAGCATGGGTGGACAAAGAATATGAAGACGGACGGGTTACGGTCTTGACAGATGAAGAATTAGTTGCGAAAATAGACAGTGTGTGTGATGAACTGCACGTGACATTGTAACCGGGAGGACGTTATATGGATGAATATCAGGACCATTCCCTTGGCGGGCGCGTATTCCAGAAACTTCGGGAGGACATCCTCCGGGGGAAATATCAGGAGAACGATGAACTTCGGGAGAACACCATTGGAAAAGAACTGGGGGTCAGCCGTACCCCGGTGCGGGAGGCGCTGCGTCAGCTGGAACTGGAAGGTCTTGTAACCATTATTCCAAACAGAGGCGCTTATGTGACAGGGATCTCTCATAAGGATATCTGGGATATCTATGTGATCCGCTCCATGCTGGAAGGCCTCTGCGCCCGGTGGGCCGCGGAATATATTACAGAAGCACAGCTGGACCAGCTGGAGGAGGCGATCCTTTTATCCGAGTTCCAGATGAAGAAGGAGAGCGGGTTTAATACAGAGCAGATCGCCGCGCTGGACGGCAGGTTTCACGCCATTCTTTACGAGGCGTCCGGAAGCAGGATTTTAAGTCATGTACTGTCGGACTTTCATAATTATGTACAGACGGCGAGACAGTCTTCAATCGTGTCAGAAGACCGGGCGAGGAAATCGATCCGGGAACACCGGCAGATTCTGCGGGCGATCCGGGAGCGGGATCCGGAGATGGCGGAACAGCTGGCAAATGAGCACATTATGCATGTGATGCAGAATCTGAAGAAACAGGGTTATTAGCATGCGTGCGGTTTCCGGATACCGGAGACGGCAGCAGCTGCGAAAACCGGAAGAAGAAAGAGCAGGAGGAGACCATAATGGAAAAAATCAAGATGACCACACCCCTTGTCGAGATGGACGGGGACGAAATGACAAGGATTCTCTGGAAAATGATCAAGGATGAACTTCTCATCCCGTACATTGACCTGAAGACAGAATACTATGATCTGGGACTGGAGCACAGAAATGAGACAGACGATCAGGTGACAGTGGACTCCGCGATGGCGACCAAGAAGTATAAAGTTGCGGTGAAATGTGCGACCATCACGCCGAACGCGGCGCGTATGGATGAGTATGACTTAAAGGAGATGTGGAAGAGCCCCAACGGCACGATCCGTGCGATCCTGGACGGAACCGTATTCCGCGCGCCGATCGTTGTCAAAGGCATTGAACCCTGCGTGAAGAACTGGAAGAAGCCGATCACCATCGCCAGACATGCGTATGGGGATGTGTACAAGGGATCCGAGATGAAGATACCGGGCGCAGGCAAGGTTGAGCTCGTGTATACAGCGGAGGATGGAACAGAGGCGAAAGAACTGGTGCATCAGTTTGACGGACCGGGGATTGTACAGGGCATGCACAACATCAATCAGTCCATCGAGAGTTTCGCGAGAAGCTGTTTCTCCTATGCCCTGGACACAAAGCAGGATCTCTGGTTTGCGACGAAAGATACGATCTCCAAGAAATATGACCACACATTCAAAGACATTTTCCAGGAGATCTATGACGCAGAGTTTGACGAGAAGTTCAAAGCAGCAGGGATCGAGTATTTCTATACTCTGATCGACGATGCAGTAGCACGTGTGATGAAGTCAGAGGGCGGTTACATCTGGGCCTGCAAGAACTATGACGGAGACGTGATGAGCGATATGGTATCCTCTGCATTTGGGTCACTGGCGATGATGACGTCTGTACTTGTCTCCCCGGAAGGATACTATGAGTATGAGGCGGCGCACGGAACCGTACAGCGCCATTACTACAAACACTTAAAGGGTGAGGAGACATCCACGAACTCTGTGGCAACCATCTTTGCCTGGACCGGTGCGCTGAGAAAGCGCGGCGAACTGGACGGCAACAGCGAACTGATGGAGTTTGCAGACCGGCTGGAGAAGGCGACCATCGATACGATCGAGGCTGGTGAGATGACAAAGGACCTGGCACTGATCACGACTCTTGAGAATCCTACGGTACTGAACAGTGAGCAGTTTATCAAAGCGATCGCTAAGAGACTGTAAATTCATTCTGATAAACAGAAAACAGAACGAAACAATGGCGGGCAGCACGTTCCTTTCCGAAGGGGGTGCTGCCCGCTCTGGTATCCGGCCTCATGTTCTGGAATCCGCAGCGTCAGTGTACACGACGCTAGATCTTCAGCATTGCCTGCTTATATTCGTTCTGAAACGGCGTCCGAAACTTATCTGTGACGACAGAGTTATAGAGGTTGGACGCAAGAATATCATGCCGGAGCATCTTCTGACCGGCAGAAGAAAGCTCTGTGTCATCTGACAGCCGTGCCAGCAGAGGCAGGGGACTTTCCTTTGCGATGAGATTGATCAGTTTCGCTCTGTCCCTGCGATAACCAAGCAGGCGTGCGTAATAGTGATATCCGCCGGCTGTGTATTCTTCCATATCGTTTTTCTTCAGTCCGAGCATGATGTGCAGAAGGGCACGGTTGATGCGCGTCTGTGTGGTTTCCCTGGTTTTTAAGAGCTCTGCGAACTGGTTGTAGTTGAAGAAATCATTCAGTCTGGCGCAGATGCGGTTTGCAAGTTCTTCTGAGACGTCCTGGTAGCGCAGAAGACTTCCGGGATCTTTGTTGAGCAGTTTGTATTTGAGAAGAATGGAGAAGTCATTCTGGTAGACCGGATACTGTACCCGGTGATAATCTTCTAAAAGCTCCAGGCAGGAGGAGGGCACCTGATCCTCCAGTTCATTCAATATGGAAGAAAAGGGGGGATCCTCGAACGTTCTTCCTGCCTGCTCTGTGCGGATCGCGGAACCAGAGTAAGCGAGAAGGGAGCGGATGGCTGAGGCAGAACTATAACGGTCCGGGGAGAGCTGCCGGTCATGATAGTGGGCGCCCTTTCGCTGGATGGTATAAGGCTTTATCGGACTTTTCAGCCGTTTGAGGGCTTTCAGATATTCAATTCCGAGGATGTTGTTCGGCTCGTTCAGCACAGCGGCATACCCGGCGTTCCGGGTATATTCCAGGATGGCACTGTGTCTGGCAGCAGGGAAGGTGCTGCCTTTCTTCAGTGCTTTCTTCAGACAGTCCCGATAAGCCTGCGGCTCCCGGCACAGGATATCAGCCACCAGGGACAGCGCCTCCAGGTCACTGCACTCACTGCCGAAGCAGAGCGAGTCCACCACTCCCAGGCTGTTCAGAAGAGAGACGGCTCCGACTGCAAAGTACTCCGCGCTTCCCGTGGCATAGCATACCGGAAGTTCGATGACGGCGGAAGCTCCGCA
Source organism: uncultured Eubacteriales bacterium (assembly GCA_949283695.1). Taxonomy (GTDB): domain Bacteria; phylum Bacillota; class Clostridia; order Lachnospirales; family Lachnospiraceae; genus Mediterraneibacter. The sequence goes on along the minus strand of CASDTX010000029.1, from coordinate 82,602 downwards.
TTTCAGCGCCATCTCCGCGCGGAGGCGCTTCGGCATAACGGCCGGCGTGCCGCGCTGAACGTAATCCCCGCTCATGACAACAATGACAGTATCCGCCCCGGTAACCCGCTTTGCTTCCTGGATATGATATAGATGACCGTTGTGAAACGGATTGTATTCTGTGATCAGTCCGACAATTTTCATAAGAATCTCCTTGTATCTCGAATTCTTACATATTATACTATAAAATGATGGATTCTTATAGAGAAAAATGAACCGTAATGATCAGTACAGAGAGGGAAGAGCATGGAACAGGAAAACAAACTGGACGTGGAGCGGATGATTGATCTGCTGGATGAGCATAATTTCAAAGGGCTGAAAGAAGAACTGGAATCCATGCATCCTGTAGATATCGTGGAAGCCCTGGAGGAACTGAATAAGAAGCAGCGGACACTGGTCTTCCGGCTGCTGGCGAAAGAAGAGGCGGCAGAAGTATTCACCGATATGAACAGTGACATGCGCGCAGATCTGATCAATGCACTGACAGACTCAGAGCTGGAAGAAGTCATGGATGAGATGTACGTGGATGATACGGTGGATGTGCTGGAAGAGATGCCGGCGAATGTGGTGGACCGTCTTCTCGCAGTGACGGATGAGGAGACAAGGCGGAAGATCAATGCACTTCTGCAGTACCCGGACGACAGCGCAGGCAGTATCATGAACATCGAATACATCAGTCTGCGCAAAGAGATGACCGTGGCTGACGCGATCTTGAAGATCCGGCAGGTCGGCATCAATAAAGAGACGATCTATACCTGTTATGTGACCGAGAAGAAGAAACTCATCGGTATGGTGGATGTGAAAGATCTGCTGACAGCCGGTGAGTCCAGGCTGATCCGGGATATTATGGATGAAAACGTACTCTATGCCCGCACGCTCGATGATCAGGAATATGTGGCGAATATGATCAACAAGTACGGGCTTGTGGCGATCCCGATCATCGATCATGAAGACTGCCTCGTGGGAATCGTTACTGTTGATGACGCTATGCTCGTTCTGCAGGATGAGACGACGGAAGATATCAGCATGATGGCCGGTGTCAGCCCGAATGAGGATTCTTACTTCGGGACATCTGTCCTTCAGCATGCAAAGAGCCGTGCTCCGTGGCTGCTCCTGATGATGCTCTCCGCCACGGTAACCGGAGAGATTCTTGGCTATTATGAGAATGCCATGGCAGCGATGCCGATCTTGATTACGTTTATTCCTATGCTGATGGGAACCGGCGGAAACTGCGGATCCCAGAGCTCCACCCTGATCATCCGCGGCCTGGCGGTGGGGGAGATTGAGTTCTCTGACATCTTTCGGGTGATTTTCAAGGAGATTCGTGTGGCCCTGGTGGTGGGGGCGCTCCTGGCTGTCGTCAACGGAATCCGGATCTGTATCATGTACGACCGGAATCTCATGCTGGCAGCGGCACTGGGGATTACCATGGTAGCAGTGGTGGCTATGGCCAAGTGCATTGGCTGCATCCTGCCTCTGCTGGCGAAGAAGTGCAATCTGGATCCGGCCATTATGGCGGCGCCTCTGATCACGACGATTCTCGATACCTGTACCATTCTTGTATACTTCAAGATCGTAACCGTCATGTTTGGGATCTGAGAGGTTCCGTTCCGCCATCCGGGACGCGCAGGCGGAAGAAATGCATTTGAGAGAAGGGATCGTTATTTTTGTAACAATCTTATAAACGCAGAGCCGGAAAACATGTGATTGTACTCAAAAATGCACATGGAATCCTCTTGTATACAAAAAACGTTTGCGTTATAATACAGATAAATCCGAGAAAAAGAAATGAAAGGTGGCAATTAAAACATGGGATTTATTGATGAAATCAAGGCAAGAGCGAAAGCGGATAAGAAGACGATCGTTCTTCCGGAGACAGAGGACGAAAGAACTTATAAAGCTGCTGAGACAGTTTTAAAAGAAGGAATTGCAGATCTGATCCTCGTGGGAAGCGAAGAAGAAATTGAGAAGAACAAAGGCGCATATGACATCTCCGGCGCTGTGATCGTAGATCCGGCGACGAACGAGAAGACAGAAGCTTACATTGCGAAGCTGGTTGAACTCCGCCAGAAGAAAGGAATGACAGAGGAGCAGGCGAGAGAGCTTCTTCTCAAGAATTACCTTTATTACGGAGTTATGATGGTAAAGATGGGAGACGCCGACGGTATGGTATCCGGCGCGTGCCATTCTACAGCCGACACACTTCGCCCGTGCCTTCAGATCCTGAAGACAAAACCTGGTACGAAACTGGTATCCGCCTTTTTCCTGATGGTTGTTCCGGACTGCGATATGGGAGCAGATGGAACCTTTATTTTCGGAGATGCCGGACTGGAGCAGAATCCGGATCCGGAGAAGCTTGCATATATCGCACTTTCTTCCGCAGAGTCTTTCCGGACACTGACCGGGAAAGAGCCGATCGTGGCAATGCTTTCTCACTCAACAAAGGGCAGTGCAAAGCATGCGGATGTTGATAAGGTTGTAGAAGCTACCCGTCTCGCGCATGAGTTCGCGCCGGATCTGAAACTGGACGGAGAACTTCAGCTTGACGCTGCCATCGTTCCGGAAGTCGGAGCATCCAAAGCACCGGGCAGCGCAGTTGCAGGCCATGCCAACGTACTGATCTTCCCGGATCTGGACGCAGGAAATATCGGCTACAAGCTGGTTCAGAGACTTGGAAAAGCAGAGGCATACGGACCGCTGACGCAGGGAATCGCAGCACCGGTTAACGATCTGTCCCGCGGATGCAGCGCGGAAGATATCGTAGGAGTTGTGGCTATCACATCTGTTCAGGCACAGGGAATGTAATCGTAGTAGAACGTGTTTGGGAGGAAAAGAATAATGAATGTATTAGTAATCAACTGCGGAAGCTCTTCACTGAAGTTCCAGCTGATCAACGCTGAGTCGGAAGAAGTGCTGGCAAAGGGACTGTGTGAGAGAATCGGGATCGACGGCAGGCTGACCTATCAGCCGGCAGGCGGGGAGAAAGAGAAGTCGGACAAGCCGATGCCTACACATACAGAAGCGATCCAGTTCGTGATTGAAGCGCTGACCAATGCTGAGACAGGTGTTGTGAAAGATCTGCATGAGATCGGGGCAGTCGGACACCGTGTGGTACACGGCGGAGAGAAGTTTGCTTCTTCCGTTGTTATCACCGAGGAAGTGAAGAAAGCGATCTCAGAGTGCAACGAGCTGGCTCCTCTTCACAATCCGGCGAATATGATCGGCGTTGAGGCCTGTGAGAAGCTGATGCCCGGAACCCCGATGGTTGCAGTGTTTGATACCGCATTCCACCAGACAATGCCGGAGAAGGCTTACATGTATGGCCTTCCCTATGAATATTATGAGAAATATAAAGTAAGACGCTATGGATTCCACGGAACAAGCCACAGCTATGTATCAAAGAGAGCGGCTGAAGTGATTGGAAAACCGTATGAAGAACTGAAGACCATTGTATGCCACCTTGGAAACGGTTCCAGCGTTTCTGCTGTTATGAATGGAAAATCTGTGGATACTTCCATGGGTCTTACTCCTCTTGAAGGACTTGTGATGGGAACCCGCTCCGGCGATATGGATCCGGCGATTATGGAGTTCATCGCGCAGAAGGAAGGACTTGATATTGCAGGCGTTATGAACGTACTGAACAAGAAGTCCGGCGTGTTCGGACTTTCAGGCGGCCTTTCCAGTGATTTCCGTGATCTGACAGACGCCATGAACGCAGGAGACGCAAAGGCGACGACAGCTCTGGATGTATTCTCTTACAGAGTTGCGAAATACATCGGTTCCTATGCGGCAGCTATGAACGGAGTTGACGATATCGTATTTACGGCAGGTATTGGTGAAAACGACGATTATGTGAGAGAGCAGGTATGTGCTTATCTTGGCTATCTTGGCGTTGATTTTGATAAAGAAGCGAACGACGGACTCAGAGGCAAAGAGGCTGAGATCACGAAGCCGGGATCGAAAGTTCGTGTGTTTGTGATCCCGACGAATGAGGAGCTTGCGATCGCGCGGGAGACTCTGGCGCTTGTAAAATAAGCAGGCGGATCGATCAATATGGGTTTGGGACAGGACAGGGAGGCCCCGGAGGCGGGGCTGACCTGTCCGTCTTTGCGAATGGCGCGGGCTGACCTGTTATATGAACTGCCAATAGTTTTCATTTTTTTGTTGACAAACATAATTCTCATGATATAATAGTCTAGGTGTGAATAGGAGTAATAATTATGTTGATTAACCTATCAGACGTTATGTCAGACCAGCATAAGACAGTTGAAGAGACTGTGCCGTTTCCGCTGAAGACAGTTCGGACAGTTTCCGGAGAATATCCGGTTGTGAGCGGCGAACCAGTGCATGTCCGTGTGGAGCATGTCAGGAAGAAGGAACTGCTGATTTACGCAGAGACCAAATTCACGGCAGTGATTCCCTGTGACAGATGCCTGGAGGATGTCAGACATGAATTTGTGCTGAATTTCACGAAGCATGTTGACGTAGGTCTCTCCGACGCAGAGCTGACAGAAGAACTGGATGAATCAAACTTTATTGACGGATATCATCTTGACGTTGACAGTATGCTCTCTCATGAGATCCTGCTGGAATGGCCGGAGAAGGTATTGTGCAGAGAAGACTGCAAAGGACTGTGCCGGGTATGCGGCCGGAACCTGAATGATGGAGCCTGTGACTGTGAAGATCCGGGGCTTGATCCCAGAATGTCAGTTGTCCGTGATTTATTTAAGAATTTTAAGGAGGTGTAACCTATGTCAATCTGTCCAAAGAATAAATCTTCAAAAGCAAGAAGAGATAAGAGAAGAGCAAACTGGAAGATGAGCGCTCCGAACCTTGTGAAGTGCAGCAAGTGCGGCGAGCTCATGATGCCTCACCGTGTATGCAAGGCTTGCGGCTCATACAACAAGCGTGAGATTATTTCCGTAGACTAATTTTTATAGGTGAAAAGGACGTAAAAACTTTGCGTTTTGCGTCTTTTTTTTGTTGCTTTTTATAATGTTTTCCAGTAGAATATGTTCAGTAGTGTTAGGAGGAATAGAAATGTCTGATATCACGAGAGTGGCTCTGGATGCGATGGGCGGAGATCATGCTCCGGCTGAGATCGTTAAGGGAGCTGTGGAAGCAGTAAGGCAGAGAAAGGATATTCAGATTCTGCTGACCGGACAGGAGGCTGTGCTCAGAGAAGAACTGGCGAAGCACACCTATCCGTCAGACCAGATCAGCATCGTGAATGCGACGGAGGTGATTGAGACTGCGGAGCCCCCGGTGAAGGCGATCCGCGGGAAAAAGGATTCTTCGATTGTCGTTGCCATGAAGCTGGTGAAGGACGGGAAGGCGGATGCGTTTGTCTCAGCCGGCAGCACCGGTGCGGTCCTTGTGGGAGGACAGGTCCTTGTAGGTAAGATCAAGGGCGTGGAGAGACCGCCGCTGGCACCGCTTGTGCCAACATTGAAAGGCGTATCCTTACTGATTGACTGCGGTGCGAATGTGGATGCCCGGCCGTCACATCTGGTACAGTTTGCGAAGATGGGATCCATTTATATGGAGAGTGTGGTGGGCAAGAAGAACCCCACGGTCGGAATCGTGAATATCGGAGCAGAGGAAGAGAAGGGAAATGCCCTGGTAAAAGAGACATTCCCGCTTCTGAAAGCCTGTAAGGACATTAACTTCGTGGGAAGCGTAGAGGCACGGGAGATCCCATATGGCAATGTAGATGTCATTGTGTGCGAGGCTTTTGTCGGAAACGTGATTCTCAAACTCTACGAGGGTGTGGGCGGCGCCCTGGTAAAGAAGCTCAAGAAAGGCATGATGTCCAGTTTACGCAGTAAGATCGGAGCCCTTCTTGTGAAACCTGCGCTGAAAGCCACTATGAAAGACTTTGATGCCAGCGAGTACGGCGGAGCGCCGCTGCTGGGACTTAAAGGTCTGGTTGTCAAAACTCACGGAAGTTCTACTTCCAAAGAGGTATGTAATTCCATTATCCAGTGCGTCACATTCAAAGAACAGAAGATCAACGAGAAGATAAAAGCAGTGATTCAGAAGACGCAGGAAGAAAACAAAGAAAGTGAGTAAAGTAAGGAGGAGTTATCATGGAATTCGAGAAACTTCAGGAGATTATTGCGGATGTCCTTAATGTACAGAAGGATGAGATCAGACCGGAGACTACATTCGTAGATGATCTGGGCGCTGATTCTCTGGATATTTTCCAGATCATTATGGGGATCGAAGAAGAGTTCGATATCGAGATTGATAATGAGGAAGCAGAGAAAATAGTGACGGTTCAGGATGCGGTTGACCAGATTAAAAAAGCAGTGGAATAGATTTTAGAAAGAGACGAAAAAGCCCCTGTGGGCTTTTTCGTTTTACAGAGGGAAAACAGATGAACAGCAGATTAAAAGAATTGGAGCAGAAGATCGGATACAGTTTCCGGGATTTTTCGCTCCTGAAACAGGCGATGATGCACAGTTCTTATACCAATGAAAAGAATCTTCCGAAATACCGCTGCAATGAGCGGCTGGAATTTCTCGGGGATGCGGTCCTGGAACTGGTCTCCAGCGAATTTCTCTATCAGGAGTCCCCGCAGATGCCGGAAGGACAGCTGACCAAGACAAGGGCCAGCATGGTCTGCGAGCCGTCTCTGGCGATGTGCGCACGGGATATCGGCCTGGGAGAGTATCTTCTTCTGGGAAAGGGCGAGGAGGCAACCGGCGGGAGACTTCGGGATTCGGTCACCTCGGATGCCATGGAGGCTCTGATCGGGGCTGTGTATCTGGATGGTGGTTTTACTAGTGCAAAAGAGTTCATCCATCAGTTTGTCCTGACGGATCTGGAAGACAAGAAACTCTTTTATGATAGTAAAACTATCCTTCAGGAGAGAGTACAGGCGGAAAAAGGCGGAGGGATCCGCTACCGGCTTGTGGGCGAAGAAGGGCCGGACCATCAGAAGTCATTTTCCGTGGAAGTGCTGATCGGTGATACGGTCTTCGGGACGGGAACCGGCAGGACGAAGAAGGCAGCAGAACAGCAGGCTGCGTACAAAGCTATCCTACGACTTCAGAAACGAAAGTAAAGCAGGTGTTATATGTACTTAAAAAATATCGAGGTGCAGGGATTTAAGTCCTTTGCCAACAGAATCCGTTTTGACTTCCACAATGGAATCACCGGAATCGTGGGCCCCAATGGCAGCGGGAAGAGCAACGTGGCCGATGCCGTGCGCTGGGTGCTGGGCGAACAACGGGTGAAACAGCTCCGCGGGGGCAGCATGCAGGATGTCATTTTCTCGGGAACAGAGAACCGCAGACCTCTGAGTTATGCTTCTGTGGCCATTACACTGGATAATTCGGATCACAAACTTCCGGTAGATTATGAAGAAGTGACGGTGACCAGGAAGCTCTACCGATCCGGGGAGAGTGAGTACCTGATCAACGGAGCTGCATGCCGGCTGAAGGATATCAATGAGATGTTCTATGATACCGGAATCGGAAAAGAGGGCTACTCCATCATCGGTCAGGGCCAGATCGAGAAGATCCTGAGCGGAAAACCGGAGGAGCGTCGGGAGCTCTTCGATGAAGCTGCCGGTATTGTGAAATTCAAACGGCGCAAAAATCTTTCTGTGAAGAAGCTGGAAGAAGAGCGGCTGAATCTGACGCGTGTGAATGATATTCTGAAAGAACTGGAGAAGCAGCTGGGACCGCTGGAGAAACAGTCAGAGACAGCCAGAGAGTATCTGAAGAAACGAGAAGAACTGAAAACTTACGATATCAATCTCTTCCTTCTGGAGGAGGAGCGGATCCGGGAACGGCTGAAAGAGACGGAGGACAAATACGGGATCGCTTCTGGCGAGATGGCGGAGGCCAATCTTCTCTACGAGAAGATGAAAGCAGAATATGAAGCCATCGAAGAAGAAGTGGAACAGATCAGCCTGGCGGTTGAGACTGCGAAGAATCAGCTCAATGAGACCAACCTCCTGAAACAGCAGCTGGAGGGCCAGATCAATGTCTTAAAGGAACAGATCAATACAGCACGGATGAATGACGAGCACTATGACAGCCGCTCTCAGGCAGTCCGCGGAGAGATCGAATCCCGGCAGGAGCAGAAGCGCTCTCTGGAGCAGGAGAAAGCTGAGGCTGCAGAGAAGCTTCGGAACGCTGCGGCGCAGGATGAGGAAGCCAGACAGGCACTGATCGAGGTGCAGACACTGATCGCGGAACATTCCGCGCAGATCGAACGAAAGAAGCAGGAGATCATGGAAATCCTGGGAAACCGGGCGTCTACCAAGGCGAAAATCCAGCATTATGATACGACCAGAGGCCAGATCGCGGCGAGAAAAGCTGCGCTGTCCCGCAGTATCCTGGAGGTGTCTTCTGAGGCCAAGCGTCAGGAGGAGAAGGCTGCTGAGCATGAAGAAACTCTGCGCCTGGTACGGGAGGCGATCCAGGAGCAGACCAGACAGATCGCGGAAAATGAGGCGGAAATCGAACGGCTGCAGAAGGAACTTGGCGACAGGCAGGAGAAGCTGAAACTGGGACAGACAGCTTATCACAGAGAGTCTTCCCGTCTGGAATCGCTGAAGAATATTACAGAGCGGTATGACGGGTATGGCAGCAGTATAAGGAAGGTCATGGCCTGCAGGGACCGGGAAAAAGGGCTGATCGGCGTTGTGGCGGATATTATCAAGGTGGATAAGGAGTATGAGATCGCCATTGAAACAGCGCTGGGCGGAAGCATCCAGAATATTGTAACGGATCGGGAAGACACAGCGAAGCGGATGATCGCCTACCTGAAGAAGAATAAATTCGGCCGTGCGACCTTCCTTCCGCTTACCAGCATGAGAGGGAGCGGGGGGATCCGGAATCCGGAGGCCCTGAGAGAGCCGGGAGTGATCGGTCCGGCCAATACACTCGTCCATGTGGATCCGCAGTTCGAGGGGCTTGCGGATCAGCTTCTGGGGCGCACACTCGTGGTTCGAAATATTGACGACGGAATCGCCATTGCCAGAAAGTATCAGCAGTCGCTGCGGCTTGTGACGCTGGAAGGAGAACTGATCAATCCGGGCGGATCTATGACCGGCGGTGCGTTTAAGAATTCCAGCAACCTTCTGAGCAGACGGCGCGAGATCGAGGAGTTCGAGAAGACCGTGGCAATGCTCAAATCTGACATGGATGAGATGGAGCGCCAGGTAGAGGAGATCCGGAATGCCCGCGGGGCGTGCTATAATGCCATTGATGAGATTCAGAAAGAGCTGCGGAAGGCTTCTGTGGTCGAGAACACGGCGAAGATGAATATCGAGCAGGCAAGAGCCCGCGAAGAAGAGGCAAAGAGCCAGTGCAGCGGATATCTGAAAGAACAGGAAGGACTGGAGCGGGAACTCCGTGAGATCGCGGACAATGAGGAATCGATCCAGATGGAGCTGGAAACATCGGAGCATCTGGAACGAGAGCTGAATGCAGGGATCGAGAATCTGCAGCAGCTGCTGGAAGAGGAGAAGACCTCCGAGTCTGTGCGGCTGAAGGAGTCAGAAGAAGTTCACCTCGCTCTGGCAGGACTGGAACAGCAGAAAGAATTTATATTGGAGAATCTTACGCGTATCGAAGAAGAGATCGCGAAGTTTGAGACAGAATTGAGCGAACTGGACGCAGGGAGAAGCAATGCATCCGGGGAGATCCAGGAGAAGGAGTCCAAGATCCGGGAACTGCAGGAGACGATCGAAGAATCGAAGGATCTGTTTGTGGAAATCGAGACTGAGATCCGGGAACAGACCCAGAAGAAGGACGAACTGAACCAGAAGCATAAGAAATTCCTCGAGAAGCGGGAAGATCTGACGAAACATATCTCCGCGCTGGATAAAGAGTGTTTTCGTCTGAACAGCCAGAAGGAATCCTATGAGGCGGCGTCCGAGAAGCAGATGAATTATATGTGGGAAGAGTACGAACTCACCTACAACCGAGCCATGGAGTTAAGAGATCCCAATCTGACGGATCTTTCCTATATGAAGAAACAGATTCAGAATCTGAAGAATGAAATCCGGAAACTGGGTACAGTTAATGTCAACGCCATTGAAGATTTCAAGAGCGTGTCTGAGCGGTATGAGTTCCTCAAAGGGCAGCATGATGATCTGGTGGAGGCGGAAGCAACGCTGATCCAGATCATTGAGGAACTGGACCAGGCCATGCGGAAACAGTTTGCCGAGCAGTTCGCACGGATCGCCCAAGAATTCAACAGTGTGTTCAAGCAGCTTTTCGGAGGAGGCAAGGGAACGCTGGAGCTGATGGAGGAGGAAGATATCCTGGAAGCCGGGATCCGTATCATCGCTCAGCCGCCGGGCAAGAAACTGCAGAACATGATGCAGCTCTCCGGCGGGGAAAAGGCGCTGACAGCCATTTCACTTCTGTTTGCGATCCAGAATCTGAAGCCGTCTCCCTTCTGTCTGCTGGATGAGATTGAGGCGGCGCTGGACGACAATAATGTGACCAGGTTTGCGCAGTACCTTCATAAACTGACAAAGGATACGCAGTTCATTGTTATTACCCACCGAAGGGGAACCATGGCAGCAGCGGACCGGCTCTATGGAATCACCATGCAGGAGAAGGGCGTGTCTACCCTGGTATCCGTGGATCTCCTGGAGGACAAGCTGGATCAGTAAACATGCAGGAAGAATCCGGTCCGAAGGAGCGGCAGTGAGACAGAAGACAAAAGGAATAGAAGCAAAGAAGTAATCGAACAAAATGGGAAAAGAATTGCAGTGAGGGACAGATAATTATGGAAGAAAAGAAGGGTTTTTTCAGACGGCTCGTCTCCGGCCTTACGAAGACGAGAGATAATATCGTATCCGGGATGGACAGTATCTTTCACGGATTCTCTAAAATCGACGAAGAGTTTTATGAGGAGCTGGAGGAGACATTGATCATGGGGGATCTGGGGGTGAGAGCCACCCAGGATATCCTGGATGATCTGAGAGAAAAAGTACGGGCCCGGCATATCAAGGAGCCCATTGAATGCCGGCAGCTGCTGATCGACAGCATCAAAGAGCAGATGGATGTAGGTGAGACTGCTTATGAATTCGAGAACCGCACTTCCGTCGTGTTTGTGATCGGCGTCAACGGCGTGGGGAAGACTACAACCATCGGCAAGCTGGCCGGGAAGATGAGAGGACAGGGGAAGCGAGTGGTGCTGGCAGCTGCGGATACCTTCCGCGCGGCAGCAGGCGAACAGCTGAAGGCCTGGGCTGACCGGGCAGGCGTGGATATGATCGGCGGACAGGAAGGCGCAGATCCGGCAGCAGTCGTCTATGACGCAGTGGCGGCCGCGAAGGCCCGCAGGGCAGACGTGCTTCTCTGTGACACGGCAGGCCGGCTTCACAACAAGAAGAATCTGATGGAAGAATTAAAGAAGATCAATCGCGTGATTGACCGGGAGTATCCGGAAGCTTTCCGGGAGACGCTGGTGGTGCTGGACGCGACCACCGGCCAGAATGCGCTCGCGCAGGCCAAAGAGTTTAATGAAGTAGCCGACATAACGGGCGTCATTCTGACGAAGATGGACGGAACGGCCAAAGGCGGAATCGCTGTCGCGATCCAGGCTGAGCTGGGGATTCCGGTCAAGTATATCGGTGTGGGCGAGACCATTGACGACCTGCAGAAATTTAATTCAGAAGAGTTCGTAAACGCTCTGTTCTACCGGGAAGGTGAGCAGGAAGAAGCATAGGAGATAAACAGCAGATACAGGCAGAAAGAGGGTAGAGAAAAATGATGACATTGGAGAAATTTGAGGAAGCGAGTGAACTGGTGAAGCGGGTGACCAACCCGACCAAGCTGATCTACAGCGATTATCTGAGCGAGGCCAGCGGAGCCAAAGTCTATTTAAAACCGGAAAACATGCAGCATACCGGGGCGTACAAGATCCGCGGCGCTTATTATAAGATCAGCACACTCACAGAGGAAGAAAGAAGCAGGGGACTGATCACGGCATCGGCAGGAAACCATGCCCAGGGCGTGGCCTTTGCCGCAAAGAAGTTCGGCTGTAAAGCAGTGATCGTTATGCCAACGGTAACACCGCTGATCAAGGTGAACCGGACCAAGAGCTATGGCGCGGAGGTGATCCTGTACGGGGATGTGTATGACGATGCTTATAATTATGCGTGCGAGCTGGCTGAGAAAGAAGGATATACCTTCGTTCATCCGTTCAATGATCTGGATGTGGCGGCCGGCCAGGGAACAATCGCTATGGAGATCGTACAGGAACTTCCGACAGTGGACTACATTCTCGTGCCGGTGGGCGGCGGCGGTCTGGTGTCGGGCATCGCAACTCTGGCGAAGATGCTCAATCCGAAGATCAAGGTGATCGGCGTGGAGCCTTCGGAGGCGGCCAGCATGACGGCAGCGCTTGCAGCCGGCGAAGTGGTAGAGCTGGACAGTGCGGATACGATTGCAGACGGAACTGCCGTGAAAGCCGTAGGCGATAAGATTCTTCCTTATGTGAAAGAAAATGTAGACGATATCCTGCTGGTAGAGGATGACGAACTGATCGGGGCATTTCTGGATATGGTAGAGAACCATAAAATGATCGTGGAGAATTCCGGCCTTCTCTCCGTGGCGGCTTTAAAGCAGCTCAACTGCAGAGGAAAGAAAGTGGTCTGCGTCTTAAGCGGAGGCAATATGGATGTGATCACCATGTCGTCCATCGTACAGCACGGACTGATCCAGAGAGACCGGATCTTCTCCGTGTCTGTGCTTCTCCCGGATAAACCGGGTGAGCTGGTACAGGTGGCGAAAACAATTGCGGATGAGCAGGGCAATGTCATCAAGTTGGAACATAACCAGTTTGTAAGTACAAACCGTAATGCAGCAGTGGAGCTTAGAATCACAATGGAGGCCTTCGGCACAGAGCATAAACACCGGATCCTGGATGCGCTGGAGAAGAACGGATTCCGGCCGAAGATGATAAGCGCTAAGTTGTATTAATTGAGTGGGAATTGTGTGGGTGCCTGACACTTCTGCAGAAGTGTCAGGCACCAATGAGGGGGAATTTTTGTAAAAACCGGGAAAGGAGCCGTATATGGAAAGAAGAATTCCGAAAGCGGGGGAAATTTACAGACATTTTAAGGGGAAAAGATATAAAATTCTCCATATTGCGACTTGTACAGAAACAGGGGAAGATATGGTGATTTTTGAGACGGCTGAGGGGGAGCGCAAAGTATATGCAAGTGAGATGGAAGCCTTTCTGAGTCCGCTTGATTCTGGAAAATATCCGGGCGCAGAGCAGAAATACCGGTTTGAACTGTGCCGCGACCGGAAAGAGGAAGGGGGCATCCGGCTGAAACGGCATGGGAATACGACGGAACTTATTCTGGAATTCCTGGAACTGGAAGATAACGGGGAGCGGGTGACGTTTCTGCAGCGCCACCGATCCGAGATTGACGCCCGGTTCCTGACTGCAGCGTCGGAAAGCCTGGAATTCGCGGAGAACGGGGAAAGTGTAGAAGAGCGATATGCCGCACTGCTCCGTTTCCTGAAGACGAAACAGCGATACGAAAGCCGGAGGCTGAGATAGGACCTCCGGCTTTCGTACGTATCATTTCTTTGCAGCGGAAGAGTCAGAATTTCTCTCCGCGGGCTTTCTTTTCAAGCAGCGTATGGATCTTATCGGTTGGGTTGAGCACGGCTCCGATCGTAATATCATGATTGATGGAATCAATGATCAGTGCCAGGAACTTACTCATATCTGCCATAACAAAGTACGGTTTCTGATACAGTTCTGGCGGAAGGTAAGTAAGGTTTGTGGTGACGACTTTGTTGATATACCCTTTTTCATAATATTCATCAAAGCTTTCGAAGCCTTCCGTAAACAGACCGAACGTGGTGCACACGAAAACGCGGCCTGCGTTGCGTTCCTTCAGCTGTTTCGCCACATCCAGCATGCTGCCGCCGGAAGAGATCATGTCGTCTACGATAATGACATCCTTCCCGGCTACGTCATCCCCGAGGAACTCATGAGCCACAATGGGGTTCTTGCCGTTTTTGATGACGGAATAATCCCGGCGTTTGTAGAACATTCCCATATCCACTCCAAGCACATTCGAGAAGTAGACTGCGCGGTGCATAGCGCCTTCGTCAGGGCTGACGATCATGAGATGATCTTTGTCCGGCTGCAGATCCGGAACAGCGCGGAAGAGCGCTTTCATGAACTGGTAGGGAGGATTGAAGCTGTCAAATCCCTTCAGCGGTATCGAGTTCTGCACCCGCGGATCATGCGCGTCAAAGGTAATGATGCTGGAAACGCCCATCTCTGTCAGTTCCTGGAGCGCAAGGGCACAGTCCAGCGACTCTCGCTTGGAACGTTTATGCTGGCGGCTCTCGTAGAGAAACGGCATGATGACGCTGATTCTCCGGGCTTTTCCGGTGGCCGCGGAGATGATTCTCTTTAAATCCTGAAAATGATCATCCGGCGACATGTGGTTTAAGTGTCCGCTGACTGTATAAGTAAGGCTGTAGTTGCATACATCCGTCATGATGAACAGATCGGTTCCGCGGATAGTTTCGCGGAGCATCCCCTTTGCCTCCCCTGTGCCGAAGCGCGGGCAGCAGCAGTCTACGAGATAATTATTAGATCTGTAATTGACATAAAGAGGGGATTCAGAAACTTCGTTGATTGTATTTTCCCGGAAAGAAACAATATAGTCATTGACCTTCTGTCCGAGTTCTTTGCAGCTCTCCATGGCGACAATCTTAAGAGGAGCCGCCGGCAGAGTCCGTTCTAAGAGTTCAATATTTGACATGTTTTTCTCCTGTCTGGTAATAGATCGACCAAAATTTACATATCTTTTATATCATTTTTTCAGGTGAAATTCAATCCCTGCTTGCGGATAAGCAGTGTATTTGTTCCAGTACAGGTTTCTGTTTACAGGAGCACCATTCGTAAAACCGCACTGCGTGCTTCTTATTGCTGCCGCTGCTGTTTTACTCATGAAATGGCGCTCTGTGAACGGCTGCCGGAATTTCGCTTTGCGGGAGGAATGAATTGTGTTATACTTGATTGGAACCTGCGGAAGACGCAGGCAGGAGAAGCATAAGGAGTAGTGCTGGATATGAAGAAACATGAGCATACGGTGCAGGGAGTTGTGCCGGGAAGCATCGCTGAGGAGATGGGGGTTGAGCCGGGAGATAAGCTGATCTCCATCGACGGCCATGTGATCGAGGATATTTTTGACTATCAGTTCTATGTGGAGGATGAAGAACTGATTCTGCTGATTGAGAAGCCGGACGGCGAACAGTGGGAGCTGGAGATTGAGAAAGAAGCGGACGAGCAGCTGGGAATCGAGTTCGGCGAGGGGCTGATGGATGAGTATCGTTCCTGCCGCAACCGCTGTATTTTCTGTTTCATCGACCAGATGCCCAAAGGGATGCGGGATACGCTGTATTTCAAGGATGATGATTCCCGTCTCTCATTTCTCCAGGGGAATTATGTGACGCTGACGAACATGAGTGATCATGATATCCAGAGAATCATCAATTACCGGCTGGAGCCCATCAATATTTCCTTCCAGACGACGAATCCCGAGCTTCGGTGTATGATGCTTCATAACCGGTTCGCGGGTGAGGCGCTGAAAAAGGTGGATCAGCTCTACCAGGGCGGGATCGAGATGAACGGTCAGATCGTGCTCTGCAAGGGTGTGAACGACGGGGAGGAACTGGAACGCTCAATCCGGGATCTGACCGGGTATCTGCCGCTTCTGCGGAGTGTTTCCGTGGTGCCGGTGGGACTGTCCAAGTACAGGGAAGGCCTCTACCCGCTGGAACCTTTTACGAAGGAAGACGCGAAGAATGTGCTCACAGTGATCCATAAGTGGCAGGAGAAGGTCTATGCCCAGTACGGACTGCATTTTATCCATGCGGGAGACGAGTGGTATCTGCTGGCGGAAGAGGACGTGCCGGAGGAGGAGCGGTATGACGGATATCTGCAGCTGGAGAACGGCGTGGGGATGCTGCGGCTCCTTCTGAATGAGTTTGAGGAAGGGTATGAGGCGCTGACCGGGGACGGGCGAAGAGAAGAACTCTCGCTGGCCACAGGGAAACTCGCCTATCCTTATCTGTGCAGGATGGGACGGAAGATGGAAGAGAAGTTCCCCAACCTGAAGATGCATGTGTATTGCATCCGCAATGATTTCTTCGGGGAACGGATTACCGTATCCGGACTGATCACCGGGCAGGATCTGATGGCACAGCTTCAGGGACAGGCTCTGGGCAGCAGGCTTCTGATTCCCTGCAACATGCTGAAGACCGACGAGGATGTTTTCCTGGACGACTATACAGTAAAAGAAGTGTCAGACGCTTTACAAGTCCCCATTCATATTGTAAAATCAAGCGGGCAGGATCTGATTGACGCGATCCTGGAACAGTTGTAAGAGATAAGGAAAGGCAGGAATATATGAGGAAACCAGTAGTGGCCATCGTGGGACGTCCAAACGTGGGGAAATCTACACTCTTTAACGTGCTGGCAGGAGAGATGATCTCCATTGTCAAAGATACGCCGGGCGTGACAAGAGACAGGATCTACGCGGATGTTACATGGCTGGACAAAGAATTTACGATAATAGATACCGGCGGAATCGAGCCTGACAGCAGGGATGTGATTCTCTCTCAGATGCGGGAGCAGGCGCAGATCGCGATTGAGACAGCGGACGTGATTGTTTTTCTGACAGATGTGAAGCAGGGGCTGGTGGATGCGGATTCCAAAGTGGCAGATCTGCTCAGGCGCTCTGGCAAGCCGGTCGTTCTGGTGGTGAACAAGGTAGACAATTTTGAGAAATATATGCCGGATGTGTATGAGTTCTATAATCTGGGAATCGGGGATCCGATCCCGGTCTCCGCGGCTTCCCGTCTGGGGCTGGGAGATATGCTGGACGTTGTGGCACAGCATTTCCCGGAAGGAAGCGGACAGGAAGAAGAGGACGACAGGCCGCGGATCGCCGTGGTGGGGAAACCGAATGTGGGGAAATCATCGATCGTGAACCGGCTCCTTGGAGAGAACCGCGTGATCGTCTCCGATGTGGCAGGCACGACAAGAGATGCCATCGATACCGCGGTTGTCCATAACGGCAAAGAATATGTCTTCATCGATACAGCGGGACTCCGCCGGAAGAACAAGATCAAAGAAGAACTGGAGCGCTACAGCATCATCCGCACCGTCACCGCAGTGGAGCGTGCAGACGTGGTGCTGATGGTGATCGACGCCACGGAAGGCGTTACGGAGCAGGATGCGAAGATCGCCGGGATCGCTCATGAGCGGGGCAAGGGCGTGATCATTGTGGTGAACAAATGGGATGCCATTGAGAAAAACGACCGTACGATGCGGGAATATGAGAAGGAGATCCGCCAGGTTCTGTCTTATATGCCCTACGCAGAGATTATGTACGTGTCTGCCCTCACCGGCCAGAGGCTGCCAAAGCTGTATGACATGATCGATATGGTGATCGAGAATCAGACGCTGCGGATCGCGACCGGTGTTCTGAACGAAATTATGACCGAGGCTGTGGCTATGCAGCAGCCGCCCTCGGATAAGGGCAAGAGACTGAAGCTGTACTATATTACCCAGGTGTCTGTGAAGCCGCCGACATTTGTTATATTTGTCAACGACAAGGAACTGATGCATTTCTCCTATACCAGGTACCTGGAAAATAAGATCCGGGAAGCATTCGGTTTCCGGGGGACGTCTCTGAAGTTCTTTATCAGAGAGCGGAAAGAAAAGGATCAGTAAGGAAGAGGAATTGAGGAGTAAAGGAGCTGTTAAGTTATGGAACGTTTGATCTGTCTTGCAGTCGGATATGTGTGCGGTCTGCTGCAGACCGGTTATCTGGTGGGCAAGATGAGCCATGTGGATATCAGGAAGAAGGGCAGCGGCAACGCGGGGACAACGAATGCCCTGCGGGTTCTCGGATGGAAGGCCGGGATTCTGACGTTTGTGGGGGATGTTCTGAAATGTGTCGCCGCATTCATCCTTGTGTTTTTCATGTACCGGGGAAGCAGCTGTCTCCCCCTTCTGTGCATGTATGCCGGAGCCGGCGTCACGCTGGGACATAATTTCCCCTTTTATATGAATTTCAAGGGAGGAAAGGGAATCGCAGTCATGGCGGGACTTGTGGCAGCCAACAGTTTCTGGCATCTGCCGGCAAGTCTTCTGCTGATCCCGGTTACCCTGGCCTGTTTCCTGGTCCCCGTGGTAGTCACAAGGTACATATCCGTGGGATCCCTGGCCGCCTACACGGCGTTTCTGATCGAGATGACCGCGGCAGGGCAGGCCGGCTGGTTCCAGATGGAGACGGCCAGGTGTGTGGAACTGTATGTACTGCTCTTCCTGATGACCGTGCTGGCATGGTACCGGCACAGGGCGAATCTGGGAAGACTGATGAAAGGAACAGAGAATAAATTCGGGGCAAAGAAACAATCGTAGTCTGGTTATGGAAACCATGAACAGGAAAAGGAGGAGTCAGACATGGCAGATGTAGGTGTACTCGGTGCCGGAAGCTGGGGCACGGCGCTCTCGGTTCTTCTGCACGACAACGGACATCATGTGACCATCTGGTCGATCGATGAGAGTGAAGTGAAGATGTTGAATGAGAAGAGGGAGCATGAGCTGAAGCTTCCAGGCGTCAGGCTGGCGGATGATATGATCATTACAGGGGATCTTAAGTCCGCTGTCCGGGGAAAAGACTTTCTTGTGCTGGCAGTGCCTTCTCCGTTTACCAGAGGCACCGCGCGGAAGATGAAGCCTTATGTGGCTGAGGGACAGATCATTGTGGACGTGGCGAAGGGAATCGAAGAATCTACCCTGATGACGCTGTCCAGGCAGATCGAGGAGGAGATCCCTCAGGCGGATGTGGCTGTGCTCTCCGGGCCGAGCCACGCAGAAGAGGTGGGGAGAAAGCTTCCCACGACCTGTGTGATCGGCGCGAAGTCTAAGAAGACAGCAGAGTATCTGCAGACCATGTTTTTGAGCCGGGTGTTCCGGGTATATACAAGCCCGGATATCCTGGGAATCGAGCTGGGCGGCTCTCTGAAAAACGTGATCGCTCTTGCCGCGGGAATCGCGGACGGACTCGGCTATGGAGACAATACAAAGGCGGCCCTGATCACCAGGGGAATCGCGGAGATCTCCCGCCTGGGTGTGAAGATGGGCGGAAAGATCGAGAGCTTCACGGGCCTGACGGGAATCGGGGATCTGATTGTAACCTGCGCCAGCGTACACAGCAGGAACCGGAAGGCAGGATACCTGATCGGCCAGGGAAGAACCATGCAGGAAGCCATGGACGAGGTGAAGATGGTCGTGGAAGGCGTCTATTCTGCCAAAGCGGCGGCCCGGCTGGCCAAGAAATATGAGGTGTCCATGCCCATTGTGGACGAAGTGAATGCGGTTCTCTTCGAAGGGAAGAGCCCGGCACAGGCGGTTGACGACCTGATGCTCAGAGAATCCCGGAGCGAGAGCGGATCTCTTCAGTGGGAAGAATAAAGTGTCATACCCCCTTCTGTGTATGCATACACTGTATCAGCACAGCAAGGGGGTATCTTTATGGATTCATTTCAGGTATACAGGGATATGAAAGCGCGGACCAACGGAGAGATCTATATCGGCGTTGTAGGCCCGGTTCGGACAGGCAAGTCGACATTCATCAAACGGTTCATGGATCTTCTCGTGCTTCCGGGCATGACAGATGAGCATGCGAAAGAAAGGACAAAAGACGAACTGCCTCAGTCTGCATCAGGGACGACTATTATGACGACAGAGCCGAAATTCGTGCCTAAGGAGGCAGCGCCGGTGAAGCTCTCAGAAGATGTCGAGGCTAAGATCCGGCTGATCGACTGTGTAGGATTCATGGTGGAGGGGGCTTCCGGACATACGGAGAATGATGCAGAGCGGCAGGTGAAAACACCCTGGTTCGAGTATGAGATCCCATTTACAAAGGCGGCTGCCATCGGCACCCAGAAGGTGATCCACGAACACGCCACGATCGGATTCGTGGTGACCACGGACGGAAGTATCACGGATCTGCCCCGGGAGAATTATGTGGAGGCAGAGGAGAAGACAGTCAAAGAGCTGAAAAGCATCGGCAAGCCCTTTGTCATCCTGCTGAACTGCCGGAAACCATATACGGAAGAGGCGAAGGCGCTGAAAGAAGAGCTGGAGCAGAAATATGGCGCTGCCGTGGTTCCTGTGAACTGTGAACAGCTTAAGAGCGAAGACATCAGCGAGATCATGCGGCAGGTCCTCTATGAGTTCCCGGTGACAGAGGTGGAATTCTATGTGCCGAAGTGGGTGGAGATGCTCTCCAGAGATCACAGAATCAAGCAGGATCTCCTGGCCAATGTAAGGAAAATCATGGAGGGAATGGATGAGATCCGCAGCATCGTCGCCCAAAAGCTCAGCACAGACAGTCCTTACATAACGGGAATCGCAGTAGAACAGATCGCCATGGATACCGGGCGCGTGCGTATCCGGATCGAATTCGAGCAGAGTTACTATTACGAAGTGTTAAGCGAACTGACCGGGGAGGAGATCAAGGGCGAATACGAGCTCATATCAACGGTCAGAGAACTGGCATCTATGCGGGATGAGCTGAGCCGGATCCGGGATGCGTTTGCGGATGTGAAGCTGAAAGGGTATGGGGTCGTCAGTCCGGCCAAAGACGATATTAAGCTGGAAGAGCCTGTGATCATTAAGCAGGGAAGCAAGTACGGAGTGAAGATCCGCTCGGAGGCCCCGTCCATCCACATGATCCGGGCAAACATTGAGACGGAGATCGCGCCCATCGTAGGAAATGAGAAACAGGCGGAAGATCTGGTGGAATATATTAAGAAAGAGAGTGCGTCTCCGGAAGGCGTCTGGGGAACGAACATTTTCGGAAAGTCCGTGGAAGAACTGGTTATGGACGGGATGAGGAACAAAATCGCCATGATCAATGATGAGAGTCAGGTGAAACTCCAGGATTCCATGCAGAAAATTGTCAACGATATGAACGGCGGGATGGTGTGTATTATCATCTGAGGGGCGATATTTAGTGCTCGACTTATGGAGTGCCGCAGAGTATAATAAAATACGTAAAAGAGAAGATCTGATACAGAAAAAGGAGCAGATAGATTACGATGAGCAGACAGTTCAAGAAACTAGAGAAATGTTATGAAACCTGCAGATCTCTGACAGATTTCGTTCCCAGAGTGGGGCTGATCCTGGGATCCGGGCTTGGCGGCTATGCCCGCAACATGAAGATCATAAAAGAAATTCCTTACGGTGAGATCCCCGGGTTCCCGGTGTCTACAGTGGAGGGACATGACGGGAGATTCCTGTTTGGATATATCGGGAAAGTTCCTGCGGTGGTTATGAAAGGGAGAGTCCACTATTACGAAGGCTATTCCATGGAAGATGTGGTCCTTCCCATCCGTCTGATGAAGCGGATGGGGATCGAGATCCTGTTTCTGACAAATGCATCCGGGGGAATCAACAGAAGCTTTCAGGTGGGGGATTTTATGCTGATTACGGACCAGATTTCCAGCTTTGTCCCGTCTCCGCTGGTGGGGGAGAATGTGTCAGAGCTGGGGGAACGGTTCCCGGATATGACCCATATCTATGATGCCGGCCTGCAGGATGTGATCCGCAGTACGGCAGAGGCGGAAGACATCCGGCTGCGGGAGGGCGTTTATCTGCAGACAACAGGGCCGAATTTCGAGAGTCCGGCAGAGATCCGCATGTATGCGGTGCTGGGAGCAGACGCGGTAGGAATGAGCACGGCCTGCGAGGCCATTGCAGCCCGGCATGCAGGGCTGCGGGTATGCGGCATTTCCTGTGTGTCCAACATGGCCAGCGGCATATCAGAGGAAGAACTGAGCCATCTGGATGTTCAGGCTGTGGCGGACCGGCGCTCAGAAGAGTTCGAGCGGCTGGTAACCAGGAGCATTGAGAAGATGTGACGAGAAGCAGAGGTGACTGCGGTCACCAGGCAGAATGGAAGGAACGAAGACAGAATCTATGAGAACAAGAATTTATAATGCACGAATATTGACAATGGAAGAAGGCAGAGCCATCTTCCGGGGGGAACTGCAGATTGAGGATGGGAAGATCCTCTACGCCGGCCCTTCTGACTGTCAGGGAACAGCAGCCCGGACAGCGGAAGGACCGGGAGGAGAGAACCAGACCGTGTGGGATGAGGAGATGGATGCCGGCGGCAATCTGATTATGCCGGGCTTCAAGAACGCTCACACCCATTCCCCGATGACATTCCTGCGGTCCTATGCGGACGACATGAAGCTGCAGGAGTGGCTGTATGACAAAGTATTTCCCGCTGAGGCCAAGCTGACCGAAGAGGACGTGTACTGGCTGACCAAGCTGGCTGTGATGGAGTATCTGACCAGCGGAATAACTGCTGCGTTTGATATGTACATGAAGAAGGCGGACAGCGCCCGGGCGGCGGAAGAGAGCGGATTCCGCATGGTGTTCTGCGGGGATCTCAATGATTTCGGAGGAACCGTGGGGGATATGGAGCGGGACTATCTGGCGTACAACAAGGATCCGGAGAGTCTTCTGTCATACCAGATCGGATTCCACGCGGAATATACAACCAGCCGCAGGCTGATGGAGGAGATCGCGGCTCTGGCGGAGAACTATCAGGCGCCGGTCTACGTCCACTGTTCAGAGACCAGGAAGGAAGTAGAAGAGTGCCGGGAGCGTTCCGGCATGACGCCGGTGGCCTATATGGATTCTCTGGGACTGTTCCGCCACGGAGGAGGACTGTTCCACGGGGTGCATATGGATGAGGATGATTTCCGGATTCTCAAAGAGCGGGGAATCTGTGTGGTGACCAATCCGGCATCAAACTTAAAGCTGGCGAGCGGCATCGCACCGGTGAAACGCTATCTGGATCTGGGAATCCCGGTGGCAATCGGAACGGACGGGCCGGCCAGCAACAACTGTCTGGACATGTTCCGGGAGATGTTCCTCGTGACCGGGCTTCAGAAGGTGGTCTGCAATGATCCGGAGGCCGTGCCCGCAATGGACGTGCTGAAGATGGCGACTGTGAACGGCGCCCGCGCCATGGGACTTGCCGGATGCGATACGCTGACCGCGGGGAAGCGGGCGGATCTGATTCTGATCGATCTGTCCCAGCCCAACATGCAGCCGCTGCATCATATCGAGAAGAACATCGTGTACAGCGGCAGCAAGCTGAATGTTAAGATGACAATGATTAACGGCAGGATCCTGTATCAGGACGGCGTCTTCCGCATCGGGGAGAAGCCGGAGACCATCTATGAGCACGCGGAACAGACCGTGCGGCGGATCCTGGGCGATGATGAGAGCTGAACAGCAAAAGCAGCGAAAGGAACCGGGAAACAGGAAGGGAACAAACAGACAGGGGAGAAGAAAGAAGAAAGGGGTACAGATGATGAAAGCAGCAATATTTACCATTGACACAGGCGCCTATAAGGCAAAGGCAGAGAGCGCTGCAGCGTCCGCTCTGAAGAGGATGCTGGAGCAGGTAGGATTTGAGGTGAAGGCGGCGGGGCTTCTGCCGCAGGAAAGAGAAGTGGTCGCGGCAGTTCTGCGCCAGCTGTCTGACGCAGGGGCAGTGGAGCTGATCCTGACGACAGGAGCTGTGGGATACCTGGAAGATGACTGTGCGCCGGACGCGCTGATGGATGCGGCAGATCGGCTTCTGCCGGGGATTCCGGAGGCGCTCAGGGCATATAATCTCAGGTATTCGAAGAAAGCGATGCTGGAACGCCTGGCAGCGGGGATCCGCGGGAAGACTCTGCTGATCAATCTGCCGGAGAGTGCGAAGACGGCAAAGGAGGATATGGAATATATCCTTACAGAAGCAGTACAGGTGGTGGAGAATCTGAATTTATGATGAAGGTAACATATCTTGGACACAGCGGATTCCTGACAGAGACGGAGGAAGGATATTTCCTGTTTGATTATTACAAAGGAGAGCTTCCCCCGATGGATCCGGATCAGAAGCTCTTTGTGTTTATCAGCCATGCACATTATGATCATTACAGAACGGATATCTTCTCCCTCCGCACCTATTTCGCGAAGATCACGTTTTTCCTTGCCTCGGACATCCCGGTGGGGGAAGAGTCTATGGGATCGGACATCCGATTCATGAAACCGAATGAAGAGCAGGAGATCGCCGGATGCAGGGTGAGAACCCTGCGCTCCAATGACGAGGGGGTCGCGTTCCTCGTGCACTGCGGCGGGAAAACACTCTATCACGCGGGCGATCTGAACTGGTGGCACTGGGAGGGGGAGCCGGAAGAATATAACACCGGAATGCGCCGCTCCTACCAGGCGGAGATCAATAAGCTGCAGGCGGAGAAGATCGACATTGCCTTTGTCCCGGTAGATCCGAGACTGGGAGAACAGTACTGCTGGGGGCTGGACTGTTTTATGAAACGGGCGTCCGCAGCCCATGTCTTCCCCATGCATTTCTGGGGGAATTACGCGGTGTTTGACCGGCTGCTGCTTGAGAAATGCACCGAAGAGTACAAAGACAGAATTAGGAAGATTGAGCGGGAGGGACAGAGTTTCCTTCTGGAGAAATAGACAGACGGAGAAGAGAGAATGCTTGTAAAGATCTATACAGACGGCGCGGCGCGGGGGAATCCGGACGGACCCGGGGGATACGGCGCGGTGCTGGAATACGTGGACCCCAAAGGTGAACTCCATGTGAAGGAGCTCTCCTGCGGATATGTGCAGACCACAAACAACCGGATGGAGCTGATGGCGGTGATCGCGGGACTGGAGGCTCTGAACCGCCCCTGTACGGTAGAAGTGTATTCGGATTCCCAGTATGTGGTGAATGCGTTTAACCAGCACTGGGTGGACGGATGGCTGAAGAAGGGCTGGAAGCGGGGCAAGAATGAACCGGTGAAAAACGTCGATCTCTGGAAGCGGCTGCTTAAGGCAAAGGAGCCCCACGCCGTGACCTTCCACTGGGTGAAAGGACACGACGGCCATCCGCAGAACGAGCGGTGCGACCAGCTGGCCACGTCCGCGGCGGACGGGGAAGATTTGATTGTAGATGAAGGCATGGGTTTGGCCTGAAAGAAACGGTGAAAGAAACGGCCTGAAAGAAAGGGTGGTATTTTTCTGATTTGTATAGTATAATCAGTTATTGTGTTAAGTAAGACAGACGATCGCGGCTGCGAATGCCGAAAGGCTGCAGACGAGGAAAGTCCGGGCTTCACAGGGCAGGATGCCGGATAACGTCCGGTGGAGGCGACTCCAAGGCCAGTGCAACAGAAATAAACCGCCCGGGAGAAGCGCTTGTGTGTTTTATCCGGGTAAGGGTGGAAAGGCAGTGTAAGAGACTACCGCCTCGCTGGTAACAGAGAGGGCACATGTAAACCCCATCCGAAGCAAGACCGGATCGAAGCAATGTGGCGGCCCGTCACGCTTCAGGTTGGTCGCTTGAGCTCAGCGGCGACGCTGTGCCTAGATAGATGATCGTCCGCGACATAACCCGGCTTATCGTCTTGCTTAACACCTTTTATTTACGACAGAAGACGGAGGCGTGGACCAGATGGGAATGAACATAAATGCAGAGCTGCCCCTGCCGGCAGATCTGAAAGCGGAATATCCTCTTTCGGAGGATATTTTGTCGCTTAAGGAAAGAAGAGACAGAGAGATCCGGGATATTTTCACCGGGAAGTCGGATAAGTTTGTTGTGATTGCAGGCCCTTGTTCGGCAGATAACGAAGACTCTGTATGCGAATATGTGAGCAGGCTGGCCGCGGTCAGCGAGAAGGTGTCTGACCGGATTCTGGTGATTCCGCGCATCTATACGAATAAGCCGAGGACCACAGGCGAGGGCTACAAAGGGATGCTCCATCAGCCCCGGCCGGATCAGGCCCCGGACCTTCTGGCCGGGATTATCGCCATCCGCAGGATGCACACCCGGGCCATCCGGGAGAGCGGGCTGACAGCGGCCGACGAGATGCTTTATCCGGAGAACAGGAGCTACCTGGATGATATCCTTTCCTACGAGGCCATCGGGGCCCGTTCTGTGGAGAACCAGCAGCACCGGCTCACGGCCAGCAGCATGGATATTCCGGTGGGAATGAAGAATCCCACCAGCGGGGACTTCTCCGTGATGCTGAACTCTGTGGTGGCAGCCCAGAGTTCCCATACGTTTATCTACCGGGGCATGGATGTGACAACCGACGGAAACGAGCTGGCACATGTGATTCTCCGGGGCGGGGTGGACAAGTACGGCACCTGCATCCCCAACTATCATTACGAGGACCTGGTGCGGCTTCTGGACCTGTATCAGAAGCGGGACCTTCAGAATCCGGCTGCCATTGTGGATGCGAATCATTCCAACTCCAACAAGCAGTTTAAAGAGCAGATCCGGATCGTCAGTGAGGTGCTCCACAGCAGGAATTACAATCCGGAATTAAAGAAGCTGATCAAGGGAGTGATGATCGAGAGTTATCTGGAGGAAGGCTGCCAGAAGATCGATGACAACCGGGTATACGGCAAGTCGATTACTGATCCGTGTCTCGGATGGGAGGATACCGAGCGGCTGATTTATCAGATCGCGGAAGTGTGCTGATGATGAGAAACGAATGAAAAAAGCAGAGAACAGACGGTCTGTCAAGGAGTCTGTTTTCTGCTTTTTTAGATTCCTGCCGCCAAAGCGGCCGCGCCGGGGAACGAGTTCTGCAAGCGGAACTCGTTCTGCCGCAGCGGCTGTGATTTATCTGTGTCTGCGGTATTTCTCTTCGCAGTATTTGCAGCGGTAGATCTGATTCTCTTCATCGGTAAGAACAAAGATATGATCCAGCCCCTGCTCAATGGAAGTGATGCACCGGGGATTCTTGCACCGGATCACGTTCCGGATCTCTTTCGGAAGGGAGAGAGGTTTCTTGGAAATAATCTCTCCGTTTTCAATAATATTGACAGTGATATTGTGGTCAATGAAACCAAGGATATCCAGATCCATGAAATCAATGGGACACTCGATTTTCATGATGTCCTTTTTCCCCATTTTATTGCTTCGGGCATTCTTAATGATGGCCACACAGCAGTCCAGTTTGTCGAGATGCAGGTATTTATAGATTTCCATGCTTTTGCCTGCCTCGATATGATCAAGTACAAATCCTTCGGAGATGCGTCCTACATTCAGTGTATTTTTAACCATGTTCATTTCCTTTCTTTCTTCCCGCAGGCAGCGGACCAGGCGGACAGGCCTGCATCGCTGCCGGTTTGATGCTCCCTAATGTCTGCATCGGAGCGGTTGACTTGCGGTCTCTTACAGAGATCCTCTCAGGGCTTCAGCGGTATGCGTAAGTTCTGTCTTACGCTGCCTCTGTCAGTCCACGTGGATATCAAGAAGTGTGAGTATCAGTGCCATACGCACGTAGACTCCGTACTGTACCTGGCGGAAATATGCCGCTCTCGGATCATCATCCACTTCTACGGAGATCTCGTTCACACGCGGAAGCGGGTGGAGTACATACATATCCTTGGGGGCAAGCTTCATCTTCGCCCGGTCCAGAATATAGAAATCTTTCATGCGTACATAGTCTTCTTCGTTGAAGAAGCGCTCTTTCTGCACACGTGTCATATAGAGGATGTCCAGCTTCGGCATCGCGTCCTCCAGCCGCACGACTTCCTCGTAGGGAACCTGATTGCGGTCAAGCACATCGTGGCGGATGTATTCCGGGAGCCGGAGCTCTTCCGGAGAGATCAGAATGAAGCGGATGTTCTCGTATCTGACCAGTGCATTGATCAGTGAGTGAACGGTGCGGCCGAATTTCAGGTCGCCGCACAGACCGATGGTCAGATTGTCCAAACGGCCTTTTAAGCTGCGGATTGTCAAGAGATCTGTCAGTGTCTGAGTCGGATGCTGGTGTCCGCCGTCTCCGGCATTGATCACCGGGATGGAAGAATGCTGGCAGGCAACCATGGGCGCTCCTTCTTTGGGATGGCGCATGGCACAGATGTCTGCATAGCAGGAGACGGTGCGGATCGTATCGGATACGCTCTCGCCTTTTGCGGCAGAACTGGAGTCAGCGGAGGAGAATCCCATCACGCTTCCGCCCAGGTTGAGCATAGCCGCCTCATGGCTTAAGCGGGTGCGGGTACTTGGCTCGTAGAAAAGAGTTGCAAGCTTTTTCCCCTCGCAGGCATGGGCGTATTTCTCTCTGTGTGCCTCGATATCCTGTGCCAGATCCAGCAGTTTGTCAAGCTCTTCCACTGAGAAATCCAGCGGACTCATTAAATGTCTCATATCGTAACCTCCTTGTGGGATACAGGAACGTATCCCTTGAATCTATCTGTTATGAATGAATCAGTTCTCTGTTTATCTGTACTGAAGAAGCTGCTCCACGGACTTTCGTTTCGGGGCGGCCGGCTCAATATCCGGATATCCCACAGCGATCAGAGCGGCAAGCTCCTGATCTTCGGGAATGCCGAGCAGGTCTGCGATTCCGTCTTCATCGAATATTCCCATAATGACTGTCCCCAGTCCCTTGTCCCAGGCAGCCAGACAGAAGCTCTGGCAGGCTATGCCCGCGTCGAACATCTGCCAGCGGTCCTCTTTCTTCGTAGAAAAGGAGCCGTCCCGCTCATAGCCGCAGCGGCCTTTGACATAGCTGACCGCCATCAGAACAGGCGCCTGACGGATGATCTGCGCGTTGAAGTCCGGCGTATAGTTCTCCGCGATCTCTGCGAGCAGAGCGGGATCTTCAACTGCGGTATAACGGGTGATCTGGGTGTTCTTCCAGGAAGGGGAATAAGATGCCGATGAAACGACAGAGTCAATGATAGAATGGTCAACAGAATCCGCTTTAAACCGACGGATACTTCTTCGGGTTTTTAAACATTCTGTAACGTTCATTTGTGTACCTCCCTAAATTCTCCACATAATCATATACTAAAACGAAAGGATTTTCAACCGATAACTGTGTTCCGTCGGATTCGAATTTGCAAGGAAACGTAGATTTTGCGGAAAAAATGTAATATACTTGGTAAGCGTAGGTGTACAAGAGGTGTGCTGCCCCTTGTCCGCCGACACTAAGGGAAAGTGATATTCAGAAGACAGGAGAAAAATAAAATGGCAGCGCTTGAAGAATTAAGAACACAGCTGGATGAGATTGATCATCAGATTGCCGAACTCTACGAGAAACGGATGAAGGTCTGTGAGGAAGTAGGGGAATATAAGGTGAATGCAGGACGCAAGGTGTTTGACCGGCAGCGGGAGAAGGACAAGCTGGCGGACGTGGCCGCGCAGGTAAGCGGAGACTTCAATAAGAAAGGAATTCAGGAGCTCTACCAGCAGCTGATGTCCATGAGCCGGAAGCTGCAGTACCAGCAGCTTGTGGAGGCAGGAGCCCTGGGACGGCTTCCCTTTATCCGCATAGACAGCCTGGAGAAACAGACAGCCAGGGTCGTATTTCAGGGAACGGAAGGCGCCTACGGCCAGGCTGCCATGCAGCAGTTCTTCGGGGAGGATGTGAACAGCTTCCATGTAAGGACCTTCCGGGATGCAATGGAAGCGATTGAGGAAGGGTCAGCGGATTACGCGGTTCTTCCGATTGAGAATTCTACGGCCGGACCGGTCATTGAGATGTATGACCTGCTGGACGAGTTCGAGAACTATATCGTAGCAGAGACCATTCTGCCGATCGTACACACACTGGCCGGTCTGCCGGGGGCAAAGCTCTCAGATATTCAGCGCGTATATTCAAAGACCGAGGCGCTGATGCAGACGGCACGCTTCCTGGACAGCCATTCGGACTGGCAGAAGATCAGTGTGGTGAATACAGCCATCGCGGCGAAAAAGGTGCTGAAGGACCAGGACATCGCCCAGGCGGCAGTGTGCAGCGCCTACGCGGCGAAAGTACATGGGCTGGAAGTCCTGGTAGAGGAGATCAATGACGACGCGGATAACTCGACCCGTTTTATTGTGGTGACAAACCAGAAGATCTTTCTGCGGAACGCGTCAAAGATCAGCATCCGGTTCGAGGTTCCTCATCAGAGCGGTTCTCTGTACCAGATCCTTTCGCATTTCATCTATAATGATTTAAATATGACGAAGATCGAGTCCAGGCCCATCAAAGGAAGGCCCTGGGAATACTGCTTTTTTGTGGATTTCGAGGGAAATCTCGAGGAAGCGGCGGTGAAAAACGCGATCCGGGGACTGCGGGAAGAGGCGAAGAACCTGAAGATCCTCGGGAATTATTAATCGAGTAAACGAAAGCAGAAACGGCCGGCAGACTGCCCGAACTTGAGGACGCGCCGGCACATCAGAAGGAGACGAAGAGAGACGATGCGTACAAATGAACTTATGCTGTATAAGAATATGGACTACGGCGAACTCCTGAAGGATATGACATTCCTTATGGAGAATCACGGAAATGAGTATTACAACAAAGAAGATTTAAGAAGTCTTCTGTTTGAATGTGTCAATGAACTTCTGGAACTGTCGGTGAGCCACGGGTTCGAGGGGAATCTCTGGCACACCTATCTGACATTTCTTCTGGTCAACGACGAGAACGGATACAGTACGTCCTGTGAGATCGTGGGAGAGACAGAGGGCAGCATCAATGAGATCGCCCTTCACGATTTCACGATCTTCAAAGAACTGTTTGATTATGATTTCTCAGATCTGGAGAAGGACCTGGAGGCCGGATGCATCCAGATCCTGATGAACTACCAGAACACTGCAGCGGGCGGAAACGTGTTCAACCGCCGGATCCGGGACCGGATCTGTACGCTGGCGAAAGCCCTGGGAGACGCTGAGAGCGCCGAAGAATTCAAACAGAAGATGACACAGTTCTACCGAGAGTTCGGCGTGGGCAAGCTGGGACTTCATAAGGCCTTCCGCATCGAACACCCGGAAGGCGGGGACATGGAGATCGTTCCAATCACCAATATCGCCCATGTACACCTGGACGACCTGGTGGGCTATGAGATCGCGAAGAAAAAGCTGATCGACAACACAGAGGCATTCGTAGAAGGAAGAAAAGCCAATAACTGTCTGCTTTTCGGTGATGCGGGGACAGGCAAATCGACTTCAGTGAAAGCCATTCTGAATCAATATTATGATCAGGGGCTGCGGATGATCGAGGTGTACAAACATCAGTTTAAAGACTTGAATGATGTGATCGCCCAGGTGAAGAACCGCAACTATAAGTTCATCATCTACATGGATGATCTGTCCTTTGAAGAATTCGAGATTGAGTATAAATACTTAAAAGCCGTGATCGAGGGCGGACTGGAGAGAAAACCGGAAAATGTACTGATCTATGCCACATCCAACCGCCGTCACCTGATCCGTGAGACCTTCCGGGACAAGGCGGACCGCGACGAGGAGCTGCATACCAACGATACTGTGCAGGAGAAGCTGTCTCTCGTGGCAAGATTCGGCGTGACCATCTATTATGGATCCCCGGACAAGAAGGAATTCCAGGAGATTGTGCGGGTGCTGGCGAGAAAAGGCGGCATCGACATGTCTGAGGAAGAGCTGCTTCTGGCAGCGAATAAGTGGGAACTGTCCCACGGCGGGCTGTCCGGAAGGACCGCCCAGCAGTTCGTGGACTATCTGCTGGGACAGAAAGACCCTATAAAATAAGTCTCAAAGAAAGACCCTGCAAAATATGTCTCAAAATAAGAAATCGCTGAAGTCCTGCGACCTCAGCGATTTCTTATTGCCTTTCGTTCACTTCCCGGATCCCGCGGATGTCACTGTCAATGACAAGGGAATAATTCGTATAATAAACGACGAATCCTGGTTTGGCGCCTTTCGGCTTTTTCACATGTTTTTTCTCTACGTAATCAATCTCTACCTTCTCGCTCCCGCGCATGCTGGAATAGTAAGCGGCCAGCCGTCCGGCCTCCTCAAAGGTGCGGTCCGGCAGCTCTGCCCCCTCAGACTTCACGATGACATGGGAACCGGGGGCCTGTTTGGCGTGGAACCACCAGTCATTTCCCGCGGCAGTATGGAAGGTGAGCTCCTCATTCTGCAGATTGTTTTTCCCTACATAAATATGGAATCCGTCGCTTGAGATATAGTGGAGCGGCGTATTCTTGATTTTTACTTTCTTGCGGGTGAATCTGCGCCGGATGTAGCCGGTCTCAGCCAGCTCTTCTTTGATGCCGGCCAGATCGTCTTCTGTCAGCGCGATATCCAGGGCGGTCTGAATGGATTCCAGGTACGCGATCTCATCTTTTGTCTCCCTGCACAGTACCGAGAGTGCTTCAAAGGTTCGCTTCTGCTTGTTGTATTTTCCGAAATACCGCTGGGCGTTTTCCTGCGGTGTTTTGACCGGATCCAGAGGGATGGTGATCATCTCGTTTGTGTAATAATTGAGGGCTTCCATCTGTTTGGCCCCCTCCGGGACGTGATAGCCATAGGTGTTGATCAGCTCCCCGTAGACCTTGTATTGACCGCGGTTTTCCGTGTCCTTTAGCTGGCGGATCTGGAGGTCATATTTCTTCCGGTTGCGTTCCAGTGCCGTCTGTACCACATGGCGCAGATCCGCGGATTTCTGGCGGATCCGGGTGATCTGGCTGCGGGTGGAGTAGTACGTATAAAGCATCTCGGAGACCGAGGAGAATGCCTTCTTCGTATACTGCGGAAAATGTGTCAGCGGCAGGGAAGAAAACTCTTTCGGTTCCAGCTCGTCATAGTAAATAGCGGGAGAGAACTGCTGCTCCCGGACCGCCGAGAAGCAGATCTGAAACTGGGTAAACAAATGGGTCAGAATATCCTGGGAATATTCCTTTGCAGGGATGGAAGAGTCCAGGCCTGCAAGGAAGCAGATCTCCTCCGCCGTTACCGGGCTGATGCCTGTGAAGCTGGTATAGATCGCTTTCGACAGAGCAGCCGGCTTTTCCGTGAGCAGCCGGCGGAAAGTCTCCTGATCTACATTCAGGGGATCCTCCTTGTGCATGGTATCCGGGATGAAATACTCCCTTCCCGGAAGAACCTCACGCACAGAACTGATCTGTGCGGACACATGTTTGATACTGTCAATGATCCGGCCGTCCTCTGTACAGAAGATGATGTTGCTGTGCTTGCCCATAATTTCCACGATCAGCTCCTTGCGGCACAGGTCGCCCATCTCGTCCAGATGCTCAATCGTGAAGATAATGATCCGCTCCAGCCTGGGCTGCCGGATCTGGATGATCCGCCCGTTGCTGATATGCTTCCGAAGCAGCATGCAGAAGTTGGGCGCGGTGATGGGGCTGGGCTTGGTGCTGCCGGTGAGATAGATCAGCGGCAGGGAGGCGTCCGCGCTGATCAGCAGCCTCTTTTGTCCTGCCGGAGATTTGATTGTGAGGAGGAGTTCATCCGCCTCTGGCTGGGCGATTTTCGCGATGCGCCCGCCGGTCAGTTCTGTCTTTAATTCGTGGACCAGATTGGCCACCACAATTCCGTCAAATGCCATAAGTGTATCTCCGTTCTGTTAGGTTACATTTTGAAGTAAAGTATACCACAAAGAATGCTGATTTCAATACCGGACTTTGTCTTATGGAACCCGCTAAAATGCAGCAGTTCAGCCCGCGCTGTTCTCGATGACTGAACCGCTGCGTTAAAATTTCATCAGATTCAGCCCCGCGGGAACGGCTGTTTTGTTTTTTATTGTGTACAATGAGGGTGAAAAATAGGAGAACCACGGATGTATAAATCAGATCAGAAGTTAAGAAAATAACAAATATTGATTTTTTGGATTTTTGTGTCAAACTAGAGTTCAGAAGAAAATAAAAAACAGGTCTGAGAGCAGGAGGTATTTATTCATGGGATTACATGCCATTGATGAAGCGAAGAGATGTCTAAACTGTAAAAAGCCGAGATGCAGGGAAGGCTGCCCGATCAACACACCGATTCCGCAGATGATTCAGATGTTTCTCGGAGGCGAGATGACGGAAGCGGCGGAAATGGTCTTCAGCAACAACCCACTGTCTGTAATCTGTTCTCTTGTCTGCGATCACGAAAAGCAGTGCGAAGGACACTGCGTGAAGGGAATCAAAGGAGAACCGGTTCACATTTCTTCCATTGAGAATTATATTTCGGATACCTGCTTCGATAAAATGAAACTGGAGAAACCGGAGTGGAACG
Organism: uncultured Eubacteriales bacterium; assembly: GCA_949283695.1. Taxonomy (GTDB): domain Bacteria; phylum Bacillota; class Clostridia; order Lachnospirales; family Lachnospiraceae; genus Mediterraneibacter. The sequence continues at coordinate 48,455 of CASDTX010000029.1, read as the reverse complement.
GACACAGGATCGGGGTGGTCGGCGCCGGTCCGGCAGGCATCACGATCGCGATCCTTCTGGCGGTCCGGGGGTACAAGGTTACGATCTTTGAGATCCGGGAGAAGATCGGCGGAATCCTGCGCTACGGGATCCCCGAATTCCGGCTTCCGAAGACAATCCTGGACCGGTATTATGAGAAGATGAAGGCTCTCGGCATCAAATTCAGGCCGAATTTTGCGCTGGGCGGCTCCACAGGGGTTCATGACCTGCTGAAGGACGGATATGACGCCGTGTTTATCGGCACCGGCACCTGGAGACCCTACCGCCTGAATATTCCAGGAGAGACGCTGGGCAATGTGCATTATGGAATCAATTATCTGAACAATCCGGATGTATTTGATCTGGGGGAGCGGGTGCTTGTGATCGGCGCGGGAAATGCCGCGATGGATGTGGCCAGGACCGCCATCCGAAAAGGCACCCAGCATGTGACGGTGTACTCCGTGACGGAGGTTCCGGCGGCCTCCCCGAAAGAAGTGGAGTATGCCAAGATTGACGGCGTTGAGTTTGAGTTCCTGCAGACTGCTACAGAGATCCGGGATGACGGTGCCATGATCTGTGATGTGGAGTGGGACGAGGAAGGACGGATGATCAAGCACGAGGAGACTGCCAGGTTCGTGCCCGCTGACAGCATCATTATCTCCATCTCCCAGGGACCCCAGGACAGGATCGTGAACCGGGACCGGGAACTTCAGGTTGACGGCCGGGGACTTCTGAAGACAGATGACAAGGGCGAAACCACGATGGAAGGCATCTTTGCCTCGGGAGATGTAGTGACAGGGGCCAAGACCGTGGTTGAAGCCGTAAAATGTTCCAAGATCATTGCCGACGCGATGGACGACTATGTGAAAGCAAAACACGCAGAAAAGACCTGTTGACCATTCATGCTCGCAGGGGGTATAATGTGAATCACAAGTCCCACATGCGCCGGAAAAACAGCGGAGACTGCGCAAGCTGGCTTGCAGACAGTGCCCGCTGTTTTTCTTTGGGCCTGGCTGACGCTGCCCGCGCGGGGACGTAGTAAGAACAGAGGATGGATCAACATGATTAAGAGTATGACCGGATTCGGAAGATGTGAGATACAGAAGGAATCCAGAAAATTTACGGTAGAGCTTAAGAGCGTAAACCACAGGTATCTCGATGTGAATATCAGGATGCCGAAGAAACTGAACTTTTTCGAGACGTCGATCAGAGCCCTTCTGAAAACCTATGCCAACAGAGGTAAAGTAGATATTTTCATCAGCTATGAAGACCTCTCGCAGAAGCAGGTCTCTGTCAAGTACAACGCCGCTATCGCCGCGGAATACGTGCGTTATTTCCGGCAGATGGAAGAAGCGTTCGGCCTGGAGAATGATGTCCGGGTTTCCACGCTGGCCCGCTGCCCGGAGGTCCTTGTCATGGAGGAACAGGCAGAGGATGAAGAAGAACTGTGGAACGGGCTGAAAGAAGCGCTGGAAGGCGCGTTCACCCAGTTCGTCAGTACGCGGACAGCGGAGGGAGAGAACCTGAAGAAAGATATTCTCGCGAAGCTGGACGTGATTGGAGAACAGATCGGTTTTATTGAAGAGCGCTCTCCGCAGATTGTTGCGGAATACCGGGCAAAGCTGGAAGAGAAGATGCGGGAACTCCTGGCGGACAGCCAGATTGAGGAGAGCCGGATCGCCGCGGAAGTGATCCTCTTCGCGGACAAGATCTGTACAGATGAAGAAGTGGTACGGTTAAAGAGCCATATCCAGCATATGAGAAATACACTGGAAGAGAAGGAAGGGATCGGGCGCAAGCTTGATTTCATCGCCCAGGAGATGAACCGGGAGGCGAATACCATCCTGTCTAAGGCGAATGATATTGAGGTGTCGGATCACGCCATCAGCCTGAAGACAGAGATCGAGAAGATCCGGGAGCAGATCCAGAATATTGAATAGGCAGGAACGCAGATCCAGAATAATGAATCAGCAGGAATGCAGGTCCAGAATATGGAAGAAACAGGAGCACAGCTTCAGGATCCTGTAATCAGAATCAGAAAAAGGAAGAGAGTTATGAACAGCAAAGGAATTTTGATCGTTGTATCCGGGTTTTCCGGAGCAGGCAAGGGAACACTGATGAAAGAACTGCTCTCAAAATATCCGGATACATATGCACTTTCTATATCAGCCACGACACGCAGCCCCCGGGAGGGAGAAGCAGACGGAAGGGAATATTTCTTCATTTCGAAAGACGAATTTGAAAAAATGATTGCCAAAGGCCGGCTGATAGAGTATGCTAAGTACGTGGAAAATTACTATGGTACTCCGCGCGAGTATGTGGAACAGAAGCTGGATGAGGGAAAGGATGTGATCCTGGAGATAGAGATTCAGGGCGCGCTGAAAGTCAAAGAGGCATTCCCGGAAACACTGCTTCTGTTTGTTACGCCGCCGAGCGCCGTTGAGCTGAAAAGCCGCCTTGTAGGCAGAGGCACAGAGACCATGGATGTGATCAGGAGCAGAATGAGCCGGGCCTGTGAGGAGGCGGAGGGAATGGACAGTTACGATTATCTGATCGTAAATGACGACCTGGATGCGTGTGTGGAAGAGATGCATGCCATTATCCAGGGAGAGCACCACAGAAGCTTTCGCAATAAAGCATTTATGAAAAGTATAAAAGAAGATTTGGAAAGACTGAAAGGAGAAGATGAAACATGCTGCATCCATCTTACACAGATTTGATGAAGGTAGTAAATAAAGACGTTGAGGAGGGCGAATCGAAGATCGTCAACAGCCGGTATTCGATCGTAATGGCCACGTCCAAACGTGCGAGACAGCTCATTGCCGGAGATCTTCCGCTGGTAAATGCAAAAATGGGTGAGAAGCCGCTGTCGATCGCGATTGAAGAACTGAACGACGGGAAGCTGAAGATCCTGGCCGAGAATGCGGAAGAGTAAGAGAGTAAGCAGGCAGATGCACGTGTGGTATCTGCCTTTTTTGCGGCGGCGAGCCGAAGTCCGGGCCTGCCCGGGACTCTGGTGGCCGCTTACAATCCCGGGATGTGCCTTTTGGCACTTCCGGTGATTCTGAATTAGAAACGGAGAATGTGTATGAAAATATTGTTTATTTCCCTGGGGTGTGACAAAAACCTGGTGGACACGGAAGTAATGCTGGGACTGCTTGCGTCCAGGGGATATGAGATGACGGACGACGAGACAGAGGCGGATATCATCGTGATTAACACCTGCTGTTTTATCCATGATGCCAAGGAAGAGAGTATCCAGAATATCCTGGAGATGGCAGAATATAAGAAAGAGGGCCGGGTTCAGGCGCTGATTGTGACCGGATGCCTGGCGCAGAGATACCGCCAGGAGATCCTGGACGAGATCCCGGAAGTGGACGAGGTGCTGGGAACGACGGCTTACGACCGGATCCTGGATGCGGTGGACGCCGCGCTTGCGGGGACACATTCGGTGATGCTCTCAGATCTGGAGGCGCTGCCCCTGCCGGACACGAAACGTCTGGTGACCACGGGCGGACATTTCGCTTATCTGAAGATTGCAGAAGGATGTGACAAGCACTGCACCTACTGTATCATTCCCAAGATCCGGGGGAACTTCCGGAGTGTTCCTATGGAGCGCCTGCTCCGGGAGGCGCGGGAGCTGGCAGAGCAGGGGGTGAAGGAACTGATCCTGGTCGCACAGGAGACCACCCTTTACGGGAAAGACCTCTACGGAGAAAAGTCTCTTCACAAGTTGATCCGAGAACTCTGCAGGATCAGCGGGCTGCGCTGGATCCGGATCCTGTATTGTTATCCGGAGGAGATCACGGACGATCTGATCCAGGTGATGAAGGAAGAACCGAAGGTGTGTCATTATCTGGATCTGCCCATACAGCATGCCAGCGACGCTGTTCTCAGACGGATGGGAAGACGGACATCGAAGCAGGAACTTCAGGATATCATCGGGAAACTGCGCAGAGAGATCCCGGATATCTGCCTGCGCACCACATTGATTACCGGATTCCCGGGCGAGACGCAGGAACAGCATGAAGAACTGATGGAGTTCGTAGATGAGATGGAATTTGACCGCCTGGGCGTATTCACCTATTCTCCGGAGGAGGGAACTCCTGCAGCTGAGATGGAGGGACAGATCAGCGAAGAAGTCAAAGAAGAACGCCAGGGCGAGCTGATGGAACTTCAGCAGGAGATCGCATTTGACAATGCGGAGAGGATGATCGGGCAGGAAGTGCTGGTGATGATCGAGGGCAAGGTGGCTGACGAGAACGCATATGTGGGCCGCACCTACCGGGACGCGCCCAATGTGGACGGACTGATCTTTATCAACACGGATGAGGAACTGTTGTCCGGTGATTTCGCGAGAGTGAAAGTGACCGGAGCTGTAGATTATGATCTGATAGGAGAACTGTTATGAATTTACCAAACAAACTGACTGTACTTCGAGTGATTATGGTGCCGTTTTTTGTATTTTTTATGCTCACAGATGTGGGAGGCGCAGCAAATAAGTGGATCGCCCTGGGACTTTTTATCATTGCCAGCCTGACGGACATGCTGGACGGGAAGATCGCAAGGAAATATCATCTGGTGACCAATTTCGGGAAGTTTATGGATCCCCTTGCGGATAAACTGCTTGTCTGCTCAGCCATGATTTGTCTCATTCCATCCGGGAAACTGGATGCAGCCATCGTGATTGTGATTATTGCAAGAGAGTTTATTATCAGCGGATTCCGTCTTGTGGCTTCCGACAATGGAATCGTGATAGCAGCCAGCTACTGGGGCAAGTTTAAGACAGTGTTCCAGATGGCCATGATCATTGTGCTGATCGCGGATTTCGGCGGCGTGTTCGATCTGATCGGTACAGGACTGATCTGGATTGCCGTGGCGCTGACGATCATTTCACTGGTTGATTATGTATGGAAGAACAGACAGGTGCTCACCCAGGGCGGCATGTAGGAGATGAACTCAGAAATGGATCGAAAGAACAGCGAAAGAATTGCGGCTGAACAGCCGCGGGAAAAGCGACGGGAAAAGCCGCTGGAGGAGCGCGTTGTGGAGCTGCTGGCCGGGCAGGGGCTGACCGTGACCACAGCGGAATCCTGCACGGGCGGTCTGATCGCCGGGACGCTTGTGAATGTGGCCGGGGCGTCCGATGTGTTAAACGAGGGGTATGTGACATACTCCAATGAAGCCAAGGAACGTCTGGTGGGGGTGCGCCATGAGACACTGAAAGCCTACGGCGCGGTAAGCCAGCAGACAGCCAGGGAGATGGCGGAAGGCGCAGCCAAGGCGGCGGGAGCGGACGCAGCTCTGAGCGCGACCGGGATCGCCGGGCCGGGAGGCGGCACCCGGGAGAAGCCGGTGGGGCTTGTGTACATCGGCTGCTTCCTGAGAGGGAAGACAGAAGTCAAAGAGTGCCGGTTTGACGGCAGCAGGATGGAAAACCGCATGCACACGGTTGAGACTGCGCTTGGGATGCTGAAGACCCGTCTGGAAGCAGAGGCATCAGAGGCCGTTTCTCCGTGAAAATATTGTCAAAGTGATGATTGACGAATGGTGTAAATTATGCGAAAATAGCTATATATGGTGCAGGTGAGATCTGCGGCGCCAGCCGCCGGATCACAGACGCACAGACAGTTCATATTGCCGGTCAGGCACGGCGGGGGCTGTCGATTTTTGTGCGAAAATATCAGGTGCCGTATGTAGAAGAAAATCATACATATTGAAAGGAGTTTTAACATGATTTATTCACATGAAGTAGAAATGATGTGTCCGGTGGCTCAGGGCGCGAATCACGGACCAGCTCCGATCCCGGAAGAGGCGAAATGGGTAAAGGCAAAAGAGATTAAGGATATTTCCGGTCTTACACATGGTGTGGGCTGGTGTGCACCTCAGCAGGGAACATGCAAACTGACACTGAATGTAAAAGACGGCATCATTCAGGAAGCGCTGGTAGAGACAATCGGATGTTCCGGAATGACACATTCCGCAGCAATGGCATCTGAGATCCTCCCGGGCAAAACGATCTTAGAGGCACTGAACACAGACCTCGTATGTGATGCGATCAATACAGCAATGAGAGAACTCTTCCTTCAGATCGTATACGGAAGAACACAGAGCGCATTCTCCGAAGACGGACTTCCGATCGGCGCAGGCCTGGAAGACCTTGGAAAGGGACTTCGCTCACAGGTTGGTACGATGTATGGTACACTGGCTAAAGGTCCTCGTTACCTTGAGATGGCAGAAGGCTATGTAACAGGTATCGCTCTTGACGAGAATGATGAGATCATCGGATACCAGTTCGTAAGCCTTGGAAAATTCACAGACTTCATCAAAGCAGGCGATACTCCGAACGACGCATGGGAGAAGGCAAAAGGACAGTACGGCCGTGTTGCTGATGCAGTGAAGATTATTGACCCGCGTAAAGAGTAATAACGGAAGCCGGATGATCCCGGACAGACGTTTTCGTTACAGGGGAAACCGACAAAGGTAAATAAATCAGGAGGATATATAAATGGCTTTATTTGAATCATATGAAAGAAGAATTGATAAAATCAATGAAGTTTTGAACAGCTATGGCATCGCTTCCCTCGAAGAAGCTGAGAAGATCACAAAGGATGCCGGACTGGACGTTTACAATCAGATCAAAGGCATTCAGCCGATCTGTTTCGAGAATGCATGCTGGGCTTATATCACAGGTGCAGCGATCGCGATCAAGAAGGGCTGCACAAGAGCAGCAGACGCAGCAGCAGCAATCGGAGAGGGACTTCAGGCTTTCTGTATCCCGGGATCCGTTGCTGATCAGCGTAAAGTAGGTCTTGGACACGGAAACCTCGGTAAGATGCTTCTGGAAGAAGAGACAGACTGTTTTGCATTCCTGGCAGGACACGAGTCCTTCGCTGCAGCAGAGGGTGCGATCGGTATCGCGGAGAAGGCGAACAAAGTTCGTAAAAAACCGCTTCGTGTTATCCTGAACGGTCTTGGAAAAGACGCTGCGAAGATCATTTCCAGAATCAACGGATTCACATATGTTCAGACAGATTATGACTACTATACAGGAGAACTGAAAGAAGTTTCCAGAACCGCTTACTCTGACGGACTTCGCTCCAAAGTTAACTGCTACGGCGCGAACGATGTTCGTGAAGGTGTTGCGATCATGTGGAAAGAGGGCGTTGACGTTTCCATCACAGGTAACTCCACGAACCCCACACGTTTCCAGCATCCGGTTGCAGGTACCTACAAGAAAGAGTGTGTAGAGGCTGGAAAGAAATACTTCTCAGTTGCTTCCGGCGGCGGTACAGGACGTACGCTTCACCCGGACAACATGGCAGCAGGCCCGGCTTCCTATGGTATGACAGATACACTCGGACGTATGCACTCTGATGCACAGTTCGCAGGATCTTCATCCGTTCCGGCTCACGTTGAGATGATGGGTCTGATCGGAGCAGGCAACAACCCGATGGTTGGTATGACGGTTGCAGTTGCAGTTTCCATCGAGGAAGCAGCAAAGGCTGGCAAGTTCTAAGAAACAGTACTCTTTGAGCATGATAGAGGAGTCGGATCAGAAGTCCGGCTCCTCTATTTCTATCTGTATGTTGCATCTTACGATGTGCCGGAATGTCTTAACCGGCGTTTCCATAGCTGAAAGGTATTGTATCTTATATAAGGAAAGTATTAGACCAGATCTGCAAAAGCGAGTATAATATCTGGTGGGAAGGAATCTTTATCGGTTCTGGAGCAGGATTCTGCAGGAGCGGGAAGGATTCCGCGGAGTAAGAAGGAGGTTCTATGATGATTTACAGAGATTTTCAGGATTTGAAACTGTCCGGGCTCGGGATGGGGGCAATGCGGCTCCCGGTTATTGACGGAGACGACTCCAAGATTGACGCTGCCGCTGCAGAGGAGATGGTTGCCTGTGCGATGGAGCATGGGATCAATTACTATGATACAGCCTGGGGATATCACGACGGACAGTCAGAGATTGTGATGGGGAACGCGCTGAAGAAATATCCGAGAGAGAGCTTTTATCTGGCGACGAAATTCCCGGGATACGATCTGTCCAATATGGATAAGGTGGAGCAGATCTTTGAAGAACAGCTTCAGAAATGTCAGGTGGAATATTTTGATTTCTATCTGTTCCACAATGTATGCGAGATGAATATTGATGCTTATCTGGATGAGAAGTACAGGATTTACGATTATCTGATGGAACAGAAGAGAAATGGAAGGATCCGTCACCTCGGGTTCTCTGCCCATGGAAGTTATGATGTGATCAAGAGATTCCTCGATGCCTATGGCGAGAGCATGGAATTCTGCCAGCTGCAGATCAACTATCTGGACTGGACCTTCCAGAATGCGAAAGAGAAGATGGAGCTTCTGGCCGAGCATGGAATCCCGGTATGGGTTATGGAACCGCTGCGGGGAGGCAAGCTGGCGTCTCTCTCAGAGGAGAATACGGAGAAGCTGAGAGCGCTCCGGCCGGATGAAGACACCCCGGCGTGGGCATTCCGCTTTCTGCAGACGCTCCCGGAGGTGAAAATGGTGCTGTCCGGGATGTCCAATATGGAGCAGCTTCTGGCAAATATTCATACATATGAAGAAGATCTGCCGCTGAATGAAGAAGAGATGCAGACACTTCTGGGAATCGCGGACGGTATGCTCCGGAAGAAGACCCTTCCGTGTACCGCATGCCATTACTGCGTCAGCCACTGTCCGCAGGAACTGGATATTCCGGAGCTTTTGAGCCTGTATAATGAGCACTGCTTTACTGAGGGCGGATTCATTGCGCCGATGGCGCTGTCATCCTGGCCGGAGGAGAAGAAACCCGGCGCCTGCGTAGGATGCAGAAGCTGCGAGGCGGTCTGTCCCCAGCAGATCAAGATCTCTGAGGCAATGGCAGATTTCGCACAGAAGCTGGAACTGTAGAAGACAGCTGCAGAGCAGAGGGACGACAGAAAGACTGCCGTCCCTTTATTCTTTTCTGTACTGGGTGGGCGTCCGCCCTTTCTTTTGTTTGAAAAGACGGGAGAAATAAAGAGCGTCGTCATAGCCTACGGAGCGGGCAATATCGCTGACCGGGAGATCAGTGTCCTTCAGAAGCGTACAGGCACGGCGGATCCGGTAGTCCAGAAGGTATTCCTGAGGGGAGCTGCCGGTGATATCTTTGAACAGGCGGTACAGGTACGTGCGCTCGATACTCAGGTGATCTGCAATGACCTGGATGTTGACGGAATGGGCGTAGTTGCTTTCGATATAGCGAAGCGCTTCTTCCACATATGTGATCTTCTTCTCTCTGGGCGGGATGGATGTCCTGGGGAACTTGCTGGCCAGAAGATACAGATATTCGTACAGGATACTGTTCATCATCAGATCCCGGTTTTCCGGCAGGTTATAGGCCTCGAACATTTTCTCATGGCAGAGACGCACCCGGTCGTCCTTCCCGTAATGAAAGTAGGGAGTTTCCAGAAGAGACGTCCGCTTCAGGTACTCTTCCATTTTAATCCCCTGGAATCCGATCCAGGTATACGTCCACGGATGATAGCGGTCAGCTTCATAATAGATCAGAGTGTTCGGACGGATCAGAAAGGCATCTCCTTTCCGAAGCTGGTAGATATGTCCGTCTGTCTTGTAGATTCCTTTTCCATCCAGAATGTAATGTATCAAATAACCGCTGCGCACCACAGGACCATAGCTGTGGGACGGAGTACATGTCTCGTACCCGCAGGTATAGATCATGGCGTCCAGATTCCGGGAAAAATCATTGGAAAAAATATAGTCTTTCACAGGGGCTCCTCTCTGTCGGAACAGTTCCAACAAAACTGTATAGTTAAACAACATTCGTCTATATAATACCGAGTATATTCCAGTATAATAATAATTGCAAGAACAAATAATAATACATTTGTTCATACGCTGTAATCACAGAAGCGTGAGTCATAAAGCTGCAATTGTGCGCAGATTACGGCTTGTGGCAGACGCGTGAACGCAGCGTACCTACCGCGGGAAAGAAAAATGCATGCAGATACAGTTGTTGAAGGATTGAATGATATGGGAGGTATCACAATGGATGCTGATAAAAGAAAACGCTATGAAAACATCGCATCAGAACTCACCCGGCTTGCGGGAGGCAGGAATAATATTCTCGGAATCGCGCACTGTGCGACCCGTCTGCGTCTTGTACTGGAAGATAATGATAAGGCAGATATCCGCGCGATCGAGGATGTAGATCTTGTCAAAGGTGTATTTGTCGCGGGAGACCAGCTTCAGATTATCTTTGGAGCGGGACTGGTAAACGATGTATGCCAGGTGCTGGCGGAATCTCTGCATATGGACAGTATGAGTCTGGGGGATCTGAAGACCAAGGCGAATAAGCGGATGAACCCGCTGCAAAGGGCAGTGAAGGCACTCTCGGATGTATTTATCGAGATCATGCCGGGGATCCTGGCCGCGGCACTTTTGACAGGATTGTCCAGTGTACTTGGAAACATTGAGTTTGTTCAGAATAATGAAACACTATATGGCTTATCACGGCTCATTAACATCTCGTCAGGCGCTATCTTTGGATTCCTGCCGCTGTGTGTGGCTTACAGTACGGTCAAACGGTTTGGCGGAAGGCCCATCATGGGAATTGTGATCGGCTGTATCATGCTGACGAACAGTCTGGCTGATGCCGGCGCGGCCGCACAGGGGACGGTGGAAGTAACTACCCTTCATATTCTGGGACTTCCGGTGGATCTGATCGGTTTCCAGGGAGGCATCATCGTGGCCCTGCTGATCGGCGTGGTTACCGCGAAGCTGGATATCTTCTTCGAGAAGAAGGTGCCGGAAGTGATCAGACTGCTGGTATCCCCGCTTCTGACAACTCTGGTGAGCTCGTTCCTGCTGTTCATGATCATCGGACCGGTGGGAAGAGGCCTGGCGAACGGGATCACAGCAGTGCTTGTATGGATGACCCAGCATCTGGGTGTGATCGGATATGCGGTATTCTCCGGAGTACAGCAGCTGATTGTAATCACGGGTCTGCACCATGTGTTTGGCGCCATCGAATCACAGCTTCTCGTTGACACAGGAAGGAACTTTCTGAATCCGCTGATGTCTGTAGCTATTATCGCGCAGGGCGGCGCTGTGCTCGGATATCTGGCGAGAAACATGAAGGACGCGAAAGCGAAGGAGTTATGTATTCCCAGTTTTATCTCCGTACTCTTCGGAATCACGGAGCCGGCTCTGTTCGGTGTGAACTTAAGATACCGCTACCCGATTATCGGCGGATGCCTGGGCGGAGCAGTGGGAGGAATCATCGTATACTTCACGGATCTGGCAGCTCTCGGATTCGGTACGACGGTCGTCCCGGGAATTGCGCTGGCGGATCCGGTGAATAACGGATACGTCAATTACATCATAGCCCATGTGATCTCACTGGCAGCCGGATTTATCTTCGCATTCCTCATCGGGATTGGATTTGACCGTATGAAGCCGGCGGAGGCCTCACATCCCGCTGCCGGAAAGAGCCAGTCAGCCCCTGCAGCGGAACAGCTCAAGGCTGAGAGCAGCGTGCCTGCAGGAGAGGCAGCTCCGGAAGAGATCCGTGCTTTCACGTCGGGAGCATTCATCGGAATTGAAAAGGTAAAGGACCCTACGTTCGCCCAGAAGATTCTCGGTGATGGGGTGGCGATCGAGCCGTCCGAGGGGAAGATCTATGCGCCGGCAGACTGTACGGTAGAGATGGTGATGGATACCAAGCATGCAGTCGGCCTGCGGACAAAGGGCGGCAGCGGAATTCTGATCCATGTGGGGATTGACACGGTCAACCTGCAGGGAAAATACTTCCAGGTACATGTGTCTGACGGTCAGGCGCTGAAGAAAGGGGATCTGATTCTGGAATTCGAGAAAGACCGGATCGCGGCAGAAGGATATGATACGGCTGCCTGCCTGATCTTCACAGAACCGGCTGAGGGAAGCCATGTTGTGCGAGAAGCAGAAAGAAATGTAACCGTGGGAGAGAAAATCGCAGAGATTACGAGGTAAGAGGGACTGAGATGGAAAATGGTTTTCAGAGAGAACGGGAAGAATTAAAGAAAATGGCGGGGACAGTTCAAAGCTGTCCCTACCGCACAGAATTTCATATCATGCCGCCGGTGGGATGGATCAATGATCCCAACGGACTGTGCCAGTTCAAAGGAAGATTCCATGCTTATTTTCAGTACTCTCCGCTAAGCGTTCACGGGGGCGGCGGCTACTGGGGACACTGCACCAGCGAAGACCTGCTGCACTGGGAGTATCACAGTCCGGTGCTGACGACCGATATTCCGGAAGATGCCAGCGGCGTATATTCCGGCTCCGCGCTCATCGAGGATGACAGGATGTATCTGTTCTATACGGGAAATGTGAAGAATCCCGGGGAGTATGACTACATTGACGCGGGGCGGATGTCGACGCAGATCCTGGTGGAGTCTGAGGACGGGCAGCACATGTCAGAGAAGAGCGTCCTGCTCAGAATGGAGGACTATCCGCAGCACATGACTCAGCATGTCAGAGATCCCAAAGTATGGAAGGAAAACGGGAAATATTACATGGTGCTGGGAGCTCGTGCCAGAGCATGGGACGAGAGCGGGAACCGCCGGGACAAAGGCGGTATCCTGATCTATGAATCAGATGACAGAAAAGAGTGGACTCTGCACCGGGAACTGATCCCGGCGAAAGCTTTCGGCTATATGTGGGAGTGCCCGGACATCTTCGATCTGGGCGGGAAGCGCGTGCTGTCCTTCTGCCCGCAGGGGCTGCCGTCAGAGCCGGAGCGTTATCAGAATATCTATCAGTCCGGATATGCCTTTCTCTCGGACTCGGAAGATGTGGAGAAGACCTTTCGGGAGTGGGATATGGGATTTGATTTCTACGCGCCTCAGACATTTGTCTCCGAGGATGGGAGAAGAATCCTGATCGGCTGGGCCGGAATGCCGGATACAGAAAAGACGCACCGGAATCTGTCCGTAGAGAACGGATGGCAGCACTGCCTGACACTGCCCACGGAGCTTACCTTCCGGGACGGGAGAATCTTCCGATCACCGGTGCGGGAGCTGTTGGAACAGCAATGGAGAGAGCGAATGATTTCAGATGACGGACGCCTGACATTCCGCAGGGCAGTACTGGTTTCCGCCGAAGGAATGGGCGGGGAACCCTGCAGCATCCGGATCGGGACGGCAGAGAATGGACTTACGATACGCGCAGACAAAGAGAAGATAGAAATTACGTTTGTAAATCCGGACGGCAGCATCTCCCAATGCGGCGGCGGACGCAGGAGCAGGACCGGCCGTGTGGAGAAAGGGGTTGAGCGGCTGCTGGCCGTGATTGACAGCTCCATCGCAGAACTGTTCGTCAATGACGGAGAAGCGGTGTTTACCACCCGGATCTATCTGGACCGGGCGGAGCGCCGGCTTGACGTCAGTGAATGCCGGGGATGCAGGATCTACGAGGCAGATACTTTACATTCTGAACAGGCAGAGCTATAATTCTGTCTTGAGAAGAGCGGGAGGAGAGAAATCTTCTCCCGCTCTCTTAAGAAGAAACAGAAATGCTGAGACGAGAAGAAGGGGGCAGTAGGAAGATGAAAGTTCTGATGATTAACGGAAGTCCGCGGGCGAACGGGAATACCGCTCTGGCCCTGAAGGAAATGGAAAAAGTGTTTGCCGAAGAGGGGATTGAGACAGAGATTCTTCACATCGGGAATCAGGCAGTCAGAGGATGCATTGCCTGTGGATCCTGTGCGAAGAACGGCAAATGCGTATTCGACGACGCGGTAAACGCGGCTGCGGAGAAGTTCCGGGAGTGTGACGGTCTTGTGGTCGGCAGCCCGGTTTACTATGCATCGGCGAACGCGACGCTGGTTGCATTTCTTGACCGGCTGTTCTACAGCTGTCACTGCGATAAGACGATGAAGGTGGGAGCTGCGGTTGCGGCAGCCAGAAGAGGCGGACTTTCTGCTACATATGATGAGCTGAATAAGTATTTCACAATCTCAGGCATGCCGGTGGCGTCCAGCCAGTACTGGAACAGCGTGCACGGAGCGGCTCCGGGAGAGGCAGAGCAGGATCTGGAAGGAATGCAGACCATGCGCACACTGGCGAGAAATATGGCATTCCTGATGAAGAGCATTGCCCTTGGCAAGAAGGAATATGGACTTCCGGAGAAAGAGCCGGGCTGTAAGACCAACTTTATCCGCTGATTCTAAAATTTGTCAGAATCCTCTTTACATTATGAAGTCTAAGTGATATCATAAAGATATCAAATAGATGTTTTAATGATAGGAGGGATACTTATATGACAGAAAAGATTTTGTCCAACAAACAGAATGGGATGCTGGTTCTCATATTGACCACGCTCCTGTATCTTGCTGCAATTGCAGGATGTATTTTCGGCGGGGTGATGATAGGGGACGGGTATGGACCGGCGCTGCTGATCATCAGCATTGTCTGGCTGTGCATCGGCTGGTTCCCGTACTGCGGGCTGCGGGTGCTTAAGCCGCAGGAAGCGCTGGTATTGACTTTATTCGGCCGGTATGTGGGGTCGCTCAAAGGCGAGGGATTCTATTTCGTGAATCCGTTCTGTACCAGTGTGAATCCGGCGGCCAACACCCGACTTAATCAGAGCGGGGATGTTGACCGTACAGAGAAGAAGCCTCAGTCATTCTCTATGGCGTTCAATATGAATCTGGGGAACGCAGAATCCACAGGAGGCAAGAAGATTTCTCTTAAGATTATGACGCTGAACAACAACCGGCAGAAGATCAATGACTGTCTGGGAAATCCGGTGGAGATCGGGATCGCCGTGATGTGGCGTGTGACAGACACTGCGAAAGCAGTATTTAATGTAGACAACTACAAAGAATATCTGTCTCTGCAGTGCGACAGCGCGGTAAGGAATATCGTCCGGATCTATCCCTACGACGTGGCGCCTAATGTAGACACCACAGGCGACGGGATCGCAGACGAGGGCAGCCTGAGAGGATCCAGTGAGATTGTGGCAGAGCGGATTAAGAATGAGATCCAGCAGAAAGTAGAAGAGGCTGGCCTGGAAGTGATTGAGGCCAGAATTACCTATCTTGCCTACGCACCAGAGATTGCGGCAGTGATGCTGCAGAGGCAGCAGGCGTCGGCGATCGTTGATGCGCGGAAGATGATCGTAGACGGAGCAGTCGGGATGGTAGAGATGGCACTTGACCGGCTGAACCAGAATGCGGTTGTGGAACTGGATGAAGAGCGCAAGGCTGCCATGGTCTCAAATCTGCTTGTAGTGCTCTGCGGAAACAGAGACGCTCAGCCGGTTGTGAATTCCGGAAGTCTGTACTAGGCGGCCGGCGGAGCCTCAGCCATGGCAGATACGAAGAAGAAGCAGATCCCATTGCGGCTTTCAGCGAAATTATACGATGCCATTGCAGCCTGGGCAGAGGATGATTTCCGGTCGGTCAACGGGCAGATCGAATATCTGCTGACCGAATGCGTGCGGCAGAGAAAGAAGAACGGGAAATACGCCCCGGAACATCTTGACGAGCCGCCCGAACTGGATCTAAGCTGAGAGCGGATACCCAAGACAGGGATTCTGCGGAGAACATGGAATGCAGGAGAGAACAGAAGATGCGCACAATGGAATTTACAATTGAAGATACAGAGGCTCTGAAGCCTGGAATGGAAGTGAACGTGTCAGAGGGCGTGCTCCCTACGTCTTATTACTACATGATTGAGCATGCTCTTGGGATGAGTGGAAATTTCAGACAGGCGGAGCGGCTGAAAACAAGACGGGGAACTGTGAAAGAACTGAAAGAAACCCCTCAGTTCCATATCGCCGTCCTGGAATTCGATGAGTAAAGCTGTCCGTGTATGAGGGCACACCGCCCGCAGCATGTGCAACACGTACACCAGAGAAGAAAGAAAGCAAAAAGGAGAACAGGAACTTTTGCAATGTCAGAAAGGGTTCCTTCGGTTCTCCTTTTTTGCTTGCAGGATTCGGATAGAAATGTTATAGTATGAATAATACTAATAACATTTATTGGACTGAATTGAACAAGGCAGGGAGGGCCGACAGAATGAGCCAAAACGCTGAACCGGAGTTTGTCAATCCTGAAATTTGGGATTTATTTCGAAAGCGGTTCCGCAGTCCGTCTACCGAAGCGTCCTACTGGTCAGACATTATGGAATTCTGCCGGATCACGGGCAGATGCTTTGCCGAAGCGGACCGTGGGGATGTGAAGCGGTATTATGAGCTGATGAGCCGGCGGACAGAGCGCGGGCAGCTGAGTCCGCGGACGCTGACCAAGAAGTTCCGGGAGCTGCATTCGTTCGCAGAGTTCTCACAGACAGAAGACTTCTTCTATCCGTATTTGAAGAATCTGCCCAGGGAGAGCGGGCTGGCGAAGTGCGTGCCTGTGGAGGAGATGGACGCGCTTCTGCGTGCCGCGTCGGAGGAGCAGGCGGCGTACACCATTCTGACGCTGCTGTACCGTACCGGTATGACTTCCACAGAGATTATCGCTCTGGACGGACCGGAAGACTTTGCCATCTATGAGGATGGGTGCTATGCAGTGCTCAGCGGCAGGGAAGAGCCCTGTTTCATCCCGGAAGATGCATGGAATATTCTTATGGAATATATGGACCAGCGGGAAGTGCACGAGAGCCTCTTCTATAACAGAAGCGGACGGAGGCTGAATACCATGTATATCAGCCGGATGATGAAACGGCTGTGCGGGAAGGCGGGAATCCCGCCGTACAGTGCCGAGGCGGTGCGAAACTGCTGTGCGTTCAATCTCTTTTCTTATGGGGCTTCGGCCGGGCAGACGGCTGCTCAGATGGGCAGAACAGAACAGCAGATCAGAAGATATAAGGGACTGTCTTATAGAAACAATCTCCGCAGAAAAGCAAATGAACTGGTCAAAGTCAGGATTGAAAAGCCCTGACTTTGGCCAGTTCATGGCGTTTTACCGGTTCGACCAGTACTTCCTTACGATGCACGACACCACGCCTGCGGCGCAGAGTCCGAAGAGGACATTGTGCATGGAGCCGTATACTTCGGCAGCTCCTTTGATCCCGTACAGCACGTCAGGTGATTCGGGAAGAAAACGGCTGAACAGGAAACAGACATAGGAGGAGGCAAATACAAAGAGGAAAGAGAAGAGGCCTCTGCCGGTGTCTTCTTTCCAGGTCTGCATCCCGTCTCTTACCCGGACCCTGGTCATGGACCAGCACAGCGAAATAAACTCAAATAAGAGGAAAAGTGCCGGCGCGCATAAATAAGCGGCCAGGGTCATGGAGATGCTCTTTTTCTCGACTGCTTCTATGATATCACCATAGGGCGTACTTGCCCGCCAGAATGTCCAGGTGACATAGGCGGTGACTGCCAGGATCAGCAGCGCGGTCAGGCTCCGTACCAGCGCGGATGCCAGACGGGAGAGCGCCCGGCCGCCTTTGCGGATGGGAGCGGCAAGAGGCACGCCCCGGCTTCTTCTGCGGCGTGAGCTGCGTTTCTGTCTGGAATCAGATTCCTGATCCGTGTACCTTTCGTTCTGTCTGTTCCGGCTGCGGCTGCCCCGATCGCGGTCAGACGAACCCTTATCCTGTCTGCCGAATGTCTCCTCATATCCGCTGTCCGGATACCGGGAGCGACGGCTGCGGGTATCATATTCATCCGGATCCATGACAATCGTCTCCTGACTGTGGTAATCCTTGTCCGGGGAAGATTCTGTAATATCCGGTTCTTCTTCATAAGTTACTTCAAAATCATCTTCAAAATAATCGGAAAACCCCTTTTTTTGATTCATGAAATCCCTCACTTTCTTAAAAATCCTTCTTATGGTATAACGTTTTTCTCTTTTTCTCAATACCTATCAAGAATATTTTACAAATGGCGCGGGCCAAACGGGAGCAGTTCTTACAAAAGTGTAAGATGGGGGATGGGAATTGTAAGTCGTCTGAATGGAAGAGATCCGGCGGCTCTGTTAGGATATTGATGTGAGGAAACAACAGCTGCGCGGCAGAGAGAAGTCAGAGAGCTGAGCGTGGAATTCTGCGAGGTGAAAGAAGATGGAAGAAATGGTGCTGAGAAATGGAAATGACATGGAAAAGAGAAAAAGATGTTTTGGAAGATGTGTAAGCTGGCTTCTGATGGCTGTGCTGATTCTGATTATCGTACCGATCGGAGCGGTCATGTTTGTGATTTCCGGGCTGTGGTCCGCACTGGACCGCGCATTACAGAGATTTAACAGATGAGGCAGTCTTTTTCCTTCGTTTAAAAAATCTTTTCGAATTCTTAAGAATTACCTTCCTGTTATCTTAAGAACGCTTTTTTACAATAGGTTCATAGATGAATGAAAGGAAACCACAGAGGGAGGATTAGAATATGAAGTATATCACATTTGCCGTACCGTGCTACAATTCTGAAAGTTATATGAGGAGGTGTGTAGATTCGCTTCTCGCGGGAGGCAGAGATATAGAAGTGATCTTGATCAATGACGGTTCATCTGACGGGACGGCGGCGATTGCTGATGAGTACCAGATCCGCTACCCGGATATCGTACGTGTGGTGCATAAGGAGAATGGCGGGCACGGCTCCGGAGTGAATAAAGGTCTTGAACTGGCAGAGGGCATGTATTATAAAGTCGTGGACTCGGATGACTGGCTGGATCAGGTAGCATATAAGACCTTTCTGGCACGAATGAAAACCATCGAAGCGAAACACGAGCTGCCGGATCTGTTTGTCTGCAATTATGTGTATGACCATCTGGACGAGGGGAAGAGCCGTGTGATGGATTACAGAAATGTGTTCCCCGAGGGAGAGAACTGTACCTGGGATACGATTGGACGCTTCCGGGCGTCGCAGTATTTGATCATGCATGCACTGATGTTTCGGACAGAAGTGCTGCGGGAATCAAAAGTGAAACTGCCGGAGCATACGTTTTATGTAGACAATTTGTTCTCCTACCAGCCCCTTCCCTATGTGAAGACGATCTGCTATCAGGATCTGGATCTCTATCACTACTACCTGGGGCGGGATGACCAGTCTGTGAATGAGAACGTGCTGATGAAGCGGATCGACCAGCAAATCCGGGTGACCGAGCTGGTTGCGCGCAGCGTGGACCTCAGAGAGGTAAAAGCGATTCATCCCAAACTGGCGGCATATATGACGCGGAACATCTCAATTATGCTGTCGATCTCTTCCATTCATCTGCTGCTGATGCAGACAGCGGATGCGCAGCGGAAGCGGTACGAGATGTGGGAGAGGATCCGGGAATATGATTCCGCTCTCTACCACAGACTCAGATACTCCACTTTAAGCGGTCTGACTTACCTTCCGGGCAGATTGGGCGGGAAGCTGACCGTGGGCGGATACCGGTTCGCAAGGAGGATCTATCAGTTCCAGTAAGACCAAAGAGGAGGCACAGTGATATGGCACAGATTTATCTCGCTTTCGTGGATACGCCCGGATTCTTCGCCGGGATCATCCGCAGAGTGATCAGACAGAAATATATTCACGTAGCGCTGGCACTGGATCCCTATCTGGACGAGGCGTACAGCATCGGGCGCAGGCATCCGTCTGTTCCGCTGATCGCGGGGTTCGAGCGGGAGGATAAGCGGAAGATTCTGAAGGCGTTTCCGGATGCGGATTATATGATCTGCAGTTTGGAGTGTACAGAGGAGCAGAAACGGTACATTGCGGACGAACTCAGCCAGGCTATGCGGCAGAGATTCCGGTATCACTATACGGTGCTGGGGCTGCCCTTCCTTCTCCTGAACCGTCCGTTCGTGCAGAAAGGGCATTATACCTGTTCTTCTTACACAGCGAAGCTTCTGGAGGAGGCAGGGGTGTGCAGGTTCGGGAAGCATTTCTCTCTTGTGACGCCGAAAGACTTCTATGAGTACCAGGGAAAGCACAAGATCTATGAAGGCAGCTTAAGAGATCTGGTGGAAACGGAAGAAACGATCTGCGGGCGGTATCCGGCACCGGTCTTCCATCTTGCACAGCCGGCTTTTGCCGGAAATGCATATGTACATGCGGGGATGAAGCCGCGCATGCATTACAGGCGCTGAAGCGGGGGATGAGATATGAGCGCTAGAAAACGGGCACTGCAGATCGGACTGTTCCTTGCGGTGATGATACTGACATTTTACGCACTGTTCAGCGGGAGGGATCTCTCGGAAATTATCCGTTCTGTGCGGAGAATGTCGCTCGGGTATCTGATTCCGGCGGCCGGTCTTGCAGTCTTTTTTGTCTGTGCAGAAGGTTATATGATCTGGTATCTGCTCCGGGCAATGCGGGCACAGAGAAACAATAGAAAATGCAGTTCTCTTTTCCGCTGCATTCAATATTCTTTTATCGGGTTCTTTTACTCGGGGATCACGCCCTCTGCCAGCGGCGGACAGCCGGTTCAGCTATATTATATGAACAAGGACGGAAACAGAGGATCGGACAGCACGGTGGTGCTTATGACAGTGGCAGTGGTCTACAAGTTCGTGCTGGTAGTTATGGGAACAGGGATTCTTCTGTTCTGGAGAGATCCCCTGCGGGAAGAGCTGGGGAGCTTCTTCCCGCTGTATCTCCTGGGACTGACATTAAATGTGGTTCTGGTCATCCTGATTCTGGGTGTGATGCTGTTCCCGAAAGTGATTCTAAAAGGGGCACAGTGCTTCGAAGGTCTCCTGATCCGGATGCGGATCTGGAAGCCGTCTGAGCGAAGGGAAGAGAAGATCCGGAACTTTGTGGACAGTTATCAGAGCGCAGTTGCATGGCTGAGAAATCACAGAGGGAAACTGCTGTATGTGGTGTTTGTGACCTTTCTGCAGCGGTGCAGTGTATTCGTGCTTACGTATCTGGTGTATCTTGGATTCGGCCTGGAAGGGGCGGGAGCTGTGAAGGTGATCCTTCTGCAGGCCTCGGTCTATATCGCGGTAGACATGCTCCCCCTGCCCGGGGCTCAGGGGATCACGGAACTGATGTACCAGACAGTGTTCGCCCATGTATTTACCGGGGCATACCTGATACCGTCCATGCTGGTGAGCAGGGGGATTAATTTCTATTTTCTTCTGATCCTGAGTCTGGGGGTGGTGCTTGTGAACCGGTTCGTCCTTGACCGAAAGGCAGAGCGAAAGGAAGAGCCAAAGACAGAAAATGTCTGCGGATGATGATTTGTAGGAAAAGTATAGGAAAATGCCTGCTAAAATAGTCTTTCAGGAAAAGGAGGTACACACAGATGGGACAGCGGATTCTGGTTGTGGACGACGAGGAGGGCATTGTCCTTCTCCTGAAAGATTATCTGGAGCTGCAGGGCTATGAAGTGCTGACAGCCGGCGGGGGCCGGGAGGCGCTGGAGAAGATATCCGGTGATCCGGATATGATCCTGCTGGATATCAATATGCCGGACATGGACGGGCTGAGCGTGTGTGCGAAGATCCGGGAGAAGGTGGGGTGTCCGATCCTCTTTCTGTCTGCGCGTGTGGAGGAACAGGACCGGATCACCGGACTGATGATGGGCGGAGACGACTACATCACGAAACCGTTCAGTGTGGAAGAACTGGGCGCAAGGGTGATGGCCCATTTCCGCAG
Source organism: uncultured Eubacteriales bacterium (assembly GCA_949283695.1). Classification (GTDB taxonomy): domain Bacteria; phylum Bacillota; class Clostridia; order Lachnospirales; family Lachnospiraceae; genus Mediterraneibacter. The sequence goes on along the minus strand of CASDTX010000029.1, from coordinate 26,861 downwards.
GGAGGCGCGGGGGCGGCATACAGGCCCGGTCAAGAAAGAAGGCGATCTGACGATCTGTTATCAGGAGCGCAGTATCCTCTGCGGCTCTCACCGGATTGATCTGACGAGAACAGAATACGATATCCTTGCGTTTCTTTCCCTTCATCCGGGGCAGGTATTCAGCAAAGAAAGAATCTATGAAAAGGTGCGGGGATATGACGCAGACGGCGACAGCACGATTGTGGCCGAGCATGTGCGGAGGATCCGGGGAAAGATCGCAGAATATACGGATCAGGAAGTGATCCGCACCGTGTGGGGAGTGGGGTATCAGTGGACTGGATCGATGAGAAGATAGGACAGTTCCGGAAATGGATCCGGAATCTCTCTGTAAAATGGGCGCTGGCGGCATACTTGCTGCTGGCTTTTTGCGGTGCGTTTGTGTGTACATGGACGATTCGGCAGTACTGTACAGTCAGATACAATGAGCTGATTCAGTCCTATGGAATCTATGGGGCAATGGATTCGATCAAAACTGTCGGAAGTCTTAACAGCATTGAGGAGATCGTGTATCTTCTGCCGGAGAAAGAACGGTCGGAAATGGCGGCTCTTCAGCTGATTTTTACGGTCTCACCCTGGATCTGCGTGGGGGCGGGATCGGCAGGGGCGGCGGTCCTGTTCTACCGGAACCGGATGCGCCGGCCGTTTGAGATCCTGCGGAAAGGGGCGGAGGAGATGGGCCGGCACAATCTGGATTTTACAGTTTCCTATGACAGCAAGGATGAGATGGGACAGCTGTGCAGAACCTTTGAGCAGATGCGCCGGGAAGTGGTGGCTGACCGGGAAGCTCTCTGGCGTAAGATCGAGGATCAGAAGGAGATTAACGCAGTCTTTGCTCATGATATGCGGACCCCGCTGACTGTGCTGCGGGGATATTCTGAACTCCTGTACCGGTACGCCCCAGAGGGGAAGGTGAGTGAGGAGAAACTGACTTCGACTCTGAAATTGATGTCCCAGCAGCTGAAGCGTCTGGAGGATTATACGAGGACCATGCGGCAGATCCGCAGTTTTGAAGAGCTTGAAATCACCCGGACAGAGACCACCAAGGCCCATCTGTATTCCCTGATCCAGGAGATTACAGAACCCCTGAATCTGGTCGGAGATATCCGGATTCTGACAGCCGCCGGCGGAAGCGATGCCTCTGTCTGGCTGGACGAATCCCTCTTTCTGGAAGTGCTGGAAAACCTGCTTTCGAATGCCCTGCGCTTTGCCGGAAAGGAGGTGGAGATCCTGCTGGATTATGAGCAGGACCGGCTGTTCCTCTATGTGCGGGACGACGGCCCGGGATTCGACACAGAGGGGCTTGCATCCGCCGCAGAACCGTATTTCCGGGGGAGGGATCCGGCGGTGCGGGCGGAAGAGACCGGCGGAGTACAGGAGCATTTCGGGATCGGACTTCATATCTGCCGCGTGCTCGCCGAGAAGCACGGCGGCTGCCTGAATCTGGCCAACAGTGTAGAGGGAGGAGCTTTTGTAAGTGTATCCTTTTTCTGCAGAAAGTCTTAAATCTTTGTAGGAGAAAAATAGGATTTTCGACGGTATAGTAGGTTCATGAGAACAGAACGGAAGAAACCGGGATGTTTGAAATGAATGCACAGAAAGGGTGACATCAATGAAGACGGAGATTGTAATTCAAAATCTGAACAAATCCTATGGAAAGAAACAGGCGCTGCGGGGAGTCGATCTGAAGATTACCGAAGGAATGTTCGGGCTTCTGGGAAGAAACGGGGCGGGGAAGACAACGCTGATGAAAGTGCTGGCGTCCCTCCTGGAGAAAGACAGCGGAAGGGTGACCGTATGCGGCATTCCGGTCAGTCGTGCTTCTGAGATACGCAAGATCACGGGATATCTTCCCCAGGAATTTTCCATGTATCCGAATATGACCGTGTACGAGGCCATGGATTATCTGGGGGTGCTCTCCGGACTTACAAGGGCACAGCGAAAGCAGCGGATCCCGGTGCTTCTGGAACGAGTGAACTTAAGTGAGAACGGGCGGACCAAAGTGCGGGCGCTCTCGGGCGGGATGAAGCGGAGGCTGGGGATCGCACAGGCCATCCTGCATGATCCGAAAGTCCTGATCGTGGATGAGCCGACGGCCGGTCTGGATCCGGAGGAGCGGGTGCGCTTCCGGAATCTGCTCTGCGAGATCGCGGAGGAGCGGATCGTGATCCTCTCCACCCATATCGTGGGTGATGTGGAAGCGGCCTGCGAGGAGATCGGGATCATGGACGAAGGCAGAATCCTCTTTCGCGGAACCGTGGAAGAGCTGATTTCCCTTGTGGATGGAAGGGTGTACCGGGCGGAGATCAGCAGGAAACAGCTGGAGAAGATCCGGGCGTCCTATCTGGTGACCAGTATGATCACGCTGGGAAATAATGTTATGGTGCGGTTCCTCACAGACCGGCAGCCGTTCTCCGGCGCGCAGCTGTGTGAGGCGGGGGTGGAAGACGCCTATATGTATCTGATGCAGAGGAAGGGGGATGCCTTATGATGATCAGCCTCTTTCGAAAGGAATGTTCCCAGACGGCAAAAAGTCTGATCTATTGGCTCTACATCGGATGCCTGGTCCTCTTCTTTCAGAGTCAGCTGGGCGGTCAGAAGATCCTGACTCCCCCGGAAGAAGGACAGGAGAACTATTCTCAGTACGGGTACAGCGCGGACATTACGGAAGAAGACGTGATGGAGTCTGGCACGGGAGAGCTTGTCTGGGATTATTATTATGACAATTTCGTAACTTACCCGGTGGGATACGCGAAGAATGTCTCCTTAAGCAGTGAAGAGAAAGAGAAGATCGCAGATATGATCTATGATCTGACCGGACTTCGGCCGGAAGAGATCGAGGCGGAGATCGGCGCCTACTATGAGGAACACGATATTCAGACAGAACCATATCGGGTACGTATCCGGAAAGGGCTTAAATACGAAGAATTTCTGGAAGATATGACCCAGGTGGCCAAGATCCTGGGACCGGGATCTTTCTACACAGAAGAGCGGCTGTGGGCTCAGGTGAAGATCCCGGTGGACTACGAGGGGGCGGTGAAGAATTATCAGGATCTGATCGAGAAGGACGGACTTACCGGCGGATATGCAAGACTGTTCTGTGATTATATGGGGATCCTGGCCGGCATTCTTCCGGTCTTCGTGACAGCGACCCGGATGCTGCGGGATAAGCGGGCCCGGATGCAGGAGCTGGTCTTCGTGAGGCAGGCGCCCTCCGCTGTTGTCATGGGAAGCCGGTACCTGGCGCTTGTGTGTATGCATATGCTGCCGATCCTGCTCTTGTCGCTGCTGCCGACAGCGGAGTGTATCCGGTCAGGCCTGGCAGTGCGTCCGGACTATCTGGCGTGGCTGAAATACGATCTGGGATGGCTGATGCCGACGGTGATGGCAGTGGTATCTGTGGGAATGCTGTGTACAGAGCTGACGGAAACCGCGCTGGCAGTGCTTGTCCAGACGGTCTGGTGGTTTGCCGGCCTGATGGGCGGTGTCACCGGCTTGGGCGGCGGTATGTATGGATGGAATCTGGTGCCCCGGCACAATACAGAGATGAACTATGCCGGGTTCGCGGAAGGCTTCGGGCAGCTGGCTGCAAACCGGGGATTCTACGCAGGATTGTCACTGGCGGTTCTGGTGCTGGTGATTCTGATTTATGAAAGAAAGAGAAAGGGGCATTTAAAACGTGGCGGCAAAATATTGGGAAATCACAAAAGTACAGCTGCGGCATAATGCCTGGCAGCATGTTCTGATCTGCGTGCTTCTGCTGGCCGCATCCCCCCTGGTGCTGGGGGTGAAGAATCTGGATGCGGCCCAGAGTACCAAGGTGCTGGAGACGTATGTGGCGCTGATCGGGATCATCCTTTTCGTTCCCGTATTTCTGCCCGAGCAGGACCGGGATCTGTGGGATGTTGTAAAGGTGAGATACACGAAGATGACCGGGGTTTACCTGACCAGGACAGTGATCAGTCTGACGGTCTCTGCACTTCTGACCGCCGGCAGTATCGCGGTACTGGCGGCAGGAGACTGTGAGATTGAACCGGGGAAATACTTTTTCGGAACCATGGCCGAAATCATTGCCTTCGGTGGTCTGGGGATCCTGGCCTATGCAGTGACGGACAATCTCATCGCAGGATATATGATCTCCCTGGGGTATTATGTGGCGGGGATCAGCGCCGGGTACCGGTATCTGAAGAAGCTGTATCCCTTTGGGATGCTCATTGATTATGAGACGAAATATTGGATCCTGGGTGCAGGGATTCTGTGCATGGCATGGGGGATCCTGCTCTTCCGAAGGAGGCGGTGACCAGTTCCATTTTCGCGGCGGCGAGGAAAATCATCCGGTTTCCTCTTGACAACTCCCGGCGTACTCTTCAAAATGATTCCTGTATCAGTGAAGAAGGAATCGTTTTGAAGAGTACGCCGGGAGTTTCTGTGTATCAGTTCGGCTTTGCGAATGGTGCCGCTGATCCGGCGCGGAATGGAGTATGTATGAACATTATTAATATGGAACACATCAGCAAGATCTATGGAGAGAAAGTGATCTATGACGACGCTTCTTTCGGTGTTCAGCAGGGGGATAAGATCGGGATCGTGGGGATGAACGGCATGGGGAAGTCGACCCTCCTGCGGATGACAGCAGGCGAGGAGACCCCTGACGCGGGGCAGATCGTGAAGCAGAACGGTCTGAAAATCGCATTTGTGCGGCAGAATCCGGTATTTCCTGAAGACTGCGATATCCGGTCCTATGCATTCGGATCCGGCGAGGCAGAGGACTGGAAGGTGGAGAGCAATCTGATGGAGCTGGGAATTACAGATTTTGATCAGAAGATCGAGACCCTGTCCGGGGGCCAGAAGAGACGGATGGTTCTGGCCAAGACGCTGGCGGAGGACTTCGATGTCCTGCTGCTGGATGAGCCGACCAACCACCTGGACGGGGCGATGATCCGCTGGCTGGAGGAATACCTGCGAAGCTGCCGGGGAACGGTGCTGATCGTAACTCACGACCGCTATTTCCTGGACCGGGTGACGAACCGGATCCTGGAGATCAGCCATGGGAAAATGTACGGGTATGACGCAGACTATTCGGGATTCCTGGAGCTGAAGGCCGCCCGGGAGGAGATGGAGCTGGCCTCAGAGCGGAAGCGCCAGAGCGTACTGCGCATGGAACTGGAGTGGGCGAAGCGGGGATGCCGGGCGAGATCCACGAAGCAGAAAGCCAGGCTGATGCGGCTGGAAGCGCTGAAAAGCGGGAAAGCCCCGCAGGCGGATCAGACAGTGGAACTGGATTCTGCAGAGACACGGATGGGGAAGAAGACGATCGAACTTCACCATGTCAGCAAGAGCTATGGGGAGAAGAAGATCCTGGAAGACTACAGCTATACCGTCCTGAAGAATCAGCGGCTGGGGATCATCGGACCTAACGGGTGCGGGAAAACCACGCTGATGAAGATGCTGGCAGGGATTGAGAAGCCGGACTCCGGGAAGATTGAGATCGGAGAGACCATCCGTATCGGATATTTCGCCCAGGAAGAGAAAGGGATGGATGATTCCCAGCGGGTGATTGATTACGTGAAGGATATCGCGGAATATATTACAACAAGGGACGGTAAGATCAGCGCCTCTGCGCTGCTGGAACGGTTCCTCTTCACCCCGGATATGCAGTATGCGCCGGTGGGAAAGCTCTCCGGAGGAGAGAAGCGCAGGCTCTATCTTCTGGGCGTGCTTGCACAGAATGCGAACGTCCTGCTCTTCGACGAGGCGGGAAATGATCTGGATATTCCAACACTGACTATACTGGAAGATTATCTGAACCGTTTCTCCGGAATCGTGATTACGGTTTCTCATGACCGGTACTTCCTTGATAATGTGGCGGACCGGATTCTGGAGCTGGACGGTGAGGGCCATGTGACCCAGTACGAGGGCGGATATACGGATTATCTGGAAGCGAAGACCCTTCGGAAGACGCCTCAGATCCAGGAACGGGCAGAAAGAAGCAGCAAAGAATCGGCTGCCAGCTGGAAGAAAGGACAGCCGAAGAAACTGAAGTTCTCCTACAATGAGCAGAGGGAATATGAGACCATTGACGACGACATCGCCGCGCTGGAGGAGAAACTGGAGTCAATTGACCGGCAGATGGCGGCAAATGCCACCAATTCGGTAAAGCTCAGAGAGCTGCTCAGCGAGCAGGAACAGACGCAGAGGGAGCTGGATGAGAAGACCGAGCGGTGGGTCTATTTAAACGATCTGGCAGAACAGATTGAAAGTCAAAAGAAGTAAAAAATCTAAGGTGCATCTTGACAAAGGATAATACAGTTGGTAATATTATTAGAGACAAAACAGAGCGCAATCTGTTTTTTAAAAAAAGGAGAGAGCCTTATGCGTAAACAGGTATTTTCATTGCTTGTAGACAATAACCCCGGCGTATTAAGCCGGATCGCGGGACTGTTCAGCCGCCGCGGATACAGCATCGACAGTATCACCGCAGGTATGACCGCAGATCCCAGATTTACAAGGATCACGGTAGTGTCATCCGGAGATGAACTGATTCTGGAGCAGATTGAGAAGCAGGTCAGGAAGCTGGAAGATGTTGTGAACATCAAGGTGCTGAAGGACGGCGAATCTGTGTATCGGGAACTGATTATGGTGAAGCTGCGGGCAGACGCGGCCCAGAGAGGTGAGATTATCTCGGTTGCAGATATCTTCCGGGCCAAGATCGTAGATGTGGAGGAAGACTCCCTGATCGTTGAGCTCACCGGCAATCAGAGCAAGCTGGAAGCGTTTCTGAATCTTCTGAAGGGATATGAGATCCTGGAACTGGCGAGAACGGGCATTACAGGTCTTTCTCGTGGAAGCAAGGATGTGGCCTATCTTTAATCCGGCCCCCCAAATTTGGTTAGTAAGAGGTCTAGCGACGCAAGCCTTTCACTATACATATAAGCCGGGCAGACCGGCGGATTTTATTTATTTTTAGGAGGAATGCAAAATGGCAGCAAGAATTTATTATCAGGAGGACTGTAACCTGTCTCTTCTGGAAGGAAAAACGATCGCGATCATCGGCTACGGCAGCCAGGGACATGCACATGCGCTGAACTTAAAAGAGTCCGGATGCAATGTAATCATCGGTCTGTATGAAGGAAGCAGATCCTGGGCGAAAGCAGAGGCACAGGGATTTGAGGTTTATACAGCAGCAGAGGCGGCAAAGAAGGCCGACATCATCATGATCCTGATCAACGATGAGAAGCAGGCTGCATTATATAAGAACGATATCGAGCCGAACCTGGAAGAGGGCAATATGCTGATGTTCGCCCACGGATTCAACATCCACTTCGGACAGATCGTTCCGCCGGCAAACGTTGACGTTACAATGATCGCTCCGAAGGCTCCCGGCCATACAGTAAGAAGCGAGTATCAGGCAGGCAAGGGAACTCCGTGTCTGGTAGCGGTAGAGCAGGATTACACAGGGAAAGCACTTGACAAGGCACTTGCTTACGGACTGGCGATCGGCGGAGCAAGAGCCGGAATCCTGGAGACAAACTTCCGTACAGAGACCGAGACAGACTTGTTCGGCGAGCAGGCAGTTCTCTGCGGCGGCGTCTGCGCACTGATGCAGGCAGGCTTCGAGACTCTGGTTGAGGCAGGATATGATCCGAGAAATGCTTACTTCGAGTGCATTCACGAGATGAAGTTGATCGTTGACCTGATCTATCAGTCCGGATTCTCAGGCATGAGATACTCCATCTCCAACACGGCTGAGTACGGCGACTACATCACAGGACCGAAGATCATCACAGAGGATACAAAGAAAGCGATGAAGAAGATCCTCTCTGACATCCAGGACGGAACGTTCGCAAAAGACTTCCTGCTTGATATGTCAGAAGCAGGCGGACAGGCTCACTTCCGTGCTATGAGAAAGCTTGCAGCTGAGCATCCGTCAGAGAAGATCGGTGCAGAGATCAGAAAGCTCTACAGCTGGAGCGATGAGGATAAGCTGATCAATAACTAATCTGCGGAATATGGAATCGTAAGACTGAAAGGGCCTGCCACTGACGGAACGGTGGCGGGTCCTTTTTCCGCGGCAGGGAAAGGAAGTGTACGTTTGAGTGAGATGAAGAGGGCGGAAAATGCCAATGATTTCAGCAAGGGCAGTATTGCCCGCAATATTTTAAGTCTGGCCCTTCCTATGACGGTGGCCCAGCTCATCAATGTGATGTACAGCATTGTGGACCGGATCTATATCGGACATATTCCGCATGCTTCCGCTCAGGCTCTGACCGGAATCGGCCTGTGCCTGCCCGTGATTACAATGATCACGGCGTTTGCCAATCTGTTCGGAATGGGCGGAGCTCCGCTCTGTTCCATCGCGCGGGGCGGCCATGAGGAGCAGCGGGCGGAGAAAGTGATGGGAAATTCGTTTGCCATGCTGCTGATTTCCGGCGGGATCCTGATGGCAGTGTGTCTGATCTTTCAGAAGCCGCTGCTGTATCTGTTCGGCGCCAGTGACGCGACCTATCCCTACGCGGAAGAGTATCTTTCGGTCTATCTGATAGGAACCTTGTTTGTCATGACCAGCCTGGGCATGAACAACTTCATCAATGCACAGGGATTCGGAAGGATGGGGATGCTGACAGTCCTTCTGGGAGCAGTGCTCAATATCATACTGGATCCGATTCTGATCTTCGGGTGCGGCATGGGGGTTCGGGGCGCAGCCATAGCTACAGTTATCTCTCAGGGCGCCTCTGCGGTGTGGGTGCTGGCATTTCTCACCGGGAAGCGGGCTCTGCTAAGGCTGACGCGCAGGGCAATGCGGCTGGAAGGGAAGCTGGTACGGGAGATCACGCTTCTGGGCACCTCAGGATTCGTGATGGCGGTTACCAACGGCACGGTTCAGATCGTCTGCAATGCAGTGCTGGCACGGCACGGCGGGGACCTCTATGTGGGAATTATGACTGTGATCAACTCTGTGCGGGAGATTATCACCATGCCGGTCACCGGTCTGACTTCTGGTGCACAGCCGGTGATCGGTTATAATTACGGGGCCGGGTGCTATGACAGAGTGAAGTCTGCGATTCGGTTTATGAGTATCGGGTGTATTGTCTTTTCTCTGGCGGTCTGGGCAGTATTATTCTTTGAACCCCGATTCTTCCTCCAGCTGTTTACCCGGGAGAGTGAGCTGATCCGGGAAGGGATTCCGGCCATGCGCATCTATTTCTGCGGGATCTTTATGATGGCTCTGCAGTTTGCCGGACAGTCGACGTACGTGGCGCTGAACCGGCCCAAGCAGGCGGTGTTCTTCTCCCTGTTCCGGAAGGTTCTGATCGTGGTGCCGCTGACGATCCTGCTGCCCCGTGCGGCAGGGCTGGGGACCGACGGCGTATTCCTGGCAGAACCGATCTCCAATGTGATCGGCGGGACCGCAAGCTTTGTCACCATGCTGGCCACCGTATGGCGAGGGCTGGACACCGGCAGACGTTAGCTGCAGCGCACGCAAAATAGTTACTGCTTTTTCTCCCGCGGTGTGATAAAATCTTGTTAGAAACAGGAAAGAACGGCAGAACTTGAAACAGAAGGGAGAGAAGAGTATGGATGAAAGATTCGTGAACCTGCGGTCAACAAAGAACCCGAAAGCGCGCATTAAGATGCTGAGCGGTCATTTCGCGACAAAGAATTCTCATGTCAACACGTATATTGATATGTCTACCGTGAAGACCAGACATAATAATGCAAGAGAGACAGCGCGGACGCTTGCGGCGGAGTACTTGACGAACACCATGGTGGATACCATTGTCTGCCTGAAGAATACGGAAGTAATCGGTACGTTCATGGCAGAGTTTCTGTCGGATACGTCCAATATGTCCATGAGTGCGGGAAATAACATTTCTGTGGTTACGCCGGAGTTTGATTTTACAGGACAGATCCTCTTCCGGGAGAACAGTCAGAGGATGATCGAGGGAAAACAGGTTCTCATACTGACCGATTCTATGGCAACAGGCACGCTGACGATGCAGGCCATTGAGTCCGTGATTTATTACGGAGGAACCGTGTGCGGCATCTGTGCAGTGTTCAGTGCGATTTCAAAGGTGGCGGGGATGGAGGTTAAGACGATTTTCACAAGCTCAGATCTTCCGGATTACCATGTATACAGCACGCATGAATGCCCCTTGTGCAGAGAGGGCGTGAGACTGGACGGGATCATCAACAGTTTCGGATATGCAAAACTCTGATGCAAAACTCTGATTAGAGAAAAACAGGTCAGACAAAAACAGGCATCCGCCTGACGGTGCGGATGCCTGTTGCTAATTCTATGTGATTAAGCGATGCTGTTTACAGCTTTTGACAGACGGGAGATCTTTCTGGAAACAGTCTTCTTGTGATAAACACCCTTGCTTCCTGCCTTTGAGATCTCGACGATCGCTGCCTGAAGTGCTGTCTTAGCAGCCTCTGCGTCTTTCTGTGCGATTGCGGCATCAACTTTCTTCACAGCCGTTTTCACTTTAGACTTGATCGCTTTGTTTCTTGCAGCCTTTGTCTCGTTTACTAAAATTCTTTTCTTAGCAGACTTAATGTTAGCCAATCTGTACACCTCCAAATATATCATCAAATTCAAATTGTGGATCATGTATTCCGGCGAATTCGGACACGGACGCTCCGCTGGAACATACTCGTTTATTTTATGCCAACTGGAAGGGGTTGTCAATACATAATTTAAGAAATACTGCAAAAACTGATTCTGTGAACGAGAACCTTCTGTGAGGTTCCTGTTTAAATGAAACCGAGGAAAGTGAGGATGGGACATGGTAAAGAATTACAGTGTGCGGACAGATCTGGCTCTCGAGGAGAAGGAGCGGTTCGAATCCGATAACGTAGAAATCTCAGGCGTTGTGCTGGAAGAGAGTTATGACGAAACACTGGAACTGAAAGTGACCCGGGTGGAGATTGAGACTGAGAACGGAGCGAAGGCCATGGGAAAGCCTGTGGGAACCTATCTCACTCTGGAGACACCGGATCTTGCTGTGCCCGATGAAGAGCGGCAGATGGAAATCGCGGCCCGGCTGAGCGGCTATATCCGGGAACTGGTTGAGAAACACTGGGAGGGCAAGACCGTCAAAGGAACAGAGGGCCCCGGCGGGGCCAAGTCAGAGGACGGCGATCACTTGGCAGAGGACGGCGATCTCTCGGTTCTGGTGGTGGGACTTGGGAACCGGGCCGTGACCCCGGACGCACTGGGACCTTATGTGGCGGATCATCTCAATGTAACCCGGCACATTGTCAGAGAATATGGGAAGTATGCCATGGGCATGGAGAACGCGGACATTGTCAGCGCCATCGTGCCGGGGGTGATGGGGCAGACCGGGATGGAGAGCGCGGAGATCGTCCGCGGGATCGTGAATGAGACCCATCCGGATCTTGTGATCGCGGTGGATGCGCTGGCGGCCCGCAGCAGCAGAAGGCTGAACCGGACGGTCCAGATCGCGGACACCGGGATTCATCCCGGCTCCGGAGTGGGGAATCACCGGATCGGGATGACCGAGGAATCCCTGGGCGTCCCTGTGATCGGGATCGGGGTTCCCACAGTTGTGGATGCGGCGACGATTGTCAATGACACGATGGAGAACTTCATCCGGGCGCTGGAGAATTCGGATTCTCTGAAGGGGACCGGCGAGGTGCTTCGCTCTTACAGCGCGGGAGAAAAGTATGAATTCATCCGGGAACTGATCGCTCCGCATTTGAATGGAATGTTCGTCACGCCGAAAGATGTGGACGAGATGATTCATCAGATCAGCCATACCATTTCCGAGGCCATCAACATGCTCTTTATCAACAGTCCGTCAGAAGAACCTGTGGCATAAGTCCGGGCCGGAAGGAATAGAATTTCAGAAGAATGATCCGGAAAGGAATGCGGCTTTGGTATGGAACAATGGAAACGCAGGAATTTACGACAGACGAAAATGACGGCATACACAGTTCTTCTGGCTGTCTGCATCACGTGGATCGGGGCAGAAGGATTCGGGGAGAACTGGCGGTATCGTTTCCAGAAGGAGCTCTTGAAGAATGCAGAGGAGATGTACATGCCGGGACTGTCTTACCTGAACCGCACGCCGGATCAGGGGATCTCCGAGTGGGTGCGGGAGAGGGCGCTGGCCTGGCTCCCTCTGGTCAGCTATGTGGAAGATCATGCGTCCGGAGGCGTTTCTATTGAGGATGAAGAGACTCTGGGGAAGATCCTGGAAGCCCAGGCGAATGATGAAAATGCAGTGGATGAGAACGGGAATCTGATCGGCGAACCGGACGAGTCGGAGACAGCGGCGCAGACAGCTGCGCCCACGGTGGATATGTCCATTGAGAAATTAAGAGATTTCGACTATCTTCTCAGCAACTTTTATACAGTGGACAGCTCCACCATGATCGGGCCGGAGCAGCTCAACGCAGATGATCTTCTTGGCCGGAGCATGAAGATCGACAATACCACAGGGGGACCGAAAGTATTGATTTTCCATACGCATTCCCAGGAAGAGTTCGCGGATTCGACTCCGGGAGATCCGGCCACAAGTATTCTGGGAGTGGGCGATTATCTGACCCGGCTTTTAAATGAGAAAGGAATTGAAACGATCCATGACACGGGAGTCTATGATATTATTAACGGCCAGCTTGACCGGAGCAATGCCTACGAGAACGCAGAGGCTTCTGTGCGCCCTCTGATCGAGGCCAATCCAACCCTGGAGGTGGCCATCGATCTGCACAGAGACGGCGTGGCAGAGGGCACTCATCTGGTGACCGAGATCAACGGGAAACCAACGGCAAAGATCATGTATTTCAACGGGCTGAGCCGTTCCCGGACCAACGGAGATATTGACTATCTCTATAATCCATACATCCAGGACAATCTGGCGTTTTCCCTGCAGATGCAGCTCGCCTCAGAATCCATGTATCCGGGATTTGTGCGGCATATTTATCTGCGGGCCTACCGCTACAATCTGCATCTGCTGCCGAAATCACTGCTCATTGAAGCAGGGGCGCAGACGAACACGGTGGAAGAGATGATGAATGCCATGGAGGTTCTGGCGGATACCCTGGCCCATGTGATCTTGAAAAGTGATTGAAAATCTCCAGGCCAGATGATATAGTATTCACTGGACTGCTCTGCGCTGACGCGGAGCACAGACGAAAAGGAGTAAGGCAAATGGCAGGTAAGAATACATACGATGCAGGGAGCATCGCGGTACTGGAAGGACTGGAAGCGGTCAGGAAGCGCCCGGGCATGTATATCGGCAGTGTATCTACAAAGGGGCTGAACCATCTGATCTATGAGATGATGGATAACTCTGTGGATGAGCATCTGGCAGGGTTCTGTTCTGAGATCCATGTGGCGCTGGAGAAGGACGGGTCTGCCACCATATCTGATAACGGACGCGGAGTTCCGGTTGACATGCATCAGAAGGGAGTTTCCGCCGCCCGGCTTGTGTACACGACCCTTCACGCAGGCGGGAAGTTCGACGACTCTGCATATAAGACAAGCGGCGGTCTGCACGGCGTGGGCTCTTCCGTGGTGAACGCGCTCTCAGCCTGGATGGATGTGAAAATCAGCCGTGACGGCTATATTCACCACGACCGCTATGAGCGCGGAGTGCCGGTGATTGAGCTGGAGGACGGGCTTCTCCCCAGGATCGGGAAGACGAGGAAGACAGGGACAACGGTGAACTTCCTGCCGGATGACACGATATTCGAGAAGACCTGGTTCCGGGCGGATGAGATCAAAAGCAGGCTGCATGAGACGGCTTACCTGAACCCGAATCTTACAATTATCTTCGACGATAACCGGCTGGAGGAGCCGGAACATCTCGTCTACCATGAACCGGACGGGATTCTGGGATTTATCCGGGATCTGAATCAGAAGAAAGAGGTGCTTCATGAGCCGGTTTATTTCAAAGGAGAAGCCGACAATATCGAGGTGGAGGCCGCACTTCAGTATGTAAACGAATTTCATGAAAATGTACTGGGATTCTGCAATAACATCTATAATGCCGAGGGAGGCACTCACCTGACCGGATTTAAAACCACGTTTACTACGGTCATGAATCAGTATGCGAGGGAACTTGGGATCCTGAAGGAGAAGGATGCCAACTTTACCGGGGCGGATATCCGAAACGGAATGACGGCGATCATCTCCATCAAGCATCCGGACCCCAGGTTCGAGGGCCAGACGAAGACGAAGCTGGACAACCCGGACGCGGCGAAAGCGGTGGGCAAGGTGACGGGAGAGGAGATCGTCCGCTACTTCGACCGGAATCTGGATACCCTGAAGACCGTACTTTCCAGCGCAGAGAAGGCGGCGAAGATCAGGAAGACGGAAGAAAAGGCAAAGACCAATCTCCTGACCAAGCAGAAGTATTCCTTCGACAGCAATGGAAAGCTGGCCAACTGCGAGAGCCGGGATCCCCGGCAGTGCGAGATCTTTATCGTAGAGGGGGACTCTGCCGGCGGATCGGCGAAGACGGCCAGAAACCGGAACTTCCAGGCAATCCTTCCGATCCGGGGGAAGATCCTGAATGTGGAGAAGGCAAGCATTGACAAGATTCTGGCCAACGCGGAGATCAAGACCATGATCAATGCCTTCGGGTGCGGATTTTCGGAAGGGTACGGCAATGATTTTGATATAACGAAACTGCGGTATGACAAGATTATTATTATGGCAGACGCGGATGTGGACGGCGCCCATATTTCCACCCTTCTGCTGACTCTGTTCTACCGGTTCATGCCAGAGCTGATCTATGAGGGACATGTGTATATCGCTATGCCGCCTCTTTATAAAGCGATGCCCAAGAACGGAAAGGAAGAATACCTCTACGACGATAAAGCGCTGGAGAAGTATCGGAAGACCCACTCCGGGCCATTCACCCTTCAGAGATATAAAGGTCTGGGCGAGATGGATGCGGAGCAGCTCTGGGAGACAACTTTGGATCCGGAGCGCCGGCTCCTGAAGCTGGTGGAGATCGAGGACGCCAGGATGGCTTCCAGCGTGACGGAGATGCTGATGGGGACGGAAGTGCCTCCCAGACGGGCGTTCATCTACGAGAACGCGACAGAGGCAGAGCTGGATATTTAGGTACCGCGCGGCGGCCCGGACCGGGAACCGCCGGCGTGACAAAGGAGACAGAACATGAACAGTGAATCACAGATCATAAGAACCGAGTACTCGGAACTTATGAAGAAATCATACATTGATTATGCGATGAGCGTGATCATTGCCCGTGCCCTGCCGGACGTGAGGGACGGATTGAAGCCGGTGCAGAGGCGAACGCTCTATGATATGTACGAGCTGGGGATCCGCTATGACAGACCCTACAGGAAATGCGCCCGTATCGTAGGGGATACCATGGGTAAGTATCATCCCCACGGGGACAGCTCGATCTATGAGGCCCTTGTGGTGATGGCACAGGAGTTCAAGAAAGGGCAGATCCTGGTGGACGGGCACGGAAACTTCGGTTCCATCGAGGGGGACGGCGCAGCGGCCATGCGTTATACGGAAGCCAGACTTACGAAATTTACACAGGAAGTCTGTCTGGGAGACCTGGACAAGGACGTGGTGGATTTCGGGCCCAACTTTGACGAGACGGAGAAGGAGCCTCTGGTTCTTCCCGTGCGGGTGCCGAACATCCTGATCAACGGCGCGGAGGGAATCGCCGTGGGGATGGCTACCAGTATCCCTACGCATAATCTGGGAGAAGTGATAGACGCGGTCAAAGCATATATCAAAAACGACGCCGTGACCACCAGGCAGCTGATGAAATATATCAAGGGGCCGGACTTCCCCACGGGCGGGATCATCGTGAATAAAGACGATCTTGTGAACATTTATGAGACTGGCCAGGGGAAGATCAAGATCCGCGGCAAAGTGGAGACAGAAGAGCTCAAAGGCGGAAAGAAGCAGCTCGTGATCAGTGAGATTCCCTATCCGATGATCGGCACTGGGATTTCCAAGTTCCTGAACGACGTGGCGAATCTGGTGGAGACGAAGAAGACCACGGATATCGTGGATATTTCCAACCAGTCCTCCAAGGAAGGAATCCGGATCGTTCTGGAGCTCAAACGTGGGGCAGATGCGGAAAATCTCAAGAATATGCTCTATAAGAAGACCCGCCTGGAAGACACGTTCGGGGTGAACATGCTGGCAGTGGCAGACGGCCGGCCGGAGACTCTGGGACTGAAACAGATCATTGAACATCACGTGGACTTCCAGTTCGAACTGGCGACCAGAAAGTACACGACCCTGCTGAAGAAGGAGCAGGAGAAGCGTGAAGTGCAGGAAGGGCTGATCAAGGCCTGCGATGTCATTGACCTGATTATTGAGATCTTAAGAGGCAGCAAGTCTGTCAAGGATGCAAGAGCCTGTCTGGTAAATGGTGTGACTGACAATATCACATTCAAATCCAAGATCTCCCGGAAGATGGCTTCCATGCTGCGGTTTACAGAGCGTCAGGCCACGGCCATCCTGGAGATGCGTCTGTACCGGCTCATCGGCCTGGAAGTCGAGGCGCTTCGTGCAGAGCATGAGCAGACACTGAAGAATATTGCCCGCTATGAGGATATTCTGAATCATTATGATTCCATGGCCGGCGTGATCATAGAAGAACTGGATTCTTATAAGAAGGAATACGGCAGAAAACGCCGTACCGTGGTGGAGAATGCGGAGGAAGCGGTCTTCGAGGAGAAGAAGATCGAGGAGCAGGAAGTGGTCTTCCTCATGGATCGGTTCGGGTATGCCAGAACCGTGGATCTCTCAGTCTATGAGAGAAACAAAGAAGCTGCGGACAGTGAGAATAAGTACGTGGTTCCCTGTCTGAATACGGGAAGGCTCTGTATCTTTACGGACACGGGCAGGATGCACCAGGTGCGGGTTCTGGATCTGCCATACGGGAAATTCAGAGACAAGGGAACCCCGGTTGACAATGTCAGCAATTATTCCAGCAGTGAGGAACAGATTGTGATGGTCTGTGACTCGGAGCAGATGCGGTTCGCCCGCCTTCTGTTCGCCACGGCTCAGGGAATGGTGAAGAAGGTGGAAGGAAGCGAGTTCCAGGTTTCCAAGCGCACGGTGGCCGCGGCCAAACTCCAGGAAGGAGACCGGCTGATCTGTGTGCAGGTGATCACGGACAGCCTGAACGTGGTGCTGCAGACGAAGAACGGATATTTCCTGCGGTTCCCGGCCGCAGAGGTGCCGGTGAAGAAGAAGGCGGCTGTGGGCGTAAGAGGAATCCGCCTGCAGAAGAAGGACGAGCTGGAGCAGGTCTGGCTTTTCGAAGAAGGCACGGAGGCGAAGGCTGTTTTCGGCGGCCGGGAAGTAAGCTTAAACAGACTGAAACTGGCGAGAAGGGATGGTACCGGGATCAAATCACGGTGAACGGTTACACAAAATTTTCATAAAGTACTTGATTTATCTGGAAAAAGGTGATACAGTTCCTTATAGTTACATAAGGAATCCGGCAGAAGAGTGAACGAGAGTTCACTCTTCTTTGTTGATGTGGATTTCCGTAAATGTACACAGAGATGCAAAGCGGCGGAACCTTGAACCGCCCGGATCAAAGAAGGAAAGGAGAAGGAGTGCAGCGTGTCAAGAAGAGAGGAATATGAACAGAAGACAGAACAGCTTCTGGAACCGATTGTGACAGAGCTTGAGTTTGAACTGGTGGATGTAGAGTATGTCAAAGAAGGGGGCACATGGTATCTGCGGGCCTATATCGACAAGCCCGGCGGCATTACTGTGGACGACTGTGAGGCAGTCAGCCGGCGGTTCTCTGATATCCTTGACAGGGAAGATTATATTGAAGATTCCTATGTATTTGAAGTGAGTTCTCCTGGTCTGGGCAGACCGCTGAAGAAGGAAAAGGATTTCAAGCGGAGCATCGGCGAAGAAGTGGAGATCAGGACTTACCGGGCCATTGACCGCCAGAAGGAATTTACGGGAATTCTTACGAGGTATGATGAGTCAACCGTGACGATCACATATGAAGACGACACGGAACAGACATTTGAGAGGGCGCAGATCGCTCTGATCCGTCTGGCTCTGGATTTTTGAATTTATTTAGGAGGAAGATAAGAATGAACACAGAGTTAATGGAAGCATTGACAATCCTTGAGAAAGAGAAGAATATCGGCAGGGACGTGATGATGGATGCGATTGAGAATTCCCTGATCAGCGCCTGCAAGAACCACTTCGGTACCGCGGACAATATCAAGGTAATCATGGACAGAGAGACCTGCGATTATGCAGTATATGCAGAGAAAGAAGTTGTGGATGAGGTCATGGATCCGGCCCTGGAGATCAGCCTTGAAGATGCGGAGAAATTAGACTCTGCCCTTCAGATCGGCGACGTGGCCCAGGTTCCGGTACATTCGAAGGAGTTCGGCCGCATCGCGACGCAGAATGCCAAGAACCTGATCCTTCAGAAGATCCGGGAAGAAGAGCGCAAGGTTGTATTTGACCAGTATTTTGAGAAAGAGAAAGATATTGTAACAGGCGTTGTACAGCGCTATGTGGGAAGAAATATCAGTATCAATCTGGGAAGAGCGGACGCGATGCTGACAGAGAACGAGCAGGTTAAGACGGAACATTTTGAGCCCACGGAGCGTATTAAATTATATGTAGTCGAAGTGAAAAATACACCGAAGGGACCCAAGATCCTTGTTTCACGGACTCATCCGGAGCTGGTAAAGCGGCTGTTCGAGGCTGAGGTGGCCGAGGTGAGAGACGGTACGGTAGAAATCAAGAGCATCGCCAGAGAGGCGGGATCCCGTACGAAGATGGCGGTGTGGTCCAATGATCCGAATGTAGACCCTGTGGGCGCATGTGTGGGTATGAACGGTGCCAGAGTAAACGCGGTTGTGAAAGAGCTGCGAGGCGAGAAGATCGATATTATCAACTGGGATGAGAACCCGGCGCTTCTGATCGAGAATGCGCTGAGCCCGGCCAAGGTGATCTCGGTTATGGCTGATCCGGAAGAGAAGATTGCCAGCGTGATCGTGCCCGATTATCAGCTCTCTCTTGCCATCGGAAAGGAAGGACAGAACGCCCGCCTGGCAGCCCGCCTGACCGGATATAAGATCGACATCAAGAGCGAGACGCAGGCGATTGAGGCAGGGGATCTGCCGGAGAACTATATGGAGCAGATGGGCCTTGTCGGGGAAGAAGGATATACCGGTGATTATGAGGACGACTATTCCGAGGAAGCTTACGATGAGAACGGGGAATATGCGGCTTACGATGATGCGGAAGGAATAGACAGCGCCTGGGAGGATAATGAAGAAGAGATCGAGTTTATTGAGACGGATGAAGAGTAAGAGCTTAAAGGAGTGAATTGTTTGGCAGTAAAGAAGAAGATTCCCATGAGAAAATGTGTGGGATGCGGTGAGATGAAGCCTAAGAAGGAACTGATCCGGATTCTGAGGACGGAAGAGGGGGAGTTCGTGGCAGACGCCGGAGGAAAAAAGAACGGACGCGGAGCATATCTGTGCCGATCCGTGGAATGCTTTCAGAAGGCGGTGAAGAGCCGGGGGCTGGAGCGCTCCTTTAAGCAGGAGATCCCGCAGGAGGTATATGACAGACTGGAAAAGGAGATGGGTGAGATTGGCGAAGCGTGATAAGATCCTGTCCCTGATCGGGCTGGCAGTGAAAGCGGGAAGATGTGCAAGCGGCGAGGCCATGACGGAGAGTGAGACGAAGTCAGGAAGAGCCTGCCTTGTGATCATTGCGTCAGACGCATCAGACAATACAAAGAAGAAATTTCGCGATATGTGTAAATTTTATAAGGTTCCAATTTGTTTTTACGGAGATAAAGATACCTTAGGGCATGCAATGGGAAAAGAATTCCGTGCATCTCTGGCGATATTGGACGAAGGATTTGCAGACGGGATTCAAAGAGAGCTTAAAAATCGAGAGGATATTGCATAAGGAGGTAGTTGAAATATGACGAAAATGAGAGTACAAGAACTTGCAAAGGAGCTTGGGCTTGACAATAAAGAACTCATGGAGCTCCTGCAGAAGAAACATGTGGATGCGAAGAGCCACACGAGTATGCTGGAGGACGGAGTAGTGGAAGAGATCCGCAGGGAAAGGGGAGCGGCAAAGGCCGGGAAGAGCGAAGAGAAACCGGCAGATTCCGCAGAGAAGAAGGACGCAGCTCCCAAGAAGAAGAACCTGGCCTTTGTGATCCGTCCGCAGAATTCTAAGAACAGCAGCCGGATTCAGGGAAGCCGTCCGGCGCAGCGCCAGGGGCAGGGCGGGGCACGCCCGGCAGGAAACCGTCCGGGACAGCCGGGAGCACGTCCGCAGACTGCGCGCTCTGCTGAGGGAAGGCCGTCCGGCGCACGTCCGGCCGGAGAGGGAAGACCGGCAGGAGACCGTCCGGTGCGCACAGAGAGACCCGGCCAGGCAGTTCGTCCGGCTGCGGGACATCCGGCAGCGGACCGCCCGGCAGCAGAACGTCAGGCAGAGGTAAGACAGCCGGAGCGCAGGCAGGCAGAAGTTCGTCCGTCCGGAGACCGTCCGGCAGGGGATCGCCCGGTTCGCCAAGAGAGACCGGCAGAGAGAGCACCGCAGGGTGCCCGTGGGGAGAGAACTTCTCAGAATCCACGTCCGGCAGGGGATCGTCCGGCCCGGCAGGAACGGCAGGAGAGATCCGGCCAGGGAGGCCGTCCGCCGCGCGGCGAGAGACCCCAGGGAGGCCGCCCGGGAGAGGGCAGAGACGGAAGACCGTCCGGAGACCGTCCGCCGCGCGGAGAGCGGGGCCAGGGCCGTCCGTTCGGCGAGGGAAGACCGGCACGCGGGGACCAGAGAGATCAGAGAGGCGGACGTGACCGTGACCGCGATCAGCGTCCGGGAGGTCAGGGACCGCGGGGCGACAGACGGGATGTGCGCCGCGACGATGTGAGCTCCTCTGTTGTAGAGCAGCAGAAGAGCCAGAGGAATAAGGCGAAAGACAAAGAGCGTGATAATAAGAAGAAAGAATATAGAGACGAGGCCTTCGAAGGCAAGAGCAAGAAGGGCAGAAAGCAGAAACAGGTAGCGGAGGTGAAGAAGCCGCAGCCGAAGCAGGAGGAGAAGAAGGAAGAGAAGATCAAACAGATCACCATTCCGGATGTCCTGACGATCAAAGAGCTTGCTGACAAGATGAAGATCACGCCTTCTGTGATTATCAAGAAGCTGTTCCTTCAGGGGAAGATCGTGACTGTGAATCAGGAGATTGATTTTGATACCGCGGAAGAGATTGCGATGGACTTCGAGGTGCTCTGCGAGAAAGAAGAAGTCGTGGATGTGATCGAAGAACTCCTGAAAGAGGAGGAAGAGGATGAGAACCTGATGGTGAAACGTCCGCCGGTTGTCTGTGTCATGGGTCACGTAGATCACGGAAAAACGTCCCTGCTGGATGCAATCCGCCATTCCAATGTCACGGATCGCGAGGCTGGAGGAATCACCCAGCACATCGGAGCGTATGTGGTGGAGATCAACGGTGAGAAGATCACATTCCTTGATACTCCGGGACACGAGGCGTTTACGGCTATGCGTATGCGAGGCGCCAACTCTACGGATATCGCGATCCTTGTTGTGGCAGCGGATGACGGCGTGATGCCGCAGACTGTGGAGGCGATCAACCATGCGAAAGCAGCCGGTGTGGAGATCATCGTGGCCATCAATAAGATCGATAAGCCAAGTGCCAATATCGAACGTGTCAAACAGGAGCTGACCGAGTATGAACTGATCCCTGAGGATTGGGGCGGAAGTACCGTGTTCGTGCCGGTATCCGCACACACCAAAGAAGGGATTCCGGAGCTGCTGGAGATGATTCTGCTGACTGCAGAGGTAATGGAGCTGAAAGCAAATCCGAACCGTGCGGCAAGGGGCCTTGTGATCGAGGCAGAACTTGACAAAGGCAAAGGTTCCGTGGCAACTGTGCTCGTTCAGAAGGGTACGCTTCATGTGGGAGATGCCATTGCTGCAGGAAGTGCACACGGCCGTGTACGTGCCATGATGGATGACAAGGGCCGCAGAGTGAAAGAAGCAGGTCCGTCCAAGCCGGTGGAGATCCTTGGCTTAAATGATGTGCCGAACGCAGGAGAGGTGTTCGTGGGATGCGAGTCTGAGCGTGAGGCGAGAAACTTTGCCGATACCTTTATCGCGCAGAACAAGGTGAAGCTTCTGGACGAGACAAAGTCCAGGATGTCGCTTGACGATCTGTTCAGCCAGATCCAGGAAGGAAACTTAAAAGAGCTGAATATCGTTGTCAAGGCGGATGTACAGGGCTCTGTCGAGGCATTGAAGCAGAGTCTTCTGAAGCTGTCCAACGAGGAAGTCGTAGTCAAAGTTATCCACGGAGGCGTGGGCGCGATCAATGAGTCAGATGTGATCCTGGCATCTGCTTCCAACGCGATTATCATCGGATTCAATGTGCGTCCGGATGCGACGGCGAAGGATATCGCGGAGCGGGAAGGCGTCGATCTGAGACTTTACAGGGTCATTTACAACGCCATCGAGGACGTAGAGGCTGCCATGAAAGGTATGCTGGATCCGATCTTCGAGGAGAAAGTGCTGGGCCACGCAGAAGTGCGCCAGACATTCAAGGCTTCCGGCGTCGGAACGATCGCGGGTGCGTATGTCAGAGACGGGATCTTTGAGAGAAACTGTTCGGTCCGCCTGATCCGTGACGGAATCGTTGTATTTGACGGACCGCTGGCATCTCTGAAGCGATTCAAGGATGATGTGAAGGAAGTAAGAGCCGGATACGAGTGCGGCTTTGTATTTGAGAATTATAACGACATCAAGGAAGGCGACGAGGTAGAAGCCTACAAGATGGTCGAGATTGAGAGAAAATAACCCTACTGACAGAAAGAAGGAGCAGCAATGAGAAAAAACAGTATCAAGAACACAAGAGTGAACGCTGAGGTCCAGAGAGAGCTGAGCAATATCCTGCGCGACGGGATCAAGGATCCGAGAGTTGCGCCCATGACTTCTGTGGTGGCTGTGGAAGTGGCTCCGGATCTGAAGACATGCAAGGCATATATCAGCGTTCTCGGTGATGAGAAGGCGCAGAAAGATACGATCAAGGGTCTCCAGAGCGCGGAGGGATATATCCGCCGCGAGCTGGCCCACAGGATCAATCTGCGCAATACCCCGGAGATCCGATTCATTGTGGATCAGTCGATTGAATATGGAGTAAATATCAGCAGAAAAATCAATGAGGTAACTAAGAGTTTGGATAATGAAGCTGAGGTGTAAGCATGATGATTGAATTGAAAGATATTTTAGAAGGGAAAAGAAGCGTTGCGCTGGGCGGACATGTCCGCCCGGACGGCGACTGTGTGGGATCCTGTATGGGACTGTATCTCTACCTGAAGGAACAGTATCCCCAGATCAGCGCGGATGTTTATCTGGAAGAGATTCCGGAGGCGTACCGCATGATTCAGGGGACGGATGAAGTGAAGACACAGATCCCGGAAGGAAAGGTGTATGATCTTTTCATCGCTCTGGACTGCGGGGATATCAAGCGGCTGGGATTTTCCGCTCCGCTGTTCAGCCAGGCTGAGGCGTCACTGTGCATTGACCACCATGTCAGCAATGAAGCCTTCGCGGACGACAATTATGTAGAACCGGATGCAAGCTCCACGTCAGAGCTGGTGTATACTCTGCTGGATCCGGAGAAGATCAGCAAACCTGTGGCTGAGGCACTTTATATGGGAATCGCGCATGACACAGGCGTGTTCCAGTACTCCTGTACTTCCCCGGAGACGATGGAGATCGCCGCGGCGCTGATGCGCAAAGGGATCAACGGCAGCGAGATCATTGATAAGACTTACTATGCGAAGACCTACATACAGAATCAGATCCTGGGCCGGGCACTTCTTGAGAGCATGCTGATCATGGATAAACGATGTATCGTCTCCGTTATCCGGAAGCGCTCTATGGAATTCTTCCAGGCGCAGCCTGCGGATCTGGAAGGAATCGTAAGTCAGCTGAGACAGACGAAAGGCGTGGAAGTGGCGATTTTCCTTCACGAGACAGAACCGCAGACATTCAAGGTAAGCCTGCGTTCCAAGGGAAAAGTAGATGTAAGTGTGATCGCCAGACATTTCGGCGGCGGCGGCCATGTCCGTGCGGCAGGAGTGACGATGAAAGGTTCCAGCCATGATGTGATCAATAATATCACTGCCAGAATCGCCCTTCAGTTGGATCACTGCGAGGACCAGGATAAAAAGTAATGATAAACGGAATACTGAACATATATAAAGAAAAAGGATATACTTCTCACGATGTGGTGGCAAGGCTGCGGGGAATTGTCGGACAGAAGAAAATCGGACATACAGGCACTCTCGATCCGGATGCGGAGGGAGTGCTTCCTGTCTGTCTCGGACGGGCGACCAAGGTCTGCGATCTTCTGACAGATAAGGACAAGACCTATGAGGCAGTTCTTCTTCTCGGAAGGTCCACGGATACGCAGGATATCTCCGGCCAGATTCTGGAAGAGAGGAGTGTATCCGGCATCACCGCGGGCAAGGCGGAAGCGTGTATCCGCGGATTCGTCGGGGAGTATGATCAGATCCCGCCTATGTATTCGGCTCTGAAAGTCGGAGGAAGGAAGCTCTGTGATCTGGCGAGAGAAGGCAAAGTCGTAGAGCGTAAAAGCCGCAGAGTCAAGATTCATGAGATCCGGATCAGTGAGATTCGTATCCCGAGGATCCGGATGACCGTGGACTGCTCGAAAGGGACTTATATCCGCACGCTGTGCCACGATATCGGGGAGAAGCTGGGGACAGGCGGCTGTATGGAATCGCTGCTGCGCACCCGGGTGGGGAGATTCTCTATCAGCAGCAGTCTGCGTCTGGACCAGGTAGAGAAGGCAGTGCAGGAGGGGCGGCTGGGAGAACTCCTCATTCCGCTGGATGAAGTATTTGCCGAGCAAGAGGCTCTGACCGTGAAAGCGGGGGCGGCGGCTCTGGCGTATAACGGGAATCCTCTGAGCTTTGGCGCGGTGACCCGGGAGAACAGATCCGGCGGGGCCCTGAGCCCGGATCAGAGGTACAGAGTCTATGACAGAGAGGGAAGGTTCATCGGGATCTACCGATGCGACGCGCAGAGGAGAGAGCTCCGGCTGGAGAAAATGTTCCTGGATCCAGAATCACTTCACAGACAGGGATAGAATCGCGCGCACCGGCGTGGAAGAGCGGCGGAGAGGATAGCAGAGAAAGAGGATGGAAGAGGCTGACATGAAAGAAATTACAGGGATTGAATCCTTTCACGGGACAAAGAAGACGGCAGTGACTCTGGGAAAGTTCGACGGTCTGCACCGGGGACACCAGAAACTGGTGAACCTGATACGGGAGTATGCATCCGAAGAATGTGAGAGTGTTGTATGCGCGTTCGATATGCACCGGGAAGCCTTGCTGACAAAGCAGGAGCGCAGAGAGCGTCTCATGGACCAGGTGGACTGGCTGGTGGAGGTTCCGTTTACGAAAGAACTGAGAAATATGGAGGCCGAAACCTTCATCCGCGAGGTCCTCTGCGGGACATTCCATGCGGCTCATGTAGTCGTCGGCACAGATTTCTCTTTTGGCTGCCAGAAGCGCGGCAATGTGCAGATGCTGGAGGAATTCGCGGGAGAATACGGGTATACAGTGGATGTCGTAGAGAAAGAGCGGTATCAGGATCTGGTGATAAGCAGCACCTATATCAGAGATGCACTTTCCCAGGGGGACGTGAAACTGGCAGAGCGTCTGCTGGGGTATCCTTACGAGCTGACAGGAAAAGTAAGGCACGGCAAACAGCTGGGACGGACATTGGGGTTCCCAACTATGAATATAGAACCTGAGCCAAAAAAGATCCTTCCCCGGTTCGGCGTGTATGCCTGCAGAGTGAAAATCGACGGAAAATGGTATTATGGCGTGGGAAATGCCGGAATAAAACCTACAGTAACAGATGAACACAGAAGGCTTCTGGAAGTATTTGTCTACGGATATGAAGGGAATGCCTATGGAAAAGAAGTCACAGCACAATTCTGCGGCTTCGAGCGTCCGGAGATCAAGTTCGGGTCACTGGATGAACTGAAGACGCAGGTGATGAAAGATATGCAGTATGGAGAGGAATTCTTTCAGCTCCATTGAGAAATTCCGCTTTACATCTGAGGACTGCTGTGCTATACTAACCGAGGTTACAGAGATCAGCCGGTGTTCGGTAATCGGAACACTCCAACCATTACTTAATACCAGGCGGTTAAACAGAGTATCATTAAGGAGGAAAAACAATGATCGCAAAAGAAAAGAAACAGGCAATTATCAAAGAGTATGGAAGAAGCGAAGGAGATACAGGATCTCCGGAAGTACAGGTAGCGATTCTGACAGCACGCATCAATGAGCTGACAGAGCACTTCAAAGCAAACCCGAAGGATCACCATTCAAGAAGAGGACTTCTGAAAATGGTAGGCCAGAGAAGAGGACTTCTTGCATACTTAAAGAAAGTAGATATCGAAAGATACCGTTCCCTGATCGAGAGACTTGGACTCAGAAAATAATCAAATCAAGATCAGTGAAAGACAAAGGACGAAGCGGAAAAAATGCCGCTTCGTTTTTTTGTGAAGAGGATGTGAACGGTGCCTGTCACCTTTGCAAAGGTGACAGGCACCGTTCACATCCTCTTCACAGTTTCTTCCCAGTTTTGACAGGTAAAAATAATTCGCACTAAAATCTGTTGAAAATACACAGCCTCACTGCGAAAATAAGATTATGGCAAAAAACTTTTTCGCAGTGAGGTTGAAATGGGCAGAAAAGAACGAAGAATCCAAAAGAAACTT
>CASDTX010000028.1 GCA_949283695.1 uncultured Eubacteriales bacterium | reverse complement strand
CGGGTTTGTTATCGCGAGATTTATAAAAAGGAAGAAACAGACATGAAAAAGGACATCCGGGCATAGGGATATGAAGATTTAAGGACAGAGATACAGGAGCTGGGCGAGAAACCATTCCGGGCTGGGCAGATCTATGACTGGCTTCATGTGAAGCTGGCGGACAGCTTCGACGAGATGACGAACCTTTCAAAGAACTTAAGGCAGCGTCTGGAGGAGGCGTATGAGATCTTACCGGTCATCATGGAGGAAAGACAGGTGTCGAAGCTGGACGGCACGAATAAATTTCTGTTCCGCCTGTATGACGGGAATATGGTGGAGAGTGTCCTCATGAGGTATAAGCATGGGAATTCAGTGTGCATCTCTTCCCAGGCCGGGTGCAGGATGGGGTGCGTGTTCTGTGCCTCCACGATCGGCGGGCTTAAGAGAAATCTTTCTGCATCAGAGATGCTGGGGCAGATCTACCAGATCCAGAAGATCACAAAAGAAAGAGTGCATAATGTGGTAGTCATGGGCACCGGGGAGCCTCTTGACAATTATGATAATTTCCTGAAATTCGTTCGCATCCTGACAGATGAGCACGGACTTAATATCAGTCAGAGAAACGTCACGGTATCTACCTGCGGCATTGTTCCGAAAATGCTTGAACTTGCGGAGGAAAAGCTTCAGATCACGCTCGCGCTGTCTCTGCACGGATCTACTCAGGAGAAGCGGAGGAAGCTCATGCCGGTGGCAAATAAATATGATCTTTCCGAAGTGCTTGCGGCGTGTGATACTTACTTTGAGAAGACAGGGCGCAGGGTTACATTTGAGTACAGCCTGGTGCACGGAGTCAATGATACAGACGAAGACGCAAGGGAACTGACAGCTATCCTGAAGCCCCGGAACTGCCATCTGAACCTGATTCCGGTGAATCCGGTCCGGGAGCGTGATTTCGTTCGTCCGAGCAGGAAAAATGCCCTGAATTTCAAAAATAACCTTGAAAAAAGCGGAATAAATGTTACTATAAGAAGGGAAATGGGCTCTGACATCGATGGAGCCTGCGGTCAGCTCAGGCGCCGCTATGCGCAGAGGGCTGATCAGGAGAGCCACAACAGACAGGATTAAGGAGACGGATATGAGGACATTTGCGATAACAGATGTGGGAATGGTGCGACAGGTGAATCAGGATTATGTCTTTACGACAGACAGACCGCTGGGCATCCTCCAGAACCTGTTCGTGGTGGCAGACGGAATGGGCGGACATCAGGCAGGCGACTATGCGTCAAAATATACGGTGGAAGTGCTCAGGCGGGAGCTTAAGATGAGCGAGGGCGAGGATGTGGAGAAGTGCCTTGTAGGGGCGATCAAAACAGCTAACCGGGAGATCATCAAAGAAGCATCCCGCGATGAACACCTCAAGGGGATGGGAACGACCGTGGTCGCTGCAACGATCATGAACCAGATGATGTATTTCGCGAATGTGGGAGACAGCCGTCTGTATCTTATCAACCAGGGAATACAGCAGCTTACGAAGGACCATTCACTTGTGGAGGAAATGGTGCGTCTGGGAGGCATTAAGCCGGAGGAAGCCAAGCACCATCCGGATAAAAACATCATCACAAGGGCAATCGGCGCCAAAGCAGATGTAGATGTAGATTTTTATGAACACCGTCTGAAACGGGGAGACATCATACTGATGTGTACAGACGGACTCAGCAATATGGTAGAGGATGAGGAACTCTTCCATATCGTCCAGGGAGGAAGAGACATCGTCGAAGCAGGGCAGGCTCTTGTGGATGCTGCAAAAGAAAACGGCGGTACGGACAATATCGGCATTGTCCTGATTGAACCGTTCGCAGATGAGGTGAGTGTATTATGATCAGAGAAGGAGTTTATTTAGGCAAGAGGTATGAGATACTGGGACGTATCGGTTCCGGCGGAATGGCAGATGTCTATAAGGGCAAAGACCATAAACTGAACCGGTATGTGGCGATCAAAGTGCTCAAAAGTGATTACCGCAAAGATGAAGTATTTATCAAAAAGTTCCTGAGCGAGGCACAGGCGGCGGCGGGGCTGATGCACCCGAACGTAGTCAATGTCTATGACGTGGGACAGGACAGAGGTCTGTACTACATGGTTATGGAACTTGTGGAAGGAATCACGCTGAAAGACTATATCGAGAAGAAAGGCAGGCTTTCAGCGAAGGAGACGATCAGCATCTCGATCCAGATGGTGACAGGTCTTCAGGCAGCTCACAACCAGCATATCATACACAGGGATATCAAACCCCAGAATATTATTATTTCAAAAGACGGTAAAGTTAAGGTCACAGATTTTGGTATCGCCCGTGCGACGACAGCTACGCAGACGATCAGCACCAGCGTTATGGGATCTGTGCATTATACATCGCCTGAGCAGGCGAGAGGCGGAGTGGTTGACCAGAAGAGTGATATTTACTCCATCGGTATCACCATGTATGAGATGATCACGGGGCATGTGCCGTTTGACGGTGATTCTACGGTATCTGTGGCGCTCAAACACCTTCAGGAAGAAATTAAATCTCCGGCAGAAGAAGTGCCGGATATCCCATACAGCCTGGAATGCATCATTATGAAATGTACCCAGAAAAATCCGGGACTTCGCTATCCCGATTGCGCCGCGCTTCTGCTTGACCTGAAACGTTCTCTTGTGGACCCTGAAGGGGATTTTGTTGTCCTGGGAGCAGCAGGGGGAGACACGGACCGCACGATGGTCATGTCAACGGCAGAGCTGGAACAGGTACAGGGACGCGGACGCGGTTATGCTGATGACGATTATGATGATTACGATGACGATGATGAGGATGAAGACGATGATGAGGATGACCGTCCCCGCGGCAGGCGTCAGGGGCAGTATGACCGAAGAGGCAGGAAGAACAATGTGAATCCTGATACTAAGCGGATCATGCGTATTCTGATGATCGTGGCAGGTGTTGTTATTGCCCTGCTCGTCCTTTTCCTGGTCGGGAATGCGGCAGGCTTCTTTTCGGGACCGGGGATCTCGGCGACAAAGGACGAGACGGTCAAAGTGCCGGATGTGCGCGGCATGACATATGAGGAAGCAAAGGATGAACTGCAGAAGCACGATCTTGGAATTGAGAAAGCGGCGGAAGAAGAGCCTTCCAATGATTACGCTAAAGGGGAGATCAAAAGCCAGGATCCGGAAGCGGGCAAAAAGGTAAAGAAAAATTCAACGGTCACTGTGGTGATCAGCAGCGGCGAGCCGGCAGAGAAAGTGAAGGTTCCCAATGTAGTGGACAAGAGCGAGGCGGATGCGGAGAAGATTCTCCAGGATGCCGGGCTGAAGGTAACAAAGGGAGAACCCCAGAACAGTGATACCATTGCCGCGGGGAATGTGATCTCATCCGACCCGGCAGCGGATACAGAGGTCGATGAGGGAACCAGTGTTACGATCGTGATCAGCCTTGGGAAAGAAGAAGTGAAAGTGCCGGATCTTAGGAACCGCAGTTCTGCGGATGCGGAGTCTGCGCTGGCTGCTGTGGGACTTGTCGGAAGCGCAAGCCAGGATTACAGTGATACAGTTGCCGCGGGAAATGTCATTTCCCAGAGCCCCGAATCGGGAACATCGGTTGAAAAGGGATCCACGGTCAGCTATGTGGTGAGTCTTGGACCAAAGACGCAGACAGTAGAGGTGCCGGATGTATTGAGATCTTATCCGGAGACAGCAGAGCAGATGCTGAGTGAAGCCGGGCTCACGGCGGTATACGGAGGAGAGCAGTACAGCGATTATCCGAAAGGAACGGTCTGCCGGCTGAATCCGGAAGTGGGCGTGAAGATTGAAAAGGGCAGCACTGTATATTACTGGGTGAGCCTGGGACCTGAAGATACGGGAGATACCGGCGGCGGAGGCACAGAACAGGAATAAGGGACAGTGCCGGGGGACTGATCCGAGAGACAGTAAACAGAAAGACTGAAAAATGCAGGGTAAGATCATTAAAGGAATTGCCGGATTCTACTACGTTCATGTAGCAGGATCCGGTGTTTATGAGTGTAAGGCAAAAGGAATTTTCCGAAAAGACGGGGTCAAACCCCTTGTGGGGGACGATGTGGAGATGGAAGTCACCCATGAAAAAGATATGGAAGGGAATATCATGCGTATCCTTCCGAGGAAGAATGAGCTGGTGCGCCCGGCCGTGGCGAATATCGACCAGGCGCTGGTCGTGTTCGCGGTGACAAAGCCGAAACCGCATTTTAATCTCCTCGACCGTTTCCTCGTTATGATGGAAACAAAGGAAATCCCGGCAATACTCTGTTTTAACAAGGCGGATATTGCAGGGGACGCGGAAATCGCAGGATTGAAGGCCGTGTATGAAAACTGTGGTTATCCGCTTATATTCACAAGTGCAAAGAAAGAGGAAAATATAGACAGGCTGAAAGAACTCCTGCAGGGGAAGACGACTGCTGTTGCGGGTCCGTCCGGTGTGGGAAAATCCTCACTGATCAATCGGCTCCAGAGTGGAGTGAAGATGGAGACGGGAAGCATCAGCCGCAAGATTGAGAGAGGAAAACATACGACAAGACATTCCGAACTGATCATGCTGGGAGATGAGTCCTACATCATGGACACGCCGGGATTCAGTTCTCTTTATGCAGGCAATATGGAAAAAGAAGACCTGAAATACTGCTTCCCTGAATTCGCGCCTTATGAAGGGAAATGCCGGTTCAACGGATGCGGGCATATTCACGAACCCGGGTGCGCGGTCAAGCAGGCGGCAGACGAGGGAAAGATACACAGGATCCGGTACGAGGATTATGTAATGATGTACCGGGAATTACAGGAAAGAAAGAGGTATTAGATGAGTGAGAATATTTTGGCGCCGTCAATGCTTTCGGCGGATTTTAAGATCCTGGGAGAACAGTTGAAAGAGACAGAGGAGGCAGGGGCTCAGTACATTCATTTTGATGTGATGGATGGGATCTTTGTCCCGAGTATTTCGTTTGGCATGCCGGTGCTCTCATCTGTGAAAGGGGCTACAGACCAGGTGCTGGATGTGCACCTGATGGTAACAGAACCGATCCGGTATGTGAAGGAATTTGCTTCCTGCGGTGCTGATATTATCACGATCCATTTGGAAGCATGTGAGGACCCGGGAGCAGCGCTGGAAGCGATCCAT
>CASDTX010000027.1 GCA_949283695.1 uncultured Eubacteriales bacterium | reverse complement strand
ACCTACTCCCTTTCCAGGGGAGCCCCTTCGGCCAGCTTGGGTACTTCTCCATAACGGAGAGGGTGGGATTCGAACCCACGCGCCCTTTCGGACAAACGGTTTTCAAGACCGCCTCGTTATGACCACTTCGATACCTCTCCATATATACTGCCGAACATATTCTGTATTTATTTTTCCTCTGTGCGACGGTCATTATTCTAGCACAGCTTTATGCCGCCTGTCAACACCTTCTTTTCAAAAAAACTTCAGCAGTTTCCAAATCTTCCGGGGTTGTGATCTTAATGTTTTCGTATGCTCCTTCAAACAGCCTTACCGGATGTCCCGTCATCTGTTCAACAACCATTGCATCATCTGTCACAACAATGTTTTCACCGGTATCTTTCTCGCTGCTTTCCTGCACAGCCTTTTCCTTCTCCATAAGAAGCGCATACGCATGTATCACCAGATCTGTATTAAACACTTGGGGAGTCTGGACAAGCCACACCCTGCTGCGTTCCGGTGTTTCTTCTACGAACCCTTTTTCATCTACGATCTTGATCGTATCCTTTACTGGCATTCCGGCCGCGCAGGCGCTTTCTTTTTTCACACACTCGTACGCGCGGCGTATCATCTCTTCATCCACGAAGGGTCTGGCGCCATCATGAATATAGACGTACCCCGCCTGACGTACAGCCTGCAGACCATTCCATACAGAATGATATCGTTCCCTGCCGCCAGCAACAATCTTCGTTACTTTTGAGATCCCATAGGCGTCTACAATCTGACTGCGGCAGTACTCTTCTTCCTCTCTTCCTGTCACAAGAATGATCTCGTTAATCAGCTCCGAATCCTGAAATGCTCTCAAAGAATAGTATAATACGGGTTTCTCATCTATGAGCAGATATTGTTTGTGAACCGCTGTTCCCATTCTTTTTCCGCTTCCGGCAGCCAGTACAACTGCCGTGCAGTGCTTTTTTTCCATCTCTCAGCACCCTTTCGTGTTATTGCCACTCCGTCAGGTTTCCCTGTCTCTCACCCAGTTTCAGATTCGGTACAGCATTCAGGTCCCAGCCATGCCGGGTTCCAGCCAGATATTCATAATAAGCTGCCGCACCGATCATTGCCGCATTGTCTGTACAGAACACAGGTGATGGATGATAGAAGCGGATGGACCGCTCTTCACACGCCTGCTTCATCGCTGCTCTCAGAGCAGTATTAGACGCCACCCCGCCTGCGATCGCGAACTTGTACATTCCGCAGTCTTCTGCCGCACGCATCGAATTCTCTACCAGAACCTCTACTACAGCCTTCTGGAAAGAGGCCGCGAGATCTGCAGGATCGAAGCTTTCCCCTTTCATTCTGCATCCGCTAATATAATTCAGTACAGCTGATTTCAAACCGCTGAAACTGAAATCATAGGCTACCCCTTCGATATGCGCTTTCGGGAACCGAATAGCATCAGGATTTCCTTCTTTGGCAATGCGGTCAATCTTCGGACCTCCCGGATAACCAAGGCCGATTGCTCTGGCCACTTTATCATAAGCCTCGCCCGCAGCGTCGTCTCTGGTCCGGCCAAGGATTTCATATTTCCCGTATTCCCGCACGCAGACAAGATGGGTGTGTCCGCCGGATGCCACAAGGCACAGAAACGGCGGTTCCAAATCCGGATGTTCGATATAATTTGCCGAAATATGTCCCTCGATATGGTGCACGCCTACCAGAGGCAGTTTCTTAGCATAAGCAATCGCCTTTGCCTCAGCCACTCCAACCAGAAGCGCCCCCACCAGACCTGGTCCATAGGTCACTCCCACTGCATCAATATCATCCAGTGTTACATCCGCTTCCCGCAGCGCTTCCTCAATCACCTGATTAATCTTCTCAATATGTTTCCTGGATGCGATCTCCGGAACCACTCCTCCATATAATTTGTGAAGGTCTATCTGAGAGGATATAATATTGGACAGCACTTCTCTTCCATTGTGGACCACCGCCGCCGCGGTCTCGTCACACGATGTCTCAATCGCCAGGATATTGATATCTCTAATTTCTTTCATACCATGCCTCTCAATCTTCAAACACCAGCTCCGCCGACATCCCGTCTTTCCCTGGTTTTGCTGCCGGAAAGATCCTGCGTACCTCTTCCATATACGGTTCCGGCCTCGTCAGCGACGGGCTGTAATGCGTCAGCCACAGTTCCTTCACCCGGGCGTCCCGGGCCAGCTGTGCCGCCTCATAAAATGTCATATGCTTATATTCCGCAGCTTTGGCTGCCTTCTCCTTCTCGCCGTACATTCCTTCACAGATGAAAAGATCGGAATCCATCGCATTCTTTCGGATCGACTCTGTAGGACGCGTATCTGTCGTATAGGTCAGGCGGAGCCCCTTACGCGGCGGTCCCAGTACCATATCCGGAGTGTACACTTCTTCTCCCTCCTGTATGGTCTCTCCGCTTTGGAGCCTGCTCCAGTACTGCAGCGGAATCTGCTGTTCCTTTGCCCTCGCAGCATCAAACCTGCCGGCGCGGTCAATCTCCAGTGTATAACCGTAGCAAAGGACATTGTGGTTTACACGGAATGCCCGAATACGGTATCCGTTCAGTTCAAACGTCTGTTCCGCTCCTTCGATCTCTTTATAAATAATCGGGAACGGAAGCTCCGGCGCTATGACACGCAGGCAGCCCACCACTCGTTCCAGTCCTTTCGGACCGATCAGGGTCAGGGGTTCCGTGCGGTCCGCATTTCCCATCGTGAGAAGCAGTCCCGGAAGTCCACTGATATGATCTCCGTGATAATGTGTAAAACAGATTACATCGATCGGCTTAAAGCTCCATCCCTTTTCTTTCACCGCGATCTGGGTTCCTTCCCCACAGTCAATGAGCAGACTGCTCCCGTTAAAACGGGTCATCAGTGCTGTCAGATAACGGTAAGGCAGCGGCATCATGCCGCCGCATCCAAGCAAGCATACATCTAACATATCGTCCCTCTGTTCTGATCCTTCTCCTTCAACATTCATTCTCTGCGCATCCGGCGCGGACACCGTCCGTACCGGTTCTACTCAGTCACCTCTGCCGGTATCCGGAAGCCCCTGATCATCTTGTCATAGCATGATTCGCACAGGTCAAAACTGTGTTTTTCCCCGTCTTTATCCGAGAAATAGCCCCATTCATAATCCACGCTGAACACGCCCTCTCTTGGGCATCCATTGATCACCGGCACTTCTTTTCCACAGCAGTTACAAATAATTGTTTTTATTTCTTTTGTTTCTTTTAACTGATACTGGCGCATATATCATCCTCCTGTAATAAACCGTTATTCTATTGGTCTCGCTTACAGTATAACGGAACAGCCTTTCGATTCCTACTGGGAACTGCTGCCGGTATCAGCTCTGCTTTTCCAGATTTCAGCTCATACACTGCGGCTCATCAGAACCGCATCCTCCTGCGGATTCTCATAAAACTTCTGGCGGATTCCATCTTCCCGGTACCCCGCAGCTGCATAGAGCGCACGGGCCGCCTCGTTGCCGGAGCGCACATCGAGCAGGATCCTCTTCGTGCCTTCTGATCTGCATAAGTTTTCCAGCTCATCCAGAAGCACACGGGCTACCCCCTGCCTCTGGAACTCTTTCATAACTCCGATCCGTGCAATCTCCGCTTCATCCGCCGCTGTGTAGGCCAGAAGATACCCGGCTGTCCGTCCTGCCTTTTCCGCCAGAAAGCAGATACTATTCGGCTGGCTCAATGTTTCCTGGACAGACTTTTCGCTCCACGAATCTGTAAAGAGCTGATGCTCCATCTCAGCCACTGCCGCTCCGTCTTCCATCGTCATTCTGCGCACCTGCGGAGCCGCATTTCTCTCACGCTCAGCCCGTTCCCTCTCTGCCTGAGACACACGCAGGTAATCCGGTTTATGCTCAGCCGCTGTCTCGTACATACCTTTTCTGAAATATTCTATCCCCAGCGCCCCGACTGCTGCCGCTCTCTGACGATTCAGAAAAGACGGCGCAAAGGAACACGGTACCTGAAGTCCTGCAAGCAGTGCTTCTCGGTAAACCGGCACTCCATCTCCCAGAAATACAACCTTTCGTCCATAGATATTCAGACGCCGGATCAGTTCCTCCACAGACACTGCCATCTGCACCCGAATCACCTGGAACTTGTATCTCGTCTCCATGCTTCCCTCTGAAACAGGTTCCGGTACAAAACTGTAAAGTCCTGTATATACTTGGTTTCTTCTTGCATCCATGATCGGACAGATGAGATCTTCGCACCCGTAGATGCCATAGGCCATCGCATCTACTGTCGGCACGTGGATCAGCGGCTTATGAAGCGCCAGCCCAAGTCCCTTCGCAGTGGCAGAGCCGATCCTGAGTCCGGTAAATGATCCAGGACCTCCCGCCACAGCAATGGCATCCACTGAAGTAAGATCCATTTCCACCATCCGCACGATCTCATCAATCATAGGCAGAAGAGTCTGCGAATGCGTCTTCTTATAATTCACTGTATATTCCGCGACTGTCAGTTCATCTTCCACAATGGCCGCCGTGGCTGTCAGTCCCGAACTGTCGATTGCCAAAACTCTCATACTCTGCAACGCTTCTTTCTATCCAATCTCAGTTATCGTGATTTTCCGGTAGTCAAATCCTTGTTCCAGATCTTTCTCGATCACAACTTCCGTGCGTTTCTCCGGAAGGATCTCCCGAATGAGATCCGCCCATTCAATCAGAGAGACGCCTTCCCCCATCACGTAATCCTCGAAGCCGACCTCGTCCATCTCCTCTACATCTCCGATCCGGTATACATCAAAGTGATAGAAGGGCAGACGCCCTTCTTCATACACCTGAACAATTGTAAATGTAGGACTGCTGACCGGCTCCTGGATGCCAAGTCCCCTGGCGACTCCCTGTGTGAACACAGTTTTCCCCACGCCAAGATCCCCGGTCAGGGTAAACACCTGACCGGGCACCGCCGCTTCGCCAAGACGCATACCGGCACGGAAAGTCTCCTCCGGGCTTCTCGTCTCTAATACCATATCATTATCCTCTTTCTTGTTTAAATCCCGCCTGCCGCGAAACGGTGTTTCTTAATGATGGAACAGACGGATTCCTGTAAACGCCATCACCATGCCGTATTTGTCGCAGGTTGCAATGACATTGTCATCCCGCACCGATCCACCAGGCTGTGCGATATATTTCACCCCACTCTTATGAGCTCTTTCAATATTATCTCCGAACGGGAAGAACGCGTCTGATCCCAATGACACATCTGTCATCTTATCCAGCCAGCTGCGTTTCGCCTCACGAGTAAAGACTTCCGGCTTCACTTTGAACGTGTTCTCCCACACACCGTCCGCAAGAACATCCATGTACTCTTCGCCGATGTAGAGATCAATCGCGTTATCACGGTCTGCGCGTCTGATATCATCTTTAAACTGCAGTCCAAGAACCTCCGGGCTCTGACGCAGCCACCAGTTATCTGCCTTCTGCCCGGCCAGACGCGTACAGTGAATCCTGGACTGCTGCCCAGCGCCGATCCCGATCGCCTGTCCATCTTTGACATAGCAGACAGAATTAGACTGGGTATATTTCAGTGTAATCATAGAAATAGCAAGATCAATCTTCGCCGCGTCTGTGAGTTCCTGATTCTCTGTCACAATGTTCGAGAAGAAGTTTTTGTCAATGTGAAGCTCGTTGCGGCCCTGTTCAAATGTGATGCCGTACACTTCCTTGCGCTCCAGTGCCGCCGGCTGATAATCCGGATCAATCTGGATCACATTGTAGTTGCCTTTTTTCTTCTGTTTCAGCAATTCCAGCGCAGCCGGCTCATATCCCGGTGCAATCACTCCGTCTGACACCTCTCTCTTGATCAGTCTTGCGGTATCCACATCGCATACGTCCGACAGCGCAATAAAATCCCCGAACGAAGACATACGGTCAGCTCCTCTTGCACGGGCATACGCACATGCCAGCGGAGAGAGTTCTCCCAGGTCATCCACCCAGTAAATCTTGGCCAATGTTTCTGTGAGAGGAAGTCCGACTGCTGCTCCCGCCGGCGATACATGCTTAAAGGATGTAGCTGCCGGAAGCCCCGTCGCCTTCTTCAGCTCGGAAACAAGCTGCCATCCATTGAATGCATCCAGAAAATTAATGTATCCCGGGCGCCCGCAGAGGACCTCGATCGGAAGCTCGCTGCC
Source organism: uncultured Eubacteriales bacterium (assembly GCA_949283695.1). Taxonomy (GTDB): domain Bacteria; phylum Bacillota; class Clostridia; order Lachnospirales; family Lachnospiraceae; genus Mediterraneibacter. The sequence continues at coordinate 12,676 of CASDTX010000027.1, read as the reverse complement.
ATCGTTCATATAGATTCTCGACGGTTTCTGATTCGGGTTACAGCCATATTTCAATTCTAATTCTTTCATCTCTTCATCCGCTCCTTCTTAATGAAATCTTACTGATGCTTATTCACGATCTTTGTCTCGTATGCTCCTGTCTCAATATCAATGTAGCGGACAAAAAGGGAGACCTTATTTTCCTCATTCAGACTGTTCCACAGAAGATCTGTAAACGCATCCATGTCGTCCGGCACGCTGATCAGCTTGGGCTCCCCTTCAAAACTCGGAAGCGGATCCCCGTCACACAGGTAGGTATGGATAAAATGGCCCTCTCCCGCCGCCGGATTCTCGTACGCGAATGTATATCTGCAGCAGCCGTCCGGCTTGCCGTTATTGCTCTTGAGGATCGACATGGCATAATTATACGTTCCATTCTCGATATGCATAATCCCGGAGATACGCGGGGTATAGTTGGGGCTGTCAGGCTCGAACTCTCTGGAACGCAGTGACTGTTCAAACGTAAGCTGTCTGTCCATTCCTTCGTAGATCGTATCCGTCTGATCCCCGTTTGTCACGATCGTTTTATTTCCTAGAACACGCACCGGCGCATAGATAATCAGGCTGGGATCTGTCAGCTTTGACGGGTCAAACGCCTGGGTGCGGATTCCCTCGCCATCTTCAACAAAAATACGATTCCTGCTGTTTTCACTGCGGCCCATAATAAAATAGGCAGTCACCGCTTTCGTACCGTCCTGCGATTTCCCGATAATGATTCCCCTTCCGGGATAAGAATTATTCTTAAGTTCCTCTTCAATTGACAGCACTTTCATATCACTGTATCTCCTTTCAATCTTTATCCTCTTCGTCTTCGGACATATGGCGCAGCTTTCTTCTTCCGGTCTCCTCTTCCTTTTCTTCCGGAACCGGAAGCACCTGAAGCCTTACCCTGCTGATCCGGTTATCTTTGACCTCATCTACGGTAAACACCAGATTTTCAACTTCTATCACATCTCTGTCTTCATCCGCAGGTATGTGCCCCAGATGTTCAATCAGATAGCCGGACAGAGTGTCATAATTCTCCGTCTCAAGTCTGAGTCCCAGCTCCTCATTCAGTTCATCAATGAGTATCGAACCGTCCAGCAGATATTCATCTTCACTGACAGCTTCGATCTCAGGAACAACGTCCTCATACTCTTCGTTGATCTCTCCCATGATCTCTTCTACCAGGTCCTCGATCGTCACAATCCCCGAGAATCCGCCGTATTCATCAACCAGGATCGCCATATGATGACGGGTTTCCTGCATGGTACGGAACAGCTCGTCCGCCTCCTTCGTCTCTGGTACAAAGAACGGCTTGTGAAGCATCTGACGGACATTGATCTTTTCCAGGCCGTTCCTGCGCAGTTCAATCATTACATCTTTCACATGAAGCACTCCGATTATGTTGTCAATGCTTTCCTCATACACCGGAATGCGGCTGTGTCTGCTTTCCAGAATCTCATCAATCAGCTCTTCAAACGGGTCCTCGATGTCAATGGTCACCACATCACGCCTGGGAACCATAATCTCTCTTGCATTTCTCTCATCAAACTTAAAAACGGAATCAATCATCTCCCGCTCATCGTCATCAAAGGTACCGCTTTCATTTCCCATCTTCAGAAGTGCCTTGATCTCCTCTTCCGTGACCGCCTCCTCCTGGTCTTCCGTCTTCATGCGAAGCAGCTTCAGCACCAGCTTTGTTGAAACCGCAAGCAGTTTGATAAACGGCGATAATAGGATCGAAATATAGTGGATCGGCATCACGGTCATCATACAGAAGGCTTCTGCTTTCTGAAGCGCAATCCGCTTTGGCACCAGTTCACCGAACACCAGATTAAAGAACATCAGGATCAGCGTCACGGCATTGTGTGCAATGGAACCACTGTACGGAATCCCAAGACTCTCCATCCACGCTCCCAGCACCGGTGCGATGCCTGCCGCTGCAGATGCGGAAGAATAGAATCCCGCAAACGTAATCGCGACCTGAATCGTAGAGAGAAACTTCGTTGAATCATCAAAAAGCTGTTCGATAACTTTCGCTTTCTTGTTTCCTTCCTCTGCCAGACTGCGGATGCGGTTCTTGTTGACCGAAACAACCGCCATCTCAGCTCCGGCAAAATAAGCATTCATCAATGTGAAAAACAATAGCAGCAGCAGATCGAATAAAACTGTGTTCCCCGCAGGGTCTCCGTCCATAAAAAATAACTCCTCCTAAAAATATAATATTGTCAGGAGAAGTATATCATGTGACTGTTATTTTAGCAAGACAGGATCATCACTGAGCCTTTGCCGCGCCTTCCGTGTGCTCTCTGATAAATTCCGTCACCTGTCCGGCCGGAATTCCAAGCGCGAACGATAATTCACTAAACAGGGCATGCTCAAGCAAAGTCTGATATTTTCGGTCAACACTGGTGATACTCCCTCTGCTTTTCGTTCTGTTGTAAGCTGTTTTCAGCACTCTGATCCAGTTTTCCGGGCAGTAATCCGCAATACACGCCTTATATTCCTGCTCCCGGAACTTTTCGTTTTTCACCTGCAGCATCTCGATCGCAGGCATCCGTTCGATCAGGTCCATCGCCTCCTGTCTGCTGACCGGACGGCGGATCCTCGTCTCGTCATCTGCCGGCACGTATGCCCGGTCTGCAGTATCCTCCACAGACTGCAGAGTATAATACAGCTTCCCCCCTTCTGCAAATGAAAAATCCAGCGTACCAATTTCTTCCACCTTATACAATCCTTTGCACTTGTAAACAACCGCTTCTCCTCTGTTGAGCATTCTAATCCTCCTTCTGTACCGCATGCGCTCAAAATCTATTTTGCCGTTGTCTCTGCCCCGCTTTTACAGGGGCTGCTGCTAACAGTATTGCCAAAGAAAGACCGATACAATCCTGTAACGGCCTTTCTTCACAGCTTGCTGTATTCATTTTAGCACAATCTTTACATAAAATGGAACAATTTAAATTTACTTTCAGATAATTTCGTTACTTTTTACCAATTGACTGCTCTTATTTTTTGTGCACTATTTTCACTTCATTTTCTTATCGGCACCACTGTCCTACACTCACGGCCTGATGCGCCGACATTTATATTTCTGCCAGTTTTTCTGTCATCCGAGCTCTTTGCTCCGCATCCGGCTCAAAGCTCAGGTCCATCTTCACCACGCGATCCTGCATACAGATTACGTATCTGCAGATTCTCTGTTCCTGCCGCTCATAGGACAGCTGATAGGCCCTGCCGGCCGTTCCGTCCGGAAGCTCCCATTCCTCTGCAGCCGTCCACGCTTCCTCTCCGGCATAAGTACGGAGCATAGAATGCAGGGTATAGTCATACAGCAGATCCAGATGAACTTTCGCCACAATATACTGCATGTAATATTCTTCAGGCTCTCTGTTTCCCGAGGATTCATACACGCCGGACTCTTCTGCCGACAGCCGGGACAAGAGCAGACTCTGCTGGGTATTGTAGGTTTTTGTATACAGCTCTTCCTCCAGCGGAGCAGCCCCCTCCTTCAGTTCTGCCAGCGCCAATGGAAGCACATCCTCTTCCTGGCTCCATCTGAATCCGTTATGATCATAATATTGTCTGCCGTCCACAGAATCCTGATCCGTGAAATGAAAATATCCTGTTATCACTCCTGCTGTAACCACAGCCACAACCGTAAAATTCACGGCAATGTTTGCCACTGTCGGGAGACCCCTTCTTCGCATGCGGGTTCGAATCAGATCTGTCAGGTAATACAATCCCCAGATTGTTCCAAATATCAGAAGTGCAAGCCTGCCGGTCTCGCCTACTGTAACAGCCCATACCGCAAGCACCGCCAGAGAAGCTGTCAGCGCTGCCCCCTGAACCCCTCGGTGGCTCCACGTAGGAGTAAAACTCTGATCTCTGTCGGCATTGGCTTTCGCGCGCTTATACCAGCGATAATACGTAATCAGCTCATCCGTACTGCTGATTCCCAAACACAGAAACAACACCGCCCAGGTACAGCCCAGACCACTGGAAAGCGTTTTGACACTGTCAAATACAGCGGACGCCAGAAACCACAGGATTCCGACCCACCCGATTAACGCTGCTGCTGCTCTTATAAATACCGCCCGTTCCGAGGCCTCTCGGATGTTCTCCACCTGGATATCTGCCTGGGTTTCCAGAGGCACCGGATCTTCATTTGCATTGCAGAACACCTTAATCTCACCGTGTTCCGCAGTCAGATTCCATCCTGCCTCTGCGCAGTAGTCTTCGAAAGTCATTTCTCCCTCAGATACGGGTCCGTAGATTCCCCCGCCCGGGAAGTATCCCACCGCATACCGCAGCTTTGCCGGTTCTATCCTGCGGTAATGCCAGAAAATCCCCATTCTGTCAAGCGCCCAGCCTTTTGCAGCCATCTTCTCAAAATGTGTTTCCATCGTTGTATGATCATAAAACGTATAGAATGCAACTTCAAACTTTCCATTCTTCATCTCCCCGCACCTCCTTAAAAGCCTGTCTGTAATCTTCGGCCTGTCTGCATATCCTCCGATACTCTGCCGCCAGAACTTCTTTCCCGTTTTCTGTGAGAATATAACTTCTTTTTCTCCCTTCTACTTTCGTCTCCCGTATCATCCCCGCTTCCGAAAACTGCTCCAGAAGATTGTACAGCGTTCCCGGTCCGATCGTAACCCGGTCATCGGTCATTTTCCCGACACTTGCCATAATATCCATACCGCAGCATTCATTCCGCAGACAGAGAAGGATATAAAACATCTGTTCTGTCAAGGTCTGAAACTTCTCTCTTGCCATCTTTCCGCTCCTTTTATCGAATATCGATATTTCTATCTTTATGATAACATCGAATATCGATAATGTCAATCACATTATCGAATATCGTTAATATCGGTGCAATTTTCCGAATGGTGCGGCTCAAGCTCTCCTGGTTCTGTCTCTTTCGTCTTGCGCTCTGACAAAAACAATCCTGCCAGAGTCAGAATCGTCCCCAATCCCGCAAGCGGCGTCAGTGGTTCGTGCAGGATCAGAACCGACGTCACTACCGTGATCACCGGAACCATATAAATATATACGCTGGTCTTTACCGCCCCAAGTTCTTTCACCGCATAATTCCACGTTACGAAACAGAGCGCGGAAGCCCCCAATCCTAAATATAAAATATTGAGCAGGTTCGTCAGATCAGAAAACCGTGAGATATCCGGCTCGAAATCAAGAAAGAACAATGCCGGTATCATAAACAATATCCCGTAGAAAAATGTCCTTCTCGTAGAAAGAATCACCGGATAGCTAAAACTGCTGATTCTTCTGGTCAGTATAGAATAGCACGCCCACACAAGTGCGGCCGCAGCCGCCAGCAGATCTCCGATCGGATTGAGCTGCAGTTTGGAACCATTGAAGCTGATCAAGATAATCCCCGCCATCGCAACAGCGAATCCGACAAAGAACGGCACTCCCAGTTTCTCTTCTGCCTTCATAAATAAATGCGCCAATATGGCTGTAAAAAACGGAGCGACCGATATAATCACACCCACATTAGAAGCCATGGTAAAGGTCAGTGCAATATTTTCCAGCAGGTAATAAAGACAGATTCCGCAAAGTCCCGCCGCCGCGAACGTCAGCTCCTGCCTGCGGTCCCTGATCTTCATTCTCCGCGGATATGCAGCCGTCAGAGTCACAACCCCCATCACAAAACGGAAAAAAAGGATTTCCGTCGGCCGGAAATCCACCAGCAGGATCTTCGTAGAGATAAATGTGGTCCCCCATATCACAATCGTCAGCAATGCCGCCAAATGTCCAGTTGTCTTTCTAGTTTCCATACGATGTCTCATCCTTCCTTTTGTTATTGTAGTAGTGTACCACTATCATCACCTGGCGGCTTGTAAAATTTCTTCAAATTTCGAAAAAAGATCTCTCCCGTCTGCAGAAATGCTCTACAGAACTGCCATTGCCACAGTCCCAGCCGTCAGCAGCGCCAGTCCTGCCAGGGCTTTCCGGTTCAGTCTCTCTCCAAACACAAAATAAGAAACAGTCACTGTAATCAAAACACTTAGTTTATCCACAGGTGCCACCACACTTGCGGGGCCCTCCTGAAGCGCCCGATAATAGCAGAGCCAGGAGGCTCCCGTCGCAATCCCCGAAAGGCAGATAAACCGAAGTTCTTTCTTATCGATATGTCTGACTTCCTGCTGCTTTCCCGTCACCAGCACCATGATCCATGCCATGACAAGCACCACGCAGGTGCGGACAGCAGTTCCAAGATTCGACTCCACACCGCTGATCCCTACTTTCCCCAGGATGGCCGTCAGACTGGCAAAGACCGCAGAACCCACGGCATAGAGCATCCAGCCTGGCTTTCTGCCCTTCACATCCTGACGGCCAGCCGGTTTGTCTTTGCCGCTTTCCGGGGTGTCTTTCTTCTCAATCATCAGGAAGATTCCGGCAGCGATCACCGCGGCCGCCCCCGCTTTCGGGATGCTGATACCTTCCCCCAGGAAAACAAGGGCAAGCAGGATCGTCAGTACGGTACTGGATTTGTCGATCGGCACGACCTGATTGATATCCCCCAGCTGAAGCGCCCGGAAATAACACAGCCAGGAAGCGCCTGTAGCAGCTCCCGAGAGAACCAGGAACAGAAGTGTTCTTCCGCTGATCGAGGCGATCTGATCCCCGGAACCGGCGATCCACACCATCCCCCAGGAGAACAGCAGTACCACGATCGTACGCACCGCTGTCGCCACAGTCGAATCCGTTTTCCGGATTCCGCACTTTGCAAGAATCGATGTCACACCTGCAAAAAAAGCAGATCCCACCGCATAAATAAGCCACATCTCACATTCCTCCCATCTGCGGAACCGCCACCGCCTGCGGTCACCGCCTTCTCATGGCCTTCTCACGGCCTTCTCACGGCCGGTTCATTCGGTATCCGGCTCCCCACACTGTCTCGATGAGCTTCGGGTTTCGAACATCATCTTCGATCTTTTCTCTCAGACGGTTAATATGTACGGAAACCGTCGCCGCATCACCCACATAATCATATCCCCAGATCTTCTCGAATAACTCTTCTTTCGAAAACACCAGATTCGGATTCTCTGCCAGAAAGCGCAGAAGCTGGAACTCCCGGTTGGGAAGTTTGATTTCCTTCTCTCCTTTCCACACCCGCCAAGTCCTGGGCTCCACCACAAGATCCCGGATCCGGATCTTCTCGTCTGCCCCATTCTGTCCCGCGCTTCTTCCCCTTGATACTGGATATCTTCTTTGAGATTGCCGTCTCGGACACGTTCTGCCCCGGCTTTCAGAAGGTCCACCGGCTCCATAACCATCCGGTTCATACGCCGGGTAAATACAGATGCCAGAAGGAGCAGCAGAATGATGCCTCCCGTTCCCGCCAGAAGGATCGCCGCGAGAAATGCATAGAAAGACGGAGTCAGGGATGAAGCAATCCAGTCTTCCTCCGGGAAATATGCCGCCACAAGATAGCCTTCCCCCTCTTCCAGCTCCCGGCCGGCTACAGTCGCTTTCTGAAAGGTAAAGACTTCCGTCTGTCCGCCCCATTTCTCCACTTCCTTTTGAAGTTCTTCCGCGGTGTTGAGTTCCCCGCTGTCTATGAGAAGAGCCACCTCTCCCGCATGTTTCTCCACCCGAGTCTCACTGATCGTGTCAAGCTGGTTTTCCAGAGAATCCTCAAAGAAAACCAGCACCCCCACAATCATCAGCATCAGACTGAACAGCGCAGTAAACAGAATCATCATATTCGAACGGAACATCCGCTTTTTCAATGACATAAGTTCGCCCCTTTCTGCTGTCTCTTATCATAGCGCAGTTTCTTTTCTTTTTCCATAGTCTTTCAGACTGAGAAACATTTCTAACAGAAGGGCCAGCAGAAACGCCGCCCCGCCTCCGATCAGAATGTAGCTCTCCATCACTGCACTGATCCTGGTAACCCTGAACAGTGCGGGCAGTATCATCAATGCCCCAAATGTCCCTATCACCATCGTAACACAGACAAAGATCCGCAGAGGGCTGAGGGGATAACAGCTCTTCAGTACCGCTGTCATAGAGATCACGATCAAAATCACATACATCACCGTCTGCTTATCCGCCTCAGGAAGTGCTGCCGTAAGGCTGATCAGAGCGATCTCGGCGGCCACTGCCGTCCCGAACGGTGCGGCATGCCGAAGCGCTGCCGTAAGGAACCGGTCTCTGATCCGGCGGGTATCTGACTCCAGAATGGTAAGGAAGGACGGATACGCCTCGATGCATGCGTCTACCAGCGTGATCTGAATGGGAATAAACGGGAAAGGCTGATTCGCAAAGAGGCAAAACAAAGAGACCAGAACCGAATAAATGGTCTTGATGAAGAACACCTGAGCAATCTGATGGCTGGCTTCACTTCCATCAGCCACAGCAATGGAACAATCCGCTTCCCGAAGTGCCAGCAGATCATTCACCCCGTCTCCTGTCATCGCGACTTGATACCCCTGTCGTTTCAGCGCTTTGACAATCTCCTGTTTCTGCCCCGGCGTCACCCGCGCGAATACGGCATATTTGCGGCAGAGCAAGTCATAATCCGCCTCCCGAATTTGCCTCCCTCCGCCATATACAGACAGATCCACTGCGTCTTTCCACCTGTGGAGTCCGGCTCTCTGTGCAATCCGGGATACCGTCTTCACATGGTCTCCGGAAATCACTTTCACATCCACTCCTTCTGTCCGGAAGAATTCCAGCGTCTCCCGCGCATGCGGACGGATCGTATCTTCAAGAATCACGGCATAAAGAGGCCGGATTCCTTCCGGCAGCTTGGTATCGTCTTTCCATACTTCGTTCACATACCCGACCGCGATCACCCTGTACCCTTCTTCCAGCGCCTGCGCCAGATCCCCGGACAGTCCCCCCAGCAGGCGTTCCGGCGCGCCGACGAATACGGTTCCTTTCTGATCGAAACTTATGCAGCCCCATTTCCGCTTCGAACTGAAAGGGATCTGTTCTGCAGGTGCATAGGCCCCGCTTCCTTGAAATACCGCTCTTAACGCCTGGAAGGTTGCGTTATTATCCTGGCAGGCATTCATGTAGGATCCCGCCAGCCGCCTGGCCTCTTCCTCCGGAACTTCTGACAGAGCGATCACGGACCGCACATTCAGTTTTCCATCCGTGATTGTCCCCGTCTTGTCCAGACACAAGGTATCCACATGGGCCAGTGTCTCTAATGAATAGATATTCTGAACAAGGATCTTCATCTTCGCCAGTCGGATCACTCCCGCTGCCAGAGAGACCGAGATCAGAAGCACCAGTCCTTTCGGCAGCATTCCCAGAAGCGCCGCCGCCGAAGAGACAACTGCTGTCTCTGCCGCCTCGTGCCGAAGGAAGAAAGCCTCCGCGAACAGAAACACCCCAAGGGGAATGATCAGAAAACTCGTAAAATGGGTCACTTTGCGCATGGAGCCCAGAAGTTCTGAGTTCACCTGTTTTTCTTTTTTCACTTCGTTCGCCAGTCTTGCGGTGTAATTCTCCTCTCCCACATGCTCCACCTGCGCATAAGCCTTCCCCGCTGTCACGAAGCTGCCGGAAAGCAGATGGCTTCCCGCTTCCTTCACAACCGCATCGCTCTCGCCGGTGAGCAGGGATTCGTTCACCTCCACTGTTCCAGAGATCACGGCCGAGTCGCTGCAGATCTGATCACCGCTCTGAAACACCATCAGATCGCCCATCACGATTTCATCTTGCCCGAGGATCTGCTCTTTGGCGTCCCGAAGCACGCGGATGCGGGGACGGTTCAGCAGGGACAGCTCATCCACAAGCTTCTTGGCCCTCAGTTCCTGCGCGGTACCAATCACAATATTCGAAATGATAATCGCAAGAAAGAGCATATTCGAATATGCGCCCACCGCCAAAAGGAGTCCTGCGATCAGAAAGCTCAGTAAGTTAAAAAGCGTAAACAGATTTTCTCTCACGATCTGTCCGCGGCTCTTGGTAATCGTTCTCCCTCCGTCTCCGCCCTCCCCGCGCGCTCTTCTCTGAGCAGCCTCGCTCTGCGATAAACCTGTCAACTGATGCTCACACATATAAAATACGCCTCCTGTGGTACTCTTTTTTCGATCCAAAGGGTACCACAGGAGGCTTAATATTATCCGTGGATTTGTTAAACAGTTTCTAAACAGTTCTTTTCACATTCTCTGCCGTCATGCATAATGATACTTCTTACGATTCAACAGAATAAATAAGATTGAAACACCAAACGCCAGAACTTCAGCAGCCGTAATGGAATACCAAATGCCGTCCAGTCCCAAAAAAATGGGAAAAACCAGAACCGACGTGATCTGGAATACAAGTGTCCGCAAGAAAGAAATCGCCGCCGATACAGCGCCGTTATTAAGCGCAGTGAAAAACGAGGAAGCGAAAATATTCACGCCGGCCAAAATAAAGGAAAACGAAAACAGCTGAAACGCATGCTTTGTCATTTCAAACAATTCCTCATCATAACCGACAAACACGTTTGACAGGGGCCCGGAAAGCACCCATGCAGCGGCCATCATAGAGATTCCCGCTATACTCACAAGGAAAAGACTTTTTTTCAGCAGGTTCTTCAATTCATTATGATTGCCCGCGCCATAATGGTAACTTACGATCGGCGCGGTTCCGATTGTATATCCAATAAAAACCGCAATAAAAATAAATTGGACATACATAATTGTTCCATATGCCGCCACACCATTTTCTCCCGCGAACCTTAAAAGCTGTAAATTATAAATCACACTGATGAGCGAAGAAGAAATATTGCTCATCAGTTCTGATGAACCGTTCGTACAAGCCTTCACCAAAGCTCGTCCATCCATCTTCGCTTTCGTAATCTGCAGACGGCTGCTGTTCGGCCGGATAAAGTAAATCAAAGGAAGGATTCCCCCGACACACTGCCCTATGCCAGTCGCGATCGCTGCTCCTGCAACACCCCATTCAAAGACAACAATAAATAATGCATCCAAAACCATATTGGTTATGCCTGCTGTTGTTGTAATCACAAGACCAAGTTTCGGTTTCTCAGCCGCAGAGAGAAATGTCTGGAACACATTCTGCAGCATGAAAGCAGTGTTGAACATCAGGACGACCCTGCCGTAAACAACGCAGTCTTCGATCATCGCTTCTGTTGCCCCCAGTAAATATGAGATCGGCCGTATAAATATTACGCCGATCAGCGTAAGCAGAATCCCCAGGACGACCGTAAGTTTAACCAACATTGTAAGATACTGATTCGCCCGTTCCTGATGTCCTTCTCCCAGTGTTTTCGCAATCAAAGCACTGCCGCCGGTTCCAATCATAAATCCCACGCCGCCAAGTATCATAATAAACGGCATCACCAGATTGACCGCCGCAAATGGTACCTTTCCCACATAATTCGATACAAAAAAGCCGTCTACAACCCCATAAATCGAGGTAAAGATCATCATAATAATCGGCGGAAGGCAAAAGTAAAATAGCTTTTTATAAGTAAAATGGCTGGATAATTGAATACTCATATTCCGTTCCTTTCAAACCAGTAATTTGTGTAATCTGCAATGTATGATGTAACTGATTTTATATCAATGTCTGTTGTATTAATGCAAAGATGTTGCTCATATCCCGGGAAGCCGGCTCCATATAGGAAAAGGAGTGCCGAAATGTAAATGGATAATTCAGTGTAAATCCACGGTTTAACTTCTGCTCAATATATCTTTCATCAACTTTCATATTCTGGGCAATTTCTGTCACAATCTCTTTATAAGCAGCGCCCAGTGCAGCGGCCAGGCGTCTGCCTAATTCCCGCCCGCCGCTTCCAAATTCCCGGCTGATGGTGATGATCCTCATTTTTCAGACCTCCTTCTTTACCATTTCATCAAATCCCGTGCGCAGGCAATGACTGAAATGTTCTAATGCCTCAACAAATTCCGGAGAATAATTCTCCAATGTGTCAACAATTGCCCGCTCTTCTGCCAGATAAATACCGTTCAGCAGTCTGTTGATATATTCGAGCCCTTTTTCTGTCAACAGAATCATTTTCTCTTTTGCGTGCTGTTCCCCGGTAAAAGTAATATATCCGTCAGAAATCATTTTTTTCACAATCGAGTTAATCGTGGTGCGCGGAATCAGCCATTCATCGCTGATCTCTTTCTGAGAATGTGGTTTACCGTCATCAAGCGCATAAAGAAAAGCCAGTGTATTCTCATTCAGTCCATAATGCCTTGCCAAAAGGTAATACACACCGTCAATCCGATTGGTGGCACGCATGATACGCCGTACTCTTTCATAATTCTCATCCAAAGCAACTCCTCCTTTTAATACGAAATCGTATTGCAGCGTAATACGATTTCGTATTAAAGTCAAGACCAAAATCATAAAAAAGTTGAAGCCGCTGATGGCCTGCCTCTTGATGCGGTCCTGTCGACGTGCAGCGCTATGATACGTGTGGTCCTATGTCAAGAAAAAGTACAAATTAAATCTGCCTTTTTTTGCGTTGAGTCACCCTGCTAAAGCTTCTGCCTTTTCATTTAACACTGCATAGTACTCCTCTTCGTATTGATCTGGTGAAAGATATCCACAATGGCTGTGCGTCCTCACCGTGTTATAAAATGTTTCTATATATTCGAATACCAACTTATATGCATGCCGGTAATTAAAAATTTTAAAGCGGTTGATCCACTCCCTT